>JAXMCI010000025.1:0-110847 GCA_046349435.1 Dongiaceae bacterium | reverse complement strand
CGATCCCGAGGAAGCCGCCTGACGCGATGATCGCCTTCTCGGGCTTGCTGCCGGAGGCATCCATCAGGACGTTGTCGACGGTGCCGATGCGCTTGCCGCCGGCGTCGACCACCTCCTTGCCGATCAGCATGCGCGGCTGCACCGAATTCACCGCGCCCGCTGCCGGCGCGACGGCCGGCCCGCCGAGCCCGGTGCCGGCATTGCCGTTGGCCATGGAGCCGTTGGCCATGTCGTTGGTGCCGGCGGCGGTCTGGGTGTGGCGCCAGCTGCGGGTCGACTGGTCGTAGGCGAAGGTCCGCATGTCGCGCACCTGCTGGCGGGTCAGGCCGTTGACCACCAGCGTGTCCTTGTCGCGGCCGGGCTTCAGGTCGGCGATCGAGACGGCGATCAGCTTCTCGCCGATCCCGAGGAAGCCGCCGGACTTGATGACGGCCTGCTGCGCGCCCTGGCCGGAGGGCGCCAGGATGACGTCGTCGATGCTGCCGATCTTGTCGCCGTTGACGTCGTACACGGCCTTGCCGACCAGCGTGCGGGCCTCGATCTGGTCGCGGTTGACCAGCGTGCCGGTGCCCTCGGTGACGCCGGTCGCGCCGGTGCCGCTGGTCGCCGCGGTGCCGTTCGCGGCCGGCGCGGTGTTGTCGGGGGAGGCAGCCAGCGCACCCGTCGCGACGGTCAGCGCGAGGGCCGCGACGCTGCTCAATAGAAACGTTCGCATTTCCGATCTCCTGGCAATCTTCGTGAATCGATCATGGACGATCGGTCTTGCTCGGGACTGATCGACCGGAGACCTTCGAAATGCCGCTGCTTGGCGATAGGTTCCGATGCCTACGCGCGGCCGGCCCGACTCTTGCCCCGCGCCCCGCCCGGCCGCCGACGGAACCGGCTCGACGGCAGCGCTGTTCTGCGGACGTCGCTCGGCGATGCGCGATCTCCGAAGCACCAGATCAATCAATCAGGACAGGGGTCTTCAGCGCCATGTCGAAAGCGGTCAAGCGCGCGATCTTCCCGGTGGGCGGCCTGGGCGTCCGCTTCCTTCCCGCCACCAAGGCCGTGCCAAAGGAGATGCTGCCGGTCGTCGACAAGCCGCTGATCCAGTACGCCGTCGAGGAGGCGCGCGCCGCCGGCATCGAGCAGTTCATCTTCGTCACGGCGCGCGGCAAGGCGGCGATCGAGGACCTGTTCGACCGCTCCGCCGAGCTCGACACCATGCTGCGGGCACGCGGCAAGGCGCGCGAGATCGAGCTGGTCGACCGGCTGCTGCCGCAGCCCGGCGAGATGAGCTTCGTGCGCCAGCAGCAGCCGCTCGGGCTCGGGCACGCCGTATGGTGCGCGCGTCACCTGGTCGGCGACGAGCCGGTGGCGGTGATCCTGCCCGACGACCTGATCATGTCGCGCACCCCCTGCCTCAAGCAGATGGTCGAGGCGCAGGCCCGGTGCGGCGGCTCGCTGCTCGCGGTGATGGACGTGCCGCGCGAGCACACCGCCCGCTACGGCGTGCTCGACGTCGCCCACGAGGACGGCTCGCTGGCGGCGGTCCGCGGGCTGGTCGAGAAGCCGGCGCCGGCCCAGGCGCCCTCGACCCTGTCGGTGATCGGCCGCTACATCCTGGCGCCGGAGATCTTCGCCGCGCTCGGCGAGGTGCGCCCGGGCGCCGGCGGCGAGATCCAGCTGACCGACGCCATCGCCGCGCTGATCGGCCGCTCGCCGGTCCACGGCTTCCGCTTCGAGGGCACGCGCTTCGACTGCGGCGACAAGCTCGGGTTCCTCGAGGCCAACCTCGCCTTCGCCCTGCGGCACCGCGAGCTCGCCCAGGGCGCGGCCCGGCTGGTCAGCGACTACGCCGGGCGGCTCGCCGCCAGCGATCCCGACCTGGCGGCCTGAGACCTGGCGGCCTGAGAGGCTGCCGCCGAACCCGGGCTAGCACCGGCGCAGCGGCGCGAGCGCATCCAGCAGGGTCTGCGGGATCGGCTCGTTCAGCACCTCGCGGTGCATCGACCGGAAATAGGCGCTGACCGCCGCTTCCTTGCCGCCGGCTCCGCCGGGGCCCGCCTCGGACAGGTCGGCGGCGGCCGGCCAGGGACCCTCCCCCTGGTGGGCAAACAACAGGCGCACTTCCTTCTTCACCGCCGCTCACTCCGCCAGCCGGGACTCGCACGGACGGGCCCGCAGTCGTCGGCCGCCCTGCGGCTATAACCGCCAGCCCCCTCGCGAAATCCCGCCAATGCGACAATTCTTGTGCCAGGCCGGTTTCTCCCGGGTGTCTTTCAGGTGACAGTCGAGCAGGCGGCGGGTCAGCGGCGCGGCAGCCCCGCGGCGGCAAAGCCAGCCGGGGAACCCGGCCGCGCGGACCCGTGTTGGATCGACAACCATCTCCGGCCTGCAATCCGAGGGCCTGCAATCCGAGCGGAGCGTCCGATGGCGCGCAAGTCGATGATCATCCTGCGTTTGGCGCCGCGGCGCGCTCCCCGGTGGAGCTTGCTGGGGTGGAGCCTGCTGCTGCCGCGTCCGGCCCTGGTCCCGATCCGTCGCCGGCGCCGGCGCTAGCCGGCCGCCTGCAGGTCGGCGGGGCGCTCCGGGGCTGCGCCGAGGCGCCGCAACGCGGCGATCTCCGGCACGGGCGCCAGCTCCTCCGGCGTGCCCAGCAGCCCGGCCCGGGCCAGCGCCCGGCCGACCGCCGGGCTGGCCCCGAGCAGTCCGGTGGGGATCGCCAGGCAGAGGCCGGCGACCAGCGGCGAGAGGTACCAGAACAGGTCCGGCAGCCAGTGCCAGGCGACGGCGCCGACCAGCAGCCCGATCGCGGTGTGCGGCGCCAGCAGCCGGAGGATGTCGCCGGCCGGCGTTCCGGCCTGCCGGCGCTGGCTGCCCCAGCCGACCGACCGACCGGAGAGAATCTCGATCACGAACCGGGTGTGGAACAGCAGCAGCACCGGCGAGGTCAGGACGGAGAGCAGGTTCTCCGTCAGCGCGCTGGCGCTGAGTGCCCAGGCACCCCCGAAGCGGGCCCGTTCCCGGCGGTCGGCCAGCACCAGCAGCCAGCGCAGCAGCTTCGGCAGCAGCAGGAACGCCGCCGAGAGCCAGAGCAGCGCCAGCGCGTCCTGCCGCGGATCGACCGGCCAGACCGGGGTCGGGCTGGTGCCGGAGAAGTACACCACCGGCCGGTGCACCCGGAGATAGCCCTCGACCAGGCCCAGCGCCACGAACAGCGTCAGGATCGGCGAGGCGACGTAGGACATGATGCCGACGGCGAAGTGGAAGCCGTTGATCGGATGGACGCCGCGCAGGCGCAGCATCGCCATGTGCTGCAGGTTGCCCTGGCACCAGCGCCGGTCGCGCTTCAGGAAGTCGGGCAGCGTCGGCGGCGCCTCCTCGTAGCTGCCGCCGAGGTCGTCGGCGATGCGGACGTGCCAGCCGCCGCGCCGGATCAGCGCGGCCTCGACGAAATCGTGGCTGAGGATCTCGCCGCCGAGCGGCGGCCGGCCGGGCAGGGTCGGCAGCGCGCAGTTGGCGGCGAAGGCCTCGACCCGGATGATCGCGTTGTGCCCCCAGTAGTTGCCCTCACGCCCCGACCAGAGGTTGAGGCCGGCGGCGACCATCGGCCCGTAGAGCGCGTCGGCGAACTGCAGCAGCCGGCCCCAGCCGGTCTCGGCGTTGATCAGCCGCGGCGGCACCTGGAGGATGCCGATGCGCGGGTCGGCCTCCATCCGCGCCACCATGGCGACCAGCGTCCCGGCGGTCATCAGGCTGTCGGCGTCGAGCACCGTCATGTAGGCGTAGCGGCCGCCCCAGCGGCGGCAGAACTCGGCGATGTTGCCGGCCTTGCGCCCGACATTGCGCGGCCGGTGCCGGTAGAAGACCGGCGGCCCCGCGGGCTCCGCCCGGCGCAGCCGCCGCCAGGCCGCGAGCTCCTCGTCCTGGCGGGCCGGGTCGGTCGTGTCGCTGAGCACGAAGATCTCGAAGCCGGCGGCGTCGGGACGGGCCGCCAGCGCCCGCCGCATCACCGCCAGCGCGGCGAAGACGCGGCCGGGATCCTCGTTGTAGACGGGCATGACCAGCGCCGTGCGGGGCGCACCGGCGGCGCCGGCGCGCGACGGCTCCGTGCCGGCCGGGGAGTCGGCGAGGCGCCGGCCGGCGAGCAGCGCGGTGCCGAGCAGGCCGATGGCGCAGGACGTCGCCGACCAGACGGCGAGCGGCACGAACAGCGCCAGCAGCGGCCAGTCGAGCGGCTGCCAGCCATCGGCGCCGAGCACCCGGGCGAACAGCGTGCAGGCGGCGACGGCCGCCACGGCGATGGCCGCGGCGGCGGCCAGCCGGGCCAGGCGGACCGCGCCGGGACCGAGCTGGCGGATCATCGGCCGGCGATGCTGGCCGCGGCCTCAGCCCTGCCAGGCATAGGTCCAGGTCTCGGTCAGCACCTGGTCGGCGTTGCGCAGGAAGGCGCGCAGCTCGACCGGGGCGTCGCCGTCGCGGCGGACGTCGAACATCAGGCGGATGCCGGCCACGAACGGGTTGCGCTGGGTGATGATCGAGGCGGCCGTGCCGCCCTTGGCCGTGACGACGCCCTCGACCGGCGCGTCGGGACGCAGGCCGCCGAGCGCGCCGCCGGAGAAGTCGAGGATGAAGCGGGTCTTGCGGGCGTCGCCTTCCGGCGCCAGCCGGGTGGCGACGGCCCGCCCGCCCGGCGACTGGGCGGTCTGGTCGAGCGCCCAGGACAGCCGATATGAGAACGGCACCGAGGCGCCGCCGGCCGCCGGCTTGTCGCTCACCCAGTAGGCCGCGACGTTGTCGTAGATCTCGCGGTCGGCCGGCAGCTCGAGCAGCTCGACCCGGCCCTTGCCCCAGCCCTCGCCCGGCTCGACCCAGGCGGTCGGCCGGACCTGGTACATCGCCTCGAGGTCCTGGTAGTGGTCGAAGTCGCGGTCGCGCTGCAGCAGGCCGAAGCCGCGCGGGTTCTCCAGCCGGAAGGTGGAAAGCGACAGCGCCTTCGGATTGGCCAGCGGCCGCCACAGCCACTCGCCATTGCCGTTCTGCAGCTGCAGCCCGTCGGAATCGTGGACCTCGGGACGGAAGTCGCGGAACGGCCCGCGGCCGGATTCGCCGAACAGGAACATGCTGGTCAGCGGCGCGATGCCGAGCTTCTCGACCGGCCGCCGCACGAACAGCTCGGCCTCGACGTCGAGCTGCGTGACGTCGCCCGGCCGCAGCCGGAAGCCGTAGGCGCCGGTCAGGCTCTGGCTGTCGAGCAGCGCGTAGAATTGCAGGGTTGGCGCGTCGGCCTCCGGCTTGACGATCCAGAAGCGGCGGAACAGCGGGAACTCCTCGCCCTGGCGCAGCGCCGTGTCGATCGCCAGGCCGCGCGCCGACAGCCCGTAGACCTGGCCCTTGCCGATGGCGCGGAAATAGCTGGCGCCGAGGAAGGCGATGACCTCGTCGCGCGGGCTGCCGGTGTTGAGCGGATGATGCACGCGGAAGCCGGCGAAGCCGGCGTTCTTCCAGACCTCGTCCGGCAGCTCGAACATGGCGCGGTCGAAGGCGACGCGGCTGACCGTCGGGCCGTCGACCAGGTCGACCTCGATCCGGCTGCCCTGGAGGTGGCCGGGATGGAAGAACTCGAGCTTGAAGGGCGAGGGATCGTCGAGCCAGATCGCCTTCTCGAACCGATAGCGGATCTTGCGCCAGTCGTCGTAGCTGAGCTTCGACAGCGGCTCGGGCTGCGGGGCCGGCGGGCGGAACTCGCTCTTGGCGAGGTCGCGGGCGATCTGCCGCACGGTGTCGAGCGTCACCGCCGGGGCGGGGCCCGGCGCGGCCCGCACGCCGCGCGGCGTCGCGGCGACCGCGAGCAGCGACAGTCCGCAGAGCAGCACCCGCCGCCGGCCGGGTCCTGCCGCGACCGGCGGGAGCCGTTGTCGCTGCCGAAGCGCCTCGCCTGCCATAGCTGCTCTTCCCGCTCCCGTCCCATGACCGCCACCCGGGCGAGCAACGCCGGCTGCCCGGTGCGGTTCCCGTGGCTCGTCCTGGAGGTTGGTCCGGGGTTCGTGCGGGCCGCTGTGACCGAACCGGGGCAGCGGGAACCGCTGACGCAGCGCGGCGTTCTGTCAGCATCCTGCCGCCCGCGTCCGTGGCGGACCGCTGTGTCGCCCTCCGTCGCAGCGACAGTTACGGCGACTCCCTGTTGACTCGGCCGGAGCCACGCGGTGGCTCCGGCCTTTTTTCCGTCTCCGGCGGCCCTCAGTCCGGCAGCCGCTCCGCCCAGTAGAGCTTCTCGTCCTCCAGGCCGGTGACCAGGGCGCGCGTCTCGTTGCCGACCGGCGGCTGGCTCGCATCCGTCGCCCGTTGCGCCGCAACCTGCCGCGCCACGGCGGCGCTCTCGGCCTCGACCACCAGCTCTGGCCAGATCCGCCGGCCCTGCCAGCGCGGGTCGTCCGGGCTGGCGACGGGGAAGATCCTCCAGCGGCTCGTCACGGGCATTCTCCTCGACGGCGACCTCGCGCTCCTGCCTGCGGAACAAGCTGCGGGGGCGATCGTTGCTGGTCGGATCCGCCGTCCGGCGCTAGCCTCGCGCGGAAGCGTGGCCATGCGCCGGCGGCCGGCCGCACCATGCCAGCAGAGGGGGACGGGTCCGCTGCATCTCTTGCATGCCCTGCGCCGGAACTCGGTGGTCGCCGTGCTGTGGGACACGATCCGCGGCATGATCGCCCATGACGGGATGGAGATGGCGGGCTACATGGCCTTCACCGGCCTGCTCGCCCTCTTTCCCTTCCTGATCTTCCTCGCCGCGCTCAGCGGCCTGATCAGCGGCTACGACACCGCCTCGACCCTGGTCGACTTCCTGGTGCGCTTCGCGCCCAAGGACGTGGCTCAGACCCTCTCGCCGACCATCATCGAGGTCACCACCCATCGCCGCGGCGGTTTCCTCACCATCAGCCTGGTGTTCGCGATCTGGGTCGCCTCGGGCGCGGTCGATGCCCTGCGGCTGACCCTCAACCGGGCCTACGAGTTCCACGAGCACCGGCCGATCTGGCTGCAGAAGCTGCAGAGCGTGTTCTTCGTGCTGATCGGCGGCAGCTCGGTGTTCGTCGTCGGGCTGCTGATCCTGCTCGGGCCGCTGATCTGGCAGGTGATGCAGTGGTTCGTGCCGGTCACCGTGCGCGAGCAGCAATGGATCGTGGCGCGCTATGCCCTGGGCGCGGTGGTCATCGCCGGGGTGACCATGCTGCTGCACCGCTTCCTGCCGGTGCGCACGCCGGGCTGGCGGCAGATCCTGCCGGGCGCGCTCACCGCCACGGTCCTGTGGCTGCTCACCGCCGGGCTGTTCACCGTCTATCTCAGCGAGTTCGCCAATTACGGCTCGACCTACGGCGCGCTGGCCGGGGTCGTCGTCACCCTGCTGTTCTTCAACGTGACGGCGATGATCTTCATCTTCAGCGCCGAGCTCAACGCCGCCCTGTGCCGGGCCGAGGACAGCCGCCGCCGCCCGGCGGTCGACGCCGGCGCGGCGCCGCCCGGCTAGCTGGCCAGCCCGTCAGCGGAGCTGCGCTTCCTGGCCGCGCGGCAGGTCACGCGGGGCGTAGAAGGCGTGCTGGCCGATCCGCACGGTGCGGCGCACGTCGGCCACCCAGCGCACCGACGCTTGCTGGAACCAGAGCGCGCCGTGGGTCGGGTCGGCGGTGCGCCCGGCATAGATCGCCTGGGCCAGGGCCAAGCTGCCGCTCCAGGCGGCGCTGGGGCCGGGGGTGTCCTTGCGGCCGTCGCAGCTGAAGCCGAACTGGCAGTGCCCGGCGATGCGCTGGTGCACCACGGCACAGACGCCGGCCGGGAATTGGGCCGTGCGGGTGCGGTTCATCACGACGTGGCCGACCGCCAGCTGGCCGCTGCGCGGCTCGCCGCGCGCCTCCCAGTAGATCGCCTGGGCGAGGCAGGTCACCTCGCCGTCGGGGCGGGACGAACCGGCCGATGCCGAGGACGGCGCTCCGACCCACAACGCCAGGATGCCAAGGGCCGCCGCCAGCCAAGCTGCGCGACCGGTGCCGCGTCGTCGAGTCGTGCCGTCCTTCATCTTACCTCCAGTGTCCCAGCCAATAACGGTTCGAGAAACGCCCCCATCGCCCATCGGGTACGACCCATAGAACGATCACAATTATGGCAGAACCATGGCAAGGCCAGCGAAAATTCAGGATGATCGGGGCTGCCACAACTTTTTCACAGGGGCCAATCCTTGATCCCGGGATAGGCATTTCGTCCTTATCTTCCCATATCATTGTGATCAGCTCATTTTTACTTGGATTTTCAAATTGACTATCCACTTTTACTTTATCCGCGGAGAAGAGAGGCAATGCAGGGGAAGCGTCGGCAAGGAACAGCCTCGGGCAAGCTCGACCGGAGCATGAGACGCGCTCGCACTGCGAGAGCCTCTCGTCCGCCACCTGCCGCCGGCCTGCGGACGTCCGGACGGTCCGACGTTTCCGGCGGGAGGCGCCGAATCACCCAGCGATGCCGGCGTCGCGGCGGGGGTTACGGAATCCTCATCCGCCGGCCAGGGAGCCGAAAGGACGGGCGCTTCATGGTCCCTGAGGCGAGCCGATCCGGCTTGCCACACCGGCAACTCCGGAGCCTGTCTCATGCGGCAGCAGCGCCCCATCCCCGTGCTCGTGAGGTTCGGCAGGAAGACTGCCAGGCTGGCAATCAGTCCGGCGCTCGCCGAAGCCTGCACGCACCAGCTGCCGGCTGCCCTGTGCCGCAGCCTGGGCGAGGCGATCTGCGAGAGCGACATCGAAGGACAGCTCGCCCTGGAGCTGGCCGCCTGCGTCGACCGCGGCCTGGCCTGTCCGTCGCGGCGCGCCGTGGCGACCGAGGACGCGGCCTATCTGATTGCCGCCATGCTGCCGCCCCATGACTGGCGGGGCGTGCGCCTGATGGACCTGCAACTGCGGGAAACCCCCAGCCCGACACGGCTCGACCTCACCCTGGTCCTGACCCGCGGCGGGTGACGGAGCCGGGCCCCGGGCCACGCCCCGGGACCGGCGCGGCGGTCGCCCCCAGGGAGCCGGGCCATGGCTGTGGGCTGCTACGGCACCGTCCGCGAGCCCGGACCCCGTAGCCATCCGCCAGGGTGGCGTCGTAGGAGCCGGCGCGCACACGATCGGGGCGCCGCATCAGCCGCCGTCGCCCGAGCTGGCGCCCGAGGTTGCGGCCGCGATGATCGGGTTGTCGGCCGGCGCGGGCACCACCGGGGCCGGGGCGGCCGGCGCGGTCGTGGCCGCCAGCGGGCTGTCGGCGTCGGCGGCGTTGGTCGTGGACTGCGCCATGGCCGCAGTCCTGGTCCCGGCGACCAGCAAGGTCGGGTCGGGATGCCGTGACTGGCCGTCTGACATCCGGCGAGGAAGCGGGTCGCCTATTCACCGCAAGGATATGAATTTTGCACGCCGCCTCGCAGCGGCGAGCGGGAAGCGGGTGACGCGAACAGCCAGCAGGCACCCGAAGCCAATGACGCGATCTTGCTCAGTCCTTCGGGCGCGCCAGAGCCTTTCTCGATCTCTCACGCTCAAGCACCTCAACCATCTCCAGGTTCGCTTGTGCGAAGTGCAGGACGCCATAGGCTTGGCCCGCCGTGCAATTCTGCGCGGCAGCTCTCCCGCATCCGTCCGAGACGGGACCGTTGACCTCGCAGGCCATCAGCGGTTGAATGCCAATGCTAGGCAATGACCTAGCATGCTGCAGAGTCGGCTTGGCCGGCCACTGCCCCAAAATATCCGCCGCGCACTAGCGACCGGATGCGGCCCTTCGAGAAATTGCCGAGCGGAATCGGTCACGGCAAGGGGAGGGACAACATGAATAACTTCAATTCCTTGCTGCAGATTTTGACATTTCTTGCATTGCCCGCTCTCGCATATCTGATCTTCTTGCTGAAAGCGGGAACAGAAGCCGCCGTCAGAACGAGCGCAGAGGAGGCGGCCAAGGCTGCCATTCAGGAACTGAGGTGGCCCGGAGAGCTGGCCCGAGAGCTTCAGAAGGCTCGAGGCGTCGAAAGACAGGAAAGTCGATACAAGAGCTACGCGGCCCTCTGGAAGTGTTTGCGACCGCTCGCGATCTACGAAACACTCGTGATCGATAAAAAGGCGGCGAGCGAGCTATCCAAAGTATTGAGCGATTGGTATTTCTGTGAAAGTGGCGGTCTACTTCTGACGCCTCAAGCGCGGGGGTTCTATTTTGCGCTTCAGGACCTGCTGCGAACCATCTCCGGAACTGCTTATAGTTGGGTTGTAGAGAGACCAACAACGCATGGAAACGAACCCACGATACTTCTTGCCCTACTTGAGGACAGAAGAGCCGGGACGTCGATCGAGGCATTTCATTTCGTCACCACTGGCTCGTTAGAGGATTGGAAAAAGGACGCGGCGGACTATGCAACAAAATGGAGATCAGGAATCAATGTGCTAGCAGACGACTGGCAACACTTGGATAATGATCAGCGATTCGCGACGTTACAACAAGCCGGCAGCATTCTCCGGTCTAGTCTCGCCAATGACCTTGAGAGTCGTCTTCTCTAGACCGAAGTTTTCATCTGGTGTGAGCGCAAGGGGCTGATCCGACTCGGCAATCGGCGGATTTGGCTTTTCAGCTACTGGACACGCACTGGGTTGATGTCGAGGAGCTTGAAGGCGGCCTCCTGGAGTGGCGTCGGGGTGGAGTAGAGAGTGAAACGATGCTTCGGGCGTAGAGCCGCGCGCATCGTGTTGCGCACGAAGGTGCCGAGATGGGTCATGAGGTCGGCGAAGCTCATGATGCGAAGGCCATCGGCTGAGCGCACGGTCGCTTTCTTGAGCTTGGCGCTCTCGGAGGCTCGGTTGGAGCCACCGGCGAGCTGCGCGCGGCCCTGGCGGCGGCGAGATCGGTGTCGTGGAAGAGGAGCGGGGCGAGTGCCTGCCGCAGATGCCACTCGACGTGGTAGGCGAGCATGCACAGGAAGACGTGAGCCCGCACGCGCCCTGCCGCCCAGTGCCGGATCGGCCGGATCTCCAGATCCTCGGTCTTCATGCAGCGGAAGGCCCGCTCGACCCGCGACAGGTCCTTGTAGGCCTGGACCGTCTCGGCAGTGCCGAGGTGCTCGGCCAGGACGCTGGTGCGGATGACATAGATGCCGTCGAGCTGCGCCTCCTCGGCGATCCGATCGCTGCGGCGCTGCCCGGCCATATGGCCGTCGCCGATCTCGATCGCGAAGTGCTTGGCCATCTTCCGGCTGTCGAGCACCGCCCCGACCGCCAGCCCGATCTCGGCGGTGCCGCGCAGGCGCTGCGCTGCACCTGAGCCTGGATGCGGGCGAGCTCGCGCTGTGGCGACGAGCAGCGCCTCGCGCTTGCGCGCGCGCTCCTCGGCAAGGTTGGGATTGCGGCACACGACCAGCCGCTCGCCGGGGTAGTCCGGGCTGTGATCTCGGCGGGTCCGCTCGTCGAAGAGCGACAGCTGCAGCGGCCCGTCGTCGGCTGCCAGCGCCTGGATCGCCGGCGCGCAAGCATGTGGATCCAGTCGAGACCCGCCGGCGCGAGATCCTCGCGAACCCGCGCCGCGGTGATCATGCCGCGGTCGCCAACCACCACCGTGCGGCTGATCGCAAAGCAGTCCTTCACCTTCTCGACCTGCGCACGCAACGTGCTCGGATCGCCCGTGCTGCCGTCGAACACCTCGACCGCGATCGGCAGCCCGTCGCGCCGGCACAGCAGCCCGTAGATGATCTGCGGCCGGTCCGCGCGATGATCGCGGCTGTGGCCGTGGCTCGCCAGCGGACAGCACCGGCCCTCGAAGTAGGAGGAGCTCACGTCGTAGAGCACAAGCACGCCGTCCTCGAGGTGACGCCGCGCCAAGCCGTTCTCGATCCGCGCCTGACGCTCCAGCAGCCAATCGAGCGCCTCATACGCCTCCCGCTCCTGAACCCGCCCCAGGCCCAGCACCGCACCCAGGCTCGTCGCCGCCGTCTCCGCGTCGACCGCCCGCACGAAGCCCAGCTTCGAGCGGGGCGCATCAGACGGTCGACGATCATGCCGACGACCAGATCCCGGTAGCGCCGCGAGGCGGCATCCTGCTCGTGCTCAAGATCAGCCGGTCGAGCGCGATCTTGCGGACCACGCCCAGCCCGGCCGCGACATGGCCGTGCGGCAGAGAGCCCGCTCGACCTCAAGCTCGCCAACGCCCGTGCCGATAACCGTCCCACCCTTGAGCAGCGCTCAGCCCATCGACCAAGTCACCCGGCAGCTTGCTCAGGTTCGCCAGCGTGCGCTTCTGCGCGCGGCCCTGCTCGTCGCGGTAGCTCTCGCAGCAGCACCGCCGGCGGCGAACCGCGGTTGGGCACGGTCTCGATGAACATCCCCGCATCAATCACAAATCGGATGCCTTGGGAATCCCTTACATGGACACACCTGAACGCCTCTTCGGCCGCTACGCCGCGGAAATCCGCCCCCGCCGCCCTCGCGTCAGGCGCAAACTTCGGTCTAGAAATGAACACACAGCATGCATCCGACGCCTCTGCAGAGAGGTGATCGCCTGACCGGAACCGCCCCACAAGGGTGGGTCGAGCAGCCTTCTTGGCAGGGGTTGGCTGGGGGCTGCCCTCCTGCGCGGCGGCTCAGGCATCGGCGCCGGCTTGACCCGGCACGTCGGTCCTCATCGACCAAGAGGGCCTTGTGACCGATCATCGGGATGGGGGCGTCGCTCGGACTGGAACGTCTCCGAACCGACCCACCCCCTCGGTGAGGTGGTGGGCGCACCAGGACTCGAACCTGGGACCCGCTGATTAAGAGTCAGCTGCTCTACCAACTGAGCTATGCGCCCGCCGGTCGGGCGCCTCAGACGGCCCGGGCCTTGGGAGGCGCCCTCATAGCAAAGGCCGGGGCGGCTTGTCGACAGGAATCGGGCGCCCCGCGGCGCGGCGCTCAGCCCTCCTCGCCGGGGCCGAGCCGGCCGGCGCGCAGGCGCTCGTTGATGTGCGCCGACATCACCAGGCCGAAGCCGATCATCACGGTGATCATCGCGGTGCCGCCGTAGGAGATCAGCGGCAGCGGCACGCCGACCACCGGGATCAGCCCCATCACCATGGCCGCGTTGATGAAGAGGTAGAGGAACAGGTTGATGGTCAGGCCCATCACCAGCAGCCGGCCGAAATGGTTGCGGCAGCGCAGCGCGATCGCGATGCAGACGCCGACCAGCACGGCATAGAGGCCGAGCAGCACGAGGCAGCCGACCATGCCGAGCTCCTCGGCCACCATGGTGAAGATGAAGTCGGTCTGCCGCTCCGGCAGGAAGTTGAGGTGGCTCTGGGTGCCGGCGAGGAAGCCCTTGCCGAACATGCCGCCCGAGCCGAAGGCGATCTTCGACTGCAGGCTGTGATAGCCGGCGCCGAGCGGGTCGCTCTCCGGGTTCATGAAGGTGCGGATGCGGTTCTTCTGGTAGTCGTGCAGGAAGTTCCAGGCGATCGGCACGGCGGCCCCGGCGCCGGCGGCGACCAGCGCGAACTTCCACCAGCGCACCCCGGCGACGAAGAACATGCCGGCGCCGATCAGCACCAGCATCCCGGCGGTGCCGAGATCGGGCTGCACCAGCACCAGGCCGGCCGGGGCCAGCACCATGGCGATCGGCGGGATCAGCATCCAGGGCCGCCCGATCCGCTCGTGGTCGAGGTGGTGGAAGTAGCGGGCCAGCGCCAGGATGGTGGCGATCTTGACCACCTCCGAGGGCTGCAGCTGGAACAGCTTGAGGTCGATCCAGCGCTGCGCGCCCATGCCGATCTGGCCGGCGACCTCGACATAGATCAGCAGCAGGAAGCTGGCGAGATAGATCCAGTAGGCGTAGGCGAGCCAGATCCGGAGGTCGATGCTGGCCACCGCCAGCAGGATCACCAGCCCCAAGCCGAAGCGCAGCGCCTGGCGCGACGCCCAGGGATCGACGTTGCCGTTGGCCGCCGAGTAGAGCATCGCCAGCCCGAAGGCGGCGACCATGCAGAGGACGATCAGCAGGCCCCAATTGACGTGATAGAGCTTCTGCCCGAGCGAGGCCGGCTGCGGGCCGCCGATCATGGTCGCCACGGCGCGCGGCCTCAGCTGCGGGCCAGCCGCTGCGGCCCGGTCGTCCGGGCGGGGTCGCGGGTCTGCGTCTCGATCAGGATGTCGCGGGCGATCGGCCCGGCCACCGCCGAGCCGCCGCCGCCATGCTCGACCACCACCGCCACGGCGTAGCGCGGCGCCTGCACCGGCGCGAATCCGACGAACAGCGCGTGGTCGCGCTGCGTCCAGGGCAGCGCCTCGTTCTTCTTCACCCCGGCCAGCCGCTCGCTCATGGTGATGCGGCGGACCTGGGCGGTGCCGGTCTTGCCCGCCATCTCCATCCCCGGCGTCTCGATGCGCGCCTTGTAGGCGGTGCCGCGCGGGTCGTTGGTCACCCGGTTCATGCCCTCGGCGACGATCCGCAGCATCTCGGGCGGGATCTTCATCGAGGCGAAGCGCTCGGCGGCCGAGGCGGCGTGATCGGCCGTGCCGGCCGCCGGCCGCGTCAGGTGCGGCACCACCGCGTGGCCGCCATTGGCGAGCCGCGCCGTCATCACCGCGAGCTGCAGCGGCGTCGCCAGGATGAAGCCCTGGCCGATGCCGGCGACCAGCGTCTCGCCCGGCTGCCAGGGCTCGCCCATGGTCGCCTGCTTCCAGGCGCGGTCGGGAATGATGCCGATCCGCTCGCCCGGCAGGTCGAGGCCCTCGGCCTGGCCGAGGCCGAAGCGGCGCGCCATCTCGGCGATGGCGTCGATCCCGGTGCGGTGCGCCACGTCGTAGAAGTAGACGTCGCAGGAGTGCTTGATGCCGTCCACCATGCTGAGGGTGCCGTGCCCCTCCTTCTTCCAGCAATGGAAGCTGGCGGTGCCGAGGTTCATCACCCCGGGGCAGTAGACCTGGTGGCTGGGCGGGATGCCGGCGGCGAGCGCCGCCAGCGCGACGACGATCTTGAAGGTCGAGCCCGGCGCGTACTGGCCGGCGATCGCCTTGTTGGCGAGCGGGCGCAGCGGGTCGTTGATCCAGCTGCGCCACTGCTCGTTCGAGAGCCCGCGATTGAAGGCGTTGGGGTCGAAGGTCGGCGTCGAGCCGAGCGCCAGCACGCCGCCGGTCTCGACGTCGAGCACGACGGCCGACGCGCTGAGCTCGCCGGCCAGCCGCTGCTGCACGAACTGCTGCAGGCCGCTGTCCAGCGTGATGACGAGATCCTGGCCGGGCTCGCCGGGATCGCGCGCGATCTCGCGCACCTCGCGGCCGACCGCGTTGACCTCGACCTGGGTGGCGCCGGCGCGGCCGCGCAGCAGCAGGTCGTACTGCTTCTCGACGCCGAGCTTGCCGATGGTGAAGCCCGGCAGCTCGAGCAGCGGATCGCCGTTGAGCTCGCTCTCGCTGACCTGCGCGACATAGCCGAGGATGTGGGCGAGGATGCCGCCCAGCGGATAGGCGCGGGACTGCCCGACCTCGATGTCGGCGCCCGGCAGGTCCGGCAGGTTGAGCTCGATCCGCGCCACCTGCTCCCAGCTCAGGTTGTCGCGCACCGAGATCGGCACGAAGGAGCGCCGCCGCTCGCGCTCGCGCATCAGCAGCGCGATCTCCTGGTCGCTGATCGGGATGATCCGGGCGAGATCGGCCAGCGTCCGCCGGAAGTCCGGCGTCTGCTCCGGCGTCACCACCACGCGATAGGTCTGCTCGTTGATCGCCAGCGGCACGCCGAAGCGGTCGAGGATGCGGCCGCGGGTCGGCGGGATCAGCTTCAGGCTGATCCGGTTCTGCTCGGCCTGCAGGGTGTACTGCTCGGACTGCAGGACCTGCAGGTAGTACATGCGCCCGACCAGCGCCGAGAGCAGCGCCGCCTGGCCGCCGGCGAGCAGCAGGGCGCGGCGGGTGAACTGGCGGGCCCGGGCCTGTTCCTGCCGCTGCATCTAGAGCCCCCGCAGGATCGTGCGGTGGATCAGGGTGAAGATCCCCGACACCGCGGGATAGAGGCAGAGGCCGAGCAGGTAGCTGAAGAGGGCGGGCGCCGGGTCGATCAGCGCGCCGACCAGCAGGCAGCTGCCCAGCCAGCTGGCCAGCGTGACCAGCGCGCCCACCGCCATGAAGGCGAGCCAGACGCCGAGGAAGCTGGCGCCGAGCAGCGTGCGGCGCTGCGACAGCAGCAGCCAGCGGGCGAGCAGCAGCAGCAGCACGCCGAGGCCGAAGGGCGCCCCGCCGAAGAAGTCGCTGGCCAGCCCGATCAGGAACACGGCGGGGGCCGGCATCAGGGCCGGCGCGCGCAGCGTCCAGAAGAAGACGCTGATCAGCGCCAGCGAGGCGCCGAGCGAGAAGAGATGCGGCAGGTGCAGCGGCACCACCGCGGCCAGCACCAGGAACAGGGCCAGCAGCGTCGGCAGGGCGCCGCGCGCCGCCAGGTCGAGGCGATGGAGCACGGCGGCGCTCACTTCGGGCGATCGGGCTGGTCGCTGCCGGTCGGAGCCAGCAGCGCACGGGGGAACTCGTAGTCGACCAGCCGGACATAGTCGAGCCGGTCCCAGTCGACGAAGGGCTGCACGACGATGGCGCCGTCGACCACGCCGCTGACCAGCCCGACCGGCAGGCCGGGGATGAAGATGCCGCCATTG
This sequence comes from Dongiaceae bacterium, assembly GCA_046349435.1. Lineage (GTDB taxonomy): Bacteria > Pseudomonadota > Alphaproteobacteria > Dongiales > Dongiaceae > JAXMCI01. Next base: position 94,205 of record JAXMCI010000025.1, on the reverse strand, counting down.
CCCGAGGTCACCACGCGGTCGCCGAGCCGCGGCGCGGCGTCCGGTCCCAGGTAGAGCAGCCGCGGCTGGTTCGAGTTGTCGCCGGCCAGCACGGCGCGGTCGCGGGTGCGCTCGATGACCACCGGGACGCGCGAGTTGATGTCGGTCAGCAGCAGCAGCCGGGCCGAGCGGCTGCCGGTCTCCAGCACGCGCCCGACCAGGCCCTCGGCGGTGAGCGCGACCTGGCCCTTGCGCACCCCCTCGCGCTCGCCGGCGGCGACCAGCACGCTGCGGAAGAAGGCGCCGCCATAGTCGCCGATCACCCGCGCCGTGACGTAGCTGAGCCGCGGGTCGGGGGCGAGCTTGAGCTGCCGGCGCAGCATCTGGTTCTCGGCGTCGAGCTGCTTGGCGATCTCCTGCCACTGCAGGAGCTGCTGCTGCTCGGCCCGCAGGCGGATGTTGTCGCTGCGCAGCGTGCCGATCTCGCGCACGTCGTCGACCAGCGTCGCCACCGCGGCGGCCGGCCGGGCGAGCAGCGCCAGCAGCGGGGCGGCGGCGTCGGTCAGCATGGCGCGCGCCTTCTCGATCAGGATCGTGTCGGCCTTGCCGAGCACGATCAGCCCGACCGAGAACGTGACCAGCAGCACGTAGGGGAATCGCTGAATCCAGGCCCGGAGCGGCGAGGCGATCCTGATCATCGACTCTTCGCGCGGTTCAAGGAAGGTCTCCCGCGGCTCCTGGCGCCGGCCGTGCGGCCCGGCGTCCCTTGACCCGATACTATGGGGTCAACACCGGATTTGACAGGAATTTCCCGGCCGCCTCTCAGTAGGGCGGAACCAGCACGTGGCGCATCGTGCGCATCTCCTCGAGGCAGCGCCCGGTGCCGAGCGCGACGCAGGAGAGCGGATCCTCGGCGATCGACACCGGCAGGCCGGTGGAGTGGCGCAGCACGAAGTCGAGATTGCCGAGCAGGGCGCCGCCGCCGGTCAGCACGATGCCCTTGTCGACGATGTCGGCGGCGAGCTCGGGCGGCGTCTGCTCGAGCGCCACCTTGACCGCCTCGATGATGGCGCTGACCGGCTCGGTCAGGCTCTCGGCGATCTGCCGCTCGCTGATCACCAGCTCCTTGGGCACGCCGTTCACCAGGTCGCGGCCCTTGATCTCCATCACCCGCCCCTCGCCGTCCTCGGGCGGCGCCGCCGAGCCGATCTCCTTCTTGATCCGCTCGGCGCTGCCCTCGCCGACCAGCAGGCTGTGGTTGCGCCTGATATAGGCGATGATCGCCTCGTCCATCTTGTCGCCGCCGACCCTGACCGAGCGCGAATAGACGATGCCGCCGAGCGACAGCACCGCCACCTCGGTGGTGCCGCCGCCGATATCGACCACCATCGAGCCGGTCGGCTCGGTCACCGGCAGGCCGGCGCCGATCGCCGCCGCCATCGGCTCCTCGATCAGGTGGACGGGACGCGCCCCGGCGCTGCCGGCCGATTCCTGGATGGCCCGGCGCTCCACCGCGGTCGAGCCGGACGGCACGCAGATGATGACCTCGGGCCGCGCCCAGCTGCGGCGGTTGTGCACCTTGCGGATGAAGTGCTTGATCATCTCCTCCGCGACGTCGAAATCGGCGATCACGCCGTCGCGCAGCGGCCGGATGGCGGAGATGTTCCCGGGGGTGCGGCCCAGCATCATCTTGGCCTCGTCGCCGACCGCGAGCACCTGCTTGCGGCCGCGGACCTCGGCCATGGCGACGACGGAGGGCTCGTTGAGGACGATGCCCCGACCCTTGACATAGACCAGCGTGTTGGCCGTGCCGAGGTCGATCGCCATGTCGTCCGACAGCATCCTCAGGAGCCTGCTGAACATGAACCCTCACACCGTTGAAGTGCGCCGGGCATAGCTTTCCGTTGTGGTGAATTCAAGGCGATTCGCGCGGCCGTGCGGCGGCGCGTGCGCAAATGCGGATCAATCGGCAGCCCGGCGGCCCCATCGCGCCACGGCCGGCGCGACGGGGCCGGGGCCGGCCGGGGCTCAGGCCGAGAGGGCGGCGGGCGCCGTCTTCTGCCGCTTGGTGAGCAGCTTGTTGAGGGCGTGCAGATAGGCCCGGCAGGCGGCGACCAGCGTGTCGGTGTCGGCCCCCTGCCCGTTCACCGTCTTGCCGTTCTCCTCCAGCCGCACGGTGACCTCGGCCTGGGCGTCGGTGCCCTCGGTCACGGCGTGCACCTGGAAGAGCTGCAGGCGGGCCTCGTGCGGGAACAGCGCCTTGATCGCCTTGAAGGTGGCGTCGACCGGCCCGTCGCCCAGCGCCTTGGTCGCGCGCAGCTCGCCGTCGACCTCGATCTCGAGCTCGGCCTGCTGCGGCCCGCGCGAGCCGGCGATGACCTGCAGCGCGACGAAGCGGATGCGCTCGTTGTCGCGCACCACCTCGTCGTCGACCAGCGCCACGATGTCCTCGTCGAACACGTCCTTCTTCTTGTCGGCCAGCGCCTTGAAGCGGCGGAAGGCGTCCTCCAGCGCGTTGTCGCCGAGCTCGAAGCCCAGCTCCTTCAGCTTGGCGCGGAAGGCGTGCCGGCCGGAATGCTTGCCCATCACCAGGGTCGAGCGGGTGAGGCCGACCGATTCCGGGGTCATGATCTCGTAGGTCCCGGCGTGCTTCAGCATGCCGTCCTGGTGGATCCCCGATTCGTGGGCGAAGGCGTTGGCGCCGACGATCGCCTTGTTCGGCTGCACCGGGAAGCCGGTCACCGTCGAGACCAGCCGCGAGGCGCGGGTGATCACCTCGGTGTCGATGCCAGTGACGAAGGGCATGGCGTCGGCGCGGGTGCGCAGCGCCATCACCACCTCCTCGAGCGCGGCGTTGCCGGCCCGCTCGCCCAGCCCGTTGATGGTGCATTCGATCTGGCGCGCGCCGGCCCCGACCGCGGCCAGCGAGTTGGCGACCGCCAGCCCGAGGTCGTTGTGGCAGTGCACCGAGATGATCGCCTGGTCGATGTTCGGCACGCGGTTCACCAGCATGGCGATCAGCGCGGCGAACTCCTCCGGCACGGCATAGCCCACCGTGTCGGGGATGTTGATGGTCGAGGCGCCGGCGCGGATCGCGCTCTCGACGCAGCGGCAGAGGAAGTCGTGCTCGGTGCGCGAGCCGTCCTCCGGCGACCACTCGACGTCGGGGCAGAGGTTGCGGGCGTAGGAGACGCTGTCGACGATCGCCTGGTGCACCGCCTCGGGCTCCATCTGGAGCTTGAACTTCATGTGCAGCGGGCTGGTCGAGATGAAGGTGTGGATGCGCGGCCGGCGGGCCCCGGACAGCGCCAGCCAGGCGCGGTCGATGTCCTTGCGCGCCGCCCGGGCGAGCCCGGCCACCGAGGCGTTCCCGATCACCCGCGAGACCTCGCGCACCGCCTCGAAGTCGCCCTCCGAGGCGATCGGGAAGCCGGCCTCGATGACGTCGACCCCGAGCTCCTCGAGCACGGTGGCGATGCGCACCTTCTCGTCCAGGTTCATCGACGCGCCAGGCGATTGCTCGCCGTCGCGCAAGGTGGTGTCGAAGATCACCACGCGGTTGGACTGATTTGTCGGATTCATGGCGTAACCCTCGGAAAGATCGAACCAAACTGCCCTTGCTTCAACCGACCCCTAAGCGCCCGCGCAGAAAACGCGGCGGCGACGCTCAGGGGCGGGTAAGTCGCAGGGTGGTGGCGTCGAGAGTCCGAAGGAGGCGGGCGCGCGCCGGGAGCGGCCGCCGGTTGCTGCCGGCGGCGGTCGACGAACCGGTGATGCCGACAGCCTGCATCGCGCGCTCGCTGGACGCCCGGCGGTTATGTAATCCCCCGGGCGGCCGGTTGCCAAGCCGATTCTGCGGCCGGCCGCAAGGGGGCGGCCGGCCTTGTTGAGCCTTTAGTTCCGGCTCTTGTCGACCAGCTTGTTCTTGCCGATCCAGGGCATCATGCCGCGCAGCTTGGCCCCGACCTCCTCGATCGAGTGCTCGGCATGCATGCGGCGCATCGCCTTGAAGCTCGGCTGCCCCGCATGGTTCTCCAGCACCCAGTCGCGCGCGAAGCGGCCGGACTGGATGTCGGCCAGGATGCGCTTCATCTCGGCCCGGGTCTCGTCGGTGATGACCCGGCTGCCGCGGGTGTAGTCGCCATACTCCGCGGTGTTGGAGATCGAGTAGCGCATGTTGGCGATGCCGCCCTCGTAGATCAGGTCGACGATCAGCTTGACCTCGTGGAGGCACTCGAAATAGGCCATCTCGGGCGCGTAGCCGGCCTCGACCAGGGTCTCGAAGCCGGCGGTGATCAGCGCCGTCAGGCCGCCGCACAGCACCACCTGCTCGCCGAACAGGTCGGTCTCGCACTCTTCCTTGAAGGTCGTCTCGATGATGCCGGAGCGGCCGCCGCCGATGGCGCTGGCGTAGGACAGCGCGATCTCCTTGGCGTTGCCGCTGGCGTCCTGCGCCACCGCGACCAGGCAGGGCACGCCGCCGCCGCGCTGGTACTCCGAGCGAACGGTGTGGCCCGGGCCCTTCGGCGCGATCATGAAGACGTCGAGGTCGGGGCGGGGCTCGATCAGCTTGAAGTGGATGTTGAGGCCGTGCGCGAAGGCGAGCGCCGCGCCCTGGCGCATGTGCGGGCCGAGATCGTCGCGGTAGAGCTGGGCCTGCAGCTCGTCGGGGGTCAGCACCATGACGATGTCGGCCCACTGCGCGGCGTCCTTGGGCGCCATCACCTCGAGCTTCTCGGCCAGCGCCTTCTTGGCGGTGGGCGAGCCCGGCCGCAGCGCCACGCGGACGTCCTTGACGCCGCTGTCGCGCAGGTTCAGCGCGTGGGCATGGCCCTGGCTGCCATAGCCGACCACGGCGATCTTCTTGCCCTTGATCAGGTTGACGTCCGCGTCGCGGTCGTAATAAACGCGCATCGAGCTGCCCCCGAGGATGAAAAAACGGCGGCCAGCCGGCTCGAAAGCGCCGGCCGGCCGCGAAAGGCGACTGTTTAGAGCGCCTCCGGCCCCCGCGCAATGGCGACGATGCCGGTGCGCGACACGTCGACCAGCCCGAGCGGCTGCATCAGGTTGATGAAGGCGTTGAGCTTCTCGGTCGAGCCGGTCATCTCGAAGACGAAGGACTCGATCGTGCTGTCGACCACCCGGGCGCGGAAGATGTCGGCGATGCGCAGCGACTCGACCCGCTTCTCGCCGGTGCCGCGGACCTTGACCAGCGCCATCTCGCGGGCGACGTGCGCCCCCTCGGCCGTCAGGTCGCTGACCTTGTGGACCGGCACCAGCCGGCCGAGCTGGTTCTTGATCTGCTCGATGATCATCGGCGTGCCGGAGGTGACGATGGTGATGCGCGACAGGTGCCGCGCCGCCTCGACCTCGGCGACCGTCAGGCTCTCGATGTTGTAGCCGCGGCCGGAGAACAGGCCGATGACGCGGGCCAGCACGCCCGCCTCGTTGTCGACCAGGATCGAGATGGTATGCCGCTCGACCGCACTCACCCGCGTACCCCCTTCAGGAAATCCGGTTCATCTTCATTGACGCCCGCTCCGGCCCGTAGCCGGGCACGGCAAGAGGGGAGCGGCCGACGACGGCTGCCCTAGACCAGGACCATCCCCTCCTCGGAGACCGGCTTGGCCTCGTCCTCGGGCCCCAGCAGCATCTCGTTGTGGGCCGAGCCCGAGGGGATCATCGGGAAGCAGTTCTCCTTCTGGTCCACCCGGCAGTCGACGATCACCGGGCCGGGCGTGGCGATCATCTCGGCGATCGCGCCGTCGAGCTGGTCCGGCCGCTCGATCAGCAGGCCCTTGGCGCCGAAGGCGTCGGCGAGCTTGACGAAGTCCGGCAGCGAGTCGGTGTAGCTCTCCGAGTAGCGGCCGCCATGCAGCAGCTCCTGCCACTGCCGCACCATCCCCATCCACTGGTTGTTCAGGATGAAGATCTTGACCGGCAGCTTGTACTGGCAGGCGGTCGACATCTCCTGGATGTTCATCAGGATCGAGGCCTCGCCGGCGACGTCGATGACCAGCGCCTCGGGGTGGGCGATCTGCACGCCGATCGCCGCCGGCAGGCCGTAGCCCATGGTGCCGAGCCCGCCGCTGGTCATCCAGCGATTGGGCTTCTCGAACTTGAGGAACTGGGCCGCCCACATCTGGTGCTGGCCGACCTCGGTGGTGATGTAGTGGTCGCGATCCTTGATCGCCGCGTAGAGCCGCTGCAGCGCGTATTGCGGCTTGATCAGCACGTCCGAGTTGCGGAAGCGCAGGCAGTCGCGCGAGCGCCAGGAGTCGATCTGCTTCCACCACTCGGCGAGCGCCTTGCGGTCGGCTTGGGGCTGGCGCGCCTGCCAGCCCTTGACCAGCTCGGCCAGGACGCTGGCCGCGTCGCCGACGATCGGCAGGTCGACCCGGACGTTCTTGTTGATCGAGGACGGATCGATGTCGACGTGGATCTTCTTCGAGCCCGGCGAGAAGGCGGCGATCCGGCCCGTCACCCGGTCGTCGAAGCGCGCCCCGATGTTGATCATCAGGTCGCAGCCATGCATCGCGAGGTTGGCCTCGTAGGTCCCGTGCATCCCCAGCATGCCGAGGAACTGCGGGTCGGAGCCGGGCAGCGCGCCGAGCCCCATCAGGGTCAGCGTGCAGGGGAAGCCGGTGAGGTGGACCAGCTGGGTGAGCAGCCGCGAGGCCTCCGACCCGGCATTGATCACCCCGCCGCCGCAATAGAAGAGCGGCCGCCTGGCCTGCGCCATCAGCTCGAGCGCCTGCTCGATGCGTGCCGGATCGGGCCGCGTCGCCGGGTTGTAGGTGCGGTGGCGCACGTCGGCGTGGGCGTGATACTCGCCGCGCGCCTGCAGCACGTCCTTCGGCAGGTCGACCACCACCGGGCCCGGCCGGCCGCTGCGCGCGACGTAGAACGCCTCGTGCATGATGCGCGGCAGGTCGGCGACGCTCTTCACCAGGTAGTTGTGCTTGGTGCAGGGCCGCGTGATGCCCGTGGTGTCGGCCTCCTGGAAGGCGTCGTTGCCGATCAGGTGGGTCGGCACCTGGCCGGTCAGGCAGACCACCGGGATGCTGTCCATCAGCGCATCGGTCAGCCCGGTGACGGCGTTGGTCGCCCCCGGCCCGGAGGTCACCAGCACGGCGCCGACCTTGCCGGTCGAGCGGGCATAGCCCTCGGCGGCGTGCACCGCCGCCTGCTCGTGCCGTACCAGGATGTGGCGCAGCGCGTTCTGCTTGAACAGCTCGTCGTAGATCGGCAGCACGGCCCCGCCGGGGTAGCCGAAGATCACGTCGACGCCTTGATCCACCAGCGCCCGGATCACCATCCCGGCGCCGTTCATCTCCTGCCCGCTCATCTCTGCTGCTCCGCTGCCGGCCCCCCGCGAGGGGCCGGGCTTCGTTCGCGTTTGCGGAATAACTAGGTCACGAGCCCCGGCCGGGTCAACTGGAAATGACGAATTTTCGAAAAGACTTCGGCTAAGAACCTTTCCGAAAATTTCGCGTCCTCCCAGTACGGCTCCAGCCGTTCCGCCCCCGGCAGCTGGTGGCGGAACCAGGTGAGCTGCCGCTTGGCGTAGTTCCGGGTCGCCTGCTGCGCTGCAGCAACGGCCGCAGCGAGACTCGTCCTGCCGGCGAGATGGTCGAGCAGCTGGCGCACGCCGACCGCCTTCATCGCCGGCAGGCCGGGATCGAGGTCGAGCGCCCGCAGCGCCCGCGCCTCGTCGAGGGCGCCCGCCTCGAGCATGGCGAGGAAGCGCGCGTCGCAGGCGCGGTAGAGCCGGGCGCGGTCGGGCTCGAGCCGCAGCAGCAGCGGATCGAGCGGCAGCACCGGCCGGGCCGGCTCCGCCTGCCATTGCGAGAGCGGCCGGCCGGTCGCGGCCAGCACGGCCCAGGCGCGCGCCAGGCGCTGCGGATCGCCAGGCCGCAGCCGGGCGGCGGTGGCGGGATCGCGCCGGGCGAGCTCGGCGTGGAAGGCGGCACGGCCGAGCGCCGCCAGCCGCGCCGCGGCCTCGGCCAGCGCCGCCTCGGGCACCGCCGGGATCGGCGCCAGCCCGTCGAGCAGCGCGCGCAGGTAGAGGCCGGTGCCGCCGACCAGGATCGGCAGCCGGCCGGCCGCCGTCGCCGCCGCGATCGCCGCGGCGGCGAGCCCGGCCCAGCGGCCGGCCGAGCAGCGCTCGGCCGCCGGCAGCACGCCGTAGAGCCGGTGCGGCAGGCGCGCCTCGGCGGCCGCGTCGGGCCGCGCCGTCAGGATGGCGAGCTCGCGATAGACCTGCAGGCTGTCGGCGTTGATCACCGTGCCGCCAAAGGCCTCGGCCGCCGCCAGCGCGAGCGCCGACTTGCCGCCGGCGGTCGGGCCGGCGATCACCAGCACCGGGTGCGGCGGCGCCGCCTTGCCGGGCGGGCCGGGCGTGACCATAGTCGCCGCCATGGAGTCAGTGGTCACCCTGGTCGCTCCGCCGGACGGCCCCGGCCTCGGCCCCGCCGCGGTCGAGGCGGCGCGCGACGGGTTGGCGGCGCTCGGCGCGGCGCCGGGCGGCGCCGACTGGCTCGCCCCCGGCCGCGCCTGCGACATCGCCGCCGCGGCGCCGCCCGACGCGGCCGGCGCGGCGGTCGCGGCCGCGCTCGCCGGGCTGCCGGTCGATCTCTGCGCCCAGCCCGCCGCCGGCCGCCGCAAGCGGCTGCTGGTCGCCGACATGGATTCCACCATCGTCACCGGCGAGAGCCTCGACGAGCTGGCCGGCTTCGCCGGCCGCAAGGCGGAGATCGCCGCCATCACCAGCCGGGCGATGAACGGCGAGCTCGACTTCGCGGGCGCGCTGCGCGAGCGCGTCGCCATGCTGGCCGGCCTGCCGGCCGCGGCGATCGACGCCACGCTGGCGCGGCTCGCCCTGATGCCCGGCGCCGTCACGCTGGTGCGCACCATGCGCGCGCACGGCGCCTACGCCGCGCTGGTCTCCGGCGGCTTCCGCCAGTTCACCCGGGATGTCGCGGCACGCTGCGGCTTCGACGAGGACCGCTCGAACGAGCTGCTGCTGGCCGACGGCCGTCTCGCCGGCCGGGTCGCCGAGCCGATCCTCGGCCGCGAGGCCAAGCTGGCGGCGCTCGAGGAGCTGGCGGCGGCACGCCGCCTGCCGCTGGCCGCGACGCTCGCGGTCGGCGACGGCGCCAACGACCTGCCGATGCTGCTGGCGGCGGGGCTCGGCGTCGCCTACCGGGCCAAGCCGTCGGTCGCCGCCGCGGCGCGCTGCCGGGTCGACCATGGCGATCTCACCGCCCTGCTCTACTTCCAGGGCTATCGCCGGGCCGAGCTGGCCGGCTGAGCGTCCGCTCAGCCCTGGTCGATGCGCAGCGCCACCCAGCGATAGTCGCCCTGGCGGAACACCAGCAGGGTGACGACGCGGTAGCCGTTGGTCTTGGCGTCCTTGACCTGCTTGTCGATCTCCTCGGGCTTGCCGACCGACTTCTGGTCGACCTCGACGATCAGGTCGCCGGCCGCCATGCCCTTCTCCGCGGCGGCGCTGTCGGCCTTGACCTCGGTCACCACCACGCCGCTGGCGTCGTCGCCCAGCTCGTACTGCTTGCGCAGCGCCGCCGTGATCTCGGAGAGCGTCATGCCGAGCAGCTCGACCTTGCTCGATTTCGGCTTGGCGGCCGGCTTCGGCGCCTCCTCGGCAGGGGCGGCCGCGGCCGTCTCGGTCTCGTCGAGCTCGCCCAGCGTCACCTTGAAGGACATCTCCTTGCCCTTGCGCCAGACCACGACGTCGACCTGCTTCTCGATCGGCGTCTCGGCGACCATGCGCGGCAGCTTGCGCATCTCGTCGACCGTCCGCCCGTCGAAGCGGATGACCACGTCGCCCTGCTGGATCCCGGCCTTGGCCGCCGGGCCGCCGTCGGTGACGTTGGCCACCAGCGCGCCATGGGTGTTGGCGAGGTGCAGCCCCTCGGCGAGCTCGTCGGTGACGCTCTGGATGCGCACGCCGAGCCAGCCGCGGCGCGGATGGCCGTACTGGCGCAGCTGGTCGATGACGTTGCGCGCCAGGTTGGAGGGAATGGCGAAGCCGATGCCGACGCTGCCGCCCGACGGCGAGAAGATCGCCGTGTTGATGCCGATCACCTCGCCGTCGACGTTGAACATCGGGCCGCCGGAATTGCCGCGGTTGATCGAGGCGTCGGTCTGCAGGAAGTCGTCGTAGGGCCCGGCGTTGATGTCGCGCTGCCGGGCCGAGAGGATGCCGGCGGTGACCGAGCCGCCGAGCCCGAACGGGTTGCCGATCGCCAGCACCCAGTCGCCGATCCGCGCCTGGTCGGAATCGCCCCACTTCAGGGCCGGCAGCGGCGTCTTCGACTCGACCTTGAGCAGGGCGAGGTCGGTCTTCTCGTCGCGGCCGACCACGGTGGCCTTCAGCTCGGTGTCGTCATGCAGCCGGACCTTGATCTCCTCGGCATCGGCGATGACGTGGTTGTTGGTGACGATGTAGCCGGCCGCGTCGATGATGAAGCCGGAGCCCAGCGACATGGCGCGGCGCGGCTGCGCCGGGCGGTTCTGCTTGTCGAAGAAGTCCTTGAAGAACTGGTCGAGATCCTCGTCGCCGCCGCCATTGCCCCCGGTGGTGCTGTCCTTGTCGGCCTTCTGCGTGGTCGAGACGTTGACCACGGCCGGCAGCAGCTTGTCGGCGAGGTCGGCGAAGCTGTCCGGCGCGGGACGGGCATGGGCCGCGGCCGCCGCCAGCAGGGCGGCGGTCAGGGTCGCCAGGAAGAGCCAGCGCAGCAGCACGGCAGCGGCATCGGCGCGCGCCACGGCGGCCCGGTTCCGAGATGCCTGGGGGTGTCGGGTCAAGGGTCTCTCCTGGGGCGATCGCCTTCGGCGGCGCTGATCGCAACCGAGGATCGCGAACGTGGACCATGTAAATCCGACGCGTCGCGATTCCAAGCGAGGCATCCGCATGAATTCAGGATAGGCGATCCCGCCCCGGCCAAGCGACAAGTTTCTGCGCCTGGCCAAGCTCCCCGCCGGTCGTGGCTTGGCCTGACCCGCCAGGCCAGCGCGGCCGCGCGATGGATGCCCGGGTCAAGCCCGGACATGACGAGAGTGGGGGGATCGAGTCGGTCGTGGCAGGCGCCGGCGTCCTCGCGCGCCACCCTTCCTTGTCATTGCCGGGCTTGACCCGGCAATCCAGGACGCAGCGCAATGGCCGGGTCGCCTCGCCCCGGCTCAGCCGCGGATCAGCCAGACGATGCCGACCCCGACGACCGCGCAGGCGAGGCCGGCGATGCGCACCGCCTGGGCGGGCTGCGCCAGCATGGCCGCGATCATGCGCCGCAGCCGGTCGGGGAACAGGGCCAGCAGCACGCCCTCGATCACCAGCACGAGGCCGAGCGCGGTGATCAGATCCGCGACGCCGCCGGGCACGGCAGCCGCCCCGCGGCTAGGGCGACGTCGCCGTGGGCGCGGCGCCCGCCGCCGGAGGCGCGGCGGGCGCCGCCTGGTGTCCGTCGGCCGCCCCGAAATAACGGAAGAAGCTGCCGGTCGGCGGGCCGACAAAGGTCGTGTTGGCCGGCGGCAGCGCGTTCGTCATGGCCTGCATCGAGCGGTAGAAGTCGAAGAAGGCGGGATCGCGGCCATAGGCCTGGTTGTAGGTCGCGGCCGCCACCCCGTCGCCCTCGCCGCGCAGCGTCTCGGCCTTCTGCTGCGCCTCGGCGCGGATCACCACCTGCTGCTTGTCGGCCTCCGCCCGGATGGTCTGGGCGTCGCGGCCGCCCTCGGCGCGGATCCGCCGTGCCTCCTGCTCGCGCTGCGTCTGCATGCGGCGGAAGATGGCGGCGGCGTTCTCGTCGGGCAGGTCGATGCGCTTGACCCGGACGTCGAGCACCTTGATGCCGAAGCCGTCGGCCTCCTTGTTCACCATCTCGGTCATGTCGTGCATGATCAGCGGCCGCTTGTCGGTCAGCACCACCGACATCGGCACGTCGCCCAGCGCCCGGCGCAGGTTGGAGCTGATGATCGAGCGCAGCCGCGCCTGCACCCCGAGCTCGTCCCTGACCCGCTGGAAGAAGCGCAGCGGATCGACGATGCGGAACTTGGCGAAGGCCTCGACGATGACCTGCTTCTGGTCGACGGTCGGGACCTCCTCCGAGGGGGTGTCGAAATTCAGCACGCGCTTGTCGAAGTAGACGACGTTCTGCACGAACGGCAGCTTGAACTTGAGGCCGGGCTGGTCGATCACCCGGCGCGGATCGCCGAACTGCAGCACCAGCGCCATCTGGTACTGGTTGACCACGAACATCGACGAGAAGGCGACGATGACGAGGGCGACCAGGCCGACCGCCGCGGCGACGAGGACGGGCCGGTTCACTGGGCTGCTCCCATGCTGTCGGTGGCGCCGGCGGATTGCGCCGGGGCCGGCTGCTGCCGGCTGCGCTTCAGCAGCTCGTCGAGCGACAGGTAGGGGACGCCGCCGCCGGCGCCGGCCGGCGCGTCGAGCAGCACCTTGTTCATGCCGCCCAGCACCCGTTCCATGGTCTCCAGGAACATGCGGCGCTCCGTCACCTCCTTGCCCAGGAGGTATTGCTCATAGACCGACAGGAAGCGCTTGGCGTCGCCCTTCGAGGTGGCGATCTTGGCCGTCTTGTAGCCCTCGGCGTCCTTGATGATCTTCTGGGCCTCGCCCTCGGCGCGCTGGGTGACCTCGTTGAAATAGGCCTGCGCCTCGTTGCCCAGCCGCTCCTTGTCGGCGCGCGCCGCCTGCACGTCGCGGAAGGCGGCGATGGTCGATTCCGGCGGATCGACCTTCTGCAGCTCGACCTGGCTCACGAAGATGCCGGCGCCGTAGCTGTCGAGGACCTTCTGCATCAGCGCGACGGTGCGCTGCTCGATCTCGGCGCGGCCCTGGGTGCGGGCGCGCTCGAACGCGGTCTGGCCGATGATCTCGCGCATCGCGCTCTCGGCCACGCTCTTCACCGTGTCGTCGGGATCGCGGATGTTGAACAGGTACTCGCCGGCGTCCTTGATCTGCCAGAAGACGACGAACTGGATGTCGATGATGTTCTCGTCGCCGGTCAGCATCAGGCTTTCCTGCGGCACGTCGCGCGCCGTGCCGCCCTGCGCCTGCTCGAGGCCGGAGCGGAAGCCGACCTCGACGCGGTTGACGCGGGTGACCTTGGGGGTCTCGACCGAGCCGATCGGCGCCGGCAGGTTGTAGCGCAGCCCGGGCTGGGTGGTGGCCACCCAGCGGCCGAAGATCATCGCCACGCCCTGCTCCTCCGGCTCGACCCGGTAGAAGCCGAACATCAGCCAGACCAGCAGCACGACGATGAGGATCAGCGCCAGGCCGCGGCCGCCGCCGAAGCCCCCGGGGAGAAGCGTGCGCAGCCGATCCTGGCCGCGGCGCAGGAAGTCCTCGATGTCCGGCGGGCGCTGGCCGCCGCCGGGGCCGCGGCCCCAGGGTCCCTGTCCACCGCCCCAGGGACCACCGCCCCCGCCTTTGTCCTGCCACGGCATCTTCGAGTCCTACCCCGTCCTGCAACGGTGCCGGCCCCGCTTTCATTGCCGAAGCCGACGCCTTATATGACGAAGCGACCGGTGCTCGCAACCGGCCGCCCTGTCGCCCATATCGTGGCCACCCCCGAGAAATTCAAGCATGCCAGCCATTTCCGAACGCGACATTCTCGCCGCCCTCAGCCAGGTGCGCGACCCCGACCGCGGCGGCGACCTGGTCGCCCTCGGCATGATCTCCGGCCTGGTGCTCAAGGACGGGCACGTCGGCTTCGCCATCGAGGTGGCGCCGGAGCGCGGGCCGAAGCTCGAGCCGCTGCGCCGCGAGGCCGAGCGCGCCGTCGAGCGCCTGCCCGGCGTGCTCTCGGTCTCGGCCGTGCTGACCGCGCACCGGCCACTGCCGCAGGGCGGCGCCGCGCCGGCCCGCGGCGGCGGGCCCGGACGGGGCCAGGGGCACGACCACGGCCCCGGCCATGCGCATGGCCACGCGCATGGCCAGGCCCAGGGGCCAGGGCCCGGCGCCGGCGGCGGCAGGCAGCTGGTGCCGGGGGTGCGCGCCATCGTCGCGGTGGCCAGCGGCAAGGGCGGCGTCGGCAAGTCGACCGTCGCGGTCAACCTCGCTTTGGCGCTGGCCGGCATCGGCCTCAGGGTCGGCATCCTCGACGCCGACATCTACGGCCCGTCGCAGCCGCGCATGATGGGGATCAGCGGCCGGCCGAGCTCGCCCGACGGGCGCCGCCTGCTGCCGATGGAGAACCACGGCGTCAAGTGCATGTCGATCGGCTTCATGATCGCCGAGGACACGCCGATGATCTGGCGCGGGCCGATGGTGATGAGCGCGCTGCAGCAGATGCTGCGCGACGTCGAGTGGGGCGAGCTCGACATGCTGGTCGTCGACATGCCGCCGGGCACCGGCGACGCCCAGCTGACGCTCGCCCAGCAGGTGCCGCTGGCCGGCGCGGTGATCGTCTCGACGCCGCAGGACATCGCGCTGCTCGACGCCCGCAAGGGGCTCGCCATGTTCCGCAAGGTCGAGGTGCCGGTGCTCGGCATCGTCGAGAACATGAGCTACTTCCTCTGCCCGCATTGCGGCGAGCGCAGCGACATCTTCAGCCATGGCGGCGCGCGGCGCGAGGCCGAGCGGCTCGGCACCGACTTCCTCGGCGAGGTGCCGCTCGACATGGCGATCCGCGAGACCTCGGACGGCGGCCGGCCGATCGTCGTCGCCGAGCCGGACAGCGCCCATGCCCGCACCTTCCGCGCCATCGCCGAGCGGGTCTGGGGCAAGGTCTCCGCCGACCTGGCGGGCGGCCGGCGCGCGCCGCCGCGCATCGTGGTCCAGTGAGCGGCCCGGTGCACGGCCCGGCGAACGGTCGGTGAGCTGGGCGTGAGCGCGCCGGCGCCGTTCGCCGGCCGGCCGCCGCCCGCGGGCGGCCCCGTCAGTAGAGCTGCGTGCGGTAGTTCTCGTCGATCAACCGGTCGGCCTCCCGGACCTCAGTCTCGGCCGGCGCGGCGCCCGCCCCGGCCGTCTGGTCGAGGATCATCTGGCCGAGGGTCGGCATGACGCTGCGCTCGGCGCGGCTCTCCGGCTCCCACAGGCGCGAGCGCTTCAGCGCCTTGGCGCAATGCAGGAAGCACTCCTCGACGGCGACCCGGATGGCCACCTTGGGTCGCTTGCCGTCGACCGCGGTCCGGTCGAGCAGGTCCGGGTCGCGCACGATCTCGGCCTTGCCGTTGACCCGCAGCGTGTCCTCGAAGCCGGGGATGAGGAAGAGCAGCCCGACATTCGGGTTGGCGACGATGTTGCTCATCGAATCGATGCGGTTGTTGCCGGGCCGGTCGGGGATCGCCAGCGTGCGGTCGTCGAGCACCAGCACGAAGCCCGGCCGGTCGCCGCGCGGCGAGACGTCGGCCCGGCCGGCGGCGTCGGCGGTGCCGAGGCAGAGGAAGGGCGAGCGGGCGATGAAGTCGCGGCAGTGCCGGTCGAGCGCGTGCAGCGTCTTCTGCGCCGCAAGCCGCCCGGGCTGGCCGAACAGGCCGCGCAGCGCGCTCTCCTCGCCGATCGTGCAGCTCTCCGCCGGGACTCCGTCCATCGCGTTCCTCCTCTCAAGCCTCGGCGCGGCCGAGCGCCGCCATCAGCTCGCGCCACTCGCGCTTGCCGAGGCCGCTGCTCTCCGCCGTCACCGTCTCGCCCGCCAGCATGCGCCGCACCGCCGCCCAGGCGGCGGCCGACAGCGTCACCGCGTTCAGGCGGTGCTGCAGGAACGCCTCGCAGGCGAGCGGCACCCAGCGCCGCACCGTCTCGAGCATCGCCTCGGCATAGACGCGGATCTCGTGCTGGGCATGCGGATCGGCGCGCAGCGACAGGAAATGCAGCAGATTGTGCAGGTCGGTCTTCCAGTACCACTGGGTGTAGAAGTTGAGCGACAGGTTCATGCGCGCCAGCTCGCGCGCCAGCCCGTCGCGGCCGGGATCGGCGGGCCCGCCCTCCGGCCGCTCGTTGAGCAGCTCGAGATAGTCGCGATAGGCGCGGCTCGCATCCTCGCGCAGCAGGTCGAGCACGCGGGCCGCCGCGGCGCCGTCGAGCACCCGGCCGCGCCCCTGGCGATTGGCCGCCGACTGCGCCGCCAGCTGCTCGGGCGCCGGCAGGTAGAACTCGTTGTCGAGGATCGAGTAGCGCGCCGAGTACTCGTTGACGTTGGCGGTGCGGTGGCGGATCCACTGCCGCGCGACGAAGATCGGCAGCTTCACGTGGTACTTGATCTCGCACATCTCGAACGGCGTCGAGTGGCGGTGCCGCATCAGGTAGTGGATCAGGCCGCGATCCTCGCTGACCTGCCGCGTGCCGCGCCCGTAGGAGACGCGCGCCGCCTGCACGATCGCGCCGTCGTCGCCCATGTAGTCGACGACCCGCACGAAGCCGTGGTCGAGCACCGGCAGCGGCTGGTAGAGGATCTCCTCGAGCGCCGCGACGGTGGCGCGGCGCGTCGGCTGCAGCGTCGCGCGCTGCGCCTCCATCTCCGCCCGCTGCTCGTCGGTCACCGCCATGGCGGCGGCACTCTAGCGCGCGCCCGGGCCGGCGTCGAAGCCCCTTTCAGAGCGACCGCCGGACCCCTATATTAGGTCCGTCGGGCAACCGACTATGGCGATAAACGCTCTGTGGCATAAGCGTAGCGGACCCGGGGGCAGTACCCGGCGCCTCCACCAAATTCCCGACCCGCTCGCGGGTCGGCTCGCGGGGGCGAAACAGGATCGACGCGCGTGGTAAAGGCAGGGTTTTCGCTCGGCATGGTTCCGCCGTTATCGGGCCATCCTAGAAGTGCCAACGATAACCGTATGGCTCTCGCTGCCTAATTAAGTTTAGGAAAGCGCGGTCCGGGGGGCACCGGGCAACAGAAGCCCCCCACTGAATCGAGTCCGCGCGGGGACAAGACGCGGGCTCCTGGGGAGAGCATGAGCGTTATGGCGACCGATCGGCTTCGCTACGACAAGATGGTCGAGGACGCGCTGCGCAGCGTGGTCCGCAAGGCGCTGCGCGAGGCGGCGAGCAAGGGCCTGCCGGGCGACCACCATTTCTACATCACCTTCGACACCACCCATCGCGGCGCGGCGCTGCCGGACTGGCTGCGCGAGCAGTACCCGGAGCAGATGACCATCGTCCTGCAGCACCAGTACTGGGGCCTCGAGGTCGAGGACGATCTGTTCTCCGTCACGCTCAGCTTCAACAACCGGCAGGAGCGGCTCACCGTGCCGTTCGCCGCGATCGCCCGCTTCACCGATCCCGCGGTCAAGTTCGGCCTGCAGTTCGAGACCGACGGCAGCGAGGAGGAGCCGAGCAAGCCGGTCGGCAAGCTGCCGGCGCCGGTTGCGGCCGCGCCCAAGGCCGCCGCGCCGCCGCCCAATGGCGCCGACGTCGTCACCCTCGACGCCTTCCGCAAGAAGTAGCTGTTGCCGTTCGGCAACAGGGCCGAGGAATTCGTCCCGCCAGGCCTGAATCGCGCTTGCCCGGCCTGCGAGTGCGTGGCATCAACGCCCCTCCTCTAACTCGGAGGGAGGACGTCGCATGAAGTGCTCGTATCGATGGGGCCGCGTCGCGGCCTGAGGGTCGACGTCAGGGACGCCGGGCGGGCGTCCTTTCCTCGCCGAGTATCCGCCGAGAATCGACATCGCTGAGCCAGCCACGTCAGCCTGCCTTGTGCAGGCGATAGCGGCGTCTGCGAATTCCGGCCGGTCCTGACCAGACCCTTCCTCGTCAAATCGAAACCGCGGCCTCGCCCGCGCCACCCGCGTCCTTCGCGATCGCGGGCACGACGTCCCGACTCCCTGTCGCGGGCGCCGGCGGAGCCGCCGATAAGGAAGGTGCATCGTGATGACCACCCCGTACGACCTGCTGCTGATCGGTCGCCGCCTGCGCGTCTCCCTCGTGACGCACGCCCGAACGCTGCTCGCCGTCCGTCCGGAACGGCGCGACTGGCGGCGCGGCCGGCCGCATGCGCCACCGGCCGAGCGGCTGAGCAACCACCTGCGGCGCGACATCGGCCTGCCGCCGGTGCGCGAGGGCGGAAGCTGGCGCTGAGCCGGAGGGGCCGGGCGGTGACGCCCGGCCCCGCTGGCACCGAGGCGCTGGCACCGAGGCGGGCGCCGCCGCGCAACATGTCGTGAATGCGGCCGGCCGGCCGCCGCGGTAGAATGATTGTTCCATCCGCAACCTCACCCTGGACGGCCCATGGAGCTGCTCGAGCGTGATGTGCCCCTGCGTGCCCTGGCCGACGCCCTCGCCGATGCCGACGCGGGGCGCGGCCGCATCGTCCTGATCAGCGGCGAGGCCGGAATCGGCAAGACCAGCTTCGTCGAGCGCTTCTGCGCCGCCGAAGGCCCCCGGCTGCAGCTGCTCAAGGGGCAGTGCGATCCGCTCTCCACGCCGTCGCCCCTCGGCCCGCTCTACGACATCGCGCGCCAGGCCGGCGGCCGGCTGCTCGAGCAGCTCGAGGTCGAGGCGCCGCGCGCCGCGCTGTTCGCCACCGTGCTCGAGCGGCTGCATGGCGCGGGCCGCCCGACGCTGCTGCAGATCGAGGACATCCACTGGGCCGACGAGGCGACGCTCGACCTGGTCCGCTATCTCAGCCGGCGGATCGGCGAGGCCCGCGCCCTGATCCTGCTCACCTTCCGCGGCGACGAGATCGGCGGACGCCAGGCGCTGCGCCTGCTGCTCGGCGACCTCGCGACGTCGCGGGCGACGATTCGCATCGACCTCGCCGGCCTCACCCTGGCGGCGGTGACGCAGCTGGCCGACGGCCGGCCGATCGATCCGCAGGCGCTGCATGCACGGACCTGCGGCAACCCCTTCTTCATCACCGAGGTGCTGGCCCATGCCGGCGAGGGGCTGCCGCGCACCGTGCGCGACGCCGTGCTGGCCCGCGCCGCGACGCTGGGCGACGCCGGCCGGACGGCGCTGCAGGCCGCCGCCGTGATCGGCAGCCGCTTCGCCTTCGCGCAGCTCGAGCGGATCCTCGGCGAGCGCGCCGCGGGTCTCGCCGACTGCGTCGCCGCGGGCATGCTCGAGGCCGCCGGCGAGACCATCGCCTTCCGCCACGAGCTGGTGCGCGAGGCGGTGCTCGCCGATCTCGACCCGGCCCGCCACCGCGAGCTCAACCGCGCCGCGCTGGCCAGCCTGCGGTCGGCCGGCATCGGCCGCGGCGACCTCGCCCAGCTCGCCCAGCTCGCCGCCGGCGCCGGCGACGCCGCGGCGGTGCTCGAGTTCGGCCCGGCGGCGGCGCGCGCCGCGGCCGCCGCCGGCGCGCATCGCGCCGCGGCCGCCCACTACCGGCGCGCGCTCGCCTTCGCCGGCGACCGCCCGCCGGCCGAGCGCGCCCGGCTGGAGGAGGCCCATGCCGAGGAGTGCGCCATCGTCGACGAGCTCGACGCGGCGGTGCGCGCCCGGCGCGAGGCGGCGCGGCTGTGGCGCGAGGCCGGCGACCGCGCCAAGGAGGGCGAGAACCTCGCCGAGCTCGCCTGGCCGCTGGTGCGCAGCGGGCAGAACGCCGCCGCCGAGGCGGCCAGCCGCGACGCCATCGCCGTGCTCGAGGCCGGGCCGCCGACGCCGCAGCTCGCCGCCGCCTACCGCATCCAGGCGCATCTGCGCATGCTCGACCGCGACCGCGCCGCGGCGGTCGCCTGGGGCCGCAAGGCGAGCGCGCTGGCCAGCCGGCTGGGCGACGACGCCGACGTCGCCGCCGCCGAGATGGTCGTCGGCTCGGCGATGCTGGTCGACGGCGACGAGCGCGGCCGCGCCTATCTCGACCGCAGCCTGGCGCTGGCCCGCGGCGCGGAGCGCGATTCGCTGGTCGGGCTGATCTACGTCAACATCGGCTCGAGCTACGGCGAGCAGTACCAGCTCGCCGCCGCCGAGAAGCAGCTCGCCGAGGGCATCGCCTACACCTGCGAGCGCGACCTCGACCACGCCAACCACTACCTGCGCTCCTGGCTGGCGCTGACCCGGCTCTACCAGGGCCGCTGGGCCGAGGCCGCCGAGATCGCGACCCAGCTGCTCGGCCTGTCGAGCCTCGCCGCCATCAGCCGCATCATGGCGCTGATCGCGCTCGGCCGGGTGCGCGCGCGCCGCGGCGAGCCGGGCGCGGTCGCCGCGCTCGACGAGGCGCTCGAGCTGGCGCTGCAGACCGCCACCCTGCAGCGCGTGGCGCCGGCCCGCGCGGCGCGCGCCGAGGCGGCCTGGCTCGAGGGCGATGCGGCGCGCGCGCTCGCCGAGGCGAGCGCCACCTGGGAGTTGGCGGTCGGCCGCCGCCATCGCTGGCACACCGGCGAGTTCGCCTTCTGGCGCTGGCGGGCGGGCGAGCGCGTCGCCCCGCCGGCCTGGAGCGCCGCACCGTTCCGGCTGCAGATCCGGGGGGATTGGCGGCAGGCCGCCGCCGCCTGGGAGCGGCTGGGCTGCCCCTACGAGCAGGCGCGCGCGATGGCGGACGGCGACGCGCCGGCGCAGCTCGCCGCCCTCGCCCTGCTCGACCGGCTGGGCGCGGCGCCGGCCGCCGCGGCGCTGCGCCAGCGCATGCGCACCGCGGGCACCCGCCGGATCCCGCGCGGGCCCCGGCCGGCCACCCGGCGCAATCCCTTCGGGCTCACCCAGCGCGAGATGCAGATCCTCGGCTGCCTCGCCGACGGGCTCAGCAACCGCGGCATCGGGGTGCGGCTGCACGTCTCGCCCAAGACCGTCGACCACCACGTCTCCGCGGTGCTGGCCAAGCTCGGCGCCGGCAGCCGCGGCGAGGCGGCGCGCATCGCCCGCGAGCGCGCGCTGCTGCCCGAGGCGGCGATGGCGAAGTAGCGCCGCGCCGGCGCTTCGCCCGGCTACGTCTCCGCCAGCCGCGCCGCCGCCTTGCGGAACAGGGCCGCCGCATCCGGCGGGAAGTGGAAGGCGGCGAGGAAGTCCTCGATGCGGAAATCGGGCCGCGTGCGCCGGATGGCGGCGAGATGAGCGCGTCCTTCCTCCAGCCGGCCGGCCAGCGCCAGGCTGTAGGCGGCGATGCCCTGGATCAGGGCGTGAGCATTGGGCCGGGCAGCCGCCTGGACCGCCCAGTCGGCCGCCTCGTCGAAGCGCTTCAGCCGGACCAGCGCCATCGCCCGCGCACCCAGCATGGCGAACAGCATCGGATCGAACGGGCTGAGGCGGCGCGACTGGTCCGACGCGCCGATCGCCGCCCGCGGATCGCCGTCCTGCGAATGGACGAAGGCCAGCGCGTAGTGGCCGAGGGCGAAGTTGGGGCTGAGGTCGACCGCCCGCTCGAGCTCGAGGACGGACTGGTCGAGGTCGCCGCGCAGCCACAGCGCGCGGCCCATCGCCCAGTGCGCGGCGGGATCGCGATCGTCGACCATCAGGCTCTGCCCCGCCGCCTCGATCGCCCGGTCGATCTCCGGCCCGCGCGCCGTCCAGCCCTGGAAGGCGTTCTGGAAATGGGTGAAGGACAGGCCGGCATGGGCGCGCGCGAAGGTCGGGTCGAGCCGCACCGCGGTGGCGAAGAAGTGCCGCGCCTGCTCGTTGTCCTCGCGGCTGAAGCGATACATGTGCCAGAGGCCGCGGTGATGCGCCTGCCAGGCGTCGAGCGAGCTCGGCGGCCGCAGGATGGCGCGGTTGCGCTCGATCGTCTCGATCTCGTGGGCGATCGAGGCGACGATGCTGTGGCCGATCTCGTCGAGCACGAGGAAGGTGTCGTCGACGGTGCGGTCGAAGACCTCGGCCCAGACGATGCGGGCGCTGCGCGTCTCGGCGAGCTCGATCGCCACCGTCAGCCGCCCGCCCTGGCGCTGCAGCGAGCCGCTGACCATGTAGTCGACGTTGAGCAGCCGGCCCGCCTCCTCCGGCGCGACGCGGCGGTCGCGCAGCGCGAACACCGTCCCCTGGGCGATGACGAAGAGGATGCGCAGCTTGGCCAGCCGCGTGATGATGTCGTGCACCAGCCCGTCGGCGGCGTTGCCCGGCTGCCCCGCCGCGCCGGAGAGATCGGCGAACGGCATCACCGCGATCGAGGCGCGGCGTGCCTCGAGGACGGCGTCGGCGGGCGGCTCGATCGCCGGCAGCGGCCGGATCTGCAGCAGCGGCTCGGACCGCGCGCGGGCGGCCCGCCACAGCTCGCGGATCGGCGTGGGGTCGACACCCTCGGCCTCGAACTGCCGGACCGCGGCGGCGAGATGCTCGTCGCCCTCGCGCAGCCGGCCCTGCCGCGCCAGGGTCCCGAGCAGCGCCTCGTGGGCGCGCGGCTCGAACGGCGCCAGGCGCAGCCAGGCGCCGAGATGGTCGAGCGCCTCGGCCTCGGGCGCGCGGTCGGCGAGCTGCTCCAGCAGCGCCGCCTGGAGGCCGCGGAAGTGCCGTCGCTGCGCCGTCACCCAGCCCTCGAACTCGGGGCTGCGATCGAGCTCGAGCCCGTCGAGGAAGTCGCCGGCGAAGAGCGCCGCCAGCCCGCGTAGCCGCTCCGGCCCGAGCGTCGCGAGGCCGGCCTCGCAGGCGGCGGCGACGTCCAGCGCGTCGACCCGGCAGCCGGCGAGGTCGAGGCGGACCGTGTCGCCCTGGGCCTCGACGCGGCGGCGGCCCGGCGCGTCGAGGATGCGGCGGATCTTGCTCAGGCACCAGCGCAGCTCGCCGCGGGGGTCGTTGGGGACGTCCCACAGCAGGTCGCAGAGCCGGCCGCGCGCGATCGGGTGGGGCGCCATGGCGAGATAGGCGAGCAGCCCGCGCACCTTGCGCGAATCGGGCAGCACCACCGCCGCGCCGCCGCTCCTCACCGTCATCGGGCCGAGCAGCCGCACCTCCAGGACCGGCTCTCCGGCCGGCGCATGACGGCGCGTTTCCACGACGCTATCCACGGCCTCTCCCACGCTCGTCTCCACGACGGGCCGGCACGGTCGGGCTCGCGGCGCGGCGGCCGCGCCCGGCGCCGGCCGTCCGCAGGGAGCCTGTGATGCTTACATTCACGCCATCATCGAGTCAAAATTGCGGCACCCGCGCCGGTCTCGCGGCGGTGCCGCCATAGGGAGTCGAGCGGCCAAGATGGGGATCGCCTCCCGATGCGATCCGGACGGCGGGCGCATAGCCTCCGCCCGAAGCACGCGATCGACGACAGGCTGAGCTGGCAACAGGAAGGAAACGACAGATGACCCACGTTGGAACCTGCTTCTGCGGCAAGGTCGAGGTCAAGGTGACGGGCGAGCCGGCGGCGATGGGCTATTGCCATTGCCGGTCCTGCCGCTCCTGGTCGGGCGGTCCGGTCAACGCCTTCACCCTGTGGAAGCCAGAGGCGGTGGCGGTGACCAAGGGTGCCGAGCACGTCGCCACCTACCAGAAGACGCCGCTCAGCCAGCGGCAGTACTGCAAGGCCTGCGGCGGTCACCTGATGGCGGCGCATCCGCCGCTCGGGCTGGTCGACGTCTTCGCCGCCACCATCCCGACACTCGACTTCAAGCCGGGCGTGCACGTCAACTACGCCGAGACTGTACTGCCGATGCGCGACGGCCTGCCCAAGCTGAAGGACTTTCCCGCCGAGTTCGGCGGCTCGGGCGAGGTCGTCCGCGAGTAGGGTCCCGCCTAGGACCACGGTCCGGCGCCCTCCCGCTTCGGCGCGGGAGGGCGCCGATTCCACGGTCGTTTCCACGCCCCTGCCCACGCCGGGCTCCACGGCCCTCCCCCACCGTTCCCCTGGCCGCTGCCGCAGCCCCTGTGGGGCGGCCGCAACCAACCGTGGAGCACGATCATGGCCATGTCCGTCGCCGTCTCCGGCGAGCCGCAACCCGCCCCCGACCTCGCCGCCCTCAAGACTCGCCAGAAGGGCGCCTGGTCCTCCGGCGACTACGCCGTCGTCGGCACCACGCTGCAGATCGTCGGCGAGGAGCTCTGCGAGGCGCTCGACCTGCGCGCCGGCCAGCGCGTCCTCGACGTCGCCGCCGGCAATGGCAACGCCACGCTGGCGGCGGCGCGGCGCTGGTGCGAGGTGGTGTCGACCGACTACGTCCCCGCTCTGCTGGAGCGCGGCCGCCAGCGCGCCGCGGCCGAGCGGCTGACCGTCGATTTCCGCGAGGCCGACGCCGAGGCGCTGCCCTTTCCCGACCGCAGCTTCGACGCGGTGATCTCGACCTTCGGGGTGATGTTCACCCCCGACCAGGATCGCGCCGCGGCCGAGCTGCTGCGCGTCTGCCGCCCGGGCGGCAAGATCGGGCTCGCCAACTGGACGCCCGAGGGCTTCATCGGCCAGCTCTTCAAGACCATCGGCCGGCACCTGCCGCCCCCGGCCGGCGCCCGCTCGCCGGCCCTCTGGGGCACCCGGGCGCGCATCTTCGAGATGTTCCAGCCGCAGGCGCAGTCGGTCGTCACGGCGCAGCGCAGCTTCGTCTTCCGCTACCGCTCCGCCGAGCACTGGCTGGAAGTCTTCCGCGGCTACTACGGCCCGCTGCTCAAGGCCTTCGCGGCGCTGCAGCCCGACGGGCAGCAGGCGCTCACCGCCGACGTGCTCGCGCTGATCGGCCAGTTCAACCGCTCCGGCGACGGCTCCATGGTGGTGCCGGGCGAGTATCTCGAGGTGATCGTGACCAAGCGCTGACCCGCACGCAAGATGGGGAGGGCTCGCCGGCAATATGGGGAGCCCTTCCCGATGCTCGCGAAGGACTGCGTGCCTAGCTTCTTGTGCACCGCACGCCAGCCGTGTCCCGGCCGGGGATCCCCGTCCCCGCCAGGACGCCCCCGCCGCCGGGGCGTGCGGTCCGGCGGCCGCAACCGCAACCACAGGCAGGTGATGACTCCTTTCGACCCATATCTCGGGCGCAGGATGCGCCCCTCGATCCTGGTGCGCATGTTCCTCTGGCTCGTCGGCCGGCCCGTATCGCAACGGCACCCCCGCCGGCGCCGTGCGCCGCGCCACGAGCGGCTCGGCAACCATCTGCGGCGCGACATCGGGCTGCATCCGGTGCAGGATTGGGAGCGTTGGAATTGAACGTCGGGCTGGAGGCCGGGCGGTCGCGCCCGGCCGGCCGGCACGGGACCGGGCGGCGCAAGGCGGGAGAGGCGATGCTGCATCTGCGTTGCGGCGACGACATCCGCGACAAGCTCGCCGCCGTGCTGCCCGGCCGCTTCCTGCGCTGGGCCGACCCGCTCTGCCAGGGCCCGGTCCCGGCGGGCCTCGACGACGCCGCCTTCCGCCGCCGCCGCGCCGCCTGGATCGCCGCCGCCTACGGCCTGGCGCCGGACGCCGTCGCCGCCGACCTCGCGGCCCAGGATGCCGGGCTCGAGGCGGCCCGGGACGAGGCGGAGATCGTGCTGTGGTTCGAGCACGACCTGTTCGACCAGGCGGTGCTGATCCGCCTGCTCGACCGGCTGGCGCGGCGGCCGCCGCGCGGCCGGCTCACCATGGTCACCATCGACCGCTATCCCGGCATTGCGCGCTTCATCGGGCTCGGCAATCTCGGCGCCCCCGAGCTGGCCGAGCTCTTCCCGCAGCGCCGGCCGGTCGGCCCGGAGGCGCTGGCCCTCGCCTGCCGGGCCTGGGCCGCCTTCGCCGCGCCGGAGCCGACCGCCCTGGCCGAGCTCGCCGGGGGCGACACCGCCGCGCTGCCGTTCCTCGCCGGCGCGCTCCGGCGCCACCTCGCCGAGCTGCCGGGGGCCGATGACGGCCTCGCCGCCAGCGAGCGGCTCAGCCTGCGCGCGCTCGCCGACGGCGCGGCCACCGTCAACGAGGTGTTCGCCGCCGTGCAGCGCGCCGAGCCGGCGCCCTGGCTCGGCGACATCATGCTCTGGGCGCTCCTGCGACGGCTCTCGGCCGGCCCGGCGCCGCTGCTGCGGCCGCCAGCGACGCCGGCTGGCCGCCCCCGGCGGCAATCCCTCGGCGCTGCCGCTGCAGCTGACGCCGCTCGGCCGCGCCGTGCTCGGCGGCGCCGCCGACGCGGTGTCGCAGCACGGCATCGACCGCTGGGTCGGCGGCGTCGCGCTGCGGCCCGGCCTGCCGATCTGGCGCTGGGACGGCGCCGCCGGGCGGCTGGTGCCGCCGCGCTGAGCCGCCGCTCAGCCGCAGCCGCCGCGGCCCAGCTCGGCCAGCCGGCGGCGGAGCAGCCGGCGCACCGGCTCGACCGCGGTGAGAGCGAGCGCGGCGCGGTAGCACTCGGCCGCTTCGGCCGGCCGGCCGAGGCGGCGCAGCAGGTCGGCGCGCACCGCCGGCAGCGGCGCGTGGCCGGCGAGCTCGCGCCGCGCCGCCAGCGCATCGACCAGCCGCAGCCCGGCCTCGGGCCCGTCGACCATCGCCACGGCGACGGCGCGGTTGAGCTCGATCACCGGCGACGGCGCGACGCGCTGCAGCACGGCATAGAGCGCCGCGATCTGCCGCCAGTCGGTCTCCGCCGCGGTGCGCGCCTCGGCATGCAGCGCGGCGATCGCCGCCTGGATGGCATAGGAGCCGGGCGGCCCCGCCGCGAGCGCGGCCCGCACGCGCGCCCGCCCCTCGGCGATCTGCGCCTCGTCCCACAGCGTGCGGTCCTGCGCCTCGAGCAGCACCAGCTCGCCGGCGCCGTCGAGCCGCGCGGCGCGGCGCGCATCCTGCAGCAGCATCAGCGCCAGCAGCCCGCCGGCCTCGGTGGCGCCCGGCATCAGCTCGACCAGCAGCCGGCCGAGCCGGATCGCCTCGGCGCACAGCTCCGGCCGCAGCAGGGTGGCGCCGCGGCCCGGCGCGTAGCCCTCGGTGAACACCAGGTAGACGACCGCCAGCACCGCCGCCAGCCGTTCCGGCAGGTCCTCCGGCGGCGGCACGCGATAGGGGATGCCGGCATCGCGGATCTTGCGCTTGGCCCGCACCAGGCGCTGCGCCATGGTGGCCGGCGGCATCAGGAAGATGCGGGCGATCGCATCGGTCTCGAGCCCGCAGACGGTGCGCAGGGTCAGGGCCACCTGGGCCTCCGGCGCCAGCGCCGGGTGGCAGCAGGTGAAGATCAGCCGCAGCCGGTCGTCCGGCAGCTCCCGGTCCTGCTCCGGCGGCGGCGCGGCGGCCTCCTCGCCCGCCTCGTCCCCGAGCGCCCGCTGGCTGCGCCGGTCGAGCGCCCGGCGGCGCATGCGGTCGAGCGCCTTGTGCCGCGCCGTGCCGACCAGCCAGGCGCGCGGCGAGGCCGGGGTGCCGTCGCGCGGCCATTGCCGGAGCGCGGCGGCGAGCGCGTCCTGCAACGCCTCCTCGGCGAGGTCGAAATCGCCGAGCAGGCGGATCAGCGTGGCGACGAGGCGGCCGCGCTCGGCGCGGAACAGGGTGGCGATCGCCTCGGCCGGACCGTCCGGTGCCGGCTCCGCCGGACGGTCCGGGCCCAAGGCTACATGTCCGTCATGACGCGGACCGGCCGGACCTCGATCGAGCCGAAGGCGGCGCTCGGCACGCGGGCGGCGATCGCCGTCGCCTCGTCGAGATTGGCGGCCTCGATCAGGTAGTAGCCGGCGAGCTGCTCGTGGGTCTCGGCGAACGGGCCGTCGGTCATCAGCGTCTTGCCGTTGCGCACCCGGACGGTGGTCGCGGTCGCGGTGCGCTCGAGCGCGTCGCCGGCCTTGAACTGCCCGGACTCGACGATCCCCCGGGTGAAGTCGCGATAGGCGCCGTGCAGGGCGCCCATCTGCTCCGGCGACATCTCCGCCGCCTTCTCCTCGGCGGAATAGATCAGCAGCATGTATTGCATCCTACCCTCCTTTGCGGGCATTGACCCGTTTGCTACGTCCCTTAGTCGCGCGGCGCGGCCGGGAATCGACAGCCCGGCCGAAAGATTTTTCATGGCGCGCGTTCGGGGCTAAGACTGGCGCCCCGGCCCAGCAGAGGAGCCCTCGCATGACCGCCAGGCCCGGCTTCCGCATCGAGAGCGATTCGATGGGCGAGATCGAGGTGCCCGCCGACTGCTACTGGGGCGCCCAGACGCAGCGCTCGCTGCAGAACTTCCGGATCGGCGGGCAGCGCATGCCGGCGGAGCTGATCCATGCCTTCGGCGTGCTGAAGCGGGCGGCCGCCGCCGTCAACGTCCGGCTCGGCGAGCTCGAGCCGCGCCTCGGCGAGGCGATCGCCGCCGCCGCCGCCGAGGTCGCCGAGGGGCGGCTCGACGACCAGTTCCCGCTGGTCGTCTGGCAGACCGGCTCCGGCACCCAGACCAACATGAACGTCAACGAGGTC
Source organism: Dongiaceae bacterium (assembly GCA_046349435.1). Taxonomy (GTDB): domain Bacteria; phylum Pseudomonadota; class Alphaproteobacteria; order Dongiales; family Dongiaceae; genus JAXMCI01. Next base: position 66,063 of record JAXMCI010000025.1, on the reverse strand, counting down.
GTCGCCAACCGCGCCAACGAGCGGCTGGGGGCGCCGCGCGGCGCCAAGGCGCCCGTGCATCCCAACGACCATGTCAACCGCGGCCAGTCCTCCAACGACTCCTTCCCCACCGCCATGCACATCGCCGCCGCCCGGCAGATGCACGACCTGCTGCTGCCGGCGCTGGTCCACCTGCACGGCGCGCTCGACGCCAAGGCGCGGGAATTCGCGCCGATCGTCAAGATCGGCCGCACCCACCTGCAGGACGCCACGCCGGTGACGCTCGGCCAGGAATTCTCCGCCTATGCCGCGCAGATCGCCAACGGCATCCTGCGGGTCAAGGCGGTGCTGCCGCGACTCTGGCCGCTCGCCCAGGGCGGCACCGCCGTCGGCACCGGGCTCAACGCGGCGCCGGGCTTCGCCGAGGCCTTCGCCGCCGAGGTCGCCGCGCTGACCGGCCTGCCCTTCGTCACCGCGCCCAACAAGTTCGAGGCGATGGCGGCGCACGACGCGATGGTCGAGCTCTCCGGCGCCTGCAACGTGCTGGCCGTCTCCTGCATGAAGATCGCCAACGACATCCGGCTGCTCGGTTCCGGCCCGCGCTCGGGCATCGGCGAGCTGCTGCTGCCGGAGAACGAGCCGGGCTCCTCGATCATGCCGGGCAAGGTCAACCCGACCCAGGCCGAGGCGCTGACCATGGTCGCCGCCCAGGTCATGGGCAACCACGTCGCGGTAACGGTGGCCGGCAGCCAGGGCCATCTCGAGCTCAACGTCTTCAAGCCGGTGATCATCCACAACGTGCTGCAGTCCGGCCGCCTGCTGGCCGACGCCTGCCGCAGCTTCGCCGACCACTGCGTCGACGGCATCGCCGCCGACACCCAGCGCATCGCCGCCCTGCTGCACCGGTCGCTGATGCTGGTGACCGCGCTCAGCCCGCATATCGGCTACGACGCCGCCGCCCGGGTGGCCAAGACCGCCCACCGCGAGAACCTGACGCTGCGCGCCGCCGCCGAGAAGCTCGGCCTGATGAGCGGCGAGCAGTTCGACGCGCTGGTCAAGGCCGAGGAGATGGTCGGCCCGCAGGGCTGACCTGGAAGACGCCGATGACGCTGCGCAAGCGCTCCGTCCTGCTGGCCGGCCACGCCACCAGCCTGACCCTCGAGCCGGCCTTCTGGGACGGGCTCGAGGCGCTGGCGCGGCGCCGCGGCCTGTCGCTCAACGCCATGGTCGCGGCGATCGACCGCGAGCGCAGCGAGTCCCCCGCACCGGGCAACCTGGCGAGCGCGGTGCGCGTCGCGGTGCTGGCGGCGACCCGGCGGGGCGAGATCTGAGCGGCGGAAACGCCGGAATGGCGCACGCGAAGCCACGAAGCCGGCAAAGGTGACCTGGCGCTCCTTCATGCTTCGACAAGCTGGGCATGAGCGTCGCCGCGGATCGCACGTTGAAGGTAGACGCGCCGCGCCGCCACAGCGCCCGCTCCCGCGCAAGGGGGGAGGGAATTGCAGCGCGACCCTCGACTTTGTTAGCAGCCTGTCGAAGGGCGAGCGCTCCGCCCTACTGGTTGTTGAAGAGCTGCGGGATCAGCGTGTTCAGCTTCTGCTGGTTCGAGTTCTGATTCTGGTTCTTTTTCTTCTTCTTCTGGGTCTGGCTCTGCTGCTGCGCGGGGGCCTGCTGGCCGGGCTGCAGGCCGCCGGCGCCGGGCGCGGCGTCCTGGGTCGCCGTGCCGTTGCCGTTGCCGTTGCCGCCGTTGCCGCTGTCCGCGCCGGCGCTGCCGCTCGGCGCCGTCTGGCCGGGCTGCAGGCCGCCGGCGCCCGGCGCGCCGCTGTCCGGCACCGAGCCGCCGTTGTTGTTGTTATTGTTGCCGATGCCGAGCTTGTTGCTGAGCCCCGGCGCCACCTGCTGCAGCAGCCCGCCGGCGGCGCCGCCCTGGCCGCCATTGCCGGAGGAGAAGCCGGCGCCGGAGACCTTGACGTTCGGGCCGTCGATCGGGCCGACCAGGCCGACCGTGATGTAGGGCTGGCTGCTCTGGCCGCGGATCACGTCGGTGGAGGTGTTCATCGTATAGGCCGGCAGGTTGACCGTGCCGCTCGTCACCGCCCTGGCGCGCGGGTTGGCGAGCGTCGTGTTCTGCGTCTCCAGCACGCCGCGGCGGATGACGAAGTCGCCGCTCAGCGTATTGTTCGAGCCGACGAAGTCGTTGAAGGCGCCGCCGATCACGTCGGTGACGCCGCGCACCTGCTTGACCTTCTGGCCGAGCAGGTCGAGCAGCGCGCCGCCGACCTGCTGCTCGACCTTGGTCAGCAGCATGACCGCGCCGCCCAGCTTGCCCTGGCCGTTCAGGCTCTCGATCATCTCCGCCTGGCTGTTGCCGGTCGCCTGGAAGCTGGCATTGAGCGACAGCGGGCCGCCGATCTTGGAGCCGAGGAAGTTCACCTTGGCGAGCTGCTCGACCTGCAGGTTCGCCGCCTTCAGCACCGCATTCAGGCTGGGCACGCCGCGGCTCGCCAGCTCGCCGCTGGCCTGCAGGGTGCCGCCATAGAGGCCGCCGGAGAACTGCGACAGCGTCAGCTTGCCGGCCTGCAGGCTGGCCTTGAGCACCGGCTTGGCGATCTTCGTGCCGCCGGCGACCAGCTGGTCGGCGGTGAAGCTGAAATTGCCGTCGAGCTTGTCGAGCGCGCTGAAATCCATCGGCTTGCGCGACCAGTGACCGCCGCCGCCGCCGGCATTGCCGCTGCCGCCGCCGGACGCGCCGCCATTGCCGCCGCCCGAGCCGCCGCCGGCACCCAGCGCCGCCAGGTCCAGCGTGCCGGCCTGCAGGTCGGCATCGATGCGCGGCCGGCTGGCGCTGCCGTCATAGGCGACGTTGCCGGTCAGCCGGCTGGGCCCGGCCTCGACCACGATGTTCGACAGCGTCGCCTTCCTGGCGGTGCCCTTGGCCTGGGTCGACAGCTTGAAGGGGCCGCTCGGCCCGCCGCCCGGGGCGGCGCCGGTGAGCGCCGCCGCCAGCTTCTGGATGTCGGGATGGTTGGCCGAGATGTCGAGCGCGAAGCTCGGCGGGCTCTGGCCGGCGCCGACCTCGCCCTTGATCGCCGCGTTGCCGCCGAAGGCGGCGAGCGTCAGGTCGAGCGCCATCCGGTCGGCGCCGCCGCGCAGCGTGCCGGCGACGCCGAGCGGCCCGGTCTTGCCCCCGAGGTCGCCGCCGACCCCCGCCATGGCCAGCAGCGGCCCGGGATTGTCCGCCTTGAGGTCGAGCTTCGTGTCGACCTGCGGCGTGCCGGTCAGCTGGGTGATGCGGCCGTCGAGCGAGCCGCGCCCGCCGATGCCGGCCAGCGTCAGGGTGACGTTGTAGGTGAGGTCGTCGGCGCCGCTCGCCGCCTTGCCGCTGATCGACAGCGCACCGAGCTTGCCGGCACCCGGCCGGCCGGCCAGCGCCAGCAGCGGCCCGGCATCCTTGGCCGAGAGCTGGAAGGTGCTGTCGATGCGCGGCACGCCGGCGCCGATGCCGGCGACCTTGCCCTTGGCGGCGCCGCTGGCGCCGATCCCGGCCAGCGAGAAGGAGAGGTCGTAGCTGACCTCCTGGCCGCCGCCGGCCAGCTTGCCGCCGACCTTGACCGCGCCCAGCCCGGGCGGCGGGTTGGCCATGCCGGCGAACAGCAGCACCTTGCCGGCGTCGCCGGCCGCGAGATCGAGCTGGGTGTCGAAGCGCGGATTGCCCGCGAGGTCGCTCACCGTGCCGCTGAGCGCGCCGCTGCCGCCGGCGAAGTCCTTCACGCTGGCGTCGCGCAGGGTCAGCTTGCCGCCCTGCAGGGTGGCGTCGAGATGCACGTTGCGCGCGGTCTGGCCGTTGGCGACCAGCGTGCCGATCTTGACCTCGACATTGGCGTCGATCGCGGCCAGCGGCTTCAGCCCGTCGAGCGGCAGGCCCGGCTTGGCGGCGGCGGGCTTGGCCGTCTTGTCGGCCTGGCCGCTGCCGGCTGCCGCCGGCTTGCCCGGCTGCGGCATGTAGCCGTCGAGGTTGATCTGGTCGATGGCGATGCCGACGCCGTAGGCCGGGCGCGTCCGGCCGCCGGCCTGCGGCAGCGAGACGACCGCCCCGCCGCTGATCTTGGTGGCGTCGAAGCGCAGGTCGAGCTCGCTGACCTGCACCGAGGCCGGCGTGGCGGCGAGCTTCGCGGCCACGGTCACCTTGCGCAGCCGGTCGGGCGCCACGTTCGGCCGCGGCAGCTTCAGCCAGTCGAAGATGCCGCGCAGATTGTCCGACTTGGCGTTCAGCGTGCCGGTGAAGCCGGGCAGCCCCTGGGCCGGCGCGACGCGCCCGGCGACCATGAAGGAGGAGCTGCCGGGCAGGTCGGCCGAGACGCGGGTGATCTCGAGCACCCCCTTGGCGAGCGCCGCCTGCAGCTTGGCATTGCCGATGATGCCGCCCTTGTAGGTCACCGCGTCGGCCGAGATCGCAACCTTGACCTCGACGTTGTCGGGCAGCGCGAAGCCAGCGGCGGGCGCGCCGGCCGGCTGTGCCGCCGACGGCGCGGCGGGCGCCGCCGGGGCCTCGCCGCCGCCGGCGGCCGGGGCGGCGCCCTCCGGCCCGAGCAGCTTGTCGAGGTCGACCCGCTGCAGCGCCAGGGTCAGGTCGGCCTTGAGCGGCGTGCCGGTGTCGAGCAGCAGCTGGCCCGCCGCCTGGGCGTCGCCGAGCCGCAGGCTGAGGTTCTTGATGCTGGCCGCGGGCGTCGCCACCGCGACGTCGCCGTTGACGGCGAAGGCCTGCGAGAGGTTGGGCGGCAGCCCGCCCTTCATCGCCGGCACCACCGTGCCGATCAGCTTGGCGAGGTCGCCGCCCTCGGCGCGCAGCTTGCCGCTCACCGCCGGCGGCGTCGCGGCGAGGCTCATCGAGCCGTTGAAGGCGAGCTTGGCGCCGGGGTCGGTCAGCACCACGGCGATGTCGACGGTGGCCGGCTGCTGGCCGTCGAGCGCGCCGGTCGACAGGTCGAACTTCACCGGCGTGCCGCGCACCGTGGCGCTGCCGGTCGCCAGGAACGGGCCCTTGAGCGAGCCGGCGGAGACCTGCGCCGCGAGGTTCTCGACGCTCTGGCTGGTGCCGGCGGCGTCGCGGTAGATCAGCGTGCCGCGCTCGATGCTGAGCTTGTCGAGCTGGATGGCGAGCTGCCGGCCGCCGCCGCCGCTGCCCTCGCCGCCGCCGCCGGTCTTCTCCGGGGTCAGCTGCCAGTTCGGCGTGCCGTCGGGCAGCGTCTCGAGCACGATCTTGGGCGCCACCAGGGTGACGCTCTCGACCTTGATGACGCCCTGGATCAGCGGCAGCAGCGCCACCTGGACGTCGAGCGAATCGAGCGTCGCCATGTCCGGCACGCTGCCGCCCGGCGCGTTGGCGAAGCGCACCTTGGCGACCGACAGGGTCGGCGAGGGCAGGATGGAGAGCGCGATGTTGCCGTCGATCGCGAGGTCGCGACCGGTCGCCTCCTTGGCCTTGGCGGCGATCTGCGCCTTGTAGCTGTTCCAGTCGACGAACTGCGGCCCGATGACGATGGCGGCGATGATCAGCGCGACCAGCACCCCCAGGCCGATCAGCAGCTTCTTCAGCATTCGCGTCTCCTGGCGGGGGGCCGTACGGCCCCCGTTGCACCCTGGCCCGGTTGGGCTAATCTCCTGACTACCACACGCACCCGTCCCTGGGCAGGCCATCGGCGGGAGGAAGCATGGGTGATCTGGTCAACCTGAACAAATACCGCAAGGAGCGCCGTCGCGAGTCCGCCTCGCGCCAGGCCGCGGCCAACCGCGTCAAGTTCGGCCGCCCCAAGGCCGAGACCCGCCAGGACGACGCCGAGGCCGAGCGCCGCCGCCGCGAGCTCGAGGACAAGAAGCTGGATTGAGCGGCCCTGGCCGGGTGTGGCAAGGCCGGGCAACGCACGCCCGGCGCGACCCCACCCTTGTCATCCCGGCGAAAGCCGGGATCCATCCATCCACCACCGCGATGCTGCAACATGGATCCCGGCTTTCGCCGGGATGACAGACCCTGGTCGCCGCTGCGAGATCCCCCGCTCACGCCGCCTCGTGGAGCTCGGCCGGGCCGCCGCCGTTGCGGGCGAACTCGATCTTGCGCTCGTGGAACTCGGCGATGCCCGGCCGGTGGGCGATGCTGACGATGGTGGTATCGGGCAGCTTGTCGCGCAGCACGCGGTAGACCGCCGCCTCGGTCTCGCCGTCGAGTGCCGAGGTCGCTTCGTCGAGGAACAGCCAGGCGGGCGCCTGCAGCAGCGCCCGGGCGATCGCCAGCCGCTGCTGCTCGCCGGGCGACAGCGTCTGGGCCCAGTGGCCCTCCTCGTCGAGGCGGTCGGCGAGCTGCGGCAGCTGCGCGTCGCGCAGCGCCTCGGCGATCGCCGCGTCGGCGAACTTGCCGTCCGGCGACGGGTAGCCGACGGCGTGCCGCAGCGTGCCGATCGGCAGATAGGGCTTCTGCGGCAGGAACAGGATCTCGGCCCCGGCCGGCACGGTGACGCGGCCGCTGCCATAGGGCCAGATGCCGGCGAGCGCGCGGAACAGCGTGCTCTTGCCGCTGCCGGACGGTCCGCTGACGAAGGTCGGCACCCCCGGCTGCAGCCGCAGGGCGGCGCGGTCGAGCAGGTTCTGCCCGTTGGGCAGCCCGAGCGAGAGTCCCTCCACCGCGATGGCGCGATCGCCGGACAGGCCGCGGGCGATGCCGCCGTCCGGCGCCTTGCCGTTTTCCTCCATGGCCTGGCGGAAGGTGGTGAGCCGGTCGACCGTCGCCTTCCAGCTCGCCAGGTCGGTGTAGACGTTGATGAACCAGCTCATCGCGTCCTGCACCTGGCCGAAGGCCTGGGCCGTCTGGAAGATGCCGCCCAGCTGGATCTGGCCGGCGAAATAGCGCGGCGAGACGACGACGATCGGGAAGATGTTGGCGACCTGGCCGAAGGTGATGGTGAAGTAGTTGAGCGCCTTGGTGCGGCGCATGATCGTCCACCAGTTGTCGACGATGTGGCGGAAGCGCTGCCCCAGCCCCTGGCGCTCGCTCGCCTCGCCGCCATAGAGGGCGATGCCCTCGGCATTCTCCCGGATGCGGATCAGCGAGAAGCGGAAATCGGCCTCGTAGCGCTGCTGGCTGAAGTTGAGGCCGACCAGCGGCCGGCCGATCAGGTGGGTGATCCAGGTGCCGAGCGCCGTATAGACGAGCGCCACCCAGCACATGTAGCCGGGGATCGACAGCGTCGTGCCGAAGACGGTGACGGTCAGCGACCCGGACAAGGTCCACAGGATGAAGAAGAAGGAGAAGAGCGTCAGCGCGTTGTTGAGGAAGTTCAGCCCCAGCGCGAGCGTGCTGGCGACGAAGTCGCGCACGTCCTCGGCGATGCGCTGGTCGGGGTTGTCCGTCCCGTGGCCGGCGAGCTGCAGGCGATAGTAGCTGCGGTCGGACATCCACCGCTCGACATAGTGGTGGGTCAGCCAGGTCCGCCAGCGGATCTCCAGCATCTGCCGGAGGTAGAAGCGGTACACGGCGACCACGATGTAGAGCGGGGCCATGCCGCCCCACCAGGCCAGCTGGCGCCAGAACTCGCCGAGGTTCTTGTCCTGGAGCGCGTTGTAGAAGCGCCCGTTCCAGCCGTTGAACCAGACGTTGATGTAGACCATCCCGACGCCGAGCCCGATGATCAGGCCGAGTAGCAGGAAGCTGCGCCACCGCTCGCCGGAGCTCCAGTAGGGAGCGACGAGCTTCCAGAGGTCGCGGAAGAGCTGGCGATAGGTGGATTGCATTTCGGTAATGTTCCAATGCGCGGGCGCGAATGCCGGTGCATGTAGGATGGCGGCCACCGCCGGCGCAATGGCGACGGCGCCGCTTCACGGCCCTGTGAGGCTCAGTCGACCAGGTCCATCACGCCGATGATCATGCCGACGGTGCTGCCGTCGAGCGTCAGCGGGCAGTCGATCCCCTCGAAGCGGCGGAACTCGCGGCCGGCGAACTTGAGCGAGCCGAGGCAGTGCTTGCAGCGCGCCTCCTCGACGATCGAGCGGTAATATTCGTGCAGCGCGGTGCCGTATTCGCCGATCTCGCCGCGCTTCACCGGCGCGCCGGTCTTGTTGTCGCCGATGATGCGGATCACCTCCTCGCCGAGCAGGCGGAAGACGAAGTCGCCGCCCGGCAGGCAGTCGACCAGGAAGACGTGGCCGATGATCTCGCGGTGCTCGACGATGTCGAAGGCGGCGCGGTGCGGCACGAAGTCGCCCCGGGCTGCCATCCACCAGTCGTGCAGGTGCCTGACCCGCGGGCTGATGAATCGCGTCTCCGGCGCGACCGGCTCCTCGACGATGTCGAAGAGCGGGTTGAAGGTCGAGGTGCCCTCGGTCATCGACGCGGGGCTCCCTCCCCGTCCGTCCCCTGCCTAGGGCCGCAGGATCTTGCCGGGGTTGAGCAGGCCGGCGGGGTCGAGCGCCTGCTTGATCGCCCGCATCACCGGCAGGGCGTCGGGATGCTCGGCGGCGAGGAAGTCGATCTTGCCGTAGCCGACCCCGTGCTCGCCGGTGCAGGTGCCGCCGAGCGCCAGCGCGCGCATCACCATGCGCTCGTTGAGCTGCTTGGCCCGCTCCAGCTCGCCGGCGTCGTCGGGATCGACGATGAAGGCGAGGTGGAAGTTGCCGTCGCCGACATGGCCGACCAGCGGCGCCAGCAGGCCGGAGGCCTCGACGTCGGCCTTCACCGCGGTGATGCATTCGGCCAGCCGCGAGATCGGCACGCAGACGTCGGTCGGCCAGCCCTTGGCGCCGGGCCTGAGCGCCAGCGCGGCATAGAAGGCGTTGTGCCGGGCCTGCCAGAGCCGGTTGCGGTCCTCGGCCTTGGTCGCCCACTGGAAGCCGCCGGCGCCATGGCCTTCGGCGATGGCGCCGACCTGCTCGGCCTGCTCGACGACGCCGCGCTCGGTGCCGTGGAACTCGAAGAACAGGGTCGGCTGCTCGGGATAGTCGAGCTTCGAGTAGCGGTTGATCGCCCGCATCTGGACGTCGTCGATCAGCTCGATGCGCGCCACCGGGATGCCGAGCTGGATGGTCTGGATCACCGTCTGGACGGCACCCTCGATGGTGGCGAAGGACACCACCGCCGCCGACATCGCCTCGGGAATGCCGTAGAGCCGCAGCGTCACCTCGGTGATGATGCCGAGCGTGCCCTCGGAGCCGACGAACAGCCGGGTCAGGTCGTAGCCCGCCGCCGACTTGCGCGCCCGTCCGCCGGTATGGATCACCCGGCCGTCGGCCAGCACGACCGTGAGGCCGAGCACGTTCTCGCGCATCGTGCCGTAGCGCACCGCGTTGGTGCCGGAGGCGCGGGTCGCCGCCATGCCGCCGAGCGAGGCGTCGGCGCCGGGGTCGATCGGGAAGAACAGGCCATATTGCTTCAGCTCGGCATTGAGCTGCTTGCGGGTGACGCCGGCCTGGACGGTGACGTCGAGATCCTCGGCGCTGACCCGCAGCACCCGGTTCATCTGGCCGAGGTCGATGGTGATGCCGCCCTGGAGCGCCGCGACGTGGCCCTCCAGCGAGGTGCCGGTGCCGAACGGCACCACCGGCACGCCATGCGCGGCGCAGAGCCGCATGATCGCCGCCACCTCCTCGGTGCTGTGCGCGAAGGCGACGGCGTCCGGCGCGTGCGCGGCATGGTAGGACTCGTCGCGGCCGTGCCGGTCGCGGATGGCGTGGGCCGTCGAGAGCCGGTCGCCGAGCAGGGCGGAGAGCTCGGCGATGACCTGGTCGACCGGCGAGGCGGCGACGGGCGCCGGCTGGCTCATTCGGGTTCCTCCGCAAGGCCGGGCAAAAAAGGTGCCCGGACGGCTGTTCCTTACGTTAGGCGGTCGCCCCCGCGGCGGCAAGCCGAGGTCGCCCCGGATGCCAGCTGAATTTTTCCTGACAACTATTGAAATCTGTCATTCAACCACAATCTCAGGCCTGTTGATGACAGGTGCATGATGGTCGCTCTCGATTTCGGACATTGGCGCGAACGCGCCGGAACCCCTTCCACGACCGGTTCTCCCGGCCGCTCTCCCCGCCGCTCTCCTGGCCGCGCCAGCCAGCGCCGCAGTGCCTTGCGCGTCGTGCTGGCCCCGCTCTTCAGCCCGGAGGTCGCCGGAGCCTGGCTGCTGGTCGCCCTGGCCGCGCTTGTCTTGGGCCTCCTGCTCGGGCTAAAGGACGAGCCGGCGGCTGATGCGGCCGCGGTGAACCGTGCGCTCGTCCAGGCGGAACGGTCGGCGCACCCGCCGCCGGCCTGCCGGCCGGAGGACGAGCGGTTCGCGCCCTGCTGATGCCGGGTGCGGCCGCGATCGAAGCGGCGAAGGAGGGTGCCATGGCGGCCCCGCAAAGGACCGCTGACGACACCAGGAGCCTGATCCTGGAAACCGCGGAGCGCCAGCTCCGGCGGCACGGCCTTGCCAAGATGACGGTGGTCGACATCGCCCAGGCGAGCGGCATGTCGCACGCCAACGTCTACCGCTTCTTCCCGACCAAGGCCGCGATCTTCGACGCCATCACCGCGCGCTGGCTCGGCGCCACCGAGTGCATGGTCGCCGAGATCGCCGCCCGCCCGGTCTCCGCCGCCGAGCGGCTGGAGGCCTGCGTCATCGAGCTGCACCGCCTGAAGCGGCGCAAGGTCGAGCAGGACCCGGAGATCTTCGACACCTACTGCGCCATCACCCGCGGCAGCCGCGAGGTCTGCGAGCAGCACCGGGCCCGCGTCGTCGGCCTGCTCGAATCGATCCTGCGCGACGGCGTGGCGGCCGGCGAGTTCCGCATCGCCGACCTGCCCGCCGCGGTCGCCGCGCTGCGCCACGCCACCCTCAAGTTCCACGAGCCCCGCCTGATCGCCGACAGCCTCGACGAGCCGACCGAGGAGCAGGCCCGCCGCGTCGTCCGCCTGATCACCGCCGGCCTGCGCGCCGGGGTGGTGTAGCGCCGACGGGATCCTCATCCCCAGATTGTCATCGCCGGGCTTGACCCGGCGATCCATGCCGACACCGCGCTCGAGGTCGCCGGGATCGGCCATGCCGCTTCCTGGATCGCCGGGTCAAGCCCGGCGGACAACTGGGGGGGCGGGGCGGCCGTCCGATGGCAGGGTCTCCCGCCGCCGCAACAACGGTGGCCCTTTCGGCCGATCCTGCCTGGCCTGCGGCGCATGGCGATCTCGGTCACATCCTGAGCTTCAACGCGGCGGCGACGCTGGCGAGACCCCCGCGACTCAGGCCTCCGGCAGCGCGCGGGCGGATAGGCCGGCATGGCTCACGCGAAGCCGCGAAGGCCGCGAAGGGGAGTACGCCCCCTTCAATCGTCATCCCGGCGAAAAGCCGGGATCCATCCCTCCACCGGCGCGATGCGGCAAGATGGATCCCGGCTTTCGCCGGGATGACACCATAGGGCTGACGCCAGAGGGTTGGCGACAGAGGGTTGGCGACAGAGGGTTGGCGACAGAGGGTTGGCGACAGAGGGCTGACGCCCGCGCGCGCCGCAACAACGGTGGCCCTTTCGGCCGATCCTGCCTGGCCTGCCGCGCGTGGCGATCTCGGTCATCATCCTGAGCTTCAACGCGGCGGCGACGCTGGCGAGACCGCCGCGACTCAGGCCTCCGGCAGCGCGCGGGCGGATAGGCCGGCATGGCTCACGCGAAGCGGCGAAGGGGAGTGCGCCCCCTTCAATCGTCATCCCGGCGAAAGCCGGGATCCATCCCTCCACCGGCGTGATGCGGCAAGATGGATCCCGGCTTTCGCCGGGATGACACCATAGGGTTGGCCAGGGGGCTGACGCCAGAGGGTTGACGCCCCCGCGCGCCGCAACAACGGTGGCCCTTTCGGCCGATCCTGCTTAGCCTGCGGCGCATGGCGATCTCGGTCATCATCCTGAGCTTCAACTCGGAGGCGACGCTGGCGGCGACGCTCCAGAGCGCCGCCCGGATCTCGGACGACATCCACGTCGTCGATTCCTACAGCACCGACTCCACCCTCGACATCGTCCGCGCCCATGGCGCACAGCTCGTGCAGCACCCGTTCGAGCATTACGGGGCGCAGCGCAACTGGGCGATCGACAGCCTGCCGCTGAAGTATCGCTGGCAGCTGCATCTCGACGCCGACGAGCGGCTCTCCGACGGGCTGGTCGCCGAGATCCAGGCGCTGGCCCGCGGCTTCCCCGACGAGGTCGACGGCTACTACCTGCCGCGTCTCGTGCATTTCCTCGGCGGCCCGATCCGCCATGGCGGCATGTACCCGATCTGGCACCTGCGGCTGTTCCGCAGCGGCAAGGGCCGCTGCGAGGACCGCCGCTACGACCAGCATTTCTACGTCGACGGCCGCACCGGCCGGCTCAGCCACCCGATGATCGACGACATTCGCATGAGCCTCGGCGAGTGGACCCAGCGCCATGCCCGCTGGGCCGACGCCGAGGTGGCCGAGATCCTGCGCCCGGCCGAGGGCCAGGTGATCGGCGGCGACCTCGGCGGCAACCCCGTCGAGCGCAAGCGGGCGCTGCGCGGCGGCTACAACCGCGCGCCGCTCTTCCTGCGCGCCTTCGGCCTGTTCCTCTACCGCTACGTCCTCAGGCTGGGCTTCCTCGACGGCACCCGCGGCCTGATCTTCTTCGTGCTGCAGACCTTCTGGTTCCGCTTCCTGATCGACGCCAAGCTCTACGAGCGCCGGCTGGCCGCGCGGCCGCCGGAATAGTCGCCGGTCAGGCCGCCAGCGCCCGCGGCGCGCTGCGGCCCTGCACCTGGGTGCGGTGCATCAGGCGGCGGCTGGCGGGGTCGAAGGCGTCGCGCCGGTGCATGGTGGCGCGGTTGTCCCAGAGCAGCAGGTCGCCGACCCGCCAATGGTGGGCGTAGCAATGCTCGGGCCTGGTGGCGATCGCCCACAGCTCGTCGAGCAGCGCCTCGGATTCGGCGAGCGGCAGCCCGACGATCCAGGCGTTGCGCCGCCGCCCGAGATAGAGCAGCGGCGGGCCGCCGCGCGGATGGGCGCAGACCAGCGGATGCACGGCGCCGGGCGAGGTCACCGGGTCGTCGACGGCCGCCACGCCCGCCCGGAGATAGCCGCCCGAGTTGTAGGTGCCGTCATGCTTCAGGCGGAGCCCGGCGATCCGCGCCTTGAGCGCGTCGGGCAGCGCCCGCCAGGCGGCGGCCATGCCGCAGAGCCAGGTGTCGCCGCCGGCCGGCGGCACCTCGCGGGCATGCAGCAGCGAGAAGTCCGGCGGCGTCTCGAGATAGGACATGTCGGTGTGCCAGACCGCCTCGCCGGCGCCCAGGCTGCCGATCGGCCGGCCGGCACCGTCGACGATGTTGGAGACGACATAGACCTCGGGGAAGCCGGCGGCCGCGGTGCGGCCGCGCTCCTGCACCGGCGGCAGGTCGAGCGTGCCCAGCCGGCGGCTGAAGGCGACCAGCTCGGCGTCGCCGATCCGCTGGTCGCGCAGCAGCAGCGCGCCGCGCCGGTCGACGAGATCGAGCAGGGCGGCGAGGCCGGCTTCGTCGAGCGCCGCGAGATCGACGCCGCCGACCTCGGCGCCGACCGCCGGCACCACGTCCCGCACTGTCCAGCCCGTCATCCTCGTCTCCTGCGGCGCTCAGGACGAGGCGTCGCCTCGAGCCTCACGCTGAGCCTGTCGAAGCATGAGGCCGGCACCGACCCCGCCTCAATACTCCTTCAGCACCCGGCGCAGCACGTCGCACATCTCGTCGATATGCGCCCGCTCCGCCACCAGCGCCGGGGCGATGATAGCGGCATCGCCGGTGCACTTCACGTGCAGCCCGGCGTCGAACAGCCGCTTCTGCACCTCGTGGCCGCGCGCGCCCGGCTTGTCGGCCGGCGCGACGTCGATGCCGGCGAGCAGCCCGTAGCCGCGGATGTCGGTGACGACTGGCAGGTCGGCGAGCTCGAACAGCCGGTCGAGGAAGTAGCCGGAGAGCGCCCCGCCGCGCTCGAACAGCCCCTCGCGCGCGTAGATCTCCAGGGTCGCCAGCCCGGCCGCGCAGGCGGCGGGGTGGGCCGAGAAGGTGTAGCCGTGGAAGAACTCGACGCTGTCGGCGGGCGCGCCGTCGACCACCGTGTCATGGACGGCGCGGCTGGCCGCCACCGCCCCCATCGGCTGGGCGCCGTTGGTGATCGCCTTGGCCATGGTGAGGATGTCGGGGGTGACCCCGAAGCTCTGCGCGGCGAACGCCTTGCCGGTGCGGCCGAAGCCGCAGATCACCTCGTCGAACACCAGCAGGATGCCGTGCCGGTCGCAGATCTCGCGCAGCCGCTCGAGATAGCCCTGCGGCGGCACCAGCACGCCGGTCGAGCCGGCGATCGGCTCGACGAAGCAGGCGGCGATGGTCTCGGCGCCGTAGAGGTTGATGGCGCGCTGCAGGTCCTCGGCGAGCTCGGCGCCCTTCTCCGGCATGCCCTTGACGAAGCGGTTCTCCGGCAGCCAGGTGTGGCGCATGTGGGTCACCGCCGGCAGGCCGAAGCCGAAGGTCTGCCGGTTGCGCACCATGCCGGAGAGCGCGACCCCGCCGAAATTGACCCCGTGATAGGCGCGCTCGCGCGAGACGAAGAGCTGGCGCTGCCCCTGGCCGCGGGCGCGGTGATAGGCCAGCGCCATCTTCATCGCGGTGTCGACCGCCTCCGACCCGGAGTTGACGAAGAACACCCGGTCGAGCCCGGTCGGCAGCAGCCCGGCGACCTTCTCGGCCAGCTCGAACGCCTTGGTATGGCCGCGGGTGAAGCTCGAGATGTAGTCGAGCTCGAGCAGCTGGCGATGCACCGCGTCGGCGATCTCGCGCCGCCCGTGCCCGGCCGCCGTGGTGAACAGGCCGGACGAGCCGTCCAGCACCTTGTGCCCGTCCTCGGCCCAGAAATACACGCCCTCGGCCCGCACGAAGATCTTCGGATCGGCCTTGAAGTCGCGATTGGGCGTGAACGGCATCCAGTAATTGTCGAGCGTCTGCCGGTTCGGAAGGCGGGCGAGCTGGGCGGTCATGGCGGCGGTCCCCGGTTTGCGAGCTTTGCGGCCGCGCCAGGATAGGGACCCGCCACACCGCCCCATAGGTCCAGGCGCCGGGAAATGCTTGGGACAAGCGCCCGCGGCCGGCGCTCAGGCGAGCCCCTTGTCGAAGAGAGCGGCGGCCCGCGCCTCGATGTCGTCGCGCCAGGCCAGCCGGTCGCGCCAGTGCGGCGGAATTCCGGAGACGCCCCAGAGCGCGCCCGCAAGCTGCCCCGCCACCGCGGCCACCGTGTCGGCGTCGTCGGCCAGGTTGGCCGCCCGCAGCACGGCGTCCTCGAAGCTCGCGGCCCCGGCCACCGACCACAGGGCCGCCTCCAGGGTATGGACGACATAGCCGGAGGACTCGATGCGTCCGCGCGACTTGCCGAGCCAGCTCCCGGACGCGACCTGCCGGACCGCCGGATCGCCCTCGAGATCGATCGGCTGCAGGACCTCCGTGCGGCTCCCGCCGCCGATCGCCTGGACGAGGAGATTGGCGAAATAGGCGCAGGCATCGAGCGCCGCCGCGGCCGCGTGCGTCGTCTCGCTCTGCCGGCGAGCCTCGAGGACGGCCCGGGCCGCATCGCGATGCCAGCGGATCGCCACCGGCGCCAGCCGCATCAGGGATCCGTTGCCGGCCGACATCGGATCCCGGCTCCCCGCGATCGGATCACCGCTGTCGCAGAAGCGGCTCAGCGCCGCACGGGTCGCCATGCCGATGTCGAAGCACCTGCCATCGACGGTGTTCTCGCCCCGCTCCATCCAGCCCAGGAACCGGCGCATCAGGTCGAGCCGGTCCAGCCCGTCCGCCGCAAGCAAGCTGTCGGCAAGACACAGGGCCATGGAGGTGTCGTCCGTCCAGACCCCGGGGCGCAGCCCGAAGGGACCGCCGCCGATCATGTCGAGCAGCGGCGGCTGCCAATCGCGCTCGGAGAACTCGAGGGTCGTGCCGACCGCGTCGCCGACGGCGAGCCCGAGCAGCGCGCCGATCGCCCGGTCGCGCGATGATGTCGCGGTCATCGTCATTGAACGTCGATCTCCGCGAAAGCTCTCTCACACAAGAAGCTCCCTCCGGCCAAGCGGACCCAGAGACGGCTCTCGACGCCCGCCTGCCTTGCGAGGACCGTGTACGGGACCTGCTGCCGGTCGAGCTCGGAGCGCAGCAGCCCGGTGAGGGCGGCCGGCGTCCGGGCGAGCATGAACGACCTGCAGGATGCGAGCCGCAGGAACTCGGACAGCCGTCGCACTGGCAGCAGGTCCTCGGCCCAGGCGCGTCAGCGTCGACCGGTCCTGCAACAGGGTGTAGAGGGCGATGGGATCGAGCGGGCCGTTGCAGTAGATCTCGTCGGCCGCCGGCTGGGCCAGCCGACGTCCGCCAGGCAACCGTCTTCGATCGTGGCCGTACGGGTCGCCGACAGGCAGGCAGCCGCGCCAGGGCGTTCCTCGAAGATCAGCGTGATCGAGGTGGAGCCATGGGCGCCCTCTTCCCGGCTCCGCGCTCCACCACGGGAAGCCGCCGACCAGGACCTCCAGGCGGCGGCCGGTGATCGTCATGCGCTCAACCCGGTTGGGCCCGACACCGGGCGTTCCGCGAGCAGCTTCGTCAAGTCGATGCGCATGGGATCCCTCAGCCGGACAAGCGCCACCACCGTAGGGCGGTCGTGAGCCACCAGACCCGCATCGCACCGCAGCCGGAGCATTGCACAGGACGTCGGCGCATCCAATCTCCGATAGCAGAGAAGCGGCAACAATCGTGGGACCTCCGCCGCATGCCCAGGACAAGTTGGTTGCGGACGCCGCAACGGCGCGTTCGACGGTTCCCGTCTTCTCGCGCCCGCCGGCGCAGCCGTCCGTTCTACTGCTGACCCTTCTGCTGATCTCGTTTGCGCCTGGCTCGGCGCGTGCCAACCCGTGATCGGGTCGCCCGCCGCAGTCCTCATTTGTCGTGGATGGGTGATCTGGTTCACGAAGAGAAGTCGGACCAGGACTTCCACATTTTCTACTACATGCCAAGAGGACAATCCCTCCAAAAATGGACAGATAACTTGACGCTTGGGGTGACCGGTCGTGGTCCGACAAGCGACGGTCTTTCTTATTTTATCGACCAGATCAGAGATGCTTTCAGCAATGCGCTGCAAGCGATTCTGGAGCCGTTGAAGATCTCGTCGAGCGAAACCACCAGAGCGCCCTGGTCGTTCTGTGGCAAGGCAAGGGGCGAACAGAGCGGATGGGAGGTCTATCGCGTGATTCTCGGCAAGACGGCCTTATACCTGTTAGAGCGGATGGGCTTCCCGCCGAAGGAACGGTGGGCGATGTCTCGCTTACCCGGCTCGCGAGGCGCGCTGGCGCTTTGCGAGACCTACTCTGTGAGTGGCAGGCAGGTGTCGAGCAATGCCCGAGCCGTGGAGCTCCCGCCTCGGCGGCTGGGCACGGTGGCACGGAGCAGCTCGACGCGCCGCTGCCGGATGGTTGATCTCGGACGAATCGCATCAAGGATGGAGTTTCTCGAATACGTACCAGACGGTCGAGAGCTGGACCGACATGCTCACGGTCATGGCTGGCGGCCGGACCGTCACTGAAGCTCGACGATTATCTCGCGATCATGCGGGACGGGCTGCCGGAGGAGTGTGCGGTGGACCCGATATTCGAGGCGCCATCCGTCGCCGGACAAGGACTATCCGTCGGTGACGCAAGCGGCCAGGTGCGGCAACGTGAAACTCGGCACGCGAACGCGCGTTCTACCGCGTGATCGTCGGCAAACAGGCGTCTACTTCATTACTCCCTGGAACCTCCGCCGAGAGCGCGCTCGCAGGATGCCGCTCACGGGGAGATGCGAAACAGCGCCACCGGGTGCTGGCCAAGTTCCGCGTCTGCGTGAAGACGCCAGAGACGCGGCACTGCCCCGAGCGTGATCCGCGTCGGCGATGTCCGTCAAGTCGCCGCGTGCCGCCCGCCGAACCGGCTGCGGGTCGGTGGGGATCCTGCGCAGAGGACAGCGCAGGACCCCTGGGGCGAATGTCGATTCGCCGCCCGTCGCGCACCATGTGGGAGCGGCTGTTCCGCCTTTCCGGGGACGGGCGCACGCCGCTGCAGACGCGATCCGCCAGATGCTGGCGGCGGCGGTGCCGAGCGGGCGCTGCTGCCGGGCGATCCGGTGCCGTCGAGCCGCGAGCTCTCCGAGGTGCTCGGCGTGGCGCGCAACACCGTGGTGCTCGCCTACCAGCAGATGGTCGACGAGGGGCTGCTGGTGTCGCGCGAGCGCAGCGGCTACTTCGTCAGCCGCGAGCTCGCCGGCGGCTGGGCCGAGGCGAGCCCGCCGGCCTTGGCGGCGGAAGGGCAGGCGGGCGGCCCGGACTGGGCGGCGCGGCTGCGCCACGACCTCGACGGGCAGCGCAACATCAGCAAGCCGCCGGACTGGCAGCGCTACCCCTACCCGTTCCTCTACGGCCAGTTCGACCCGGCCTTGTTCCCGCTCGCCGAGTGGCGGGAATGCTGCCGGCTGGCGCTCAGCGTCGCCGACGTGCGCGACTGGGCGCCCGACCGGGTCGAGGAGGACGACCCGCTGCTGATCGAGCAGCTGCGCACCCGCATCCTGCCGCGGCGCGGCGTCTG
The DNA here is from genome assembly GCA_046349435.1 of Dongiaceae bacterium. Lineage (GTDB taxonomy): Bacteria > Pseudomonadota > Alphaproteobacteria > Dongiales > Dongiaceae > JAXMCI01. Next base: position 47,460 of record JAXMCI010000025.1, on the reverse strand, counting down.
GGCCTCGCCCGACGAGATCCTGGTGACGATCGGCGCGCAGCACGCGCTCTTCCTGCTCGGCGAGCTGCTGCTGACGCCGGCCAGCGTCGTCGGGGTCGAGGATCCCGGATATCCCGACGCGCGCAACATCTTCGCGCTCAAGGCCGGCCGGCTGGTCGGGCTCGGCGTCGACGGCGAGGGCATCGTGCCGGACGCGGCCCTCGCCGGCTGCGACTATGTCTACGTCACCCCCAGCCACCAGTGCCCGACCACGGTGACCCTGCCGCTGGCGCGCCGCGAGGCGCTGCTGCGCCTGGCGGCCGAGCGCGACATCGTGCTGATCGAGGACGATTACGAGGTCGAGAGCAACTTCGCGCGGCCGCCGCTGGCGGCGCTGAAGAGCCTCGATGCCGGCCAGCGCGTGCTCTATGTCGGCAGCCTGTCCAAGACGCTCGCCCCCGGCCTCCGGCTCGGCTACCTCGTGGCGCCGGCGCCGGTGATCGCGGCGGCCCGCGCGCTGCGCCGGCTGATGGTGCGCCAGCCGCCGGCCAACAACCAGCGCGCCGTGGCGCTGTTCCTGTCGCTCGGCCACCACGACGCGCTGCTGCAGCGCATGCGCCACGTGATGGCGGCGCGCGCCGAGATCCTCGCCGCGGCGATCGCCCGGCACCTGCCGGGCTTCGCCTGCCGCGGCGGGCTCGGCGGCTCCAGCTACTGGCTGGCCGGCCCGCCGTCGCTCGACGCCACGGTCTGGCCGAGCGCGCGCGGGCGGCCGGCATCCTGATCGAGCCGGGCGCGGTGTTCTTCATGGCGGGCGACGGCGCCAACCATCTGCGCCTGGGCTTCTCCTCGATCCCGCAGGAGCGGATCGAGCCCGGCATCGCCCGGCTGGCCGCGCTGGTCGCCGAGTTCGCGCCGGCGCCGCGGCGGCGGGCCGGCTGGCGCCAGGGATAGGCCGGGGCTGGACCTATCGCCGCCGCGGGCCGCCCGCCTATGCTGCCGGCCGAACCGAGGCGCTCCAGCGAGGCGCGCCCGCAACCGGGAGCGAATTCCATGACCCGCATGACGCCCAGCGAGGCGCTGGTCGAGACCCTGGCCGCCAACGGGGTGAAGCACGTCTTCGGCATCGTCGGCTCGGCCTACATGGACGCGCTCGACCTGTTCGAGCCGGCCGGCATCCGCTTCATCTCGGTGGCGCACGAGCAGGGCGCCGGGCACATGGCCGACGGCTACTCCCGGGTGCTCAACAAGCCCGGCGTCTGCATCGCCCAGAACGGGCCGGGCATCACCAACTTCGTCACTGCGATCGCGGCGGCCTACTGGGCGCACTCGCCGGTCGTGATGATCACGCCGGAGACCGGCTCGGGCACGATGGGGCTCGGCGGCTTCCAGGAGACCGAGCAGCTGCCGATCTTCTCCAAGATCACCAAGTACCAGGCCCATGTCAGCCGGCCCGAGCGGATGGCCGAGCTGACCAACCGCGCCTTCCACCTCGCCATGCTGGAGCGCGGGCCGGTGCAGCTGAACATCCCGCGCGACAACTTCTACGGCGAGATCGACGTCGCCATCCCGCAGCCGCTGGCCATCGGCCGCGGCCCGGGCAGCGCGGAGAGCCTCGACGAGGCGGCGACCCTGCTGGCCGGCGCCCGCTTCCCGGTGATGATCGCCGGCGGCGGCGTGGTGATGGCGGGCGGCGGCGCCGAGGCGGTGGCGCTGGCCGAGCACCTGCAGTGCCCGGTGGTGACCTCCTACCTGCACAACGACGCCTTCCCCAAGGGCCACCCGCTGATGTGCGGGCCGCTGGGCTACATGGGCTCCAAGGCGGCGATGCGGCTGATCGCCCAGGCCGACGTGGTGCTGGCGCTCGGCACCCGGCTCGGGCCGTTCGGCACGCTGCCGCAATACGGCATCGAGTACTGGCCGAAGGACGCCAAGATCATCCAGGTCGACGCCGACGCCCGCATGCTGGGCCTGGTCAAGCCGGTCTCGGTCGGGGTCAACGGCGACGCCCGCGAGGCGGCGGCCGAGATCCTGCGCCGGCTGCGCACCGCCAACGTCAAGGTGGCGGCGCACGAGACGCGCGAGCAGCGGCTGGCCGAGCTCAGGAAGCAGAAGGACTCCTGGGAGCAGGAGCTGACCGGCCTGTCGGCCGCCGAGGGCAGCCCGGCCAGCCCGCGCCGCGCCCTGCGCGAGCTCGAGAAGGCGATGCCGGCCGACGCCATGGTCTCGACCGACATCGGCAATGTCTGCTCGACCTCGAACAGCTACCTGCGCTTCGACAGCGCGCCCAGCTTCTTCGCGGCGATGAGCTTCGGCAATTGCGGCTATGCCTTCCCGACGGCGGTCGGCGCCAAGGTGGCGCGGCCCGACCGCCCGGCGATCGCCTATGTCGGCGACGGCGCCTGGGGCATGAGCCTGGCCGAGGTGCTGACCTGCGTGCGCGAGAACATCCCGGCGATCGCCGTGGTGTTCAACAACGGCCAGTGGGGTGCGGAGAAGAAGAACCAGATCGACTACTACGCCGACCGCTACATCGGCACCAACCTGGAGAATCCGAGCTTCGCGGCGATCGCCCGGGCGATGGGCGCCAACGGCATCACCGTGTCCCATCCCGGCGAGATCGGCGACGGGCTGCGCCAGGCGATCGCCTCCGGGCGGCCGACCGTGCTCGAGCTGATGCTGACCCAGGAGCTCGGCGAGCCGTTCCGCCGCGACGCGCTGAAGAAGCCGAAGCGGCTGCTCGAGAAGTACCGCGACTACACGGTCGCCTGACGCGGCCGGGCGTCGCGCCCGCGGCGGCCGGAGCATCGCCTGAGGCCGCCCTGAGGCGGCCCTGAGGCCGGGGGCAGGGTGGCACCCGGCCGCCGGCCGCGACTAGGATGGGCCGAGCAGCCGCGGACGCCCGCGGCGTCGCGTGGGTGCCTGATGACGTTTCGCGGAGACGGGCGGCGGTCGGCAGTCGACCAGCCGCCCGCAGGGGTCGGTCCGTTCCTCACGCTGGGGGACACGCTGCGAGAGCGTGCCGCCGCGCATGGCGGGCGCATTGCCTTCACCGAGCTGATCTTCCGCGCCGCCGAGCCCGAGCGGCGGCAGCTCTCCTATGCCGGGCTGCTGGCGCGCGCCGGGGCGGTCGCCGCCGCGATCGGCGAGCGCGGCGCGCCGGGCGACCGCGCCCTGATCCTCTGCCCGCCCGGGCTCGACTACGTCGCCGCCTTCTACGGCTGCCTGCTGGCCGGCGTGGTCGCCGTGCCAGCCTACCCGCCGCGCAACGCCCGGCATCTCGGGCGGCTCGCCGCGATCGCCGGGGATTGCGGCGCGCGGCTTACGCTGACCCTGGCCGAGACCGGCGGTCGGCTGCAGGGCTGGGGCGAGGGCCGGCTGCCGCCGGCGCTCGCCGTCGATGCGCTGCCGCCCGCCGCGGCCCCGCCGCGGCCGGCCCTCGGCGCCGGCGACCTCGCCTTCCTGCAATACACCTCGGGGACGACCGGCCGGCCCAAGGGCGTCATGGTCAGCCACGGCAACCTGACGGCCAACATCGCGGCGACGGCGGCGCGCTGCCGCTTCGACGAGCGCGACGTCCACGTCTCCTGGCTGCCGCCCTACCACGATCTCGGCCTGATCGGCACCATCCTGCAGCCGGTGCATTTCGGCCAGTCGACCGTGATCATGGCGCCGGCCGCCTTCCTGCAGGATCCGCTGCGCTGGCTGCGCGCCATCGCCGAGCATCGCGGCAGCGTCAGCGCCGCGCCCAACTTCGCCTACGAGCTCTGCTGCGGCGTGCCGCCGCCCGACGCGCTTGACCTGTCGAGCTGGCGCTGCGCGGTGTCCGGCGGCGAGCCGCCGCGCCCGGCGACGCTCGAGCGCTTCGCCGCCCGCTTCGCCCGCTTCGGCTTCGATCCCGCCGCCTTCTATCCCGGCTACGGCATGGCCGAGACGACGCTGCAGGTGACCAACGGCCGGCGCGGGCGGCGGCCGGCGGTCCGGGCGATCGCCGCCCCGGGCGGCGGCACCACCCTGGCCGTCTCCAACGGCAGCGCGCTCGACGGCCACGAGATCCGCATCGTCGATCCCGAGCGCCGCACGGCGCTGGCCGAGGGCGCGGTGGGCGAGGTCTGGATCGCCGGCCCGGCCGTGGCGCAGGGCTACTGGAACCGGCCCGAGGCGACGGCCGAGACCTTCGCCGCACGGCTCGCGGACGGGACCGGCCCGTTCCTGCGCAGCGGCGACCTCGGGGCGCTGATCGAGGACGAGCTCTACGTGCTCGGGCGGCGCAAGGAGGTGATCATCGTGCGCGGGCGCAACCACGCCGCCCACGACATCGAGGCCACCGTCGCCGCCAGCCATCCGGCGCTGGTGCCCGACAGCACGATCGCCTTCGCCATCGAGCGGGACGGCACCGAGCAGCTGGTCGTGGTGCAGGAGCTCGGCCGCCGCGCGCTGCGCGACCTCGACGCACCGGCGCTGCTCGCCGCCATCCGCGGCGCGGTGGTCGCCGCGCACGAGATCGATCCGGCCGCCATCCTGCTGATCCGGCCGGCCACCCTGCCCCGCACCACCAGCGGCAAGCTGCAGCGGATCGCGGCGCGCGAGCAGTACCGCGCCGGCCGGCTCGCCGTCGTCGCCCCTGGCAGGCCGGCGAGGCGGCGCCGGGCGCGGCAGGGGACGGCCTGATCGAGGCGCTGGCGCGGCTGCCCGCGGCGCAGCGCCACGGGCGGCTGGTCGACCAGCTCGGCCGCTGGCTGCAGCAGGAGCTCGGCCTGGCCGAGCCGCCGGGGCCGGAGCAGGGCTTCGCCCCGCTCGGCGTCGATCTGCTGGCCGCCGTCCGGCTCGGCGCCCGGCTCAGCGAGGCGCTGCGGCTGGAGCTGCCGCTGCCCGCCACCACGCTCTTCGACCAGCCCAACCTCGCGGCGCTGGCGACCCTGCTCGAGGCCCGGCTGGCGCAGACCCCGGCGGCCCCGGCGGTCGTTGCCGCGGCGGCTCCGGCCGCGGGCGCGATCGCCGTCATCGGCATGGCCGCGCGGCTGCCGGGCGGCGCCGACCTCGACGCGTTCTGGGCGCTGCTGGCCGAGGGCCGCGACGCCGTCCGCGAGGTGCCGCGCGACCGCTTCGACATCGACGCGCTGCACGATCCCGATCCCGAGGCGGCGGGCCGCTGCGTCACCCGCCGCGGCGCCTTCCTCGACGGCGTCGACCTGTTCGATGCCGGCTTCTTCGGCATCAGCGCGCGCGAGGCGGCCGCGCTCGATCCGCAGCACCGGCTGCTGCTGGAGACCGCCTGGGAGGCGCTGGAGTCGGCCGGCCTGCGCGCGGCCGGCCTCGCCGGCAGCCGCACCGGAGTGTTTCTCGGCCTCGCCACGCACGACTATGCCGACCTGCTGCTGTCGCGCGGCCTGGCGGCGCTCGACGCCCATGCCGGGACCGGCAACGCGCACAGCGCGGCGGCCGGACGCATCAGCCACCTGCTCGGGCTGACCGGCCCGAGCCTCGCCATCGACACCGCCTGCAGCTCGTCCCTGGTCGCGGTGCACCAGGCCTGCCAGGCGCTGCGCCGCGGCGAGTGCGGGCTGGCGCTCGCCGGCGGCGCCAGCCTGATCCTCTCGCCGGCGGGGATGGTGGCCCTGTCGCGGGCCCGCATGCTGGCGCCCGACGGGGTCTGCAAGAGCTTCGACGCGGCGGCTGACGGCTATGGCCGCGGCGAGGGCGCGGCCGTCGTCCTGCTGAAGCCGCTGGCCGCGGCGGAGCGCGACGGCGACGCGGTGCTGGCGGTGATCCGCGGCAGCGCGGTCAACCAGGACGGCGCCAGCGCCGGCCTCACCGTGCCGAACGGACCGGCGCAGGAGCAGGCGATCGCCGCCGCGCTCGCCGAGGCCGGGCTGGCGCCGGCGGAGGTCGCCTATCTCGAGGCGCACGGCACCGGCACCGCGCTCGGCGACCCGATCGAGCTGCAGGCGGCGGCGCGCGCGCTCGGCCCCGGCCGGCCGGCCGGAGGCCGGCTGCTGGTCGGCTCGGTCAAGGCGAGCATCGGCCATCTCGAGGCGGCCGCCGGCATTGCCGGGCTGGTCAAGGTCGTGCTCGCGCTGCAGCACGGCGAGCTGCCGCCTCAGGCCCATTTTCGCACGCCCAACCCGCATGTGCCCTGGGCCGGCCTGCCGCTCGAGGTGGTGACCCGGCGGCGTCCCTGGCCGGCGGGGCGCCGCATCGCCGGCATCAGCTCCTTCGGCTTCACCGGCACCAACTGCCACCTGCTGGTCGAGGGCCATGCCGGGCCCGCGCCGGCGGCCCCGCTGCGGGAGGCCACGGCGCCGCAGGTGCTGGCGCTGTCGGCGAAGGAGCCGGCGGCGCTGCGCGCGCTGGCCGGCCGGCTCGCGGCGTGGATCCGCGAGCGCCCCGACGCCAGCCTCGCCGAGCTCGCCGCCGCGACCGCGCGGCGCGATGCCCTGGCGCACCGCGCCGCGCTGGCCGTCGCACCGGGCGAGGATCCGGCGCCGCGGCTGGAGCGGCTCGCCGCCGGCAGCCCCGACGCCGCGACCTGGTCCGGCGCGCGCCGCACGCCGCCGCGCCTCGGCCTGCTCTTCACCGGCCAGGGCAGCCAGCGCCCCGGCATCGGCCGCGCGCTCTACCGGGACGAGCCGGTCTTCCGCGCCGTGCTCGACCGCTGCGCGGCCGCGCTGGGCGACGCGCTCGACCCGCCGCTGCTCGCCGTCATGCTGGCCGAGCCCGGCACGCCGGCGGCCGCCCTGCTCGAACGCACGCGCTACACCCAGCCGGCCCTGTTCGCGCTGCAGGCCGGCCTGCTGGCGCTGTGGCGCGCGCGGGGGCTGGCGCCGGCGGCGGCGCTCGGCCACAGCGTCGGCGCCTTCGCCGCGGCCCACGCCGCCGGCCTGCTCGGGCTCGAGGAGGGGATCGCGCTGGTGGCGCGGCGCGGCGCGCTGATGGACGCGCTGCCGGCGGGCGGCCTGATGGCCGCGGTCTTCGCCCCCGAGGCGGCGGTCGCCGCCGCGCTCGAGGGCAGCGCCGCCGGGCTCGCCGCCGACAACGGCACGCACCAGGTGGTGAGCGGCCCGGCGGCGGCGGTCGAGGCGCTGCTCGCCCGGCTCGCCGGCGCCGGCGTGCGCTGCGAGCGGCTGGCCACCTCGCATGCCTTCCATTCCGCCCTGATCGAGCCGGCGCTGGCGCCGCTCGAGGCGGCGGCGCCGCCGGCCGCCAGCCGGCGCGCCACCCTGTCGCTGGTCAGCGACCTGACCGGCGAGGCGCTGGCGCCCGACGCCGCGCTCGACGGCGCCTATTGGCGGCGCCACGCCCGCGAACCGGTGCAGTTCGGCCGCGGCGTCGCGGCGCTCGCCGGGCTCGGCGTCGACCTGCTGCTCGAGCTCGGGCCCCGGCCGGTGCTGGCGCCGCTCGCGCTCGGCGCCTGGCCGGCCGGCCGGCCGCTGCCGGACGTCGTCGCCGCGCTGCGGCCGGAGGGCGACGAGCCGCAGAGCCTGGCCGAGGCGGCGGCGCGCCTCTTCGCCGCCGGGCTGGCCATCGACACCGGACCGACCTGCCGCGACGGGCTGCGCCGGCTGGCGCTGCCGACCTACCCGTTCCAGCGCCGGCGCCACTGGCTCGACGCGGCGCCGGAGACGGCGGAGCCGCGCGCCGGCGAAGCCCCGGAGCCGCCGCGCGAGGCGATCCGCAGGGCAGTGGCGCGGGCGCTGCGCTGTGATCCCGCCACCCTCGCGGACGACCGGCCGCTGGCCGAGCTGGGACTGGATTCCGTGATGGCGATGGAGGTGGCGGCGGCGCTCGCCGGCCGCCTGCCCGTCGCGCTCGGCGCCGCCGCGGTCACCGGCAGCACCACCATCGCGGGCCTCGCCGCCCTCGCCGCCGACGGCCCTGCCGGGCCGGGCGAGCCCGGGCGGCGCGGCATGGCGGACCGCGCGCGGATGGAGCGGGACGCCACGCTGGAGCCGGAGATCCGGCCGCCCGCCGGCACCGCACCGGCGGCGGGGCCGCCTGGCTGCATCCTGCTGACCGGCGCCGGCGGCTTTCTCGGCGCGGCGCTCCTCGCCCGGCTGCTGGCGCGGACCGCGGCGGAGATCCGCTGCCTGGTGCGCCGCGGCACCGGGCGCGACCGGCTGCGCGCCGCATTGCCCGACGACCCGGCCGTCGCCGCCGCCTTCGCGGAGCGCGTCACCCTGGTCGAGGGCGACCTGCAGCAGCCGCGGCTCGGGCTGGCGCCGGCCGCCTGGGAGGCGCTGGCCGACGAGATCGATACGGTCGTGCACGCCGCCGCCCGGGTCAACTGGCTGCTGCCCTACGACGCGCTGGCGCCGCTCAACGTCGAGGGCACCCGCGCCGTGCTGCGCTTCGCCTGCGCGCGGCGGCCCAAGGCGCTGCACCTCGTCTCGACGCTCGGCGTCTTTCCCGGCGGGCTGCCCGAGGCGGCGTCGGTGGCGCATGAGGGGATGGTGCCGGAGGCGGCCGCCGAGCGCTTCGAGAGCGCCTATGCGCAGACCAAGTGCGTCGCCGAGCGGCTCGCCGCCGAGGCGCGCCGGCGCGGCCTGCCGGTCTCCGTCTATCGCATGGACTTCCTCACCGGCGCGGCCGGCGGCCCGATGCCGTGGCGCTACATCGTGCCGCGCGCCATCGCCGCGGCGGTCGAGCTCGGCTGCCTGCCGGACATCGAGGTGCTGCTCGACCTGCTGCCGGTCGACGCCGTCGCCGAGGCGGTCGCGGCAGTCGCCGCCGCGCCCGAGGCGCTCGGCGGCAACCTGCACCTGCTCAATCGCCAGCCGCTGCGCCTGGCCGAGCTCGCCGACCTGCTGGCCGGCTTCGGCTATCCGGTCACGCTGCTCGGCTACGGCGACTGGCTGGCGCGCATCGCCGCGGCGCCGGGCTGCAGCCTGCATCCCTTCCTCGACTTCCTGCAGGGCGTGACGCCGCTGCTGCCGCGCTATGCCGGCTTCCGCGTCGACGACACGCAGGCGCGCGCACTGCTCGCCGCGGCGGCCCCCGGGCTGGCCGCCGCCCTGCCCGGCCCGCTGGCGATCTGCCGCGACATCGTCGCCGCGCTGCTGCGCGAGAGCCGCATCCCGCCGCCTGCCTGGCAGTGCCGCGCCCGCTTTTCCGGCGACGGTGCCGCCGCCGCCCTCGAGCGCGAGCGGGCGTCCCGGGCTGACACACCGTCCCGGCGACGGCGGGAGCGGCCTGGTCGCCACCTGGTCGCGGCCCGCCCTCGCCGCGGACGGCACGCCGCTCTGCGGCGCCGGCCGGCCGCCGGGCGAGCGCGAGGCGGTGCGTCTCGCGCTGCGCGGCCCGGCGCTGGCGGCGCTGCGCTCGCTCGCCGCCCGGCTGGCAGCGCCGCCGGCCCTGGTCGTCGAGGCGGCCGCGCTGGTCGCGCTGTGGCGCGCCCGGCATTCGCCCGACCTGCCGGCCGACAGCCTCGTCGTGGCCCGGTCGTCGGAGGCCAGCGCGCTGCTCGGCCATCCCGCATCGGGATTCACGCGGCACGCGGTCGCGCTGCATGAGGGGCTCGGCTTCGCCGCCCTGGTCGACGGGCTGAGCCGTCCGGCCGCGGCCGACCGCGCCGCCGACCTGTTCGTGCTGCATCGGACGGCGGGCGACGACCGGATCGCCCGCGGCCCGGCCGCCCTCGCCGGCGGACCGCCCGGTCCGGTGCTGGAGATCGCCTGCGGGCCGCGCTGCGCGATCCTCGACTGGCTGGACGGGCCGGCCGAGGAGCGGCCCGACCCGGCGACCCTGACCGGCATGCTGGCCTGCCTGCTCGACGACGCGGCGAGCCGGCCCGACGCGCCGCTCGGCGCGCTGGCGCTGGTCGAGCCGGCCAGGCGCATCGGCATCCTGTCCCAGCTGGTCCTGCCGCCGACGGCGGCGCTGCCGCCGGTCCTGGCGACCATCGCCGGCCAGGCGGCGCGACATCCGGAGGCGATCGCCATCGCCGCGGAGGGCGGCAGCCTCACCTATGCCGGGCTGCTGTCGCGGGCCGGGGCGATCGCCGCGGCGCTGGTCGCCGGCGGGGCCGGCGGCGACCGGCCGGTCGGGCTCTGCCTGGCGCGCACGCCCGACCTCGTCGCGGCGCTGCTCGCCGCCCACTGGGCGGGCGCACCCTACCTGCCGCTCGATCCCGGGCACCCCGTCGCGCGCCGGCAGGCCTGCCTGGCCCAGGCCAGGGCCGCCCTGGTGGTCACCGACGGAGCCGGCGACCTCGAGGGCGGTCCGGCCCGGGCCGTCCGGCTCGACCGCCTCGATGCCGCGGCGCCGCCGCCGCAGGCGCCCGGGCCCCGCGCCTACGTCATCTTCACCTCCGGCTCGACCGGGCGCCCGAAGGCAGTCGCGATCGGCCAGGCGGCGCTCGCCGGCCTGATCGCCGCCATGCAGCAGCGGCTGCGGCTCTCGGCGGCCGACCGGCTGCTGGCGGTGACCACGCCGGCCTTCGACATCGCCGCGCTCGAGCTGCTGCTGCCGCTCGCCGCCGGCGGCCGGGTGGTGCTGGCCGGCCACGCCGCGGCGCGCGACGGCAGCGCGCTCGCCGCCGCGCTGGCGGCGAGCGGCGCCACCCTGATGCAGGCGACGCCGGCGACCTGGTCGATGCTGCTGGATTCCGGCTGGTCCGGCCGGTCCGGCCTGGTGGCGCTCTGCGGCGGCGAGGCGCTGCCGCCGGCCCTGGCCGAGCGGCTGCTGCCGCGGGTGGGATCGCTGTGGAACCTCTACGGCCCGACCGAGGTGACCATCTGGGCCACCGCGCAACGCGTCGACGCGCCGCTCGTCGAGGCCTGCCGCGACCGTCCCAGCCTGCCGCTCGGCGCGCCGCTGGCCGGGATCGCCGCGGCGGTGCTCGACGACCGCCTGGAGCCGCTGCCCGACGGCATCGCGGGCGAGCTGCACCTCGCCGGGAGCGGGCTCGCCGACGGCTATCTCGGCGATCCCGCCGCCACCGCCGAGCGCTTCCCGGCGCTGGCATCCGGGCGGCGGCTCTACCGCACCGGCGATCGCGTCCGGCGCGAGGACGGGGCGCTGTTCTTCCTCGGCCGCCGCGACGGCCAGATCAAGCATCGCGGCCACCGCATCGAGCCCGGCGAGATCGAGACGCATCTGCGCCGCCTTCCCGGCATCGCCGATGCCGCCGTGCTGCTGCGCGACGACGCGCCCGGCGGGCCCGCGCTGGTCGCCTATCTCGCGGCGCCGGAGCCGGTCGACGCGGCCGCGCTGCGCCGCCAGCTCGGCACGCAGCTGCCCGCCTACATGCTGCCCGAGCTGCTGGTGACCCTGCCGCGCCTGCCGCTCGGGGCCACCGGCAAGCTCGATCGCCGCGCCCTGCCCGCCCCCGGCCGCGCCGCCGGCGACGATGCAAGCTGGTGCCCGCCGCGCACCGCGACGGAGCGCCGGCTGGCGGCGCTCTGGCAGGAGCTGCTCGGCGTCGCCGCGGTCGGCATCCATGACAGCTTCTTCGAGCTGCACGGCCATTCGCTGGCGGCCGCCGCGCTGTTCGCGCGCATCGCCGAGGCGTTCGGCGTCGCGCTGCCGGTGCGCACGCTGGCCGACGCCCACCGGCTCGGCGAGCTCGCCGCCGCGATCGACGCGGCGGCGGCCGGCGAGCCGGGGCCCGTGACCGCGGCCGCACGGCTCGAGCGGCTGCGCGCCGACGCCGTGCTGCCCGAGCCGCTCCGCCCCGCCGCCGCGGCGCCGCAGCCCGAGCCGGACGCGGTGCTGCTGACCGGCGCCACCGGCTTCCTCGGCGGCCATCTCCTGGCCGCGCTGCTCGCCGGCAGCGGCGCCCGCATCCACTGCCTGGTGCGCGGCGAGTCCCCGGACCAGGCGGCGGCCCGGCTGGTCCGGGCGCTGACCGAAGCCGGCCGGTGGCGGGCGGGCTGGGCGGAGCGCATCGTCGTCCATCCCGGCGATCTCGCCGCCGACGGGCTCGGCCTCGCCGAGGCCACGGCGCGCCACCTGGCCGCCGAGGTCGGCGCCATCTACCATTGCGGCGCGCGGGTCGCGCTCACCGAGCCCTACGAGCTGCTGCGGCGGGCCAACGTGACGGCCACCCTGCGCCTGCTGGCGCTGGCCTGCGAGGGACGGGCGAAGGCCTTCCACCACGTCTCGACCCTGTCCGTCTTCGACCAGCCGGCGCTGCTCGACGGCCGCGAGGTCGCGGAGGCGGCCGAGCCGCCGCCCGGCCCCTTCCTCACCGGCTACGCCGCCAGCAAGTGGGTGGCCGAGCGGCTGGTGCAGGCGGCGCGCTCGCGCGGCCTGGCGGCGACGATCCACCGGCCCGGCACCATCGCCGGCGACCCCGTCTCGGGCCGCTGGCCGGTGCATGACGCGATTCCCGCCATGGTGAAGGGCTGCATCGAGCTGCAGGCCGTCCCCGATCTCGACATCGCGCTCTCGGTCACCCCGGTCGACTTCGTCGCCGCGGCGATCGTGGCGGGGGCCCGCGCCGGCTGGGCGGCATCGCCCGCCTTCCATCCGATCGCCGATCGCCTCGTTTCGCTCGCCGAGATCGCCGGCTGGCTCGGCCGGCTGGGCTATCGCCTGGAGCGGCTGCCCTACGAGGCCTGGCGCACGCGGCTGCGCCGCAGCCTGCGCGACGGGGCGGCAGGCGCGCTCGCCGGCCTGGCGCCGCTCTTCCTCGAGCCGCTGCCCGAGGCGGGCGGGCTGAGCGCGCCGGAGCTGCTCGCCGCCGGCCGCCGGCTGCGCTTCGGCAACGGCGCGGCCGCCGCGCTGATGGGGCCCGCGGCGCTCGCGGCCGCCGCGGTCGACGAGGCCATGTTCGGGCGCTTCGTCGCCGGCTGGCAGGCGGTCGGGCACCTGCCGCCGCCATGATCGAGGCGCTGCTGCCGCCGGGCGTGGCCTGCTCCGAGATCCGCGGCGGCGACCCCGGCGCCGCCCTGCTGCCCGAGGAGGCGGCGCTGCTCGGGCGCGCCGTCGAGAAGCGGGTGCGCGAGTTCACCGAGGGCCGCCACTGCGCCCGCATGGCGCTGCGCCGGCTGGGGCTGCCGGCGGCCCCGATCCTGCGCGGCGAGGGCCGCGAGCCGCTGTGGCCGGCCGGCATCGTCGGCAGCATCACCCATTGCGAGGGCTATCGCGCCGCCGCCGTCGCCCGGGCGAGCGCGGCCGCGACGCTCGGCATCGACGCCGAGATCCACGCGCCGCTGCCGCAGGGCGTCGCCCGCATGGTGCTGGTCGAGGAGGAGCGCGACTGGCTCGCCCGCGCTCCGGAGGGAATCTGCTGGGACCGGGTGATCTTCAGCGCCAAGGAGAGCGTCTTCAAGGCGTGGTGGCCGCTCGCCCGCCGCTGGCTCGACTTCGGGCAGGCCGCCATCGCGCTGCAGCCGGAGGCGGGGCGCTTCGAGGCGCGCCTGCTGGTCGAGGCGCCGGTGATCGAGGGCCGCCCTCTCGCCGGCTTCGCCGGCCGCTGGCTCGTCGAGGACGGGCTGGTGCTGACAGCCATCGCCCTGCCGACCCACACCGGCCTGTGACTTTATTCCAGTTTCCTGGCGCATTTTCGCCACGGCGACTAACTGCATTCAGCCGCATATCAGGTTGAGATCGAGGGGAATTCTTCTGGCCATCATGTGGCGCTGAATAGGTACCTTGTATCTGCCCCGTCGCTCCCATAGCTTGCGGATGTGGGCGGCCGAAACTCTTGACCGTCGCGAGAGTTCGGAGAATGGCCATGCGACGTCTATTGCGACGGCGGCTCGCAATAGTTCTGCCGGCCCTGGCGAGTTCGGTCGGGTTCCGCAGCGATTGCCGGGCGATGCATGCAGTGCTGCTCGCCAGCGACACCCGTCGCCCTGTTCACGCTCGACGACATTCACTACGTCCGGTTTCCGCGGCGCGCAATGAGATCTCCCGGCCCGGGATCGCGGCGGCGGGCGATGCTGGCAACGGGGTCGCGCCGCGCATGTGGCCTGGGGACTGAGCAGGTCGCTGGCCGGCCCGCTGGCCGTCGTTCCTACAACCACCGCCGTTAATCTCCTGCGCTCTTTGTATTAAAAAATCGAGCATTGTAAATATTTCCTTTATTGGTCGTGATGCTATAGAACGATCGACACATAGTGCAGATTTGTCGCGATAAGGCCCTGGCGCCGATGAGATGCTGGCCGCTCCCGATCATCCCAGCGGCGCTGGGCGTGCTGCTGCTGTGCTCTGCCGTGCCCTCACCGGCAGCCGAGGACACGGTGGTCGCGCTGCTGCGCGACAGCGTCGTGCCGAATGTCGCGCTGCACTTCCCGAAGTGGGAACGGGCGCGATCCTGGCTGACCGGCCCGGCCGGCGCCGACGATCCCGCGCTGGCCGGCTGGGTGGCCTGGACGCACCAGCTCGCGCAGCAGCCGGTGAGGGACAGGCTCGTCGCCATCCAGCGCCGGGTCGACGGCAGCTTCCGCTACCGCAGCGACCAGGACCTGTTCGGCGTGCGCGACTATTGGGAGACCCCGGACCAGGTGGTCAGGCTCGGCGCGGCCGATTGCGACGGGTTCGCCATCTTCAAGTTCTGGGCGGCGCGCCTGGCCGGCGTGCCGGACGATGCCCTCGCCCTTCTGATCGGGTTCCGCAGCGACCGCCGGGCGATGCACGCCGTGCTGCTGGTCGCCGACGGCGGGCATGACGACGTCCTCGACTTGCTGGAGCCGGCCGTGATCGACCAGCCCGCCTACTTCGCCGCCTTCCGGCCCGTCGCGCTCTTCACGCTCGACGACGTGCACTACTTCAGGTCGGGCCGACGCCCCGAGCGCACGCCCGCGGTCACCGCCACCGGCGACCCGCAGTAGCCGGAGCGCGCCTGCAGCTCGGGATCGCGCGGCTCGTCCGAACGCCCGGCACCTGTATGATGCCGGGATGCGCTGGCTCCCGCTCCTTCTCCTGCTCGCCGGACCGGCCGCGGCCGAGGACGAGCTGCCGCGCCATCCGGCCGGGCCGCTGCAGGAGATCGCCTACGGCTTCGCCGTGGCCGAGTATTGCGGGCTGGCCACCATCCCGGTCGCGCAGGGCTACGACCTGCTGCGGCGCTGGACCATCCTGCAGCTCGGGCTGACGCCGGCCCAGGTCCGCGGCGACGACCGCGACGGCGGCCTCGCCGCCGACTACCAGTACGGCAATCACGGGCTGGCCGGCTTCCGCTTCTGGTGCCGCGACGACGGCCTGCCCGCGGCCCGCCGCTTCCTCCAGTTCCGCGCCACCGTGCTGGGGCGGTAGCCGCCCCCGTTGTCGCCGGCGCCGCACGACGCTAGCCTTGCCGCGAAGGACCCGGACCCGTCCCGCGCGGGACGGCGAGACGCCGGGTCGAGCGCCGGGGGCACCTCATTGCGGCTGATCGCGCCGGTCGATGCCGGGACGTTCGTCCGGGACCATTGGGAGCAGCGGCCGCTGCGGATCGCCCGCGGCGACCCGGCCTTCCATGACGGGCTGCTCTCGCTCGCCGACCTCGACGGATTGCTGTCCCATGCCAGCATCCGCGCCCCCGACATCCGCATCCTGCGCGACGGCAAGGAGACGCCGGTGCGCGAGCTCACCGGCGAGGCGCAGAACGCCCATGTCGGCCGGCTGGAGGCGGTCTACGCCGCCTACCGCGACGGCGCCACCATCTCGATGCAGGCGCTCAACGAACGCCATCCGCCGCTGGCCGCGCTGTGCCGCTCGCTGGCGCTGGAGCTCTCCGCCCGGTTCCAGGTCAACGCCTACCTGACCCCGGCCGATGCCCGCGGGCTCTCGATCCACTACGACACGCACGACGTCTTCGTCCTGCAGGTCGAGGGCAGCAAACGCTGGCACCTCTACGACTCCCCGGTCCGCCTGCCGACGCGGCGCCAGCCCTTCCGCCGCGGCGACGCCGACCTCGGTGCGCCGGTCGAGAGCTTCGTGCTGGAGCGCGGCGACACGCTCTACCTGCCGCGCGGCGTCGTGCACAGCGCCGAGAGCGGCTCGGCCACCTCGCTGCACCTCACCGTCGGCGCCTATCCCGTGACCTGGGCCGGGCTGCTGCGCGGCGCGCTGGAGGCCGCCATCGAGGAGGACGCGGCGCTGCGCCAGTCGCTGCCGCCGGGCTTCGCCCTGCGGCCGGCCGAGCGCGCCGCCGCCGAGCGCCGGCTCGGCGAGCTGATCCGGGGCCTGGCGGCACGCTGGGACGCGCCGACGCTGATCGGCGACGCGGCCGAGACGGCGCTGGCGCCGCCGCGCCGAGCCTCGAGGGGCATCTCCTCGACCTCGAGGCGGCGGCGGCGCTGACCCCGGCGACGCGGCTGCGCCGGCGGCCGGCGCTCGCCTTCCGCATCTTCGAGCAGGAGGGCGCGGCCTGCCTCGCCTTCCACGGCAAGCTGCTCCGCCTTCCCGGCGATCTCGCGGCCGAGCTGCGCTTCATGCTCGCCGGCCGGCCCTTCACCGCCGCCGGGCTGCCCGGCCCGCTCGACGCCGCGGGACGCCTGGTCCTGGTGCGCCGCCTGCTGCGCGAGGGCGCGCTCACCCTCTGCCGCGACCCGGCCGGCGACGGCGTCGAGGACAGCGGTCCTGGACGCCGGCGCGGCATTGCCTCGGCCCGGCGCCGCCGCTAGGCTTGGCCGGCGAACGACGAGAAAGGGGGGACCCCGATGGCCAAGCAAGCCAAGCCGGCCGCGACCAAGTCCCGTGCCGCCGCGGGCCGCACGCGCAAGGTCAAGTCGGCCGAGATCATGAAGGGCCTCAACCAGGTGGCCAAGGCCGAGGGCGCGCGGATCACCAAGTTCGAGACCGGCGAGCGGACGCTGCGCGACACCGACATGACGACGGTGCGCATCCAGCTGCGCGTGCCGACCGAGAGCCTCGGCAGCATCCCGGGCATCTCGAGCTGGGTCGAGATCGACACCGACTTCGGCGACGGCAACGATGCCGGCGCCGGCCCGCCCTACGGTCCGGACGGACCCGCCGCCGACTGAGGGCCGCCGCGGCCCGGCTCGGCGCGGGGGCCTACTCCGCGGCGCGCCGCGCCGCCTGGGCCGGGCCGTAGCCGCCGCCGCCCGGCGACTCGACGACGAAGGCGTCGCCCGGCGCCATCTCGGCCTTGGCGGTGCCGGGCAGCTCCTCGATGCGGCCGTCGGCGCGCTCGACCCGGTTGCGGCCGAGCGCGCCGGGGGCGCCGCCCGCCATCCCGTAGGGCGGCACGCGGCGATGGCCGGAGAGGATCGCCGCGGTCATCGCCTCGCGGAAGCGCAGGCAGCGGACCACGCCGTCGCCGCCGCGATGCCGGCCGGCGCCGCCGCTGCCGCGGCGGATGGCGAAGCGCTCGACCAGCACCGGGAAGCGCCACTCCAGCACCTCCGGGTCGGTGAGGCGGGAGTTGGTCATGTGGGTGTGCACGGCGTCGGTGCCGTCGAAGTCCGGCCCGGCGCCCGACCCGCCGCAGATCGTCTCGTAATACTGGTAGCGGTCGTTGCCGAAGGTCAGGTTGTTCATCGTCCCCTGGGCGGCGCCCATCAGGCCGAGCGCGCCGTAGAGCGTGTCGGTGATCGCCTGCGAGGTCTCGACGTTGCCGGCGACCACCGCCGCGGGGTAGCGTGGGCGCAGCATCGAGCCCTCGGGAATGACGATGTCCAGCGGCTTCAGGCAGCCGGCGTTCATCGGGATGTCGTCGTCGACCAGCGTGCGGAAGACGTAGAGCACCGCCGCCTTGCACACCGCGGCGGGCGCGTTGAAGTTGGTCGCCTGCTGCGGGCTGGTGCCGGCGAAGTCGATCACCGCGCGGCGCGCCGCCTGGTCGATGCGGATGGCGACGGCGATGCGGCTGCCGTCGTCCATCTCGTAGGTGAAGCTGCCGTCCTTGAGCACGCCCAGCACGCGGCGCACCTGCTCCTCGGCATTGTCCTGGACGTGGCCCATATAGGCGTGCACGACGTCGAGGCCGAAATGCGCCACCATGCGGCGCAGCTCCTGCACGCCCTTCTCGTTGGCGGCGATCTGCGCCTGCAGGTCGGCGACGTTCTGGTCGACGTTGCGCGCCGGCCAGCGCCCGCTGCCGAGCAGGGCGCGGACCTCGGCCTCGCGGAAGCGGCCGCGCTCGACCAGCACGAAGTTGTCGATCAGCACGCCCTCCTCCTCGACCGAGCGGCTGTCGGGCGGCATCGAGCCGGGGGTGATGCCGCCGACGTCGGCGTGGTGGCCGCGGCTGGCGACGTAGAACAGGATGGCGCCGCCCGCCTCGTCGAAGACCGGGGTGATCACCGTGATGTCGGGCAGGTGCGTGCCGCCGTTGTAGGGCGCGTTCAGCACGTAGACGTCGCCCGGCGCCATGGTGCCGGCGCGCGCCCGGATCACCGTCTCGACGCTCTCGCCCATCGAGCCGAGATGCACCGGCATGTGCGGCGCGTTGGCGATCAATTGCCCCTGCCGGTCGAAGATGGCGCAGGAGAAGTCGAGCCGCTCCTTGATGTTGACGGAGTAGCTGGTCTTCTCCAGCGTCGACCCCATCTGCTCGGCGATCGACATGAAGAGGTTGTTGAAGACCTCGAGCATGACGGGATCGACGGCGGTGCCGACCGCCGCGGCGCGGGCCAGCGGCACGACGCGGGTGAGCACGAGGTCGCCCGCCGCGGTCAGCTCGCCGCGCCAGCCCGGCTCGATGATCGTCGTGGCGGTCGCCTCGGCGACGATCGCCGGGCCGGCGACGCGGTCGCCGGCGCGCAGCTGCTCGCGGCGGAAGACCGGCGCCTCGCGCGCGGCGCCGTCGCTGCGCATGGCGACGCGGGCGAGCGGCGCGGGGGCCGGCGCGCCGGCGCCCGGCACCGCCACCACCGGCCCGTGCCGCCCCGCCTCCTCGGGCCGTCCCACTGCCTCGACGGAGACGGCCTCGACGATCTGCGCCTTGCCCGGCACGACGAAGCCGTAGCGCTGGCGGTGCGCCGCCTCGAAGCCCCCGACGATCTCGGCCACCGCCGCCGCGGCCGCCGCGTCCTCGAGCAGCCCGGCGCGCAGGGTCACCACCAGCGCCGCGTCGGTCCCGGCATAGCGCAGATGCAGCCGCTGCAGCACGGCGACGGCGCCTTCCGGCACGCCCTGGGCGGCCAGGGCCGCCGTCGCCTCGGCGGCGAGATCGCCGGCGACGGCCGACAACCGCGGCAGCAGGGCCGGCGCCAGCGTCGCCTCGACGGCGCGCTCGCGCAGCACCCGCTGGTCGGCCAGCCCCATGCCGTAGGCCGACAGCACGCCGGCCAGCGGATGCAGCAGCACCCGGGTCATGCCGAGCGCGTCGGCGACCAGGCAGGCATGCTGGCCGCCGGCGCCGCCGAAGCAGCACAACGTGTACTCGGTGACGTCGTAGCCGCGCTGGATCGAGATCTCCTTGATCGCGTTGGCCATGTTCTCGACGGCGATGCGCAGGAAGCCCTCGGCCGCGGCGGCGGGGTCGGCCGGGCGGCCGGTCGCGGCGGCGATCTCCGCGGCGAGCTCGGCGAAGCGCGCCTCGACCACGGCGCGGTCGAGCGGCTGGTCGCCGCCCGGCCCGAACAGGGCGGGAAAGAACGCGGGCTGCAGCTTGCCGAGCATGACGTTGCAGTCGGTGACGGTCAGCGGCCCGCCGCGGCGGTAGCAGGCCGGCCCCGGATCGGCGCCGGCGGAGTCGGGCCCGACCCGGAAGCGGCTGCCGTCGAAATGCAGGATCGAGCCGCCGCCCGCCGCCACGGTGTGGATCTGCATCATCGGGGCGCGCATGCGCACGCCGGCGACCAGGGTCTCGAAGGCGCGCTCGTACTCGCCGTCATAGTGGGAGACGTCGGTCGAGGTGCCGCCCATGTCGAAGCCGATGATCTCCCCGAAGCCGGCGGCGCGCGCCGTCTCGACCGCGCCGACGATGCCGCCGGCCGGGCCCGACAGGATGCTGTCCTTGCCCTGGAAGGCGCGGGCCTCGGCCAGCCCGCCGTTCGACTGCATGAAGAGCAGCCGCGCCGCGCCGAGCTCGCCCGCGACGCGGTCGACATAGCGCCGCAGGATCGGCGAGAGGTAGGCGTCGACCACGGTGGTGTCGCCGCGCCCGACCAGCTTCATCAGCGGGCTGACCCGGTGGCTGACCGAGACCTGGGTGAAGCCCAGCCGCAGCGCGACCTCGGCGAGCTGCTGCTCGTGCGCCGTGTGCCGGTAGCCATGCAGCAGCACGATGGCGATCGAGCGGATGCCGCGGCCGTGCGCGGCGGCGAGCTCGCGCTCGGCCGCGGCGAGGTCGAGCGGCCGCAGCACCTCGCCCTCGGCGGTCACCCGCTCGTCGATCTCGACCACCGCCTCGTAGAGCAGCTCGGGCAGCCGGATGCGCCGCTCGAAGAGACGCGGCCGGTTCTGGTAGGCGATGCGCAGCTGGTCGGCGAAGCCGCGGGTGATGGCCAGCAGCGTGCGGTCGCCCTTGCGCTCGAGCAGCGCGTTGGTCGCCACCGTGGTGCCCATCTTGACCGCGGCGATCGCCGCCGCCGGGATCGGGTCGTCGCCGCCGAGCCCGAGCAGCTCGCGGATGCCCTGCAGCGCGGCATCGCGGTAGCGTCCGGGATTCTCCGACAGCAGCTTGTGGGTGACGATCGCCCCGTCCGGCCGCCGCGCCACCACGTCGGTGAAGGTGCCGCCGCGATCGATCCAGAACTCCCAGCGATCCATGTCCGCCTCCGTCTCTGTGAGCGACTCTGACAGCATTGCCGTCGGAGGAGCAATGGTCGGGAGCCGGTACCTGCGCGTTGCCCAATCGTGACGATGCAGTTTCCCAATCCCTTGCGCCTGCCCCGATCGCTCCAGGGAAACGCAGGCCTCGCGTCCGCGCCCGAACCTCAGCAGCGCCGCTGAGCGGGGGAGCGGCCGGCAACTCGACCAGGATTACCGCTTTACACGTATGAATAGTTACGCTAATATAGTAATACCTTAGTCGCTCCCGCACTCGCCAATCAACGGAGGCAACCATGGCCGTTGGCCCGATCACAGGCCGACCGTTCTCCGCCGCACGCCCGCTCCTGGATCCGGGTCGCCTGCCGGCTGCAGCGAAGGTTCCAGGCCTCCTCGCCGCCATCCCCCCTTCCCGCTCCGGCCTGCTCGTCGCGGATACCGGCACGCAACCTCAATCAGCCTACCGCGCCGGCCAAGAAATATCCCATCCTAGCATTGCCAATGCTTCGCAATTGTTTGGCAACACTCCAGGCGCTATCGCCGGCTACTTGGCACCAATGGCCGGAGCCGGCATTGGCCTCACCGCAGGTCTAGGACCCGCGATCGCAGCAAGCCTTGCAGCAGGTGGATTGATATACATCATGCGCGATGGTCATCGCAACAAAATCGCCGGATATGGTCGCGGCGGCACGAGCTTCGGAATTATACCGTCGGACCAATTCGTCACTCACGCGACGGGCCATAAATTATCTAGACCGAACTATTCTGATTGGTTCAATAGCAATGACGAATTGTCACGCGACGAACCCAGGCGCGGCACGATCACTTTAGAAGATCAAATCGATGAACTGCCAAGATTTATCGAAGACGGAACGCCGAAGGATGAGGTTGAAACACTCGTTGACTCCGTCATCCAGGCAATCCACAACTTCGGCCGCAGAGGCAGTCCACTTACTCAAGGAGATTTGGATATTGTAGCACAAGAATGTCGCAAATACCTGCGAGAGAAATTCCCGCAGATTGCCCAGAACTTTCATCATATCGGAGGAGCCACCAGGGAAGGATCTGGAAAACCGCTCGACTATCTCAGCGAATGGTACTTGCCGGGGCCAAACGGCCAACGACGCGGCAGCTCGTATCCCGATCTCAGTTGGCTATACGATCCGTCGGGAAAGGGGTTTGACCCAGGGCGCCGACTTCATGACACCGGTCACATCAATAGTCAGACGACCACTCCACTCGGCACAGCCATATCGCGCGAGAGACTTTCGTTCCAAAACCTCATCCGGAATGCAGCCAGCTGGTTCAATGGCAATGGGAGAGCCCGTGTGAGCGCCCTGGCCAAAAGGTTTCCCCTGGAATCGCCCCGGAGTTTCCGTGAGCGAGCCAGCCGTGCTTGCCAAAGGTTGTTCGAGGACTGGGCAAACGAGATACTCGCCGCACCATGATGATATCTCGAGGCGCCGCTAGTCGGTCTCGGGGCGTTGGTGTCATGCGATCTCCGCTGCCAGTTAACGCAGGACGCATTCTGGTGCGTACAAGGGGTCAAGCCCGGCGCTTGAGCTGGCCTCAGGATATGCCTCTCGAGGCCAGCAAGGGCCCGGCTTGTCACCTCCCTATGCCCGCCGCCGTTCGGAGTTGCTCTATCCTGGGCTAGCAGTCTGCGCCATCCGGCACCTATCGCGTCATCTCAAGCTCGGAGACGTAGCAGCACACGGGCTGCCCAGGCCCGGCAAGCTGCAGGCATGGCGCCCGGCGCCGTCACCTATTATGGTGCGCCCCGTCATGAGCATCTGGGGGAAGATCCTGGGCGGGGCCGCCGGCTTCGCGCTCGGCGGGCCGATCGGCGCGCTGGTCGGCGCGGTGGCGGGCCATGCCGTCGACGCGCTGCGCGCGGCGCAGCAGCCGGTGCCGGCCGGTGCCGGGGCCGACGCGCCGGCCGACGCCGCGGCGGCCGAGGCGCAGGACCGGCTGGGGACCAAGCGGATCGCCTTCACCATCGCGGTCATCGTGCTCGGCGCGAAGATGGCCAAGGCCGACGGCGTGGTCAGCCGCTCCGAGGTCGCGGCCTTCAAGCAGGTCTTCCGGGTGCCGCCCGAGGAGCTGCGCAACGTCGGCCGGCTGTTCGACCAGGCGCGCCGCGACGCCGGCGGGTTCGAGCCCTATGCCCGGCAGGTCGCCGGCATGTTCACGCCCGGCTCGCCGGTGCTGGAGGAGCTGCTCGACGGCCTCTTCCACATCGCCAAGGCCGACGGCAAGGTCGGCGCCGAGGAGCTCGGCTATCTCCGCCAGGTGGCGGCCATCTTCGGCTTCGACGAGACCGCCTTCGAGCGGCTGCGCAGCGGCCATCTCGGCCCCGACGAGGCAGATCCCTACCACGTGCTCGGCATCGACCGCTCGATGAGCGACGCCGAGATCAAGGCCGCCTACCGCAAGCTGATCCGCGAGATGCATCCCGACCGGCTGATCGCCGAGGGCCTGCCGCAGGAGTTCCTCGACGTCGCCACCGCCAAGATGGCGGCCGTCAACGCCGCCTATGACCGGGTCGCCCGGGACCGCGGCCTGAAGTAGCCCGTTGCCGCCCGCCATCCCCCTCCTCGCGCTGCGCGAGGCGCGCCTCGGATTCGGCGGCGCGCCGCTGCTCGACGGCATCACGCTGGGGCTCGGCCGCGGCGACGGAGCCTGCCTGGTCGGGCGCAACGGCAGCGGCAAGTCGACCCTGCTGAAGATGCTGGCCGGGCTGGTCGAGCCCGATTCCGGCGAGCGCTTCGTGCAGCCCGGCACGGCGATCGCCTACCTGCCGCAGGAGATCGAGCGGCGGGCCGGCGAGACGGTCGCGGCGCATGTCGCGGCCGGGCTCGGGCCGGCCGGCGATCCCGACCACCACCGGGTGGGCGCCGTGCTCGACCGCCTGTCCCTGCCCCCGGACCGGCCGGTCGCCGAGCTCTCCGGCGGCGAGGCGCGGCGCACCGCGCTCGCCCGCGCGCTGGTCGGCGAGCCCGACATCCTGCTGCTCGACGAGCCGACCAACCATCTCGACCTGCCGACCATCGAGTGGCTGGAGGAGGAGCTCGCCGGCTTCCGCGGCGGGCTGCTGACGATCAGCCACGACCGCGCCTTCCTGCGCCGGCTGACCCGCCGCATCCTGTGGCTCGACCGCGGCCGCATCCGCGAGCGCGAGATCGGCTTCGCCGAGTTCGAGGCCTGGGCCGCCGAGGTCGCCGAGGCCGAGGAGGCGGCCGCCCACCGGCTGGACCGCAGGATCGCCGCCGAGACCCACTGGCTGAGGCGCGGCGTGACCGCCCGGCGCAAGCGCAACGAGGGCCGGCTGCGCCGCCTCGTCGGGCTGCGCAAGGCGCGCGCCGAGCGCATCGCCGCCGCCGGGCGCGCCAGGCTCGCCCTGTCGGCCGCCGAGGCCGGCGGCGAGCTGGTGATCGAGGCCGAGGCGATCGCCAAGTCCTTCCCCGGCCCGGACGGGCCGCGCCCGATCGTCGCCGGCTTCTCCACCCGCATCCTGCGCGGCGAC
This sequence comes from Dongiaceae bacterium, assembly GCA_046349435.1. GTDB lineage: Bacteria > Pseudomonadota > Alphaproteobacteria > Dongiales > Dongiaceae > JAXMCI01. The sequence continues at coordinate 23,348 of JAXMCI010000025.1, read as the reverse complement.
CGCATCGGCGTGATCGGCGCCAACGGCGCCGGCAAGACGACGCTGCTGCGGCTGCTGACCGGCGAGCTGGCGCCCGACGCCGGCAGCCTGCGGCTCGGCACCAACGTCCGGCCGCTCTATTTCGACCAGCAGCGCGCCGCCCTCGACCCGGCGGCGACCCTGTGGCGGACGCTGGCGCCGGGCGGCGGCGACAGCATCGAGGTGCGCGGCCAGCAGCGCCACGTGGTGGCCTACCTCCGCGACTTCCTGTTCGAGGACCGCCAGGCGCTGATGCCGGTCGGCAGCCTGTCGGGCGGCGAGCGCGCCCGGCTGCTGCTCGCCCTGCTCTTCGCCCGGCCGAGCAACCTGCTGGTGCTCGACGAGCCGACCAACGACCTCGACATGGAGACGCTCGACCTGCTGCAGGAGGTGCTCGACGACTATGACGGCACGCTGCTGCTGGTCAGCCACGACCGCGACTTCCTCGACCGGCTGGTGACCAGCGTCATCGCCGTCGAGGGCGGCGGCCGGGTCGCCGAATATTCCGGCGGCTATGCCGACTATCTCCGGCAGCGCCCGCCGCCGCCGCCCGCGGCGGCGGTCGCGCGCCCGGCGGCAGCGGCCGCGCCGGCCGCCCGCCGGCCGGCCCGCGCGCCGCGGCTGGGCTACCAGGAGCAGCGCGAGCTGGCGCAGCTGCCCGAGCGGCTGGCCGCGCTCGAGGCCGAGATCGCGGGGCTGGAGAAGCGGCTGGCCGACCCCGGCCTCTACGGCCGCGATCCCGCCGGCTTCGCCGCCGCGACCGGGCGGCTCGGCGCCGCCCAGGGGAGCTCGCGGCGGCCGAGCTGCGCTGGCTGGAGCTCGAGGAGAAGCGCGAGGCGGCCGCCGCGGACCGCCCGGGATGACGCCGCGCGACGTCGCCCTGCTGGTGCTGGTCACCATGGTCTGGGGACTCAACATCGTCGTCGTCAAGGTCGGGCTGGCGCAGATGCCGCCGATCCTGTTCGTCGCGCTGCGCTTCATCGTCGTCGGGCTGCTGCTGCTGCCGGTGCTGAAATGGCCGACGGAGCGCTGGGGCGCGCTGCTCGGCCTCGGCACGCTGCTCGGCGTCGTGCATTTCAGCCTGTTCTTCCTCGGCGTGCGCCATCTCGACGTCTCGACCACGGCGATCGCCATCCAGCTGCAGGTGCCCTTCGCCTCGCTGCTCGCCGCGCTCTTCTACCGCGACCGGCTGGGCTGGCGGCGGCTGCTCGGCATGGCCTTCGCCTTCGCCGGGGTGGCGCTGATCGCCGGCGCGCCGCGCGCCGACCCGGCGCTCGGCTCGCTGGCCCTGGTGGTGATCGCCGCCTGCATCTGGTCGGTCGCCAGCATGATGATGAAGGGGCTGGGCGACGCGCTCGACGTGCTGTCGCTGAACGGCTGGGTGGCGATCATCGCCGCGCCGCAGCTGCTGATCGTCTCGGCGCTGACCGAGCACGGCCAGCTGGCGGCGCTCGCCGCCGCCGACTGGCGGGTCTGGGCCTCGGCCCTGTTCCAGGCCGTGCTGGTGACCCTGTTCGGCTACAGCGTCTGGTACCGCATGATGCGCCGCTTCGCGGTCAACCAGGTGATCCCCTTCACCCTGCTGGTGCCGGTCTTCGGGGTGCTCTCCGGCGTGCTCATCCTGGGCGAGAGCCTGACCCTGGTGATGCTGGCCGGCGCGGCGCTGACCATCGTCGGCGTCGGCATCATCGTGTTCCGCCGGCCGAAGCTGGTCGAGCCGGCGACCAAGGGCGGGATCTGAGCGGCAGGGATTGCCGGCAATCCCGGGAATTGCCGGTAAATCGGATGGCAGGCCCCAAGCCCGGTTGACCCGGCGCGGCGCGGGGCCTAGCTACAGGGGGCCAGACGGCCGGATGGCCGCCTTCCGTGCCGGCTTGCCGCCGGTGCCGGGGGGAGGAAAGTCCGGGCTCCACGGAGACACGGTGCCGGGTAACGCCCGGCGGGGGCGACCCCAGGGACAGTGCCACAGAAAGCAAACCGCCGCCCTCCGGGGCGGCAAGGGTGAAAGGGTGCGGTAAGAGCGCACCGCGCGACCGGCAACGGAAGCGGCACGGCAAACCCCACCGGGAGCAAGACCGCATAGGGGCGACAGGCCGCCCGCCGAGAGGCGGCGGCCGGGCGGGTCTCCGCACCGTCGCCCGGGTAGGTCGCGCGAGGCGCCCGGCGACGGGCGTCCCAGATGAATGGTCATCCCCGGCCCGCGAGGGCCGGGACAGAACCCGGCTTACAGGCCGTCTGGCAACTTCCCCCATCGGCTTCGGCCCTTGCCTCAGGCCCCCCCCTGGCCTCAGGCCCTGGCCTCAGCCCCCGCCTCAGGCCGGGGCCTCAGGCCCGGCGCCATGCCGCAGAAGGGCCGCGGATTCGTCACGGCAAGAACAAAGAAAGAACGAAATGGCCGGCCATCGTTGCGCCTGCCTCGACTTGACCCCGGCAGGTCGCCATCCGCGGTTGTTGTCCACAGATCCAGTCGACCCTGTTGATAACTTCCTAAGGCGCTGAATTTCCCCCGGATTTACTGGAGCGCCCATTGACGCCCATAATTTCCCATGATATCCCACATCCACCCATCACGGACCGAGGGTGCAATACGGGCCGGCTCGGTGGGGGAGCCCGGCCGTCGGGGATGAGGGCGACGGAGGGCTGCAGGGGATCGCGATGGCCCTGTTCATCGATACGTTCGTGAACAAGATCGACCGCAAGGGCCGCGTGTCGGTGCCTGCCGCCTTTCGCACGTCGCTGGGCGCCGAGGGCTTCCCCGGCCTGGTCGCCTTCCCGTCCTACCGGCGGCCCGCCGTGCATTGCGCCAGCCTCGCCTGGATGGAGCAGCAGGTCGCCAACCTGCAGAAGGAGGATCTCTTCTCCGAGGCCGAGGACGACCTCTCCTCGACGCTCTTCGCCGACGCCAAGCAGCTGCCCTTCGACGGCGAGGGCCGCGTCGTGCTGCCGCCGGCGCTGGCCGCCCATGCCGGGATCGGCGAGAGCGCCGCCTTCGTCGGCCGCGGCCCCTATTTCGAGATCTGGGAGCCTGCCGCCCTCGAGGCGCACAAGGCGCTCGCCCGCCAGCGCGCGCTGGAGAACCGCCGCACCGTGCCGCAGCGGCCGGAGGGCGGCGCATGAGCGGCGCCCCGCACGTCCCGGTGCTGCTGCGCGAGGTGGTGGCCGCGCTGGCGCCGCGCGACGGCGCGGTCTTCGTCGACGGCACCTTCGGCGCCGGCGGCTACAGCACCGCGCTGCTCGAGGCGGCCGACTGCACCGTCTGGGGGATCGACCGCGACCCCGAGGCGCTGGCCGGCGCCGCCCAGCTGGTGCGCCGCTTCGCCGGCCGGCTGAAGCTGATCGCCGGCCGCTTCGGCGACATGCTCCGCCTGCTCGCCGGGGCCGGCGTCACCGCGGCCGACGGCGTGGCCCTCGACCTCGGCGTCTCCTCGATGCAGCTCGACCGGCCGGAGCGCGGCTTCTCCTTCCGCAGCGACGGGCCGCTCGACATGCGCATGGAGCAGAGCGGCCGCAGCGCCGCCGACCTGGTCAACGAGCTCGACGAGGGCGCGCTCGCCGACCTGCTGCACGAGCTCGGCGAGGAGCGGCGGGCCCGCGCCGTCGCCCGCGCCATCGTCGCCGCCCGCCGCGCCGCGCCGATCACCCGCACCCTGCAGCTCGCCGAGATCGTCCGGCCGGCGGCCCGGCCCGGCCCGGCCCGGCGCGACGAGATCGACCCGGCGACCCGCACCTTCCAGGCGCTGCGCATCGCGGTGAACGACGAGCTGGGCGAGCTCGACCGCGGCCTCGCCGACGCCGAGGCGCTGCTGCGGCCGGGCGGCCGGCTCGCCGTCGTCGCCTTCCATTCGCTCGAGGATCGCCGGGTGAAGCACTTCCTGCGCGCCCGCGCCGGCGCCGCGCCCGGCCCGTCGCGCCACCTGCCGCCCGACCGTGCCCTGCTGCGTCCGCCCAGCTTCCGCCTGCTTGCCCGGGATGCCGCGACGCCGGCGGTCGAGGAGCTCGCCCGCAATCCGCGCGCCCGCTCGGCCCGCCTGCGGACCGCCGAGCGCACCGCGGCGCCGGCCTGGGGAGACGCCGCATGATCCGACTCTCCACCCTGGTCTGGCTGGCGCTGGTGATCGCCGCCGGCATCGGCCTGTTCCAGGTCAAGTACAAGGTCCAGGCGCTGGAGGGCGATCTCGGCCAGATCAACCGCCAGATCGTGCGCGACCAGGAGGCGATCCACGTGCTGGCCGCCGAATGGAGCCTGCTGAACGGCCGAGCCGGCTCGGCGACCCGCCCGCCGCCACCTCGAGCTGGCGCCCTTCACCGCGACGCAGCTCGCCCGCCTCGCCGACCTGCCCGACCGCCCGGCGCCGGTGCCGCCGCCGCCCGACGCGCTGCAGGGCCCGGTGCCGCTGCCCGGCCCGACCATCGCGGCGCTGCCGGGTCCCGCCGCCCCGGCGCTGCCGAAGCTCGACGTCACCCAGGTCGCCGCGGCGGCGCCCGCCGCCCCGCCTGCAACCGCCAGCCTGGCCGCACCCGCCAGCCCGCCCGCGCCCTCGCGCCCGGCCGCCGCCTCGGACACCGGCTCCGATGCCGACGTTGCCGCCATCCTCGCCAGCATGCGAGCCAAGCAATGACCATGCTCGACGCCACCTTCGTGCCCATGGGCGGCCGCCTGCCCTCGCACCCCGACGAGGTGGTGCGGCTGGAGGGCGACGCCCGCCGCGCCATCGAGATCGGCCGCACCCGGCTGCTGGTCACCGGCGCGCTGTTCGCGGTGGCGTTCCTGGTGATCGGGGTGCGGCTCGCCGCGGTGACCCTGCTGCAGGATTCGGCGGAGCCGCGGGCCGCGGCCGCGCCGGCGGCGCCGCCGCCGATGGCGCGGGCCGACATCGTCGACCGCAACGGCGTGGTGCTCGCCACCAGCCTGGCGACCTCCTCGCTGTTCGCCAACCCGCACCAGGTCATCGACCCGCAGGAGTCGGCGCAGCGCATCGCCGCCGTGCTGCCCGAGCTCAGCGAGGCCGAGCTCGCGGCCAAGCTCGGCTCCGACCGCGGCTTCGTCTGGCTGAAGCGCAACCTGACGCCGCGCCAGGTCTATGCCGTCAACCGGCTCGGCATTCCCGGCCTCTACTTCCAGGAGGAGGACCGGCGCGTCTATCCGCAGGGCGCGCTGATGTCGCACATCGTGGGATTCGCCGACGTCGACAATCACGGCCTGGCCGGCATCGAGCAGTCGCTCGACGACGTGCTGCGCGGCGCCGACCGGCCGGTGCAGCTGTCGATCGACATCCGGCTGCAGCACATCATGCGCGACGAGCTCGCCCGGGCGATGACCGACTTCAACGGCATCGGCGCCGCCGGGCTGATCCTCGACTGCCGCACCGGCGAGGTCCTGTCGATGGTCTCGCTGCCCGACTTCGACCCCAACGCGGCCGGCGAGGCGCCGGCCGATGCGCGCTTCAACCGCGCCACGCTCGGGGTCTACGAGATGGGCTCCACCTTCAAGGTCTTCAACACGGCGATGGCCCTGGACAGCGGCATCGTCCGCGTCACAGATCGCTTCGATGCGACGCGGCCCATCCAGATCGGGCGCTACACGATTCACGACTATCACGCGCAGCGCCGGTCGCTGTCGGTGCCCGAGATCTTCATGTACTCGTCGAACATCGGCTCGGCGCGGATGGCCGTCGAGGTCGGCGCCAACACGCAGAAGAGCTTCTTCGAGAAGCTCGGCATGTTCCGGCCGGTCGGCATCGAGCTGCCCGAGGTCGGGCGGCCGCACTATCCCTCGACCTGGCGCACCGTCAACACCATGACCATCGCCTTCGGCCACGGCATGTCGGTCAGCCCGCTGCACCTCGCCATGGGCGTCTCGGCGATGGTCGATGGCGGCGTGCTGCGCCAGCCCACCCTGCTGCGGCGCGACCCGGCCGACCTGCCGGCGGGCCAGCAGGTGATCTCGGGCCACACCTCGCAGCAGATCCGCGGCCTGATGCGGCTGGTGGTCGACGCCGGCACCGGCAAGATGGCCAACGTCCCCGGCTACATGGTCGGCGGCAAGACCGGCACGGCGGAGAAGCAGGAGGGCCGCGGCTACGCCCGCAGCGCGCTGCTCGCCTCGTTCGTCGGCGCCTTCCCGATGGCCGACCCGCGCTACGTCATCCTGGTGATGGTCGACGAGCCCAAGCCGAACGCCAAGTCGCACGGCTACGCCACCGGCGGCTGGGTCGCCGCCCCGGCGGTCGCCCGCATCGTCCAGCGCATGGCGCCGCTGATCGGCATGCCGCCGCTCGACGAGAACAACAAGGCGGCGGAGAACGAGCTGCTGGTCGACATCAACGCCACCGAGCTGGTGCATGCGGCTGAGTGAGCTGATGGGCGAGGCACGGCCGATGGGCGGCGGCGCGGCAGATCCCGAGATCCTCGGGCTGACCGCCGATTCCCGCCAGGTGCGGCCGGGCTTCCTGTTCGCCGCGCTGCCCGGCGGCAAGGTCGACGGCCGCGACTTCGTCGCCGACGCGGCGGCGCGCGGCGCGGTCGCCGTGCTGGCGCCGCACAACACGCTGCTGCCGGCCGGGCTGGCCCGGCTGCCGCTGGTCGCCGACGACAATCCGCGGCGCCGGCTGGCGCTCGCCGCCGCCCGCTTCCACGGCCGCCAGCCGCGCACCGTGGTCGCCGTCACCGGGACCAACGGCAAGACCTCGGTGGCCGAGTTCACCCGCCAGCTCTGGGCCGCCATGGGCGAGCCCGCCGCCAGCCTCGGCACGCTCGGCCTGGTGGCGCCCGACCATCGCCGCCCCGGCTCGCTCACCACCCCCGACCCGGTGGCGCTGCACGCCGCGCTCGCCGGGCTCGCCGCCGGCGGCGTCGAGCATGCCGCGCTCGAGGCCTCGAGCCACGGGCTCGACCAGTTCCGCCTCGACGGCCTGACGCTCTCGGCCGCCGCCTTCACCAACCTCAGCCGCGACCATCTCGACTACCACGGCACCATGGAGCGCTATCTCGCGGCCAAGGCGCGGCTGTTCGAGGCGCTGCTGCCGCCCGGCGCCGCCGCGGTGCTGAACGCCGACGCCGAGCCCTTCGCGGCGCTCGCCGCCGCCTGCCGGGCGCGCGGGCTGCGGGTGCTGTCCTACGGCCGGGCCGGCAGCGACCTCAGGCTCGAGGCGCTCGCGCCGACGGCGGGCGGCCAGCGCCTGGCCGTCAGCCTGCTGGGCGAGCGCCGCAGCCTCGACTTCCCGGTCGCCGGCGCCTTCCAGGCGCACAACCTGCTGGCGTCGCTCGGCCTCGTCATCGCCACCGGCGCCCGCACCGCCGACGCCGCCGAAGCGGTGGCGCGGCTCGCCGGCGTGCCCGGCCGCATCGAGCTCGCGGCGCGCGCCTCCAACGGCGCCGCCATCTATGTCGACTACGCGCACACCCCCGACGCGCTGGCCACCGTGCTGGGCGCGCTCCGGCCCCACACCACAGGTTGCCTGTCCGTGGTGTTCGGCTGCGGAGGGGATCGCGACCGCGGCAAGCGGCCGGATATGGGGGTGGTCGCCGCGCGGCTCGCCGACCGGGTGATCGTCACCGACGACAACCCGCGCGGCGAGCCGCCGGCGACCATCCGCGCGGCGATCCTGGCGGCCTGCCCCGGGGCCCGGGAGATCGGCGACCGGCGCGCCGCGATCCGCGCCGCCATCGCCGCGCTCGCCCCCGGCGACCTGCTGGTGATCGCCGGCAAGGGCCATGAGAGCGGCCAGATCGTCGCCGGGGTCACCCATCCCTTCGACGACCGCGAGGTCGCCCGCAGCCTCGTCGCCGAGCTCGCCGCCGGCGGCCGCGCCTGATGGCCGCGGCGCGGTCCTGTGGCAGGCGGCCACCGCGGCCGCCGCCACCGGCGGCCGGGCGGATGGCCGCGCCCGCTGCGGCCGCCACCGGCGTCTCGATCGACAGCCGCACCCTCGCCCCGGGCGACCTCTTCGTCGCGCTGCGCGGCCCGACCCACGACGGCCACGACCATGTCGCCGCCGCGCTCGCCGCCGGCGCCGCGGCGGCGGTGGTCGACCGGGTGCCGACCGGCCTGCCGGCCGACGCGCCGCTGCTGCTGGTCGCCGACACCATGGCGGCGCTGGAGGCGCTCGGCGCCGACGCGCGGCGCCGCTCGCGCGCCCGCTTCGTCGCCGTCACCGGCAGCGTCGGCAAGACCGGCACCAAGGAGGCGATCGCGCTGGCGCTCGGCGCCGAGGCGCCGACCTACGCCTCGCCCGGCAACCTCAACAACCAGTGGGGCGTGCCGCTCAGCCTCGCCCGCCTGCCGCCCGACGTCGCCTACGCCGTCTTCGAGCTCGGCATGAACCATGCCGGCGAGATCCTGGCGCTGACCCGCCAGGTGCGCCCCGACGTCGCCGTCGTCACCACGGTCGAGGCGGTGCATCTCGAGTTCTTCGATTCGGTGGCCGGCATCGCCGACGCCAAGGCGGAGATCTTCGCCGGCATGGCGCCGGCCGGCGTCGCCGTCCTCAACCGCGACAACGCCTGGTTCGACCGGCTGGCCGGGCGGGCCCGCGACCACGGCCTCGGCCGGATCATCGGCTTCGGCCGCCACCCGGCGGCCGAGGCGCGCCTGCTCGACTGCTCGCTGCACGCCAGCTGCAGCGCCGTCTCCGCCAGCATCCTGGGCGAGCGGCTGGAGTACTGCCTCGCCATGCCCGGGCTGCACTGGGCGCTCAACAGCCTCGCCGTGCTCGCCGCCGTGCAGGCCGCCGGCGGCGAGGTCGGGCCGGCCGCCGCCCAGCTCGCCCGGCTGAAGCCGCTCAAGGGCCGCGGCCAGCGCCTGACCGTGCGGCTGGCCGGCGGCCCCTTCGAGGTGATCGACGAGAGCTACAACGCCAGCCCGCCGGCGGTCACCGCCGCGCTCGGCGTGCTCGGCCGCGCCCGGCCCGGCGCCGGCGGGCGGCGCATCGCCGTGCTCGGCGACATGCTCGAGCTCGGCCGCGACGCGCCGCGACTGCATGCCGCGCTCGCCGGCGATGTAGAGACGAGCGCGCTGGATCTGCTATTCACGGCGGGCCCGCTGATGCGCCACCTGCACGATACGGTGCCGGCGGCGCGCCGCGCCGGTCACGCGGCCGACAGCGCGGCGCTGGCGCCGCTGGTGGCGGCCGCGGTCCGGCCGGGGGACATCGTGCTGGTCAAGGGCTCGCTCGGCAGCCGCATGGCGCCGCTGGTGGATGCGTTGCGGCGTCTCGACACCGGCGGCGACACGGCCGCAGGCGCCGGCCATTAGGGGGATGCTGTCGGTCGATGCTGTTCAACCTGCTGGCGCCGCTGACCGAGGAGGTCAGCCTCTTCAACCTGTTCCGCTACCTGACCTTCCGCAGCGGCGGCGCGGCCCTGACGGCGCTGCTGATCAGCTTCCTGCTCGGCCCCAGCGTCATCGCCTGGCTGAAGCGCAAGCAGCGCGAGGGCCAGCCGATCCGCCTCGACGGCCCGGAATCGCACCTGCTGACCAAGAAGGGCACGCCGACCATGGGCGGCGTGCTGATCCTGCTGGCGCTGGTGCTGAGCACGCTGCTCTGGGCCGATCTCGGCAACGGCTATGTCTGGCTGGTGCTCTTCGTCACGATCGGCTTCGGCGCGATCGGCTTCGGCGACGACTTCCTCAAGCTCACCCGGCGCAACAGCAAGGGCCTCTCGGCGCGGCTCAAGATGGCCGGCCAGCTGCTCGTCTCGGCGATCGCCGGCGTCGCCTTCATCCAGCTGGCGCCGGAGCCGCTCGACAGCACGCTGGCGGTGCCCTTCCTCAAGGACGTGCTGCTGCCGCTCGGCTGGCTGTTCCTGCCGGTCGCCATGCTGGTGATGGTCGGCGCCTCGAACGCGGTCAACCTGACCGACGGGCTGGACGGGCTGGCGATCGTGCCGGTGATGATCGCCGCCGGCTGCTTCGCGATGATCGCCTACCTGGTCGGCAACTCGGTCTTCGCCGGCTACCTGCAGATCCACTACGTGCCGCGCGCCGGCGAGCTGGCGGTGTTCTGCGGCGCGCTGGTCGGCGCCAGCCTGGGCTTCCTCTGGTTCAACGCGCCGCCGGCCATGGTCTTCATGGGCGACACCGGCTCGCTCTCGGTCGGCGGCGCGCTCGGCGCCATCAGCGTGGTCACCAAGCACGAGCTGGTGCTGGCCATCATCGGCGGCCTGTTCGTGCTCGAGGCGGTCTCGGTCATCGTCCAGGTGATCTCCTTCAAGACGACCGGCAAGCGGGTCTTCCGCATGGCGCCGCTGCACCATCACTTCGAGAAGAAGGGCTGGGCCGAGCCGACCATCGTCATCCGCTTCTGGATCATCGCCTCGATCCTGGCGCTCGCCGGGCTGGCGACGCTGAAGCTGCGGTGAGCGAGGAGCGCCGGCCGATGATCGCGCTGCCCACCTTCGCCGGCCGTACCATCGCGGTGCTCGGGCTGGCCAAGTCGGGGCTCGCCACCGCGCGGGCGCTGGCCGCGGGCGGCGCCGAGCTGCTCGCCTGGGACGACGATCCGGAGAAGCGGGCCGCCGCCGAGGACGAGGGCCTGCCGCTCACCGACCCGGCCGCGATCGACTGGCGGCGCACCGACAGCCTGGTGCTCAGCCCCGGCATCCCGCACACCTTCCCGCGGCCCCATCCGGTGGCGGCGCAGGCCCGGGCGGCCGGCGTCGAGATCATCGGCGACATCGAGCTGCTGGCCCGCGCCCGGCCGGACGCCGTCTTCGTCGGCGTCACCGGCACCAACGGCAAGTCGACCACCACGGCGCTGATCGGCCACGTGCTGCGCTGGGCCGGCCGCGCCGTCGAGGTCGGCGGCAATCTCGGCACGCCGGCCCTGTCGCTGACCGCGGTCGAGCCGGGCGGGCTCTACCTGCTCGAGATGTCCTCCTACCAGCTCGAGCTGACGCCCTCGATCCGCTTCCGCGTCGCCGTGCTGCTCAACATCACGCCCGACCACCTCGCCCGGCACGGCGGCATGATCGGCTACATCGCCGCCAAGCGGCGGATCTTCGACGGCCAGGGCGAGGGCGACACCGCGGTGGTCGGCATCGACGACACGCAGAGCCGAATCATCAGGGCCGTGCTGGGCGCGCGCGGGCCGCAGCGCGTCGTGCCGATCTCGGTCGAGAGCGCGGTTTCGTCGGGCATTTCCGCGGTCGACGGCAATCTGGTGGACGCCACTGCGAATCCTACCCATAAGGTGATGGACCTGCGGCGCGCAGCCACCCTGCCAGGCGCGCACAACTGGCAGAACGCAGCCGCCGCCTACGCGGCCTGCCGCGCGCTGGGCCTGGAGGAGGAGGCGATCGTCGCCGGCCTCAAGTCCTATCCCGGGCTGGCCCACCGCCAGGAGCTGATCGCCACGATCGACGGGATCCCCTTCATCAACGACAGCAAGGCGACCAACGCGGACGCCGCCGGCAAGGCGCTCGCCTGCTACGAGCCGATCTACTGGATCCTCGGCGGCCGGCCGAAGGAGACCGGCCTCGCCGGTCTCGAGCCGTTCCACGGCCGCGTCGCGCACGCCTTCCTGATCGGCGAGGCGGCGCCCGCCTTCGCCGCCGCGCTCGCCGGCCGGGTGCCGTGCAGCGACTGCGGCACGCTCGGCGCCGCGGTCTCGGCCGCCGCCGAGAGGGCGCGCGCCGAGCGCCGCCCGGGCGCCGTCGTGCTGCTCTCGCCGGCCTGCGCCTCGTTCGACCAGTTCGCCAATTTCGAGGAGCGCGGCGAGGCCTTCCGCCGCGCCGTCAAGGCGCTGTCGGGCGCCGCCGCGGGCGGCCCCGATCCCCGCCAGGCCAGCCTGGGGCTGTCGTGACCACCTTCGCCCGCAACGACACGAGCGTTCTCGGCCGCTGGTGGTGGACGGTCGACCTGTGGACGCTGGCCGCGCTGGGATTCCTGATCTTCCTCGGCGCCATCCTGGTGCTGGCGGCGAGCCCGGCGGTGGCCACCCGCATCGGCCTCGACAGCTTCTATCTCGTGCGCCACCACTTCGTCATGCTGCCGCCGGCGGCGGCGATCGTGGTCGGCGTGTCGCTGATGTCGCCGCGCAACATCCGCCGCATGGCGGCGCTGGGCTTCCTCGCCGCGCTGGCGCTGACCGCGATGACGCTGGCGGTCGGCACCGAGATCAAGGGCGCCACGCGCTGGGTGGCGCTGGGCGGCCTGTCGCTGCAGCCCTCGGAGTTCCTCAAGCCGACCTTCGCGGTGGTCACCGCCTGGATGTTCGCCGCCCAGCACGGGCCGCGCCGCTTCCCCGGCAACCTGGTGGCGATCGCCCTCTTCCTGCTCGTCGTCACGCTGCTGCTGCGCCAGCCCGACCTCGGCATGACCTTCGTCATCACCGTCACCTGGCTCGCCCAGTTCTTCCTCGCGGGGCTGTCGCTGTTCTGGGTGGCGGCGCTCGGCCTGGCCGGTGCCGCCGGGCTGGTCGGCGCCTACTTCGTCTTCCCGCACGTCGCCTCCCGGGTCGACGGCTTCCTCCACCCGCATGCCGGCGACACCTACCAGATCGACCGCTCGCTCGAAGCCTTCATGAATGGCGGGATGTTCGGCCGCGGCCCCGGCGAGGGCGTCGTCAAGCTGTCGCTGCCCGACGCCCATTCCGACTTCGTCTTCGCCGTCGCCGGCGAGGAGTTCGGCCTCATCGCCTGCCTGCTGATCGCCGCGCTCTTCGCCTTCATCGTGCTGCGCGGCATCAGCCGGCTGATGCAGGAGAACAGCCAGTTCGTGCAGCTCGGCGGCACCGGCCTGCTGGTCGGATTCGGGCTGCAGGCGGTGATCAACATGGCCTCCTCGCTGCACCTCATGCCGACCAAGGGCATGACGCTGCCCTTCATCAGCTATGGCGGCTCCTCGATCCTGGCGCTGGCGCTCGCCATGGGCATGCTGCTCGGGCTGACCCGCAAGCGGGTCGGCATCGGGGACGGGCTGTGAGCGGCCGCCTCGTCCTGCTGGCGGCCGGCGGCACCGGCGGCCACCTCTTCCCGGCCGAGGCGCTGGCCGGCGCGCTGCTCGCGCGCGGCCTCGCCGTGGCGCTGGTCACCGACCGGCGCGGCCGCGGCTTCGGCGAGCGGCTGCCCGGCGTGCCGGTGCACCGCATCAGCGCCGGCGCGATGGCCGGCACCGGCATGCTCGGCCGCGCCGAGGGCGCGCTGCGGCTGGCGCTCGGCCTGTTCCAGGCGCGCGGCCTGATCGCCCGGCTGAAGCCGGCCGCCGCGGTCGGCTTCGGCGGCTATCCCTCGGTGCCGACCATGATGGCCGCGGCCCGGGCCGGCCTGCCCACGCTGCTGCACGAGCAGAACGCCGTGCTCGGCCGCGCCAACCGCCTGCTCGCCCGCCGCGCCACCATGGTGGCCGGCGCCTTCCCCGGCCTGGCGCTGCCCGGCGCGACGCCGCTGGTGGTCACCGGCAACCCGGTCCGGCCGGCCATCGCCGTGGTAGGAAACCAGCCCTATCGGGCGCCGGCCGGCGAGGACCCGCTGCACCTGCTGGTGCTCGGCGGCAGCCAGGGCGCCCGGGTCTTCAGCCGCGTGCTGCCCGAGGCGCTGGGGCTGCTGCCGCCGGCGCTGCGCGCCCGGCTGGTGCTGGCCCAGCAATGCCGGCCGGAGGATCTCGACCAGGTGCGCGCCGCCTATGGCCGGCTGGGGCTGCCGGCGCGGCTGGCCAGCTTCTTCGAGGACATCCCCGGGCTGCTCGCCGAGGCGCATCTGGTGATCGCCCGGGCCGGCGCCTCGACGGTCGCCGAGCTCGCCGCCGCCGGTCGCCCCGCCATCCTGGTGCCCTACCCCTTCGCCGCCGACGACCACCAGACCGCCAATGCCGACAGCGCCGCCAAGGCGGGCGGCGCCTGGCCGATGGCCGAGCGCAGCCTCACCGCGGCGGCGCTCGCCGAGCGGCTGGCGGCGCTCGCCGCCGAGCCCGCGGTGCTGGCCGCCGCGGCGGCCGCGGCGCGGCGCTCGGCGCGCACCGACGCGGCCGAGCGGCCTCGCCGACCTGGTGCTCGACCTGCTGCCGCAGAACGGCCGCGACGGCGCCGCCGCGCGGCGGGAGCACGCGGCATGAGGGCGCTGCCGATCAGCATCGGGACGCTGCATTTCGTCGGCATCGGCGGCATCGGGATGAGCGGGATCGCCGAGATCCTGCACAATCTCGGCTACAAGGTGCAGGGCAGCGACCAGTCGGACGGCGCCAATGTCCGCCGGCTGCGGGCGCTCGGCCTGCCGGTCGAGGTCGGGCACCGCGCCGAGAATCTCGGCGGCGCCGAGGTCGTCGTCGTCTCCTCCGCGGTCAAGCCCGACAATCCCGAGGTGGTGGCGGCGCGCGCCCGCAAGCTGCCCGTGGTGCGCCGCGCCGAGATGCTGGGCGAGCTGATGCGGCTGAAGTGGTCGATCGCCATCGCCGGCACCCACGGCAAGACCACCACCACCTCGCTGGTCGCCGCGCTGCTCGAGGCCGCGAACTTCGATCCTACTGTAATAAACGGCGGTATCATCAACAGCTACGGGACAAATGCCCGTCTCGGCTCGGGCGACTGGATGGTCGTCGAGGCCGACGAGTCGGACGGCACCTTCGTCAAGCTGCCCGCCACCATCGCGATCGTCACCAACATCGACCCGGAACACCTTGACTTTTATGGCACCGTCGAGGCAATGAATCGGGCCTACGAAGATTTCGTCAAGAATATCCCCTTCTACGGATTCGCCACGCTCTGCATCGACCACCCGGTCGTCCAGGGGATGATCGCGCGTCTCTCCGACCGCCGCATCGTCACCTATGGCGTCAGCCCGCAGGCCGACGTGCGCGCGCTCGACATCGAGATGGGGCCGGAGGGCGCAGTGTACGACGTCCGCATCGCCAATCGGCAGGACGAGGGCACGCGGCTCATCCGTCGCCTGAAGCTGCCGATGCATGGCGCTCACAACGTTCAGAACTCGCTGGCGGCGATCGCCATCGCGAACGAGATGGGCATCGCCGATGCGGTGATCCGCCGGGGCCTCGCCGGCTTCGCCGGGGTGAAGCGCCGCTTCACCCGCACCGGCGAGGTCGACGGCGTCACGGTGATCGACGACTACGGCCACCACCCGGTCGAGATCGCCGCGGTGCTGCGCGCCGCCCGCACCGCCGGGCGCGGCCAGGTCATCGCCGTCGTCCAGCCGCATCGCTACTCGCGCCTGTCGAATCTCTTCGAAGAGTTCTGCACCTGCTTCAACGACGCCGACCATGTCCTTGTCGCCGATGTCTATGCCGCGGGCGAGGCGCCGATTCCGGGGGTCGATCGCGACGCCCTGGTCGAGGGCCTGCGCGCCCATGGCCACCGCCATGCCGAGCCGCTCGCCGGCCCCGAGGAGCTGGCCCGGCGGGTCGCCGAGATGGCGCGGCCCGGCGACCTCGTGGTCTGCCTCGGCGCCGGCAGCATCACCGGCTGGGCCAATGCGCTGCCGGGCGAGCTGGCCGGGCTGAAGGACCAGCGCGGGGTGGCGCAGTGAGGGCGCTCGCCCGCCCCGCCACGCTGCTCGAGCGGCTGCCGCCGGTGCGCGGCCGGCTGACCGCCGAGGCGCCGCTCGCCGGCATCACCTGGCTCAGGGTCGGCGGCCCCGCCGAGGTGATGTTCCGCCCGGCCGACCGCGCCGACCTGATGGCCTTCCTCGCCGCCCGGCCGGCCGACGTGCCGGTGACGGTGATCGGCGTCGGCTCCAACCTGCTGGTGCGCGACGGCGGCGTCCCCGGCGTCGTCGTCCGGCTCGGCCGCGGCTTCGCCGAGATCGCCATCGAGGGCGAGAAGGTCACCGCCGGCGCCGCCGCGCTCGACGTCAACGTGGCGCGCGCCGCCTGCCAGGCCGGCGTCGCCGGGCTGGAGTTCCTCTCCGGCGTGCCCGGCACCGTCGGCGGCGCCCTGCGCATGAATGCCGGCGCCTACGGGGCCGAGCTCGCCGACGTGCTGGTCGCCGCCGAGGCGCTCGACCCGCTCGGCGGCCCGCACCGGCTGGCGGCGTCCGAGCTCGGCCTCACCTACCGCCACGCCGCGGTGCCGGAGGACTGGATCTTCGTCGGCGCCGAGCTCGCCGGCTGGCGCGACGAGCCGGGCGCCATCGCCGGCCGCATCGCCGACATCCAGGGCCGCCGCGAGGCGACCCAGCCGATCCGCACCCGCACCGGCGGCAGCACCTTCGCCAACCCGCCCGGCCACAAGGCCTGGGAGCTGATCGACCGCGCCGGCTGCCGCGGGCTGCGGCGCGGCGGCGCCATGGTCTCGGAGAAGCACTGCAACTTCCTGATCAACACCGGCGATGCCACCGCCGCCGACATCGAGGAGCTGGGCGAGCTGGTGCGCGCCCGGGTGCTCGCCGAGAGCGGCATCGGCCTGGAATGGGAGATCCGCCGCATCGGCGTCCCGGGAGGCCCGCGATGAAGCATGTCGCGGTGCTGCTGGGCGGCTTCTCGGCCGAGCGCGAGGTCTCGCTGTCGAGCGGCGCCGAGGTCGCGCGCCACCTCGCCGAGCGCGGCTACCGCGTCACCACCGTCGACGTGCAGCGCGACGCGGGCGCGCTGGTCGCCGCGCTGACGCCGC
Organism: Dongiaceae bacterium; assembly: GCA_046349435.1. Taxonomy (GTDB): domain Bacteria; phylum Pseudomonadota; class Alphaproteobacteria; order Dongiales; family Dongiaceae; genus JAXMCI01. The sequence goes on along the minus strand of JAXMCI010000025.1, from coordinate 6,774 downwards.
GCCCCGACGTCGTCTTCAACGCGCTGCACGGGCGCTGGGGCGAGGATGGCTGCGTCCAGGGCGTGCTCGAGATGATGGGCCTGCCCTACACCCATTCCGGCGTGCTGGCCTCGGCGCTGGCGATGGACAAGCCGACCGCCAAGCGCCTCTTCGCCGCCGCCGGCATCCGCTGCCCCGAGGGGGTGGTGGTCGACCGCGCGCGTCTCGCCGAGGGCGACGTCATCGCGCGGCCCTTCGTCGTCAAGCCGGTCAACGAGGGCTCCAGCGTCGGCGTGCGCATCGTGCGCGACGGCGACAACCTGCCGGCCGACGCCACCGCCAACGGCCCCGACCATGACGGCCGCGTGCTGGTCGAGCGCTTCATCCCCGGCCGCGAGCTGACCGTGGCGGTGATGGGCGACCGGGCGCTCGCCGTCACCGAGCTGCGGCCGCGTCAGGGCTTCTACGACTACACCGCCAAGTACACCGCCGGCCGCACCGAGCATCTCGTGCCGGCGCCGCTGCCGCGCCGGGTCTATGACGAGGCGATGCGCCTCGCGCTGGAGGCGCACCGCGCGCTCGGCTGCCGCGGCGTCAGCCGCGCCGACCTGCGCTACGACGACAGCGACGGCGACCGCGCCGAGGGGCTCTACCTGCTGGAGGTCAACACCCAGCCCGGCATGACGCCGCTGTCGCTGGTGCCCGAGCAGGCGGCGCATTGCGGCATCGGCTTCGGCGAGCTGGTGTCCTGGATGGTGGAGACGGCGCGATGCGACGCGTGAGCGGCAAGCCCCGGGCCAAGCCCCCGGTGCGGCGCCGGCGCCCGCGCTGGGTCGGCCGCCTGCTGCGCGTCGGCATCCCGGTGGTGGCCATCGCCGCGATCGGCGCCGGCGGCGCCTGGCTGTGGCGCAGCGGCTGGCTCGGCGAGAAGATCGCCGTCGGCGAGGCGGCGCTGCTCACCGGCACGGCGCGGGCCGGGCTGGTGCTCAACGACATCGAGATCGCCGGCCGCGTCGAGACCACCCAGCCGGCCGTCATGGCGGCCCTCAAGCTGCGCCGCGGCATGCCGCTGCTGGCGGTCGCGCCGGACGCGCTGCGCGAGCGGCTGGAGGCGCTGCCCTGGGTCCGGCAGGCGACCGTCGAGCGCCGGCTGCCCGACCGCCTCTATGTCCGGATCGAGGAGTACCGGCCGCTGGCGCTGTGGCAGCACGACCGGCGCTTCTCGCTGATCGGCGCCGGCGGCGAGGTGATCGAGGATCCCGACGTCGGCCGCTTCACCCACCTGCTGCAGGTGGTCGGCGACGACGCGCCGGCGCACGCCGCCGGGCTGATCGCCATGCTCGGCCGGCAGCCGGAGCTGCAGCGCCGCGTCACCGCGGCGGTGCTGGTCTCCGGCCGGCGCTGGAACCTGCATCTCGACAACGGCATCGACGTCCGGCTGCCGGAGGAGAACAGCGCCGCCGCCTGGACGCGGCTCGCCGAGCTCGACCGCAAGGACCGGCTGCTCGAGAAGGACCTGGTCTCGATCGACCTGCGCGATCCCGACCGGCTGGTCGTCCGGCTGACTCCGGCGGCGGCGGCCAAGCGCCGCACCGCGCCGCCGGCCAAGCCCGGGAGCAACACGTGACGGCGGCGATGGCAATGCGAGCGCCGGGGCGCCCGGGGCGCAGCGGGAGCGGCGGGTGAACGAGATGCGGAAGATGCGCCTGGCGCCGCGCAACGGCCTGATCGCCGCCATCGACGTCGGCTCGACCAAGGTCTGCTGCTTCATCGCCCGGGTCGGCGAGGCCCGGCCTGGCGAGGAGGGCCGGCCGCGCGTCACCGGCATCGGCCACCTGCTGTCGCGCGGCGTGCGCGGCGGCGCCATCGTCGACATGGAGGCGGCCGAGGCCGCCATCCTGACCGCCGTCCACGCCGCCGAGCAGATGTCGGGCGACACCATCCAGGAGGTCATCGTCAACCTGTCGGGCGGCTACCCCGCCTCGCAGACGCTGGGCGTCGAGGTGATGATCGCCGGGCACGAGATCGGCGACGGCGACCTGCGCCGCGCGCTCGACCAGGGCAACGGCCTCGACGGCCAGCACGAGCGCCGGCTGATCCACTCCATCCCGGTCGGCTACAGCATCGACGGCAGCCGCGGCATCCGCGACCCGCGCGGCATGTTCGGCGAGCGGCTGGGCGTCGACATGCACGTGGTCACCGCCGCCGCCGGCGCGGTGCGCAACCTGACCAGCTGCGTCGCCCGCTGCCACCTCGACATCCGCGCGCTCGTCGTCTCGCCCTACGCCGCCGGGCTCGCCAGCCTGGTCGACGACGAGATGGAGCTCGGCGTCACCCTGATCGACATGGGCGGCGGCACCACCTCGGTGGCGGTGTTCTTCGACGGCAACGTCGTCTTCACCGACAGCGTGCCGATCGGCGGCGGCCACGTCACCAACGACATCGCCCGCGGCCTGTCGACGCCGGTCGCCCATGCCGAGCGGATGAAGACGCTCTACGGCAGCTGCATCGCGTCGCCCTCCGACGAGCGCGAGGTGATCAACGTGCCGAAGGTCGGCGAGGAGGATGCCGGGCAGCCCGAGTCGGTGCCGCGCTCGCTGCTCGTCGGCATCATCCAGCCGCGGCTCGAGGAGACCTTCGAGCTGGTCCGCGCGCGCCTCGAGGCGGAGGGCTTCGACAAGGTCGCCGGGCGGCGCGTCGTGCTGACCGGCGGCGCCTGCCAGCTCGCCGGCGTGCGCGAGCTCGCCTCGCTGGTGCTGGACAAGCAGATCCGAATGGGCCGGCCGATGCGTGTCGCCGGTCTTGCCGAGGCCACCGCCGGACCGGCCTTTGCCACCGGCGCCGGCCTGCTCGCCTACGCGCTCCATCCCGACGCCAACCCCTTGCGTCCGGAGCGCCTGTCCAAGGAGGAGCCGGACGGCCTCTTCGGCCGGATCGGTCACTGGTTTCGTGAGAATTTCTGAGCGCAACCCCGAGACGCCGCATCCGACCGCGCGGCACCGGGCGGACCCCACCGCCCGGGTGAGATAAGGAGGCTTTGATGACCCTGAACCTGTCGATGCCCACCTCCCCCTTCGAGACCAAGCCGCGCATCACGGTGATCGGCGTCGGCGGGGCCGGCGGCAATGCGGTCAACAACATGATCCGCTCCAACCTCGAGGGCGTCGAGTTCGTCGTCTGCAACACCGACGCGCAGGCGCTGGCGCAGTCGCTCTGCGACCGCCGCATCCAGCTCGGCCGCAACATCACCCAGGGGCTCGGCGCCGGCGCCCGCGCCGAGGTCGGCCGCGCCGCCGCCGAGGAGGCGCTCGAGGACATCATCGAGCAGCTGCAGGGCACCAACATGGTGTTCATCACCGCCGGCATGGGCGGCGGCACCGGCACCGGCGGCGCGCCGGTGATCGCCCGGGCGGCGCGCGAGCACGGCATCCTGACGGTCGGCGTGGTGACCAAGCCGTTCCACTTCGAGGGGCTGCACCGGATGCGCATGGCCGAGGCCGGCATCCACGAGCTGCAGCAGTTCGTCGACACGCTGATCATCATCCCGAACCAGAACCTGTTCCGGGTGGCCAACGAGCGCACCACCTTCGCCGACGCCTTCAACATGGCCGACGAGGTGCTGCATTCCGGCGTGCGCGGCGTCACCGACCTGATGGTGATGCCCGGCCTGATCAACCTCGACTTCGCCGACATCCGCTCGGTGATGACCGAGATGGGCAAGGCGATGATGGGCACCGGCGAGGCCGAGGGCGACAACCGCGCCGTCGCCGCCGCCGAGGCCGCCATCTCCAACCCGCTGCTCGACGACGTCTCGATGCGCGGCGCGCGCGGCGTGCTGATCAACATCACCGGCGGCATGGACATGACGCTGTTCGAGGTCGACGAGGCGGCCAACCGCATCCGCGACGAGGTCGATCCCGACGCCAACATCATCTTCGGCTCGACCTTCAGCCCGGGCCTCGACGGCCGCATCCGCATCTCGGTGGTGGCGACCGGCATCGAGGCCGAGGCCGCCTCGGTGCCGCGTCCGGCGCTGAGCCTGGTCGGCAACAAGGGCCGGGCCGCCCCGCTGCAGGCGCCGCTGGCCGCTGCGCCGGCGACGCCGGCCGCCGCCGCCCCGGCGGCCCAGGCGCCGGCCGCCGCCGAGGCCCCGGCCGAGCCGGCGGCCCGCCGCGACGACAAGGCCCAGGCCTTCGGCCGGCCGGCCGAGGAGCGTCCGGCCGCCGTCGAGCCGTCGCGCGCCGCCCTGCTGCGCGCCGAGCCGCCGCTGGCCGGCGGGCTCCGTCCCTCGGCCACCGAGCCGGCGCGCCCGGCCCAGCCGGAGCGGCGGCGCGCGCCCAACCTGTTCGCCCGGGTGACCGGCGCCGCCTGGACGCGGAGCAGCGGCCCGAGCGAGCGCAGCGAGCCGACGCCGGCGCCGCTGCCGGCCGCCGCCACCACGCCGGCGACGACGATCCCGGCCAAGCCGGCCTCGCCGGCCGTGGCCCAGTCGCGGCTCGCCGGGCTCGATCCGCAGGAGCGCGGCAACGCCACCAAGAACGAGGAGGACCTGCTCGACATCCCCGCCTTCCTGCGCCGCCAGGCGAACTAGGGATGAGGCGTGTCGAGTCGGGAATAATGCTTCTGTAACACAACGTTACAAAGAGTGAGTTGAGTGCTTCGGGAGGTCGCTGTCTAATCCTCCCGAAGCATTGCGACCGAAGAATCAAGGGTGGCGCCCGTCGTGGCCTCAGGGCCATTCGAGGTGAGATGATGGATCAATCCGGCCTGGCGGTCGCCGATCGGACGCCGCGGCAGCGTACGCTCAAGAATCGAATCCACTGCTCGGGGATCAGCCTGCATCACGGCGCCCGGGTGACGATGACCCTGGCGCCGGCCGAGGCCGACAGCGGCATCGTCTTCCGCCGCACCGACATCGCCGGCGGCAGCGCGACGATCGCCGCCTCCTGGCGCAACGTCGCCGAGATGCCCTACTGCACGGCGCTGAGCAACGAGCACGGCATCCAGGTCGCCACCGTCGAGCACCTGCTGGCGGCGCTCGCCGGCGCCGGCGTCGACAACCTGCTGGTCGAGATCAACGGCCCCGAGCTGCCGATCATGGACGGCAGCGCCTGGCCGTTCCTCTTCCTCATCGAATGCGCCGGCACGATCGAGCAGCCGGCGCCGCGCCGCGCCATCGAGATCCTGAAGCGCGTCGTCGTCGGCGACGAGGAGCGCTCCGCCACCCTGCTGCCCGGCCGCGGCCTGCAGCTCGATTTCGCCATCGACTACGCGCTGCCGGCGATCGGCCACCAGGAGGCCTCGGTCCGGCTGTCGCCCGACGTGTTCAAGTCGGCGCTGAGCCGGGCCCGCACCTACGGCTTCCTGCACGAGGTCGACGATCTGCGCGCCGCCGGGCTGGCGCGCGGCGCCTCGCTCGACAATGCCGTGGTGGTGAACGGCGCCGAGATCATGAACGGCGACGGGCTGCGCTACCGCGACGAGTTCGTCCGCCACAAGCTGGTCGACGCGATCGGCGATCTCTATCTCGCCGGCGCGCCGATCGTCGGCCGCTTCCTCGGCTGGCGCTCCGGGCACAAGCACAATCACCGGCTGCTGCGCACCCTGCTCGCCGACGAGACGGCCTGGCGCTACGTGCCCGTCGAAGGCGAGGAGGCGGTCGAGCCGGCCTTCTACCGCGCCGGGGCGCACGGCAAGCCGGAGCGGGGCGAGGCGGAGCGGCAGGCCGCGGTCGGCTGACCGCCCGGCGATCCTGCGGGATCGCCGCTCCGTCCGGCGCCGGCCTCAGGGGCCGGGACTCAGGTAGGACGCAAGATGCGCGTCGAGGGCGGCGAGGCCCTCGGCGGTCAGTGGCAGCGCGCGGAAGCCGATGAAGCCGTCGGGCCGCACCAGCACCGCACCGCCCGGCGCCACGCCGGCGCGGGCCGGATCGAACCCGGCGGCGGCGCCGTCGACGATCTCGACCAGCCCGGCCCAGCGGGCGCGCAGCCGCGCCAGCCCGGGATGGTCGCCGAACACCAGCAGATGGTGCGCCGGGCCGGACAGCCGGATGCGGTCGGGCAGGCGCTCGCCGGGCCGCGGCCGGCCGGCCGGCACCTCCTGGAGAAGGCCCGCGCCGCGATGCTCGCCGATCAGGGGGCTGCCCTCGTAGACGATGTCGAGCATGGCCCGCGCCCGGGCCGCCGCCAGTGCCGTCTCGGCGCTCTGCTGCGGCGGCATCGCGCCGGCCGCGCAGGCGGCGCCCAGCGCGGCGACCGAGCGGTGCAGCGTGTCGGAAACCTCGAGCACGTGCCGGTCGGCGAGGCCGCGCTCGATCGCGTAGCTGTCGAGCAGCGTCGGCCGGGCGGCGCCGCGCAGCACCAGGGCCAGCTTCCAGGCAATGTCGGCGGCGTCCATCAGCGCCGAGTTCAGCCCCTCGCCGCCGATCGGGCTGGAGAGATGGGCCGCGTCGCCCATCAGGAAGCGGCGGCCGTCCCCCAGACGATGCGCGATCCGCCGATGCATGGCGAAGAGCGACGCCCAGCGCATGTCGTGCAGCCCGGCCGCCAGCCCGCTGCGGCGGTCGAGCAGCGCGCTGACCTGCGCCGGCTCCGGCGGATCGACGAGGTCGATCGCCGGCGGGTCGGGGTCGAGGCTGACGAAGCAGATCCAGCGCTCCTCCGGCAGCGGCGCGAGCAGGGCGAGCCCGTCGGGGGCGGCGAAGAGCAGCGCCTCGCCCGGCTCGTGCGGCACCGCGGCGCGGATGTCGGCGACGATGAACCGGCCGGCATAGGTGTCGCCCTCGAGGCTCTCCTG
>JAXMCI010000024.1:0-112923 GCA_046349435.1 Dongiaceae bacterium | reverse complement strand
TCGATCAGGGTCGGCGCGTCGGCAGCGAAGGCCTCGCGCAGTGCCGCGCCGAGACCGGCGAGGCTGTCCGGCCGCACGGCGCGGCAGCCGAAGGCGCGGGCCAGCGCCAGGAAGTCCGGATTCTTCTGCTTGACGCCGATCGCCGGGATGCCGCGCGCCACCATGTCGCCGGCGATCTGGCCGAGGCTGTCGTTGTTCCACAGCAGGATGGCGAGCGGCAGGCCGAGCTCGGCGGCGGTGCCGAGCTCCTGCACCGTGAACAGCAGCCCGGCATCGCCGGCGAGCGCGACCACGGCGCGGTCGGGGCAGGCGAGCTTGGCGCCGATCGCCGCCGGCAGGGCGTAGCCGAGCGTGCCGAAGCCGTTCGGATGGAACCAGCAGCGCGGCCGGCGGCAGGGAAACCAGTGATTGGCCGTGTAGGCGATCTGGGTCATGTCGCTGGCGACGATGCCGTCCTCGGGCAGCGCCTCGCGCAGCGCGTCGAGCACCCGGGCATGGCGCAGCGCCACGCCGGCCAGGCTGGCCCGATGCTGCCTCTTCAGCGCGGCCGCCCGCGCCGCCGCCGCCGCGGCGCGGTCGGGCCGGGCGCCGACCGCCGGGACCAGCCGCGCCAGCACCGCGCCGGCATCGCCGGGGATGCCGAGGGTCGGCGGATAGTCGCGCTTCAGCGTGACCGGGTCGATGTCGATGCGCAGCAGCCGGCCCTTGATCGGCACACGGTCGGTCCAGCTGTCGGTCTCGGCCAGCTCGGTGCCGATGGCGATCACCAGGTCGGCGGCGGCGAGCGCCTCCTGGACCGGGCCGTAGGCCATCGTGCCGCCGACGCATTGCGGGTGGTCGTCCGGCACCACGCCCTTGCCGGCGACGGTCATGCAGGCGAGCAGCCCGGCCTTGTCGACCAGCGCGCGGACGGCCTCGGCACAGTCGACCGTGCCGCCGCCGGCGATCAGGAAGGGCCTCTCCGACTCGTCGATCAGCCGCGCCGCGGCGGTGATCTCGGCCGGGTTGGGCGCCGGCAGGCTGGGCGCCACGGCCGCCGCCGCGGCGGGTGCCGCCTCCAGCAGCACATCGAGCGGGATCTCGACATGGACCGGCCGCGGCCGGCCGCTGCGGAAGGAGGCGAAGGCGTCGGCGATCGCCGGGGCCAGCGCCTCGGGCCGGTCGACGGTGCGGCTGAAGGCGGTCAGCGGCGCCATCGTCGCCTGCTGCGAGGTGATCTCGTGCAGCCGGCCGCGGCCCTTGCCGAGATCGTCCCGGGCATTGACGCTCGACAGCGCCAGCACCGGCACCGAGTCGGAGAAGGCCTGGCCGATCGCCGTCGCGGCGTTGAGCAGGCCGGGGCCGGTGATCACCACGCAGACGCCGGGCCGGCCCGAGGCGCGGGCATAGCCGTCGGCCATGAAGCCGGCGCCCTGCTCGTGCCGCACCGCGACGTGCCGGATCCGGCTGTCGGCCAGGCCGCGATAGAGCTCCAGCGTGTGCACGCCGGGAATGCCGAACACGGTGTCGACGCCATGCGCCTCGAGGAGCGCGATGGCGGCCTGCCCGCAGGTCTGGTTGGCGCTCATCCGAGGGGGTGTCGTCCGTCTGGTGGCGAGGAGGGGATCATCGACGTTCGGGGTCGCCCTGGCAATCGCCCCGGGGCGCTTCGGTGGCGCTTCGGCGACGCTCCGGCACGCTCCGGCGCCGCTCCGGCGGGGCGCCCGCAGGTCCGCATGGCCGGCCCTCGCGGCCGCGGCTATAAGGGTGGCCGAGGCTCGACGTGGCAGAACCAGGAGGCGTTCCCGCAATGGCCGCGCACGGCTCGCTGATCGGGACCCTCGTAGCCGGCCTCGGCCTCGCGTTCGTCTTCGGCTTCGTCGCCGGCCGGCTCCGGCTGCCGCCCCTGGTCGGCTACCTGGTGGCCGGGATTCTCATCGGCCCCTACACGCCGGGCTATGTCGCCGACCAGGCGCTCGCCTCGCAGCTGGCGGAAGTCGGGGTGGTGTTCCTGATGTTCGGCGTCGGCCTGCGATTCTCGTTCGCCGACCTGATGGAGGTCCGCGGCATCGCCATCCCCGGCGCGGTCGGGCAGATGGCGCTGGTCGCCGCGCTGGGCACCAGCCTCGGTCGCCTGTTCGGCTGGACCCTGGCGGCCAGCATGCTGTTCGGGGCGGCGCTGTCCGTCGCGTCGACGGTGGTGGTGCTGCGCGCCCTGCAGCATCGCCGGCTGCTCGATTCCGACTACGGCAAGATCGCCATCGGCTGGCTCGTCGTCCAGGACGTCGTCGCCATCATGGTGCTGCTCGTGCTGCCGGAGCTGCCGGGGGCGGCCGGCGGGCAGCCCGCCGCGGCAGTCTGGCCGGCGCTCGGCCTGACGGCGGCGAAGCTGGCCGCCTTCGTCGCCGTGATGCTGCTCGCCGGGCGGCGCGTCATACCCTGGGTGCTGCACCACGCCGCCCATGGCGGCTCGCGCGAGGTCTTCAGGCTCGCCGTCCTGGCCGTGGCGCTGGGCGTGGCCTACGGCTCGGCCGAGCTGTTCGGCGTGTCCTTCGCGCTCGGCGCCTTCTTCGCCGGGATGATCCTCGCGGAATCGACGCTCAGCCAGCAGGCGGCGACCGAGATCCTGCCGTTCCGCGACGCCTTCGCCGTGCTGTTCTTCGTCTCGGTGGGGATGCTGTTCGACCCGGCGATCCTGCTCACCCACCCGGGCCCGGTGCTCGCCACCTTCCTGGTCATCGTCGCCGGCAACGCCGCCGCCGTGTTCGTGGTCGCCCGGATCTTCCGCCATTCCCTGCACACCGCCCTGGGGCTGGCCGCCAGCCTGTCGCAGATCGGCGAGTTCTCGTTCGTGCTCGCCAGCATCGGGGTGGCCCTCGGGGTCCTTCCGGCGGAGGCGGGGGCGTTCATCCTCGCCGGCGCCCTGCTCTCGATCCTGGCCAACCCGCTGATGTTCGTCGCGGTCGACCGGCTGCTCCCGCGGCTGGCGGAGCGCCGGACCCCCGAGGCGGCCGCGCCGGAGGCCGTCGCCCCGCTCGAGGCGCCCGGCCGGTCGCTGTCCGGCCACGCCGTGCTGGTCGGCTACGGGCGGGTCGGGCGGCGGGTCGGCCAGATGCTGCGGAGCAGGGGGGTGCCGCTGCTGGTGATCGAGGAGCGGCAGGACATCGTCGAGCAGCTCGGCAGGGAGGGGGTGCCGGCGATCGCCGGCAATGCCGGTCAGCCGGGGATGCTCGAGGCGGCCAACATCGCGGCGGCGCGCTGGCTGGTCAGCGCCATCCCCAACCCCTTCGAATCGGGCAACCTCTTCGAGCATGGGCGGCTGGTCAATCCGCAGCTCGAGATCGTCGCCCGGGCCCATTCCGACGCCGAGGTCGACTACCTCAAGGCGCACGGGGCGAACTTCATCATCGAGGGCGAGGTCGAGATCGCCAGGCTGATCGCCGACCACCTCGTGCTCCGGTTCGACGAGACCCTGCCGGCCGGCGCGGCGCAGCCGGCGTGACGGGCCGGGCGCGCCGCCGCCGATCCTGCTAAGCCTCGCATCACCTGACCAAGAGGAAGGAACAGGCGGCGCATGTTTGCCCAGCTGGCGGCCATCATCGCCCCGGTGCTGCTGTGCGCCGCCATCGGCTTCGGCTGGGCGCGGCTCGGCCGGCCCTTCGATTCGACCTTCGCCACCTCGCTCGCCACGCTGGTCGGCACGCCCGCCCTGATCGGCTCGACCCTGACGCGCTACCGGCTCGATCCCGCCAGCCTCGCCGAGATCGGGCTGGCGGCGCTGGCCGCCTTCGCCTGCTTCATGGCGATTGCCGCGGCGGTGCTGAAGCTGCTGCGGCTGCCGCTGCCGGTCTACCTGCCGTCGCTGGTCTTCCCCAATGCCGGCAACATGGGCCTGCCGCTCTGCCTGTTCGCCTTCGGCGATGCCGGGCTGGCGCTGGCCATCGTCTATTTCGCCATCTTCTCGGTGCTGAACTTCACCGTCGGCGTGGCGATCACCTCGGGCAGCCTGGCGCCCGGCCGGCTGCTGCGGCTGCCGCTGATCTACGTCGTCGCGGCCGCGATCGGCATCGACCTGCTCGGCATCGAGCTGCCGGCCTGGTTCGCCAACACCCTGCAGCTGCTGGCCGGCCTCACCATCCCGCTGATGCTGCTGGCGCTCGGCGTCTCGCTCGCCCGCCTCAAGCTCGGCAATGTCTGGCGCAGCCTCGGCCTGGCGGTGCTGCGGCTCGCCCTCGGCATCGGCGTGGGGCTCGGGCTCGGCCTGGCGCTCGGCCTCTCCGACCGGGCGCGCGGCGTGCTGCTGATCCAGAGCGCCATGCCGGTCGCCGTGTTCAACTACCTCTTCGCCGCCGTCTATGGCCGCGCCCCGGGCGAGGTCGCCGGGCTGGTGCTGCTGTCGACGCTGCTCAGCTTCCTCAGCCTGCCGCTGCTCCTGCTGCTGGCGCTGCATGGCTGGCCGGGCCTATGATCGCCCGCCAGAAACGTGTCGTCGCGGAGGACATCATGGGCGAGCCGGCTCTGGCGCTGCCGCAGGACGGGCTGCTGGTCAACCGCACCCGGCTGCCGTTCGAGCTCGATGGCGGCATCGCCACCCGGGCGGCGATCGGGGTCATCGTGCTGGCCACCGACCAGACGCTGGAGCACGAGTTCCGCGCCATGCTGGCGATCGACGGCGTCGCGTACTACGAGAGCCGCATCGCCAACGCCGCCGCGATCAACCCGACGACGCTGGCGGCGATGGAGCGCGAGATGGCCGGGGCGGCGGGCCTGATCCTGCCCGGCACGCCGCTCGACGTGATCGCCTATGGCTGCACCTCGGGGACCGTGGTGATCGGCGAGGACCAGGTCTTCGCCCGGATCCGCGAGGCGCGGCCCGGCATCGCCTGCACGACGCCGATCACTGCGGCGATCGCCGGGCTGAAGGCGCTCGGCGCCCGGCGGCTGGCGCTGCTCACCCCCTATGTCGACAGCGTCAACCGCATGCTGCGCGACTTCATCCTGGCGCGCGGCCTCGACGTGCCGGTGATCGGCTCCTTCAACCACGAGGACGATCGCGAGGTGGCGCGGATGACCACCGGCTCGATCAAGGCGGCGGTGCGCACGCTGGCCGCCGAGCCGTCGGTCGACGGCGTCTTCGTCTCCTGCACCAGCCTGCGCGTGGCCGGCATCGTCGAGGAGCTCGAGGCGGAGATCGGCAAGCCGGTGACCTCGAGCAACCACGCGCTCGCCTGGCACTGCCTGCGGCTCGCCGGCTACCGCGACCCGGTCCCCGGCTGGGGCCGCCTGTTCCGCGTCTGACGCCGGCCCGCCCTCAGGCGGCGTAGCGCTCCAGGGTCAGGCCGGCGACGTCGAGCTCCGGCCGCTTGCCGTCGATCAGGTCGGCGACGATGCGGCTGGTGCCGCAGGCCATGGTCCAGCCCATATGGCCGTGCCCGGTGTTGAGGTAGAGGTTGCGGTGCCGGGCCAGCCCGAGGATCGGCGGCCCGTCCGGGGTCATCGGCCGCAGGCACGCCCAGTATTCCGGCCGGTCGTAGTCGGCGGCGTGCGGGAAGAGCTCGCGGGCGCACTTGATCAGGGTCGCGAAGTGCTGCGGCTTGTGGTCGGTGCCGTAGCCGGCGAAGTCGGCGGTGCCGGTCAGCCGGATGCGGTCGCCCATGCGGGCGAAGGCGACCAGATAGCCCTCGTCGACGCCGCCGATCGTCGGCGCCTGCGCCGGGTCGCCGAGCGGCAGGGTCAGCGAGTAGCCCTTGACCGGATAGATCGGCAGCTCGATGCCGAGCGGCCGGGCGAGGTGCGGGCTGTAGCTGCCCAGCGCCAGGACGTAGGCGTCGGCCTCGATCGCGCCCTGGTCGGTCTGGACGGCGGTGACGCGGTCGCCCTGGGCCTCGATCCGCGCGATCGTGGTGCCGAGCCGGAAGACGACGCCCATGGTGCCGCAGAGATGGGCGACCTCCTCGGTGAAGCGGCGGCAGTCGCCGCTCTCGTCGCCGGGCGCATAGATCGCCCCGGCGAGCCGGCCCTCGGCGCCGGCCAGCGCCGGCTCCAGCACGACGGCGCGGGCCGGGTCGACCGCCTCCAGCCCCAGCCCGTACTCGTTGAACATGGCGATCGAGCGCCGCCCGATCTCGAAATGCGCCGGCGAGCGGTAGAGATAGAGCGCGCCCTTGGCGATCTCGTCGTAGCGGATGCCGGTCTCGCGGCGCAGCTCGATCAGCCGCTCGCGGCTGTAGATGCACAGCGTCAGCTTGCGCCGCGTGTTGGCGAGGTTGCGCTCGCGGGTGCAGTTGGCGAGGAACTTCAGGTTCCACCGCCACAGGGCGGGATCGGCGCGCAGCCGCATGCGCAGCGCCGTGTCGCTGCGCCACAACGACCTGGCGAGGATCCAGGGGGCGCGCGGCGAGGCCCAGGCCGAGGCATGGCCGGGCGCGATCAGCCCGGCATTGGCGAAGCTCGTCTCCTGCGCCACCCGCGGCTGGCGGTCGACCACCGTGACGAGGTGGCCGGCGCGCGCCAGGTAGTAGGCGGTGGTGACGCCGATCACCCCGGCGCCCAGCACGGCGACCCTCATCGCCACGGTCCCGGTCGGCGGTCAGGCGTAGCCACAATTCCCCCCCTGGATACCGGCGGCAATGCCAATTAGAGTGCCGGCGGAGTTGCGACAACCCTTTTGTTCGGTGGATGCCGTCAGGTGCCCGGTGCGCGATTCTCGTCGGGCCACGCTGGCGCTCTGTCGGCATCCGAAGCCTCGGAGATAATCCCATGATCCGCCATGCTTATCGACTCCTGATCGCAAGCGTCCTGGGGGCCGGCGCAGTGGTGGCCCTCGGCGCTCCGGCGCGCGCCCAGGTGCTGGGCTACGAAGAGGTCCGCAATTGCGTCTGCTATGAGGAGCAGCTGTCGCACTGGCGCAGCGAGAGCGACCTGCGCGGCGGCATCATGCGCGAGAAGGACGCCGAGTTTCAGCGGGCCAAGCAGCAGCTCGCCCAGGCCCAGGCGACCGCCAACCCGAACAGCGAGGCCGATCTCGATCGCGTCCGCATGATGATCGAGCAGGTCGGCCAGATGCGCATCGCCCTGCAGAACCAGATCGTGCCCGGCTTCAACCAGAGCGTCGCGCAGGTGAACAGCATCGTCGCCCGCTACAACCAGCAGTGCGCCGGCTATACCCTGTTCGTCGAGCTGGTGAACCGGGCCAAGGCCGCCGGCCCCTGCCCGATGCAGTGAGCCTGCCGGGCCCATCGCGAGGAGCGCACCCGTGAGCGAGGCCGCCGGCCTGGACGGCTTCCGCATTCTCGTCGCCGAGGACGAGGTCCTGGTGGCGATGATGATCGAGGACATGCTGTCGGACCTGGGCTGCGTCGTCCTGGGGCCGGCCGGCAGCGTCGCCGAGGCGCTCGCCCTGGTCGAGGCGGGCGGCTTCGGCGGGGCGCTGCTCGACGTCAACCTGGCGGGCGAGGCGATCTATCCGGTCGCCGATGCGCTCGCCGGGCGCAACATCCCGTTCGTCTTCGTCACCGGCTACGGCCAGGCCGGCATCGTCGCCCGCTATGCCGGCGCGCCGACCCTGCAGAAGCCCTTCCACGAGGAGACCCTGGCCCGGGTCGTACGCGAGCACCTGGCGGGCCGCGCCGCCGGCTGACCGGCGCCGCCGGCCCGCCATCGGCGCGGCGGGCCGCGTCCCGCCGTCCCGGGCATTCCAGGCCATGGAACTCGACGCCTATCTCGAGCAGCATCCCGACACGGTCCAGGTCGACGCCTTCGTGCACGACCTGAACGGCCGGCTGCGCGGCAAGCGCCTGCCGGTGGCCGACGCGGCGAAGGCCTGGCGCTCCGGCATCGAGATGCCGCGCTCGCTGCTCTTCCTCGACCCGACCGGCGACGATCTCGACCCCGGCGGGCGCTCGACGGCGATCGGCGATCCCGACGGCACCGCCGTTCCGGCCCCCGGGCTGCTGGCGCCGGTGCCCTGGCTGGAGGAGCCGACGGCGCAGGTCCTGCTGCAGATGGCCGATCCGCCGGGCGGCGACAATGCCGGGCTGCCCTCGCTGCTCTGCCCGCGCGCCGCGCTGGCGGGCGTGCTGCGGCGCTTCGCCGACCGCGAGATCGTCCCGGTCGTCGCCGTCGAGCTCGAGTTCTACCTGCTCGCCGCCGATCGCGACGGCGACGGCATGCCCCGGCCGGCGGCGAGCCCGGCGGCGTCCGGCGCGGGGACCTCGAAGCAGCCCTACAGCATCGAGGATCTCGACGCGCAGGGCGCCTTCCTCGGCCGCGTCGCCGACTACGCCCGCCGCCAGGCCATCCCGGCCTCGGCGGCGACCGCGGAGAACGCCCCCGGCCAGTTCGAGATCAACCTGCGCCACCAGCCCGACGCCGTCGCCGCCTGCGACCACGCCGTGCTGCTGAAGCGGCTGATCCGGGCGGCGGCGCGGCGCGAGGGGCATCAGGCGAGCTTCATGGCCAAGCCGTTCCTCGAGGCCGCCGGCAGCGGCATGCACATCCATGTCAGCCTGACCGACCGCGCCGGCGCCAACCTGTTCGGCCGCCCGGGCGGCGAGGGCGACCTGCTGCTCGGCCAGGCGATCGCCGGGCTGCAGGCGGCGATGGCCGAGTCGATGGCGATCTTCGGCGCCAGCCTCAACGGCTTCCGCCGCTATCGGCCGGGCTTCAACGTGCCGGTGACGCCGAGCTGGGGCTACAACAACCGCTCGGTCGCCTTCCGCATCCCGGCGGCGGGCGGCGCGGCGCGGCGGATCGAGCATCGCGTCGCCGGCGCCGATGCCAACCCGTATCTGGTGGTCGCCGCGGTCCTCGCCGGCATCCTGCACGGGCTCGACCGGCGGCTGGCGCCGGGCGCCGAGAGCCGCGGCGACGCCGGTGCCGGGCCCGACCGGGCGACCCCCTTCGAGCTCGGCCCGGCGCTCGACCGGCTGGCCGCCGCCGAGATCCTGCCCCGCTACATCGCCCCCGAGATGCTGGCGCTCGCCGTCGATCAGAAGCGGCTCGAGATCGCCAAGCTCACCGGCACCATCTCGCGCCAGGAATACGACTGGTACCTGTAGGTCCGGGCGGGGAGCGCGGTTCGGGCGGGGCGCGCGGGGCGCTCACCCCGGGCCCTTGTCGATCGTCTCGCGCAGCTTGCGGGCCAGGCCCTCGGCGGTGAAGGGCTTGGTGAGCAGCTGCACGCCGGGGTCGAGCATGCCGTTGTGGACAATGGCGTTGCGGGCATAGCCGGTCATGAACAGGACGGGCAGGCCGGGCCGGCGCTGGCGCGCCGCCTCGGCGAGCTGGCGGCCGCTCGGGCCGGGCAGGCCGACATCGGTCAGCAGCGCGGTGACCGGCTCCTCGGCCAGCCTCGCCAGCGCCTCGGCCGCGTCGGTCGCGGCGATCACCCGGTAGCCCAGCTCCCGCAAAGTGGTGAGGGCGTGGTCGAGCACGTCCGGGCTGTCCTCGACCAGCAGCACCGCCTCGCCCGGCCGGGCGCGCGGCAGGTCGGCCGGCCCTGCGGCGGCCGGCTCGGCGGCGGGCGCGGCGTCGCCGCGCGGCAGGTAGATCTTCATCGTGGTGCCCTGGCCGGGCTCGCTGTAGACCGCGATATGGCCGCGCGACTGCTTGACGAAGCCGTAGACCTGGCTGAGCCCGAGCCCGGTTCCCCGGCCCGCCGGCTTGGTGGTGAAGAACGGCTCGAAGACGCGCGCCGCGACCTCGGGGCTCATGCCGCTGCCGGTGTCGGTGACGGCGATCAGCACGTACTGCCCCGGCGCGAGGTCGCCGACCTGCGCGGCATAGGCCTCGTCGAGATGCGCGTTGCCGGTCTCGACCGTCAGCCGGCCGCCGTCGGGCATCGCGTCGCGGGCATTGAGCACGAGGTTGAGCAGTGCGTTCTCCAGCCGGTTGGGATCGGCGAAGACCGGCCACAGCCCGCCGCCCTGGACGGTCTCCAGCGTGATCTGCTCGCCGAGCGTGCGGCGCAGCAGGGTGGAGAGCGAGCGCACCAGCCGGTTGACGTCGAGCGGGGCCGGCTGCAGCATCTCGCGCCGCGCGAAGGCGAGCAGCTGGCTGGTCAGCGCCGCCGCCCGGTCGCAGGCGGCCGTCGCGCGCTCCAGGTCGCGCTGCTCGCCCTGCGTGCGGCGCAGCCGCTCCAGGCTGCCCAGGATCACCGTCAGCAGGTTGTTGAAGTCGTGCGCGATGCCGCCGGTGAGCTGGCCGATCGCCTCCATCTTCTGCGCCTGCAGCAGCATCGCCTCGGCGCGCTGGCGCTCGGCGGTCTCGGCCGCCAGCGCCGCCTCGGCCCGCTTGCGCGCGGTGACGTCGACCACCACGCCCAGGCGGTGGCCCGGATCGCCGCCGCCGCCGCGCTCCAGGTGGGTCGAGAGCAGGCAGTCGAGGACGGTGCCGTCGCGGCGCACCAGCCGGCGCTCGACGTCGCGGAAGTCGCCGGGCGGCAGCTCGGCGGAGCCCTCCGCCAGGAAGGCGCGGAGCGGCCGCCCGACCACCTCCTCGCGGCGATAGCCCAGCAGCTCGAGCCACTGCTCGCTGACCGTCGCGATGCGGCCGTCGGCGCCGATCGAGTGCAGCGGCACCGGCGTGCGCTCGTAGAAGCGGCGGAAGCGGCTCTCGCTGTCGCGCAGCCGGTCGACGGCCTGGCCGCGCTCGCTGATCTCCCGGGTCAGCCGGTCGTTGGCGACGCGCAGCTCGGCGGGCGAGGGCAGGGCCAGCGCCTTGGGCAGCAGCGGCCAGAGCATCGCCGCGGTGATCACCGAGGCCGCCGCGGTCGCCGCCTTGACCAGGCCCTGGGTGCCGTAGTCCGGATGCCACAGGGTCCAGATGTCGAAGAGGTGCGTCGTGCCGCAGGCCAGGATGAAGATGGCGAACAGCCAGAACATCCAGCCGAAGGCGAGGTCGCGCCGCAGCCAGACGAACACCGCCAGCGCCAGCGGGATCGAGTAGTAGGCGGCGGCGATCAGGCTGTCCGAGGTGACGTGCAGCCAGATCAGCTCCGGCCGCCAGAGCAGGCAAAAGCCGTGCGGCGCCAGGCTGGCGGCGTCGAGAAAGCTCCGCAGACCGTCCATGCGATTGGGTTCCCCGATCGGAAAGCGGCCGGCCGCCGGAAGGCTCTGGGCAAGGGCTCGGGGGCCGCCGCCGCATCTGCCAACCAGAATCAGCAACCGACACCGGCGTGGCAATTGATTTTCGGTTGCACGTCGGCGGCCGCCCAGGCTTCGCCGTTCAGCGGCGCGCGGGATCCGGGTAGAACGCTGCATGGACGACAGCGTCTCCGCCATCATCCCCTGCCGCGACGGCGCCGCCGACCTGGCCGGCGCCGTCGATTCGCTGCGCCGCCAGCAGGTTCCCGGGCTGGAGATCGTCATCGTCGACGACGCCTCGCGTGACGACAGCGCCGCCGTCGCCGCCGCGCTGGCGGCCGGCGATCCGGCCATCCGGCTGATCCGGCTGCCGCAGAATCGCGGGCCGGCGGCGGCGCGCAACGCCGGGCTGCGCGCCGCGCGCGGCACGCTCGTCTGCTTCCTCGACGTCGACGACCGCTACGCGCCCCGGGCGCTGGCCCGGCTGCGGCCGGCGCTCGCAGCCCGGCCGCGCGACGCCGGCATCGTCATGGGTGTCGCGCTGGTCGATTGCCCGGTCCCGGTCCATCCGCTGCAGCTCGATGCGGTGGTCGCCAGCCTGCCCGGCAACCTGCTGGCCCGGCGCGCGGCCGTCGAGGCGGTCGGCGGCTTCCCCGAGGATCCTGCCTTTCGCGGGCCGGCCGCGGGCGAGGATCTCGCCTTCCGCCGCGCGCTCGCCCGCTGGTTCGGCCTCGGCTACGCCCCGGAGCCGCTCTACCGCCACCGGGCGCGCCCCGGCGGGCACCTGCTGCGCTTCCTCGAGCGCAGCCGGGTGGCGGACGGGCGGCTGGTGGTCGATTCGGGGGCCGAGGGCGCGGCGCTGGCCGCCGCGCTCGCCCGCCATGCCGCCGAGGTCGAGCGAATCCTGGGCAACCCTGCCGGTTTGCGGGCCGATCCGGGGCGCGGCGAGGAAAGCCGTTGACAGGCCGGAGCGCCGTCTGGTGCAGTGGCAACCGTTCTCAACCAACAGAAAGGAGGTGGTCCATGTCTCACCGAGTGGTAGGTGGCTGCCGCCTCAGCTTTGGCCGAGGTCGCGCCAGCCTCTGACCAACGGTGGAAGGGCCGCCCGCAAGGGCGGCCCTTCTGATTCCAGGCCTGCCGGAACCCGCCCGGCCTCCGGCAGAACCGTCATGCGTCACGGTCGTGCCAGCCTCATCCTTCGACAAGCTCAGGATGAGGCCGAGATCGCGCCTGCCATTTGAACCTCGCCCTGAGCTTGTCGAAGGGCGAGGTTGGCACAGCCGAGCCGCGATCTCCCTTCGCGACGGTGGTGGCCGGCCATCCCGTTCTGGTCGACGGTGTCGAGCCCGCCAGGTTCCGGGCCGGCGCGATCGGCAGAACGAGGACGCCATTCCTCGGAGCCCTTTGCGTGCGGCGGTGCCGCCCGGCGCCGCTTCTCGCGCTCCTGCCTCCGACCGCGCGCCAAGCCCTCCTGCAGCGCTGACGTCGGCATCCCTTACAGGGGAGGCCGGGATAGGACGGAGGTCCTCTCCGCTCTGGGTGGCACGGGACTTGCGAGTAGTAGCGTCGGACAATCGGTGAGATGCCGCCAATGGAAAGTCTTCGCCTGCGGCCGTTCCTGGCCATCCTGCTCATCGCCGGACTCGGGACCCTCGGTGCCGGCCGGACGCGCGCGACCCCCCTCGACATCACCTACGTGGCGACGCCCTGCGGCGGCGCGTTCGCCGCCTGCACGATCGCGCCCGCCGTTCGCAGCCCGACGCCGGACCAGCTGGCGGGCCTCGATGACGCCGCCATCGTGGCCTATCTCCAGGCGCAGTCGATTTCCGGCGTGGATCCCGCCGGTCACTTCGGCATCAGCATCACCGATAGCAGCGCCGACTACGTCGTCGGCAGCCTCTTCGGCCCCAACCTGATCGCCACCCAGTTCGTCTACGGCGCGGCGGGGCTGATCTGCTGCGTCGCCGATACGCCGTTCGCGATCCGGGACATCAACGACAACGACATCGTCGTCGGCTTCAACAATGGCCCGTTCGTCGCCGCCATCGGCCCGTCCTCCGGCTATGCGAGCCGGGCCATCATCCTCAACCCGGAGGTTCTCGACAGCCTTCCGCACACGACCTTCCTCGCGGTCGACGACACCAACAGCATCCTCGCGCGCAGGTTCGGCCAGGACTACGAGCTGCACCCGGTGCCCGAGCCTCCCGCGCTGGCGTTGTTCTGCGCCGGCCTCGTCATGGTGCTCTGGACGGCGCGGTCGTGCCCGGGCCGGCGGCTGCGCCTCAGACCGCCTCGGAGCGGCAGCTGAGGCCGAGCTGGGCCGCCGTGTTGGCGATGGTGGCGAGGCAGGCCCGGGCCTTGTCCTCGGGCAGCCATACCGCCAGCCGCGAGAGATAGCGGGCGCCGCTCGGCCCCGGGACCCGCTCCGAGTTCAGCCGCACGATGTTGGCGCCGAAGCCGCCGAGCACCTCGGAGAGCCGCGCGATCAGCCCCGGGCTGTCGTCGCCGACGATCTCGATGCGATGGGTGATCTTGGCCGAGGGCGCGTGCGTCGCGCCGAAGGCGAACGGCGCCACCTGCAGGCTGGCGCGGGCCAGCGCCGGCAGGGCCTGCAGCTCGCGCTGCACCGCCGGGATGTCGAGCCCGTCGGGCAGCTCGCAGATGGTGGTGAGCTCGGCCGCCTCGCCGAGCACCGCGAAGCTGAAGTCGCCGAGATTGACCCCGAGGTCGAACAGGCGCCCGGTGACCGCGGCGATCAGGCCGCGCGCATCGGCGCACAGGATGTTGACGAGCGCGAGCTGGGCCATCCGTTCCTCCGGCGTCACACCACGTTGAGCTCAATGATCGGCTGGTTTGCCAGCACCCGCTCGTAGGAGAAGCGGGCGAGGTCGATGCTGCGGAAGCCGCCATGGGCGATCAGCTCGGCGATGGCGCGGCCGACCGCCGGCGACTGCTGCAGCCCGTGGCCGCTGAAGCCGTTGGCGAACAGGAAGTTGCGCACATCGGGATGCGGCCCGACGATCGCGTTCTGGTCGAGCGTGTTGTAGTCGTAGTGGCCGGCCCAGGCGCGCACCAGCTTGATCGCCTCGAAGGCGGGGACGCGCTCGGCCAGCGCCGGCCAGACGACCTCCTCGAAGGGCCGGTAGTCGAGCTCGAAATCGAGGCAGTCGGGATCCTCCGACTCGGGCGGCGAGACGCCGCCGATGAAGCTGCCATGCTCCGGCCGGAACCAGACGCCCGTCGGGTCGATGACCAGCGGCACGCGGCCGAGATCCTCGCGGCAGTCGAAGACGTAGACCATGCGCTTGCGCGGCCGCACCGGCAGCGCCAGCCCCGCCATCGCCGCGATGTCGGCGGCCCGCACGCCGGCGCAGTCGACCAGCGTGCCGCAGGCGATCCGGCCGCCGGCGGCGAGATGCGCTGCGGTGATCCGGCCGCCCTCGCGCTCCAGGCCGGTGACGGTGTCGGCGAGATAGGTGACGCCGAGCGCGCGGGCCTTGCGGCGGAAGGCCTGCAGCAGGCTGTACGGGTCGGTCCAGCCTTCGTTGCTGAGGCCGAGCGTGCCGCCGGCGAGGTCGTCGGTCCTGAGCCAGGGGAAGCGCGCCTGGAGCCCGTCCGGGTCGAGCAGCGCGATGTCGGCGCCGTGCTCCTGCTGCAGGGCGTGGTTGTGCCGCAGCACCGGCAGGCCGGCCGGCGTGGCGAGGAAGAGGTAGCCGTTCTCGACGAAGGGCAGGGCGGGCGCGTCGCCGTCGACCGCGAGCGCCTCGTGCGCCGACTTGACGAAGGCGGCGCCGAAGGTCGAGAGCGCGATGTTCTCGGCGGTCGAGAATTGCTGGCGGATGCCGCCCGCCGAGCGCGCCGTGGCGCATTCGGCGTAGGTCGGATCCTTCTCGACCACCAGCACCCGGCCCTTGAAGCCGACCGGCCCGGCGAGGAAATAGGCGATCGCGCTGCCGACCACTGCGCCGCCCACGATCACCACGTCCCAGCTCTGCGTCATGCCCCGGCCAAGCCTGCTTGCAACCCGATAGGAGGGGCCGCCACAATGTCCTATAATCGCGCTGGAGAACAAGAACTTAGCGGGGCGGCAGCGCATGAGCCGGGCCTTCGTGAAGGACATGGACGAGCCGGCGGACGACCTGCCGGAGCGACCCCAGAGTCCGCACCCCAACTACGTGACGCCGCGCGGCCTGGCGCGGCTGAAGGCGCAGCTCGCCGAGCTGCAGGCCGAGCATCACCGGCTGGCCGACAGCGAGGACCTGCTCGACAAGGAGCAGCGCAAGCGCATCGACCGCGACATCCGCTATTTCGAGAGCCGCATCGACAGCGCCCTGCTGATCGATCCGGCGAGCCAGCCGGCCGACCAGGTCAGCTTCGGCGCCGCGGTGCGCACCATCGACGACAACGACGTCGAGCGCAGCTTCGAGATCGTCGGCGAGGACGAGGCCGACGTGCCGGCCGGGCTGATCTCCTACGCCTCGCCGCTGGCCCAGGCGCTGCTCGGGGCGCGGGTCGGCGACACCGTCACCTGGCGCCGGCCGATCGGCGATCTCGGGCTCGAGGTGCTGGCCATCGACTCTCCCCATCACGAGGAGGGCGCGGCTTGAACGCCCCCGGGGCGCGCCGCCCGGCGGTGCGCGAGCCCGGGCTGGTGCTGCCGGCGCCCGGCCGCGAGCGCTACCGGGTGGCCGGCGGCGGTGCGCTGGTGGTGGCGCTGGCGCCCGGCGACCGGCTGACGGTGGTCGACCGCGAGGGGCGGCAGCGCTGCGAGCTGGCCGCTTTCGCGCCGGGCGGGGCGGAGGACGCGGCCGCGCTCGGGGCGGTTGCGAAGGGCCCGGCCGAGGGCATCGCGCGGCTGCTCGCCGGCGCCGACCAGGCGTCGCGCGGCCTCGCCGCGGCGCTGCGCGCCCGCGGCCTGCCGGCGCGGGTCGAGCGGGCGGTATCGCTGTTCGAGCGTGACAGCCTGCCGGGCGAGAGCGTGCGCTTCGCCGCCGAGCGTCCGGCCGTCGTCATCCTTCATGCCGCGGGCGGCCCGATGCGGGCCGACGCGCAGGATCCGCCGACCGAGCTCGGCGTCGAGATCGAGCGGGCGCGGCCGGCGCTGCTGGCCCTGCCGCCGCTGCCCGAGCCGCTCGCCGACCCGCGCGAGGAATGGCGGGTCGAGCGCTGCACGGCGCGGGCCTACACGGTCAGGGCGGGCGAGTACATCCAGATCATCGACGTCGCCGGCCGGCAATGCTCCGACTTCCTCGCCTTCAACGCCCGCCAGCTGGAGCAGGGGCTGGAGCGCGGCCTCGACGCCACCACCACCCGCACGCTGCTCGGCCGCGCCTATCCCGGCCCCGGCCTGCTCTCGAAGTTCTTCGACCAGGACATGCAGCCGCTGGTCGAGGTGGTGCGCGACACGGTCGGACGGCACGACACCTTCGCGCTCGCCTGCACCGCGCGCTACTACGACGACATGGGCTATCCCGGCCACGTCAACTGCTCGGACAACTTCAACGGCGCGCTCGCCGCCTTCGGCGTCGAGGCGCGGCGCGGCTGGCCGGCGATCAACTTCTTCTACAACACCGGGGTCGACGCGCAGAACCAGCTCTATCTCGACGAGCCCTGGTCGCGGCCGGGCGACTACGTGCTGCTCAGGGCGATGACCGACCTGGTCTGCGCCTCCTCGGCCTGCCCGGACGACATCGATCCGGCCAATGGCTGGAGCCCGACCGACATCCATGTCCGCGTCTACCCCGCCCGCAACGCCTTCAGCAAAGCGATCGCCTTCCGCATGGCCCCCGATTCCGAACCGGTGCTGACCCGCGAGACCGCCTTCCACCCGCGCACCTCGGCGCTGACCCGCGCCTTTGCCGAGTATCGCGGCTTCTGGCTGCCGAGCCGCTTCGCCAACCACGGCGCGATCGCCGAGTACCATGCCTGCCGCGAGCGCGCGGCGGTGATGGACCTCTCGCCACTGCGCAAGTTCGAGGTGCTCGGGCCCGATGCCGAGACGCTGCTGCAGATCGCCTGCACGCGGAACATCCGCAAGCTGGCGGTCGGCCAGGTCGTCTACACCGCGCTCTGCTACCCGCATGGCGGCATGGTCGACGACGCCACCGTGTTCCGCCTCGGCCCGGACAATTTCCGCTTCGTCGGCGGCGACGAGTTCGACGGCAAGTGGCTGCGCGACATCGCCGCCGAGCGCGGCCTCAAGGTCTGGGTCAAGTCCTCGACCGACCAGCTGCACAACATCGCCGTGCAGGGCCCGGCGAGCCGCGCCATCCTGGCGGAGGTGGTGTGGACACCGCCGGCCCAGCCGTCGCTGGCCGAGCTCGCCTGGTTCCATTGCGCGGTCGGCCGCATCGGCGGCTTCGACGGCATCCCGATCGTCGTCTCGCGCACCGGCTATACCGGCGAGCTCGGCTACGAGATCTTCTGCCATCCGAAGGACGCGCCCGCGGTGTGGGACGCGGTCTGGGCGGCCGGCCAGCCGCACGGGCTGGCGCCGCTCGGGCTCGAGGCGCTCGACATGCTGCGCATCGAGGCCGGCCTCGTCTTCGCCAACTACGAGTTCAACGACCAGACCGATCCGTTCGAGGCCGGCATCGGCTTCGCCGTCGCGCTCAAGGGCAACGAGGAGTTCATCGGCCGCGAGGCGCTGCTCCGCCGCAAGGCCGCGCCGCGCCAGGTGCTGGTCGGGCTCGAGCTGGTCGGCACCGAGCCGGCGGCGCACGGCAACTGCGTCCATGTCGGCCGCGCCCAGGTCGGCGTGGTGACCAGCGGCACGCGCTCGCCGATCCTGCGCAAGACCATCGCCCTCTGCCGCATCGACGTCGCCTATGCCGAGCCCGGCACCGAGGTCGAGGTCGGCAAGATCGACGGCCAGCAGAAGCGCCTGCCGGCGACGGTGGTGCGCTTCCCGTTCTACGACCCGGAGAAGGTCAGGGTGAGGTCGTAGGAGCAGTCTCTTCCCTCGCCCACGAAGTGGGAGAGGGAGGGGCCCGTCGCGCCAGAGACGGGAGGGTGAGGGCGCGGCAGCACGACCCTCACCCCGACCCTCTCACGCAAGCGGGAGAGGGAGTGAAGTCCTATCCCGGTCGCCGCGCCAGCAGCGCCTCGAAGCAGCTTTCCTCGGGCACGCCGCCGCCCCTGACGAACGGGGCCAGCGCCTCGCGCAGCTCGGATTCGAAGGCGGCGCGGTTGTCGCCGAGGGCCGCGGGGCTGGTCGAGGACATCGAGTAGGCGCGGCCGACGATCGCGTCGAGCGGCGTCGTCCGCAGCTCGCGCACCGACAGCCGCTCGATCGCGGCGAAGGCGGAGCGGGCGAGCACCGCGTCGTGCGGTTCCCAGTCCGGGGCGCGGCGGCGGTCGCGGGGCGCCCAGGCCGGCCCCGACCATTTGCGGCCGACCCGCTCCCAGGCCGCGCGCCAGCCCGGCGCGCCGTCGACCGGGCGCTCGCCGAGGACGGCGATCCAGCCGTCGGGCAGCACCAGCCGGTCGAGCGCCGCCAGGGTGGCATCGCGGTCCATCCAGTGGAAGGAGCGGCCCATGGTGACGAGGCGGAAGCGGCCCGGCGCGCCGGCGAGGTCGCGCGAGCCGCCGCGCACCAGCTGCAGCCGGACGCCGGCGGCAGCCGCGGCGATCTCCGCCTCGGCCAGCATCTCGGGCTCCGGATCCATCGCGACGACCGTGCCGACATGCGGCGCCAGCGCGATGGCCAGCGGGCCGGGGCCGCAGCCGAGATCGAGCAGCCGCCCGCTGCCGTCCAGGCCGCAGCGCGCGACGATCTGCCCGATCAGCGCGCCGGGATAGGGCGGGCGGAAGCGGGCGTAGAACGGGGCGGCGGAGCGGAAGCGGCTTTCGTCGTTCATCGGCGAGGGCTCTCCTGGGGCGCGCGGCCGCCGCGGCGAGGCGTTCGCCGCGGCGGCCGGCGGCCCACGGCGCGACGGCTACTTCAGGCCGGTGCAGCGGTCCAGCCCGCCATTGGCGGGGTCCTGGCAGTCGACCCAGCCGGGGGCGTTGGCGGTCGTGCGCCGGCCCTTGTAGGGGTAGCGGGGGTCGAAGCTGCGGGGCGCCTGGTCGGGCACGTCGGAGAAGACCGGCACGGCCGCCGACTGGCTGTCGTTCGCCGGGCTGCCATAGACCATGCCGGCGGTACGGCCGTCGCTGTCGGCGAGCGCCGCGGAGGCGGCGAGGGCGAGGGTCGCCGCGGCGGCGGCCGGCAGGATCAGGGATCGCAGGTTGCGCATTCGGTCCTCCATCTGCGCGCCGGCCCGATGACCCTGGTCGACATGACCCTGGGGCCGGTGCGTCGTCCGGTTGAACGGCCGCGCCGCGGCAACCCGGCGATATAGAAATTCGATGGCGCCGATCAGCTCTGCCGTTGGCCGGCCGGCGGCCGGCCGCTGAGCTCGGCGCCGGCGTCGTGCGGCAGCCGCACGAACCAGAAGAGCGACAGCAGGGCGATGGCCGCCACCACGATGAAGGCCGGCGGGAAGTCGGCGGCGCTGACCGTGGCGCTGCCGCGCGCGGCGGCCGCGAGATGCAGCAGCAGCGCCCCGGTGCCGACGCCGATGGTCAAGGAGAGCTGCTGCGCGGCGCTGGCGAAGGAGGTGGCGAGGCTCATCCGCGCCGGCGGCACGTCGGCGTAGGAGACGGCATTGATGCTGGTGAACTGCAGCGAACGGAAGAAGCCGCCGACCAGCAGCACGCCGATGATGAACCAGGCCGGCGTCTCCGGCCGGAAGATCGCGGTGGCGGCGAGGAAGCCGCTGCTCACCACCGCGTTGACGATCAGCACGGTGCGGAAGCCCCAGCGGCGCAGGATGGCGCCGGCCGTCGTCTTCATGCCCATCGCCCCGGCCGCCGCCACGAAGGTCAGGGTGCCCGACTCGAACGGCGTGCGGCCGAAGCCCAGCTGCAGCAGCAGCGGCAGCAGGAACGGGATGGCGCCGACCCCGATGCGGAACAGCGAGCCGCCGATCACCCCGGCCCGGAAGGTCGGCAGCCGGAGCAGCGTCAGGTCAATGATCGGATGGGCCACCCGCCGGGCCCGCAGGCCGTAGAGGATGGCGGCGGCGAGCCCGGTGCCGAGCAGTGCCAGCACGGCGGGCAGGGGCAGGATGCCGCGGCCCACCGTCTCGAAGCCGAAGACCAGCCCGACCAGCGCCAGCGCGGTCAGCGCGAAGCCCGGCAGGTCGAGCGGCGGCACCTGCTTCTCGCGCAGCGCCGGGACGAAGCGGGTGGCGAGTAGGATGCCGAGGATGCCGATCGGCAGGTTGATCCAGAAGATCCAGCGCCAGGAGAAGTAGGTGGCGATGAAGCCGCCGACCGGCGGGCCCATGATCGGGCCGAGCAGCGCCGGCAGGGTGAGGTAGGCCATGGCGCTGACGAAGCGCGCCTTGGGCACCGAGCGCAGCACCACCAGCCGGCCGACCGGCACCATCATCGCCCCGCCGATGCCCTGGACGATGCGGGCCCCGACGAACTGCGGCAGCGAGGCGCTGAAGCCGCAGAGGATCGAGCCGAGCAGGAAGATGGCGATGGCGACGCGGAAGACGTTGCGCGCGCCGAAGCGGTCGGCGACCCAGCCGCTGATCGGGATGAACACCGCCAGGCTGAAGAGGTAGGCGGTGATGGCGAGGTTGAGCCGCAGCGGGTTCTCGCCCATCGAGCGGGCGATCGCCGGCAGCGCCGTCGCCAGCACCGTGGAGTCGAGGTTCTCCATGAACAGCGCGCAGGCGACGATCAGCGGGATCAGGATGGGCGTGCGGGCCGGCACGGGCGCGGCCTCGGCCGGCCCGCGGGTGGTGGCCGCGGACTTCAACGACAGGTCGACCATGGTGCGGTTCGGCTCACCTCCTCCCGAAGCTAGGTCGTGCGTCCCGCGCGGAGCAGCGCAAGGGCGGCGGGTCTGCCATGCGGCGGCCTACTCCGCCGCCCGGCGCTCGGCCGGCGCCGGGCCTGCCGCGACCGGCGACAGCCGGGGCGCGGCGCGGCGGCGCCGGGCTATCCAGCGGCTGAGCCCGTCGAGATAGAGATAGATCACCGGCGTGGTGAACAGGGTCATCGCCTGGCTGACCAGCAGCCCGCCGACGATGGCGTAGCCGAGCGGGCGGCGGAACTCGGAGCCCATGCCGCTGCCCAGCATCAGCGGCAGGCCGGAGAACAGCGCCGCCATGGTCGTCATCATGATCGGCCGGAAGCGCAGCACGCAGGCGCGGAAGATCGCATCCTCGGGCGACAGGCCCTGGTTGCGCTCGGCCTCCAGCGCGAAGTCGATCATCATGATGCCGTTCTTCTTGACGATGCCGATCAGCAGGATGATGCCGATCAGGCCGATGACGTCGAGCCCGAAGCCGAAGAACTGCAGCACCAGCAGCGCGCCGAGCCCCGCCGAGGGCAGGGTGGACAGGATGGTCAGCGGGTGGATGGTGCTCTCGTAGAGCATGCCGAGGATGAGGTAGACGACGACCAGCGCCGCCGCGATCAGCAGCGGCATGGTCGAGAGCGAGGACTGGAAGGCCTGGGCGGTCCCCTGGAAGGTGCCGCTCAGCGTCGCCGGCTTGCCGATCGAGGCCTCGGCCTTCTGGATCGCCGTGACCGCCTGGCCCAGCGTCGTGCCGGGGCTGAGGTTGAAGGACAGGGTGACGGCGGGGAACTGGCCCTGGTGGCTGATCGAGAGGTTGGCCGTCTTCTCGGTGTCGAGGTGGACGAAGACGCTGAGCGGCACCTGCTCGCCGGTGATCGGCGACTTCAGGTAGATCTTGTCGAGCGAGGCGGGGTCGGCCTGGTCGCGCGGGTCGACCTCGAGAATGACGTGGTACTGGCTGAGCTGGGTGAAGTACTGCGCCACCTGGCGCTGCCCGTAGGCGTCGTTGAGGGTGTCGTCGATCAGCTGCGGCTGGATGCCGAAGCGGGCCGCGGTGTCGCGGTCGATCGTCATGGTGACGGTCGGCGCCCCGGTCTGCTGGTCCGAGGCGACGTCCTGCAGCTCGGGCAGGCGCTTCAGCGTCTCCAGCATGCGCGGCGCCCAGGAATCGAGCTCGCCGAGATCGGCGTCCTGCAGCGTGTACTGGTACTGGGTGCGGCTCAGCCGGCCGCCGACATTGATGTCCTGCGTGGGCTGCAGGAAGAGGGCGGCGCCCTCGACCTCAGCCAGCTTCGGCCGCAGCCGATCGATGATCTGGGTCGCCGAGGCCTTGCGCTGGTCGCGCGGCTTCAGCGTGATGTACATGCGCCCGGTGTTGGTCGAGGGCGAGCCGCCCGACGGGCCGATCGCCGAGACGTAGCCGGCGACGTCGGGATCGGCCTGGACGATCGCCGCGAGCTGCCGCTGCTTCGTCGCCATGGCGGCGAAGGAGGTGTCCTGCGCCGCTTCCGAGAAGCCGTAGAGGAAGCCGGTGTCCTGCTGCGGGAAGAAGCCCTTCGGGATGCCGGCATAGAGCGCGACGGTGGCGGCGATGGTCAGCAGCAGCAGGCCGAGCATGATCGGCCGGTGTGCCAGCGCCCAGCGCAGCCCGGCCTCGTAGCGCCCGAGCAGCCAGTCGAACGCCGCCTCGGAGGCGCGGTAGAGGCGGCCGTGCCGCTTCGTCTTCGCGCTCGACAGCACCAGCGCCGAGAGCATCGGCGTCAGCGTCAGCGAGACGAAGGCGGAGAAGCAGATCGCCATGGTCACGGTGACGGCGAACTCGCGGAGCAGTCGGCCGACGATGCCGCCCATCAGCAGCAGCGGGATGAACACCGCGACCAGCGACAGGCTGATCGACAGGATGGTGAAGCCGATCTCGCCGGCGCCCTTCAGCGCCGCGTCGAGCGGGCGCTCGCCCTCCTCGATGTGGCGCATGATGTTCTCGATCATCACGATGGCGTCGTCGACGACGAAGCCGACCGCGATGGTGAGGCCCATCAGCGAGAGGTTGTCGAGGCTGAATCCGGCGAGATACATCAGCCCGGCGGTGCCGAGCAGCGCCAGCGGCACCGTCACGCTGGGGATCGCCGTCGCCCAGAACTGCCTGAGGAAGAGGAAGATCACCATCACCACCAGCCCGGCCGTCAGGGCCAAGGTGAGCTGCACGTCGGAGACGGCGGCGCGGATCGTCTGGGTGCGGTCGGCGATGGTGTCGATGGCGATCGCCGGCGGGATCGACTGGCGCAGCTTCGGCAGCTCGGCCTTCACCCGGTCCGCGGTCTCGATGACGTTGGCGCCGGGCTGCTTGAAGACGATCAGCGAGACGCCGCGCGCGCCGTTCTGCCAGGCCGCCAGCTTGGCGTTCTCCGGCCCGGCCACGGCCCGGCCGATGTCGCGCACCCGGATCGGCGCCCCGTTGCGGTAGGCGAGCACGACGTCGTCGTACTGCGGGGCCTGCAGCAGCTGGTCGTTGTCGTAGATGGTGAAGCTCTGCCGTGGCCCGTCGAAGGTGCCCTTCGGGGCGTTGACCGTGGCGGTCGCCAGCACCGCCCGGATCTCCTCCAGCCCGAGGCCGACGGCCGCCGCCTTGGCCGGGTCGATCTGAACCCGCACCGAGGGCTTCTGCTCGCCGGTGACGAGCACCTGCGCGATGCCGGGGATCTGCGAGATGTGCTGCGCCAGGATGGTGTCGGCGAAATCGTCGACCTCGATCAGCGGGATGGTGTCGGAGTGCGCCGCCAGGATCAGGATCGGCGAGTCGGCCGGGTTGACCTTGCGGTAGGTCGGCGGGTTCGGGAGGTTCTTCGGCAGCTGGCCGCCGGCCGCGTTGATCGCCGCCTGCACGTCCTGGGCGGCGGCGTCGATGTTGCGGTCGAGCTCGAACTGGATGGTGATCGAGCTGTTGCCCAGCCCGCTCGTCGAGGTCATCTGGCTGACCCCGGGGATCTGGGCGAACTGCCGCTCGAGCGGCGTCGCCACCGCCGAGGCCATGGTCTCCGGGTTGGCGCCGGGCAGGCTGGCGCTGACCTGGATGGTCGGGAAGTCGACCTGCGGCAGCGGCGCCACCGGCAGCATCGGATAGGCCACGATGCCGGCCAGCAGCAGCCCCAGCATCAGCAGGGAGGTGGCGACCGGCCGCAGGATGAAGGGCCGCGAGATGTTCATCGCGGCACCTTCGTCCCCGCGCCAGCGCCGGCGGGAGAGGGAGGGAGGGTGAGGGCGATCGCGAAACCCCTCACGATGCGCCGGCCTCGCCGGCGGCGAGCCGGGCCGGCTCGGCGAGGGTCGCCTTCACCCGGCTGCCGGGCTTCAGCTTGTACTGGCCGTCGGCGACCACCTGGTCGCCGGCGGCGAGCCCCTCGGCGATCAGCGCCACGCCGTCCTGGATCTGCGTCACCTTGATCGGCCGCGCCTCGACCGTGCGGTCGGGCTTGATGAGGTAGGCGAAGGTGCCCTGAGGGCCGCGCTGCACCACCGGCGCCGGCACCGTCAGCCCGTCCTTGTGGACGGCGACGGTGAGCCGCGCGTTGACGAACTGGCCCGGCCACAGCGCCCGGTCGGCGTTGGGAAAGGTGGCCTTCAGCCGGATCATGCCGCTCGCCGGGTCGACCTGGTTGTCGACCAGCGCCAGCGTGCCCTCGGCCAGCCGGGTCGTGTCGCTGCGGTCGTAGGCGATCACCTCGAGCGGGCCGCCGGACATGCCGCGCCGGGTCTCCGGCAGACGGTCCTGCGACAGGGTGAAGATCAGCGAGATCGGCTGCAGCTGGGTGATCACCACCAGCCCGGTCTGGTCGCTGGCATGGACGATGTTGCCCTGGTCGATCATGCGGATGCCGGTGCGCCCGGAGATCGGCGCGGTGATCGTGGCGTAGGAGAGCTGCACCCGGGCGTTGTCGATCGCGGCCTGGTCGCCGCGCAGCGCCGCCTCGAGCTGGGCGACCGCGCTCTTCTGCGTGTCGACGCTCTGGCGCGAGGCGAACTGGCGGCTGGCGAGGTTGCTGAAGCGCTCGAGGTCCAGCTTGGCGTTGGCGAGCTGCGCCTGGTCGCTCGCCTGCTTGGCCAGCGCCTGGTCGAGCGCCGCCTGGAAGGGGCGCGGATCGATCTGCGCCAGCAGGTCGCCCTGGCGGACGTCCTGGCCCTCGGTGAAGGCGACCTTGTCGAGCTGGCCGTCGACCCGGACATGCACGGTGACGCTGTTGTAGGCCTGCACCGTGCCGAGGCCGGTGACGTAGACCGGGACGTCGCGCGCCTCGACGGCCACGGCCGTGACCGGCACCGCCGGCGGCGGGCCGGCGGCGGCATTGCCCGGCTTGGCACCGGGGTGCATCAGGTACCAGCCGAGCCCGGCCGCGGCGGCGGCCAGCACGAAGCCGGCGATGATGGAACTCGCCTTCATCTCGTCCGATCCTGTCGGTGTCGCCCCAGCCCGCCGCGTCAGGCGGCCGCCCGGCCCGCTCCTGCCAGCGGGCCCGCTTGCGATGTTAACGGCGCTGCCGGCGATTCCCGACGCCGCCCGCTCGCCGGAGGGTGCCGGTCCCCGGCCGCAGGGATCGCGCGCTTGGCCCGTTCAACCCGGTATGAGGGTGTGCGGATCCGGCCGGCGGCGTGCTGCGCGCCCGCGATGGAGGTTGTGACGATGAGCGACAAGACCTTGATGGGCCTCGGGGCTGCCCCGGCGCGGCCCGCCGCGGCGCATCTGGCCGGCCGCCGCGCCCCGCTGCATGATGCGCGTTCCTGAGCGGCGGCCGCCCGCCCCAGCCGGCGATGGGTGCCCATGGAGGATGAGGCCGACGAGGTGCTCATGGCCCGCATCGCCGACGGCCACGAAGCCGCCTTCCGGGTGCTGATGCGCCGCCACCTGCAACGCTCGCTGCGCATCGCCCGCCGCATGAACCTGGACGGCGCCGAGGCCGAGGACGTCGTCCAGGAGGCCTGGCTGCGGGTCTGGCGCACCGCGCCGCGCTGGCGGCCGACGGCGGCCTTCACCACCTGGCTCTACCGCGTGCTGGTCAATCTCTGCCTCGACCGCCGCCGCCGCCCGGTGCCGGTGCCGCTGGCCGCCGCCGGCGACCCCCCCGACACCGCGCCCGACGCCACCGCCGCGATCGCCGAGGACGAGACGGCGCGGCTGGTCGCCGCGGCGCTGGCCGAGCTGCCGGAACGGCAACGCGCGGCCCTGGTGCTGTCTTATTACGAGGGGCTGAGCAACGCCGAGACCGCGGACGTGCTGGGGGCCACCGTCGGCGGCGTCGAGGCGCTGCTGGTGCGGGCGCGCCGGGCCCTGCGCGAGAAGCTGCGACCCAGACTCGCGGCGATCTAGGGAGGGATCGAATGCAACTGAAGCGCTTCCAGCGTCTGCTCGACATCCACGGCCCCCGGCCGGAGGCCTGGCCGGCGGCCGAGCGCGCCGCCGCCGAGCGCCTGGCCGCCACCGACCGGGCGGCCGGCGGCCCTGGCGGAGGCGCGGCGGCTCGCCGCCTGGCTCGACCGCTGCGATCCGGTGGTGGCCGCGGACGCGGCCGCGCGGGTGCTGCGCGGCCTCGACCGCCTGCCGCCGCAGCGCAGCGGCTTCGCCTGGCTCGGCTGGCTGCGCAAGGACGAGATGGCGCCGGCCTGGCCGAGCCTCGCCGCCTTCGCCACCGTGGCGGCGATCGGCTTCCTGGTCGGCATCACCAGCCTCGACCGGCCGGCCGCGCCGGCGGCGTTCGACATCTCGGCGCTGATGCCGGACGGCGGCATCGCCGGGCTCGGCCAATGACCGCGGCGCTGGGCGGCGAGCGCTGGCGCATCGCCGGCGAGCGCCGGCGCTGGGCGCTGGCCTTCTCGGTCGGGCTCAACGTCTTCCTCGCGGCGCTGCTGGTCGCGCACCTGCTGCGCGGCCCGGCCGAGGCGACGCCGCCGACCCCGGCCGAGCGCATCGAGCGGCTGGCCGCCAGCCTGCCGCAGGCCGACGGCGACCGGCTGCGCGCCGCCATGCAGGCGGCGAGCGGCGGCATCGCCGCGGCGCTCGACGAGTTCCGCGCCGCCCAGGACCGGATGCGGGATGCGCTGCGCGCCGAGCCGTTCGACCCGGCCGCGCTGCGCCGGGCGATGCAGGAGGTGCAGGGCCGCCACGCGGCGCTGGGGACCGCGATCCAGGAGGTCGTCGCCACGGCCGCCGCCGGGATGACGCCGGCCGGCCGCGCCGGCCTGGCCGCCTGGCCGCGCAAGCACTGAGCGGGATCAGCCGTCGCGGCTCGACGTGCCGATGACGACGCCGGCGGCGATCAGCAGCTGGGCGGCCACCAGCGTCGCGGTGATCGGCTCGCCCAGCGCCACGGCCGAGCTCAGCACGCCGACCAGCGGCACGCCGAGCAGCCCGAGCGCCGTGGTCATCGCCGGCAGCGCCCGGGTGAAGCGGGTCATCGCCCACATGCCGAAGGCGGTGCAGGGGATCGCCGCGTAGAGGAAGGCGAGGCCGAGCAGCGGGTGCCAGGTGACCGCCGGCGTGCCCTCCGCCAGCAGGGCGATCGGCGTCACCACCACCGCCGCCAGGCCGCATTGCCACGGCGCCATCTCGAACGCCGTCGCATGCCAGCGGTGGCGGCGCATATGCAGCAGCGGCACGGCGGTGGCGAGCGAGGCGGCGAGCAGCAGGGCGTTGCCGGAGAGCGCCCGCCCGTCGCTCCAGTCGAGGCTCGCCGGGTTGAACAGCAGCAGCAGGCCGGCGAGACCCAGCACCAGCGCCGCGAGCCGCCGGCCCGTCACCTTCTCGCCGAGCAGCAGCGCCGCCCCGGGCAGCACCCAGAGCGGCGTCGCATAGGCCAGCACCGAGGCGCGGCCGGCCGGGACGCGCTGCAGGGCGAGGTTGATGCAGGCGTTCTGGATGGCGATCTGCAGGATGCCGGTGCTGGCGAGCACGGCGAGATCGGCCCGCTTCGGCAGCCGGATCGCGCCCAGCGCCGCCTGCAGCGCGAACAGCGAGAGCGACGCCATCGCCATGCGCGCGGCGCAGAACCAGATCGCCGGCACCTCCGCCAGCGTCACCTTCATGATCGGCCAGTTGAGGCCCCAGAGCAGCATGACGCTGCAGAGCAGCGCGAGCGCGGTCGCCCGGCTGCCCGTCGGGGGTGGGGTGTGCATCGCCGCACTATAGCCGCCCTGCCGCCGCTGGCGAGACGCGCCGCTCCGCGCGCAGGAGTCACTGGACGGCACCGGACCGCGCCCTAGGATCGGCAGCCGCGACGCGCCGGCCCGCCACAGCGACATGGGACCCCCGATGGACATCGTCACCCAGTTTCCGCGCGAGGTGCGCGAGATCGAGAACCTCTTCATCGCGCTGCCCGACGGCTGCCGGCTCGCCGCGCGGCTATGGCTGCCGGCCGATGCCGAGCGGAGCCCGGTGCCGGCGATCCTCGAGTACCTGCCCTACCGCAAGCGCGACGGGACGGCCGAGCGCGACCAGCTCACCCACCCCTATTTCGCCGGCAACGGCTATGCCTGCATCCGGGTCGACATGCGCGGCTCCGGCGAATCGGACGGGCTGCTCGATGACGAGTATCTCCGGCAGGAGCAGGACGACTGCCTGGAGGTGCTGCGGTGGATCGCCGCGCAGCCCTGGTGCACCGGCGCGGTCGGGATGATCGGCATCTCCTGGGGCGGCTTCAACGGCCTGCAGGTCGCCGCGCGCCGCCCGCCGGCACTGAAGGCCGTCATCTCGCTCTGCTCGACCGACGACCGCTATGCCGACGACATCCACTTCATGGGCGGCACGCTGCTCAACGACAATCTCGGCTGGGCGTCGGTGATGTTCGCCTACATGGCGCGGACGCCGGACCGGGCGCTGCTCGGCGACGCCTGGCGCGAGAGGTGGCTGGAGCGGCTGCGCAACGAGCCGCTGCTGGTCGCCAACTGGCTCCGGCACCAGCGCCGCGACGCGTTCTGGAAGCACGGCTCGATCTGCGAGGACTGGGGCGCCATCGAATGCCCGGTCTACCTCGTCAGCGGCTGGGCCGACGGCTACTCCAACACGGTGCCGCGCATGCTGGCGAACCTGCGATGCCCGAAGAAGGGCCTGGTCGGGCCGTGGGCGCACAAGTACCCGCATTTCGGCAGGCCGGGCCCGCAGATCGGCTTCCTGCAGGAGGCGCTGCGCTGGTGGGACAAGTGGCTGAAGGGGATCGAGACCGGCATCATGGACGAGCCGCAGTACCGTGTCTGGATGCAGGAGCCGGCGGCGCCGCGGCCCTTCATCGAGCATCGCGCCGGGCGCTGGGTGGCCGAGCCGGGCTGGCCCAGCCCGAGCATCGGGAGCCACGTCCTGGCGCTCGACGGCGACGGACGCCTGTCCCCGGCGCCGGGCCGCGAGCGCGCGCTCCGCACCTGCTCGCCGCAATCGCTCGGCGAGTGCTCGGGCATCTGGAGCGGTTCCGGCGTCGATCCGGACCTGCCCTGCGACCAGCGCCTGGACGACGGCCGGTCGCTGGTCTTCGACAGCGAGCCGCTGCCCGCGCGGCTCGAGATCCTCGGCGCGCCGCAGGTCGTCCTCGACCTGGCGGTCGACCGGCCGGCCGCCTTCGTCGCGGTCCGCCTCAACGAGGTGCTGGCCGACGGCGCCTCGGCCCGGGTCACCTACGGGCTGCTGAACCTCGCGCATCGCGACAGCCACGAGCGGCCCGAGGCGCTCGAGCCCGGCAAGCGCACCCGCGTGACGGTGCAGCTCAACGACGTCGCCCATGCCTTCGCCGCCGGCAGCCGCATCCGCGTCGCGATCTCCACGACCTACTGGCCGATCGCCTGGCCCTCGCCCGAGCCGGCGACGTTGACCGTCTTCACCGCCGCCAGCCGGCTCGCGCTGCCGGTGCGGGAGCCCCGGGCCGAGGATGCGAGCCTGCCGGATTTCCCGGCCCCCGAAGGCGCCGAGCCTCTGGCGCGGACCTTCCATCGTCCGGCATCACACCGCCGCTGGGTCGAGCGCGACATCGGGGCCGGAACCCAGGCCCTCCATGTCGAGGACGATCACGGCCATTTCACGATCGACCATACCGGGCAGGAGACGGACTACGTCCATCGCGAGACCTACCGCATCCGCGACGACGACCCGCTGTCGGCGGAGATCGAGATCGCGACCACCATCGCCATCGGCCGCGGCGCCTGGCGCACGCGCAGCGAGACCTGGACCCTGATGCGGGCCGACAAGGCCGATTTCCACGTCGAGGCCCGGCTGGAGGCCTTCGAGGACGACGCGAAGGTCGTCTCGCGCCGCTGGCGCGAGCGCATTCCCCGGGACTTCAACTAGCAGGAGGGCGGGCACAAGAGAATCTTGTCGAGCGGGCAAATCTTTCTTCTTTGCCAACCGCCCGCGGGGCGGCGGACCATGGCGGTCGCGAGTCACCACGAGAAGGAGAGCTGCCATGCATCGAGCCGCTTCACTTCCCGGGCCGGGCCTGCGGGGCCGGCTTGCCGGGCTGCGCCACCGGCTGGCGGCGGCGCTGGCCGAGGAGGACGTGCCGGACGGGCCGCGCATCGCCTGGTTCCCCTGCGGCCCGGAGGTCCTGCCGCTTGCCGGGCTGATGTGGTTTCCCGATCTCGTCGCGGCCCGGCCGGAGGAGGATCGTTAGAATTTCTCGTTTGAGGAGCGGCGCCGCCGGCGTCATCCTCGCACTCGACGGCCGGGCTCCGGCCCGGCCGTCCGCGGCAATTTGACGGAAGCAGCTTGCGCCGCGTCACCAAACGCTAAAGCGCCACGAAGCGATTTCGTGGTTCCGACCCGCTGGAGGAATGACCACGATGACCCCGATCGCCTCGACTCCCATCCGCTCCAGGCTCCCCGGCTCCCGGCGCTGTCGCCGCGGCTGACGCCGCGCGATCCGCAACGACCCCGTCGATCAGCGGCCGCCCATCCGGCGGCCGAGGAGCCCCCATGCCCGAGCACCATTCCTATGTCATCGAGGTCGGCGAGCTGGCCGCCGGCATCGTCGTGCGCGACAGCCGGCGCTATCGCTTCTACGCCTCCGACCCGCGCTTCGGCGCGCTCGAGGGCCGCGCCTTCGGCGGGCCCGAGGCGGCCTGGGCGGCCGCCCGCTCGCTGCTGCGACGCGGTGCGGAGCGTCGCCGGCGGTCGAGCGGACCCTGAGCGCTGCCGAGGGCTTCACCTCCGGCGCCGGGAGCCTTACGCCTGCCGGCCGGGGCGCTGCAGCAAGGCCGATCCCTCGGCCGGCTATCGTCGTCATGCCCGAGGAGAGCCCGACCATGCCCGACAGCTCGCGATCCCCGACCGACACCGAGCGCGCGCTGCGCGTCACGCTGGCCGCCGCCGACCGGCGACGGCACGGCCTACGAGAAGCCGTTCGGCGCCTATGTCCGCATGGCCGAGCGCCGCGGCCCGGGGTTTGCGGCGTGACGCGGCATCGCCGTGCCGGCCTCGCCCTTCGACCGGCTCGGGACGAGGCTCCCGAAGCAGCCCTCATGCTGAGCTTGTCGAAGCACCGGGGCGGGAGCCCCGTGCCATGAAGCCCGCCAACGGCGTCTTCGCCGGTCTCGGAACCAGCGTCTTCGAGATCATGTCGCGGCTGGCGCGCGAGCACCAGGCGATCAATCTCGGCCAGGGCTTCCCCGACGATCGCGGCGAGGCCGACGTGCTGGCCCGGGCGGCCGACGCGCTGCTCACCGGCTGGAACCAGTACCCGCCGATGCTCGGCATCCCCGAGCTGCGCCAGGCCGTCGCCGAGCACGAGCGGCGCTTCTACGGGCTGGAGGTCGACTGGCAGCGCGAGGTGATGGTGACCTCGGGCGCCACCGAGGCGCTGACCGCCTCGCTGCTGGGACTGCTCGAGCCGGGCGACGAGGTCGTGCTGTTCGCCCCGGCCTACGATTCCTACGCGCCGATGCTGCGCCGCGCCGGCGCCGTGCCGCGCTGGGTCAATCTCTACCCGCCGGACTGGCGCTTCGACCGCAAGGACCTGGCGCGCGCCTTCTCGCCGCGCACCAAGGCGCTGCTGCTCAACAACCCGCTCAACCCGGCGGCCAAGGTGTTCGACCGCGAGGAGCTGGCGGTGATTGCCGAGCTGGTCGAGGGCGCCGACGCCTATGCCATCTGCGACGAGGTCTACGAGCACCTGGTGTTCGACGGCCGCGCCCACCAGCCGCTGATCGCCATGCCCGGCATGCGCGAGCGCTGCCTGAAGATCGGCTCGGCCGGCAAGACCTTCTCGCTGACCGGCTGGAAGGTCGGCTACGTCACCGCCGCGCCGGCGCTGCTCGCCGCGGTCGCCAAGGCGCACCAGTTCATCGTCTTCACCACGCCGCCCAACCTGCAGGCCGCCGTGGCGCACGGGCTGGCCAAGCCCGATTCCTACTTCACCGGGCTCGCCGGCGAGATGCAGCGGCGGCGCGGCCGGCTGGCCGACGGGCTGGCCGGCCTGGGAATCCCGTCCCTGCCGTGCCAGGGCACCTACTTCCTCAACGTCGACCGCCGCGAGGTGCCGTTCGGCTGGAACGACGTCGCCGACGACGTCGCCTTCTGCACCCGGCTGATCGAGCAGGTGGGCGTGGCGGCGATCCCGCTCAGCGCCTTCTATGCCGAGCGGCCGACCACCGACATCGTCCGGCTCTGCTTCGCGAAGCAGGACGCCGTGCTCGACGGCGCCCTGGAGCGGCTCGGCCGCGCCGTCGGGCAAGCCTGAGCCGATCCGGCCTGACCGACGCGGCCGGCGCTCAGAGCGCGGTCAGGGTCGGCGGCGCCGCGCCGCCGCCGACCCACACGGTGATGACGCCGAGGCGGCCGCGCAGCGGCTGCGGCGGCAGCCGCCGGAAGCCCTGCAGCAGCTCGGGCCGGCCGGCCTCGCGCACCGCCTGGTGCACGGCGTCGGAGATCGAGATCGGGGCGCGCGTGCCGCGCGACAGCGATTCCAGCCGGCTCGCCACGTTGACCGTGTCGCCCGCCGCGGTGAGCTGGCGCTGCGCCTCGCCGCCGAGCGCGGCGATCATCACCGGGCCGCAATGGATGCCGATGCGGATCGACAGCGGCGGCGCGCCCTGGCCGGCCAGCGCCTCGCTCCAGCGGGCGACCTCCTGCACAAGTGCGCGCGCGGCGGCGAGCGCCGCGGCGGCGTCCTGCGGCGACGGCGCCGGCAGGCCGAAGAGCACCATCGCGCCGTCGCCGGTGAAGCTCAGCAGCACGCCGCCATGGGCCAGCATCGCCGTCTCGATGCGGCGGTGGAAGTCGCGCAGCAGCCGCGCCGTGTCGGCCGGGCTCATCCGCTCGGAGCGGCGGGTGAAGCCCGCCATGTCGACGAACAGCATGGCGGCCGGCTGCTCGCGGGCGGGCAGGTCCGCCTCGTCCTGCTCGGCCAGCAGCGGCGCCAGCGCCGGCGCCTGGAAGCGCGACAGGTTGCGCCGCTGCCGGTCGGCGTCGCGCCGCAGCCGGCGCTCCTCGGCGGCGCGCCAGGCGGCGGCGATGCCGGTGTTGAGCAGGATGGCGGCGGCGGGGAAGGTGACGTCGAGCCAGAGGCCCGCGGCGAAGCCGAGCTGGACCAGGATCGCCCAGGCGACCAGGCAGGTCACCGCCACGACGCCGCTGAGCGCCGGCGGCAGCAGCCGGGCGGCGCCGAAGGCGAGCAGGCCCAGGCCCAGGATCGCCGCGAGGTCGAGCCCGACCGCCAGGATGCTGCGGTCGAGGGCGCCGGCGTGCAGCAGGTTGCCGACCCCGGTGGCGAGGACCTCGACTCCCGGCATCGGGCCGAAGGGCGTGAGGACGAGGTCGCCCGCGCCGAGCGCGGTGGCGCCGATCAGCACCGCCCTGCCGCGCAGCGCGTCCGGCGCGACGCGGCCGGCGAGCAGCGCGGCCATCGAGTGGGTCGGGATCGTGCCCGCCGGCCCGTAGAAGCCGAGCGGCAGGCGCGTCCAGCGGTCGCTGGGCAGCCAGCGCTCGCCGAGCCGCAGGCCGCTGCCGAGCGACAGGATCACCGCATCGGGCGGCAGCCCGAGCCGCAGACGGGCAATCTCGACGGGCAAAGCCGGGATGTAGAGATCGTCGTAGGGCACCGCCAGGGGCAGGAAGCGCTGGGTGGTGCCGACATCGATCGGCACGTTCAGGTTGGTGTGGCCGATCGCGGCGACCGAGAGGAACAGCGGCAGCGGCAGCTGGGCGGAGAGCTCCGCGGGCGGGCCCGGCAGCGGATCCGGCGGACGCTGCACGGTGCGGTAGGCGGCGGCCGCCAGCGCCTGGCGCGCGGCTTCGTCGGCCGGCGCGCCCGGTCGCGGCGTGAAGGCGGCCGCGAGCACCGTGGGCGACGCGTCCTGCAGCGCGTCGCGCAGCAGGCGATCGCCGGGCGACGCCGTGATGCCGTCGCCCGGCGGCTCCGGATCGATCAGCAGCAGGTCGAGGCCGATCACCGCGGCACCGGCCGCGTGCAGCCGGGCGACGGCGTCGGCCAGGATCCGGCGGGGCAGGGGGAAGCGGCCGGCCTCGGCCACGGTGCGGTCGTCGATGGCGACGATGGCGACGTCGCCCGGCGGCGCCGCCGGCCCGCGCACCAGGAAGCGCCAGGTCAGCGTCTGGCCCTCGATCGCCGTGGCGACCGGCGAGTCGCCGACCCGCAGGTACGCGAACGCCACCAGCAGGCTGAGCGCCAGCGCGACCAGCGTTCCCAGCCAGCCGCGCCGGCGCCGCGGCGTCGGGGATGCGGGCGGAGAGGCGCTCCCGGTGCCCAAGGCGCCTACGGCCTGGCAGGCATGGCCGGCCCGACCGTCACGGCAGCGCGGTGCGCGCCATGGCGCTGTCGATACGTGCCTGGCCCCAGCGCTTCGGCGGGGTGGGGGGCGCACTGTCGCGCACGTCCGTCCCCTGCCCGGGGTCGAGGGTGACGGTGCCGCCATGCTCGCGGCTGCCGACATCGACGCGGCCGCGGGCGACGAAGACGGCGGTGTCGTCCTTCGCGAACTCGACGATCCAGACTGTGGAGCGGGCCGAGGCGATGGCGGTCGGCGTCACCACGTCGAAGCGGTTCCAGGGCGTCTCCTCCGGCAGGCCGATGCGCACGATGCCCTCGACCAGCCGCAGCAGCGCCTTGCGCAGCCCGCCCCCGCTGTCGTCGAGGATCGCCAGCGACAGCGTCGTGCGCTCGCCCAGCGCCAGGGTCGAGCCGTCCCGGCAGGTGATCTCGAGCCGCGAACCCGGGCCGGTGGTGACGTGGTCCCCCGGCTCGACCGGCATCGCCGGCGCGACGTCGAGGGTCGCCGCGCCGCGCAGCAGCGTGGCGGTACCGACCTGCCGGCTCACCGCGCAGCCCGGCCC
Source organism: Dongiaceae bacterium (assembly GCA_046349435.1). Taxonomy (GTDB): domain Bacteria; phylum Pseudomonadota; class Alphaproteobacteria; order Dongiales; family Dongiaceae; genus JAXMCI01. The sequence continues at coordinate 77,687 of JAXMCI010000024.1, read as the reverse complement.
ATCGGCCGCTCGCGCCCCGCCGGCGCCCAGCACGAGGGCGAGCAGGATGGCGGTCCTGGTGGTCCCGTGTCGCATGCGATCCCTCCTGCATCGCGCGACCGCCGGCCCGGCGGTCCGAAACCCGCCGGGCGGCAATCCCGCACATCACCCATGACCCGCTCCGGCCGCGGCGCGAGGCCCGGCGTATCCGGCGGCCGGCTCCGGCCTGGGGCGCGCTCCCGCCTGGGTTGCGCAGCGCCGATCGAGCCGTCCGGCCGATTATAGGTTAGAGATCCGCCCCCGGGTGCGCCAAAAGCGCGCCGGGCCGCGGGATCCCCGGCGTCGTCGTCGCCGTTCTCCCGGCAGCAACCGCCGCCGGAGAGTCTGCCATGCCGCGCACCCTGCTGCGCTTCGTCAGCCTGCTCGCCACCGCGCTGCTGGCGGGGCCGCTCTTCTGCCACCTGCTGGAGATGCCGAGCAAGATGGCGCTGCCGGCCGGGCTGTGGCTGCCGGTGCAGCAGACCCTCTACAACATGTTCGGGCCGGTCTCGGCGCCGATCGAGCTGATCGCCATCCTCTCGACGGCGCTGCTGGCGCTGCTGCTGCGCGGCCGCGGCGGGGCCGCGCCCTGGCTGACGGCGATCGCCGCGCTGCTGCTCGCCGGGCACCTCGTCGCGTGGTTCGCCGTGGTCGATCCCGTCAACCGGCTGATCAACGGCTGGACCCCGGCGACCCTGCCCGCCGACTGGACGGCGGCGCGCGATCGCTGGGAATGGGGCCACGCCGCCGGCGCCGCGCTGGTGCTGCCGGCGCTGGCGCTGCTGATCCTGGCGGCGCTGGTGCGGCGGCGGGACGCGCCGGCCTGAGTACGCCGCCGCGCTACTCCGCGGCCGCGGCCTGCGGCGCCGCCTTCTCGACCTTGGCGGCGCAGAACTTGAACTCCGGGATCTTGCCGAAGGGGTCGAGCGCCGAATTGGTCAGCAGGTTGGCGGCGGCCTCGGCAAAGCAGAACGGGATGAACAGCATGCCCGCCGGCACGTCGCGGTCGCTGCGCGCCTTGAGCTCGATGGCGCCGCGTCGCGTCGTCACCCGCACCCGCTCGCCCGGCGCGACGCCGAGCCGGCCGAGGTCGCGCGGCGACAGCAGCGCGACGGCCTCCGGCTCGATCTCGTCGAGCAGGCTGGCGCGCCGGGTCATCGCCCCGGTGTGCCAGTGCTCGAGCAGCCGGCCGGTCGACAGCACCATCGGGAAGGCGGCGTCGGGCAGCTCGTCGGGCGGCACGATGTCGGTCGGCACCAGCCTGCCGCGGCCGCTGGCGGTCGGGAAGCCGGTGGCGAAGATGATCTCGTTGCCCGGCCCGTCGGCGCTGTCGCAGGGATAGGTGACGGCACCCTCGCGCTCCAGCCGCGACCAGGTGATGTTCTTCAGCGACGGCATGACCTGCGCCATCTCGGCGAAGACGTCGCGCGGATGGGTGTAGCGCCAGTCGAGGCCGATGCGCCGCGCGACCTCCTGGATGATCCACCAGTCCTGCCGCGCCTCGCCCGGCAGCGGCAGCGCGCGGCGGCCGAGCTGCACCCGCCGGTCGGTGTTGGTGAAGGTGCCGTCCTTCTCCGGGAAGGCGGAGGCCGGCAGCACGACGTCGGCATGCCAGGCGGTCTCGGTGAGGAAGATGTCCTGCACCACGAGATGCTCCAGCTTCGCCAGCGCCTCGCGCGCATGCTGCGCGTCGGGGTCGGACATCGCCGGGTTCTCGCCCTCGACATACATGCCCTTGATGGTGCCCTCGAGCGTCGCCTTCATGATCTCGACGACGGTGAGGCCGCGCTTCGGATCGAGCCTGGTCCCCCAGAAGCGCTCGAACAGCTCGAGGTTCTTCGCGTTCTCGACGGGCTGGTAGTCGGGGAAGACCATCGGGATCAGGCCGGCGTCGGACGCCCCCTGCACGTTGTTCTGGCCGCGCAGCGGGTGCAGCCCCGCGCCGGGCCGGCCGATCTGGCCGGTGACCAGCGCCAGGCTGATCAGGCAGCGCGCATTGTCGGTGCCGTGGACATGCTGCGAGATGCCCATGCCCCAGAAGATGATCGAGGCGCGCGCCGTGGCGTAGCGCCGCGCCACCGTGCGGATCGTCGCCGCATCGATGCCGCAGACCGGCGCCATCGTCTCCGGCGAGAAGGCGGCGACGCGGGCCTTCAGCTCGGCGAAGCCCTCGGTGAAGCCCTCGACATATTGCTGGTCGACCAGCCCCTCGGCGATGATGGTGTGCAGCATCGCGTTGAGCAGCGGCACGTCCATGCCGGGCTTGAACTGCAGCATGTGGGTGGCGTGGCGCGACAGCGACTGGCCGCGCGGATCCATCACCACCAGCGTCGCGCCGCGCTTGGCCGCGTTCTTGATGAAGGTCGCCGCCACCGGGTGGTTCACCGTCGGGTTGGCGCCGATCACGATGATCACCTCGGCGTCGAGCGCGGCGGCGAAGGGGGCGGTCACCGCGCCGGAATTCAACCCTTCCATCAGCGCCGCCACCGAGGAGGCGTGGCAGAGCCGCGTGCAGTGGTCGACGTTGTTGGTGCCGAAGCCGGTGCGCACCAGCTTCTGGAAGAGATAGGCCTCCTCGTTGGAGCCCTTGGCCGAGCCGAAGCCGGCCAGCGCCGAGGATCCGTCGCGGTCGCGGATCCGCTTCAGCCCGCCGGCGGCGCGGTCGAGCGCCTCCTCCCAGCTGGCCGGGCGGAAATGCGTCCACGGATTGGCCGGATCGACCTCGACGTCGGCGCCCTTGGGAACGCCGTCCTTGCGGATCAGCGGCTGGGTCAGCCGTTGCGGATGGTGCACGTAGTCGAAGCCGAAGCGCCCCTTGACGCAGAGCCGGCTGTGGTTGGCCGGCCCGTCGCGCCCCTCGACGAAGAGCAGCTTGTCGTCCTTGATGTTGAAGGTCAGCTGGCAGCCGACGCCGCAATAGGGGCAGAGGCTGTCGACCTGGCGGTCGGCCCGGGGCCCGCGCACCTGGTTGCGGTCGAGCAGCGCCGAGGGCATCAGCGCGCCGGTCGGGCAGGCCTGGACGCATTCGCCGCAGGCGACGCAGCTGCTGCCGCCCATCGGGTCGTCGAAATCGAAGACGATCTTGGCGCCGGTGCCGCGATAGGCCATGCCGATGACGTCGTTGACCTGGACCTCGCGGCAGGCGCGCACGCAGAGATTGCACTGGATGCAGGCGTCGAGATTGACCGCCATGGCGGGGTGGCTGAGGTCGGGCGTCGGCTGGCCGCGCGCCGGGAAGCGGCTCGCCTCCAGCCCGACCGCGTCGCTCCAGCGCCAGAACTCGGAATCGGGGTCGTGCGCCACCGGCCGCGACGGCTGGTCGGCGAGCAGCAGCTCCATCACCATGCGGCGCGAGGCCCTGGCGCGCTCGCTGGCGGTGGTCACCTCCATGCCGGCGGTCGGCTTGCGGATGCAGGAGGCCGCCAGCACCCGCTCGCCCTTGATCTCGACCATGCAGGCGCGGCAGTTGCCGTCGGCGCGATAGCCGGGATAGGGCTGCCAGCAGAGATGCGGGATCTCGGTGCCGAGCCGGTCGGCGACCTGCCAGATGGTCTCGCCGGGCTCGGCGGTGACGCTCTCGCCGTCGAGCTGGAAGGTGATCGGCTGGCTCATGCCACGTCCTCTGGGAAATGCTTCATGACGCTGCGCAGCGGGTTGCAGGCGGCCTGGCCGAGGCCGCAGATCGAGGCGTCGGTCATCGCCTGGGCGAGCTCGCCGAGCAGCGGCCCGTTCCAGGACGGCGCCTGCATCAGCCGCACCGCCTTCTCGGTGCCGACCCGGCAGGGGGTACACTGGCCGCAGCTCTCGTCCTCGAAGAAGCGCATCAGGTTGAGGGCCACCGCCTTCATGTCGTCGCGGTCGGACAGCACGACGACCGCCGCCGACCCGATGAAGCAGCCATGCTGCTCGAGGGTTCCGAAATCGAGCGGCAGGTCGGCCATCGAGGCGGGCAGGATGCCGCCCGAGGCGCCGCCCGGCAGGTAGCCCTTGAAGAGGTGGCCCTCGGCCATGCCGCCGCAATATTCGTCGATCAGCTCGCGCACCGTGATGCCGGCCGGCGCCAGCTTCACACCGGGCTCGCGCACCCGGCCGGAGACCGAGAAGCTGCGCAGCCCCTTGCGGCCGTGCCGGCCCTCGCCGGCGAACCAGGCCGGGCCCTTCTCCAGGATGTCGCGCAGCCAGTAGAGCGTCTCGACGTTGTGGATCAGCGTCGGCCGGCCGAACAGCCCGACCTGGGCGGGGAAGGGCGGCTTGTGGCGGGGCAGGCCGCGCTTGCCCTCGATGCTCTCCAGCATCGCCGACTCCTCGCCGCAGATATAGGCGCCGGCGCCGCGGCGGAGGTGGATGCGGACGGCGCCGGGGATGCCGGCCGCGACGATCGCCGCGATCTCGCGCTCGAGCAGGGCGCGGGCCGCCGGGTACTCGTCGCGCAGGTAGACGTAGATCTCGGGGGCCTCGACGACCCAGGCGGCGATCAGCATGCCCTCGAGGAACTGGTGCGGCCGGTGCTCGAGATAGACCCGGTCCTTGAAGGTGCCCGGCTCGCCCTCGTCGCCGTTGACCGCCATCAGCCGCGGTCCCGGCTCCTGGCGCACGAATCGCCACTTGCGGCCCGACGGGAAGCCGGCGCCGCCCAGCCCGCGCAGGCCGGATTCCTCGAGCAGCCCGATCAGCTCCTCGGGCGTGCGCTGGCCGGCCTGGCAGGCGGCGAGCAGGCGGTAGCCGCCGGTCGCCCGGTAGGCCTCCAGCCCCTCATAGGCGGGGACCACGGGGTGGACGTGGCCGGCTGCCACGGCCGCGGCGACGCTCTCGACCGTGGCATGGTCGACGAAGTGGTGCCCGACCTCGACGGCCGGCGCCCGCTCGCAGCGTCCGACGCAGGGTGCCCGCACGACGCGCACCTCGGGACCGAGCCTGGCCTTCAGCGCCGCCAGCATCGCCTCGCTGCCGGCCAGCGCGCAGCTCAGGCTGTCGCAGACCCGGACGGTGAGCGGCGGCGGCGCCGCGGCGGCGTCGAGCACGACGTCGAAATGGGCGTAGAAGGTGGCGACCTCGTAGACCTCGGCGAGCGCCATCCGCATCTCGTGCGCCAGCGCCGCCAGGTGGACCGCCGAGAGATGGCCATAGCGGTCCTGGATCAGGTGGAGGTGCTCGATCAGCAGGTCGCGCTGCCGCGGCCGGTCGCCGAGCAGCGCCTGGACCTCGGCGAGCGCCGCCGGGTCGATCTGGCGGCCCTTGGGGTGCGGCACCGCCTGGCGGCGGCCGGCACCGGGATGGAGGCGTTGCCGCGGCTCCGCGGCCCCGTTCATGGTCATGCGTCGTCAGGTCCTTTGCCGCTCGAGCCGGACGTCTCGGGATCGACGACCTCCAGGCGAATCACCGAGCCGTCGATCAGCAGCTTGCCGGCATGCTCGAAGTTGGCGGTGATGCGGTTGCCGATCACCGACTGGATCTGGCCGATTCCCCAGTCCGGTCGATTCGGGTGGCGAACCAGGGCGCCCGGCAGCAGGCGTTCGTTCATGGCTTGCTTGGCGGGCGGTTAACCGATCCTACGTAATCTCCTGTATAAGCATTGGCCGGCCTCGGCGAAAGGGTCAGGCGCGACGCCGAAGGCGACGGACGCGACATCGGGATGAGCCCGGGGGATGAGCCCGGGATGGGGCGGCGGATGGCGGACCACGAGACGATCGAGTTGGCTGCAGTCGAGCTGCTGGCATCCCGGCTCTGTCATGACCTGGTCGGGCCGGTGGGGGCGATCGGCAACGGGCTCGAGCTGCTGGCCGAGGAATCGGCCCGCTTCGCGGGCGAGACGGTGGCGCTGGTCACCCGCAGCGCCGAGCGCACGGCGGCGCTGCTGGCGCTCTACCGGTCGGCGGTCGGCGCCGCCGGCGGGCAGGCCGGGTTCGGGCTGGCCGACGCCCAGCCGGTGATCGCCAACGCTCTCGCCGGCAGCAAGATCGTGCTCGACTGGCCGGAGGAGCGGCAGGCCGGCCCGCTCGGCGCCGCCAAGCTGGTGCTGAACCTGATCCTGGCAGCCGGCGACATGCTGCCGCGCGGCGGCGCCATCGCGGTACGCACCAGCCTCGGCGGCGAGTTCGCCGCGACGGTCACGGCGAGCGGCGCCGGCGCCCGCCTGACCCCGGAGCTGGAGACCGGCTTCGATCCCGAGGCGCCGGCGGAGACGCTGACGACCCGCTCGATCCAGGCGCACTTCACCGCGCTTCTCTGCCGGCGCAAGCGGGCCGCCCTGCGGGTCACCCCGGGCAGCGATCGGGTGACGCTCTCCGTCACGATGCCGGCGTAGGGCTTTCGCCGGGTCCCCGGAGCTGCGGCTCTCCCCAGCTTGTCATGCCCGGCCTCGAGCCGGGCATCCAGCTCGCGGCCGCCCTGGATTGCCGGGTCGGGACCCGGCAATGACCCGGCAATGACAATGAGAGCCGGTCGCTAGGCGGCGCGGCCGCCGGGCTCCTGGATCGGGTCGCGCAGCATGTAGCCGCGGCCCCAGATGGTCTCGATGTAGGTGTCGCCGCCGGTCGCCGTCGAGAGCTTCTTGCGCAGCTTGCAGACGAAGACGTCGATGATCTTCAGCTCGGGCTCGTCGACGCCGCCATAGAGATGGTTGAGGAACATCTCCTTGGTGAGGGTCGTCCCCTTGCGCAGCGAGAGCAGCTCGATGATGCCGTATTCCTTGCCCGTCAGGTGCAGCGGATGGCCCTCGACCTCGACGGTGCGGGCGTCGAGATTGACCGCCAGCTTGCCGGTGCGGATCACCGAGTCGGAATGGCCCTTGGAGCGGCGCACGATGGCCTGGATGCGCGCGATCAGCTCGCGCTTGTCGAACGGCTTTGTCAGGTAGTCGTCGGCGCCGAACCCCAGCCCCTTGAGCTTGTTGTCGAGCTCGCCCAGGCCGGAAAGGATCAGGATCGGGGTGTCGACCCGGGCGGCGCGCAGGCGGCGCAGCACCTCGTAGCCGTCGATGTCGGGCAGCATCAGGTCGAGCAGGATGATGTCGTAGTCGTAGAGCTTGCCGATCTCCAGCCCGTCCTCGCCGAGGTCCGTCGCGTCGACGATGTAGTTCTCCGAGCGGAGCATCAGCTCGATGCTCTTGGCCGTATGCGAATCGTCCTCGACGATCAGAACTCTCATGGCCGCACCCTTTGCGTGACCCGGAGGGCCGTTTCGGCTGGGTTTACGATCCCCCAAGTTAATAAAGATTTACTACCGCATTGCAAACGCGGCGTCACCTGCGACGGTCGCGGCGCCCCGGCGTGGCGCACGCTGTTCGAAGCGTTGCCGAGGGGCCATCCGCAGGTCGGCGGGCGCTTCCATAATTTTATTTGCATTTCAATGACATAAACGACGGAACGAAGGCTGCGGCTGGGCTTGCGGCTGCGAGGAAAATTCATATACTCCGCCGCGGTTCATAGCTGTGCGGCGACGGCGACCCGATGAAGCCACTGCTTCCACCCGACTACCGTCCCTCCGAGGACGAGCCTTTCATGAATCCGATGCAGCAGGAGTATTTCCGCCAGAAGTTGCTGGCCTGGCGCATCGAGCTCCTGCAGGAATCCAACGAGACGCTTCAGCATCTGCAGCAGGAGAGCCTGTCCGAGCCGGACATCGCGGACCGGGCCTCGCTGGAAACCGACCGCTCGCTGGAGTTGCGCACCCGCGACCGCGAGCGCAAGCTGATCGCCAAGATCGACGAGGCGCTGCAGCGGCTCGAGGAAGGCTCCTACGGATTCTGCGAGGAGACCAACGAGCCGATCAGCCTGCGGCGTCTCGAGGCGCGCCCGATCGCGACGCTCAGCATCGAGGCGCAGGAGCGCCACGAGCGCATGGAGCGGACTCACCGGGACGATTGAGCGGCGGCCGGGCGTCGGTATCGGGCCGGCGTCGCGCGCCGGTGCCGAACCCGGCCTTGCCCTGACCTGGATCAGGCTGCCCGGATCAGGCCGGCTGCTCGGCGCCCTGCTCGGCGGCGGCCGCGAGCGGCGCGTTGCGGTTCTCCGCCTGGATGCGCTCGTGCAGCTCGCGCCGCAGCACCGTCGCCTCCGGCGGATAGGTGAAGCCGAGCTTGATCGACTTGCCGCGCACCTCGACGACGGTCACCTCGATGTTGTCGTTGATGACGACCGATTCGCCGATCTTGCGCGTCAGGTACAACATGCGCCGCCCCCCGAAGCGCCGTTCCCCCGGGCGCTGCGGCCAAGCTTGTACCGCGTCCGGCGGAGCTTGCCAAGCGCCGCCCCGTGGCCGTGGGGCGAGGCCGGCAGCGGCCGGCGGAGAAGGACAGTGCGCCGCAGGCGCAAACGGGGCCATAATGGGTCATGGCGTGGGTCAGAACGGAGCCCGGCGGCCGTCGCGGCTTGGCCGGGGCGCTGGGTGGGCTGCTCGGGGCGCCGCGCCCGTCCCGTGACGACGGTCCGGCGGCCGGGCCGCTCGAGGCCGCCTTCGGCGCCGCCCCCTTCGGCGTCTATGTCGCCGACCGCGACGGCCTGCTGCGCTGGAGCAACCCGGCGCTGGCGGCCCTGCTCGGGCTGCCCCCCGGACAGCTGGCCGGCACGCCGGTGCGCCGGCTGCTGGCGTCGCCGCCGGAGGGCGCCGCGGCCTACGACGCGCTGGGCGGCGGCGGCGACGGCGGCGCCGAGCTGGCGCTGCGCGCCGCCGACGGCAGCGCCGTTCCGGTCTTCCTCAGCCAGGAGGTGCGGCGGCTGCAGGACGGACGGCTCGAGGTGCGCGGGACGGCGCATCCGCTGCTGCCCCTGCGTGCCGCCGAGGCGGCGCTGCAGGCGGCCGAGGAGCGCATGCGCCGCTTCCTCGAGGAGGTGCCGCTCGGCGTCGCCCTGCTCGACGGCGCCGGCCGGATCGAGCAATGCAACCGCGCCTTCCGGGTGATCGCCGGCAGCGGCGAGGGGACCGCCCTGGACGGCCGCCGGCTGGCCGAGATGGTGCAGCCCGAGGACCATGCCGCCGTCGAGGAGCGGCTGCGCCGGGCCGGCGAGAGCGAGACCGCGGCCGCCCTGTCGGCGCTCGAGGTCCGGCCGGCGTTCGCGCCCGGACGCTTCGCCCTGCTCTCGCTCGCCCGCCGCGAGAGCCCCGGCGCCGCGGCGCCCGGCCTGCTCGCCCTGCTGGTCGACGCCACCGAGCAGAAGCGCCTCGAGTCGCAGTTCGTGCAGTCGCAGAAGATGCAGGCGGTGGGCCAGCTCGCCGGCGGCATCGCGCACGACTTCAACAACCTGCTGACGGCGATGATCGGCTTCTGCGACCTGCTGCTGCTGCGCCATCGCGCCGGCGACCAGTCCTTCGCCGACATCATGCAGATCAAGCAGAACGCCAACCGCGCCGCCGGGCTGGTCCGCCAGCTGCTCGCCTTCTCCCGCCAGCAGGCGCTGCAGCCGCGCGTCCTCGACGTCACCGACGTGCTGGCCGAGCTGTCGCACCTGCTGCGCCGGCTGATCGGCGAGAACATCGAGCTGGAGATCGTGCACGATCGCGGGCTGTGGCCGGTGAAGGTCGACCATGGCCAGCTCGAGCAGGTCATCATCAACCTGGCGGTCAACGCCCGCGACGCCATGCCGGACGGCGGCCGGCTGACCATCCGCACCCGCAACCTGGCGCTCGCCCAGACGCTGAGCCGCGGCGCCGAGACGATGCCGCCCGGCCAGTATGTGGTGATCGACGTCGCCGACACCGGCTCGGGCATCCCGCCGGAGATCCTCGACCGCATCTTCGACCCGTTCTTCTCGACCAAGGAGGTCGGGCAGGGGACCGGGCTCGGCCTCTCCACCGTCTACGGCATCGTCAAGCAGACCGGCGGCTTCGTGCTGGTCGACAGCGAGCCCGGCCGCGGCAGCAGCTTCGCCATCTACCTGCCGCGCCATGCCGGCGCCGCCGCCGCCGAGCCGGCCCGCGAGGGCGGCGAGGCGGTGCGCGACCTCACCGGCATGGGCACCATCCTGCTGGTCGAGGACGAGGACGCGGTGCGGCTGTTCAGCGCCCGGGCGCTGCGCAACAAGGGCTACCAGGTGCTCGAGGCGCGCAACGGCGAGGCGGCGCTGGAGATCCTCGAGGTCGACAACCCGACGGTCGACCTGCTGGTCACCGACGTGGTGATGCCGAAGATGGACGGGCCGACGCTCGCCCGCGAGATCCGGCTGCGCCGCCCGGACATGAAGGTGATCTTCATCTCCGGCTATGCCGAGGACGATTTCCGCCGCCGGCTCGGCAGCGACGCCGGCATCCAGTTCCTGCCCAAGCCGTTCAGCCTGAAGCAGCTCGCCGCCAAGGTGAAGGAGGCGCTGCGCGAGGGCGACCGGCTGCCGGGCTGAGCCCGGAGAGCGCGGCCCGGCTGCCCGGTTTCAAGGCCCGTCTTGCTGCGCGTCTTGGCTGCGTGTCTTGCTGCCCGGCATGGTTGTGACCCCGAAAGCGCTTGCAGATGAGAACAAAACGTGTACGATGGCCGCAATCCGATGCCATCCCCGATGCGCGCCCGATGACAGCAGGCGGGCCGCGTGGAATAAAGGAGCCGGCAGATGACCCAGGTTGGACTGCGCCTCATCGATAGGGACATGATGGACAAGGGAAAGGCTCTGGACGCCGCGCTGAGCCAGATCGAGCGTGCCTTCGGCAAGGGCTCGATCATGCGGCTGGGGCAGGGCGAGAAGGTCGTCGAGACCGAGGTCGTGTCGACCGGCTCGCTCGGGCTCGACATCGCGCTCGGCATCGGCGGCCTGCCGCGTGGCCGCATCGTCGAGATCTACGGGCCGGAGAGCTCCGGCAAGACCACCCTGGCGCTGCATGTCGTGGCGTCGGCGCAGAAGGCCGGCGGCACCTGCGCCTTCATCGACGCCGAGCACGCGCTCGACCCGAGCTACGCCACCAAGCTCGGGGTCAAGATCGACGACCTGCTGATCTCGCAGCCCGATGCCGGCGAGCAGGCGCTGGAGATCGCCGACACGCTGGTCCGCTCCGGCGCCGTCGACGTGCTGGTGATCGACAGCGTCGCCGCCCTGGTGCCGCGCGCCGAGCTCGAGGGCGAGATGGGCGATTCCCATGTCGGCCTGCAGGCCCGGCTGATGAGCCAGGCCCTGCGCAAGCTCACCGGCTCGATCTCGCGCTCGCGCTGCATGGTGATCTTCATCAACCAGATCCGCATGAAGATCGGCGTGATGTTCGGCAACCCGGAGACCACCACCGGCGGCAATGCGCTGAAGTTCTACGCCTCGGTCCGGCTCGACATCCGCCGCATCGGCTCGATCAAGGACCGCGACACGGTGACCGGCAACCAGACCCGGGTGAAGGTGGTCAAGAACAAGCTGGCGCCGCCCTTCCGGGTGGTCGAGTTCGACATCATGTACGGCGAGGGCATCTCGAAGACCGGCGAGCTGATCGATCTCGGGGTGGCGGCCGGCGTGGTCGAGAAGTCGGGCGCCTGGTTCTCCTACTCCGGCCAGCGCATCGGCCAGGGGCGCGAGAACGCCAAGCAGCACCTGCGGGACAACCCCTCGACCGCCGAGGCGATCGAGCGCGCGATCCGGCAGAATGCCGGGCTGGTGGCCGGCGCCATGATGGACGGCCGGGCCGGCAGCGAGGACGCCGGCGGCGAGGACATGTAGCGGCGGCCGCGACCCCATCGGGCCCCGGCGCGCGCCGGGGCGGCAGAACGACGGTCTCGCCCCCATATGGACAGGGGGCGGGACGGCGCGGTAGAAGCACGGCTCTCCCGACCCAGATCGAAGCTCGGCTCCGCGGACCTCCAGGCGAACCGCCTGCGCGGGGCCAGGGATGAAGCCGATGCAGACCGCAAACGACATTCGCAGCGCGTTCCTCGACTATTTCCGCCGCCACGGCCACGAGGTGGTGGCGTCGAGCCCGCTGGTGCCGCGCAACGACCCGACGCTGCTCTTCACCAACGCCGGGATGGTGCAGTTCAAGAACGTCTTCACCGGGGCCGAGAAGCGCGACTATGTCCGCGCCGCGACCTCGCAGAAGTGCGTCCGGGCCGGCGGCAAGCACAACGACCTGGAGAATGTCGGCTACACCGCCCGGCACCACACCTTCTTCGAGATGCTGGGCAACTTCTCGTTCGGCGACTACTTCAAGGATCTCGCCATCGAGCTCGCCTGGAACCTGGTGACCCGCGAGCTCGGCCTGGACCGCGACCGGCTGCTGGTCACCGTCTATGCCGAGGACGACGAGGCGGCGACGCTGTGGCGCAAGATCGCCGGCCTGCCCGAGGCGCGGATCATCCGCATCGCCACCTCGGACAATTTCTGGGCGATGGGCGATACCGGCCCGTGCGGCCCCTGCTCGGAGATCTTCTACGATCACGGGCCGCACATCCCGGGCGGCCCGCCGGGCAGCCCGGACGCCGACGGCGACCGCTTCATCGAGATCTGGAACCTCGTCTTCATGCAGTTCGAGCAGGTGACGCGCGAGCTGCGGCAGAACCTGCCGCGGCCCTCGATCGACACCGGCATGGGGCTGGAGCGCATCGCCGCCGTGCTCCAGGGCAAGCACGACAACTACGACATCGACCTGATGCGGGCGCTGATCCTGGCCTCGGCCGAGGCCTCGGCCACCGACCCCGACGGCGAGCATGCGGTGTCGCACCGGGTGATCGCCGACCATCTGCGCGCCTCCAGCTTCCTGATCGCCGACGGCGTGCTGCCGGCCAATGACGGGCGCGGCTACGTGCTGCGGCGGATCATGCGGCGGGCGATGCGCCACGCCAGCAAGCTCGGCGTCGCCGAGCCGCTGATGTGGCGGCTGGTGCCGGCCCTGGTGCAGCAGATGGGCCAGGCCTTTCCCGAGCTCGGCCGCGCCCAGCCGCTGATCGCCGAGACCCTGAAGCTGGAAGAGACCCGCTTCCGCCAGACGCTCGACCGCGGCCTCCGCCTGCTCGAGGAGGAGACCGGCCGGCTCGCCGACAAGGCGCCGCTGGCCGGCGAGGTCGCCTTCAAGCTCTACGACACCTACGGCTTCCCGCTCGACCTCACCCAGGACATCCTGCGCGGCCAGGGCCGCAGCGTCGACCAGGCGGGCTTCGACACCGCCATGGCGCGCCAGCGCGAGGCGGCGCGGCGGGCCTGGAGCGGCTCCGGCGAGGCGGCCACCGAGCGGCTCTGGTTCGAGCTGCGCGAGCGGCTCGGCGCCACCGAGTTCCTCGGCTACGACACCGAGGCGGCCGAGGGCCAGATCCGCGCCATCGTCCGCGACGGCCAGGCGGTCGATGCCGCGGCCGAGGGCGAGGACGTCGCCGTGATCGTCAACCAGACCCCGTTCTACGGCGAGTCGGGCGGCCAGATGGGCGACAGCGGCATCATGTTCAGCGGTGCCGGCGGCGAGCTCGCGGTGTCCGACACGCTGAAGAAGCTGGGCGACCTGCACGTCCATCTCGGCCGCATCCGGCATGGCCGGCTGGCGGTCGGCGACGCGGTCGAGCTGCGGGTCGACCGCACCCGGCGCGGCCAGCTGCGGGCCAACCATTCGGCGACCCACCTGCTGCACGAAGCGCTGCGCCGCCGGCTCGGCGAGCACGTCACCCAGAAGGGCTCGCTGGTGGCGCCGGAGCGGCTGCGCTTCGACTTCAGCCAGCCCCGCGCGCTGACGCCCGAGGACGTCCGTGCCGTCGAGGCCGACGTCAACAGCCGCGTCCGCCGCAATGCCGCCGTCTCGACCCGCTTCATGACCCCCGACGAGGCGGTCAAGGCCGGGGCGCTGGCGCTGTTCGGCGAGAAGTACGGCGACGAGGTGCGGGTCGTCTCGATGGGCGGCAGCGACAACGGCCGCAGCTTCTCGACCGAGCTGTGCGGCGGCACCCACGTCCGGCGCACCGGCGACATCGGCCTCTTCAAGATCGTCGGCGAGAGCGCGGTGGCGGCCGGCGTGCGGCGCATCGAGGCGCTGACCGGCGCCGCCGCCGAGCAGCATGTCGCCGAGGAGGAGCGGGTGCTGGGCGAGACCGCTTCGCTGCTCAAGGCGCAGCCCGGCGAGATCGGCGCGCGGGTGGCGCAGCTGCTCGACGAGCGCCGCCGGCTGGAGCGCGAGCTGGCCGAGCAGCGCCGGGCGCTGGCCACCGGCGGCGCCGGCGCCGGGCCCGCGGCCAAGGAGATCGGCGGGGTGCGCTTCGCCGCCCGGCTGCTCGACGGCGTACCCGCCAAGGAGCTGAAGAGCATGGCCGACGCGATCAAGAAGCAGATCGGCTCCGGCATCGTGGCGCTGGCGGTGCGCGACGGCGGGCGCGCCTCGCTGGTCGTGGCGCTGACACCCGACCTCGCCGGCCGCTTCGACGCGGTCGAGCTGGTGCGGGTCGGCAGCCGGGCGCTCGGCGGCCAGGGCGGCGGCGGCCGCCCCGACATGGCCCAGGCCGGCGGGCCGGACGCCGACAAGGCCGAGGCGGCGCTGGCCGCCATCGAGCAGGCGGTGGCGATGGGCGGACCGGTCGCGGTCGGCTGAGCCGGGCGCGGCGGCTCCGGGGGGAGCCATGGCCGCGGCGGGGGAACGGCCGCGCACGACGCTGCAGCAGCGGGTCGCCCTGCTGCTGGAGGGCGGCGGCCGGCGCCGGCTCGGCGGCCGCCTGGTGTTCTGGCTGCTGCTGCTGCTGATCCTGGGCAACGTCGCCGACGTCGCGCTCGACACGCTGCCCGGCTTCTACGACGACTGGCGGCCGGTGCTGGTCGCCTTCCAGATCTTCTCGATGATCGTCTTCACGCTGGAGTTCGCGGCCCGCCTCTGGGTGGCCGGCGCGGTGCACGGCGAGGGCAGCGATCCGCCGAGCCGCGCCCGGCTGCGCTATCTCGGCTCGTTCGGCTGGATCGACCTCGCCGTCGTCCTGCCATTCTATGCCGGGCTGATCTCCGGCGAGCCGCTGCGCTTCCAGGTGCTGCGGCTGCTGCTGCTGCTGAAGCTCAGCCGCTTCTCGACGGCGATGGGCACGCTCGGCCGCGTGCTGGGCGCGGAGTGGCGGGCGCTGGTCGGCTCGCTGATCATCATGCTGTCGCTGCTGATGCTGTCGGCGACCGGCATGTACTACCTGGAGCATGGCGAGCAGCCCCAGCAATTCTCCAGCATCCCGGCGGCGATGTGGTGGGCGATGGCGGCGCTGTCGACGGTCGGCTACGGCGACGTCGTGCCGGTGACGCCGCTCGGGCGGGTCTTCGGCGGCATCGTCACCGTGCTCGGGATCGGCGTCTACGCCCTGCCGGTCGGCATCATCGCCTCCGGCTTCGCCCGCGAGATCCAGCGCCGCGACTTCGTCGTCACCTGGGGCATGGTCGCCCGCGTGCCGCTGTTCAAGGGGCTCGACGCCGAGCAGGTTGCCCGCGTCGCCAGCCTGCTGCGCTCGCGGGTGGTGACCTCGGGCACCACCATCGTGCGCAAGGGCGAGCCGGGCGACTGCATGTACTTCATCGCCGCCGGCAGCGCCGAGGTGCAGATCCAGCCGCACCCGGTCCGGCTGTCCGACGGCGACTTCTTCGGCGAGATGGCGCTGCTGCTCGACGCGCCGCGCTCGGCCTCGGTGGCCGCGCTGTCGCGCTGCCAGCTGCTGATCCTCGACGCCGACGACTTCCGCAGCCTGGCCCAGGGCGAGCCGCGCATCGGCGCCGCCATCCGCGAGATCGCCGAGCGCCGCCTCAAGGCGACCGTGCCGCAGCCGGGCTGAGGTGGGGGCCGGGCATCAAGCTCTGCGGCCCCGACCCGATCGCCGCTTCCATCGTTGTCATGCCCGGCCCTGAGCCGGGCATCCAGCTTGCGGCAGCCCTGGATTGCCGGGTCAAGCCCAGGGTCAAGCCCGGCAATGACAGAAGAGGCAGGGCGCCATGAAGGTCGAGAGTCGTGGCGCCGTCTCGCCCCGCCCGCCGCTACTTCACGTCGGCGGCGACCTGCATCTTCACGATGCGGTCGGGGTTGGTCACCGTGCCGTTGTCCTGCGGGTCGCCCTTCTTGATGCGGTCGACGAACTCCATGCCCTTCACCACCTGGCCCCAGATGGTGTACTGGCCGTCGAGGTCGGGCACCGCGGCGAGGCAGATGAAGAACTGGCTGTCGGCGCTGTCCGGATCGCTGGCCCGCGCCATCGAGGCGGTGCCGCGCAGATGGTGCGCCTTGGAGAACTCGGCCGGCAGGTTCTGGCCCGAGCCGCCGGTGCCGGTGCCGGTCGGGTCGCCGCCCTGCACGACGAAGCCGGCGATCACCCGGTGGAACGGCGTGCCGTCGTAGAAGTGCTGGCGCGCCAGCTGCTTGATCCGGGCGACGTGCTTGGGCGCCAGGTCGGGCCGCAGCTGGATCACCACCCGCCCGTAGGTCAGGTCCATGTAGAGCGTGTTCTCGGGATCGAGCTTCGGGTCGGCGGCGCGGGCCGGGCCGGCGGCGAGCAGCAGCCCGACCGCGAGGAGCCCGAGCAGGCGGGAGATGTGGCGCATTGGATCGGTCCTTTCCGGCGGCTTCAGCCGATGGCGCGGCGCAGGTTGGCGTCGAGCCGGTCGAGGAACTCGGTGGTGGTCAGCCAGGTCTGCTCCGGGCTGATCAGCAAGGCGAGGTCCTTGGTCATCAGCCCGGACTCGACGGTGTCGACGCAGACCTTCTCCAGCGTCTCGGCGAAGCGCTGCACGTCGGGCGTGCCGTCGAACTTGCCGCGGTACCAGAGGCCGCGGGTCCAGGCATAGATCGAGGCGATCGGGTTGGTCGAGGTCGCCTTGCCCTTCTGGTGCTCGCGATAGTGCCGCGTCACCGTGCCGTGCGCCGCCTCGGCCTCGACCACGTTGCCGTCGGGCGAGAGCAGCACGGAGGTCATCAGCCCGAGCGAGCCGAAGCCCTGCGCCACGGTGTCGGACTGCACGTCGCCGTCGTAGTTCTTGCAGGCCCAGACGAATGCGCCGCTCCATTTCAGCGCGCTCGCCACCATGTCGTCGATCAGGCGGTGCTCGTAGGTGATGCCCTTGGCCTTGAAGGCGGCGGCGAACTGCTCGTCGTAGACCGCCTGGAAGATGTCCTTGAAGCGCCCGTCATAGGCCTTGAGGATGGTGTTCTTGGTCGACAGGTAGACCGGCCAGCCGAGCGTCAGCGCGTAGTTGAAGCAGGCCTGGGCGAAGCCCCGGATCGACTCGTCGAGGTTGTACATGGCGAGCGCCACGCCGCCGCCCGGGAAGTCGAACACGGTGTGCTCGATCGGCGCCCCGCCGCCCTTGGGCTCGAAGCGGACGGTCAGCTTGCCGGCGCCCGGCACGACGAAGTCGGTGGCGCGGTACTGGTCGCCGAAGGCGTGGCGGCCGATGACGATCGGCTGGGTCCAGCCCGGCACCAGCCGCGGCACGTTGCGGCAGATGATCGGCTGGCGGAAGACGGTGCCGTCGAGGATGTTGCGGATCGTGCCGTTCGGCGACCGCCACATCTTCTTGAGGCCGAACTCCTCGACCCGCGCCTCGTCCGGGGTGATGGTGGCGCACTTGACGCCCACCCGGTAGCGCTTGATCGCCTCGGCCGCCTCGACCGTGATGCGGTCCTCGGTGGCGTCGCGCGACTCGATGCCGAGGTCGTAGTACTTCAGGTCGACATCGAGATAGGGGAGGATCAGCTTGTCCTTGATGAACCGCCAGATGATGCGGGTCATCTCGTCGCCGTCGAGCTCCACGACGGGCTCGGCAACCTTGATCTTGGCCATGAGGCTCCTCGAGAGGCGGGCGCCCGCCGTCGCCGGTCGGCGCCGCAGGCGGCGCGCACCATAGCACCGGCGCCCGCCGGCGCAAGCGGCCGGCCTGCGGGATGTCCGGGTCGGCCGCTTGCGTCGGCGGAACCCCGCGCTCAGGTCAGGGCGGGGGCGTCCGGGACGGCCGGCTCCGGCTGCGCCTCGATGGCGTCGAGCACCGCCTCGATGGCCGGCACCACGGTGAACAGGCGGCGCACCGGCGGCGGCGCGAAGCCCTCGGCGATGGCGTGGTCGACCAGCGCGATCAGCGGCTGCCAGTAGCCGTCGAGGTCGACCAGGATGATCGGCTTGTCGTGCAGCCGGAGCTGCCGCCAGGTCAGCATCTCGAAGGTCTCGTCGAGGGTGCCGAGGCCGCCGGGCAGGATGGCGAAGGCGTCGGCCATGTCGAACATCATGCGCTTGCGGGTGTGCATGGAATCGACGATGAGCAGCTCGGTGACGCCGCGATGGCCGACCTCGCGCTGGTCGAGGTGCTTCGGGATGATCCCGGTCACCTTGCCGCCGCCCTCGGTGACGGCGTCGGCCAGCGCTCCCATCAGCCCGATCTGGGCGCCGCCATAGATCAGGCCGACGCCGCGCGCCGCCATCATCTGGCCGAGCCGCCGGGCGGCGGCGCGGTGGCCGGGGTTGGTGCCGAGCGCGGCACCGCAATAGACGCACAGTGAAGTCAGCTTGCTCATCGGGAACTCGTCGGATTGGCGGTGCGTTATGCCCGGTTTGCAGGCCGGTGTCACCGCCCGGTGTCGCCGGCCGGTGTCACCGGGTCGTGAGGGCAGGGGCGCCCAAAGGCGGCTAGGATGGCGGCATTCGAGGCCTCCGGTGGGAGCGATGCTAGCAATGCGCCTGGCCCATCCTTTGTTCGCTGCCGCCCTGCTGCTTCTCGCCGGGCTGCCTCCAGCCGCCCTGCTGCTCGCCCCGCCGCGGCCGGCAGCGGCCGCCGATCCGCCAGCCGATCCGGCCGTCAATCCGTCTGCCGATCCGGCCGCCGATCAGACGGGCGACCCGGTGGCGCGCGGCGCCTACCTCTTCGCCGCCGCCGGCTGCGCCGGCTGCCACACCGATGTCGCCGGGAAGGGGCCGCTGCTCGGCGGCGGCCGGGCCCTCAAGACCCCGTTCGGCACCTTCTACGGTCCCAACATCACCGCCGATCCGACGCACGGCATCGGCCGCTGGAGCGACGCCGACTTCCTGCGCGCCCTGCAGCAGGGCGAGGCCCCGGACGGCAGCAACCTCTATCCGGCCTTCCCCTATCCCTCCTTCACCAAGATGACCGACGCCGACGCGCTGGCGATCAAGGCCTACATCTGGTCGCTGCCGCCGGTGGCCGCCCCGAGCAAGCCGCACGATCTGTCCTTTCCCTACGACATGCGCTTCGGCCTGACCGCCTGGAAGTGGCTGAACTTCTCGCCCGGCCGCTTCGCCCCGCGGCCGGACCGCGACGCGCAGTGGAACCGCGGCGCCTATCTCGTCGAGGCGCTCGGCCATTGCGGCGAGTGCCACACCCCGCGCGGCTGGCTGGGCGGCACCGAGGGCGACCAGGCGCTGTCCGGCAATCCCGACGGGCCGGAGGGCGACAAGGTGCCGAACCTGACCTCCGACAAGGCCACCGGGCTCGGCGACTGGACCGCGCAGCAGATCGCCACCTCGCTGAAGAGCGGCATGCTGCCGGACGGCGACTTCGTCGGCGGCGCGATGGCCGAGGTGGTTCGCCAGGGCACCAGCCGGCTGACCGATGCCGACCGGGAGGCGATCGCCGCCTATCTGAAGGCCCTGCCGCCCATCGCCAACCCCGCCGCCAAGGCGACCAAGCCGGGGTTCGACTGACGGCCACGCTTGCATCGATTGCCCGGCGACCGCTGACATACTACGTTAGGGCGGTCCCTTAGCCGTTTCGTGGATGCCGTGAATCGGATCCTGTTGCTCGGCGGCATGGGCGTGGCCGTGATCGCCGCCGCCCTGTTGCTCAACTACGCCATCAATCGCGACGAGACCGCGGTGCCCGTGCCCGCGCCCGCCGTCGTCACGACGACGGGCGACCAGGGCACGGCGCCGGCCGCGCCGACCCCGGCCGCCGCCACCGCCGGCCGAGCCGGGGCGACCGCGCCGGCCCCCGCCGCCACGGCGACCACCGGGCCGGCGCCCGCCGCCACGGCGGTCGCCAGCAATCCCGCTGCCCAGCCGCAGGCCGCCGCCACGGTGCCGTCGTCCGGCGGCACCACCATCGCCACGGTTCCCGGCAAGGTTCCGGCCCCGGAGGGCGGCAGCGCGGCCCCGGCGCCCGCTCCGGCGGTCACCGCCGTGCAGCCCGCGCCGGCGGTCTCGGCCGTGCCGAGGCACCGGTTCCGCCGCGGCTTCGGCGCGACCGTATCCGGCGGGGCCGAGGCACCGTACGAGCCGACGACCCCGGCCGGGGCGGCCCCGGCAGCGCCGGGGCAGGCCATCTCGACGGGCTGACCCGCCGGCGCCGGCTGCGTCGCGCCCGGCACCGCCGCCGCGCCCGCTCGCGCGGCAGCGATGTCGACCGCGCGGCTGCGCCTGCCCGCCGGCCGCGACCGCGCCGGCCACCGGTGCCGCTCCGGCCACGGCCCCCGGCCACCGTGCCGCTCCGGATCCGTCGGCCGCGGCCCCGTCGACCGGGCCGCCGCCGGCTCCGGCCGCCCCGCCCGCGAGCACGAGCGCCGCCGCGCCGCAGCCGGCGGCGGGTGCCACCTCGGCCGGCGGCAGCGCCGATCCGTCGAGACCGCGCCGCCCGCCGCCGCTGCCGCCCCGGCGGCCGATCAGCCCGCGGCCGCGGCGCCGCCGGCGGCAATGCAGGGTCGCCACGGTGCCGCCCGGAGCGACGGTCGCCGCGCCGGTGGTGCGGGCGATCCCCAATGCCGTCGGCCAGCCGGCGGCGCCGGGCCGCAATTCGACATCGTGCGCATCAATCCCGCCGGCGGCATCGTGGTCGCCGGCCGGGCCTGCTCCCGGCTCCCAGGTCGCGTCCTGCAGGACGGCCAGGCGCTGGCCACGGTGCTGGCCGACGCCCGCGGCGAGTGGGCGATGGTCTCCGACCAGAAGCTGCCGGCCGGCAGCACGAGCTCAGCCTGTCCTCGCAGCTGCCGAGCCGCGGCGCGGTGGTCTCCGCCGACGTCGTCGTGGTCGTGGTGCCGGAGCCCAGAAGGACGTCGCCGGCCGGCCGGCCGCCAAGACCGGGCAGCCGCTCGCCATGCTGGTGCGCGCGCGACGACAGCACCGGCTGCACCGGCTGCGAAGCCCTCCACCCCCGGCACGCTCGATCCGGAAGCGCCGGCCGATGCGGCGCCCCGGCGCCGGCGCCCAACGCCAATGCAGCGGCAGCCCCGCGTCGGCAGCCAGCCAGCGGCGTCCGCCGCCCCGTCGCGGCGGCCGCCCGGCGCGCGCCGTGACCGCGGCGGCACCCGCCGCCGCCGTGACCGCCGGATCGCGGCGACGGCGGCTCCCGCCGCGGCGCCGCGATCACGCGGCCGTCGCATCCGCTCCGGCTGCCGGCATCGCGGCGACGGCCGCTCCCGCCGCCGCGAGCGCTTCCGCCACATCCGCTGCGGCTGCCGGCACGGCGACCGGCGCCCGCCGCCGCACCCCGTGCGGACCGGCCGCGACCGCCGCGGCGACGGCCGTTCCGCCGGCCGGCATCCCGGCGGCCGCCGCTCCGGCCGCGACCGCCGTGGCGGCCGGCGCCGGCCGCGACCGCTCCCGCCGCGGCTGCCCCCGCACCGGCGACGCCGGCGACCCCGGCCCTGCTGCAGCCCCGGCGGCCGGAACTGCGAGCCCGGCCGCCGCCGGGGCCGGCGCTCCGGCCCTGGCGCCGACCGCGACCGCGACCTCGGCCGCGCCGGGCGCCACCGTCGCCATGATCGGCACCGACCAGCCGATGAATGCCACCCCGCCGGTGCGCTCGGCGGGCAAGGGCATCGTCGATCGCGGCCTCGCCCTCGACACGGTCGACTACGACGCCGCCGGCAACGTGGTGATCGGCGGCCGCGCGCCGGCCGCGACGCGCCTGCAGGTCTATCTCGACAACGCGCTGATCGGCGTCACCATCGTCGATTCGAGCGGCCACTGGCACATCACGCCCGAGCTGCAGGTCCCCGAGGGGCCGCACACGCTGCGCGTCGACATGGTGGCGCCGGACGGCCGGGTGATGGCCCGGGTCGAGACGCCGTTCGCGCGGGCCGAGCCGGTGATCGCCAAGGCGGGCGAGGTCAAGGTGGTGGTGCAGCCGGGGGCGAGCCTGTGGCGGATCGCCCGGCAGTCCTACGGCTCCGGCATCCGCTACACCGTCATCTTCGAGGCCAACCGCCACCAGATCCGCGATCCCGACCTGATCTATCCCGGCCAGGTCTTCGTCGTGCCGCAGTCGGCGGCCGGCGGTTGAGGCGGCGCGGTTGAGACGGGCGGTGCGCGGTCCCGCCGGAGCCGGGCCGTGCTGAAGGGCGTGCTGGTCCCGATCCATCGCGAGGGCTGGCGCTTCGCCGCCGCCTTCGCCGTGGTCGATGCGGTCCTCTGGTGGCTGTGGCAGCCGCTCGGCTGGATCGGCCTGCTGGCGACCGCCTGGTGCGTCTACTTCTTCCGCGACCCGCCGCGGGTGACGCCGGTCCGCTCCGGCCTGGTGGTCAGCCCGGCCGACGGGGTGGTGCAGATGATCCAGCCGGCGGTGCCGCCGGCCGAGCTCGGCCTGCCGGCGCGGCCGCTGGCCCGGATCAGCGTCTTCATGAACGTGTTCGACGTGCATGTGAACCGGATCCCGGCCGACGGCGTGGTCACCGGGCTGGCCTACCGGCCCGGCGCCTTCTTCAACGCCTCGCTCGACAAGGCGAGCGAGCTCAACGAGCGGCAGAGCCTGCGGCTCGGCCTGCCCGACGGCCGCGAGCTGGTCGTGGTGCAGATCGCCGGGCTGGTGGCGCGCCGCATCCGCTGCGACGTCCGGGCGGGGCAGGCGCTGCGCGCCGGCGAGCGGATCGGCCTGATCCGCTTCGGCAGCCGCGTCGACGTCTACCTGCCGGACACGGTGGCGCCGCTGGTCGCGGTCGGCCAGCGAACGGTGGCCGGGGAGACGGTGCTCGCCGATCTGGCGTCGGCCGAGGCCCCCCGCCTGGGAGAAGAACGGTGAGGATGAGACGACGCCCGGTGCCGCGGCTGCGCGACCAGTCGCTCAATCGGCTGATCCCCAACATGCTGACGGTGATGGCGCTGTGCGCCGGCCTGACCAGCATCCGCTACGCGCTGATGGAGCGCTGGGAGCTGGCGGTGATCGCCATCCTCATCGCCGGCGTGCTCGACGGGCTCGACGGCCGCATCGCCCGGCTGCTCGACGGCGCCAGCAAGTTCGGCGCCGAGCTCGACTCGCTGTCCGACTTCATCAGCTTCGGCGTCGCCCCGGCGCTGCTCATCTACTACTGGTGCCTGCGCACCGCGGGCGGCATCGGCTGGGCGCTGGCGCTGCTCTTCGCGGTCTGCTGCGCGCTGCGCCTGGCGCGCTTCAACACCATGCTGGCCAACACCGACCTGCCGGCCTGGACCTCGCGCTTCTTCACCGGCGTGCCGGCGCCGGCCGGCGCCGGGCTGGTGCTGCTGCCGATCATCGCCACGCTCGAGATCGGGCCCGGCTGGGTCGACCGGCCGATCGTCGCCGGGCCGGTGATGCTGGCGGTCGCCGGGCTGATGGTCAGCCGCCTGCCGACCTACTCCTTCAAGCGCATCAAGGTGCCGCAGCGCCATGTCGTGCTGGCGCTGCTCAGCGTCGGCGCGCTCGCCGCCTTCCTGGTCAGCACGCCCTGGGTGACGCTGCTCGCGGTCGGCATCGCCTACATCGGCTCGATGCCGCACAGCTATCTCGCCTACCAGAAGCTGGCCAAGCAGAAGCTGCCGATCGTCTATGAGGAGCTCGAGGAGCCGGGCGAGATGCACTGAGCGGCGGCAGCCCGGGGCCATGCTCGATGCCGCGCTCGGCCGCCTCGTCCGCCGGCCGCTCGACCGTGCCGGCGGCCTCCTGGCCGCTGCCGGCGTGCCCGCCGACGCGGTCACGCTGGCCGGCTTCGCCTGCGGCCTCGGCGCGGTGCCGCTGCTCGCCGGCGAGCGCTATGGCTGGGCGCTGGCGGCGATCCTCGCCAACCGGCTGGCCGACGGGCTCGACGGCGCGGTCGCCCGGCGACGCGGCGCCACCGACCTCGGCGGCTATCTCGACATCGTCTGCGACTTCATCGTCTATGCCGCCGTGCCGTTCGGCTTCGCAACGGCCCGTCCGGAGAATGCGCTGCCCGCCGCCTTCCTCGTCTTCAGCTTCGTCGGCACCGGCGCCAGCTTCCTCGCCTTCGCGGCGCTCGCCGCCCGGCGGGGCCTCGCCAGCCTGCGGCACGGGCCGAAGTCGATCTACTATCTCGGCGGCCTCACCGAGGGCGGCGAGACGATCGCGCTGTTCGTGCTGCTCTGCCTGCTGCCGGACCATTTCGCGCCGCTCGCCTGGGGCTTCGGGGCGCTGTGCTGGGTGACCACGGCCTCGCGCATGGCCAGCGCCGCGGCGGCCTTCCGCCGATGACGCGCCGGATCCTCGGGCGGTTCCTCGGGCGGATCCTCGGGCCGGTGCTGGCGGTGCTGGCGGTGCTGGCGCCCGGCGGCGCGGCGCATGCGGTGGAGATCCCCGGCCTCGCCGCCTATCGCAACGACATGGTCCGGCAGGACGAGGCGGTGCGGCTCTGCGCCGTCACCCTGGTGCTGGCCAACGCCGCCGGCGACGAGACGGTCGAGTTCCGCCTGCTCGCCTCGGACAAGCGCTTCGGCTTCAAGCTGAGTGCCGCCGCCTTCGATCCGGCGGCGCGCGCGCTGCGGCCCTACCGCCTCGCCGACGCCGACTTCAGCGCCCCCGCCTTCGCCTACGACCGGCCGTTCGGCAAGCGGGCGACCCTGACCGGACAGGTCGTCGCCATGCTGGGCGAGGCCATCCTGGCCCGCGACTATCTCGACGCCTTCTTCGCCGGCCGCTTCTACCTGCAGTTCCGCCGCGAGGGCCGCGACTCGGCGACCCGCTACCTCGTCTTCCAGCCGCCGGGCGAGACGGTGCGGCGCACCTTCGGCGAGTGCCTCAAGCGGCTGCACCCGGACTGACCGGCACGCGGTAGAGCCGCACCGCGTTGTCGTGGAACAGCCGGCGCTGCTCGGCCGGCGTGAGGTCGGCGACGATCGTCTTGAAGCTGTCGAACACCTCGTCGTAGGTGGCGTGCATCCCGGCCACCGGCGCGTCGCTGGCGAACATCGACCGCTCGATGCCGAAGGCGTCGAGGCAGGCCAGCACCACGGGTCGCAGGCTGTCGAGCGTCCAGTGGTGGTCGTAGGCGACGAGGTCGGAGACCTTGATCGCGACGTTGGGCCGGGCGGCGAGCAGCTTGAGGCCGGCCCGCCAGCGCGCCATGCCGGCCGGATCGCGGTCGATCGGGCTGCCGCAATGGTTGAGGATGATCTGCGTGTCCGGGAAGTCCGCGGCCAGCCGGGCGGCGTCCTCCATCTGCTGCGGATAGATCATCATGTCGAAGGACATGTCGTGCCGCCTCAGCCGGGCGAAGCCGGCGCGCCAGGCGGAATCCGTCATGTAGTCGGCCCGGTCGGCGAAGCGCTTGTCGGGGTCGTCGTGCCAGGAGAGGATGAAGCGCACGCCGCGCACCCGGGCGAAGGCGGCCTGCTCCTCCAGCACCGCGGCCGCCTCCGGAAGGTGCAGCGGGGCGTTGACCACCATCACGGTCGGCAGGCCGGTGCGCTCGGCGAGCGCGTCGAGCCAGCGCGTCTCGCCGACCGGATCGGAGGCGTCCCAGCCGGCGTCGATATGGACGCTGCCCACGAGATTCTGGCGGGCCGCGTCGCCCTTCAGGTCCTCGGGCAGGTAGTTGCGGTAGATCTTCGACAGGTCGCCGATCCCCCGGTCGCGCTGGTTGGCCGGGGCGAGCCAGGGATGGCGCTGCATCCCGATGTCCCAGAAATGGTGGTGCGCGTCGAGCAGCGGCCCGTCATAGATCATGTCGCGAACTCCTCTTCGCCCCGCCGCCGGGGTGGATTTTGTATACCATCTGCCAAATAGCTGTCGCGCCGGAAAACTGCCGCCGCTACAGTCGGCGCCGTGCGACCGGTTAGCAAGGGGACGGCGCGCGCCAGGGCCTGCGGCGGGCAGGCCGAGGAGGGAGGACGAACCACATGTTGCGATTCGGCAAGGGATTGCTTTGGGCGGCGGCTGCCGCGGCGCTGCTGCTCGGCTCGGCGCACGACAACGCGGCCCAGGCGGCCGCCAAGTGCATGAAGGGTGACCGCAAGCCGCCCTTCACCATCGGCTGGGCCAACATCTACTCGGTGCCGACCTGGATGAAGCAGACCCAGGGCACCCTGGAAGAGGTGTTCAACCAGCTCAAGGCCAAGGGCACCGTCGGCCGGCTGATGATCACCGACGCCGAGGGCAACGCCAACACCCAGATCACCCAGATCCAGTCGATGATCGACGCCAACGTCGACGCCATCATCCTGATCGCCGGCTCGGCCACCGCGCTCGACCGCGTCGTCGCCGACGCCTGCAAGAAGGGCATCGCGGTGGTCAACTTCGACAGCCTTGTGACCACCGACGAGCTCACCGCCAAGGTCAACACCGACTCCAATGCCTGGGGCAAGCAGGCCGCCGAGTTCATCGTCAAGGAGCTCAACGGCAAGGGCAAGATCATCATCATGAACGGCCCGGCCGGCATCTCGGTCAGCGAGGACCGCCGGGCCGGCGCGACGCCGGTGCTGAAGGCCAATCCGGGCATCGAGGTGCTGGCCGAGACCAACACGCCCTACAACGTCGCCCCGGCCCAGGAGGCGGTGACCAACCTGCTGTTCAACCAGCCGCAGATCGACGGCGTGCTCAGCCTCGGCGGCGCGCTCACCGCCGGGGCGATCCTGGCGATGGACCGCCAGGGCCGTCCGATGGTGCCGATGACCGGCGAGAACTACCGCCAGTTCCTCGAGCTGTGGAAGGAGAAGAACCTGCACGCCTGGGCGACCATGCAGCCCAACTGGCTGGCCGGGCTCGCCGTCTACGTCGCCACCGAGGCGCTGCAGGGCAAGGACATCCCGGCCTTCATCCACGTCCCGCTGCCGATCATCGACAACAGCAACATCGATTCCTACCTCGCCCGGGCCAAGGACTTCCCGGCCGACGGCTACATCTACTCGCCCTACAGCCTCGAGAGCTTCCAGAAGCTCGTCTACAACCAGTAGGCAACAGGCAGGGGAAGGGCCGCCCGCGCCGCGGGCGGCCCTTCTTTCGCGGCGACGCCCCTTGGGCCCCGACCCTCCCATCCTCGCCGGCGACGAGCTCACCAAGCGGTTCTTCGGCAACGCCGTGCTGAAGGCGGTGTCGATCGAGATCAGGGCCGGCCGCATCCATGCCCTGCTCGGCGAGAACGGCGCCGGCAAGAGCACGCTGATCAACCTGCTCTCGGGCACGCTCAGGCCCGATGGCGGCCGGATCCGCCTCGACGGCCGCGACTATCCGGCGCTGACGCCGCGCGATGCGCGGCGGCTCGGCATCGCCGTGGTGCAGCAGGAGCTGAGCCTGGCGCCGCACCTCTCGGTCGCCGAGAACGTCGTGCTGGGGTCGGCCCCGGTGCGGCGCGGCTTCCTCGACTACGGCCGCATGGCGCGCGAGGCCGAGGCGGTCTGCCGCCGGCTCGGGCTGGAGGCGCCGCTCGACCTGCCGGTCGCCGACCTGCCGCTCGGCCAGCGCCAGCTGGTCGAGATCGCCAAGGCGCTCTATCGCCGGCCGCGCGTGCTGATCCTCGACGAGCCGACCTCCTCGCTGACCGCGCACGATGCCGGCCGGCTCTTCGCGGTGCTGCGCGAGCTGCGCGGGCAGGGCCTCGCCATCCTCTACATCTCGCACCGCCTCAACGAGATCCTGGCGCTCTGCGAGTACGTCACCGTGCTCAAGGACGGCACCCGCACCGCCGACCAGCCGCTCGAGGGCAGCGACCCGCACGCCCTGGTCCGGCTGATGGTCGGCCGGCAGGTCGGCGACCTGTTCCCGGCCTGGCAGCCGACCCTGCGGCCCGAGGCGGCGCTCGAGGTCGAGGGGCTGCACTGCCGCGGCGTGCGCGGCGTCGACCTGACGGTCCGCCGCGGCGAGATCCTCGGGCTCGGCGGGCTGCTCGGCCAGGGCCAGGAGGAGGCGCTGCTCGCCCTCTACGGCGCGATCCCCGCGCGGGCGGCGCGCTTCGCGGTCGCCGGCCGGGCCGGGGCGCCGGGCTCGGTGGTGGACGCCAACCGCGCCGGCATGGCCTATGTCCCGGCCGACCGCAAGCGCGAAGGGCTGCTGCTGCCGCTCTCCATCGGCTTCAACCTGACCCTGCCGTCGCTGCCCGGGCTGGCGCGCCGCGGCGTGCGCCGGCTGGCCCGCGAGCGCGAGACGATCGAGCGGCTGAGCCGCGCCTTCGCGGTGCGCGGCGGCGACGCGCGCGCCGCCGTGCAGCGGCTGTCCGGGGGCAACCAGCAGAAGATCGCCATCGCCAAGTGGCTGCCGCTGTCGCCCAGCCTGTTCCTGCTCAACGATCCGACCCGCGGCGTCGACATCGAGACCAAGCGGGAGATCTACCTCAAGCTGCGCGCCATGGCGGCCGAGGGCACCGCCATCCTGCTGCTCAGCTCCGACACGCTCGAGCTGGTGCATGTCTGCGACCGTGTGGCGGTCTTCGGCGGCGGCCGGATCGCCGCGCTGCTCGAGCGCGAGGCGCTCTCCGAGGAGGCGATCGTCGGCGCCTCGGTGGGGCTCGGCGCGGTCGCGCCGGCGGTGCCGCCGCCATGAACGGCTGGCAGCTCCAGCTGGCGCTGCTGCGGCGCCGCAACCAGGGCCTGCGCCCGCTCTTCGCGCTGCTGCTGCTGCTGTTCGCGATCTATGTCGTGATGTTCCCCGGCATCCTCAGCTTCACCGGCATCGCCAAGCTGTCGCAGAGCTGGTTCCCGCTGGCGCTCGCCGCCATGGCGCAGAGCCTGGTGATGCTGACCGGCGGCATCGACCTCACGGTCGGCGCCATGGTCAGCCTCGGCTCGGTGCTGGCCGCCACCCTGGTCGGCGACAGCGTCGCCGGCGCCGGCCTCGGCATCGCCGCGGTGGTCGCCGCCGGCGCCGCCGGCGGCGGGGCGATGGGCGCGGCGGTGGCGCTGCTGCGGCTGCCGGCGATCATCGTCACGCTGGCCAGCTCCTTCATCGTCGCCGGCGTCGCGCTGCTGGTGATGTCGCGGCCCGGCGGCTCGATGCCGGTCTGGCTGTCCGACGCGCTCGCCGGCGACCATCCGACCGCGCTCGTGCTGCTGATCCTGATGGTGCTGGGCTGGCGCCTGTTCGCCGCCACCCCGGCAGGGCTCGCCATCGTCGCCTCGGGCGACAACCAGGCCGGCGCCTTCCGCAGCGGCGTGCCGGTGCGCGCCGCCGAGATCTCGGCCTACGCCATCGCCGGCGGGCTCACCGCCTTCGCGGGATTCTTCATCGCCGCCCAGACCGGCGCCGGCGACCCGCTGATCGGCGACCGCCTGACCCTGCAGTCGATCACCGCGGCGGTGCTCGGCGGCGTCGCCTTCCTCGGCGGCCAGGGCACCATGCGCGGCGCGCTCGCCGGCAGCCTGCTGCTGATCGTCATCATCAAGCTGATGTTCTTCCTCGGGCTGCCGGCCTTCGCGCAGTACGTCGCCGAGGGGCTGATCATCGTCGGCGCCATGGCGGCGCAGCTGCTGCGCCGGCGGGAGGGCTGAGATGGGCCAGGCCGGAATCAGCCGGGCGCGCGGCCTGCTGCTGCACCGCATCACGCTCACCTACCTGCTGGTGGTGGCGGTGTGGATCGTCGCCGGCCGGCTGCTGCCGGGCTTCGCCTCCTTCGGCCATCTCCGCTACATGGTCGAGCTGGCCGCGGTGATGGGCATCGCCGCCGCCGGCCAGACGCTGGTGGTGATCGCCGCCGGCATCGACCTCTCGGTCGCCGGCGTCGCCACCTTCACCACCATCATGGTGCCGCTGGTCAGCCCCGGCTGGGACGAGAGCGGCCTGATCGGCGCGCTGCTGACGCTCGCCATGGCGCTCGGCGTCGGCATCGTCAACGGCGTCGGCATCGTCTTCCTGCGCGTCCATCCGCTGATCCTGACGCTCGCCACCGCCACCATCCTGCAGGGCGTGCTGTTCCTGATCGCCGGCGGCAGCGCGGTGTCGACCACCAACCCGGCGGTGATCTGGCTCGGCAACGCCCGGCTGTGGGGCGTGCCGACCACCATCCTCAGCTGGCTCGTGGTGGCGGCGGCCATGCTCTTCCTGCTGCACCGCACGGTGCTCGGCAGCTGGCTCTACGCCATCGGCACCAACGACTGGGCGAGCCGGCTCTCCGGCGTGCGGGTGCGCGGGGCGACGCTCACCGTCTACGCGCTCTCCGGCCTCTGCTCGGGGATGGCCGGGCTGCTGCTGCTCGGCATGAACCGGCAGGGCTCGGTCGGCATCGGCGAGCCCTACCTGCTCGGCTCGATCGCCGCGGTGGTGCTCGGCGGCACCTCGATCCTGGGCGGCCGCGGCAGCTATCTCGGGACCATCGCCGGCAGCCTGCTGCTGATCACCATCACCGCGCTGATCACCGTGGTGAACACCCAGCCGGGCTGGCGCAGCATCCTGTTCGGCGCCCTCATCCTGCTGCTGCTGCTGACCGCGCGGGAGCGGCGTGCCTGATCAGCCGCGCTCGCGCCGGATGATGTAGAGGCCGCTGGCGACGATCAGCGCCATGCCGGCCCAGGTCGCGGCGCCCGGCACCGAGCCGAAGATCAGCCAGCTCGCCACCGTGGCGCTGACCATCTCGAGATAGTCGAGCGGCGCCAGCACGCCGGCCGGGGCGCGCCGGAAGGCGGCGACGACGAGGCCATGGCCGACGAAGGAGGTGAGGCCGAGCCCGAGCAGCATCGGCCAGTCGGCCGCGACCGGCAGCGAGGCCGAGGCGCCGGGCAGTCCGAGCAGCGTGGCCAGGGCCAGCGCCACCCCGAGCGAGCCGGCGCCGGCGACCCCGGCGGTGAACTGCGCCGCCAGCATCGAGCCGCGCTCCGAGAGGTGGCGCGTCAGCAGCAGGTAGCAGGAGAAGAGCAGGGCGGCGCCGAGCGGCAGCAGCGCGCCCAGCCCGAAGGTGCCCGAGCCCGGCCGGATGATGACCAGCGCGCCGGCGAACCCGACCCCGGCCGCCGCCAGGCGCCGGACGTCGACCTTCTCGCGCAGCACCACGACGCCGAGCGCGGTCAGGATCATCGGCTGGACGAAGAAGATCGCCAGCGCGTCGGGGATCGCCATGAACTGCAGCGCGGTGAAGAAGAACAGGGTGGCGCCGCCGAGGCAGAAGCCGCGGGCGAGGTGCGGCCAGAGATTGCCCGGCGGGCGCAGCCCGGCGAGCTGGCGGGTCAGCAGCGCCGCCAGCAGCGCCAGCCCGGCCTGGCCGACGAAGCGCGCCACCGCGACCTGCAGCGGCGCCATGGTCTCGGCCAGCAGCTTGGCGAAGACGTCCATCAGCGGCAGCATCAGGGTCGCCCCCGACATCAGCGCGACGCCCATGCGCACGCGCGCCGCGCCGGTTCGCGACCCTGGCACCCCTGCGACCTCTCGCTCGTCCCGCCGCGATCCTGGACTCCGGGCGCCGCCGAGGCAACCCGCTACGGCGTCGGCGACCGCTCAGCCGGCCGGATTGGTGCCGAGCGCGCGGCGGCGCAGCCGCCAGACGAAGAAGACGACGAAGAGCGGCGTTCCGATCGCCGCCGCCCACAGGAACGGCCAGCTCTGCTGCAGCCAGATGCCGATCGGCACCAGGATCATCGCGTCGTCGGGATCGAAGCCGGCGAGCGGCCGCAGCTCGCCGGCGCGCAGGCCGGCCGCCGCCTCGCGCCGCAGCACCAGCCAGAGCACGGTGACGACGCTGATGCCGGCGATGCCGCCGAGCACCGCCGACCACCAGCCGAGCGGCCCGTCCCGGAGCCCGATCCCGAGCCCGAGGAAGATGAGCGCGGTGCAGATGGTGTCGGAGGCGAGGTCGTAGCGATGCCCGAAGACGCTCGACTTGCCGGTTTCCCGGGCGAGCAGCCCGTCGACCCGGTCGAGCAGGAAGGCGATCAGGAAGACCAGCGCGCCGAGCTGGAGCGCCATGGCGTCGCCCCAGGCGGCCAGCGCGGCGGCGCCGAGCCCGAGGCCCAGCCGCACCGTGGTGACCTGGTTGGGCGTCACCCCGGCCCGCGCCAGCGGGCGCACCACGGGGCGGACGAAGCGATGGATCCAGGTCGCCTGGCTCATCGCGCCCCGCTCAGGCCGCCGTCGCGGCGGAGCCGCGCAGGCGTGGCAGGATGGTCTCGCGCGCCCGCTCCAGGTCCTCCGGGAAGTCGATCTCGATCCAGTCGCAGCCGGTGATGTCCTCGTAGCCGAAATGTTGCGCCGGCCCGCCGAGCAGGACCTCGCGCATCGCCGGCTCGTAGGGCAGCGCCAGCTGGCCGGCCGCGACCTGGGCCGCCGCGACGTCGGCGAGGCGGGATGCCGCCTCGCCCGAGAGCCGGGCGAAGCCCGGCCACTCGCCGACCAGGTCGAAGGTGCCGGTCACCTGCTTGCCGAACTCGGCGATCCGCCCGTCGCGGATGCAGATCCTGACCGGATCCTCGTCGTCGTCGATGTTGCGATCGAGCAGGTAGCAGGTCGGGTGCGGCGTCGCGATCAGGCGCTCGATCAACGCCGGGTCGTACAGCACGTCCCCGTCCATGAACAGCACGTCGCGGCCGTCGCGCAGCACGGCCGAGGCGGCGGCCAGCGACACCACCGCCCCGTCCTGGAAGTCGGGATTGAGGATCGGCCGGACGAACGCGCCGGCGCCGATCCGGTCGAGCTCGGCCAGCACCGCCTCGTGGCGATAGCCCACCACCAGCACGAGCTCCGCCAGCCCGGCCGCCCGCAGCACCTCGATGTGACGCTGCAGCAGGGACTTGCCGTCGAAGCGCAGCAGGACCTTGGGAGGATAGCCGGGGTCGCCCCTGCCGAGCCGCGTGCCGCGGCCGGCGGCCAGCATCAGCGCCCGCATCGGCTCACGCACCCGATGGTGTTGTGTCCTGCCTCGGGCGCTGGCGCCCGCGTTGCCGCCTTCATCGCCGTCCCCCTTCTCGCACCCGTCATCCTGCCGTCGGCAATCGGTAAGTTCCGCGTAACTTTTGCCGGCTCGCCGGCCCGCTGACAAGCGCAATGCGCGCGTCCGGCCGGGCGCCCGTCTCGCGGGCGCGCCGTCCAGGTCCCGGGGGAAGACTCGGCCGTGTTCCCGCCGGGACGGCTGTCGACCCGCCCGGCAGCGGCCGGCCGGCCCTGCTAGGCCATCGCCTCGGCGAGCCGGCGCAGCGTGCCCGGCTCCGGGGCGTGCGGCAGGGCCATCGGCGGGATGCGCTGGCGCAGGAAGGCGTGGAACTGCAGCAGCGCGCCTTCCTCGTCGGAGAACGGGCCGGGCTCGTAGCCGTAGGAGTCGAGCCCGGCCTGGACGCGCAGGCAGAGCCCGCGATCCTCGTCGTTGACCTGGGCGTTGATCGCCAGGTTGAGCCGGCGCAGCTCGGCCATCTCCGGGTCGGCGTCGGGCAGCGCGTAGAAGCCGGCCCGCACCAGGGTGCGCCGCGCGTCGAGCGGGAAGACCTGGAAGAAGTCCGCGCACTCCGGATAGAGGTCGAGGCCGAGATTGGGCAGCATGCTGTACTGGTCCCAGTACTGGCGCAGCGCCGCCGGCAGATGGCCGCCGCAGCGCTGCGACAACGCCTGGTAGCGCGCCTCGTCGGGCTCGCTCGAGGGACGTGGCCGCAGCCGGAAGCCGCCGCGCGTCACGCCGCTGTCGCGCATCTCGCCGCCGTCGCCCACCGCCAGCCGGTTGAAGCCGGGATGGGCCACCGGCACGTGGTAGGACTCCAGGTAGTTGTCGAAGGCGACCTTCCAGTTGCACGCCCAGATCTGGGTGTGGATCGGCTGCAGCGGCCTGAGCTCGGCCGGGCGATAGGGCTCCAGGCGTTGCGCCAGCGGGCCCCACTGCTCGGCCACGCCCGGCCCGTCGCCGGCCAGCCGGACGAAGAGGAATCCGGCGAGCTGCTCGACCGCGACCGGGTGCAGGCCGAGCGCCGCGTGGTCGGGCTCGGCGAAGCCGCCGGCGCGCGGGATCGCGCGCAGCCGCCCGGCGAGGTCGTAGCTCCAGCCGTGATAGGGGCAGGCCAGCCGCTTGCGGCACGGGCCGCTGCCGTCGAGCAGCCGCGCGGCGCGGTGGCGGCACTGGTTGCGGAAGGCGCGGATCTCGCCGTCCTCGTCGCGCAGCAGCAGGATGCTGTCGCGGCCGATGTCGAGGACGAAGTAGCTGCTCGGCTCGGGCAGGTCGCTGACGTGGCAGGCGAGCAGCCAGCTGCGGCGGAAGACCCGGTCGATCTCCAGCTCGAGCAGCTCGGCGCTGCCATAGACCCAGGCCGGCAGCGGCCGGGGCTCGGCCGGAGCGGCGGGCCGGGCGCGCTGGACGGTGCTGATGGCGGCGGTCATGGCGGGTCTCCTGGTTCGGGCGTCAGAGGTCGATCAGAGCGGCGGGCCGTCGGCCTCGTGGCGCGGCAGCGCCGCCAGGCCGTCGAGCCAGCCGAGCCGGCTCTCGCACCAGATCTGGCGGCGCGGCGGGATCGCCTCGGGCCGGTCGAGGGTCGGCGTGTTGACCGAGATCCAGGACGGATCCGCGGCCGCCCGGAAGGTCAGCTGGCTGCCGCAGTCCGGGCAGAAGTGGCGCACCGCGGCGGCCGAGGAGCGGTAGGCCCTGGGCGCGCCGCGGAGCAGCGCGAAGCCCGCCGCCGGAATCTCGGCCGAGGCCTGGAACGGCGCGCCCGAGCTGCGCTGGCACATCCGGCAGTGGCAGAGGCCGGCATCGAGCGGCGGCAGGCTGACGCGGTAGCGCACCGCGCCGCACAGGCAGCCGCCCTCGAGCGGCGCGAAGCCGGGATCAGCCATGCCACAGCCCCTCGCGGCGCAGATCGGCCATGGTCAGCTCGATGCCGCGGCGGAGCAGCCGCACCATCTCGTCGATCTGCTCGCTCTGGATCACCAGCGGCGGCGACATCACGCAGATGTTGATCAGCGGCCGCACGATCAGCCCGAGCGCCTGGCAATGGGCGTCGATCCGCCGGCCGACCTCGAACAGCAGAGGGTCGTGCGTCTCGCGATCGGCGACGCACTCGATGGCGGCCATCAGCCCCATGCCGCGCACCTCGCCGACGATCGGCAGGTCCTCGAGCTCCTTGAGGCGCGCCTGGAAGTAGGGGGCGATGGCGCGGACATGCGCGAGCAGCCCCTCGCGCTCCATGATGTCGAGGTTGGTCATCGCCGCGGCGCAGGCGACCGGATGGCTGGAATAGGTGAAGCCGTTGGAGAAGACCGCGTCGCCCGCCTTGTCGCCGCTCACCTGCTCCATGACGCGGCGCGAGATGGCGACGCCGCCGAGCGGGACGTAGCCCGAGCTCACCCCCTTGGCGAAGGTGATGATGTCGGGCACGACGCCGAACACCGCCTCGGAGGCCAGCATGTGGCCGAGCCGGCCGAAGCCGGTCACCACCTCGTCGGCGATGTAGAGCACGTCGTGGCGCCGGCAGAGCTCCCGGGTGCGCCGGTTGTAGCCGTCCGGCGGCACGATGACCCCGCCCGAGGCGAGGATCGGCTCGGCGATGAAGGCGGCGACGCGCTCCGGCCCGAGCTCGAGGATGGTCCGCTCCAGCTCCGCCACCAGCTGGTCGCAGAACTGCGCCTCGGTGGTCCCGGCCGGCCGGCGATAGGGGTTCGGGCACGCGATGTGGTGGACCAGCTCCGAGCAGTCCATGTGGGTTTTGTCGCGCGGCTTGCCGGAGCAGGAGGCGGACAGGTAGGTGCTGCCGTGATAGCCGCCGTGGCGGGCGATGATCAGCTTCTTGCCCGGCCGGCCCAGCACGTTGTTGTAGAACTGCACGAAGCGCAGCGCGGTGTCGACCGCGGTCGAGCCGCCGCTGGTGAAGGATATCCGGTCGAGGTCGCCCGGCGCGTAGCCGGCGATGCGCGCGGCCAGCTCCGCCGCCGGGCCGTTGGTGGTGTACCAGGGCGAGTAGTAGGGCAGCTCCATGACCTGCGCGGCGATCGCCTCGGCCATCTCCGGCCGGCGGTGGCCGATCTGCACGCACCACATGCCGGCCGGCCCGTCGATCAGCCGGCGGCCCTGCTCGTCATAGACGTAGATGCCCTCGGCGCGGCTCACCATGGTGCGCGCCTCGCGGTCGACCGTCGCCATCGCCTGCCAGGGCTGCAGCAGGTGCCGCATCGCCTTGCCGGAGAGCGCGCTGGTCGCGGGGCCGTAGGGCGGCGCCACGGTCCGGTCCTGGTCCATGATCGAATCCTTTGCGGTCGGGGCGCGAGGCGATCGCCATGCCGCGCCGGGAGCGGATCTTACCATTTGGCTGAATGTTCAATCAAGCGCGAGAGCCGCTGCGGCGGCCCGCCGCGCCGCTCCGCCGCGCCACGAGGGATTTGCGCCGGCCGCCGTACGGGGCTACAGTTTGGTCGGCTGTTCAACCAACCAGCCGTGCAGGGAGCACCCCGACCCGGGTGAAGAAGACCGTGGAGAAGCCGTTGGAAGCGCTCGGAAACCCTAACCTTCGCCTGCGCCGCCGGGCGGTCCTGAAGGGCCTCGCCGCGGCCGGCGTCGGGCTGGCGGCGACGCCGTTCCGGGCGCTGCCGGCGCGGGCCGAGGACCAGGCGCTCTACTTCACCTGGGGCGGCTACGACATCCCCGAGCTGCAGCCGCACTACAAGGAGAAGTACGGCGCCCTGCCGCAGTTCGCGACCTACGGCGACGACGAGGAGGGGCTGCAGAAGCTGCGCGCCGGCTTCGTCGCCGACGTCATGCATCCCTGCTCGGCCGATGTGCCGCGCTGGCGCGAGGCCGGCGTGCTGCAGCCGATCGACGTGTCGCGCCTCTCGAACTGGAAGGACGTCCACCCCAGGCTGCAGCAGCTGCCGGTCACCATGTTCGAGGGCAAGCACTATCACGTGCCGTGGGAATGGGGTCTCAGCTCGATCACCTACCGCACCGACATGGTGCAGCCGGAGGGCGGGGTGGAGAGCTGGGGGATGCTGTGGGACCCCAAGCTCAAGGGCAAGGTCGCGGTGGTCGACTCGGCGTCGGACACCTGGTGGTGCGCGGCGATCTACGCCGGCGTGGCGTTCGACAGGATCGACGACGCGGCGCTCGCCAAGGTGAGCGACCTGCTGCAGCGTCTGCGGCCCAACATCCGCCTCTTCACCTCCGACGCGACGACGGCGCAGCAGGCGCTCGCCTCGGGCGAGGTCGTCGCCGCCATCACCTGGGCCGATTCCGCGCGCC
Organism: Dongiaceae bacterium; assembly: GCA_046349435.1. Taxonomy (GTDB): domain Bacteria; phylum Pseudomonadota; class Alphaproteobacteria; order Dongiales; family Dongiaceae; genus JAXMCI01. The sequence goes on along the minus strand of JAXMCI010000024.1, from coordinate 40,541 downwards.
AGCTGCAGAAGGACGGCCAGCCGGTCAAGTTCGCCAAGCCGAAGGAAGGGGCGCTCGCCTGGGCCTGCGGCCTGACCCTGCACAAGGACGCGCCGCATCTCGACAAGGCCTATACGCTGATCGACGGCATGCTGGCGCCCGACGTCGGTGCCTACTGCATCGAAAATTTCGGCTACGGCCACTCCAACGTGAAGTCGTTCGCCGGCATCGACGAGGCGGTGCTGAGCTCGGTCGGCCTGGCCCGCGACCCCGAGGTGGTGCTCGGCAACAGCCACTTCCAGCCGGCCATCGCCAACGACATCACCAACCGGATCAACCAGGACTGGGACCGCGTAAAGGCCGGGTTTTAGCGACCCGGCCAGCTGCAACTGCACCGGTCCCAAGGGCGAGCTCAGCCGCCGCTTCCGCCACCGCCGCCGCTGGGCGGTCCCGCCGGGCCGCTAGGAACCTCGCTCCCTCTCCCGCGCGAGCGGGCGCCGGAGCAGCGCGCCGCGCGGCGCTGCTGCCGGGCGGTCCGCTACACCCCGATCGCGGTCGCGGTCAGGCCCCACAGGGTGATCGGCCTGGGGTGGCCCCTGATGGCGTGGGCGCCGGCGGGCGCGAAGCCGTCGAGGACGGCGCCGCTACCCTCGCGCCGCGCTGCCTCGACGATCGCCTCGCTGGCCAGCAGCGCGATGTCGAGCGTGCGGGTGAGCTGCTCGATCCGGCTCGCCAGGTTCACGATCTCGCCGATCACCGTGTACTCGAACCGCCGCGCGCTGCCGACGTCGGCCAGCGTGGCCTCGCCGTAGTGCAGGCCGACCCCGATCCGCAGCGGATCGAGCCGCGACGCCCGGCGCTCCTCGTTCCAGCGCCCCAGGCCGCGGATCAGGCTGCGCGCGCAGGCGACGGCATTGGTGGCGTCGTGCCGCCCCGGCCAGGGCGTGCCGAAGGTCGCCATGACGCCGTCGCCGATATACTTGTCGAGCGTCCCGTGGTTGGCGAACACGGACTCCTCGACCAGGGCGTGGAAGCGGCGCAGGAGCTCGATCACCTCGTTCATCGAGGTGCTCGCGCTCATCGCCGTGAAGTCGAAGAGATCGGCGAACAGCACGGCGATCGGCTGGGTCCGCGCCCGGTCGAGCTGGCCGCCGGAGCGCATCAGCTCCTCGACCATGTTGGGCGAGAAGTGCCGGGCGAGGACGGCGCGCTGCCGGTCGGCGTCGGCGAGCCGCGACTGCAGCCGCTTGCGCTCGGAGATGTCGCGCAGAATCGCCGTGAACAGGCGCCCCTCGGGCAGCAGCACCTCGGTCACCGAGAGCTCGATCGGCACCCGGCTGCCGTCGGCCCGGATCGCCTCGAACTCCGCCAGCCGGCCGAAGATCGCCGAATGGCCGCTCGCGAGATAGCGCTGCAGCCCCGCCCGGTGCGCATCGCGATGTTCCGGCGGGATGATCAGCCCGGCGAGCTCGCGGCCGATGACGGCTTCGCGCGCATGGCCGAGGATGCGGCTCGCCGCCTGGTTGAACTCGACGACGCGGCCCGCGGCATCCATGCTGATGACCGCGTCGAACGCCGTGTCGAGGATGGCGCGCACCCGCGCCTCGCTGGCGCGCAGCTCGGACTCGGCCCGCTTGCGTTCGGTGATGTCGACCAGCGCGCCGACGAAACCGGCGAACCCGCCGTCGGGCGCGCGGCGTGCCACCTGGGTCTCCTGCACCCAGCGATACTGGCCGTCGAAGCGCCGCACGCGGTGCTCGATCTCGACCGACCGGTGGTCGCGCAACGCCTCGAAGTAGCGGGCGCGGGTGCGCGGCAGGTCCTCGGGATGGATGTCCTTCGTCCAGTCCCAGCGGCCCCCGGTCAGATCCTCGAGGGTCCGCCCGAAGAACGACAGGAAGCGCCGGTTGGCGAAGACCAGCCGGTCCTGGTGGTCGATCATGCACAGCAGCACCGGGGCGTCGTCGGAGAGCGTTCGGATCGTCGCTTCCGCGCGCTTCACGTCGCTGATCTCCCGCAGCGATCCGACCACCCGCGCCGGCCGGCCGCGCTCGTAGACGATCATGCCGCGTGCCACGAACCAGCGCGTCTCCCCGCGGCGCCGGCGCAACCGCGCCTCGAAGCGGAACCGGCGCTTCTGCTGCGCGAAGCGCGTGCCGACATGGTCGCGGATGCGCGCCGCATCCCGCGAATCGAAGCAGGCGAGGAAGCGGGCGATGCTCTGGCCGAGGACGCCGGCCCGCAGGCCGAGGATCTGGTGCAGACGCGGCGAGAAATAGGCGCGGCCGGCGGCGACGTCCCAGTCCAGCAGGCCGTCATTGGCGCCGCGCGCGGCCAGGGCATAGCGCTGCTCGGAGAGCCGCAGCCGCTCGTCGCCGTCGGCGCGCTCGATGGCGCCGGCGATCAGCGCCGCCGCGGTGGTCAGCACGTCGACCTCGAGCGCCGTCCAGTCGCGCTCGACATGGCAGTCGTCGAAGCCGAGAAAGCCCCAGCAGCGGCCGCGCAGCATGATCGGGACGGAGATGAAGGACAGCGTCCGGGTCTCGATGAAGATCTGGCGGTCGTAGCCGGCGACCTCGCTGAGCCGCGCCTGCACCACCTCGCCGCGCTGCCGCCGCGCCGTCCAGGCGTCGAGCGCGCCGTGCTCGTCGACCAGCGGGATGTCCTGGTAGCGCGGATCGCTGCTCATCGGCGGCTGGCCCGCCTCGGTCCAGTCGTAGCGGCAGCTCTCGACCAGCGCGCCGCCGGCGTCGCGATGGATCTCGAACAGGCTGACGCGGCTCACGCCGGTCGCCTGGCCGAGATGGGCGAGCAGCTCCTGGATGCCGGTGCGCCAGTTGGCGCCGCCGACGATGCGGGTCGCCGCATAGCCGATCGCGTCGAGCATCGCCGTGCGGCGCGCCAGCTCGGCGAGCGCGCCGTCGGCTCCGGCCCGGTCGGGTACCTCCCGGTGATCCTGCATCGCAGACCTGCCTGCTGGCACTTGCAGGACTATAGCGCCGCCGCGGCCGCGTGATCGATTGGCTCGTGCGGGGGCGCAGCGGGGGAGGTGCGCTGGCTTGGCCGGCGCGGCGGCCGCGTCCGGCGCGGCGCCGCGCGCCGATGCTGCGGCCGATCCGGCGCGCCGGCGCCGAGGCGCCTTCGACTGCCGCCTACCGCTCCGGGGCGGGGACGGCGCTGCGGCGGGGCGGGTTGAAGAAGGGCCGGTCGACGATGCGGCAGGGGGCGGCGGCGCGGCGCCAGCGCAGCTCCTTCTGGACGTAGATGTCGGCCCAGATCGGCCGGCTGCCGTCGGCCCAGCGGGCCTCGACGGTGGCGATCGCGATGTTCTTCTTGGCGGTCGGCGACCACAGCGCCGAGGTCACCTGGCCGACCTCGGTCTCCTTGCCGTGATAGAGCAGGGCGTTGGCGGCCGGCTTGTTGCCGGCGATGTCGAGCCCGACCAGGCGGTAGCGGCTGGTCCGGCCCTCCTGCTCGGCGAGCAGCGCGCGGCGGCCGACGAAATGGCCCTTCTTGAAGTCGACCAGCCGGTCGAGGCCGAGCTCGAAGGGCGAGCGGCCGCGATTGGGCCGGATGACGTGGTCGGCGGCGAGGAAGTCGACCCCGGTCATGATGAAGCCGGCCTCGATCCGCGCCATGTCGAGCGCCTGCGAGCCGATCGGCCGCAGGCCGAGATCGCGGCCCGCCGCGAAGAGGCGGTCCCACAGCGGCAGCGCGTCGGCCGGGTCGAGCCAGAGCTCGTAGCCGAGGTCGCCGGTGAAGCCGGTGCGCGAGACGCTGAGGCCGATGCCGTCGACCTCGAACCGGGCGATGCCGAAGGGGCGCAGCATCTCGATGCCGGGCAGGCCGAGGCGCTTCAGCACGGCGCACGAGGTCGGGCCCTGCAGCGACAGGCCGCAGACCGCCTCGGCGACGTCCTCGACCGCGACCTGCAGGCCGGCCGCGCTGTCCGACAGCCAGCCGAGATGGTGCTCCTGGGCGCAGAGCAGGAAGTCGTCGACCTCGAGGCGGAACAGCGTGCCGTCGTCGATCACCCGGCCGGCGTCGTTGCACCAGACGACGTAGGCGACCCGCCCCGGCGCCAGCTTCGCCACGTCGCGGGTCACCAGCCGGTTGGCGAAGCGCTCGGCGTCGGGGCCGTGGATGCGGTACTTGCAGAGCGGCGAGACGTCGTAGACCGACGCCTGGTTGCGGATGGCAAAATATTCCTGCTCGACGTTCTCGTAGAGCTCGGCCGAGAGGTAGCCGGCCCAGCGGATCCAGCGCTGCTGGCGGGAGAGCTCGGCGAGCCTGGGGTGGAAGGGCGACTGGCGCAGCGGCGTGCGGAAATGCTCGCGCTCGATGCCGGGATGGCCGGTCGCCCTCATGCCCGCCCCTCCAGCGCCAGCAGCCGGCGCGCCGCGTTCATGCCGGCCAGCCCCATGATGCCGCCGCCCGGATGGCTGCCGGCGCCGCACAGCCAGAGGCCGGGCAGCGGCGTGGCGTATTGCTGGGCGCCCGGAACGGGCCGCAGCATGAAGAGCTGGTCGAAGGCGAGCTCGCCATGGTGCCAGTGGCCGCCGCCCATGCCGTACTCCCGCTCGATGTCGCCCGGCAGCAGCAGCCGGGCGTGGCGGACCCGCCGCCCGAGATCCGGCAGCGCCGTCTCCAGGGCCGCGATCGCCCGGCCGGCGAAGGCCTCCCGATCGGCGTCCGGCAGGTCGGCGGGGGCGTACTGCACGATCGCCGACAGCACGTGGCCGCCGGCCGGCGCCAGCCCGGGATCGGCGAGCGTCGGGATCACCGCCTCGAGCACCGGCGCCGCCGAGGCGCGGCCGTACTTCACCGCGTTGGAGGCGCGCTCGACATGGTCGACCGAGGGCGCCCAGACGAGGCGGCCGGCGAGCGCCGCGGCCGAGAGGCCACGCGGCTCGGGCAGCCCGTCGAGCGCCAGCTCGAGCTTGGCGGCGCGGCCGCGGGCGCGGATGTTGCGCACCCGCCGCACGAAGCCGGTGTCGAGATGCTCCGCCCCGAGGAGCGCGAGGAAGGTGCGCTGCGGGTCGACGCCGGAGACGACGATCCGCGATGCGATCGCCTCGCCGTCGGCGAGCGCGACGCCGGCCGCGCGGTCGCCTTCGACCAGGATGCGGGCGACCGGCGCGCCGGTCCGGATGGTGACGCCGGCGGCGGTGGCGGCGCGGGCCAGCGCCTCCGCCACGGCGGCCAGCCCGCCGCGCGGCAGCGCCAGACCGCCGGGCCGGCTGCCGCCGGCGGCCGCCAGGCGGAAGAGCAGGCTGAGCACGGTGCCGGGCGCGCGCGGGCCGACGCCGCAGCCGAGCACCGCGTCGAAGGCGAGCCCGGCCGAGAGCAGCGGGTCGGCGAGCTCGTCCTCGGCGAGGTCGGCGACGTTCATGCCGGCGATGCGCAGGAACTCGCGCATGTCGTCGCGGCCGAGCCGGCGCAGCGACCAGCCGAGGCGCGCCAGCGTGCCGAGGTCGCCGCGGCTGCGCGTGCCGAGCCGCGGCGGGGTGGCGGCCAGCATCGGCCGGAGCGCGCCGGCGAAGCGCTCGAGCCGGCGATGCAGGCCGCGCCAGGCGGTCGCGTCGGCCGCGCCGACGCCCTCCGGCGCGCCGCCCGCCGGGATCATGCGGTGGGCGCCGTCGGGCGAGAGCAGCGTGGTGGGCAGGCGCTCGGCAGCGTAGGCGAGCCCGTGCTTCTCGAGCTCCAGCGCGCCGACCACCTCGCCGCTCAGCTGGTAGAGCAGGTGGGCCAGGCCGGGGCTGCGGAAGCCCTCGGCGATCTCGGCCGGCCGCGCCGCGCCGCCGACCGCGTCCGCCGCCTCGAGCAGCAGCACCGCGAGGCCGGCCTTGGCCAGCAGCCCGGCGCAGACCAGGGCGTTGTGGCCGCCGCCCACCAGGATGGCGTCGTACCGTGCCATGGTGCCGCCTCAGGCCGCGCGCTTCAGGTCGCGCAGGATCTCGCGCGCCGCGTTGGCCCGGGCGCGGCCATCACGCCGCCGCCGGGATGGGTGCTGGAGCCGCACATGTAGAGGCCGGGCACCGGGGCGCGGTACTGGGCGAAGCCCGGCACCGGCCGGTTGAACAGCAGCTGGTCCATGGTCAGCTCGCCATGGAAGATGTTGCCCTCGGTCAGCCCGACCTCGCGCTCCAGGTCGGCCGGGGTGCGCACCTCGGCATGCAGGATGAGGTCGCGGAAGTTGGGCGACAGCTCGGCGATGGTGTCGATCACCGTCTTGCCGAAGGCGTCGCGGGTCTGGCTGCTCCATTCGCCTTCGGCCAGCTTCGGCGGGGCGTACTGCACGAACACCGTCATGTAGTGCTTGCCGGGCGGCGCCATGGTCGGGTCGATCAGGGTCGGCAGCAGCATGTCGACATAGGGGCGCCGCGACCAGCGCCCGTCCTTCCAGTCGTCATAGGCCTGCTCCATCTCGGCCAGGCTCTCGGTGACGTGCATGTCGCCGCGCCAGCAGGGGCTGCCCTCGGGCAGGCAGGGGAAATCGGGCAGCCCGTCGAGCGCGATGTTGAGCTTGCCCGAGGAGCCGCGGATCTTGAACTTGCGCACCCGCTCGAGGAAGGGCGCCGGCAGGTCGCCGGGCTCGACCAGCCCGAGGAAGGTGCGCTTGACGTCGAGGTTGGAGACGACCAGCCGGCCGGTCACCTCCTCGCCGCTCTCGAGCACGACGCCGGTGGTGCGGCCGCGCCTCGTGAGCAGGCGGGCGACCGGCGCCTCGGTGCGGATCTCGCCGCCATAGCTCCGCAGCGCGGCGGCCATCGCCTGGGTGATGGCGCCCATGCCGCCGCGCGCGAAGCCCCAGGCGCCGACCGCGCCGTCGACGTCGCCCATGTAGTGGTGCAGCAGCACATAGGCCGAGCCGGGCGAGTAGGGGCCGAGCGCGGTGCCGATGATGGCGCTGCCGGCCATGTGCGCCTTGATCAGGTCGTTCTCGAAGAACTCGTCGAGGAAGTCGCCGGCGCTCATCGTCCAGAAGCGGATGGTGTCGTACATCACCTCCTCGCCGAGCGACCAGAAGCGGCGGCCGAGATCGGCCAGACCCTTGAGGTCGCGCAGCCTGAAGGAGGTCGGGTCGGGCGGCGTCGAGAGCAGCATCGGCCGGATGAAGCGGCATTGCCGCATCACCTCGATCGCGTAGCGGTCATAGGCGTCGGCGTCGCGCGGGTTGTGCCGGGCGAGCTCGCGGCGCAGCGCGTCCTTGTCGGAGTAGAGGGCGAAGTGCTCGCCCTCGCGGGTCATGGTGACGCCGCCCTCGTAGGGGATCACCTGCAGCCCGTGCCGCGGCAGGTCGAGGTCGCGCACGATCTCCGGCCGCAGCAGGCTGCAGACATAGGAGCAGTTGGAGTAGGTCCAGCCGGGATAGAGCTGGCGGCTCACCGCCGCGCCGCCGATCACGTCGTTCTTCTCCAGCACCAGCACGGAGAGGCCGGCGCGGGCGAGGTAGCAGGCGGTAGTCAGCCCGTTATGGCCGGCCCCCACCACCAGCGCGTCGTAGCTCTTGGCCAAGACCGGCTCCTCCCCCTCGGCTGCCGCCCGCTCAGGCCGCGTCGCGGCCGAGCCGCAGCCGGGTCTCGTCGACCGCCGCCTCGAAGGCGGCCAGCGTCAGCGACAGGCACTCCTCGTCATGCGCCGCCGAGACGAACCAGGGCTCGCGCGAATCGGGCTCGCAGATGATGCCGCGGTCGTGCAGCAGCGGCGCGGTCGCATCGTAGAACCGGTAGTCGCTGGTCTTCCACTCGCGGTAGTTGGTCGGCGCCCGCTCGGCGAAGAACAGCCCGCCCATCGAGGGATGGCCGGTGAAGCTGTGCGGGATGCCGCGGCGGGCCAGGATGCCGCTGATGCCGGCCTGCAGGCGCCGGCCGTAGGATGCCACCCGGTCCAGCGCGTCGGTGGTCTCGATGATGTCGAGCGTGCGCTCGGCGGCGGCCAGCGACACCGGGTGCGCGGTATAGGTGCCGCCGTGGGTGACGCCGCGGCCGATGCCGCGCATGATCTCCTCGCGCCCGGCCAGCACCGAGATCGGGTAGCCGTTGCCCACCGCCTTGGCGAAGGTGCAGAGGTCGGCGGTGACGCCATAGAGCGACTGCACGCCGCCGCGCGCGACGCGGAAGCCGGTCTTGACCTCGTCGATCACCAGCACGACGCCGTACTTGTCGCAGAGCTGGCGCACCGCCCGCATGTAGTCCGGCGTCGCGGTCAGCGAGCAGCAATTGCCCATGATCGGCTCGATCAGCAGCGCGGCGATGCGGTCGCCGTGGCGGCGCAGCACGTCCTCCAGCCGCTCGGCGTCGTTGAGCGGGGTGGAGTGGAGCAGCGAGCGCAGCACGCCCGGCACGCCCTGGCTCCACGGCACGATCGGCGGGTCGCCCTGGCCGTCCCAGCCCTCGAGCGCGCTGCCCCACAGCGCGGCGTCGAACACGCCGTGATAGCCGCCCTCGATCAGCACGTAGGAATCCTTGCCGGTGTAGCTGCGGGCCAGCCGCAGCGCCGCCATCACCGCCTCGGTGCCGGAGTTGGAGAAGCGCACCAGGTCGACGCCCGGCACCATGCGGGCGATCCGCTCGGCGACCGCGTACTCCTTCTCGGTGGCGAGCGCGAAGACGCCGCCCACCTCGATGCCCTCGCGGGCGGCGGCGTCGACCTCGGGATGGGCGTAGCCCAGGATCGCCGGGCCGTAGCCCAGCCGGTAGTCGACGTAGCGGTTGCCGTCGATGTCCCAGACGAAGGCGCCCTGGCCGCGCGCCACGTAGATCGTGCGTTCCTCGCCCCAGTAGCGGAAGTTCGACGCGACGCCGAGCGGCAGGCGCGTCACGGCGCGGCGGAAATGGGCGTTGCTCCGGGCGAGGCTGCGGACCATGGCGGGTCCCCGATTGACCGTGGGAAGGCCGTCATCCTAGCCTCGATCTTGGTTAAACGTACAGCCATTTTTTGGATGGCCGTACAATCAAGGTTCGGTCGATTTCCATTTGACAAGGGTGCCGGGCTGGCCGAAAGATCGCGGTCCATGAGCCCGTCCGCCGCCAGAGGGAACAGCGATCAGGTCATGGCCACAGCCGAGCGTCCCGCCGCGCCGACGCGGCGCGAGGAGGCCAAGGAGCGGCGGCGCGTCGAGCTGATCGAGGCGACCATCGAATCGATCGCCCGCCGCGGCTTCGCCGAGACGACGCTGGCCGACGTCGCCGACCAGGCCGGCCTGTCGCGCGGCATCGTCAACTTCTACTTCAAGAGCAAGGACCAGCTCTTCGCCGACACGCTGCAGTTCCTCGCCGACGAGTATCGGCAGGCCTGGCAGCGCGCGCTGGCGCGCGCCGGGGCGGCGCCCGCCGACCGGCTGCGCGCCATGGTCATGGTCAACTTCGAGCCGCGCGTCTGCAGCCGCAAGAAGATCGCCGTCTGGTTCGCCTTCTTCGGCGAGGCCAAGTCGCGGCCGGCCTATCTCGGCCTGTGCGGCGAGCGCGACCGCGAGTACTGGCAGGCGCTGGTCGGGCTGGTCGCGGCGGTGATCGCCGAGGGCGGCTACCCGCATCCCGTCGAGCATGTCGCCCGCCTGCTCGACACGGTGACCGACGGCATGTGGCTGTCGCGGCTGATGGACCGGGCCGGCGCCGCGCCCGAGATCTTCGTCGAGAGCGTCGAGCTGCTGCTGGCGACGCTGTTTCCCCGGCACTTCCCGCGGCCGGAGGCCCGGTGAGTCCCGAAGGCGGCGGCCCCGGTCCGGCGGGCGGCCCGACGCTGCCCGCCGAGGTCCGTGCCTGGAAGGCCAGGGTCGCCCCCTTCGCCGCCCGGCTGATCCCGCACGAGGTCGCGGCCGAGCTGGCCGGCGGCGAGCTGCCCGAGGCGGTCCGCGCCGCCCACGAGGCGGAGGCCGCCGCGCTCGGCCTGCCCGCGATGGACGTGCCGGCCGCGTGGGGCGGGCTCGCCCTCTCCACCCAGGTCCAGGCCGGCATCTGGGAGGAGCTCGGCCGCGTCACCAACGCGCTCGCCTGGTGCTTCGCCGAGCCGCAGCGCTGGATGTTCCAGGCCTGCAGCCCGGCGCAGATCGAGCGCTGGATCCTGCCGATGATGCGCGGCGAGCTGCATGACTGCTACGCCATCACCGAGGCGGAATCGGGCTCCGACGTGGCGATCGCCACCACCGCCGTGCCGGAGGGCGACGGCTACCGGATCGACGGCGAGAAGTGGTACGTCACCAGCGCCAACCGCGCCGACTTCTTCATCCTGCAGGCGCGCATCGCCGGCGGCCCGAACGAAGGCGGTCCGAACGACGGCGCCCACGCGCTGTTCTTCGTCGACATCGACGCGCCCGGCGTGCGGCTGGTGCGCACCCCGCAATTCAGCCACAGCTTCGCCGCGCACCATCCGATCTACCGCTTCGAGGGCGTGCATGTCGCGGCCGGGCGCCGGATCGGCGCCGAGGGCGAGGGCATGGGCTTCGTCCAGGAGTGGTTCCGGCGCGAGCGCATCATGATCGCGGCGCGCTGCTGCGGCGCCGCCGCCCGGCTGATCGAGGAGGCCCACGCCTTTGCCGCCGGCCGCCAGGTCGCCGGGCAGCGGCTGGCATCCCACCAGGCCATCCAGTTCATGCTGGCCGACAGCGTCGTCGAGCTCGCCGGCGCCCGGCTGCTGACCTACCAGGCGGCCGCCGCCGAGGATGCCGGCGAGGACCGCAAGGTGGTCCATGCCCGCGCCTCGATGGCCAAGCTGCAGGCCAGCGAGATGGCCAACCGGGTGGCCGACCGCGCCGTGCAGATCTTCGGCGGCCGCGGCTACATGCGCGAGAACGTCGCCGAGCGCTTCTATCGCGAGCTCCGGGTCGACCGCATCTGGGAGGGCACCAGCGAGGTGCAGCGGCTGATCATCGCCAACGGGCTCGCCAAGCGCGGCCTCGCCAGCCTGCTCGGGTGATGGCGGCCGGCGCCGGCGCCGAGGCGGCGGGCGGCCGGCGCGGCGCCGCCGCGGCGGTGCCGGCGCGCGCGGCCTCGCCGCGCTGCTGCAGCGCCACGAGGCGCTGCGCGGCTACTGAGGCCTGATCGCGCCGCTGGCGCTGCTCATCGGCATCATGGTCGGGGTGCCGCTGGTCTACACCATGGCGCTCAGCCTGTGGCACCAGTCGAACTTCGTCATCGAGCGGACCTGGACGCTGGCCAACTTCGCCGAGGCGCTGGCCACGCCGCAATATCGCGCGCTGCTGCTGCGCTCGCTGTGGATCTCGGGCGCCACCACGGTGCTGACCGTGCTGCTCTCCTACCCGATCGGCTATTTCATCGCCTTCTATGGCGGGCGGCACAAGCTGGTCTGGGTGATCCTCTTCACCATCCCGTTCTGGACCAGCTACCTCCTGCGCATCTTCGCCTGGAAGGTGATGCTCGGCTATAACGGGGTGATCAACAGCGGCCTGCTGCGGCTCGGGCTGATCGACCAGCCGATCGAGGCGCTGCTCTACAACCCGCTCGCCGTGGTCGTCACCCTGACGCACGCCTGGCTGCCCTTCGCGCTGCTGCCGATCTACGTCTCGCTGGAGAAGGTCGACCGCTCGCTGCTCGAGGCGGCGACCGATCTCGGCGACGGTCCGGCGGCGCGCTTCCTCAGGGTCACCCTGCCGCTGTCGCTGCCCGGCATCACCGCCGCCGCCGTGATGATCTTCATCCCGACGATCGGCGACTACATCACGCCGGCGCTGGTCGGCGGCCCGGACGGGCTGATGATCGCCAACGCCATCGTCGAGCTCTACGGCCGGCTCAACAACTGGCCGCTCGGCTCCGCCCTGTCGCTGATCTCGATCGCCGCGGTCAGCCTGATCTCGCTGCTCTACCTCGCGCTCAGCCGCTTCGCGGCGCGGAGCGTGCGATGATGCCCGCGCCCAGCTTTCCCTCTCCCGCGGACGCGGGAGAGGGAGGCCGGCCGGCGATGAGGGGGCGGCGATGAGGGGGCGGCGATGAGGGGGCGGCGATGAGGCAACGACGTCCGGGCCGCTGGCTGAAGGGCTATGCCGTCCTGGCGCTGGTCCTGCTCTACCTGCCGATCCTCTTCCTGCTGCTGTTCTCGTTCAACGACTCGATCTACATCGCCTTCCCGATCCGCGCGCTCAGCCTGAAATGGTACGCCACGCTGGCCGGCAACGGGCCGCTGTTCGAGTCCCTGCTCGCCAGCCTCAAGGTCGCCGTCGCCGCCTCGCTGAGCGCCACCCTGCTCGCCATCCTGGCCGCCAAGGCGGCGACCCGCTACCGCATGCCGGGGCGCGCCGCCATCGTCGCCGTCATCCTGTCGCCGATGGTGGTGCCGGAGATCGTGCTCGGCACCGCGCTGCTCGGCTTCATGCTCGGCATCGGGCTGTCGCCCTCGCTGCTCAACGTCGCCATCGGCCATGTGCTGGTCGCCGCGCCCTTCGCCTTCGCTGTGCTGAGCTCGCGCTTCGAGGGCTTCGATCCCTCGCTCGAGGAGGCCTCGCTCGATCTCGGCGAGACCGGCTTCGGCACCTTCTGGCGGGTCACCCTGCCGCTGATCATGCCGGGCGTGGTCTCCGCGCTGCTGCTCTGCTTCCTCATCTCGTTCGACGAGTTCCTGATGGCCTTCTTCCTGTCCGGCACGGAGCCGACGCTGCCCGTCTACATGTTCGGGCAGCTGCGCTTCCCGCAGAAGCTGCCCGGCGTGCTGTCGCTCGGCGCCTGCATCATCGTCGCCTCGATCGTGCTCATCGTGCTGGCCGAATGGCTGCGGCGCGACCGCCGCGGGACGGAGGCCTGAGCCATGCCCCAGGACGGCTTCATCGCCATCGACCGCGTCTCCAAGCGCTTCGGCCCGGTGACCGCGGTGGATTGCGTCGAGCTCGCCATCGGCCGCGGCGAGTTCTTCTCGCTGCTCGGCCCGTCGGGCTGCGGCAAGACCACGCTGCTGCGCATGCTGGCCGGCTTCGAGACGCCGAGCGACGGCGAGATCTGGATCGACGGCCGGCCGATGTCGGCCGAGCCGCCCTATCGCCGCCCGACCAACATGGTGTTCCAGAGCTATGCCGTCTTCCCGCATCTCGACGTCCGCCGCAACGTCGGCTACGGGCTGCGCAAGGAAGGGCTGAGCCGGGCCGAGCGCGACCGCCGCATCGACGAGGCGCTGGCGCTGGTCCATCTCCAGGCGCTGGGATCCCGCCGCCCCAACCAGCTCTCCGGCGGCCAGCGCCAGCGCGTGGCGCTGGCCCGCGCGCTGGTCAAGCGACCCAAGGTGCTGCTGCTCGACGAGCCGCTGGCCGCGCTCGACCGCAAGCTGCGCGAGGAGATGCAGGTCGAGCTGCGGGCGCTGCAGCGCTCGGTCGGCATCACCTTCGTCTTCGTCACCCACGACCAGGAGGAGGCGCTGGCGCTGTCCGACCGGATCGCGGTGATGTTCGACGGCCGGGTGGCGCAGGTCGCGGCGCCCCGCGACCTCTATCGCCGGCCGGCGACCAGCCAGGTCGGCGGCTTCATCGGCCAGATCAACTTCTTCCGCGGCAGCGTCGGCGGCGTCCAGGGCGAGATGGCGGCGATCGACTGCGCCGGGCTCGGCCGGCTGCTGGTCGGCGGCCCGGCCCCGGCCGCGGGCAGCGCCGTCACCGTGGCGATCCGGCCGGAGCGGCTGCGGCTCTCCGCGACGCCGCCGGCCGCGGGCCGGGCGCCCGGCTGCGCAGCGGTGCCCGCCCGGCTCGCCGCCTCGGCCTTCCTCGGCGACCGCGAGCACCATCTGGTGACGGTCGAGGGCTGCGAGCGGCCGGTGCTGGTCGCCCAGCATGGCGAGGCGGCGCCGCCGGCCGCCGAGGGCGGCCCGCTCTGGCTGGTGGTGGAGGAGGGGGCGGCGCTGGTCTTCCCCGATCCCTAGCGCGGCCGATCCCTGGCGCGGCGATCCCTAGCGCGACTGCTCGATCTGGGCGAGCACGCGCTCCAGCTCCCGCGGCTCCAGCGCGCCGGGCTCGCCGAACGGGTTGGCGAAGGCGAAGATGAACAGCAGGATCACCCCGGTGAAGGCGCCGAGCAGGCCGATCAGGATCAGGGTGTGGCGCTCGGGACGGTAGGGATAGTAGGCGAGCGCGATGCAGACCACGCCGGCCAGCGCGGCGAACCAGAACATGCCGCTGATCGAGGATTCGTGGCTCTCGCGCTTGACCCGGGTGGTGGCGATGACGTGGGCCTGGTCGAGCATGTGCTCGCGCAGGCTCTTCTGGCGCCCGGTGGCCGGCTCGAGGTCGAGGACCCCCTGGTAGGCGGCGTCCCAGGCGTCCCAGGCGGGCTGCAGCAGGTGGCCGCTGTCGTCGAGCTGGCCCCACTCCTGGTCGATGACGATGCGCACGTAGGAGAACAGCGCGTCCTGGATCTTGTGCTCGGCCGCGCCGTCGCCGTAGCGGGCGGCATCGAAATAGACGTCGGCGACCGCATTGGCCTCGGTGGCGTTCTCGGTCTTGAGCTCCTCGTAGCTCAGCATCTCCTGGGCGAAGACCAGGGCCAGGATCAGCGCGTGCAGCCCGGCGATCCGCGTCAGCACCGAGCCGGCGAGGTCGGTGGCCGCCTGGTCGACCGAGGCGCGCATCGCCCGCCGCATGGCGAGATAGACCAGCAGGCTGAGCGCGGTGGTGCCGAGGATGAAGGCGAGGCTGACCAGCAGCGCCTCGAGCATGGGCATTCTCCCCCGTGGATGCCCGGGCCTGCGGTTGCCGCGGCCGTCGTCAGATGAGGCCCTGTGCCGCCAGCTCGTCCTTGATGTAGGCGTAGCAGATCGGGCCGGCGATCACCCCGGGGATGCCGAAGGCGGCATCCATCGCCAGCATCACGACCAGCAGCTCCCAGGCGCGGGCATGGATGCGCGTCCCGATGATCCGGGCGTTGACGAAGTACTCGAGCTTGTGGATCAGCACGAGGAAGAGCAGCGAGCCGATCCCGGCATAGATCGAGGCGCTGAGGCTGACCACCACGATCACCGTGTTGGAGATCAGGTTGCCGATGATCGGCAGCAGCCCGGCCAGGAAGGTGACCGCGATCATCGTCTTGACCAGCGGCAGCTGGACGCCGAGCAGCGGCAGGACGCCGGCGAGATAGATCGCGGTCAGCACGGTGTTGAGCGCCGAGATCCGCACCTGGGCGAAGACCACCCGGCGGAAGGCGCTGGCGAACATCACCATGCGGGCGCCGACCGCCAGCGCCAGCGGCCGGTGCCCCTCGGTGCGGCGCGCCGCCAGGCAGGTCAGCCCGCCGATCACCATGCCGATGACGATGTGGATCAGCCCGCGCCCGATCGTGGCGCCGGCCGACTGGACCTCGCCGGCGTGGGTGCGCAGCCAGCTCACCAGGGTCGCCTCGACATCGGCGGCGCTCGCCGGCAGGTAGGAGCGGGCCCAGTCCGGATAGTGCTCGCTGCCGGTCTCGATCACGTCGGCCATCTTGCGCAGCAGCGCCACCAGGCTGTCCGACCGGCCGGTCGCCATCGTCGCCACCCCGAGGGCGGCCAGCGACAGCGCGGCGATGGTGACCAGCGAGATGGCGCTGAGCCCGATCAGCCGGCCGCTGCGATGCGGCAGGCCGGAAACCGCCATGCGGGCCGCGCCGGTCAGCACCAGCTCGCGGACCAGCAGGGCGGAGAGCAGCGCCGCCAGCAGCCCGAGCTTCAGCACGGCGAGCAGCGCCAGCCCCATCAGCACCCAGGCGGCGATCTCGTAGGGCGTCGGCCAGGGCCGCGCCTCGCTGCGCGGGAAGGGCGCGAGGATCTCGCCCTCGCCTTCGCCCTCCGCCAGCAGGTCCATGGGGTCGCGCTGATGCAGCATGGCGCCACTATAGCATCAGCGAGACCGGAGCGTGGCGGCAACCTGCGACCCTGGCCGGCACGGGCGGCCTCGGCCGTGCGATCGGGTGGCTGCGGCAAGCTGCTGGAGTTTCAGGCATTTAACCGCTCTCTCGCGACGCAGCCAGTGTCGCCGGCGCGGCGAGCGGGGCGCCAGGCGCGAGCGGTGCGGAACCCGGTCCAGGACGCGCCGTTCTGCTGAGATGCGCCAAGGGGACGAATCCGCTGTATCATGGGGGCCGGCCAGGGGTCCGGGGCGTCAGCGCGACGGCGCCCGGTGGAGGAGGCCAGGATCAGCGGGGGCGCCGCGCCGCGCCCTGGAAGGATGAGCATCGTGCAGTTCGTCGCGGGCCTGCTGTCGACCGCCCTGTCGCAGCCGGCCCTGCTTCCGCTCGCCATCATCGCCGGGACTTTCATCCTCGAGGACGCCACCACCGTCCTGGTCGGGGTGGCGGTCGCCGCCGGCCAGTGCTCGCTGGTCGGCGCCCTGCTGTCGCTCTATGCCGGGATCATCCTCGGGGATCTCGGCCTCTACGGCCTCGGCCGTGCCGCCTCCTCGCATCGCTGGGCGCGGCGGCTGGCCAGGGCCGAGCGCCTGCTGCCGCTGCGCGCCTGGCTCGACAGCCATCTGGTCGTGGCCGTGTTCTCGGCCCGCTTCATGCCGGGCCTGCGGCTGCCGACCTATACGGCGACCGGCTTCTTCGGCATGCCGCTGCGCCGCTTCGCCATGGGCGTCGTCGCCGCCACCCTGATCTGGACCTCGCTGCTGTTCGCCGGCTCGGTGGCGTTCGGCGCCGCGACGGAGGACGTGCTCGGCCCCTGGCGCTGGCCGGTCGGCGTCGGCTTCGCGGTCCTGCTGCTCTGGCTCGCGCGCGCCCATTTCCAGAGGCGGCCGGTCCCGGCCGGTGCGCCGGCGGCGGCCGTGCCGCCCTCCAGCCCGCCGGCGGCTGTGCCGCCCTCCAGCCCGGCTGGGATGCCGCCGCTGCCGAGCAGCGGCCGGCCGCTGTCCCGCTTCGAGGACGCGCCGGCCTGGCTGTTCTACATCCCGGTGGTCCTCTACTGGCTCTGCCTCTCGGTCCGCTACCGCAGCTTCGCCCTGCCGACGCTGGCCAATCCGCGCATCGCCTATGGCGGGCTGTGCGGCGAATCGAAGACCGAGGTGATGGAGCTGCTCGGGCCGGAGGGGCGGCGGCGGCTCGCCCGCTGCGTCGCGCTCACCGTGTCCTCCGAGGCGGGGTCGCCCGAGGCGTCGACCGGCGCCGCCGACGCGGCCCGGGCGGCGGCGGCGATGGCCGAGGCCGGGCTCGCCTTCCCGATCGTCGCCAAGCCCGACATCGGCCGGCGCGGCACCGGCGTCCGGCTGGTCGGCAGCGAGGCGCAGCTTGCCGACTATCTCGAGCGCTTCCCGCGCGGCGGCCGGGTGGTGCTGCAGCGCTTCGTCGCCGAGGAGGGCGAGGCCGGCGTCTTCTATGTCCGCCGCCCGGGCGAGGCCACCGGGACGATCGTCTCGCTGACCCTCAAGTACCTGCCGCGGGTGGTCGGCGACGGCCGCTCGACCCTGCGCCAGCTGATCCTCGCCGATCCGCGCGCCGGCCGGCTGTCGCGCCTCTATCTGCCACGGCTCGCCGGCCAGCTCGAGCGCGTGCTGCCGGAAGGCGAGGTCTTCCGCCTGGTCTTCGTCGGCAATCACTGCCGCGGCGCCATCTTCCGCAGCGGCCAGGCCTATGTGACGCCGGCGCTGCGCGAGGCCTTCGACCGCATCTGCGGCGAGATGCCGGGGTTCAACTACGGCCGCTTCGACGTCCGCTTCGAGCGCATCGAGGACCTGCAGCGCGGCGACGGCTTCACCATCCTGGAGATCAACGGGGCCGGCAGCGAGGCGACCCACATCTGGGACCGCGACGCCCGGCTGCGCGACGCCTATGCGACGCTGTTCCTGCAGGTCCGGCTGGCCTTCGAGATCGGCGCCGCCCACCGCCGGGCGGGGCTGAAGCCGATGCGCGGGGTGGAGCTGCTGCGCGTCTACCGCGCCGAGCGGCGGCTGCTCGACTCCTATCCCGCCGACGGGGTCGGGGATGCGGCCTGAGACGCACCGGCGGCGGCGCGTGCCGCGCCTGCCGGGAGCGCCCTATGCCGCCGCCGACCCCCGGCCGGCCGGCGAGCGGCCCGAGGCGCCGCCGCTCGACCCCGAGCTCGAGCTGCACCATGCCGAGACCCGGCGGCGCTGGACGCGGCTGGTCTTCTACGCGCTGCTGCTCGGGCTCAGCATCTGGGTCCTCAAGGGCTTCCTCGCGGTCTTCGCCTGGGCGGTGATCCTGGCCATCGCCACCTGGCCGCTCTACCGGCGCATCGTGCGGGCGCTGCGCGCCGAGGACTCCTCGGTGACCGCGCCGCTGCTGGCCACGCTCGGCATCGGGCTGGCGCTGCTGCTGCCGCTGACCTACGCCGCCATCGGCATCGGCCGCGAGGTGCGCGTGCTGGTGCGCTGGGCGGCCGTGGCGACGCACAGCGGCGTGCCGATCCCGCCCTGGCTGTCGCACCTGCCCTGGGTCGGCGGCACCGCGGTCGCCTGGTGGCAGGCCAACCTCGCCGATCCGCACGCCGCCTCGGAGCTGATGGGCCACGTCAACACCGGCCTGCTGGTCGATTTCACGCGGACCTACGGAGTGCAGCTGCTGCATCGCGCGGCCGTCTTCGCGCTCACCATCCTGACCCTGTTCTTCCTCTACCGGCACGGCACCGTGCTGGCCGGTCGGGCGCGGCTGGCGGCGCACCGGCTGATGGGCGAGCCCGGCGAGCGCTACATCCTGCAGATGGCCTCGGCGGTCGGCGCCACGGTCAACGGCATGGTGCTGGTCGGGCTCGGCGAGGGGCTGCTGCTCGGGCTGGCCTACGTCATGCTGGGCGTGCCCAACCCGGTGCTCCTCGGCGCCGCCACCGGGCTGTTCGCCATGGTGCCCTTCGCCGCGCCGCTGATCTTCGGCGCCGCCTCGCTCTACCTGCTGACCCAGGGCCTCGACGCCGAGGCGATCGGCCTGTTCCTGTTCGGCACCGCCGTGCTGTTCGTCGCCGACCACTTCATCCGCCCGGCGCTGATCGGCAGCGGCGCCCGGCTGCCCTTCCTCTGGGCGCTGCTCGGCGTGCTCGGCGGGCTGGAGACGCTCGGCCTGTTCGGCCTCTTCCTCGGGCCGGTCATCATGGCGGTCCTGATCGCCGCCTGGCGCGAGCTGGTGCACGAGCCCGCCTGACAGCGGCGGCCCGGTTCCGCTATCGTCCCGCAAGGCCCCCGGGGCGCGCTCGCGCCGGGCCTGCAGGAGGTGGGCGTGGCGGAGACGGACGCGGACGGGGGCGAGCAGGCGCGCGGCGGCGGCCGGCCGGTCTACGTGCCCGAGCCCTTCCGGCCCGGCCCGCGGCCGGTGCCGCCCGACGACCGCATCCTCTATTTCGCGCGCGACCGCGCCCTGTTCGGCTTCCTGTCGCACTTCCAGTGGGCGCCGATCGAGCTCGACGGCGAGACCTGGCCGACCGTCGAGCACTGGTACCAGGCGCAGAGGTCCGACGATCCCGCCTATCGCGCCGCCATCCGCGCGGCGCTCGCGCCCGGCATGGCAAAGCGGCTGGCGGCCTCGCCCTGGGCGCCGCGGCGGAGCTCGGCGCAGAGCTGGTTCCGCCGCAACGGCGCCCTGCCGCGCCCCGACTGGGCCGAGGTCAAGCTCGACCTGATGCGCCGCGCCGACCGCGCCAAGTTCGTGCAGAACCCGCCGCTCGGCGAGGCGCTGCTCGCCACCGGCGATGCCGCGCTGATCGAGGATTCGCCGTTCGACGAGTTCTGGGGCACCGGCGGCGACGGCAGCGGGCTCAACTGGGCCGGCCGCGTCCTGATGGAGGTGCGCGCGGCGCTGTGCGGCGCGCCGCCGCCCGGCGGCTGAGCGCCGCGCCGGCGATGCAGGCCGCGCCGCGGCTGCCCGCCTGGGGCTGGCTCGCCGTCGCCGGCGGCAGCCTGCTGCAGCTCTGGCTCGCGCTCCGCCTGCCGGTGACCCTGCTCGCCGATACCCGGCACGACGACGCCTGGTACTTCTGGCGGGCGCGCGACCTCGCCGCCGGCGACTGGCTCGGGCCCTACGACCAGCTGACCCTGATGAAGGGGCCGGGCTATCCGCTGTTCGCCGCGCTGAGCTACCGGCTCGGCCTGCCGGTGACCCTGTCGCAGGCGCTGCTCTATCTCGCCGGCGTGGCGCTGCTCGCCCATGCCGTGCTGCAGCTCGGGCGCTCAGCCGGCCTGGCGGTCGCGCTCTTCCTGCTGCTGCTGCTGCATCCGGCGATCCCGCCGGTGCGCCTGATCCGCGACGACATCTACGCCGCCCAGGCGCTGATCCTGGTCGCCTGCGCGGTTCATCTGCTGCTGCTGCCGCCGGGCGCCCGCGGCCGCCTCGGCTGGGCGATCGGCGGTGGCCTCGCCTTCGCCTGGCTCTGGGTCACCCGCGAGGAGGGGGCCTGGATCCTGCCCGGGCTGGCGCTGCTCGCCGGCGCCGCGCTGTGGCGCGAGCGGGGGCGCTGGCGCGGCCTTGCGGTCGCTGCCGCCACTGCCGCCCTGGCGCTGGCTGCGCTGGCCGGCGCCAACCGGCTCGCCTATGGCAGCTTCGCCATCGTCGACCTCAAGGACCCGGCCTTCAATCGTGCGCTGGCCGCGCTGGAGCGGGTGCGCGTCGGCGAGCGCGTCGCCCACGTGCCGGTGCCGGCCCGCGTGCGCGAGGCGATCTATGCCGAGAGCCCGGCCTTCGCCGCGCTGCGGCCCTGGTTCGACGGGCTCGGCGGCAGCTACCTGCATTCCAGCTGCACGACCTATCCCGCGACCTGCGGCGACTATGCCGGCGGCTGGTTCCACTGGGCGCTGCGCGACGCCGTCGCCTGGGCCGGCCACTACCGCACGCCGCAGGACGCCGCGGCGGCCTACCGGCAGATCGCCGGCGAGGTCGAGGCGGCCTGCGCCGCCGGGCGGCTCGATTGCGGCTTCGTGCCGGTCGCCGCCGTGCCGCCGCTGCCGGCCGCGCAGTGGCGGGAGCTGCCGGCCAGGCTCGGCGCGCTCGCCCGCCTGCTGCTGTCGCAGCAGCCGCTGGCGCCGCCGCGCGCCAGCCGCGGCAAGCCGGGCGACCTGCAGGCGATGATGGCGGCCGCCGGCGGCCCGCCCCGCACCGCCGGGCCGGACGATCCCGCCGGCACGCCGAAGGTCGGCCCGGCGGGCCAGCCGGCCCGCCGCGTGCTGAAGGCTCTCGACGGCCTCTACCGCCTGCTGATGCCCGCCCTGGCGCTGGCCGCCGCGCTCGCCGGCCTCTTCTGGCTCGGGCAGGTGGCCCGCGGCATCCGGCGGCCGGACGGGATCGCCTGGCTCGCCGCCGCGCTGTGGCTGCTGGTGCTGGCGCGCGGCGCGGTGCTGGTGCTGATCGACCTCGCCGCCTTTCCGGCGGTCAACGAGAAGTACCTGTCGGCCGCCTACCCGCTGCTCGGCGCGGCGCTGCTGCTGACCGCCGCCCTGCCGTTCCGGCGGGGCCTGCGCTGATCAGGCGCCTGCCGCCGCCGCGAGGCCCAGGGCCTGCGCCGCGGCCGCCGCCAGCCCGGCGGAACCGGGCGCCGCCGCCTGCAGGTTCGGCCGTGGCGCCAGCGCCGCCAGGGCCGGGTCGTCGGCGGCGATCACCACATGGTCCGCCGTAGCCGCGGCCAGCCGCGCGGCGGCGACGCGGCGCGGGTCGGCGCCGCCGGCGGCGATCACCGCGACGCTGCAGCGGTCGAGGCCGAGGCCGCCCGCGGCCGCCTCCGCGCTGGTCGCGGCCAGCAGCACGGCGCCGACGGCGGGATCGCCGAGCGCGACCGCGATGCCGGCCGCCGGATGCGGCTCGCCGGGCGCGAACGGCACGCCGCCGATGCGGACCTCGCCGCCCGCCGCCACCCCAACGACGGTCCCCGTGCCTGCCGCCGCCGCGAGCAGCCGCTCGAGCGGCGCCAGCAGCGGCCGCGCCGGGTCGTCGTCGAGCAGCAGGATCGCCGGCAGCCGGCCGTCCTCGCCGGGCCCGAACAGCCCGTCGAGGAAGAGGTTCTCCATGGCGCCCGGCGCCTCGCCCATGACGAAGCCCGGCGTCGGGTTGATCTCGCAGATGGCGCCGCCGACCTCGCGCCAGGAGCACGCGACGTCGGTGCTGATGAAGTCGATGCCGGCGACGTCGAGGCCGATCAGCGCCGCCGCGCGCTCGGCCAGCGCGCGGTTGTCGGGATGGACCAGCGCGGTGACGTTCTCCATCGTGCCGCCGACCGAGAGGTTCGACTGGGTGCGCAGCCGCACCGCCGCGCCGGCCGGCACGACGTCCTCGAGCCGCAGCCCCTGGTCGCGCAGCACCCGCTCGGTCTCGGCGTCGAGGCTGATCTTCTTCCAGCGTTCCGACAGCCCGGCCGACCGCGTCCGGTTGACCGCCTCGACCAGGGCGCGGATCGAGCTGCGTCCGTCGCCCGTCACCTCCGCCGGGGTCTGCCGCACCGCCGAGACGAAGCGGCCGTACATCACCAGCAGGCGATGGTTGCGGCCCGGAATGAATTCCTCGACGAGAACCGGGCCATGCCGCCGTGCGGCGGCGAAGGCCTGGCGGATCGCCGCCTCGTCGGTGAGCCGGACGGTGACCGCGGTGCCGTGGTCGGTCGCCGCCGGCTTGACCACCACCGGCAGCCCCAGCGCCTGCGCGGCACGCACGGCCGCCTCGGCGTCCTCGACCGGCTGGTTGCGCGGCGCCGGCACGCCGCTGGCGCGGAACAGCGCGCTCGCCAGCTGCTTGTTGGTGGCGAGGATGCTGGCGACGTGGCTGGTCGCCGGCGTGAAGTGGCGCCAGACGCGGCGCCGCTGGCGGCCATGGCCGAGATCATAGATCGCCCCGCCCGGGATCGGCTGGCGCCAGGGAATGCCGCGGGCCTCGGCCGCGGCGACGACGCCGGGCAGCGGCTGATGCCGGCTCCGGAAGGTCGCCAGCGCCGCCGCGACGCGCGCGCCGAGGCCCGGCGGCGCGTCGGCCGCTGCGGGGTCGGCGAGCGCCGCGACGGCGGCGGCGGCGGCCCGGCGGCGGCCAGCCCGACATCGGCGGCGGCGCCTCGATCACCACCGGCCGGCCGGGTCGCGCCCCGGCTGCGCGGCCGCGAACGACACGAGGTGGCCGATCGAGCGCTGCAGCGCCACGGCGATCCTGCCGACCAGCGCCGCGCCCGAGGCCGCATCGCCCGAGGCCCCATCGCCCGAGGCCCCATCGACCGAGGCGCCCGCGCCCGATACACCGGCGGCGGCCAGCGCGTCCTCGAGCCGCGCCCCGGCGGCGGGCGCGGGCGTACGCGCTGCCGCCGGCAGCGTCACCGCCAGCCGCAGCGCCGTCCGCCGGCAGAACAGGTTCGGCCCGGCAAAGCCGCGGATCAGTTGCACCGCTGCGGCCGGCGGCGCTGCTTGCGTCATCGGATCCTCCGGGCGTCACTGTAATATGCCGATCGTTTCGAGCGACAGCGGCGCGGCCGTGCCGACCTCGCGCTGCGGCCGGCGCGGGACGAGGTTCGGGGAGCGGTCGCGATCTCGCAGGCTTCATCCGAAGGGCGAGCTTGCCGACGGATGAGGCCGGCGCGCGGGCGAGGGGAAGGGACGGGGACATGCGGATCGCCAGGCACCGGTTTCTCGCCGGGCCCAACCTGCAGGACGACGAGAGCGGGCTGCTGCTGGCGCTCGAACCCGACCTGCCCGCCATGCCGGAGCGGCCGGCGCCGGAGCGCTGCGCGCGGATCTTCGCGACCCTCGGCCTGCCGCGGCTCGGCCAGCGCTGGACGGCCGAGGACCGCCCGGACACGACCGAGATGCTGTGCCGGGTAGCCGTCGCGCTGCTGATGCCGGTCTCGATCGTGCCGCCGGTGGCGCGGCTGATCGGGGCCGCGCCGGCGAGCCGTGTCTTCCTGCGCTGCGAGCATGAGGCGGCCGGCCTCGCCGCCTGGGCCTGCGCCGGCGCGGCCCTGCGCGCCTGCCGGCCGGGCGGGGACCTTGCCGCCTTCGAGGCCGTCCACGCCGAGTTCCTCTGGTGGGCCCGGGCGCTGCATCTCGACATCACCGCGCGGGTCTTCGCCCAGGAGGCGCGGCGGCTCGGCATCCCGTGGTTCCGGCTGCGCGTTCCCGGACCCTTCGTGCAGATCGGCCAGGGCGTGCATCGCCGCTATCTCTACAACGCCACCGCCGACAGCACCGGCGTGATCTCGCGGCTGATGTCGCAGGACAAGGCGCTCACCGGCGAGCTGCTCGCCGGCGCCGGCATTCCGGTCCTGCCGAGCCAGGAGGTGTGGGACGAGCGGCAGGCGGTGGCCGCGGCCGAGCGGCTCGGCTATCCCGTGGTGGTCAAGCCCTGCCGCGGCGGCGGCGGCCGCGGCGTCAGCGTCCACCTGACCGACCCGGCCGCGGTGGCCGCCGCCTTCCATCGTGCCGCCGTCGGGGGCGACAGCGTGCTGGTCGAGAAGTACGCCGCCGGCGACGACCACCGGGTGCTGGTGCTGTGCGGCAAGGTGGTCGCCGCCTCCCGGCGCGTCCCGCCGCAGGTCGAGGGCGACGGCCGGCGCAGCGTGGCGGCGCTGGTCGAGGCGCTCAACGCCGACCCGCGGCGGGCGCCCGGCCATGAGGGCCTGCTGACCCGGCTCGAGGTCGACGGCGAGGTCCGCGCGCTGCTGGCCGAGCAGGGGCTCGGGCTCGACAGCGTGCCCGAGGCCGGGCGCCGGGTGCCGCTGCGGCGGATCGCCAACCTGTCCCAGGGCGGCATCGCCTTCGACGCCCTGCCGGCGATGCATCCGGAGAACCGGGCGCTGCTCGAGCGCACGGCCGCGGTGCTGGAGCTGGGCCTGGTCGGCATCGACTTCATGATCGCCGACATCGCGCGTCCCTGGCGGGAGGCCGGCGGCGTCGTGCTGGAGCTCAACGCCACCCCGGGCCTGCGGCCGCACTGGGTGGCCGATCCCGACAGCGGGGTCGACGAGCGCATCATGCGCGCCCTGCTGCCGCCCGGCTCGGACGGCCGCATCCCGACCTGCGCCATCACCGGCGCCGACGGCGCGAGCGAGACCGCCGGGCTGGTGGCGCGGATCCTCGACGGCATGGGGCTCGCGGTCGGAAGCTGCACCGCCGAGGGGGCCGCAATCGGCGCGGAGCGGCGGCAGGACGGCGACTGCGCCGATGGTCGCCACGCCCGCGCGCTGCTGCTCGATCCCGCGGTCGAGGCCGGGGTCTTCGCGCTCGCGCCCGGCGCGCTGCGCCGGGAGGGCATGGTGATCGAGGATTGCGAGGTCGGCGCCGTGCTCGGCACCGCCGGCCGCGCCGACCTCGCCCGGCTCTGCGCGATCGTCGCCCGGCGGCGCGGCGCGCGCTGGTGCTCGACGCCGAGGACCCGCTCTGCCTGGCGCTGCGCGAGGGCGCGCCGGCCGGGCAGCCTGGCTGGTGGCGCGCGACGGCGCGGCGCCGGCGCTGGCCGCCCATCGCGCCGCCGGCGGCGCCGCCATGTACCTCGCCGATGGCACCGTCCGGCCTCGCCGCCCCGGGCGGCGCCGGCGACTGCGCCATCGCCGCCGTGCCGGACGAGCCGGCCGGCCGGCGGGTGGCGCAGCCTGCTGTTCGCCGCCGCCATCGCCCACGCCATGGGCGCCCCGATCGAGCGCATCCGCGCCGGGCTGGCGAGCGAGGCGGCGCCCGCCACGGCGTGAGGCGCGGCGCTTGCCAGTCGCGGCCGCGGCGGCCCATCCTGCGGGCGGCGGCCCATCCTGCCGGCGGCCCGGGGGACCGACCGCGAGGGCGGCGGAATGCGGATCGAAGGCTACCGGTTCCTCTCCGGGCCGAGCATCCACGGCGACGACAGCGGCCTGCTGATCTCGACCGACCTGCAGGCCCTGGCCCGGCCCGCAGCGCTGGCCGTGGTGCCGGAGGCCGCCGCCCGTGTCTTCGCCGTGCTGGGCCTGCCGGAGCTGGGCCGCCTCTGGGCCGCCGCCGAGCGCCCGGCGGCGCCGGCGATGCTCTGCAGCCTCGCCGCCGCGCTGCTGCGGCCCGCTTCGGTGTTTCCGCCGGCCGCCCGCGTGCTGGCCGCCGGGCCGCCGCTGGTCAGCTTCCTCGGCTGCGACGACCCGGTCACCGGCCAGGCCGCCTGGGACTGCGCCGGCAAGGCGCTGCTCGCCGCCGCCGGCGACGACGCCGCGCTCGAGGCCTTCGCGGCGGCGCATCGCGCCTTCGGCGCGGCGGTCGGGACCTGGCGGGTCGACGCCCTGTCGGCAGCGCTGGCCCGCGCGGCGCGGCGGCTCGGCGTGCCCTGGTATCGGCTGCGCGTGCCCGGCCGGCTGGTCCAGGTCGGCCAGGGCATCCATGGCCGCCTGCTGCTCCAGACCATGTCCGACAGCACCGGGGCGGTGGCGCGCGAGGCGGCGGCAGACCGGTTCCTGGCCAATCGGCTGCTCGCCGCGGCCGGCGTGCCGATCGGGCCGATGAGCGAGGCGACGACCGAGGCCGCCGCGGTCGCCGCCGCGGAGCGCATCGGCTATCCCGTGGTCGTCAGGCCCGGCCGCGGCACGGCCGGCGGCGGCGCCGCGGTCGGCCTCGCCAGCCCGGAGGCGGTGACGGCGGCCTTCCGCCGCGCCGTGGCCGGCGGCCGGTCCGTGCTGGTCGAGGCTGGCCCGCGGCGCCGGCTACCGCGCCCTGGTGATCGGCGGCCGGCTGGTCGCCGCCGCGCGCCGCCCGCCGGCGCCGGCCCTGCCCGGCGACGCGGTGCCGGAGCCCGACGGCCAGCCGGAGCCCGGCAGGGTGTCGCCGCAGCGGGCGGCCGGCCTCCCGGGCGGCGGCAGCGCGCTCGACGCCACCGCCGCGGTCCATCCCGAGACCCGGGCGATGCTGGAGCGCGCCGCGGCGGCGCTGCGGCTCGGCATCGCCGGGATCGACCTCGTCATCCCCGACATCGCCCGCTCCTGGCGCGAGACCGGCGCCGCCGTGCTCGGCTGCGACGCGGTGCCGGGGCTGCGGCCGCACTGGCTGGGCGCCCCCGGCGTCGACCTCGCCGAGCCGATCCTGCGCGCCCATCTGCCGGCCGGCTCGGACGGCCGCATCCCGACCTGCGGCATCACCGGCACGCACGGCAAGACGACCACCGCCAACATGGTGGCGCGCATCCTCGAGGGGCTCGGCCTGACGGTCGGGCGCTGCACCAGCGTCGGGGTCACCGTCGGGACGGAGCGGCGGCGGGCGGGCGACTGCGCCGGCGGCGGCTTCGCGCGCGAGCTGCTGCTCGACCCGACGCTGCAGGCCGGCGTCTTCGAGCTCGCCCGCGGCGGGCTGCTCAACGACGGCATGGTGATCGAGGATTGCGAGGTCGGCGCGGTGCTCAACGTGCTCGACAACCACATCGGCACCGACGGCATCGCCAGCCGCGCCGACCTCGCCCGCATCAAGTCGGTGGTCGCCCGCCGGGCGCGCCGCGCCCTGGTGCTGAACGCCGAGGACCCGCTCTGCCTCGCCATGCGCGACGGCGCGCGGGCGGAGCGCCTCTGGCTGGTGGCGCGCGACCCGGCGGCGCCGGCGCTGGCCGCCCACCGCGCCGCCGGCGGCGCGGCGGCCTTCCTCGAGGACGGCGTCCTCAGGCTCGCCGTCGCGGGGGGCGCCGGCGAGCCGGTGCTGCCGGTGGCGGCGATCCCGGCGACGCTCGGCGGGCACCATGCCGGCAAGCAGTGGAACGCGCTCTTCGCCGCCGCCATCGCCCATGCCATGGGCGCGCCGCTGGAGCGCATCGGCGCCGGGCTCGCCGCCTTCCGCCCCGACCTCGCCGACTCGCAGGGCCGCTGCAGCCTGATCGAGCGGCACGGGGTGCGCGTGCTGCTCGACTACGGCACCGGCGGCGACGCCATCGGCCTGCTGGCCGCGGCGGTCCGCGCCATGCCGGTGGCCGGCCGCCGGCTGGCCTATGTCATGGCGGCGGGCCGCAGCGAGGACGCGCTGATCCGCGCTACCGGCCGGGCTCTGGCCGGCGGCTTCGACCTCTATGTCTGCACCGACTGGGCGAAGCGGCCGCGGCCCGACCGCGAGGCGGTGCCGCGGCTGCTCGCCGAGGGGCTGCTGGCCGGCGGCGTCCCGGCCGGGCGGATCCTCTGCCGCCCCGGCGAGGACGACGCGCTGCGCCTCGTGCTCGGCCGCGCCGGGCCCGGCGACCTGGTCGTGGTCGTCACCGGCGAGGTCGAGCGCGCGGCGGCGATCGTCGAGAGCTTCGTGCCGATGCCCGTCTGAGCCGCCCGGTTTCCCCCGGTCAGCCCGGGGGCGTCGGGAACCGTCGCTCCGTCCGCAGCGACAGCAGGGTGCCGATCAGGTAGATCGTCTCGCCGAGCAGGACGCCGGCGATGCTGGCGGCGGCGCCGAACTGGCCGATGCCCCACCACGCGGCGAGCAGCGACAGCGCGGCTGCGATCGCAGCGAGCCAGAGCAGGCGCCGGAAACGGCTCAGCGCCTGCAGGGCGATCATCGCCAGGGTGCGGCAGACCAGCATGGCCGCCGCCGCCGCCCAGAGCAGCAGCAGCGGCGTCAGGGCAGCGGGATCGAGGCGCAGCAGGCCGCCGACGATTGGCACGCGCAGCAGCCAGAGCAGGGCGACATAGGCGGCGGCGCCGGCGAGGAGGGCCAGGGCGATCAGGCCGAGCCGGCCGCAGAGCGGCCCGAGGCCACGCTCGGCGTGCCACCGCGCCGCCTGCGGCAGCAGCGACGGCCCGATCCCCATCAGCATCAGGTTGACCGGCGTCAGCAGCAGGCGTGCGGCGGCGACGAGCGCCACCTCCGGGGCGCCGGCCAAGCCGGCCAGCAGGTAGTAGAAGCCCTGGTTCTGCAGCCAGGTCACCAGGGCGCCTGCGAAGCCCCAGCCGCCCAGCCGCAGCACCTTGCCGAGGGCGCCCGGCACACGGCGCTGTGACCAGCCGACCTGCCGGCCGAAGGCGGTCCAGGCCACGGCCGTGGCCAACAGCGCCGCCGCGCCGCTGCCGGCGAGCACCACCGGAACCGGCGCGCTCGCCAACTGCACCGCCGCAGCCACAACCGCGACCTGCAGCGCAACGTAGAGCGCGTCGGCGACAAGCAACGCCGGGATCCTGCCGTAGAGCAGCAGGGTGGAGCGCAGGAACTCACGGGCGAGCAGGATCGGCGCAATGACACAGGCGACCTGGCCGGCCCGCGCGGCACCGGGCGGCAGCCAGCCGGCGGCGGCCGAAGCGGTGAGCAGCAGGAAGGCGACCGCGGCGCCGGGCAGCCAGAGGCGGAACTGGGCCGTCAGCAGGGTGCGGGTCATCGCGGCCCGCTCCACCTCGTCGCGGCCGGCGACGATCACCGACAGCGGCGTCGAGATCAGTGCGCCCTGCATGCCGGTCACCAGCAGCAAGGTGGCGGTGACCAGCACGTAGAGGCCGTAGGCTTGGGCGGACCCGTGGCGGACGAACAGGAGGCCGGCGGCGAAGTTCGCGCCCGAGAGTAGCGCCTGGTCGAGGATGCTGCCGGAGAGCAAGCGGACGACGCGGCCCCCGTCGCGAGGCTCGCTCACACGCGCCCGCCGGCGAGCGCAGCCCTGGCTCGGCGCAGCGTCGGCCGGGCGAGCAGGTTGTAGGCCGCGTCGCCCTCCAGGCTGGCGCGCTCCAGCGCGAAGGGGTGGGCCGGGCGGCGGCTGAAGCCGGCGATGCCGAGCGCGCAGCTGATGACGCCGCGCGCGGCCAGCCGCCGCTCCGCCGCGGGCGGCAGGCGCACGCCGAAAGGATAGGCCAGCGGCACGCCCTCGAGGCCCAGCCGCTCGCGCAGCAATGCCGCGGGACGGACGATCTCGGCCTCGATCTCGGCCTCGTCGAGCCGGTCGCAATAGGGATGCGACCAGGTGTGCAGGCCGACCGCGTGCCCGCGGCGGCGGAGCTCCGCAAGCTGCGCCCAGCTGTGATAGGGACGGTGCCGATCGAGATACTCGGGCAACGGCGGCATGTCGCAGGCCTGCCACAGCACGTCGGCGAGCTCGTCCTTGCGCGCCATCGGCCAGCCGAGAGCCGCCAGCCGCAGGGCCGGCGCCTCGGCCGGCGCAACCGGATAGCCGCAGCGCCGCTGCAACGCGACCAGCGCCGGGCGGAACACCGCCGGCCCCGTCGCAAGCTCGATGGCGCGGAGCTTGCTCGCCCAGATCAGCCGCTCGTTGTCGAGGCTGCCGACGACGACGAAGGTGGTGACCGGGACGCGAAACGATTCGAAGACCTCGTAAGCGCCCTCACGCAGGATGTCGAACCCGTCGTCGAGCGTCACCGCTAGGGCGTCGGGGCGCGCTGCCGCTCGCCGGGTGCAGTCCGCGAGCAGGCTATCAAGCGGTACGAACTCGAAGTGCCGCGCCAGCGTCCCGAGCCGCTGAGCCAGCATCTCGACGGACATGGCGTTGCCCTCGGTCAGGTAAGGGCGCGGCACCCCGGCATAGTGGGCATAGGCGATCTTGACGCTGCCGCGGAGCGCCCGGGCGGCGAGCGGACCGAGCACCGGGCCGGCGAGCGCCGCGCCGAGCTGCCGGTTGAGGGTGATGCGCGCGGTGCGTCGCCAGCTCATGGCGCGTCGCCGGCGGTCGCGGCCCGGCGTGCCCGCCCGGCCGCCCCGCGCGCCTCGGCGCGGGCCAGCGCACGGCGCCGGCCATAGAGCAGCACCTCGAGCTGGTAGCGCCGGAGGAAGCGGCGAAACGCCGGGTTGTCGTAGCGCGGCGTGCCCCGGAGCCAGGCTCCGAGATAGCCCCAGCTGATCGCGAGGGCACTCACCACCACGGGGCGCCAGGACAGGCGATAGAGGGTCAGCGCCAGCATGTAGAGCGGGTGGGTGCCCATGAACCATTGCGAGCGGCCGAAGCGGACGCGGCCGTGCCACAGGCTGACCTGGCTCGAGCCCATCGGCCGCAGGTGGATGTAGCGGAGCGAGGGCTCGTCGGCACTCTCCGCCCGCCAGCCGAGCATCCGGCAGGTATGGCAGTCTATGGCGTCCCACAACAGGCCGCGCACGAAGCCGCCGATCTCGCGGAAGCAGGTGACCTTGTAGAACTTGGCCTGGCCGGCCGAATGGTCGTCGCCGACATACTCGCTGACCCGCTGCCCGGTCGTAGGGTCGACGTAGTAGGGCTTGCCGCTGAACGTGCCGAGCCGCGGCTCGGCCTCCAGCCGCTCGATCACCCGGGCGAAGTAGCCGGGCGGCATCTCGAGATCCATGTCGAGCTTGCAGACATAGTCGAAATCCTCCAGCCGGACCTGGGCGAGGCCGAAATCGAAGGTCTCGACGACGCCGGCCCCGACATGGCGGAAGCCGCGGTCGCCACGCTCGACGATGCGCAGGAAGGGGAGCTTCGCGGCATAGCCCCGCAGCAGCTCCGGGCTGCCGTCGGTGGAGCCGTCGTCGACGACGATCCAGGCCGCGGGCGGCAAGGTCTGCCGCGCCACGCTGTCGATGGTGCGTCCGATATAGGGTGCCTCGTCCCGGCAGGGCGAGATCAGCAGGTAGCGCCGGCCGGCAGCGGGATCTGCCATCGGCCGCCGCTCAGGCCCGGGCCGCCGGTGCCGTGGCGGCGCGCAGCTGGGTCAAGGTGGCGACCCAGAGCACCCAGCAGAGGCTGTTGGTCTGCACGAAGTTCATCTCATCAAGCCCGAAGAGGAGGAAGAAGCCGAGGAAGCCGACCAGCCAGTAGGCCTGCAGCCGGCCCATCCGGGGAAGCCGCCGTGCGGCCGTGGCCAGCGCGACGGCAATGGTGCCGGCGAACAGCAGCACGCCGGCCAGTCCGAGCCCGATCCACAGGTCGAGCAGGCCGTTGTGCGCATTGGGCGGCTGCCAGCCGATGCTCTCCCAGAGCCCGGCCACCGGCCCGCTCTGCGTTGTCCAGAAGGCCTCGAACCCGTAGCCCAGGAGCCAGCGCTCGCCGATCAGCCCCCACAGCCCGGCCCAAAGCGGCGTGCGGCTGCTCAGAGTCGCGTCGCGGCCGACCAGCTCGAGCAGCAGGTCGGCATTGGCGTAGACCAGCACGGCCGCAAGCAGCAGCAGCGCCAGGGCCGGCAGGACGAGCAGCGGCTGCCGGCGCCGCAGCCAGGCGAGCTGCAGCAGGCCGGCGAGGCAGAGCACGACGAAGATTGGCGTCTTGGCGCCCGACATGACGAGCAGCCCGGCGGCGAGCAGAAGGCTGGCGCGAAGCAGCCAGCGGCCCCGGCGCACGGCGCCGAGCAATATGCCGGCAGCGAGCAGGTCGAGCGTGGCGTAAGCGGCCAGCAGGTTCTTGTGCACCCAGATGCCGCGCCACTCCCCCTCGTGGGTGAAACCCATGATGCCCCAGGCCGGAGCCGCGACGGCGAAGGCGAGGCTCAGCAGCAAGGCGATCCCGAGCGCCCAGGCGAGCAGCCGCAGCAGGCCGGCCGGCGGCAGGGCCTGTCCGAGATGTACGCCCAGCAGGGTCGAGAGGCCGAGCAGCAGCCCGCGCCGAAGCGATGTCGCGGGATCGAGCGACCAGAGCGCGGAGAGCATGGCGAGCAGCGGCAGTGCCAGCAGCAACCTCTGTCGCAGCAATCCGCCGAGGCTGGCTGTCGGGTGGCGCGCCAGCAGCAGCAGGATCGCCGCATAGACCGGCAGCCATGCGCGGGCGAGAATCGCCCGGGCGGTGTCGGGTAGCAGCGCGTCCTCCGGCAGGTCGCCGGTCAGCATCACCGGCAGGACGGCGTTGGTCAGCGCCAGCAGCACGCCGACGATGGCGAGCCGCGCCGGCAGCCCGGGCGGCGGCCGTTCGGTCGCGGCGCGCAGCGGCACGGACTGTGCCGGTGCGGCGGCCGGCGGGGCGGTGGGCAGGGCGAGCGGGGACAGGCGCGGCTCCTGGGCTCGGGATCTGCCTCAACGCGACGCCGTCTTGCCGTCGAGCCGGCGGCGCTTCACGGCCGGCAGCCTGGTTGGCGCAGGGCGGAAGTCATGCCGCCGCTGCGGCCGCGGCCGGCCGCCCGTAGGGCCGTTGCAGGCGCCACCAGGTCAGCTTGCCCAGCGCCGACGCGACCCGGAAGCGGGCACGCAGCCTGAGCCGGGCGGGCGCGGACATCAGCGGCAGCCAGAGCAGCAGCTGCGCAGCTGCCCTTGCCAGCAGCAGCGCCGCGGTCCGCCGTGGATGCGGGCTGTTGCGTCGGGCCATCGCGACGAACAGCCGTCCGCCATGACGAGTCCGCTCGATCATGTAGGCGAGGGTAGCGCGCTCCGCCGGGACCGTCTCGACCACCTCGGCCTCGGCGCACCACAGGATGCGGCAACCCTGGCGGGCGAGGCGGAAGAAGAAGTCGGTGTCCTCGCCGCCGGTCTGGCCGAAGCGCGAGGCAAAGGCGGTCGCGGGCCCGATCGTGGCCCGTCGCAGCATGCTGTTGCCGGTGCCGATGCCGCGCGCGCTGCCGGGCGGTGCGCCGGTGACGTCGACCGGCGCGCCGCTCGGCAGCGCGAGCCGGCGGGCAAACCGCCAGCCCTGCGGATCCCAGTCCGGGGCGACGCCGCCGACGAAGCGCGGCGAGATCGGGCCGAAGACGACGTCCGCGCCGCCCCGCTGCATCGTCACGGCCAGAGCCTCGATCCAGCCCGGCGAGGCCTCCTGGTCGTCGTCGAGGAAGGCGATGAGCTCGCCCCGCGCGGCGGCCAGCCCGGCGTTGCGCGCCAGCGCGATGTTGGGCCGCGGCAATCCGACATGGACGAGCCGTGGCTCGATCCCGAAGCCCTCGATCACCGGCCGGGCGTCGCCCTCGAGGCTGTTGTCCACCACCACGATCTCGAACGAGCGGTGCGTCTGCTGGGCGAGGCAGGTGACGATTGCCCGCCGCAGCTGCGCCGGGCGGTGGAAGGTGCAGATCACGATGCTGATGTCGATCATGGGCAATGCCGCACGCCGCGCCCGGGCCAGCACGAGCAACCGGAACTTAATCCTTTCTTCATCTTCCCCGCCGAAGGTCGTCGCCCCGTGCCGACATGGCGATAAGAGCCGCATTTCGGGCGGCATGCAAGGCGGTCGATCAGATGAGATTGCGGTGCTTGACGATGGCACGGCATCCCGCGCGCTGGTCGATGCAAGGCATGCCGACGTGGCTGCGGCGACACCGGTTGACGCTCGGCGGCGCGCGGTGCTAGGGCTCGCCGGCGGGTATCCGCGCGGTCGAGCGTCGGATGGTGAGCCGATGCGGCTGGGCACGAGGTCGATGGCCGACGGAAGTCGTCAGGAACGAGACCCGGGCTCGGCCCCGACGACCGTCGGGGTGGTCGACTTCCCGCTGTCGACCCTCTCTCTCGACGAGCATGTCGGGCTGCTCATCGAGCGGGCCCGGGCGGGGGCCGGGCTGCGCGTCGTCACCCTCAATATCGAGATGGTGGCGCGCGCCACCAGCGATCCTGCCTACGCCGCGCTGATCCGGTGCGCCGATCTCTTCGTGGCAGACGGCATGCCGCTGGTCTGGCTGTCGCGGCTGGCCGAGGGCGGCGGCGTCTGCGGCCGGACCAACGGCACCGACCTGGTGCAGCGCCTGCTGACCGACCAGCGCGCGGTGGCGATCGGCCTGCTTGGCGGGCTGGATCCCCGGCGCATGCTGGATCGGCTCATGGTGCCGCCGGGGCGCGTCGTCTTCATCGACAGCGGCCGGGTCGACGCGAGCGAAGCGACGCTGCGGCCGCTGTCGGCCCGGATCGCGGCGGCGGGCACGCAGCTGCTCCTGGTCGGGCTCGGCGTCCCCAAGCAGGACGAGGTGTGCACCGTTCTCCGCCGGCTGCAGCCTCGGCTCGTGGTCGTCGCGGTAGGTGGCGCATTCGACCTGCTCGCCGGGCTGAAGCCGAGAGCTCCCGGCTGGATGCAGCGCGCCGGCCTGGAATGGCTGCAGCGCCTCGCCGCCGAGCCGCATCGGCTCGCCGGCCGCTACCTGCTGCTCTATCCGCGCGCCATCCGCCCGATCCTGCGCTGGGCGCTGCGGCAGCGCTGAGGCCGCGTTCGCCGGACCGGGCCCTGCTTCCGCCAGACCGTGGCGCGACCCTGCCACTATGATAGCATCTGCCGACGCGGAACGGCGGGGGACGATCTTGCAGCTTCGTGTGTCCGTCGTGCTCGCGCGCGGCCTGGGGCCGGCCGGGCTGGCAGTCCTTCTCGCCGGCTGGCTGCTGGTCGGCACGGGCTGCGGCGGTGCCGAGCCCGCGGACTGCGGCGGCGACGCCGCGACCTGCCAGCCCGCGCTCTCGCCGGCGGACGCGGCCCGGGCCGCCTATGAGCGCGGCCTCGCGGCGCTGCGCCGCGGTGCCAACGACGAGGCGATCGCCGCCTTCGACGAGGCACTGAAATTCGATCCCGAGGATGCCCGGGCGCTCGCCGGCCGCGCCGCGGCGCGCGGCGCCTCGGGGGCGACCGGCCAGGCGATCGCCGACGCCGATGCGGCGCTGCGGGTCGATCCCGGGAACGCCCGGGCGCTCAGCGTCCGCTGCGCCGCGCGCGTCGTGCTCGGCCAGTACGTCCAGGCGATCCCCGATTGCGACGCGGCGATCGAGGCCAATCCGGATCTCGCCGTCGCCCATGTCAATCGCGGCGCCGCCTATCAGGGCCAGCGCGCCTACGAGAAGGCGCTGTCCGACTACGACGCGGCCGTCGAGCTGTCCCCCCGGGACGCGGTGCCGCTGGGCAATCGCTGCACCCTTCTGCTGGCGATGGACCAGCCGAAGGCTGCGCTCGCCGACTGCGACAAGGCGCTGGCGCTGCAGCCGCGCAGCGCGGCCGCGCTCGGCAGCCGCGGCTTCGCCCATCTTCGCCTCGACGATCCGGCGGCGGCGCGCGCCGACTTCACCGCCGCGCTGGCGATCGAGCCGCGCGACGCCGACGCGCTGTTCGGTCGGTCCGCCGCGGAGCGCCGGCTCGGCCACAAGCCGGCCGCGGCGCGCGACGCCGCCGCCGCGCGGGCGATCAGGCCGGATGTCGAGGCGAGGCTGCGGGCCGATGGACTGCTGCGCTGAGACCGTTCGCCGGCGCATGCCCCGCCGCGGGCGTGCGGCCCTGGCCGCGCTCGCGGGAGGCTGGCTGCTCGCCGCAGCGGCCTGCGGCGGGCCGCAGCTCGACTGTGCCGGCGGCGCGCCATGCCGTCCGCCTGCCGCGGCACCGACCGCCGAGCCGGCGCCGTCCGTCGGCGCCGGCGGCTGGCCGGCAGCCACCGCGCCGGCCGCCGCAGCGGCCGAGCCGGGTGCGGCGCCCGCCCTGGTGGGGAAAGGCGAGCGCGCCCTCGCCGACAACGACCTCGCCGCGGCGCTCGCCGCGTTCGACGCCGCGCTGCGCCTCGAGCCCGGCGACCCGGCGGCGCTCGCCGGCCG
This sequence comes from Dongiaceae bacterium, assembly GCA_046349435.1. GTDB lineage: Bacteria > Pseudomonadota > Alphaproteobacteria > Dongiales > Dongiaceae > JAXMCI01. The sequence goes on along the minus strand of JAXMCI010000024.1, from coordinate 4,363 downwards.
CGCCGAGGCCCGGCGCCGTCAGGGCGCCTACGGCCCGGCGATCGCCGATGCCGACGCCGCGCTGGCCCGCCGGCCGGAGCTGGTGCCCGCGCTGGTCACCCGCGGCGCCGCCGAGGCCGCTTCGGGCCGGCCGGACCGCGCGCTGGCCGACCTCGACGCCGCGCTGCGGCTGGAGCCCGAGGACGCCGGCGCGCTCGGCACGCGCTGCGCCGTGCGGATCATGCAGGCGCGCTACGAGGCGGCCGTCGCCGACTGCTCCGCCGCGCTGCGGCTGCGGCCCGGCCAGCCCAAGCTGCTGCTCAATCGCGGCGCCGCCTACCGCTACCTGCGCGACTGGGACCAGGCGCTGGCCGACTACGACGCCGCGCTGCAGGCCGACCCGCGCTTCGCCCCGGCGCTCGGCAATCGCTGCGCCGTGCGGCTCGCCCTCGACCGCCCGGCCGACGCGCTGGCCGATTGCGGCAAGGCGCTGGCCACCGATCCCGGCTTCGCCGCGGCCCGCCGCAACCGCGGCTTCGTCTATCTCCGCCTCGACCGGCCCGATTCGGCCAGGGCCGACTTCGCCGCCGTGCTCGCCGCCGCGCCGCGCAACGCCGACGCGCTCTACGGCCGGTCGCTGGCCGAGCGCGCCCTCGGCGACGCGGCGGCGGCCGAGCGCGACGCCGCGGCGGCGCGCGCGCTGACGCCCGACATCGAGGCCAGGCTGCGCGCCGACGGCGCGCTGCCCTGAGGCGGCCGATCCCCGGATCCGGCGGATCCGGTCAGGCCCGGGCGGCGGCCCGCTCGGCCTCGGCATAGAGCAGCCCCGCGCGGCGGCGCAGCTCGGCCAGCACGGGATCGGCCTCGAGGGCGGCGCAGGCGGCGGCGAGCGCCGCCTCGCCGTGGCGGGCCCGCAGCGCCCGGGCGCCCGCCTCGGCCAGCAGCTGGCGCTCGGCCAGCCCGTAGCTGCCGGTCTTGGCATGGAAGACGTAGGTGTGGGTCGCCACCACCAGCGCGAAGCCCGCCTGGCCGGCGCGCAGGCAGTAGTCGTCCTCCTCGCCGTAGCCGTCGGGGAAGAGCGTCTCGTCGAACAGGCCGATCCGCTCGATCACCGCGCGCCGCAGGCCGAAGCAGAAGCCATGGACCAGCGGCACGCGCGGCAGCGCCTGCCCGGCGGTCCAGGCCTCGCATTCGCGATCGAGCTCGGCCACCGAGAGGCCTGCCGGCAGCGGGTTGACCGGGGTCTGCGCGGCCGTCCAGTTGAGCGCCGGGATCGACTGGTAGCTGGCCGCGCTGGAGAGCGGTCCGACGATGCCGGCGCCCTCGGTCGTGTAGACGGCGTCGCACAGCTTCTCGATCCACCGCGGGGCGACCACCGTGTCGCTGTTCAGCAGGATCACGAAGTCCGCGGTGGTCAGCCGCAGCCCCGCATTGGCGGCCCGGCAATAGCCCGTCCGGGCGGCGTTCCGGACCAGCCGGATGCGCCCGTCCCGCGCCGCCAGCCCGTCCAGGACGCCGGCCGTGGCGGCACCGGAGCCGTCGTCCACGAGGATGACGCGGTGCCGCGGCCCCAGCGTCGGCAGCACCGAGGCGAGGCACCGCTCGACATGGTCGAGCGCATCGTGCACGCAGATCACCACCTCGACCGCACGGCCGCGCTGCCGCGCGATCCGCCGCCGCTGCAGCCGGGCGGGGCCCGGCGGGCCGACCAGGCCGCGGAGCAGGCCCGCGAAGCGCGGTCCGGCGCCGAGCCTCCGGCGTTCCTGCGGCATGGCGGCGATCCCTGGAAGCCAGTTCCCGGATACTCATAGACCGGGGTGGGCCGGCCTTGAAAGGCGGCGAGCGGGGCGACAGACTGCGGCGCGGCCGGTGCCGGCCGAGGAGGACAGCCGTGGCTCGATACGAGGCGCCCTCGCGGGTCGTCAGCCTCGGCGCCGCCTGGGCCGGCAACAGCGTCAACTGCGTGCCGTTTCGCTGCAGCGGCGTGCTCTCGCACGGCGGCGTGCAGCATGCGGGATTCTACGATGCGGCCGGCAACGTCGTGGTGGCCAGCATCGCCGACGGGCGGCCGGCGGCGCGCGTCGCGATCGCCACGCGGGACCGGCCGTTCGATGCGCACAAGGCGATCAGCCTCGGCCTCGCCCGGGACGGCTGCCTGCACCTCGCCTACGGCGCCCACGATTCCGCGCTCATGGTCGCCCGCACGCCGGCTCCCGGCCTGGCCGGCGGCATCCCGGAGCCGGCGCCGCTGGCCGGCGCCTTCGCCGCCGCGGCGACCTATCCGGCCTTCCTCTCGACGCCGGCCTCGGCCGAGCCGATCCTGCTGTTTCGCAATGGCCGCGCCGCCGCCGGCGAGATCCGCACCATGCGCTACGACGGCGCGGCCGGTCTCTGGCGCGACGACCCGGTGGCGCTGATCAGCGGCCTCGCCGCCGGCGGCTGGCAGGCCGGCCCCTATCTCAACACGCCGGCGCCCGGCCGCGACGGCAGGGTGACCCTGTTCGTCGTGTGGCGGCTCCCGCCCGAGGCGACCGGCGCGGGGGCGGTGTGCAATTCCGGCATCGACTGCGTGGTCGCCCGCGACGACCTGCGCCGGCTCGCCACCGCAGGCGGGATCGAGCTCGCCCTGCCGGTCACCCCGGCGACCGCGGAGCGCGTCGTCGCGGTGCCGCTCGGCGCCAACCTGATGAACCAGGCGTCCGCCGCGGTGCGCGCCGACGGCGCACCGATGGTCGCCACCTGGTGGAACGACGAGGACGGCGTGCCGCAATACCGGCTCGGCTGGCGCGAGGGCGGGACCTGGCGCACCGCGCTGGCCAGCCGCTTCGCGACCCGCTTCCGCCTCGACGGCGGCGGCACGCTGCCGCTGCCGCACAGCCGGCCCGAGCTGCTGCTCGACGCCGACGGCACCGCCCACCTGCTGTTTCGCAGCCGCGAGTGGGACGGGCGGCTGGTGGCGACCTCGCTCGCACCGCCGGACTACGGCCTGTCCGGCGCGCGCCACCGGATCCTGGTCGACGAGGATCTCGGTTTCTACGAGCCGGTCCTCGACCGCCGGGGCTGGGAGGCCGGCGACCTGACGCTCCATGTGCAGTGGTGCCACCAGGAGACCGGCGGCGACCGCCTTGGCATCATGATCGAGGCGGAGGCCCGGCTGATGTCGTGGCCGCGTGGGCGGCTGCGGTGAGCGCCCTGCCGCGCATCCTGCTGGTCGGCCACCTGGTCGGGCCGCAGCTCTTCGGCGCCGAGCGCAGCCTGCTCGACCTGGCGGCCGCCATCGACCGGCGGCGCTTCGGGCTGGTCTGCGCCTTTCCCGCCCGCAACGAGGCCTACCTGCAGCAGGCCGCGCGCCACGCCGAGGAGGTCTGCGTCTTCCCCTATCGCTGGTGGAGCGAGGCGAGCCCCGTCGACGAGGCGGCGGTGGCCCGCTTCTCGGCGCTGTACGAGAGCCGCGGCATCGCTCTCGTGCACGTCAACACGATCACCCTGCTCGAGCCCCTGGTCGCGGCGCGGCGGCTCGGCCTGCCGGCGATCCTCCATGCCCGCGAGCTGGTCGACCGCGATCCGGTGCTGGCGCGGAGGCTGGGCGGGGATCCGGCCGCGATCGTGCGGCGGATCACCGACGCGGCCGACTTCGTCATCGCCAATTCCGACGCCACGCACCGGCTGTTCCGCAAGCCCGGCCGCAGCTTCCGCCTCTACAACAGCGTCGACCTCGCGCGCTTCGACCTGCCGGCCGCGACCGTCCCCGGACGGCTCAGGGTCGGCCTGCTGAGCAACAACCAGGCGAAGAAGGGCATCGAGGACTTCGCCGCGCTGGCCGCGCTCGCCGCCGCGGCCTGTCCGGCGCTGGAGTTCCTCGTCTTCGGCCCGCCCACGGCCCCGGCCCAGGCGCTCGACGCGGCCGCCCGCGAGCGCGGCCAGGACAACATCCGCTTCATGGGCTATGTCGACGACCCGGTCGCGGCGATCGGCCAGGTCGACGTCGTGATGTCGCTGTCGCACGTCGCCGAGTCCTTCGGCCGCACCATCGGCGAGGCGATGGCCGCGCGGCGCCCGGTGATCGCCTATGGCGACGGCGCGACGCCCGAGCTCGTCCGCCACGGCCGCACCGGCTTCCTGCTGCCCTATCTCGACTACGCGGCGGCGCTGCCGCTGCTCGCCGCGCTGGCCGCCGATCGCGAGCGGCTGGCGGCCCTCGGGCAAGCCGCCCGGGAGCGCGCCTGCGCGATGCTCGGGCAGGACCGCTTCGCGCGCGAGCTCGACGCCATCTACCAGGCGGTGATCGCCGCGTCGCCGCCGCCGGGATCCCCTGCGGCCGGCTGGCCGGAAGGCACCGTCGCGCCCTGAGCCACGGCACAGAAAGACGCTCCGCGGCTCATCG
>JAXMCI010000023.1:0-113673 GCA_046349435.1 Dongiaceae bacterium | reverse complement strand
ACTGGAGCGACAACCCGGCCTTCGACCTCGACGGCGACGGCATCGCCGATACCGCCTACCGGCCGAACGACGTGATCGACCAGGTCGTCTGGCGGGCGCCGCAGGCCAAGCTGCTGCTCAACAGCCCGGCGGTGCAGGTGGTGCGCTGGGCGCAGTCGCAGTTCCCGGCGCTGCATCCCGGCGGCGTCGTCGACAGCGCGCCGCTGATGACGCCTCCGGACGTGCCGGCCGCCCGCCGCCTGGAGCCGAGGGGATGAGCGGCGCCACCGTCCGCCTCGAGGGCGTCGTCAAGCGCTACGGGCGCGAGATCGCGGTCGGCGGCGTCGATCTCGAGCTCGCCGCCGGCGCCTGCATCGCGCTGGTCGGGCACAACGGCGCCGGCAAGAGCACGCTGATCAAGCTGATGCTGGGGCTGATCCGGCCGACCGAGGGCAGGGTCGCCGTGCTCGGCGAGGATCCGGCGGCCGGCCTCGGCGCGCGGGCCCGGCGCGAGATCGGCTACCTGCCCGAGAACCTGGCGCTGCACCCGGCGATGACCGCGATCGAGACGCTCGCCTTCTATGCCAGGCTGAAGCGCCAGCCGCTCGCCGGCAACGCCGCCCTGCTCAAGCGCGTCGGCCTCGGCGCCGCGGCGCGGCGGCGGGTCGGCACCTACTCGAAGGGCATGCGCCAGCGGCTCGGCCTCGCCCAGGCGCTGCTCGGCCGGCCGCGGCTGCTGCTGCTCGACGAGCCGACCACCGGGCTCGACCCGGCGCTGCGCCAGCATTTCTACGAGATCGTCCGCGAGCTCAGGGACGCCGGCGCCACCGTGCTGCTCTCCTCGCACGCGCTGGCCGAGCTCGAGGGCCAGGTCGACCGCGTCGTCATCATGAGCCGCGGCCGCAAGGTCGCCGACGGCACCATCCATGCGCTGCGCCGCCTGGCCGACCGCCCGGTGCGGGTCCGCGTCCTGCTGCCGGGCGGCGGCGCGCCCCCGGGCGGCGCCTGGCGGGCGCTCGGCGGCGGGCGGTTCGAGCTTGCCAGCCCGGCCGCCGAGAGCGTCGGGGTCGTGCGCACGCTGGCCGACGGCCCCGCGCCCGAGGCGCTCGAGGTGCTGCCGCCCTCGCTCGACGAGATCTATGCCGACTTCCTCGAGCGCAAGGCCGCCCAATGAGGACGCTCCTGGTCATCGCCGGCAAGGAGGTGCGCGACGGGCTGCGCAACCGCTGGGTCGTCGCCACCACCCTGCTGCTGGCGGCGCTCGCTTTGACCCTCTCCTTCCTCGGTAGCGCGCCGACCGGCGCGGTCAAGGTCAGCCCGCTCGCCGTCACCGTGGTCAGCCTCTCCAGCCTGACCATCTTCCTGCTGCCGCTGATCGCCCTGCTGCTCTCCTTCGACGCCATCGTCGGCGAGATCGAGCGCGGCACCATGGGGCTGCTGCTCGCCTATCCCGTGGCGCGCTGGCAGGTGGTGATCGGCAAGTTCCTCGGCCACCTCGCCATCCTGGCGATCGCCACCGTGCTCGGCTACGGCGCCGCCGGCGCGGCGCTGGCCGCCATGGGCGGGGCCGACGATCCCGACGCGGTCGCGGCGCTGCTGGCGATGATCGGCTCCAGCGTGCTGCTCGGCGCGGTGTTCGTGGCGCTCGGCTATCTCGTCAGCACGGTGGTGCGCGACCGCGCCGCGGCCGGCGGCGTCGCGGTCGGGCTGTGGCTGCTCTTCGTGCTGCTCTACGACATGGCGCTGCTCGGCCTGCTGGTCGCCGACCAGGGCCGGGTGGTCGGCCCGGCGGCGCTCGACGCGCTGCTGCTGCTCAACCCGGCCGACGCCTACCGGCTGCTCAACCTGACCGGCTTCTCCAACGTCAGCCAGTTCGCCGGCATGGCCGGGCTCAGCGGCCAGAGCGGGCTGGGCCAGCCGGCGCTGCTCACGGCGCTCGCCGGCTGGGTGGTCCTGCCGCTGGCGCTCGCCGTCGCCTGCTTCCATCGGAGGTCCGTATGACGGTTCCGCTCTCCCGCCGCGCGGCGCTGGCCGCGCTGCTGCTGCCGGCCCTCCTGGCCGGCTGCGACGGCAAGCCGAAGACCGCGGCGGCGCCGGCGCCGCGCGAGGTCTCCGACGCCGCCATCGGGCACTATTGCGGCATGCAGCTCTCCGAGCATGGCGGGCCGAAGAGCCAGATCTTCCTCGCCGACCGGCCCGACCCGGTGTGGTTCTCCTCGGTGCGCGACGGCTTCGCCTTCACCCTGCTGCCGGAGGAGCCCAAGAACGTCGTCGCCTTCTACGTCAACGACATGGGCAAGGCGAAGGACTGGGACCAGCCGGAGGCCGGCAGCTGGATCGAGGCGAAGGCCGCCTGGTTCGTCATCGAGAGCCGCAAGCGCAGCGGCATGGGGGCCGACGAGGCGGTGCCGTTCGGCACGGAAGCCGCGGCCGCCGCCTTCGCCGCCGCCAATGGCGGCCGGGTGGTGCGCTATGACGGCATGCCGCGCGGCTACATCCTGCCCGAGGGGGCGCCGGCGCCGCGCGCCCAAGGAGGCGCGTGATGGCCGGCTCGTACGCCGGCGCCGTCTCGCGCCGCCGCTTCATCGGCCTTTCCGCCGCCGCGGCCGGGGTGGCGCTGCGGCCGCTCTGGCCGGGCCGCGCCGACCCGGCGCCCCCGCGGCTCGCCGTCTGGCGCGGCGTCGCGCTCGGCGCCGACGCCCAGCTGCAGATCCATCACCCCGACCCGGCCGAGGGGCGCCGCCTGATCGGGCTGGCGCTCGCCGAGGTGGCGCGCCTCGAGGCCGTGCTCAGCCTCTACCGCCCCGATTCGGCCCTGGTCGCGCTGAACCGGTCCGGCCGGCTCGACGGGCCGCCGCTCGACCTGCTGCGCATCCTGGCCGAGAGCGCCGCCTTCCATCGCCTCTCCGGCGGCGCCTTCGACGTCACCGTGCAGCCGCTCTGGGACCTCTATGCCGCGCATTTCGCCGATCCGGCGGCCGATCCGGCCGGCCCGCCGGCCGCCGCGCTCGCCGCCGCCCTGGCGCGGGTCGGGCAGGATGGGCTGCGCGTCGGCGACGACGTCATCGACTTCGCCCGCCCGGGCATGGCCGTCACCCTCAACGGCATCGGCCAGGGTTACGTTACCGACCGGGTGACCGAGCTGCTGCGGCGCGAGGGCGTCGCCCACGCGCTGGTCGACATGGGCGAGACGCGCGCCATCGGCGACCGGCCCGGTGGCGGTCCCTGGGCGATCGGGCTCGAGGATCCGCGCCGGCCGGGCGCGATCGCGGAAACCGTCGGGCTGGCCGACCGGGCCGTCGCGACCTCGGGCGGCTACGGCACGCCGCTCGACCTGGCCGGCCGGTTCAATCACATCTTCGATCCCGCCACCGGTGCCACCAGCAGCCGCTATCTCGCGGTCTCGGTGGTGGCGCCGACGGCGACCGAGGCCGACGCGCTCTCGACGGCCTTCTGCCTGATGCCGCCGGCGGCGATCGACGCGGTCGCACGGACGCGCGGGCTCGCCGCGCACGTCGCCACGCTCGACGGAAGCCGCCTCCGGCTCGGGGCGGCGTAGCGACGGTTGTCGCCAGGCAGCCCGATCCTCATACTCGCCGCGGGACATTCCTGCGACGGAGCCGACGATGCGGGGTTGGCGCGTTCTCCTGATCGTCGCGCTGGCCCATGCCGGCTGCCTGATCGCCGGCCGGGCCTCCGCCGACGAGTTCGCCAGCCAGGGCCGGGCCTGCGGCACGCCCGGGCATCCCATGGACATGTCGCGCATCGAGGCGGCCGTGCGCCAATACCCGAACGGCCGGCTGCTCTTCCTGAGCCCGGCCGAGGAGGCGCGCCTGCGCGAGCAGTTCCGGCAGGCCAACATGGCCGGCCGGTCGCCGATGCAGGAGCTGGCGCCCTGCTTCGGCTGCACCCAGGACTATGGCGCGTGCATCGCCTATGACGGGCCGCGGCAGGCCCCCGGCCGCCAGCCCGAGCAGTTCGGCAGCGATGGCGGGCCGCCGGCGCCGGCGCGCGGCGACAGCGATGCCTGCCGCAAGAACCCGCAATCCTACACCTGCCTCTATGGCCACCCCGGGGTCGCCGCCGGCAATCCGCCCGCCGTGCCGGTCTGCCGCCAGGCGGCCTGCGACGACCGCACTCTGCGCGCCCAGGGATGGCAGATCCGGCGGCCGCTCGGCGGCAATGACTGCGTGTGGACCAAGGCGCAGGGCCAGGCCGCCTCGGCGGGGGGCTACGACCCCGATGCCATCGACCGGCGCTGGGCCGATCAATGGTCGCCCGAGTGGAGCCGTCGCGTGCAGGCGATCTTCGCCCGGCGCCAGCCGCTGCTGCACCGCCTGAGCGCCAAGAACGTGCGGGTCGATTGGTGGTTCGCCGTGACCGTCGCGCCGGACGGCACCGTGACGGCGGTCGAGAGCAAGGACTCGACCTACCAACCGCGCGGCGGACCCGACTACAAGAACTGGATGTTCGACGAGGATACCGAGGCCTGGCGCAAGCTGCTGCTCGGGCTGAAGGCGCCTCCCTTCCCGACGGGCAGCGTGCTTCCCGAGGTCGTGAGGACCGTCAACTTCAACAACCTTCAGACGGGGATCCGAAAGGATCCCCAGGTGCCCCGCGAGCCGCCCCTGCAAAAGGAGCAGCATGGGGCCGGGAAGATCATCAAGGGCTGCTGACCTCCCGGATGGCGCCTGACGGCCCGGATGGCCCCTGACGGCCCGGGCGATCCGCGCTACCGTCGCCATCGTCGGCGGCTGGGGGGCGATGCATGGGCGACGGGCGAGCGGAACGGGGTGCCGGCCGGCCGGCGCTGATCGCCTGGGCGCTCTACGACTGGGCCAATTCCGGCTTCCCCACCGTCATCGTCACCTTCGTCTTCCCCGTCTATTTCGCCCGCGCCGTGGTCGGCGACGCCAACCAGGGCGCCGCGCTGTGGGGCAACGCGATGAGCCTCGCCGGCGTCGCCATCGCGCTGCTCAGCCCGGTGCTCGGCGCCATCGCCGACCAGGGGGGCCGGCGCAAGCCCTGGCTCGCCGCCGCCACCGCCGCCTGCGTGCTGCTGACCGCGCTGCTCTGGCTGGTCCGGCCGCAGCCCGATCTTCTCTGGCCGGCGCTGCTGCTGGCCGGCGCGGCGACGGTCGCCGCCGAGATCGGCAACGTCTTCTACAACGCCATGCTGCCGGAGCTGGCGCCGCCGGCGCGGCTCGGCCGCTGGTCGGGCTGGGGCTGGGCGACCGGCTATGCCGGCGGCCTCGCCTGCCTGGTCGCCTCGCTCGGGCTGGTGCTGCCCTCGCCGCCGCCCTTCGGGCTCGATGCCGCCGCCGCCGAGCCGGTGCGCGCCACCGCGCTGCTGGTCGCCGGCTGGTTCGCCCTCTTCGCCGTCCCGCTGTTCCTCCTCGTCCCCGACCGGGGCCGCGGCGCGCTGTCGTCGGGGCAGGCGGTGCGCGCCGGGCTGGCCAGCCTGTGGCGCACCGTCACCCGGCTCGGGCGCCACCGCAACGCCGCCATCTTCCTGGTCGCCCAGCTCTTCTACACCGACGCGCTGAACACGATCTTCGCCTTCGGCGGCCTCTACGCCGCCGGCACCTACGGCATGAGCCAGCAGCAGGTGCTGGTGTTCGGCATCCTGCTCAACGTCACCGCCGGGCTGGGCTGCGTCGGGCTGGCCTGGCTCGACGACCGGATCGGCTCGAAGCGGACCGTGCAGATCGCGCTGGTGGCGCTGATCCTGCTCGGCGGCGGCGTGGTGCTGGCCCGCAGCTTCGGCCTGTTCTACGGGCTCGGCCTGGCGCTCGGCCTCTTCGTCGGCCCGGTGCAGTCCTCCAGCCGGGCGCTGATGGCGCGCCTCTCGCCGCCCGGGATGCGGGCCGAGTTCTTCGGCCTCTATGCGGTGACCGGCAAGATCACCGCCTTCCTCGGCCCGGCGCTCTATGCCTGGGCGACGGCGGCCCATGGCAGCCAGCGCGCCGGGATGGCCACCATCCTGGTGCTGCTGGTGATCGGCCTCGCCGGCCTCGCCTTCGTCCGGACGCGGCCATAGCGCCGATGCCGCGCCCCGCCGCGCCGGGCAGCACGCTTCATCCGAGCAGCGCCCGCAGGCAGGCGGCCATGGCGCCGGCGGATCCGTAGTAGCGGTCGATGACGGCGTGCGGCAGCGTCGCCAGCGTCGCCACCGGGAACAGCAGCACGGGCAGCCACAGGGCGGCGCGCAGCCGCGCGCGCGGCCGCTGCGCCCAGCCGGCAACCGGCGGCGCCAGCCAGCCGGCCAGCGGCAGCAGCGGCAACAGGTAGCGGCCCTGCAGCCCCAGCACCGTCGGCGCCCCGACCGGGGTCCAGGTGAGGTAGAGCGCGCCGCCGATCAGCAGAGCGGTCACGGCGATCGTCAGCGCCGCGAGCAGCGCCGGGCCCAGCCATGGCGCCGGGTTGCTGCCGGCCCACAGCGCCACGGCAAGCGCGATGGCGGCGGCGGTGTAGTACCAGCGCGGCATCGGCGTATCGACCCAGCCGAGCAGCCCGACCACGCTCCGCCAGAAGCCGGCGTCGAGGGCGAGGACGGTGTCGCGCGCCACGGCCAGCCCGGCCAGCGGTTGGGACAGCAGGAACGCCAGCTGCTGCCGCACGGCGGCGGCCTGGGTGTATCCGGGCATGCTCCGGTTCGCGACCGCCACCCAGGCGAGCACCAGCGCGGCCGCGGCGAGCCCGAACGCCAGCCTGGCCCGCCCCGCCGGGGCGCCGCGCCCGGCGAGCAGCGGCGCCAGCGCCGCCAGCCCGATCATCGGCAGGCGCGCCATCGCCGCCACCACGACGCAGGCCGCGAACAGGCCGGCGTCCCGCAGCGAGGCCGGCGCGGGCCCGCGCCGCGAGGCGAGCGCGACGGCGAGCACCGAGATCGGGATCAGCAGGGCGTCCTGGGAGGCCGATCCCAGCTGTCCCAGGGTCATCGGCAGCAGCAGCCCGGCGAAGGTCAGCGCCCGCGCCCGGCGGCAGAGCGCGAGCGCCAGGGCGCCGATGGCGATGCCGAGCATGCCGTTGCAGAGCCGCGCCAGAATCAGCGTCCTGGCATCGGGCTGGTCGCGCGCTCGCCCGATGCGGATGGCGAGCGCCGCCGGCAGGTAGAGCAGCGGGCCATAGGTGACGGTGTTGCCGAAGGCGAGCGTCGCGGGCGCCGCCGACCACCGCAGCGCCGCCGCGGCCGCCGCCTGCTCCGGGCCGGTCCGCGTCTCGCCATGGAAGGGCAGCGCTGCGTAGAGCTGGGCGAGGGCCAGGATCGCGGGGTCGGCCGTGCCGCCGCCACTGGTCGCCCCGAGATGCCGGCCGACCGGCTCGCCGCGGCTCACCTCGTCGGCGCGCAGGAAGTGGTTGGGCTCGTCGGGGACCTGGAGCGGCGGGATCGCGCAGGCCAGGAAGATGACGGCGATCCCGGCATAGAGGACGAAGATCCAGGGCAGCAGCCTGCCGACGGGCGAGGATGGCACGACGGCCGGGCTGGGCCGGTCGCTCAGGCGCCGCCGAGGGCGCGCAGCGAGCGCGCGATCGCGTGCTGCAGGGGCAGCGGCAGGCGGTCGAAGCCGCGATAGAGCCGGTCGGCGGCGCGGTGCGCCATGCGGCGCCGCGTCATCGCATCGAGCGCCGGCCCGGGCGCCGGCCCGCCGGCGCCGTCCGCGGCGAAGCAGCGTTCGACCTCCGCCCGCGTGATGCCGCGCGGCTCGATGGCGCGCTCGATCGCCTCCAGCCGGCCGCCCAGCGCCAGCCGCGCGATGTCCCGCCGCTCGCGGATCTCGGCGGCGTTGACGTAGCCCGCCTCGCCGCAGCGCGCCGCGGCCTCGCGCAGCCCCTCGCTCCAGCCGCCATAGCTGTTCTCGACGATGCTGCCGGTGCGCAGATCGGAGCGGAGATAGGGCGCGGCCCGCGAATAGACCCCGGCATGCCCGTAGCCGCCATGCTCGACCATCTTGATGTCCGACTTCGAGTCGATGAAGCGCTGCGAGCCGGGATCGGCCTTGTCCTCGAGCGGCGCCAGGCCGATCAGCCCGGCATGCGAGGCGAAGAAGTGCTTGTGCTTCCAGAACTCGACATAGCCGAGCGGCCGGGCGTTCGGCAGCGCCTGGAGCAGGGCGTCGTCGAAGAGGCCGAAGAGATAGACCGGCAGCTCGTGGCGGCCGGCGAAGTCGGCGATGGCAGCCACCACGCCCTCGCGCGAGCGGGTCAGCGAGGTGGCGTCGCTCGAGGTCCAGACCAGGCCGCTCGCCTTGTCGGCGAGCACCGGCGGCTGGTGCGGGAAGGGCAGGCCGTTCGGGGTGACGACGGCGCGGGCCGCGGGATCGAAGCCGAGCGCGGCCCCGAGATGCTCGGCGAGCAGGTCGGTCGAGACGGTGAGCACGGTCGCCATCCCGGCCATCGCCGGCACGTTCGGATCGCGCTGGGCCTTGCTGTAGGCGGGCAGCTGCACCAGCAGGTCGTCGATGTCGTAGACGAAGCGGTACTGGCGGTCGGCCAGCAGCCGCACCATCGGCGCCACCGTCTCGCGGATCGCCACGACGCAGTCGAACCGGTCGTAGTCCTGCGGCCCGCGGAAGCGGCCATGCTCGTCGACCTGGCAGAAGCCGGCGATCCGCCCGGCCTCGGCCAGCGCCTCGAGCGGCCCGCGGCCGCGCAGCTCGGTGCTCGCCATGTCGCGCGCCACCAGCAGCACGCGCGGCCCGACCCCGCCCCTGCCGCCGCCGCCGCGCTGCGGCGCCGGGCGCGGCGCTGCGGTGGCCGCCAGCCGCCGCCCGAGCCGCTCCAGCGCCGCCGCCGGCATGGCGCCGGCGGCGACCAGGCGGCGGGCGTTCTCGCCCTTGCGCCGGACCGGCGCCGGATCGGCGACGACCTCGTCCAGCACCCGCTCCAGCGCGCCGGGCACGCCCGACTCGACGATCCAGCCGGCGTCGGCCGCGGCGATCGCGCCGGCGTGCCCGGAATGGTCGGCGGTGACGATCGGGATGCCGTGGCCGAGCTGCTGCCAGGTCCGGGTGGTGAAGGCGAGCTCGCGCTCGACGTTGCGGGCCATCACCTCGAGGCAGCACCAGCAGCGCGCATAGATCGCCTGCAGCTCCTGCTCGGTCAGGATGCCGAGGTTGCGCACGCAGCGGCGGCGCGCCAGGGCGGCGAGCAGCTGGTCGACCGCCGGCCCGTTGGCCAGCCGGTGATGCCCGGTCACCAGCCACAGCTCGCCGCGGCCGAGCCGCTCGAGATGGTCGGCGGTGGCGAGCAGCGCGGCCGCCGGGTCCTGCCAGGGATAGATGTAGCCGGCGAACAGGATCGCGGGCTCCGGGCCCGGCCGGCGCTCCAGCGTCGAGGGCGGCAGCTCGAGCGGCAGCAGCTCGATCCACGGCACCTCGACCAGGCCCTGCGTGGCGAGCCAGCCGAGCAGCGCGCCGCGCTGCAGCTCGCTGACCACCAGCAGGCCGTCGGCCAGCCGCAGCCGGTCCATGTAGCGGGCGAACTCGCCGGCCAGCGGGCCGGTGCCGATCAGCGCCGATTCGAGGAAGGTCGGGCCGTTGATGTCGTAGAGGATGCGGCAGCCGAGCCGCTGCTTGGCGGCGGCGTCCAGCGCGCAGACCATCGGGTTGGCATAGAGCGCCAGCTCCGGCCGCCCCTCGGCGAGGATGCGGATCTGGTCGTCCCGGTCGTGGCTGTGCAGCGCCGCCAGGCCGGCGCGCTGGCCGAGGAAGGTGCCGCCCGGCTCCGACCACGACACCTCGTGCCCGAGCCGCCGCATCAGCTCGACCAGCTGCCGGCTGCGCATCCCGCCGGCGGAGCAGGCCCGGCCGGGCTGCGGCAGGATGTCGGCGCAGAAGACGTGAACCCGCATCGTGCCCAGTGGTCCCGTGGTCAGGCGCGGCCCGCCCGCCGGCAGGGCGCCGGTCTCGACCCGATGGCGCGACGAATCGAGCTCTCCCGGCCTGTCACGGCTGCGGCGGTTGCGATGCGGGACAGCGGCGGCAACGCGCGCTCGTCTCGCACATCATGGCTCGCGCCGCACTCGTCGATCCGACCCGCTCCGCCGGGTTGCCCGCGCAATCTAGCGGAGCGACAGGGCGGTGCCAACCGCCGCCGGCTGGGGCATCATTGCGGCACGCGCCGGGGGGCATCGATGGTCTTCAGCTCGATCGGATTCCTCTTCTACTTCCTGCCGGTCTTCCTGCTCGCCTACCTGCTGATCCCGGCGCGCAATGCCGTGCTGCTGGCCTTCAGCCTGCTGTTCTACGCGATCGGCGAGGGCCCGTTCCTGCTCGTGCTGCTCGGATCGATCCTCATAAACTACCGCCTGGCGCTGTTGATCGAGCGGGAGGGCGGCGGGCGCCGCTGGATCACCGTCGGGGTGATCGCCAACCTCGGGCTTCTCGGGCTGTTCAAGTATGCCGCGTTCGTGACGGGCGCCCTGGGCTTCGCGCCGGTCCTCATCCACCTGCCGCTCGGCATCTCGTTCTTCACCTTTCACGGTCTGTCCTATCTGATCGACGTGCAGCGGGGCGACGCGCGAGCCGAGCGCAGCCGCGTCGATCTCGCCCTCTACATCGCCATGTTCCCGCAGCTCGTCGCCGGCCCGATCGTCCGCTTCAAGACCATCGTCGGCGAGCTCCACCGGCGCCGCGCGACGACGGCCGACATCGCCGCCGGGATCCGGCTGCTCGCCATCGGCCTCGCCCAGAAGGCGCTGCTCGCCAACACGCTGGCGCGCCCGGTCGATGCGATCTTCGCCCTGCCGCCGGGGCAGGTCACCGCCGGGGTCGCCTGGCTCGGCGCGATCGGCTACGGCCTGCAGCTCTACTACGATTTCTGCGGCTACTCGCTGATGGCGATGGGCCTGGCGCGCATGCTCGGGCTGCACTTCCCGCAGAACTTCGATCACCCCTATGCCAGCCGCTCGGTGGGCGAGTTCTGGCGCCGCTGGCACATCACCTTGTCGCAGTGGTTCCGCGACTACCTCTACATCCCGCTCGGCGGCAACCGCCGCGGCCCCTGGAGGACCTGTCGCAACCTGCTCATCGTCTTCCTGCTGTGCGGGTTGTGGCACGGCGCCGCCTGGACCTTCGTCGCGTGGGGCCTCTGGCACGGGATCTTCCTCGTCGCGGAGCGAGCCTGTCGCGGCTGGCTGCCCGCCTGGCCGTGGCTGCGGCCGCTCGGCCATCTCTACGCGCTGCTCGTCGTGCTTGTCGGCTGGGTGCTGTTCCGCGCCGCCGACTTCAGTCGGGCGGCGCTGCTGCTGCGGGCCATGGCCGGCCTGGAGGAGGCGCCGAGGGCGGCCTACACGGCCGCCTGGTTCCTCACCCCCGAGACGACGGCGGCGCTGGTTGCAGGCGCGATCGGCGCGGTGCCGCTGGTGCCCTGGCTGGCGGCGCGGGCGGGGCGGCTCGGCGCCGGCCATGCCGGGCTGCGCCACGCTGGAGCGGCCGCCGCCGTCGCCGTCCCGCTGTGCCTGGTCCTGCTGTCGGCGGCGGCGATCGCTGCCTCCGGCTACAACCCGTTCCTCTACTTCCGGTTCTGAGCGATGCGCGCGCGGGCGACGGTGATGCTGCGCGGCGGTGGGGCCCGCCGGAGCGACCGGCTGCTGGTCGCGCTGTTCGCGCTGCTGCTCGCCGCCCCCGGGCTGCTGCAGCTGCTCGGGCTGGCCCAGTCGGGGCCGGAGGTCGAGCAGCGGCAGCTGTCCCGGCCGCCGAGCTGGGACAGCTGGTCCAGGGGCTGGCGCCGGCTGGCGGGCGAGCTCGACGCCTACCTGACGGACCATATGGGGCTGCGGCCGCAGCTGCTGGAGGCGGTCGCCGAGGCACGGCGCCTGCTCGGCGCCCCCGCCAGCCCGATGGTGGTCGCCGGGCGGTCAGGTTGGCTCTTCATCGACAACGAGCATTCCATCGAGCAGCATGCCGGGCGGCGCCCGCTGGCGCCGGAGGTGCTCCGGCAGCAGGTCGGGGTGATCCGGCGGCTGCATGCCTGGCTCGCCGCCCGCGGCATCGGCTTCGTCTTCGTCATCGCGCCGGACAAGGAGACGATCTACCCGGAGTTCCTGCCGCCGGGGCTCCGCCTTTCGGGCCCGAACCCGGCGGACCAGCTGCTGGCGGCGCTGGCCGCGCATCGCGAGATTCCCGTGGTCGACCTGCGGCCGGTGCTGCGCGCGGCCAAGCCGCTCGGCCGCCTTTACATGATGAGCGACACCCATTGGACCAGCCTCGGCGGCTTCGTCGGCCTCCAGGCCGTGCTGCAGCGCGCCGGACGGAACCTGCCGCCGCTGTCGTTCTACGGCATCGAGACCGCGCGGGTTCCCGGCGACCTCGCACGGATGGCGCGGTGGCCGGCGCCGCCCGACGAGGCCTGGGTGATCCCGGTCCGGCGCTTTCCCGACCCGGTGCTGGCCAGCCGCACGGTATCGACGGCGCCCCTGGAGATGGTGATCGAGACGCGTCTCAGGGGCGGCGGGCGCATCCTGGTGCTCTCGGACTCGTTCGGCGTGGTGTGGCTGCCCTATCTCGCCGACATCGCCGAGCGGGTGGTGTGGCGGTTCGACCACCGCAATCTCGATCTCGCCTGGATCGAGGCGCAGAAGCCCGACCTGGTGATCGTCGAGCTGATCGAGCGCTTCGTGCCGGAGTGGCCCGGGCCGGAGGCGCGCGCCTGGGGCGAGGGCTGGGCGGCGGAGGTTTCCGCCGCCGCGCCGCTCAGTGGCGGAAGTGCCGCATCCCGGTGAAGACCATGGCGAGCCCGGCCGCGTCGGCGGCGGCGATCACCGCGTCGTCGCGCAGCGAGCCGCCGGGCTGGATCACCGCGGTGGCGCCGGCCTCGGCGGCGGCGAGCAGCCCGTCGGGGAACGGGAAGAAGGCGTCCGACGCGACCACCGAGCCGATCGCCCGGCTGGCCGTCTCGCCCGCCGCCTCGGCCGCCTCGCGCGCCTTCCAGGCGGCGATGCGCGAGGAATCGACCCGGCTCATCTGGCCGGCGCCGATGCCGACGGTGGCGCCGTCGCGGGCATAGACGATGGCGTTCGACTTGACGTGCTTGGCGACGCGGAAGGCGAACAGCAGGTCGGCCAGCTCGCGCTCGCTCGGCGCCCGCTTCGTGACGGTGCGCAGCGCCGCGGCGCCGGTCCGGCCGGCGTCGCGGTCCTGCAGCAGCAGCCCGTCGGCCAGCGACCGCACCACCAGCCCGGGCGCCGCCGGGTCGGGCAGGCCGCCGGCCTCGAGCAGCCGGAGATTGGCCTTGCCGGCGAGCGCCGCGGCCGCCTCCGGCGTCACCGCCGGCGCGATCACCACCTCGACGAAGAGGCGCGCGATCGCCTCGGCGGTGGCGCCGTCGAGCGGCCGGTTGACCGCGACGATGCCGCCATAGGCGCTGACCGGGTCGCAGGCCAGCGCCCGCTCCCAGGCGGCCGCCAGGCTGGCGCCGACCGCCACGCCGCAGGGATTGGCGTGCTTGATGATGGCGACTGCCGGCGCGTCGAGCTCGGCGACCAGCTCGTAGGCGGCGTCGGTGTCGTTGAGGTTGTTGAAGCTGAGCTCCTTGCCCTGCAGCTGGCGGGCGGTGGCGACGCCCGGCCGCGGCGCCGCGCCGACCGGCGTCATGGCGTAGAAGGCGGCCTGCTGGTGCGGGTTCTCGCCGTAGCGCAGCGCCTGCCGGCGCTGCCCGGCGAAGGCCAGCACCGGCGGGAAGCGCTCGCCCTGCTGCCCGGCCAGCCAGCCGGCGATCGCCGCGTCGTAGGCGGCGGTATGGGCGAAGGCGGCGGCGGCGAGGCGGCGGCGCAGCGCCCCCGGCAGCGCCCCGTCCTGCGCCAGCTCGGCGAGCAGGGCGGCGTAGTCGGCGGGGTCGGTGACGACGGCCACCGAGTCCCGGTTCTTCGCCGCGGCCCGGATCAGCGCCGGCCCGCCGATGTCGATGTTCTCGACGCAGGTCTCGGGGTCGGCGCCGCGCGCCACCGTCGCGGCGAAGGGGTAGAGGTTGACCACCACCAGGTCGATCGGCGCGATGCCATGGCGCTCGATCGCCGCCAGGTGGGCGGGATCGTCGCGCCGCGCCAGGATGCCGCCATGGATCGCCGGGTGCAGCGTCTTCACCCGGCCGTCGAGCATCTCGGGGAAGCCGGTATGGTCGGCGACCTCGGTGACGGCGAGCCCGGCGGCCTTCAGCGCGGCGGCCGAGCCGCCGGTCGAGAGCAGCGCCACGCCGCGCGCGGCCAGCCCGCGCCCGAGCTCGGCGATCCCGGTCTTGTCGGAGACCGAGATCAGGGCGCGGCGGACCGGCAGGCGCTCGCCGCTCATGCCGAGGCGCTCCGTGCGGCCGGGCCGAGGCGCTCGCCGCGGGGGGCGGCCTCGCCGGCATAGTCCGGCACCAGCCGGCGCAGCTGCTCGCGCAGCTGCTCCTCCGAGCCGCTCTCCAGGGTCTCGCCCAGCGCGTGGAAGGCACGGCTCCAATAGCCGTAGTCGGCGGTGCGCGGGCGGGCGAACAGCACCCCGGGGATGCCGGTCGCCACCGTCGCCTCGCGCGGGTGGAAGATCTCCTCGGCGAGCTTCTCGCCGGGCCTCAGGCCGGTGAACACGATGCGGATGTCCTTCTCGGGTCGCTTGCCCGACAGCCGGATCATCTGCCGGGCGAGATCGAGGATGCGCACCGGCTCGCCCATGTCGAGCACGAAGATGCCGCCCGGCTCGAGCCCGCCGCCGGACGGCGACAGCCCGAGCGCGGTTGCCTGCAGCACCAGCTCGACCGCCTCGCGCACCGTCATGAAGAAGCGGCTGACCTCGGGATCGGTGACGGTCAGCGGCCCGCCCTCGGCGATCTGCCGCTCGAACAGCGGCACCACCGAGCCGGTCGAGCCCAGCACGTTGCCGAAGCGCACGGTGAGGAAGCGGGGCGCCGTTCCCTTGCCGGCGATGTCGAGCGCCTGGCAGTAGCTCTCGGCCAGCCGCTTGGTGACGCCCAGCATGCCGACCGGGTTGACCGCCTTGTCGGTCGAGATCAGCACCATGGCGGCGACCCCGGCGCGGCGGCAGGCCTCGGCCAGGTTGCGGGTGCCGAGCGCGTTGGTCAGCACCGCCTCGGCCGGGTTGTCCTCGGTGATCGGCACGTGCTTGAGGGCGGCGGCGTGGAACACCAGCTCCGGCCGGAGCTCGGCGAGCAGCCGGTCCAGCCGGCCGCGGTCGCGCACGTCGGCCAGCCGCGCCGTCACCGCCAGCCCCGGCCAGCGGCGGCGGACCTCGCCGTCGATGCCGTAGAGCAGCGCCTCGGAATGGTCGAGCAGCACCAGCCCGGCCGGCGCGAAGCCGGCGAGCTGGCGCACCAGCTCGCTGCCGATCGAGCCGCCGGCGCCGGTCACCAGCACGCGCCGGCCGGCCACCAGCCGGGCCATCGGCGCGCGGTCGAGCACGGTCTGCGGCCGGCCGAGCAGGTCCTCGACGGCGACCGGGCGCACCCTGCCGGGCTCGCCGTCGTGGCGGCGCAGCTCGCCGCGCGGCGGCAGCCGCGCCAGCGTCATGCCGTGCCGCTCGGCGAGCTCGAGCAGGGCGCCGAGGTCGCCGCGCGGCAGGTGCTCCGGCGCCACGATCAGCCGCTGCGGCGCCGGGCCGCCGCGCCGCGCCAGCCGGGCCAGCGCCGCCGGCGCGGCGGCGAGGTCGCCCAGCACCGGCACGCCGCGCACCGACTGGCCGGTGCGCCGGCCGCTGAGGTCGACCAGGCCGACCGGCAGGAAGGGCGCGTGCGGGTCGCGCGCCATCTCGCGGATGAAGCTGTCGGCGGCATCGCCGAAGCCGGCCAGCAGCACCGGCGTGCGCAGCACGCTGTGCCGCTCCAGCAGGTGGGTGAAGCCGCGGTCCTTCAGCACGCGGTAGAGCAGGCGCGGCGCGCCGAGCAGGAAGACCAGCACGAACCAGTTGATCGCCAGCGTCGAGCGCGGCATGCCCTGCAGCCGCGACAGCACGAACATGATCGGCAGGTAGACGAGGATGACCAGCGTGGCCGCCCGCAGGATGGCGACCAGGTCGCTGAGCGAGGCGTAGCGCCAGACGCCGCGATAGAGGCCGAGCAGCAGGAAGACGAGGGCCGCGACGCCGGCGAACAGCGCGGTGCCGGGCAGCAGGAAGCCGCCGGCCTGCTCGATCAGCCGGTCGCCGAGCCGCAGCCACAGGGCGAGCGGGAAGGACAGCGCCGCCATCGCCACGTCGTGGGCGAAGGCCGTGGCGGCGCGGCGGCCGAGCGGCAGGTGGATCCCCATGCGGCCGGACAATAGCACGCGATTCGGGCTCATGCCCGCGTGTCCGCGCCGGCCCGCCACCACCCGGCGGTTGCGGCCAGGCCTGCCTCGGCCGTCGCCGGCGGCACCCAGCCGAGACGGGCGCGCAGCCGGCGGTCGTCGACCGCGAGGTCGCCGAGCAGGCGCTCGACCGCCGCGCCGCGTCCGGCCAGCCGGCCAGCCGCCGCCAGCAGCCCCGGCGGCACCGGCAGCAGCCGCGCCGGCCGGCCGAGCGCGGCGGCCAGCCGGCGGATCAGCGCCGGCGTCGCCAGGGGCGGCCCGTCGGCCACCAGGAAGGTCTCGCCGGCCGCCCCGGGATGGTCGAGCGCGGCGATCAGCGCGCTCGCCAGGTTGCCGCGATAGACCAGGCTGCGGCGGTTCGCGACCAGCCCGAAGGGCAGCGGCCAGCCGCGGTCGACGGCGGCCAGCAGGCGCCGGAAGTTGGCGCCGACGCCGGGCCCGTAGACCAGCGGCGGCCGCAGCACTGCGACCTCGAGCGCGCTGCCGGCGGCGATCTCGGCCAGCCGCAGCTCGGCGGCGCGCTTGGAGCGGCCATAGGGATCGCCCGGCCGGCAGGGGGACGCCTCGTCGAGCGCGCCGCCCGGCGGCGAGGCTTCGCCCATCGCCTTGACCGAGCTGGCGAAGACCAGCCGGCGCACGCCGGCCGCCGCCGCCGCCGCGGCGAGCCGGGCGGTGGCGTCGCGGTTGATCGCCAGGAAGGCGGGCTCGTCCGCCGCCGCGGCGCCTTCGGCATGGACCCGGGCGGCGAGATGGATGATGCCGTCGACGCCCTGCAGCACGTCGTGCCAGCCGGCCGCCGCGATCTCCTCGATGCGGACCGCCTCGACCGCCGGCGGCAGCGGCGCCGGGCGGCGCAGCTGGGCGCGCACCGGGCGGCCGGCCTCGACCAGCGCCGCCACCACGGCGCGCCCGACGAAGCCGCCGGCGCCGGTGACCAGGACACGGCCGCCGCGGTTCATCGCGCTCGCCTGCCGGTGGGCACGGGTCGCGCGGTGCTTGGCAAGCCGGCAGGGTTGCAGCCAGGATGGCGGTGGAATCGCCCGGCCCGATGCCCGTGCCCGCGGGCGATGCCCGGCGCGCCGAGGGATGCTGGATGGCGGCGACAGGCCCTCCTGATCTGGCGCGATGCGAAGCGCCGGCCGCGCGCTGGTCCTGCTGCGACCTGCCCTACTTCGCGGCGCTCGCGCTGATCCTCTGGCTGGGGTTCTTTCCCGGCATCATGAATGCCGACAGCACCTCGATGCTGGCGCAGGCGGTCAGCGGCCGCTACGATTCCTGGCACTCGCCGCTGCTGTCCTTCCTCTGGCGCCAGGCCAACGGCGTCCTCTACGGGCCGGCGAGCCTGGCCCTGCTGTGCAAGATCATATTCTTCCCGGCCTTCTACCTGTTCCTGCGGCGGTTCGTTGCCTCGCCCTGGCGGCGCATGGCGATCGCCACCGCGATCGCGGCAGTCCCGCCGGTGACCGGCGCGCTGGCGGCCGCCGGCAAGGACGGGCTCTACGTCGCCGTCATGATGGCCGCCCTGCTGGCGTTCGTCGCCGCCCTGGAGCGTTCGTGGCTCTGGCTGGCCTTCGCCGCCCTGGCGCTCGCCGCCACCCTGGTCCGCCACGAGGCGCCGCTCGCCCTGCTGCCGATGATCGCGGCGGGGCTGCTGGCGCGGCTGCCGGGCCGGCCCCTCGCCCGGCTGGGGGCGCTCGCCGTCGCGCTCGCCGCATCCGCCGTCCTGGTGCCGGCGGCGGCGGCGTTCGACCGCTTCGTGCTCGCCGCCGCGGAGGCCGACCCCCTGGAGACCCTGGAGGTGCTCGACCTCGCAGGCATCTCGCTGCGGCTCGGCGAGAACCTGATGCCCGGCTACATCCAGGCGCTCGGGGTCGACTTTCCGACGCTCGGCCGGCGCTACCGGGCGGACAGCGTGACGCCCCTGATGTGGCCGGCGGACAAGCGCTATCTCCCGGTGCCGCCGGGCCCGGACGCGCGTGCCCTGCGCGCCGCCTGGATCGACGGCCTCGCGCGCTGCCCGTCCTGCTATCTGCGGCACCGCGCCCGCTTCGTCCTCGCCCTGCTGGGATTCGCCGAGCGGCCGCAGGCCTCCCCGCTACCAGTTCATCTCCGACACCGATCCGCACGGCCATTTCGCGAGCGCCGCGGCGATGGGCGCCGACTATCCGCCGGCGCCGCTGGCGCGCCTCTATGACGCGGCGGCGGCGCATCTCGGCCCGGTCTTCGCGGGCTGGCCCTGGCTGGCCGGCGCGGCGGGCCTGCTCGGCTGGAGCATGTGGCGCGGCGGCCGCCGCGGCGCCATCGCCGCGGCGCTGGCCTGCAGCGCGCTGCTCGGCATCGCCGGGCTGGCGCTGGTCGCGGCCGACGCGGCGACGCGCTACCTGTTCTGGCCGATCCTCGCGACCCTGCTCGGGTTGGTGGTGGCCGCTGGTCCGGATCATGGGCGCTCTCACGCGGCCGGCGGCGGCGGCCGGACCAGCCGGTAGAGCAGGTAGGCGAGGGTGATGGCGGCGCCGAGCAGCGCGGTGCCGGGATCGCCGCGCGCCGCGCCGAAGGCGAAGGCGATCAGCACCGCGTTGGCGACGCTGACCATGAGCAGCGCGCCGCGATGGCCGTGCCCGATGCGCACCGCCTGCTGGTAGAAATGCTCGGCATGGGCGGCGAGCAGGTTCTCGCCGCGGGCGGCGCGGCGCAGCAGCGTCCAGGTCGCGTCGACCAGGAAGTAGCCGGGCAGGATCAGCGCCGCCGCCCATTGCCGGTGCGCGGCCGCCGCCAGCAGCAGCCAGCCGATCAGGTAGCCGAGCGGCAGGCTGCCGGCATCGCCGAGGAAGAGCCGCGCCGGCGGCCGGTTCCACAGCAGGAATCCCAGCGCCGCTCCGGCCAGCGCCAGGCCGCGCGCCGATTCGGCGAGCGGCCATTCCAGCCACAGGCCGATCAGCGCCAGCCCGAGCCCGATGGCAGCCGCCTCGCCCGCCGCCATGCCGTCGCTGCCGTCCATGAAGTTGAAGAGGTTGACGAACCACAGCCAGGCGAGCCCGGCGAGCAGCAGGTCGAGCGGCCGCGGCAGCCAGCCCTGGAACACCGGCCCGGCCTCGGCCAGCGCCAGCAGCCCGACCGCCACGGCGGCCGCCTGCGGCGCCAGCTTGGCGAGCGGCCCCAGCCCGCCGCGGTCGTCGCGCCAGCCGATCGCGGCGAGCAGCAGCCCGCCCGCCACCGGCGGCAGCCAGCCGGTGACCGGCGCGCCGTCGGCGAGCGCCAGCGCCGCGATCGCCACCAGCAGCACCCCGACCGGCGCCAGCCCGCCGCCGCGCGGCACCGGCGCGGCATGCAGGCTGCGGGCATTGGGATGATCGAGCAGCGCGATCCGCCGCAGCCAGAGCAGCAGCGCCCAGGTGGCGCCGGCGCTGGCGCCGAGCGGCAGCAGGAAGGCGGCAGTGAGCAGCGGCCAGGGCATGCCGGGCTTATAGCGGCACCGGAGCCTGGGCGCGACCCTCCCCCCGCCCCTCTTCCGCTTTGCGGGAGGGCGAGCGAGGCGGCGCAACCTTCACTCCTTCTGCGGCGCCGGTGCTCGCTTCGGGTCGGTCACGTCTCCGCCTTGAACGGCCGCGCCAGCAGCGCGGCGACCGTGGCGTCGATCTCGGCGCCGGCGTTGAGCACGGCGTCGACCGCCCGGGCGATCGGCAGCTCGACGCCGAGGCGGGCGGCGAGCGCGACCGCGGCGCCGGCCGTGGCGGCGCCCTCGACGACGCCGCGGGCACCGGCCAGCGCCTGGGCGAGGCCGGCGCCCTCGCCGAGCGCGATGCCGAGCGACAGGTTGCGCGACTGGCGGCTGGTGCAGGTCAGCACGAGGTCGCCGAGCCCGGCCAGCCCCATCAGGGTGGCGGGGTCGGCGCCCTTGGCGCGGCCCAGCCGCATCAGCTCGGCGAGGCCGCGGGCGGTGAGCGCGGCGCGGGCGTTGTCGCCGAGGCGGCGGCCCATGACGATGCCGCAGGCGATCGCCAGCACGTTCTTCAGCGCGCCGCCGAGCATGGCGCCCGTCGGGTCGGCGGCGGCATAGGGGCGGAAGGTGGCGCTGCCGATGGCGGCGGCCAGCCCGGCGGCGAGGTCCGGGTCGGCGGCGGCGAGCGTGATCGCGGTCGGCAGGCCGCGCGCCACCTCGGCGGCGAAGGTCGGGCCGGACAGCACCGCCCAGCGCCGGCCGGGCAGCACGGCGTCGACCACCTCGCCGGGCAGCAGCAAGGTGCCGCGCTCGATGCCCTTGGCGCAGAGCACCAGCGGCGCCGCCGGCGGCAGGGCGGGCGCCAGCACCAGCAGCGTGGCGCGCAGATGCTGCGCCGGGACGGCGAGCAGCAGGATGCCGGCATCGGCCAGCGCGGCGGGGTCGGCGGCGACGGCGATCGCCGGGTCGAGCGGCACCTCCGGCAGGTAGGCGGCATTGGTCCGCGTGGCGGCGAGCGCGGCGGGCCGCACCGGCCGCCGCGCCCAGAGCAACACGGGTGCGCCAGCCCGCCGCGCGGCGATGGCGAGCGCGGTGCCCCAGGCGCCGGCCCCGATGACGGCGATTGGGGGGGCGATCCGGGGGCCGCTCAGCGCCGCCGCTCCAGCTTGACCCCGGCGCCGGTGGCCGGCGGCGCGTCGGGGTCGAGCGGCCAGCGCGGCCGCGGCGCGAAGTCGAGCCCGTCGCGCTCGCCGCGGCTGAGATGCTCGATCCCGGCCCAGGCGATCATCGCGGCATTGTCGGTGCAGAGCCGCAGCGGCGGGGCGAGCAGCTTCAGGCCGCCGGCCGCGGCGGTCTCGGCCAGCCGGGCGCGCAGATAGCGGTTGGCGGCGACGCCGCCCGCCACCACCAGGGCGCCGCCCTCGGGATGGCTCGCCCGGAACAGCGCGATGGCCCGCCGGGTGCGGTCGGCGAGGCAGTCGCCGACGGCGGCCTGGAAGGCGGCGGCGAGCGCGGCGCGGTCGGCGTCGGGCAGCCGGCCGCCGGGCGCCGCGGCGGCCAGCCTTGCGACCTGCCGGCGCACCGCGGTCTTCAGGCCGGAGAAGGAGAAGTCGCAGCCGGGCCGCCCCAGCATCGGCCGCGGCAGCTCGTAGGCGGCGAGGTCGTGCCCGGCGGCCGCGGCCGCGGCCCGCTCCACCGCCGGGCCGCCGGGATAGCCGAGGTCGAGCAGCTTGGCGACCTTGTCGAAGGCCTCGCCGGCGGCGTCGTCGATGGTCGTGCCGAGGCGGCGGTAACGCCCGACCTCCTCGACCGCCACCAGCTGGCAATGGCCGCCGGAGACCAGCAGCAGCAGGTAGGGAAAGGCCAGGCCGTCGGTCAGCCGCGCGGTCAGCGCATGCCCTTCCAGGTGGTTGACGGCGACGAACGGCTTGCCGGCGACCGCCGCGATCGCCTTGCCGAAGGTGGTGCCGACCAAGAGGCCGCCGATCAGCCCCGGCCCGCCGGTGGCGGCGATGCCGTCGAGCGCGGCGACCCCGACCCCGGTCTCGGCCAGGGTCTCGGCGGTCAGCCGGTCGAGATGCTCGAGATGGGCCCGGGCGGCGATCTCCGGCACCACCCCGCCATAGGGCCGGTGCTCCTCGAGCTGCGACAGCACCCGCTCGGCGCGGATCCGGCGGCCGTCATCGACCAGCGCCACCGCCGTCTCGTCGCAGGAGGTCTCTATCCCGAGCACCAGCATGGGCCGGGGTGTAGCAGAGGCGCCGGGCGGCACGCCATCGCCGCGCCATCGCCGCGCCATCTGTCCTCTGTCCTCCCTCCGCCGTCCTCTGCTATGTCTGCCGCCCATGACCGCGACGCCGAACCGGGCCCGCGGCGGGCCGCTGCGGATCGGTACGCGCGGCAGCCCGCTCGCTCTCTTCCAGGCCGAGGAGCTGCGCCGCCGCCTGGCGGCGGCGCATCCCCGTCTCGCCGAGCCGGCGGCGATCGAGCTCAGCATCATCAAGACCACCGGCGACCAGGTGCAGGACCGGCCGCTCGCCGAGCTCGGCGGCAAGGGCCTGTTCACCAAGGAGATCGAGGAGGCGCTGCTGGCCGGCGCCATCGATTTCGCGGTGCACTCGATGAAGGACGTGCCGACCTGGCTGCCGGCCGGGCTGACGATCGCCTGCCTGCTGCCGCGCGAGGATCCGCGCGACGCGCTGCTGGCGCGCACCGGCGACAGCATCGCCACCCTGCCGCAGGGCGCCGTGGTCGGCACCGCCTCGCTGCGCCGCCAGGCGCAGCTGCTGGCGCTGCGGCCCGACCTCCGGGTGGTGTCGCTGCGCGGCAACGTGCAGACCCGGCTGCGCAAGCTCGAGGCCGGCGAGGTCGACGCCACGCTGCTGGCGCTGGCCGGGCTGAAGCGCCTCGGGCTGGCCGGGAAGGCGACCGCCATCCTGTCGACCGACGAGATCCTGCCGGCGGTCGCCCAGGGCGCCATCGGCATCGAGATCCGCGCCGACGACGCGCTGGCCCGCGAGCTGCTGGCGCCGCTCGACGACCCGGCCACCGCCACCCTGGTGGCGGCCGAGCGCGCCTGCCTGGCCGAGCTCGACGGCTCCTGCCGCACGCCGATCGCCGCGCTGGCCGAGCCCGGCCCCGGCGGCGACCTCCGGCTGCGCGCGCTGATCGCGCTGCCGGACGGCGGCGCCGTGCGGCGGGACGAGCGGCGCGGGCCGGCGGCGGCGGCGGCGGAACTCGGCCGTGCCGCCGGGGTTGCCCTCCGCGCCGGCGCCGACCCCGCCTTCTTCCGCGCCAGCTCCTGACAGGTGACCATGGCCGACAACCGAGCCCTCATCACCCGGCCCGAGGAGGATGCGGCGTCGCTGGCCGACGCGCTGCGCCAGCGCGGCGTCGCGGTCGACATCGAGCCGCTGCTCTCGATCCGGGTGCTGCGCGAGGCCGCCTTCGACCTCGCCGGCGTGCAGGCGCTGCTCTTCACCAGCGCCAACGGGGTGCGCGCCTTCGCCGAGCTGTCGCCGCGCCGCGACCTGCCGGCCCTGGCGGTGGGCGAGGCGACCGCCGCGGCGGCCCGCTCCGCCGGCTTCGCCGAGGTGTCGAGCGCCGGCGGCGACGTGCGCGACCTCGCCCGGCTCGCCAAGGACAAGCTGCAGCCCGGCGACGGGCCGCTCTTCCACGCCGCCGGCAGCGCCGTCGCCGGCGACCTGGCGGGCGACCTCGAGGCCGCCGGCTTCACCCTGCGCCGGGCGGTGCTCTACGAGGCGAAGCCGGCCGAGCGGCTCTCCGCCGACACCCGCATGCGGCTGCGCGAGGGCGGCTTCAGCTGGGTGCTGTTCTTCTCGCCGCGCACCGCGGCGACCTTCGTCAAGCTGGTCGAGGCGGCCGCGCCGGAGGAGCGCGCGAAGCTCGATGCCGGGCTGGCCCGGACCGAGGCGCTCTGCCTGTCGCCGGCGGTGGCCGACGCCGTCCAGGCGCTGCCCTGGCGCAGCGTGCTCTCCGCCCTCAAGCCCGACCTCTCGGGCATGCTGCAGCTGGTCGACGCCACCCTGGCCGAGAACCAGCCGGAACAGCCCGAGGAGTCGGCCCGGGAGATCGCGCCGCCGGTGACGCTCGGCCGCGCGCCGGCGGGCGCGGGCCAGCGGCTGGCCTCCGGCGAGCGGGCGCCCGGCCGAGGCGCCGCCGCCGGCCGGGCCGCCGCCTGCCGCCGCGCTGGCGCCGCGCGGCTTCGGCGTGGTCGGCACGGCGGTGCTGGCGGCGCTCGTCGCGCTGGTCGTGGTCGTCGTCCTGGAGCTCGGCCGCAGCGCCTGGGAGCCGCTCTTCAGCGGCCCGCAGACCATCGCCACCACGCCGCCGCCGCCGACCCCCGACTCCGCCAGCCCGGCGCGCCTCGGCAGCATGGACCGGCGGATGGATGCGATCGACAAGCATCTCGAGACCACCGACCGCAACCTCGAGGCGCTCGGCCAGAAGCTGGCGGCGCTGCCGGCGGCGCCGGCCGGCGACGGCGCACCCGCCGCGCTGCCGCCCGACATCACCGCCCTGCCGGAGCGCCTCGCCGGGCTGGAGCAGCAGGTCAAGGCGCTGGCCGAGCGGCCGGCCCCGGCCCCGGCGGCCGCCGCGCCCGCGGCCCCGGCGCTGCCCGCCGACATCGCCGGCCTGCCCGACCGGCTGGCGCAGCTCGAGCAGAAGCTGCAGCAGCTCGCCGCCGCCCTGCCGCAGCAGCAGCAGGCGGCCCAGGCCGACCAGGCCGCGCTCGACCGGCTGCAGCAGGCGGTCGACGCGCTGCGCGGCGAGGTGACCGCGGCGCAGGGCCAGCTCGCCACGCTGCAGGGCGTCGCCGGCAAGCTGCCGCAGCTCGACGCCGCGATCGCCGAGCTGCGCAAGCAGCGCAACCCCCAGGGCGCCATGGTGCTGGCGGTCGGCCAGCTCGCCGCCGCGCTCGGCCAGTCCCGCCCCTTCGCCGCCGAGCTCGACACGGTGCGCCGGCTGGTCGCCGAGCAGCCGGACCTGGCCAAGCAGATCGCGCCGCCGCTCGACGCCATCGCGCCGGCTGCGGCCAAGGGCATCCCGACCCTGGCCGAGCTGAAGCAGGGCTTCCCGGCGACCGCGCGGGCCGTGCTGCAGGCCGGCAATCCGCAGGGCAGCTTCGGCGAGCAGCTGCTCGGCCGGGTCGAGCGGCTGGTGACGGTGCGGCCGGTCGGCCCCGACGTGCAGGGCGGCGATCCGCCGGCCCGCATCGCCCGGGCCGAGGCGAAGCTCGAGGCCGACGATCTCGCCGGCGCGGTCGACGAGATGGGCGGGCTCGAGGGCGATGCCGGCAAGGCGGCGGCCGACTGGCTGGCGGCGGCCCGCGCCCGGCTCGCCGCCGAGCAGGCGGTGGCCGCGCTGAAGGCGGCGGCGCTGGCCGGTCCGCCCGACGCGGGCGCCGCCCCCGGCGGGGGCTGAGCCGATGGCCCGCACCCTCTTCTTCTTCCTCAAGCTGGCGGTGCTGGTGGCCGTCGCGGTCTGGCTCGCCGACCGCCCGGGCGAGGTCACGCTGCAGTGGCTGGGCTACCGCGTCGATACCACCGTCGGGGTGCTGCTCGCCGCCATCTTCATCCTGGTCGTGCTCGTCGCCCTGCTCTACCGGCTGTGGCGCTTCGTCATGCGCAGCCCGCGGCAGATCGCCCGCCGCCGGGTCGAGCGGCGGCGGCGCGACGGCTACCGCGCCCTGACCCAGGGCATGGTGGCGGTGGCGGCGGGCGACGCGGCCGAGGCCAAGCGCCAGTCGCACAAGGCAGCGGCGCTGCTCAACGAGCCGCCGCTGACCATGCTGCTGGCCGCGCAGGCGGCCCAGCTCGACGGCGACGAGGCGGCGGCGCGGCGCTATTTCGAGGCGATGCTGGAGCGCAAGGAGACGGCGTTCCTCGGCGTCCGCGGCCTGCTCATGCAGGCGCTGCGGGCCAATGACCGGCCGGCGGCGCTGGCGCTCGCCGAGCGGGCGCTGAAGGAACGGCCGAACACCCCATGGGCGGCCGAATCGCTGCTCGACCTGCAGCTGCGCGACGGGCGGTGGAGCGCCGCCGCCGCGACCCTGCGCCAGGCGACGAAGCTGAAGGCGGTGGACGACGCCAAGGGCCGGCGGATCCGCGCGGTGATGCTGGCCGAGGAGGCCCGCGAGGAGGTCGCGGCCGCGGCCCCCGGCATGGCGCCGCCGCGCGCCATCGCGGCGCTGGAGGAGGCGGCGCGGCTGGCCCCGGACCTGGTGCCGGCGCGCGCCCTCTGGGCCGAGCTGCTGGCCCGCTCCGGCCGCCGCCGCCAGGCCGCCAAGCTGATCGAGAAGGCCTGGGCGGAGGCGCCGCACCCGCTGCTCGCCGCCGCCTATGCCCGCCTCGAGCCGGCGGAGAGCGCGATCGAGCGTGCCCGCCGCTTCGAGGCGCTGGCGGCGAGGAAGCCCGACCAGCCGGCCAGCCACCGCGCCGCCGGCGAGGCGGCGCTCGCCGCCGGGCTGGTCGGCGAGGCGCGCCGCCACTTCCAGGCGGCGCTCGATCTCGACGGCGCCGGCCCGCCGACCGCCGGGTTCGCCCGCGACATGGCGCGGCTCGAGGAGTCGGAGGGCGGCGACGCCGCCGCGGTGCGCCGCTGGCTGCTGCGCGCCGCCGAGGCGCCGGCCGATCCCTCCTGGATCTGCGAGTCCTGCGGGCTCAGCACCGGCGACTGGCGCGCCCGCTGCCCGCATTGCGGCGCCTTCGACGCGCTGCGCTGGCGCACCGCGCCGCGCCCGGCGGCGGCGCTGCTGCCGCCGGGCGACAGCCTCGGCGCGCTGGTCCCGGTGACGCCGGCCCTGCCGCCCGCCGCCGCGGTCCCCGCTTCGCCGCCCCCGCCCCCGCGCCCGCCGGGACGCCGGCCGCCGCTCCGATGCCGTCCGGCGCGGTGACGATCCTGCCGCCGGTTGACGCCGCCAGACGGGTCAATTAGGGTCCGCCGCGCTGGCCGCCTGACTGAGCGCGGCCGCTTCCGGATGCCCCGATAGCTCAGCGGTAGAGCAACCGCTTCGTAAGCGGTAGGCCGTTGGTTCAAATCCGACTCGGGGCACCATTTTCTCTGCCGGCCCGCGTACCGCCTCACCGGCTCGCGGGCATCTCCCGGCCAGGCTCGAGCGCTTCCTGCAGACCCTCTCCGATCTCGCGATATCGCCTGCCGGTCTGCGGGCAGACGAGGTCGGGCCCGAGACGGTGGCCGGCGTGGCTCACCCAGCCGGTCCGCCGTCCCGGAACGCCCGACCACAGGGCGAAGGCCGGCACGTCCGCCGTCACCACCGCGCCCGCGGCGATGAAGCAGTACTCGCCCAGCGTATGGCCGCAGAGGATCGTTGCATTGGCCCCGATCGTCGCGCCGCGCCGGACCCGGGTCGGGCGGAACTCGGACTTGCGCTCGATCTCGGCGCGCGGATTGCTCACGTTCGTGAATACGCAGGACGGTCCGCAGAAGACGCCGTCCTCGAGCGTCACGCCTTCGTAGATCGAGACGTTGTTCTGGATCTTGACGTTGTTGCCGATCGTGACCCGCGGGCCGATGACGACGTTCTGGCCGATATTGACGTGGCGCCCCAGCGTCACGTCGCTGAGGACGTGGCTGAAATGCCAGATCCGCGTACCCTCGCCGATCTGCACGCGGGCATCGACATAGGCGGATTCGTGGATGGTGACCGCCGGGTGATGCTGGGCCACGCGCGCTGCGGGGACCGCCGCCCCGCTCCCCGCTTCGGAGCCTCGCGACGCGGCGAGCGATTCGCTGGCGCGTGCCAGGACCCGCAGCACGCGCAGGCCCTCGTGCCCGTCGGTGCGAGGGCGCGCGCCGGTCCGTACGCAGTCGAGGAAGTGCTGGCATTCGAGCTTGAGCGGCTCGGCGGCCGGAAGCGGCACGGGTGCGGCCGCCGCCGCGACGGGCGATGGATTGCCGCCGCTCCAGGCGACCCGGTGCGGGTAGAGAACCAGCTTGCGATCCCAGGGCTGCGCGTCGTCGAGCACGGCCATCCCCGCCGACCCGACCACCACCAGCCGGTGCTCCTTGAAGGGATGCAGCCAGGAGACGAATATGTGGGCTCGCTCCCCGCCCGGAAAGCCCAGGTGCGTCGTCGTTGCGTCGGCAATCGACGGGTGGAGATAGCTGGCGCCGGCGGCGCTGACGCTGTCCGGCTCCGCGCCGACCAGCGACAGGATCATCGAGGCGTCGTGCGGCGCGAGCGACCAGAGAGCGTCCTCCTCCTGCCGGATCGCGCCGAAGTTGAGCCGGTGGGAATAGAGGTACTGGACGGTTCCCAGACGGCCGTCCCGAACATGCTCCCGCAGAGCGACGAAGGCCGGGTGGTATTGCATGAGATGGCCGACCATCAGCCGTCGGTCGAGCCGCTCGGCTAGCCTGCTCAGCGCCTCCGCCTGGTCCAGCCGCAGCGCGAGCGGCTTCTCCACCAGGACGTGCTTGCCCGCCTCGAGCGCCCGCCTGGAGAGATCGTAGTGGAACGTGCTCGGGGCGGCCACGGCGACCGCATCGATCGCGGAGTCGGCCAGCACGGCCTCCAGGCTCCTCGCGAGCGGCTGGTGCGCGGCGGGCTGCGCCTCGATGGTGCCGCCATCGGGATCCACCAGGGCCGCCAGCGCGCCGAGCTCGGCGAAGTTGCGCACCAGGTTCCGGCCCCAGCGGCCGCAGCCGACGACGGCAACGCGGACAGGCCGCGCCGACGATTCGGCGGCCGCGTCGGGCGCAGCGTGTTGCGGCAAGTAGGAATTCATCGGGAAGCCCACCCCGGCGCACCGCCGCCATCCGGCCCCTGCGGCGTCAGCCGTCGCGCAGGCTATGCGGCCCCGGGCTGTCGTTCAAGAGGCGGGCGGCGTCTCGTCGGCACGCGCGCGGTGCGAGCGGGCAAGGGCGAAAGCCGCTGTCTCGCCTGCGCGGCGTTGCTATGATGCAGCGTCGCCCCGGGGGGTCGGACGGCATGGCGCAGACCTTTCTCGTGACGGGCGCATCGGGGTCGATCGGCGGCGCCGTCGCGACGGCGCTCCGCGACCGTGGCGAGGTCACGGGATTGTCGCGGCACCCGCGCACGCCGGAGGGCATCGCCGCCGTCGCCCATGACCTGGCCAGCCCGCTGCCGCCGGCACTCCGCCTGAAGGGCGCGGTCGTCATCCATTGCGCCGCCGAGCTGGGCGGCACCGACTGGCAGCGGCACTGGGACTCGAACGTCCTGGCGACGAAGAACCTGCTCGATTGGAGCCGGCGCCACGAGGCTGCCCGCTTCATCCTGTTCTCGTCGGGCAGCGTCTACGGCTATCAGGCCGGGCGGCGCATGCGCGAGACCGACCCGGCCGCGCCGGCGGACGGGTACGGGCACAGCAAGCATCTGGCCGAGAGCGTGTGCCGCAGCTACGCCGCGCTGTTCGGCCTCGAGCTGGTGATCTTTCGTCTCTACTTCCCGTTCGGCGCAGGCCTGCGGTCGGGCGTGTTCCGCCGGGTCGCCGATGCCCTGCACAATGGCAGCCGGCTGCGGATCAAGGAGGGCGGGGCGCCCCGCATGACCCCGGTTCACGTGGCCGACGTCGTCGAGGCCGTGCGGCGCGCCACCGCGCCGTCGTTCCCGCCGGGCTGCTACAATCTCTGCGGCGACCAGGACATCAGCTTTCTCGAGCTGGTCCGCGCCATGGAATCCCGGCTCGGCATCGCCGCCAGCCTGGATGACGTGCAGGAGCGGTCGGGCGACATGATGGGCGACAACGCCGCCCTGCGCGGGACGGGGTGGCGACCGCGTCGCCGGATCGAGGACTTCATGCGGTGCGAGCTGCCGGCGGCGGGCTGCCAATGACCCAGCCGCGCGATCCCGACATCGCCGGATCGAGGATCTTCATCACCGGCGGCGCGGGCTTCATCGGCACCCACCTCGCAGCACGGCTGGCCGATCGCAACGAGGTCGTGCTGTTCGACAACCTGCACAACAGCGCGGGCAACAAGGCGCCGGTGCTCAGGCATCGCAACGTGAGGCTGGCGGCCGGCGACGTACGCGACATTGCCGCGGTGCGCGCAGCCCTGGATCCCGGCGTGGAGTACGTGATTCACGCGGCGGCGATCGCCGGCGTCGACACGGTCATCGCCGATCCGATGCGCGTGCTCGAGGTGAACGTGAAGGGCACCTTCAATGTCGCGGAGGCCGCCCAGGGCCTGCGGGGGCTGAAGCGGTTCGTCGGGTTCTCCACCAGCGAGGTCTTCGGCAACCACGCCTATGACGTCTCCGAGCGCGACATCAAGCCGACCTTGACGGTCGGCGAGCCGCGCTGGACCTATGCGATGAGCAAGCTGGTCGGCGAGTTCGTCGTCCACGCCCATGGCGTCCGGGACAGGATGCCCGCAGTCACCCTGCGTCCCTTCAACGTCTACGGGCCGAACCAGGCGGGCGTCGGAGCCGTCCACAACTTCGTCAGGCGGGCGCTGGCCGGCGAGGCGATCGTCGTGCATGGCGAAGGCGCCCAGATCCGCGCCTGGTGCTACGTCGATGACTTCGTGCAGGGCGCTCTCGCGGCGATGAGCAGCGACACCGCGATCGGCCGCACCTACAACATCGGCGACCCGCGCAGCACCGTCACGGTGCTCGCTCTCGCCCGGATGATCGCGGCCCTGGCCGGCAGCCGCTCGGCGATCGTGCTCAAGCCCATCGACTATCCCGACATCGGGGTGCGCGTCCCCAACATCGGGGCCGCCCGCCGCGATCTCGGCTACGAGCCGACGATCGAGCTCGAGGACGGGCTGCGGCGAACCATCGAATGGTACCGCTCGTCAGCATCGCCGGCCGGCGGCGGCACCTGACGTGAAGCAGCTGCATCTCGCCAACATCGCCAACGTCGCCTACGGCTATGCGCGCATCCTGCGCGAGGCTGGAACGGCCGCCGACGTGCTGTGCTACGACCTCGATCACATCCTCAGCCAACCGGAATGGGCCGACGGCGATTTCGAGATTCCGGTCGCCGACGAATGGCGGGCGCCGCAGGATGACCCGGCGCTCCGGCGGGTGACGCCGCCCGGATGGTATCGGCGGATCCGGTCGCAGGATCACTGGGTTTCCGAGCCCGCCCCCCACGGTTCCGTCCGGCTGAGCCCGGACTGGGCCGACGCGATCGTCCGGGCGTCCGAGCGCTACGGTCCGCGCTGGTCGCTGACCCGCGCGGAGGTGCTCGCCTACGGGCCGCTGGTCGATGCCCTCCAGGCCCGCTTCTTCGCAGGCTACGACGTCATCTTCGGCTATGCCTACGGTGCCGTCCCGCCGCTCCTCTCCTCGCTGACCCCGTACGTGCCCGTCGAGATCGGCACGCTGCGCGACATCGTCGCCGTCGACAGCCCGCTCGGGCGGCTGCTCGCGCTCGCCTACCGCAGCGCGCCCGCCATGATCGTCACCAACGCCGACTGCCGGGCGGCGGCGCAGGCGCTGGAGCTCGAGAACCATCGCTTCGTCCCTCACCCGGTCGACGAGGACGTCTTCAGGCCGCTCCCGCCCGAGGAGAGGCTGGCGCTCCGGCGATCGCTGTGCGCGTCCCGCCACCTGCTGGTGGCGCCCGCCCGCCAGTCCTGGGAGGTCAAGGCGAACCAGCGCTATGTGCGGGCCTTCGCCGCGCTGGTGCGCGGCGGCACCGATGCCACGCTGCTGATCTCGGAATGGGGGCCGGATGTCGGGCGCACCAAGCGCCTGATCGCCGATCTCGGCATCGCCGACCGCGTGACCTGGTTCCCGCCGGCGCCGGAGCGGCGCCTCGCGCGCATGCTCGCCGCTGCCGACCTCGTGCTCGATCAGTTCGGCACGTTCGGCACCTTCGGCTTGATCGCCCCCAAGGCGATGGCCTGTGCCACGCCCTGCCTGCTCTCCTTCCAGCCCGCCCTGCACGGCTGGTGCTTCGACGAGATGCCGCCCCTGGTCGGCGTCCGTGAGGAGCACGAGATCCTGCAGGCGATGTGCCGCCATCTCGGCGACGAGCCCGGCCGCGCCTCCCGCGGCGCGGCGTCGCGGGACTGGATGCTCCGGCACCATGCCAAGGCGATCGTCGCGGAGAAGATGCAGAGGATCGTCGAGCACGTCATGGGCGACTCCCGGCCCAGGACCGGGTTCGACCTGCTGCGCCGGCAGCGGCTCGGGCTGGCTCGGGCATCGCGGCCGCGGGCCGCCCCGGCGCTAGAGGCGCTGCGGCCGATCGTGCGGCGGCTGACGAGCCTCGCGGCCCGGTTTCGCCGCGGCCCGTCCCGAGAGGCCGGGCATTGAGGGACCGGGGCGAGAGCAGCGGTTCGCCGGCCTGGCCCCGCTCCCTGCATGTCGGGAACGTCGCGAACGTCGCCTATGGATACGCGAAGATCCTCGCCCGGCACGGCGCCCCGGTCGAGCTGATCTGCCACGACATCAACCACCTGATGAGCCAGCCCGAGTGGGATGATCTCGCGCTCGACCCGAAGGACTTTCCCGACGAGAACGATTTCCGCGCGAGCACCGCTGATCTCGGCGACTACCGTCGGCCGGCCTGGCTCAAGACCGCCACGCTGGACGGCAGGGCCGCGGGCCTTCGTGGCTCGGCCTTCGGGCGGCTCGCTCGCCGCCTGCCGGCGAGCGCCAGGCGCGGGCTCCAGCCCGCCTTCTACCGCCTGCTCTATCTGCGCGAGCGCGGCGCAAGCGTGCTGGCCAGGCTCGGCCGAGCGGAAGAGCGGGACGCGGGTGCTGCCGAGCGCGTCGAGGCGCTGGCGGCGCTGGCCTTGCGCCGGGGCCCGGACTGGACGATCGATCCGGTGGTGCTGGCCTGCTATCGGCGTCATGCCGCCTGGCTGGCCTCGCATGCGGCGGATGTCGACGTGATCCTCTCCTACGCGCTGGCGCCGATCTACGCCATGCTCTACGGGGGCAAGCCGAGCATCAGCGTCGAGATCGGGACGATGCGGGACTTTCCCATGGGCAGCTCGGCTGTGGCGCGCCTCCTGTGGCTCGCCTATGGGCTGTCGGACCACGTCGTCATCACCAACCCCGACGATCGGGACGCCGCCGAGCGCGCCGGCATCCGCAACTACTCCTTCTGCCCGCATCCGGTCGACGAGGCGATCTACTGCCCCGGGGACGAGCCGTCCCTGAGACGGCAGCTGCAGGAGAAGCACGCTGCCGGCACGCTGCTGCTCGCGCCCGCGCGACAGAACTGGCGACTGAAGGGCAACGACCGGATGCTGCAGGGGTTCGCCGCCGCGCTGGCCGGCGGCCTCGATGCGGTGCTGCTGATCCCCGCCTGGGGGCAGGAGGTCGCGCGTAGCAAGGAGCTCTGCCGCAGCCTCGGAATCGAGTCGCGGGTCGCGTGGCTGGAGCCGATGCCGGAGCCCCTGCTGGTTCGCCACTACCGGGCGGTCGACCTCGTGCTCGACCAGTTCGTGCTGGGCGTGTTCGGCCTGATCGCGCCCAAGGCGATGGCCTGCGGCGCCGCCGTCCTCACATCCTACGAGCGCCGGCACAATGCCTGGTGCTTCCCGACCGACCCGCCGCTGGTCGCCTGCGCCAGCAGCGAGGAGATCGCCGCCGCCATCACGAGGCTCGCAGCCGATCCCGGGGCGCGCCGCGAGATCGGCGCCGCCGCACGACGATGGATCGAGCGCCATCACTCGAGCGCGGTGGTGGCGGAGTGCATGCGAGGCGCCATGGAAAGCGCCATGGCGAGCTTCGCCTCACGCCAGCCGAGCCGATGAGGGGCGCGGCGTCGATGGCATCAGATCCGTCGGCAGGCCCACGACCCTCGGGCGAGCGACCGTGAGAATTCTGCTTCTCACGCACTTCTTCCCGCCGCTCAACGCGATCGCCTCGCATCGCGCCTATGGCTGGGCGCGAGCCTGGGCGGACCTGGGCCATGACGTCCATGTCCTGACGCCCGTGAAGCACGCGATGGACGGCCCGCTGGGGCTCGACCTGCCGATGGCCGGGCTGACCCTGCACATGGTTCCCTATTGGTGGGGCGGGACCCGGCGGCGGCCGGCTGCGGCCCCGACCGCGGGGCGGATAGCGCGATGGGGCGAGCTGAAGCGGAGGACCCGATATCTGCGCCACCGGCTCGGTCTGCTCGGCGACGTCCGGCTGCTGCTGGTGCCTTCCCTGGTGCGGGCCGGCGCCGCGCTCGTGGCCGGCGCCTCGCCCGACCTGATCGTCAGTACCTTCGGGCCGCCATCGGCGCTGATCGCCGGGTCGATCCTGGCGCGGAAGACCGGCCTGCCCTGGATCGTCGACTACCAGGATCTGTGGTCAGGGAGCTACACCAGCCTGACCGGCGCGCGAGCCGGGCGGATCGGCCCGATGCTCGAGCGATACCTGACGCACCATGCTGCGATGATCGTCACCGTGTCCCGCGGCTTGGCCCGACAGCTGGAGCGAACGCTCGGCCGGGATGCCCTGGTGATCTATTTCGGCTATCTCGACGGGTGCCGCGATCTGCCGCCGCACCCGTATCGGAGCGACGGCAAGGCCCACATCGTCTATGTCGGGCGAGTCTATGAGCGGCTGCAGGCGGCGCCCCGCTTCTTCCGCTGCCTCGGCAGGGCCCTTGCGCGCCAGCCCGGCCTAGCCGAGCGGCTCCGCGTCGATTTCTTCGGTCCCGAGCAGAGCGTGCTGAGCGAGATGGCCGCCCGTCACGCGACGACGCCGGTCACCCACCTGCACGGGTTCGTCGCGCCCGCGGAAGCGCTGGCGGCCGGACGGAGCGCTTCGGGACTGCTGTTCCTCGACTGGACGGATCCCGACGCCCCGGGGGTCCTCACCGGCAAGCTGTTCGAGTATCTGCGCAACGGACGGCCGATCGTGTTCATCGGCTCCGGCACCGATACCGAGGCCTCCGAGCTCGCCCGTCGCAGCGGCGCGGCGATCGTCCTGCAATCCGAAGCCGCGATCGAGCAGTTTCTTCTCGGCTGGCCCGAGGGCCTGCCAGCCATGGCTCGCGACGAAGCCTTCATCGCAGAGCTGTCATGCCGGCATCAGGCTCGGCTGCTGATGGGCGAGATCGAGCGCCGGATCTTCGGCAGGTCGCAGGACGGGACGGTGTCCGGATCGGGGCGAAGCTGAATACGGCCCGATCATCCAGAGCATCATCGATGTCACGGCGAAGAACCCCAACGCCAGCGGCATCGATCTGCACGAGCACGTCCTGAGCATCAAGGACGCGGGCGAACGACGTCGACCACGTCAACAGGATGTTCCTGCTCGGCGGCGCGCGACGGGAGGTCATCTCGACCGAATTCTCGCGGGTGCAGCTCTGGGACAAGAACCTGAACGCGCCGAGCCAGCTGCCGGGCCCGCCGGCGAACCTGTGCGACCAGGTCAACCGGATGATCGAGGCGGCGGCCGCAGGGACGCCCGTGTCGTTCTCCCGCTTCCAGGGCTTCCTGCGCGGCCAGACCAGCTGGTATCCCAAGACCCAGAACGGGCTCGGGTGGTTCGCGCAGTTCTATTGCATGTTCCACCGGCGGCCCAACGTCTCTGTCGTCACCTACGGGCTGGAGCGGTCGCCCCAGTATCCCTATGAGCTCGACCTGCTCGAGACCGACCCGCCTGGCTCGACGCACTGCAAGGCGGGCGTGCACAGCTGGGTGATGATCTCCGCCTATGACGGCGCGACGATGGGGACGAACACGAGCCGCGGGTCTGCCTCGTTCGGCTCCTTCAACGCGAACCCGCTGGTCTTTCCCGAGTTCGAGAAGGTCGTCGGCAACCCCGCGAAGGTCTGCGCCGATCTCACGCCGTGGCCATGACGGTCGCGGCGGCGCCGGCCGGCGACCTCGGGAACGCCATCGTGACGGTGGTGCCCTCGCCCAGGGCGCTCGCGATCGAGATCCGGCCCTCATGGAGCTCGACGATCGACTTGGCGATTGCCAGCCCCAGGCCGCTGCCGCCGCCCGGGCTCTTGCCGGCGCCGGAGAAGAAGCGGTCGAAGACGCGCGGCAGCTCGTCGGGCGGCACGCCCTGGCCGTTGTCGCTGACCCGGATGAGGCTCTCGGCCGCCGTCTCCTCCCCGAGCAGGTGGATGGTGCCGCCGGCCGGCGTGTGGCGCAGCGCGTTCGAGATCAGGTTGATCAGCGCGCGGCGCAGCAGGTCGGGCGCAGCGATGACGGTGCCGCTCGCCTCGACGGCGAGGCGCACCTGCCGCTCCTCGGCGACCAGCTCGTAGAGCTCGCGGATGTCGGCCAGCACCGCCGCGAGCGCCAGCCGCTCCCGCCGCACCGTCTCGGAGCCGGCGCCGACGCGGGCCAGGAACAGCAGCTCCTCGGTCAGCCGCGACAGCCGGGCATATTCCTCCAGGCTGGACTCGATCGCCTCGCGATAGTCCTCGGCGCTGCGCGGCCGCGCCAGCACGACCTCGGCCTCGCCGATCAGGTTGTTGAGCGGCGTGCGCAGCTCGTGGGCGAGGTCGGCGGCGAACTGCGAGAGCCGGGCGATCGCCGCCTCGAGATGATCCAGCATGGCGTCGAAGGCGGCGGCCACCGCGCCGAGCTCGTGCGGCCAGTACTGGCGGCCGAGCCGCTGCTGCATCCGGGTCGCGCTGACCCCGCGGATGACGTCGGTCAGCTCGGCGAGCGGCCGCAGGGCGCGGCGGCTGATGTAGATGCCGAGCAGCATCGAGAGCAGCGAGCTGGCAATGATGGCGGCGATGCTCAGCGCCCGGTAGCGGCCGGCCAGGGTCGCTTCCTGCGATCCGTCGTAGGCCAGCTGCACGATCCGCGCGGCGGTCCCCGCCGCGGCCGGCTGGACGGCCTCGGTCACCGTCACGAAGGTCCGGCCGTCGCGCCGCCGGGACTCGGTCCGCGGCGCGCTGCCTGACGACGTCCGGGCGCCCGGAAATGCGCGCGGCGGCAGCAGCGCTGCCAGCCCCGGCGTCTCGAACACCACGCTGCCGTCGCTCCGCAGCACCCGGACGACGTAGTCGACATTCTTGACGGCCGAGTATTGGCGGCGCACCGCCAGTCCCTCCGGCCCCGCCAGCTCGGGATCCTGGCGCAGCACGACGGCGATCGCGTCGATCTGGGCCATCAGGGAGTCGGCCTCGTCCTGGTAGATGCTGCTGCGCAGCGCCAGGTCGAGCGAGACGGCGACCAGTGCGACGACCGCCAGCGAGGCGAGGCCGAACAGGATCGACAGCCGCCCGGCGATCGAGTTCCAGTGCCGCCGCCAGCGCCGCAGCAGGGCGCTCCCGGCGGCCTCAGCGCGGCTCAAGGATGTATCCCCGGCCGCGCTCGGTGTGGATCAGCTTGGTGGCGAACGGCTCGTCGACCTTGCTGCGCAGGCGGCGGACCAGCACCTCGACGACGTTGGTGTCGGTGTCGAAGTTGATGCCCCAGACCATCTCGGCGATGAGGGCGCGGGACAGCACCTCGCCGGCGCGCCGCGCCAGCAGCGCCAGCAGCGCGAACTCCTTCGAGGTCAGCCGGACCGGATGGCCCGCCCGGGTCGCCCGCTGGCGCGCCATGTCGATCTCGAGGTCGGCGACGCGCAGCTCCATCGCCTGCCGCGCCGGGCCGCGCCGCAGCACGGTGCGCACCCGGGCGAGCAGCTCGGAGAAGGCGAACGGCTTGACCAGGTAGTCGTCGGCCCCGAGCTCGAGGCCGCGGACCCGGTCGGCGACGGCGTCCCTGGCGGTGAGGAAGATGACCGGCGTGTTCTTGCGCCGGCGCAGCTCGGCGACGATCGACCAGCCGTCGCGGCCGGGCAGCATGACGTCGACGATGAGCAGGTCGTAGTCGTTCATCAGGGCCAGCGCCAGCCCGTCCTCGCCGTCGCCGGCGACGTCCACGACGAAGCCGCTCTCGCCGAGCCCGCGCTCGAGATAGCGCGCGGCCTTCGGCTCGTCCTCGATGACCAGGATCCGCATCGCCCCTCACTTGGCGCCGCGATCGAACCATGGCGGCCGGGCGGGCGCAATGCGGCGGAGGCGAGCGATGCCCGCTCGGCCAAGCTGACACAAATGTAATCTTCGCGACCGCTTCGGCTCATCGCGGCCGGCAATACTGCCGCTTGCGGCAGGCGACGGAGACGGGAAACGGCGGGGCCGCCCGGATGCGCTGCGGAGCCGGCGCGCCCGGAGCCGGCGCGCCCGGAGCCGGCGCCCGGGGGGCCCGCGGGTGCGTCGCGACGGACCTGGCGGATCTTTGATGTCGTCGGCGGTTCTCCAACGACACGCTGCGACGCGCGCCCGGCGGGAGCGCGATCGCGCCCAGCAACAGTCTCGAGGATGTTTCGTGAAGCTTCTCAACTTCCTGCGATACGGCCCCGGCGAAGCCGGCAAGCGGCGCAAGCGCCGCGAGAAGACGGCGCGGCGGACCGACCGCTTCGCCGACGCGTCGGTCTGGCAGCACCAGGACGGCTTCGCGCAACGGACCTACCAGTCCTACGAGGCCTATCTCGAGCACCAGCGGGCCAAGCTGGAGCATCACCTGCCGCAGCTCCACGACTCGCTCGACGAGGATCTCGCCGAGTTCAAGCGCCGCTTCGCCGGCTGCGCCGAGCTCGCCGGGGCGCGCAACGTGCTGTGCCTCGGGGCCCGGCTCGGCACCGAGGTCCGCGCGCTCAAGGAGCTCGGCTTCTTCGCGGTCGGAATCGACCTCAATCCGGGCAGCGGCAACCAGCATGTCGTCAGCGGCGACTTCCATGCGCTGGGTTTCGCCGACGGCTCGGCCGATGCCGTCTACTGCAACGCGCTCGACCACGCCTTCGATCTCGACCGCATGGGCCTGGAGATCGCGCGCGTGCTGCGGCCCGGCGGCGCTTTCGTCGCCGACATCCTGCTCGGCTTCGAGCAGGGCTACACGCCGGGCGACTACGAGGCGACGATCTGGCGCGATCCCGAGACGCTGGTCGAGCGGCTCTGCTCGGCGGCCCCGCTCCGGGTCGCCGGCTCGCGCGACCTCGGCCGGCTCCGGCAGGAGCGGTGGCAGCAGATCGTCTTCCGGCGGCGGGCGGACGAGCCGATCAGCGCCATCAGGACCGCCCCGGCGCGACCGGCCCGGCACTAGCCGCCGCCGGCCGCGGCACCCGAGGCCGCCGCTCGACCCGCGCCGGCCGGTCGCCGACGGGCGTCGGGTTGCGCCGCCGGCCGGGATGGGCCATGTTGACCTGCGGCTGCGGCGGCACCAGGCCGGTCGGGCCTCGGCCTGGGGCGTCCCGCCTGTCTCGCTTGCGTTGCGCGCGGGGTCGCAGGGCGGCCCCTCGGGCCACCGGTCTCGGCGTCTCTGCCACGGCTGGCGTGAAATGACAAACATGGCCGGCGGCAGGCGATAGCATCGGGACCATGCCGGCGCGTTC
The DNA here is from genome assembly GCA_046349435.1 of Dongiaceae bacterium. Lineage (GTDB taxonomy): Bacteria > Pseudomonadota > Alphaproteobacteria > Dongiales > Dongiaceae > JAXMCI01. Next base: position 74,664 of record JAXMCI010000023.1, on the reverse strand, counting down.
AGGGGTTGGGATGAGCGATTCGAACATCACGCCGCTTCCCGCCGCGACGCGTGCGAACGGCAAGCCGCGGAGCGCGGAGCGGCCGCCGGTGGCGGTGCGGTGGACGCGCGCGCTGGTCGCCGAGACGCCGATCTTCTTCATCGTCGGCGCGCCGCGCTGCGGCACGACCGCGCTGGCGGGTGCGTTGCGCGCCCACCCGCAGGTCTGCTTCGCGATCCCGAAGGAGCCGCACTACTTCACCCGGCTCAAGGCCGGCTGGCACCTCGGCCGGGTGCTGACCGAGTACCTGCCGCTCTATTTCAAGCACTGGCACGGCGCGGGGGCGACGCTGGCCGACGGCTCGACCTCCTACCTCTATTCCGAGCAGGCGATCGACGCGATCCTGCGCTGCTTCCCGCAGGCCCGCTTCATCGTCATGTCGCGCAATCCGCTGGAGATGCTGCCCTCCTACCACACCAAGATGCTGGAGCTGCTGGACGAGAGCGAGCCCGATCTCGCCCGGGCCTGGGCGCTGCAGGACGAGCGCGCCTGGGGCGAGCAGCTGCCGAAGCGCTGCCGCGACTGGCGGCTGCTGCAGTACCGGGACGTCGGCCGCGTGGGCGCGCGCTGCGAGGCGCTGCTGCAGCGGGTCGACCGCGACCGCGTGAAGTTCCTGCTGTTCGACGATTTCGCCGCCGATTCGCTGGCCGTCTACCGCGAGACGCTGGAGTTCCTCGGGCTGCCCGACGACGGCCGCACCAAGGTGAAGCGGCGCAACCGGGCGCAGCTGCCGAAGAGCACCATGGTGCAGCTGATGCTGAAGGAGCCGCGCAGCGAGGTCGCGCGGATGATGCTGATCAGCCTGCGCCGCTCGAAGCGCTTCAAGATGCTGGCCGACCTGCTCGGGCGGCTGCGGCGCTCCAACCGCGAGGCGGCGGCGCCGCACAAGCTGTCGCCGGCGCTGCGGCGGACCCTGGCGGCGGCGTTTGCCGAGGATGTCGCGCTGCAGTCGCGGATCTTCGGCCGGGACCTCAGCCACTGGCTGGCGGTCGACGAGGCGGCCGACGCCCGGCGGCTGCGGCAAGCGAGAGCGTAGCCGCGGGAACGAGAAGGGTGCATTGTCCGGGGGGCCGGCCGCGGTCCGGCCGGGCCTGAGGGAGAGGTCGATGGCGGCGAAGTCCAAGCCGATGACGATGAGAAAGCGCGTGATCCGCCTCGGCAAGCGGATGCGCCCGCGCCTCAACGCGTTCCTCACGACGCAGTCGCGCGTGCCGACCGGGCCGGTGCTGAGCGCGGCCGACTTCCCCTTCCTCGCCGACATCGAGCGCGCCTTCCCGGCGATTCGCCGCGAGTTCGACCAGGTCTATGCCCAGCGCTCGGCGCTGCCCTCCTTCCACGAGATCTCGCCGGACCAGAAGCGCATCTCGCAGGGCCAGTCCTGGAAGACCTTCGTGCTGTTCGGCTTCGGGGTGCGCAGCGAGCGCAACTGCGCCCGCTGCCCGGAGACCGCGGCGGCGCTCTCCCGCGTGCCCGGGCTGCAGAGCGCGTTCTTCTCGATCATCGCTCCCGGCTACAGGATCCCGGCGCACCAGGGCGTGACGAAGGGCATCCTGCGCGTCCATCTCGCCCTGATGGTGCCCAAGGAGCGCGAGCGCTGCTTCATGCGGGTGGGCGACCAGAAGATCGTCTGGCGCGAGGGCAAGTGCGACGTGTTCGACGATTCCTTCGACCACGAGGTGCAGAACGACACCGACGAGCCGCGCGCCGTGCTGCTGTTCGACTTCGACCGGCCGATGCGCCTGCTCGGCCGCACCGTGCACCAGGGGGCGGTCTGGGCACTGAAGCAGTCGCCCTATTTCCGCGACGCCAAGCGCAACCTCGCCGCCTGGGAGGACCGCTTCGAGCAGTCCTATGCCGACATGGAGGCGACGCTGCGCTGAGCGGCGCCCGCCGCCGCGTCGACGGTGGCGAGCAGCGCTCCCGACAGCGACCGGATGCCGATGTCGCGGAGCTCGGGCGGTCGGTCGTGGCCGGGCCGCCAGATCAGGTAGTCGGTGCGGCCGTCGCGATAGCCGTTGCGGCGGAACAGCGCCGGGAAGCTCGGCAGGTGGTCGCCGTAGCAGCAGAGCACGCCGTCGCCCGCCTGCTCGAGACGGGCGGCCAGCCGGCCGATCATCCGGTCGGCATTGACCAGGTGCCTGAGGTAGCTGAGGACGGGCTCCGTCAGGTCGGCGAGGCCGTCGCCGACCTTGGCCAGCTCGTGCGCCGGCAGGCGGCCGCGGCGGAAGGTGCCGTGGCTCTCGATGGTGATGACGAAGACGAACAGCGGCGGCCCGGGCTCGCCGAGCAGCTCGATCACCTTGTCGGCGATCGCCGCGTCGGCGACATAGGGGCCGAAGTGCGGCGCGCCCGCGAAGGCCGCGATGTCGAGGAACCGGTCGAAGCCGAGATTGGCGACGACCTGGTCGCGGCCGAAGAAGGTGCCGTGGAAGGGATGGATGCAGACCGTGCGGTAGCCGCGCGCCCTGAGCTCGTGCGCGATGCTCCAGACCGGGCGCCGGGCGAAGCGGGCATAGGGGTTGAAGCGGTCGACGCCGAGCGCGCGCTCGTCGAGCCCGGTGAGAAAGGCGAACTCGCTGCGCTGGGTGTAGCCCCAGGCCGGCACCTCGAGCCGGCCGCGCTGCACCGCGCCGGCGCCGCAGGCGTCGAAGCAGGGCAGCAGCCCGGGCGCGATGCGGCGATCCATCAGCCGCACGTCGAAGAAGGATTCCAGCTGCACGGCGACGACGCTGGGCCCGGCCGGGCGCGGCCCGGCGGGCGTGCGCGGCACCGGCGCCGGCCGCGCCGGCGCGCCGTCGAGCGACAGCAGCGTGGTCAGCAGCAGCGTACCGAGCAGGCCGAAGCGCTCGACGTCGGTCCGGGCGTCGAGCGACGGCCGCAGCGCCCAGCCCGCGGCCACCAGCGGCCGGCGGGCCACCACCGGCAGGGCGGCGAGCCCGGCCAGCACGGCGAGCAGCAGCCCGAGCCGGCCGCCCGTATGATCGCCGAGCCAGCCCGGCAGCGGCGTCTCGAGCAGCACCGCGGCGGCGACGGCGCCGGCCAGCGCGGCGGCTGCCGCCAGGCTGGCCAGCACGCCGACCCAGGTGATGAAGACGTGCGGGTGGCGCAAGACCTGCCCCAGCATGGCGAAGTCGACGAACACCAGCGGCTCGCGGATCGCCCGGTGCTTGGCGTTGCTCACCGCCACCACCGCCGCCATCAGGGCGACCGCGGCGATGGCGGCCGAGACCGGCCGGCCGCCGAGCAGCAGCAGCAGCCCGGCCAGCGCCAGGGCGAAGCCGGCGCTGGCCAGCGCGCGCGCCGGGCGCGGCGCCGGCAGCGCGACGGGGATCGTGCAGCCCTCGACCAGGATCCCGGCGAGGGCCACCGCAAGGGCGAGCCAGCCGATCATCCGCGGCGGTCGGGCCGGTCGGGCGCCGGCGAGGACGGGGCGGCCCTCATGCTGCGGCGATCCCGGCACGCCGGCGCCACAGCGCCCCCTCTCCCGCAAGGAGGGAGGGAATCACAGTGCGACCCTCGACTCTCATAGCAGCCTGTCGAAGGACGACGGAACTCCGGGCGGTGCGGGCTGGCCAAGGGGAAGCGACGCATTCCTGTACTCAAGGTCCCGGCGAACGTGCTAATCGAGGGCGTCCTCGTCGGGCCATCACACCGGAACGTCCCACAAATGCATCCGAGCGACAAGGTCGCCCCGGCGCCGCCGAAGGTGTGGGCGGTGCTCTGCTACCGGGAGGGCGACAACTCCCAGATCCTGGCGCTGGCCGAGGCGCTGGGCTGGCCGTGCGAGGTCAAGCGGCTGGCCTACCGCAAGCTCGGCTATGCCAGCGACGTCTGGCGCGGCACCACGCTCGCCGGCATCGACCGCGCGGCGTCCAGCCCGCTGGAGCCGCCCTGGCCCGACCTCGTCATCTCCGCGGCGATGCGCAACGAGCCGGTCTGCCGCTGGATCCAGCAGCAGGCCGGCAAGCGCGTCCGCTACGTCCATATCGGCCGGCCCTGGGCGCGGCTGCGCTGGTTCGACCTGCTGGTCACCATGCCGGAGTTCCGCATTCCCGACCGGCCCAACGTGCTGAACAACGGCCTCAGCCTCTGCCGCATCACCGAGGACGGGCTGGCCGAGGCCGCCGCGAGCTGGGCGCCCGCCTTCGCGCACCTGCCGCGGCCGCACGTCGCGGTGCTGGTCGGCGGCTATGGCGGGCCCTACGCGCTCGGCATCGAGGCGGCGCACCGGCTGGGGCGGATCGCCAGCGACATGGCGCGGCGCCAGGGCGGCTCGCTGCTGGTCACCACCAGCCACCGCACCCGGCCGGAGGCGGCCGACGCGCTGGCGGCGGCGATCGACGTGCCCGCCCACATCCATCGCTGGCGCCGGCGGGCCACGGACAACCCCTATCGCGGCTATCTCGCGCACGCCGACGCCTTCATCGTGACCTGCGACAGCGCCAGCATGCTCACCGAGGCCTGCGCCACCCGCAAGCCGGTCTACATGTTCGACCTCGGGCCGGCGGGGCGCCGGGTGGGACGCGACCTCGACGGGCCGCCGGCGCCGCGGCCCACCCTGCGCTGCCGCGTCGACGGGCTGAAGGCGACCCTCTATCGCCACCTGATCGACGTGCCGCCGCAGCGCATGACGCGCGACATCCGGCTGGTGCACCGCTACCTGCTCGATTCCGGCCGGGTGGTGCGGGTGGGCGAGGCCTTCCCCGACCGCCGCCCGCCGCCGCTCGGCGACCTCAGCCAGGCGGCGTCGCGGGTGCGCGCCCTGTTCGAGCCGCAGGGCTGAGGAAAGCGCGGCCGCCGCGACGAAGTATCCGAATTGACAAGCACCGGTGCGCGCGGCCAGATGGGCCGCTGCGGCGACAGCGGGGGCGGGACGGTGCGCGAAAGCGTCGTCGCGCCGATGGCCCCGGCAAGAGGGCCGGCAAGCCGGCCGCGAGGCAGATCGCCAGAACCGGCGGGCGTGGCAAGGCCGGACCAGCGCTGCGGCGCCGCCGTCACTGCCGGCGCGCCGATCACCCGTCGGAAGAGAGATGACCCGAGGCGAACGACTCGACTTCACCTATTCGCCGGATCCGACGCCGCATTGGGGGCGGCGGCGGGCGATCCTGGCGCAGCATCCCGGCGTCCGGGCGCTGATGGCGCCCAATCCCTGGTCGGCCGCCTGGGTGGTCGGGCTGGTGGCGCTGCAGATCGCCTTCGCCGCGCTGCTGCGCGACGCGTCCTGGCTGCTGGTGCTGCCGCTGGCCTGGCTGGTCGGCGCCTTCGTCAGCCACGCGCTCTACGTGCTGATGCACGAATGCACGCACAACCTGGTGACCGGCCGCAGCACGGTCGACCGCATCCTCGGCATCGCCTGCGACCTCGGGCTGTTCTTCCCGAGCGCCATGGCGTTCCGCAAGTACCACCTGATGCACCACAAGCATCTCGGCCATCCCGACCTCGACCCCGACGTGGTCAGCCGGCGGGAGGCCGACCTCGTCGGCAATTCCACCTGGCGCAAGGCGCTGTGGGTGTTCCTGCTGTCGATCTCGCAGGCGCTGCGGCCGCACAAGGTGCCGGGCACGCAGCTCTGGGACGGCTGGATCGTCGCCAACCTCGCCGTGGTCGTGCTGGCCGACGGTGCGGTGCTCTGGCTGCTCGGCATCAAGGCGCTGGCCTTCCTCGCCTTCTCCACCCTGTTCGCGCTCGGGCTGCACCCGCTCGGCGGCCGCTGGGTGCAGGAGCACTACGTCACCGCCCCGGGACAGGAGACCTATTCCTACTACGGCATCCTGAACCGGCTGTGCTTCAACATGGGCTTCCACAACGAGCACCATGACTTCCCCAACGTGCCGTGGAGCAACCTGCCGAAGGTCAAGGCAGAGGCGCCGGAGTTCTACGACAGCCTGAAGTCCTATCGCTCCTGGACCCGGGTGCTGCTCAACTTCATCTTCAACCCGGCGATGTCGGGCTACAGCCGGATCGTCCGCTCCGGCCCGCGCTGAGCCGGCCCGCCCTGAGCCCGGCTGCAGGCTCAGGGCCGCCGGCGGACGCGGGACAGCATCAGCCGGTCGTAGAGCCGGGCCGGCAGGTTGCGCCCCAGTGCGGTGAGCAGCACCGGGGCGAGCGGGAAGGCGTCCTCGGCCCGGCGCGCCAGGATGGCGCGGCACATCCGCGCGGTCGCCGCCTCGAGCTCGATCTGCAGCGCCTTGCGCCGGCGGTCCGGCTTGCGCACGAAGCCGGGGTGGATGAGGGTGACGTCGACGCCGCGCGGCCGCAGCTCGATGCGCAGGCTCTCCATCATGCGGCTGAGCGCCGCCTTGGCGGCGCTGTAGGCGGCGGCGTTGGGCAAGCCGCGCGAGGCCGCCAGGCTGCTGGTCGCCACCAGATGGCCATGGCCGCGCGCCAGCATGCCGGGCAGCACCGCCTCGATGCAGCTGGCGGCGCCGCCGACATTGAGCGCGATGATCCGCGCGACCTGGTCGGCCGCGAAGCCGTCGACGTAGCTCTTCTCGCCGCCGCCGGCATTGGCGACCAGCCGGTCGACCGGGCCGAGCCGCTCCTCGATCAGCGCGAAGGCGGCGCGCACCTGGTCGTGGTCTGTGACGTCGCAGGGCACCGCGAGCGCGCGTCCGCCGGCGGCCGCGATCTCGTCCGCCAGCGCTTCCAGCAGCGGCGCCCGGCGGGCGAGCAGCGCCACGGCGCCGCCGTGGCGGGCCAGCCGCAGCGCCAGGCTGCGCCCGATGCCCGACGAGGCGCCGGTGATGGCGGTGACCTGCACCTCGGGTTTCACGCTGGCATCGCTCCTGCTGCCGACGGGCGAGTATCGGCCGCCGCGCCGCCGCCGCGCAATCGCCGGCCGCGGCTCAGGCGGCGGGCTGCACCGCGCCGAGCGGGCGGGCCTGAAGCTCGAAGCGCGTCACCACGCCGAACTTGCCGCCGCCGCCGCGGATCGCCCAGAGGAGGTCCGGCTCGGCGTTGCCGCCGATCCGGCGCAGCACGGCGGCGCGATCCGGGTCGCCGAGCAGCGCGCCGCCGCCGACCGTGGCGCGGCGCAGCTGCGGATCGACGGCAACGTCTCGCAGCCGCGAGAGACCGAGCACGATGCCGTCATCGCGGGTCGACAGACCGGGCAGGCTGTGGCCGCCACCGCGCACCGCAAGCAGGGCGTCATGCCCGGCCGGCCCGTCGGATCCGATGGCTTTCGGCGGCTGCTGCCTGTATCAGGGCTGGATGCCCTCGCAGGAGGTTCCATGACCCGGCATCCCGCCATCGCTCCCGGCCGCGTCGCGGTCGTCACCGGCGCGGCCAGCGGCATCGGCCTGGGGGCCGCCCGGCGGCTCGCCGGGCTCGGCCTCAGGGTGGTGCTGGCCGACCGTCCCGGCCCGGCGCTCGACGGCGCCGCGGCGGCGGTGGCGGCGCTCGCCCCCGAGGGCGCCGCCGCGGTGCGCGCGGTCGCCACCGACGTCGGCCGCTTCGAGGAGGTCGAGCGGCTGCGCGACGAGGCGCTCGCCGCCTTCGGCGAGGTGGGGCTGCTGATGAACAACGCCGGCATCGGCCATGGCGGCGGGCCGTGGGAGAAGCTCGATCGCTGGCGCGCGCTGCTGCAGGTCAATCTCTGGGGCGTCATCCACGGCGTGCAGGCCTTCGCCCCGGCGATGATCGCGCACGGCAGGGACGCCGCGATCGTCAATACCGGCTCGAAGCAGGGCATCACCACGCCGCCGGGCGACACCGCCTACAATGTCAGCAAGGCCGGGGTGAAGGTGCTGACCGAGGCGACCGCCCATGCGCTGCGCAGCACGCCGGGCTGCCGCGTCACCGCCCACCTGCTGGTGCCGGGCTTCACCCATACCGGCATCACCGCGCGCACGCCGGAGAAGCCGCCCGGCGCCTGGACGCCGGACCAGGTCGTCGACTTCATGCTGGAGCGCATGGCGGCGGGCGACTTCTACATCCTCTGCCCGGACAACGAGACGACCCGCGAGACGGACAATCGCCGCATGCAATGGGCGATGGAGGACCTGATCGGCAACCGGCCGGCGCTGTCGCGCTGGCACCCCGACTACAAGGAGGCCTTCGCGGCCTTCATGAAGGGCGAGGCGCCGTCGCGATGACCCTGCCGGCCGGCAACGTCGCCGACAGCGTCGCGCGCTGGGCGGCCGAGACGCCCTGGGCGCCGGCGCTGATCGATTCGCGCCAGGTGGTGCACTGGCGGGCGCTCGACCGCGCCGTCGACCATGCCGCGCTCTGGCTGGCCCGCCAGGGGCTGGCGCCGGGCCAGCGGGTCGGCATCGCGCTGCCGCCGCGCGGCGCGCTCTACATCGTCATCGTCTATGCGCTGGCCCGCCTCGGCGCCCCGGCGATGCTGCTGGCGCTGCAGGACAGCGCCGCGCGCCGCGCCGAGCTGGCCCGGCACCGGGCTGGTCGCGGTGGTCGGCCACAACGAGACGGCCGGGGTGCCTGGCCTGCCGCTGCTGCTGGCCGATCCCGGCTGGCTGGCCAGCGACGCCGCGCCCGGGCCGGGCGCGCCGCGCCACCCCGGCGGCGACCATCCCTGGCTGATCTGCCTCTCCTCCGGCACCACGGCGGCGCCCAAGGCGATGATCCGCAGCCACGCCGTGCAGCGCGAGATCGCCGCCGCCGGCTGGCGCCAGATGGGCGGGCGGCCCGACGACCGGCTGCTCGCGGTCACCGCGCTGCACTTCGTCTACGGCCTGACCAACGCGCTGCAGCCGCTCGAGGGCGGGGCCGCGCTCAGGCTGCCGGAGCGCAGCCTGCCGGTGCCGGAGATCGCCGAGATCATCGACCGCGAGCGGATCACCCGGCTGGTGCTGACGCCCGAGCAGGTCCTCACCATGGTCGAGTGCCTGCCCGGCGACGCGCCGCGCTTCCCCGGCCTGCGCGACCTCAAGGTCAGCACCGCGCCGCTGACCCCGGAGATGCGGCTCGAGGTGATGCGGCGGATCTCGCCGGCGCTGTCGGTCACCTACGGCGCCAACGAATGCTGGATGGTGAGCCGCGCCGACGCGGCCGCGCTCGAGGCCCTGCCCGGCACGGTCGGCTTCGCCTACCAGGGCGTGGCGATCGAGATCGTCGACGAGGCCGGACGCGGCCTGCCGGCCGGCGCGGTCGGCCAGGTGCGGGTGCGCGGCGCCACCAGTCGGGGATCCGCACGACGATGCCCGCGGCCTCGATCGCCGGCACGTTCTTCAGCAGCTGGTAGGCCTCCGCCGGCGTCCAGGCGAGCGGCTGGAAGATGCGGCCGGAATCGGCGAGCGCCTTGACCCAGGGACTGCGCTCGGCGGCCCGGCTCACCGGCGTCAGCAGGGCGAGCAGCGCGGCGCGGTCGCCGGCATGCTCGGCCAGCGCGCGGCCGAGCGGCAGGTGCTGCACCCGGGCCTGCGCGGAGAGCCGTGCCGCGTAGGTGGCGAGGAAGGCGAAGGGGGTATCCTCGCTCGCCTTGTTCTCGGCCAGGTGGAAGCAGATCCGGCCGACCAGGCTCCAGCTCGGATGCTGCGCCGCGAGCCACCCCGCGACGTCGCCGCCGGCCGCCGCGATCGCGGCGCGTGCGGCGGCCACCATCTCCTGCCAGAGCCGGGCGAGCAGGGCAGCGTCGAGATGCTCGGCCCCGGTGCAGGGCGGGCGGGCCGCCGCCAGGCGCTCGAGCTCGCCCTCAGGCGCCGCCGGCGCCGCCGTCCGCCAGTCCTCGGCCAGGCCCGGCAGGGCGCAGAGGCGGGCCATGAAGAGATGGCCGAGCGTGCGGCCGAAGGCCAATCCGGGCGGCAGCGGCGCGGTCAGCTCGGCGGCGCCGAGCTGCAGCAGCCCGGCAGCGGAGCCGCGCTCGAAGGCGGCGGACAGCCGCGCGGCCAGGGCCGGCGGCAGGCCCTCGCCCGGATCGGCCGGTGCCGCGAGCAGCAGGCGGCCGGAGGGCGCGACAGCGAGGTCGAGCGCCGGCCCCCGCTCGGCGCTCCCGGGTGGAACGAATCCGGGCGGGTCGAATCAGGGCGGGGCCAGTCCGGGCAGAAGCTCGTTCGAGGGCGAGGGGGGCGCGGCCACGCCGCTGGACTAGCGCATGCCGAAGCCCCGGATCAAGGGTCGCCGGCCGCCGGATGCCGGCGCTCCATGGAGACATTTGAAACCAAGATCCCGGGCGGCTGGAATATCGCGGAAACAGGGCCCGCCTAGTCTTCCTCCCGTCGGCAGCGTCCTGCCGGCCGGTGCCCCGAGAGAGGGACCGCCCCCCGGAGAAGATGGAGAGCCCGCAATGAACAAGCGTTCCCTGGCGATCGCCGCCGCCCTGGTGATCGGCTTCGCCCTTCCCGCCGGCCTGGCCAAGGCCGAGCGCCTGTCGACCAGCAGCGTCGGCGGCGCGGCCGGCGCCAATGCCTCGCTGTCGGTGAACACGACCGCGATCTCGATCCCGACCTCGGCCACGTTGAACCGTCTGCCGAAGCCGCCCGCCCCGCCGTCGCTGCCCTCGCTGCCGTCGCAGCCGACCCAGCCGTCCGTGCCGTCCGTGCCGTCCCTGCCGTCCCTTCCGTCCCTGCCGTCCCTGCCGTCGCAGCCCTAGTCACGCCGTGGCGGTCCGCCGCGGAGCGCCGTCCCCGATGGGGCCGGTGCTCCGCCCGGGCGCCCGACGGGACCGCATTGCGACCGCATCCCGGAAGCCGCCGCGTCGCCCAGGCCGCGGCGATGGCGCCTCGACGCATCGGGTGCGAAGGCCGTGCTAGCATGAGGCCGGATCGGCGCGCAGCCCGGCGGGCGATCGTCGCCGCATCGGCCTCGGGCAATCACGGCACCTCGATGACTCCCAGCAGCACGAAGAAGCGCTTCGGCATCGTCGGCGGGAACGGCTGGCTCGGCAATGCGATGGCCGACGCCGCCCTCGCCTCCGGCTTCCTCGACGCGTCGCGGCTCACGCTTTCGGCGCGTTCCGCGCGTCGCGGCGCGGTGGCGATCCCGGGTGCCCATTGGACCCGTGACAATGCCGAGCTCGTCGCGCGCTCGGACGTCGTCGTGCTGTCGGTCCGTCCCGACCAGTTCGACGGCGTCGCGATCGACGCGCGCGGCAAGCTGGTCGTTTCCGTGATGGCCGGCGTCCCGGCCGGCAGGATCGCCGAGCGGACCGGCACCGCGCTGGTGATCCGGACGATGCCGAACGCGGCGGCGACGCTGCGCAAGTCCTTCACGCCCTGGTTCGCCGCTCCCGAGGTGGCGGCCGAGGATGCGCGGCTGGTCCAGCGCTTTCTCGAGACCTTCGGCGACGCCGCGCCGGTCGGGCGCGAAGACCATCTCGACTACTGCGCCGGCCTGACCGGCTCCGGCGCCGCATTCCCGGCCCTGCTGGCGCAGGCGATGATCGAGGACGCGGTCCGGCGCGGCCTGCCGCCCGAGCTCGCGCGCCGGGCGGCGGAGGGCGTGGTGGTCAACGCCGCCCGCCTCCTCGCCGGACGCGACCCGCGGGCGATCGTGGACGAGCTCGTCGCCTATCGCGGCACCACCGCCGCGGCGATCGAGGCCATGGTCCAGGGCGGGTTCGTCGCCGCCGTCCATGACGGCCTCGCCGCCGCCGCACGCCGGTCGGCGGACATGGCGAAGCGCTGAGCGGCGGCGAGGCCCGGCGGGACGCGGCTGGCCCGGCCGGGCGGGCGGCTCAGCCGCCGACCAGCCAGCCCAGCGACTGCCGCCACAGCCGGGCATAGCCCTTCCAGGCGGCGAACTCGGGCGGCAGCCAGTGCGGCCCGATGTCCGAGGTCCAGGCCAGCGTGCGGCCCTTGCCGTGGCCGCCGGCGACCAGCAGCGGCTTCTCGCCGTAATCGGCCGAGACGGTGGCCAGCACCAGGGCGTCGGGCTTCGGCTTGACCTCGTTGAACCCGAGCAGCGCCGGCCAGGCGCCGCGGAAGCCGTCGAGGATCGGGTGGCGCCGGTCGCGCACCACCGGCGTGAAGCCCTCCGGCACCTCGACCCGGTCGTCCCAGGGCAGGATCTCGACCGGCAGCACCTCCTCGACCGGCGTGCCGTGATAGCGGGCGCCGCCATTGATCCCCTGGAAGCTGTAGTAGCCGCCGATCATCAGCAGCCCGCCGCCGCGGGCGACATACTCCTTGAGCAGCCGCAGCCGGTTCGGCGTGCGCCGGCTGAGCGCGAAGGTGTCGGGATGCAGCAGCAGGGTGTTCGAGCCGATGTCCGACAGGATCACCGCGTCCCAGGCGCCGAGCGCGTCGAGGGTCAGCGGGAAGTCGCGGTGCGCCTCGTGCGACGGCATGTAGGTGAGCTCGAACTCGGAGCCCTCCAGCGCCTTGACCAGCGGCTCGGCGCCGAGGTGGTAGCTGATGGTGGTGAACTGGTCGAAGCCCTTGATGTGGGTGGCGGTGCTCACCCAGGACTCGCCGGCGAGCAGGATGCGGTGCTTGGCCATGGGATCCCCCTGTTCCTCGGATCGCTGTCGTTCGGCCCGGTGCCGGTCAGGCCGCGTGGCGGTGGGCCGCCGAGAAGACGCGGCGCGGGTTGTCGACCAGCAGGCGGTCGATCGCCCCCTGGTCGAGCCCGTGGCGCTTCAGCCGCGGCACGAAGTGCTTCAGGATATAGCCATAGCCGAAGCCGCCGAAGCGGGTCAGCATCATCTTGAGGAAGACGTCCTGCGACAGCAGGACGGAGCCGAGATAGCCGTCCTCGATCAGCCCGGCGATGGCGGCGGCGTTCTCCTCGTCGCAGGGCGATTGCGCCTGCTGGTCGGCGTAGAAATAGTCCATGCCGATCATGTCGTACTCGAGGAAGGCGCCGCGCGCCGCCAGGCTGCGCTGGTAGGCGCGGTCGGCGAGGCTGGGGTTCATGTGGCAGAGCACGGTGTGGGCGAGGTCGCCGCCCTCCGCCTCGATGGTGTCGAGCACGCGATGGGCGAGCCGCTCCCAGCCGGGCAGGTGGATCGACAGCGGCACGCCGGAGAGGTGCGAGGCGCGCGCCGCGCCGCGCAGCACCTTCTCCTCGGCCTCGGTGAAGTCCTTGCTGATGCCGATCTCGCCGATCAGCCCGGCCAGCACCTCGGGCCTCCCCGGCATGGCGCCGCAGTCGCGCGCGATCTCGGCGGCGATCTCGTCGATCGACATGCGCTGCACCCGCTCGGGGTGCGAGGGCTGCAGGTAGAAGCCGGCGCCCATCACGATGTTGAGCCCGGTCCGGCGGCTGATCCGCTGCAGCGCCAGCGGATCGCGGCCGATGCCGACATTGGTCGGGTCGACCACGGTGCGGCCGCCGAGCTCGCTGAACCGGGTCAGCTCCTCGATCGCCACCTCGGCGTCGAGCAGCCCGCAATTGTCGCGGTTGAGGAACGGGTTCATCCTGAGCTCGCCCAGCATCGAGACGTCGAGCGGCCGCTCGGCCAGGCCGATGTCGGTGGCGCAGCAGGGCCGCTTCCACCAGCTCGAGGTGTCGAGCACGATGTGCTCGTGCATCAGCGTGACGCCCATCGCCTCGACCGGGATCGGCCCGAGCACGGTCATCACCCGGCCCGAGCGCACCCCCACCGCATGCTCCGTCATGACTGCCTTCCCTGGTGTGTCACGCCAAGCCTAGCGTCCCCGCCGCCCCGTCCGGAACAGCCGGAAGTTCAGCCAGATCGCCACCAGGATGATGCAGCCGGTGACGATCGGCGTGAGGAACGGCGAGAGGTGCGCCAGGATCAGCCCGTTGCCGATCACCGCCACGGTCAGCGCGCCGAGGATGGTGCCGACCATGGTGCCGCGGCCGCCGAACAGGCTGGTGCCGCCGAGCACCACGGCGGCGATGACGTCGAGCTCGAAGCCGACCCCGGCATTGGACGAGCCGCTGCCCAGCCGGGCCGCGACGATCAGGCCGGCGAGCGCCGCGGCGGCGCCGCTCAGCACGTAGACGCCGAGCGTCACGCGCCGGATGTCGACGCCGGCCCGGCGCACCGCCTCGGCATTGGCGCCGATGCCGGTGACGTAGCGGCCGAAGGCGGTCTCGTTGAACAGCACGTAGCCGCCGAGCAGCACCGCGACCGCGATGATCGCCGGCAGCGGCACGCCCAGCACCCAGCCGCGGCCGATCGCGGTGAACGGGCTCGCCGGATCGATCGGGATCGAGTAGCCCTTGGTCAGCAGCAGCGCCACGCCGCGGATGGCGCTGAGGCCGGCCAGCGTGACGATGAAGGCGGGAATCCCCTCATAGGCGACGAAGAAGCCCTGCAGCAGCCCGACCCCGGCGCCGAGCAGCAGCATCAGCCCGACCACCACCGGCCAGGGGATCCCGGCCTGCAGCGAGATCGCCGCCAGCGCGTTGACCAGCGCCAGGATCGAGCCGACCGAGAGGTCGATGCCGGCCGTGGTGATGACGAAGGTCATCGCCACCGCGACGATCACCAGGGGCGCGATCTGGCGCAGGATGTTGAGCAGGTTGGGCTGGGTCAGGAAGGCCTCGGTGACGACCGAGAACAGGATCACGACCAGCGCGAAGAACAGCGCGATCGAGGCGACGCCGCCGCTGTCGCGGATCTGCTGCCGGACCCACGCGGCGGCCGGGCCGGGGGCGCCGCTCATGCGCCGCCGCGCGCCGAGACGGACTGGAACTTCCGCCCGACGATCAGGTTGACGATCTCCTCGATGTTGGTGGCGCCGATCGGCCGCTCGGCCACCGCGCGCCCCTCATACATCACCATGATGCGGTCGCAGACCACGAACAGGTCCTGCAGCCGGTGGGTGACCAGGATGACGCTCACCCCCTGCGCGCTGACCCGGCGGATCAGCGCCAGCACGGCGTCGACCTCGGCCACCGCCAGCGCGGCGGTCGGCTCGTCCATGATCAGCACCAGCGGCTGGAAGGAGACGGCGCGGCCGATGGCGATGCTCTGGCGCTGGCCGCCCGACAGGCTCTCGACCTTGAGCCGGGTGGAGGCGATGCGGATACCGAGCCCGCCCAGCATGGCGGCCGCCTCGGCGTGCATGCGCGGCTTGTCGAGCAGCCCCAAACCCAGCAACCGGCGGCGCGGCTCGCGGCCGAGGAACAGGTTGCCGGCGACGTCGATGGTGTCGCACAGCGCGAGGTCCTGGTAGACCATCTCGACGCGCTCGCGCCGCGCATCGGCCGGGCTGCCGAAGCGGACCTCGCGGCCCTCGACGAAGATCTGCCCGGCATCCGGGATCACCGCCCCGGACAGCACCTTGCTGAGGGTCGACTTGCCGGCGCCGTTGTCGCCGACCAGGCCCAGCACCTCGCCGGCGGCGAGCTCGAGATCGACGCCGTCGAGCGAGCGGATCGTGCCGTAGCTCTTGGTGATGCCGGCCATCCGCACCCGGACCGGCCGGTCCGCGCCCGCCATCGCCGCCTCGCCGCCCGGCCGTGCGAGAAGCAGCGGCGGCCCGCGCCGGGAGGCGGGCCGCCGCTCGTCGGTCGGCCTATCCTACTTGAACATCGCCCGGTACTTGTCGACGTTCTCCTTGGTGACGATCGTCACCGGGATGTCGATCGAGGGCTGCACGGCCTCGCCCTTCTTGATCTTCAGGATGGTCTCGACCCCGGCCGAGCCCTCCTGGTAGGGGTCCTGCTGCACCACCGCGACGATCCAGCCTTCGTCGATGCCCTTGATCGCCTGGGCGGTGAGGTCCCAGCCGAACAGCTTCACCTTGTCGGTGCGCTGCTGGCTGGTGATCGCCGAGATGGCGCCGACCAGGGCCGGCTCGCCGGTGGCGTAGATCGCCGTCATGTCGGGGTTGGCGGTCATCAGGTTCTCGGACGCGGTCAGCGCGATGTCCTGCACGTTCTGGCCGTCGACCGTGTCGAGGAACTTGACGCCCGGCGCGCCGGCCTGCACCGCCGCCTTGAAGCCGTCGAGGCGCTGGTTCTGGATGAAGGAGTTGAGCGCGCCGACGATGCCGACCTTGGCGGCGCCGCCCATGCTGGCCTTGGCATAGTCGGCGAAGTACTTGCCGATCTGCTCGCCGGCGCCCTTGTTGTCGACGCCGATGAAGGCGGCGTTGTCGCCGTCGGGGATGCGGGCGTCGATCGCCACCACCGGGATGCCGGCCTTCTTGGCGTCGGTGATCGCCGGCTTGACGCCGTTGACGTCGATCGCCACCAGGATGATGCCGTCGACCTTCTGGGTGATGTAGTCCTCGATCGCGCTGTTCTGCGCCGCCGGCTGGTTGTTGGCGTTGAAGATCACCAGCTTGACGCCGTTCTTGTCGGCCGCCGCCTGGGCGCCATCGTTGATCTGGTTGAAGAACAGGGCCTGCTGGTTGATGGTGACCAGCGCGATGGTGGTCGCGTTGGCCGCGCCGCCGGCCAGGGCGGCCGCCGCCAGGGCCGCGGCCCCGAGCAGCATCTTCCTCGGACTGAGCATGATACCTCCCACTCCTGTTGTCGGCGCGGGTGCCGGCGAGGGCCGCCGGTCCGGTCACGCAACATGCGCGATATTCAAGTAGGGCGCTGCCCGAATCAAGCCGGATTCAAGGCCGGCGGAGCCGCCGCTCAGAAGGTCGGCGGGGTGTTGACCCAGAAGATGCTGGCCGGGCCCTGGCCGATGTTGCGGTAGGCATGCGGCAGGCTGGAGCGGAAGACGAAGGCGTCGCCGGCGCCGAGGTTGAAGCTCTTGCCGTCGATGGTGAGCTCGATGCGGCCGGCCAGGATGTAGCCGACCTCCTCGCCCTCGTGGGCGATCGGGCCGGCGCTGCGGCCGCCCTCCTCGATGTGGTGGATGTTGCACTGGAGCAGGTGGCGGTCGCTGTAGGGGATCACCCGCTCCAGCGCGATGCCCTCGCCGCGGCGCAGCGAATCCAGCACGATGCGCGGCCGCTGGCCGGCGCGGTAGACGATCTCGCGCTCCGCCGCCTGGTCGCCGAACAGCCAGCCGATGTTGGTCTCCAGCGCCCGCACCAGCTTGTGCAGCAGCGGCAGCGAGGGCAGGTTGCGGCCGTTCTCGATCTTCGAGAGCAGGCTCTCGGAGCAGCCCGACGCGTCGGCCAGCTGCTTCATCGTCCAGCCGCGGCTGCGCCGCGCCAGCCGCAGCCTGAGGCCGAGCTCGGCCGCCGAGAGCTCGCCCGACGCCGGTGGCCCGGAGGGGGCGGCCGTCTCCTTCGCCTTCCTCTTCATGGGGCTTGAGTATCGCTCAAGCTGGGGCGCACGGCAAACGAGCCGCCGCCGGCACCCTCAGCCCGCCGGCGTATCGAGCGCGCGCAGCGCCGCGGCGAAGTTCTCGCGCAGCAGCGCGAAGCTGCGCAGGCGGTGCGGCTGCGGGTAGTCGCGGCCGAACAGCACGTGCGGGTTGGTGTTGATCTCGTAGAGCTGCGGCCGGCCGCCGACCAGGCCGAAATCGGCGCGCCCGTACTCGATGCCGGCGGCGTCGAAGGCCGGCTCCAGCGCCGGTCCCCAGGGATTGTCGCGGATGGTGCGGTACTCCTCCTCGGACAGCTCCGGCGGCGGCGTCACGTCCGGGCTGCCGAACTTGGTGACCCAGTCCGGGCTGTCGACGCAGGTATAGGCCAAGCGGGCCGCGCCGACGCGGAAGCAGCCATATTTGCGGAACAGCCCGGGGCGGATCTCCTCGGCGGCGTACTCGACGATCAGCAGCGAGGCCATCGGCAGCCCGCGCTCGACGGCGGCCGCGATCTCCGCGGCGAGCTCGGCGGGCCCGTGCAGCAGGCGGGACACCGGGCCGCGATGGTCGCCGTCGCAGCGCAGGAACACCGGCCAGCGCTCCGGCAGCCGCTCCTCCTCGACGCGGTAGGCGTTGAAGCCGTTGTAGCCGGTGACGTAGAGCCGGCGCAGCAGGCCGCAGCGGGAGAGCACGCGCGCCGGGTCGTTCAGCACGCGCATGCCGTCGTCGCGCAGCCGCCGCCAGCGCTCCGCCAGCGGCCGCAGCAGGCGGAGCGGCAGCCGGTCCATGTCGGTGAAGACGTAGGTCGCCCGCGGCAGCGTCGCGGCCTCGAGCACGGCGCTCGGGCGCATCACCTCGACCTGCACGCCGAGGGACCGATCGCGCAGATTCTCCACCGCGTAGGCGTGGTGCGGCGTGACGACGAAGATGATCACGCGCGCCCGCCGCCCCTGCCTGTCCGACCGCCCCGGCCTATCCCACCGCCATGCCGTAGCAGCCGCGGCCGACGGCGCAGAGCCGGCCGCTGCCGTCGGTCACGTCGATGTCGACCACGCCGATGGTCCGGCCGGCGCGGCGCACCGTGGCGGTCGCGGTCAGGCGGCCGCCGCCGGCCGGGCGGAGGTAGTCGACGCGCAGGTTGATGGTCGGCACGCCGCCGCCGACCAGGATGACCAGCGCGAAGTCGCCGGCGACGTCGATCAGGCTGGCGATCACCCCGCCATGGAACTGGCCGGTGCCGGGATGGCGCTCGAAATCCGGCTCCAGCGGCATGTCGATCACGACCTGCTGGCGCTCGCGGTCGAGCGACACGGCGCGCATGCGCAGCAGCTTGATGAAGGGCGAGCCGTCGAGGATGGCCTGCACCTGCTCGATGGTCATGGAAGGGGCGGGGGCCTCGCTCATGGCAGCAGCACCGCCTTGCCGAAGACCTGGCGGTCCATCAGCTCCTGGAAGGGGATGCCGATCTCCGGCAGCGGCCGCTCGCAATGCACCACCGGCTTGACCCGCCCGTCGGCGACGCGGTCGAGCAGCTCGAGCTGGTCGGCCACCGTCCAGCCGTTGGAGCCGATGATGTTGAACTCGAAGGACCAGATGTAGCGGATGTCGGTCTTCGGGTCGTAGCCGGCGGTGGCGCCGCAGGTCAGCAGCCGGCCGTCGAGCCGGAGGGTGCGGAAGCACTCCGCCCAGGTCTCGCCGCCGGTGTAGTTGATCACCACGTCGACGCCGCCGCCGCCGCGGGTGCGCGGCTTGCCGTACATGCGGTGGATCTCGGCGACGTAGTTCTGGGTCGAGGTGTCGATGACGTGGTCGGCGCCGAGCTGCTTCAGCCGCTCCAGCTTCCAGCCGGCGCTGGCGCAGGCGATCACCTCGCAGCCGATCGCCTTGGCGAGCTGCACGCAGCAGGTGCCGACGCCGCCCGAGGCGCCCAGGATCAGCACCTTCTCGCCTGGCTGCAGCCGGCCGCGGGTCTCGATCATGCGCAGCGCGGTGCCGTAGGCGACCGGCAGGCAGGCGGCGGCGACGTGCGACACGGCGTCCGGCACCGGCAGCAGGAAGTCCTGGCCGACCGCGACCAGCTCCGACGCGCCGCCGCGCTTGGTCTCGCCCATCATGCCGGTCGGCTGGTTCGGCACCACGGTGACGCGGTCGCCGATCTTCCAGCGGCCGCGGTCGACGGCGCTGCCGAGCTCGACGATCTCGCCCGAGATGTCGGCGCCGGGGATCATCGGCAGCGGCGTCTTCAGCCCGGGGATGCCGCGCAGCACCATCGGGTCGAAGCCGTTGAGCGCCACCGCGCGCACCCGGATCACCGCCTCGTCCGGGCCCGGCACCGGGTCCGGATAGTCCTCGTAGCGCAGATTCTCGAGCGGCCCGTGGGCCTGGAATACCACCGCCTTCATTTTCGCAATTCCGTCCTTCGTCGCCCTCGTGATAGGCAGGACAGCATGCAGGCAATCGCCGCCGGCGGCCAGCCCGCCGTCGCGGCGGCACGGAGCCCCGCCTCATGACCTCGTCCTCGATCGAGCTTCGGCCGGGCGACCGGCGCTACGACAACATCGGCTACTTCTCCTGGGCGGCGGCGCAGCGCCGGCCGCAGGCGGTCGCGCTGATCGACCTGTCGCGCGACCCGCCCCGCGAGGTCACCTATGGCGAGCTGGAGGAGCGGCTCGACCGCTTCGCCGCGCTGACCCGGCGGCTCGGGCTCCAGCCCGGCGACCGGCTCGCCATGTCGGTCGGCAACCGCTTCGAGTTCATCGAGGCGATGTACGGCGCGATGCGGGCCGGCATCGTGCCGGTGCCGCTCAACACCCGGCAGGGCGCCGACACCATCGACTACGTGCTGCGCGACGGGGCCTGCGTCGCGGCGCTGGTCGAGCCGGCCGCCAACCCGGCGGTGGTGGGCGTGGTCGAGCGGCTCGGGCTGAAGACCAGGCTGGCGCTGGGCGCGGCCGTGCCCGGCTGGGCCGATTACGAGACCGGGCTGCAGGCCAGCCCCGCCGCCTTCGACCCGCCCGACCTGCCCGGCGACCACCCCTCCTTCCAGCCCTACACCTCGGGCTCGACCGGGCGGCCGAAGGGGGTGATCCTGACCCATGCCGGGCAGATGTGGTGGATCCGGCTGGTGCATCGCCACTGGCCGATGGCCGAGACCGACCGGGCGCTGACCGCGGTGCCGCTCTACCACAAGAACGCCATGGCCGGCGCCATCAAGACCGTGCTGCATGCCGGCGCCTCGACGGTGATCCTGCCCAATTTCGAGCCGCGCCGCTTCCTCGAGACTCTGGCGCGCTACCGCTGCACCCACACCGGCGGCGTGCCGGCGGTGTTCACCCTGCTGCTGCAGCAGAAGGACCTGCTCCAGAGCCTCGACTTCTCGGCCCTCAAGGGCATCAAGATCGGCTCGGCGCCGACCGCCCGCGAGCTGCAGGAGGCGGTCGAGGCCGCCTTCGGCGTGCCGGTGCGGGAGAGCTACGGCCTGACCGAGGGCGGGCCGGTGATGATCGGCTCGCCGCTCGACGGCCGCGCGGTGCCGAAGGGCAGCTGCGGCGTCGCCTGGCCCGAGGGCGAGGTCAGGCTGGTCGGGGCGGACGGCAAGGAGAGCGACAGCTACGGCGAGCTCTGGGTGAGGAACCCCGGCGTCACCCCCGGCTACCACAACCTGCCGGAGGTCAACCGCCAGCGCATCGTCGATGGCTGGCTGCGCACCGGCGACCTGATGAGCCGCGACGCCGACGGCTTCTTCTATTTCAAGGGCCGCACCGACGACATGTTCAACTGCGGCGGCGAGAACATCTACCCGCTCGAGGTCGAGGGGCTGCTGCTGACCCACCCCGACGTCGCCGACGTCTCGGTGGTGCCGGTGGCCCATGCGGTGAAGGGCGAGGCGCCGGTGGCCGTGGTGGTCCGCCGCGCCGGGTCGAGCGTCGGCGAGAAGGCGATCCGCGACTTTGCGCTGGCCAACGGACCCGCCTACGCCCATCCGCGCCGCGTCTTCTTCGTCGACGCGCTGCCGCTCAACGGCGCCGCCAAGACCGACCGGCTGCAGGTCAAGGCGCTGGTCGGCACGCTGCTGGGCGGCGCCGGGCTCGGCGGCGACGAGGCCCGCTGATGACCCTCTCCCTCGACCATGTCGGCATCGCCGTCGCCGACCTCGACGCGGCCGCCGCGCGCTTCCGCCGGCTGGGCTTCCGTCTCACCGACCGCGGGCTGCACACCCTGCCGCCGCCGGCGCCCGGCGCGCCCCGGCCGCTGGTCGGCACCGGCAACCACTGCGCCATGCTGCGCCAGGGCTATCTCGAGCTGATCGGCATCACCGATCCCGCCTATGCCGGCCGGCTGCGCCAGGACCTGGCGCGCTACGAGGGGCTGCACATCGTCGCCTTCGGCACGGACGATGCCGCCGGGTTCGCCGCGGCGCGCAGCGGCGCGGGTCTCGCCATCCCGCCGCTGCGGCCGCTGGAGCGGCCGATCGACGGGCCGCAGCGGTGCGGGCTGGCGCGCTTCGACATCGTCGACCCGCCCGCCGGGCTGCTGCCCGAAGGCCATGTCTTCGCCATTCACCACGCCACGCCGGAGCTGCTCTGGCAGCCCGTGCTGCTCGACCAGCCCAACCGGGTGAGCCGCCTGGTCGGGCTGACCGTCGCGTCGGCCGATCCCGCCGACCTCCGGGCCCGGCTCGGCCGCTTCCTCGGCGTGGCGGCGGGTGCCGACGGCAGCTTCGCGCTCGCGCCCGGCCGGGTGACGGTGATCGACGGCGCGCGGCTGGCCGAGCGTATCCCCGGGCCGCCGCCCGTGCTGCCGCGCATCGCCGGCCTCACGCTGGCCAGCGACGACCTGCCGGCGACGGCGGCGTTGCTCACGGCCAACGGCGTGCCGTTCGGCCGCCATGGCGGGGCGCTCTGGGTGGCGCCGCAGGAGGCCTGCGGCGCCTTCCTCGAGATCGTCGCCGCCGCCTAGGGCCGGGTCGGCCGGAAGCGTCGCCGCGTCACGGCTCCAGCTGCGTGCTGCCGGCGCGGACCGCCTGGACGACGTCGCGGATCGAATCGAGGACGAGCTGCGGCTGGTCCTTGTGGATCTCGTGGCCGCTGTCGGTGTGCGTGACGTGCCGTGCCCCGGGGACGAGGGCGGCGAGCCTGGCCTGCGCCTCCTTCTGGGCGCGATCGGTGACGTAGCCGAAGTCGGGCGGAATGTCGGCCGGCATGAAGCCGTCGGCGATCATTCCCGGAAGCAGCGGTCCCCAGGGGTGGTCGGCGCTGAGCACGATCAGCGGCATCGGCCGCAGCGGCGGGGCGGCGAGCAGCTGGTCGAAGCTGCGTTCCGCGTCCGCCCGCTCCAGCGCGGGATAGATCTTCAGGGACTCGGTCATGTCGCCATCGAGCAGGACCCGCTGGATGGCCCACTCGGCGGGGGTCTCCGCCGCACGCAGCCCTTCGGTCAAGGCATCGACGAGGACCATGCCGGCCACGTCGCCGGGATAGGTCATCGCATAGAGCCGCACGACGAGGCCGCCATAGGAGTGGCCGACGATGACGAACGGCGTCGCGATGCCGGCGGCGGCGACGAGTGCGTGAAGGTCGGCGACGGAGTCTCCGGCGGTGATCGGCTGCGGCACCGGGTCGCTGCGGCTGGGCGCCTCGCCGACCGGGGTTCCCGGCCGGTCATAGGCGCAGACCCGCGTGAAGCCGGCGACCCCGGCGAAGACGTCCTGCCGGCCCGGCTCGGCGTGGGTCCAGTCGTCGGCCGACGCCTTGCCTCCCGCCACGATGACGACGGTGGGCGAGCCCGTGCCGCGGCATTCGAGATACATCTTCCGCCCGCCGGGGATGTCGACCAGGCCCGCGCGATCGGCGCTGCGCGCCACCCCGGGCACGAGCGACGCCGCGAGCAGAAGGGCGGGGATGATGAAGCCGTAGCGCGACATCGGATGGCCTCCGGTTGAGCGGAATCGGCACTCGACCACGGATGGTAGATGGCCGGCGCGCCGCCGCGCAAATCGGGGCGTGTGCGGCGGGCGGATGCGTACTGGCCGGGAAGACCCGTTGGGCCTAAGTAGAGCCGGCAGACGCCGGAGGAGCAGCGCAGGATGGCAGGGACGATGCGGGCCGCCTTTCTCACCGCCCATGGCGGCAACGAGGTCGTGACGGTAGGCGAGCGGCCGAGCCCGGTGCGGGCCGCGGGCGAGGTGCTGGTGCGGCTGCGCGCGGCGACGGTCAACCGCGTCGACCTCTACATGCGCGACAGCGGCGCCGGCATCACCCACAGCCTGCCGCTGATCATCGGCGTCGACGGCGCCGGCATCGTCGCCGAGGCCGATCCGGCGACGCCGCGGCTGGCCGCCGGCCAGCCGGTGGTGATCCATCCCGGCATCGGCTGCGGCCAGTGCGAGTTCTGCCTGCGCGGCGACCATGTGCTCTGCACCGCGATGCGGGTGGTCGGCGAGCATCGCGACGGCACCTTCGCCGAGCTGATCAGCCTGCCGGCCCGCAACCTCTTCCCGATGCCCGCCGGCTTCGGCTTCGCCGAGGCCGCGGCGCTCGGCGTCAACTATCTCACCGCCTGGCGCATGCTCTTCACCAAGGGCCGCCTGCAGCCCTGGGAGACGGTGCTGATCTTCGGCATCGGCAGCGGCGTCTCGCTCGCCGCGCTGCGGCTGGCGACCGCCGTCGGGGCCACCGCGATCGTGACATCCCGCTCCGCCGCGAAGCTCGAGCGCGCCCTGGCCTACGGTGCCGCGGCGCGCATCGACGGCAGCCGCGAGGACGTCGTGGCCCGCGTGATGGAGGCGACCAAGGGGCGCGGCGTCGACATGGTGATCGAGTCGGTGGGCAAGGCGGTGTGGCCGATGGCGCTGAAGTCGCTGGTGCGCGGCGGCCGGATCGTGACCTGCGGCGCCACCAGCGGCGACGATCCCTCGGCCGACCTGCGCCGCCTCTTCATCCGCCAGCTCCAGGTGATCGGCTCGACGCTGGGCAATTTCGAGGAGTTCCGCGCGCTGCTCGCCTTCTGCGCCCGGCACGACATCCGGCCGGTGATCGATTCGACCTTCCCGCTCGAGCACATCCGGGAGGCGCTCGAGCAGCTCGAATCCGGCCGCCAGTTCGGCAAGGTGGCGATCGAGATCGCGGCCGGCTGACCGGTGGCGATCGGGATCGCCGCGGGCTGAACGCCGGGCGGCGGCGGCCTCAGGCCCTTGCGTCCAGCCCGGCCCAGGCGGCGAAGCAGTCGGGGAAGATCGTCTCGCCGAGCGGCCGGCGGTGCGGCATCTGCACCAGCTCGACGCACCAGCAGCTGTTGCCCTCGTTCAGCACCGGCCCTTCGGGCAGTACCGGCACGTCCCAGCCGGCGGTCGGCAGGCCGGGGAAGCTGCGATGGGCGCGCAGCACGAGGTCGAGCACGCGCTCCCAGTGCGGCACGACCGCGCCGGCGATCGGGTGGCCGGTATCGGGATGGCGCTCCACCGGCGCCAGGCTGCGCCGCGACATGGCGGCCGAGAGCCGCCCGGTGGCGAGCTCGATCGGCGCGGTGACGCCGCCCAGCCGGAAGCTGTCGATCGGCATGGTGCCGGTCGACAGCCGGTAGACGGCCAGCAGCGGCTCGATCGTGCCGTCGGGCCGCCGCACGGTGACCAGCCGCATGGTCGAGAGCCCGGCGCCGCTGATCGCCGCGATCGCCGGATGGCTGACCAGCCGGCGCTGCAGCAGCACGCCGTTGGCGGCGGCGCGGCGGCGCATCTCGGCGGCGATGTCGGCCCGGCTCCAGCGGGCGCCGGACGGGTCGGCGAAGTCGCCCTCGCCGGTCCAGCGCAGCAGCAGCGCGCCGACGCCGCAGCCTTCGTCGCTGAGCTTGAGGAAGAGGTCGCCGCCGCCCGGGATCATCGTCGCGTCGACCTGCTCGGTCTCGCCGGGCGCCAGCTCGAGGATGCTGTCCACCGCCGGCAGGCCGTGCGCGCGGCAATGGCGCGCGAACAGCCGCTTCTCGTCGAGCACGCGATGGCGGGCGAGCGTCGGGCGGTCGTGGATCAGCCACGTCTCCTCGGCCGCCAGGCGGCCGAAGGCGTAGGGCAGCAGCCCGGGCTGGAGCCGCGGCAGCGCCGCGGCCGATGGCCTCTCCATGGGATCACCGCCTCCTGGCTGAGCCGCACCCCGCGGGGCGCGGCCCGATCGGCCGGCAAACAGGCCGCGCGCGCCGGCGGTTCCGTCAGGCGATCCCCGCCTCCGGCCCGGCCCAGTCGGCGAAGCAGGCGGGGAACTGCGTCGCGCCGAGCGGCCGGTGGTGGGCGATCTGCATGATCTCGACGCCCCAGCAGCTGTTGCCCTCGGTGAACACCGGCCCGTCCGGCAGGATGGCGAGGTCCCAGCCGGCGGTCGGCAGGTCGGGGAAGCTGGCATGGGCGGCCAGCGCCAGCCGCGCCACCTCCGGCCAGAAGGGCAGCGCCAAGCCGGCGATGGCATTGCCGGTGTCGGGATGACGCTCGACCTCCTCCAGGCCCTCGCGGCGCGACGCCGGGCCCAGGACGCCAGTCCTGAGATCGATCGGCGCCGCCAGCCCGCCGGCGGTGAAGCCGTCGATCGAGCCGCGCCCGGTCGACAGCCGGATGCAGGCGAGCAGCAGCTCGATGCCGCCGTCCGGCCGGCGCACCGTGACCGGCCGCACGGTGGAGAGCGCGCTGCCGCTGATGCCGGCGATGGCCGGATGGCTGACCAGCCTGGGCTGCAGCAGCACGCCGTGATCGGCCGCCCGCCGGCGCATCTCCGCCGCCACCTCGGCGACGCTCCACCGGCGCCCGCCGGGCTCGGCGAAGTCGCCCTCGCCGGTCCACAGCAGCAGCAGCCCGCCGAAGCCCGCGCCGACGTCGCTGTATTTGAGGAAGAGATCGCGGCCGAGCGGGATCATGCCCGGCTCGACGCCCGTGTCGCCGGGGGCGAGCTCGATCAGGCTCTCGACCGTCGGCAGGCCGCGGGCGCGGCAATGGGCGGCGAAGCGCCGCTTCTCGTCGAGCACGCGATGGCGCCCGAAGCGCGGCGCCTCGCTGATGATCGCGGCGTTCTCGGACCGCAGCCGCCCGAACACCCAGGGCAGCAGCACGCCGACCTCCTCGTGCTCGACATAGAGGCGGCGGCGGGCGGCTTCGGCCGGGTCGAACAGGCGGAAGCGGTGGTAGCAGCCCGGACGCATGCCGTCGACCAGCCCGAAGCGCAGCATGTCGAGCAGCTGCAGCGGCCGGCTGCGCCCGGAGAGCGCGGCCGTCGCCGCGCCGTGCCGGCGAAGCTGGCGGAGCGCGTCGCGCAGCAGGCGGGCCGGCAGCTTCAGCCGGGTCGGCAGCCGCCGGTCGGGGGGCAGCGCCTGGTATTGCAACCGTGCCGCGAGGCGATGGATGTGGCGCATCCGCTGCGCCGCGAGCGCCGCCGACCGGTCCATGAGGTCCCCTCCCCGCTACGTCAGGTACGGCAACGGCAGAAACAACCGTGGGCGGGCGTTGTTCCGTCCGGCGTGGGGGTGGGCGGACTCAGCCGAGATAGAGCTCGGCCAGGCGCGGATCGGCGAGCAGCGCCGCGCCGGCGCCCTCGTAGCGGTTGCGGCCGAGATCGAGGACGTAGCCGCGATGCGACAGCTCGAGCGCGCGGCGCGCGTTCTGCTCGACCATCAGGATGGTGACGCCGGCGCGGTTGATCGCCTGGACCTGCTCGAACATGGCGTCGACATAGAGCGGCGCCAGCCCGGCCGAGGGCTCGTCGAGCAGCAGCAGGGCGGGCTTGGGCATCAGGGCGCGGGCCATCGCCACCATCTGGCGCTCGCCGCCCGACATGGTGCCGACCGCCTGGCGGCGGCGCTCGGCGAGCCGCGGGAACAGCGCGAGCAGCTCCTCGACCCGGCCGCGCGGCACGCCGCCGCGCGCCGCGGCGGCACCGATCTCGAGGTTCTCCAGCACCGTCATGCTCTCGAACACGTTCTCGCGCTGCGGCACGTAGCCCATGCCGAGCCGGGCGACGGCGCTCGGCCTGAGGCCGGCGATGTCGCGGCCGGCGAGCAGGACGCGGCCGGCGCGCGGCCGGACCAGCCCGAACACCGTCTTCATCAGGGTCGACTTGCCGGCGCCGTTCGGCCCGACCACGGTGACGATCTCGCCCTCGGCCACGGCGATCGAGACGCCGTTCAGGATGTCGACCTCGGCGCTGTAGCCGGCGACGAGCTCCTCGGTGGCGAGCAGCGGCGCGCTCATGCCCGGGCCCGGCCGAGATAGGCGTCGATCACCCGCGGGTCGCGGCGGATCTCGGCCGGCGGTCCCTCGGCGATCACCGCGCCCTCGGCCATCACCACGACGCGGTCGGCGCGGCTCATCACCACGTCCATGTCGTGCTCGACGAAGAGGAAGCTGGTGCCGGCCCGGCGCAGCGCCTCGACGTCGTCGAGCAGCCGGCGGCCGAGCGCCCGGTTGATGCCGGCCATCGGCTCGTCGAGCAGCACCAGCCGCGGCTCGACCATCAGGGCGCGGGCGAGCTCGAGCAGCTTGCGCTGGCCGCCCGACAGCGTGCCGGCATAGTCGGCCGCCTTGGCGGCGAGGCCGAAGCGCTCGAGCAGCGCCAGCGCGCGCTCGCGCACCTGGCGCTCGCGCCGCCGCACGCCCATGCCGGGCAGCACCAGCCGGGCCAGCGCCTCGCCGGGCTGGCCGGGGGCGGCCAGCATCATGTTGTCGAGCACGCTCATGGCGGCGAAGACGCGGGTCAGCTGGAAGGTGCGGACCAGGCCGCGCCGGGCGATGCGGTGCGGCGGCAGCCCGGTGATCGGGCGGCCCTCGAAGCGGACCGCGCCGGCGTCGGGCACGCCGAAGCCGGTGACGAGGTCGAACAGCGTCGTCTTGCCCGCCCCGTTCGGGCCGATCAGCGCGGTGATCGAGCCGCGGGCCACGGCGAAGCTGGCACCGGCGACGGCGCGCAGCCCGCCGAAGCTCTTGTGCACCCCGTCGACGACCAGGATGGGCTCGGCCGCGCTCATCGGCGCAGCTGCATCTCGGCCTTGCGGCCGAGGATGCCCTGCGGCCGCAGCATGCTGAGCAGCACCAGCGCCAGCCCGACCAGCACGAAGCGCAGCGAGCCCTGCTGGCCGGCGGAGAGCGGCAGGTCGAGGAAGCGCAGGCCCTCGATCAGCGACCACAGCAGGATGGTGCCGAGGGCGATGCCGCCATAGCTGGCGAAGCCGCCGAGGATCAGCACGGCATAGCCGAAGAAGGTCAGGTTGGGGTCGAACTCGCCGGGATAGAGGTAGGTGACGTTGAAGGCGAGGAAGAAGCCGGAGAGCGCCGCCAGCGCCGCGGCGATGCCGAGCGACTGCAGCTTGTAGGAGAGCACGTTCTTGCCGAGCGCGGCGGCGGCATCCTCGTCCTCGCGGATCGCCTTCAGCACGCGGCCCCAGGGGCTCGCCTGCAGTGCCCGCAGGCCGACCAGGCTGAGGCCGAAGGCGAGCCAGACGAGGAGGAAGATGGGCAGCTGCGAATAGTCGCCGAGGCCCAGCGGCGCGAGCCAGCCGGAGATGCGGTCGGCCAGCTCGCGCCAGGCGTCGTCGAACCCGAGGATGCCCTGGTTGCCGCCGGCGAACTCGGCGTTCTGGAAGGTGTAGCGGACGATCTCGGCGAAGGCGATGGTGGCGATGGCGAAGTAGTCCGAGCGCAGCCGCAGCGAGGGGATGCCGACCAGTAGCCCGGCGGCGATGGCGCAGAGCACGGCCACCGGCATCGCCGCCCAGAGCGACCAGCCGGCATCGACGACCAGCATGCCCATGGCATAGGCGCCGATGCTCATGAACCCGGCCTGGCCGAGATTGAGCAGGCCGGTGAAGCCGACATTGATCTGCAGCCCGAGCGCGAAGATGCCGTAGATCCCGGCGATCACCCCGACGCCGATCCAGAAATCGACGCTCATGACCCGGATTGCCTCCCGCGCGGCGGAGGGCGCACCCCTCTCGTCATGCCCGGCCTCGAGCCGGGCATCCAGCTTGCGGCAGCCCTGGATTGCCGGGTCGAGCCCGGCACTGACAAGAGAGAGCGGGCGACCTCCCCCGCCAGGGGGGAGGGCGAGCGGCGGCAGCCTCGCGCTGCCCTCGTCATGCCCGCGCCTTCTTGCGGCCGAAGATGCCGCGGGGCAGCAGCAGCAGGGTCAGGATCAGGATGGCGAAGCCCACCGCCGGCTTCCAGCGCGGGTTGAAGAACAGCGTCGCCCATTCCTGGGCGAGCCCGATCACCACGCCGCCGGCGAGCGCGCCATAGGCGTTGCCGATGCCGCCCAGCACGGCGGCGGCGAACAGGCTGAGCAGGATGGTGATGCCGAAGTTGGGGTTGATCGAGCCGATCGCCGCGGCGTAGAGGATGCCGGCGAGCGCGGCGAGCGCGCCGGCCACCGCCCAGGTGATGCGCACGGTGCGCACCGTGTCGATGCCGCTGGCCTCGGCCAGCGCCATGTTGTCGGCCACGGCCCGCATCTGCTTGCCGAGCCGGGAGTAGCGCAGCCCCAGCCCGACCGCGGCGATCACCGCCAGGCCGACCAGCAGGGCCAGCAGCTGCAGGGTGCCGAGATGCCAGGGGCCGAGGTCGATGGCGCTCACCGTGTCGAGGCCGACCCCGCGGACCTGGCTGCCGGCGAAGAACTGCACGGTGTAGCGCAGCACCAGGGCGAGCCCGATGGCGACCAGGAAGAGCTGCAGCGTGCTGGTGCCGGCGCGGCGCATCGGCTGCCAGACGATGCGGTCGAGCAGCACCGCGATCGCCGCGGTGGCGACCAGCGAGACCAGCGCCGCGGCCCAGAAGGGCAGGCCGGCGGCGACCATGCCGAGCGCGACATAGGCGCCGACCGTGAGGAAGTCGCCATGGGCGAAGTTGACCAGCCGCAGGATGCCGAAGACGAGCGTCAGCCCGACCGCGCCGAGCGCGAAATAGCCGGCGGCGACCAGGCCGTTGAGCGTCGCCTGGACCAGCGGCACCGGCCCGGCGAGGAGCGCGAAGAGGATGGCGGCGAGGAGCAGGGCCGCGGCGAGCCAGCCGGCCG
Source organism: Dongiaceae bacterium (assembly GCA_046349435.1). GTDB lineage: Bacteria > Pseudomonadota > Alphaproteobacteria > Dongiales > Dongiaceae > JAXMCI01. The sequence continues at coordinate 44,499 of JAXMCI010000023.1, read as the reverse complement.
GCGGCAGCGCGGCGAGAGCCCCGCGTCCGGGCGCCGGGACAACCCGCCGCCCGGCCGACAGGTCGGTCACTTCTTGGCGTCGATCTGCTTCTGGAGCACCGGCTTGCCGTCCTTGTACTCGAAGATGTCGAACAGGCTGATGGTCGGGTCGCCGTTCTCGCCGAAGTCGAACGCGCCGGCGACGCCGACATAGTTGATCTTCTCCCCGGCCGTGACCGCCTTCAGCGCGTCGCCGAGATTGGTGACGCCGTACTGCTTCGCGCCCGGCGCCGCGACGTCGCGGATCTTGGCGGTGACGGCGGCGGGCTCGGCCGACTTCGCCGCGGCGGCCGCCAGGAAGCAGATGATGGTCGAGTCGAAGCTGTTGGCGTCGAGCGAGTAGTGCTCGGCCCCGCCGGCCTTCTGCCAGAGGTCCTCGAACAGCTTGGCGGCATCGGTCCCCTTGGGCGTGCCGCCGGCGGTGACCCGCGCCCCTTCGATCGCCTGCTTGGCGATGTTGCTCGGCACCGTCGGGAAGAACAGCGCGTCGGGGATGAACAGCTTGGCGGCGTCGAACTTGCCGGTGCGGACCAGCGAGGCGCCCATCTTCGCGTAGGTGTCGGGATAGTCGATGATGACGTAGGCGTCCGGGTTGTTGGCGACGACCTGGCCGGCCTCCGAGTCGAAGGTCGCCTGGTTGGGATCGTAGACCACCGGGCCCTGCACCTTGCCGCCCTTGGCCGTCCAGGCCTCGGCGAACCGCTTCGCCAGCCCCTCGCCATAGGGCTCGTTGCGATAGGCGATGGAAACCAGCTTGCCCTCGGTGGCGCCGAGCTTGTCGGCGACGGCGGCGACCAGGGCCAGCGCCTGCAGGCTGTCGGGCGGCACCGTCCGGAAGATGGTGCCCTCGTCCTTGATGGTGCGCAGCTTCATGCTGGTGCCGGTCGGCCAGATGGTGATCTTCTTCTTGATGGTCAGGCCGTTGGCGATGGCGATCGATTCCGGGGTGATCGACGGGCCGATCAGGCAGGCCGCCCCCTGGTCGGCCAGCGTGCGCGCCGCCGACAGCGCGGCCTGCGGGTCGCCCTGCACGTCGGCGCCGACATCCTTGGCGACGATGGCGACGCCGGCATCGGCCGCCGCCTTGTTGGCGTAGGCGACGGCGAGCTTCACCGCCTTGTCCTGCGACGGTGCGGTCTCCGACAGCGGCCCGGTCAGCTCGAGCAGCTTGCCGATGGTCAGGTTGATGGTGTCGGCCCGGGCCGCGGCGGTGCCGAGGCCGACGGCCAGGCCTGCCGCCAGCGCGAGGCCGGCCAATGTGCGTTGCGCCATGTTGTTGTCCCTCCTGTCAGTCACTCTCTGTCGTCACGCGCGCGCGGGCGCGAGCTCCCGCCGGATGGCCGGACGGGCCTGCCGCTCTGCCCGTTCGAGGAAACCGAGGACCGCGTCGTTGAAGGCGTGCGGTGCCTCGAGGCAGCTCATGTGGCCGACGCCGGGCAGCAGCCGCAGCTCGGCGCCGGGGATGGTCTCGGCGAGAAAGGAGGCGGGCCGGCGGCAGGCCCGGTCGAGCTCGCCGCACAGCACCAGCACCGGCAGCGCCAGCGCGCGCAGCGCCGGGCCGCGGCGGTAGACGGGCTCCCTTGCGGCGACGGCGCCGAGCAGGACGTGCGACAGGCCGTGCGCGGGATGCTGCCGGACCAGCAGCTCGACATGGCGGCGGGCACGCCGGCCGCCGCGGGCGAGATAGGCCTCGACGAAGGGCGACGCCAGCATGGATTCGGCGTGGGCGGCGATGCCGCCGGTCCGCGCCCGCTCGACCCAGGCGGCGGCGCCGCGCCGGGCCGCATCCGGATCGTCCGAGCCGGAGCCGCCATCGGCCAGCGTCAGCGAGGCGAGCAGCGCCGGATGGCGGGTCGCCGCCTGCAGCGCGACGGTGGCGCCGAGCGACAGCCCCACGACATGGGCCGGCGCCAACCCGAGGCCGCGGATCAGCGCGGCGAGGTCGTCGGCCAGGATGGTCTCGCTGTAGGCGGCGGGGTCGTCGGGCGCCGCCGAGCGCCCGTGGCCGCGCTGGTCGTAGGCGACCACGCGGCAGGAGGGCGCGAAGGCGCGCAGCTGGCTGCGCCACAGCCGCCAGCCGCAGGCGAAGCCGTGCACCAGCACCACCGGGCGGCCGGCGCCGCGCTCGACATGGTGGAGCGTGACCTCGCCGCAGGCGAGCGCCGGCATGGCCGTCAGTCCCGGCCCGCCAGCAACCGGCCGCCGGTGACCACCGGGCGGCCGCCGGCGACGATGTCGGCGTCGCGGAACATCAGCCAGCGATGCAGGCTGGAGCGGTTGGCGCCGCCGGATTCCCGGTTCTCCCCGATCGTGAGGCGCAGCATGCCGGCGCCGAAGCCGTGATAGGGCAGGAAGGGCGAGCCCTCGACCGGCACCAGCAGCGGGTTGCAGCCCAGCACCATCTCGCCCAGCCGGTCGCGGTCGCCGGTCTGCGCCGCCCATTGCCGGTCGAGCTCGGCCTGGTCGCCGTCGGTCTCCACCCGGACGATGCGGCCGCGCGCGAAGACGAAGCGCAGCCCCTGGTCGAACCAGCGGTCGACGTCGAGCCCGCAGCCCATCGAGGGATAGCCGAAGCCCTGGCGGAAGGCGATCACGCCCTCGACCGAGTCGGCGACCGGGATGGTGCGCAGCGCGCCGCAGGGGATCTCCTCCTCGCGGTCGCGCGGCGAGGCGGCCGCCTTCGCCCTGGCCGGCGAGGCGTCGCCGTCGTTGCGGTGGAAGCGCGCCGTGGTGCGGAAGCGCAGGTCGGTGCCGGCCGGGTTGCGCACCACGATGTCGGTCTCGGCCAGGGCGGCGGCCAGCCCGGCCATGGTGCGGGCCAGCGCGGGATAGTCGAGCTCGAGCACGGCCCGCTGGTAGACGAGGTCGATCGCCTTGTTGGCGGGATGGTCGGGATCCGGGTTGGTCGGGTCGTGGAACCAGTGGAAATGCAGCCCGCGTCCCGGCCAGCCTTCCAGGATCCGCTCGGTCTGGCCGATGGCGATGGTCGAGCGCTCCACCCGCCAGTCGTTCTGCAGCCAGATGAAGATGTCGGCGGCGTCGAACAGCCGGGCCATGGCGGCGTCCTCGGCGGCGGCCGAGTCGGGGTCGGTCTTGCAGCCGTCGGCGCCGCGCAGCCGGGTGAGCTCGGGGCTCCAGTGCAGGATGGTGGCGAGCTCGATGGCGTCGGCGCGCTGGATCTCCGCCCGCACCGCCTCCAGCATGGCGCCGCCGCAATGGGGATCGGCGGAGAGCAGCACCCGCTCGTGCCGCCCGACGCGGAGGACGTCGTGGATCACCTTGCGGGCCATCGCCGCCCAGTCGAGCGGGTGGGTCGGCTGCAGCCCCTGGCGGGGGCCGGGAAACGGGTCGCTCTGCCGCATGGCGCACGAGGCTCCGGGCTGGCCGGCGGCGCGCCGGCGGGTCACGAGACGGCAGAGGCTATGCGATGGCCGGCACGGCAGCAACAGCGGGGCGGCGCGCCGGCCGCGGTTTTCGCCCGCAAATCGCCTTGCGCCGATCCTGAGGATTTCTTGTCCCGCCGGCATTTCGCACCGTGAACTCGCGGGGATGCCGGGGCGGATGCCAGCGATCGAGCGATTTGCTATGGTGCGGGGCTCATGACGTCCTGAGGGGGAAACGATGCTGTCACGCAGAGGGGCGGCCGCCCTGGTGCTGGGGCTGCTGGCCGCGGGGTGCGCGGCGAGCGGCGGGGGCGGCGGGCCGATCAAGACGACCTACACCTTCACCGCCACGCTGAACGCCGCCCAGGAGGTGCCGCCGACCGGCAGCAGCGGCACGGGTACCGCGACCGTGACGCTCTATCCCGGCAACTGGATCACCTGGTCGGTGACCTATCGCGGGTTGAGCGGCCCCGCCGTCGAGGCGCACTTGCACGGCCCGGCCAAGCCCGGCGCCAATGCTCCGGCGGTGATCCGCCTGGGACCCGATCTCGCCGATCCGATCACCGGCTCGTCGCAGGTGACGGACGACCAGATCGCCGACCTCAAGGGCGGCAACTGGTACGTCAACATCCACACGGCGTCCTTCCCCGACGGCGAGATCCGCGGCCAGGTCACCCCGGTGAAATGACCGGCGGTGAAATAACTGGCCTGGGCGCCGGCTCGCGGATCCCGAGCCGCCGCGCCAGCCCGAGCGCGTCGGCGGGCGCGCGGACCTTCGCGTCGTTGTCGAAATAGACCAGCACGTCGCGCCGCCGCACCCGCGGCGGCGCGACGGTGAGCCGCGCGTCCGACGGCGTCCGGCCGGCGGCCCAGGCGCGGCAGCGCCCGGCCCAGCGATCCAGCGCGTCGTCGTCGTAGCCGCTGGCATAGAGCTGCTCGCTGCCATGCAGCCGGACATAGACGAAGTCGGCGGTGACGTCCTCGAGCCGCGGCCAGCCGACGCCGTCGGCGACCACCAGGGCCACGCCCTGCCGGCGCAGCAGCGCGACGAAGGCGGCATCGCGGAAGCTCTCGTGGCGGACCTCGAGCGCGTGCCGCAGCGGCCGCATCGCCTCGGCCTCGGTCCAGGCGCGGCCGGCCAGCCGCGCATCGTGGCGCCGGGCGAGCGCCGCGGCCGCCGCGGTGTCCCGCGGCAGCAGCCCGAGGAACGCCTCGAGCCGCACCGGCTCGAAGCGCTGGCGCGCCGGCAGCTGCCAGAGGATCGGGCCGAGCTTGGTGCCGAGCCGCAGCAGCCCCGAGGCGAGGAAGTTGGCGAGCGGCGTCTCGACCCCGGCCAGCTTCTTCATGTGGGTGATGAAGCGCGGTCCCTTGACCGCGAAGAGGAAGTCGTCCGGCACGGCGTCGTGCCAGCGCCGGAAGCGCTCGGGCCGCTGCAGCGCGTAGAAGGTGCCGTTGATCTCCAGGCTGTTGAAGTGCGTGCCGGCGAAGGCGAGCTCGAGCCGCTGCGGCAGGCCGGCCGGATAGAACCGGCCGCGCCAGCCGCGATAGCGCCAGCCCGAGATGCCGATGCGCAGGCGCGATCCGGTCATCGCTGCGGCAGCGGCTCGGGAGCCGGGCGCGCGAAAGGGGCCCCGTCCGGCCGGACGAGGCCCCTCCCCGATGCGCGGATCCGAGGCCGGGCTATTCGGCGGCCTTCATCCGGTGCTTCATCTCGCTGACGCTGTCATGGTCGGCCTTGATCGAGGCGAAGTGCATGCGCACCGCCTCGCGGACCGAGGCGGACAGCTCGCCGTCCTGCATCGCGTCCTCGTACTTGTCCTTGATGTGGTCCTCGCCGCGCTCGACCTCCTCGACCGTCGCCTGGTCGCTGGTGCCGAGGGCGGACTTCAGGTTGACGAAGACGCGGTGGGCGGCGGCCAGCGTGCTGCCGTCGTCCTCCGGGTTGCCGCCGAGCGAGCGGACCCGTGCCTGCAGGTCGCCGGCGATGCGGCGGCGCTCGCCGGCGCGCTTGACGAACATCGCCTTGAAGGTCGGGTTCTTGGCGTCGTCGGCCGATTCCTCGTAGCCCCGGGCGCTGTCCAGGGTCACCGAGATCAGGTCGTTGAGCACGGAGATGTCGTGGTCGTTGGTGGCAGCCATGGGTGCGGATTCCTTTCCGTTTCGTCGGGTTGCCGGTCCAACACGACGGCCAAGGCCGCGGTTCCGCGGCCTTGGCAGGGCGGCCGCGCCGTGCCACGTTGTGCGTTCCTGGCGGTGGGCTGGAGGCGCGGCATGAGCGGCATGCGTAGGGGTGTTGGCGTGCTGGCCCTGGCCCTGCTGGCGGCGCTGGCCGCGGGGCCGGCGCGGGCCGGCTGCGAGGCCGAGCCGCGGCCGAAGGTCGACTGGTCGGGCTGCGACAAGTACAAGACCCGGCTCGGCGGCATGAGCTTCGCCGGCGCCAACCTCGCCAAGGCCATCCTCGCCCGCAGCGACCTCAGGCAGAGCGACTTCAGCGGCGCCGACCTCGCCGGCGCCGATCTCAACCGGGCCGCGCTCGACAAGGCCCGGCTCGACGGCGCCCGGCTCGAGCTCGCCGATCTCGGACGGGCCAGCCTGCCGGGCGCCAGCCTGCGCAAGGCGCAGGCCGCGGGCGCCGATTTCGGCCTCGCGGATCTCGCGGCCGCCGATCTCGCCGGCGCCGATCTCAGCAAGGCGGAGATGGGCCGCGCGGTGCTGCGCCAGGCGAGCCTTGCCGGCGCCATCCTGGTCGGCACCAACCTGTCGCGCGCCGATCTCGCCGGAGCGAACCTGAGCGGCGCCTCCCTGGTCAAGGCGCAGCTCCCCCGCGCCGTGCTGACCCGGGCCAACCTGGCCGGCGCCGACCTGGCGCAGGCCGACCTCTACCGGACCGACCTGACCGGCGCGAACCTGGCCGGCGCCAGGCTCGACGACGCCCGCCTCTGCCGCACCGTGATGCCCGACGGCACCATCAACAATCGGAACTGCTGACCCGACTCTGCCGCCGTGCGGGCCTCATCCTTCGACAAGCTCAGGATGAGGCTGGAGAGATCGCGCGTACCCCTTCGAACCTCGTCCTGAGCCCGTCGAAGGGCGAGGTCGGCACGGCCGCGCCGCGGGTCAGCGCAGGCGGTCGATCACCGCGGCGAGCGCGTCGATCGCCGCGGCGCCCAGGCGGCGGCAGCGGGCGGGGGACCAGCCCTCGTCGGGCCGCGGCGTGTCGGCGGTGTCCTTGAAGGGCATCTCCAGCGTCATGGCGAGGCAGCCGAAGCGCTCCGCCACCCAGTTGGAGCACATCGTCAGGTTGGCCCGGCCGGGCGGCGTCTCGGGATAGCCGTGCGTCACCTGGAAGTCGGGATTGGCCTGCATCATCGCCCGGCGGAAGCCGTCGGCGAGCTCGGCCAGCCGCGGCGAGAAGGACGGGATGCCGTTGGTGCCGATCAGGAAGTTGTAGGGCAGCACCTCGTCGCCATGGACGTCGAGGCACCAGTCGACCCCGGTCGCCTGCATGCGGCTGCGGACCAGCAGCACCTCGGGGCTGCGCGACGGCGTCGGGTCGTGCCATTCGCGGTTGAGGTTGGCGCCGGCGGCGTTGGTGCGGAGATGGCCGCGCCGGCTGCCGTCCGGGTTCATGTTCGGCACGATGTGGAACCGGGCGCGCTCGCGCAGCCGGCGGGCCAGCGCGTCGTCGGCATCGAGCAGCCGCTCGAGGAAGCCCTCCATCCACCATTCCGCCATGCTCTCGCCGGGATGCTGGCGGGCGATCGCCCAGCAGACCCGCTTGCCCTCGCCCGCCTCGCCCACCGTCAGCAGGTCGAGCGGCTGGCCGTCCAGCGTGCGGCCGAGGCTGGAGAGCGCCACCCCCGGCCGCTCCGCCGCCCAGGCCAGCAGGTCGAGATGGCGTTCCATCGAGTAGGGCGCGAAATAGGCGTAGTAGACGGCGTCGCGCTCCGGCCGGTGCCGGATGGCGAGCGTCGCGCCGTCATAGTCGGTCTCGACGCGGAACCAGCGGCGGCGGTCGTAGGAGGCGACCGCGCGGTAGCCGCGCCAGCCCTCGGCATAGGCGGCGCCGCCGGCATTGACGATGGCCAGCGTGCAGTCGCGGCCGCGCGCCCCGCTCAGCCGGAAGTGGAACCACTGGTAGAAGTCGGACTGGCTGTCCTTGCGGATGGCCAGCCGGAAGGTGCCGTCCTCGCCGCCGCCGAGCCACTCGATGTTGCCGGCGTCGAAGCCGCAATCGATCTGCATCGCGCGGGTCAGTTCTCGATCGACACGGCGTCGGGACCGGCCGCCTTGCGGATCGCCCGCAGCCAGTCCTCGGCCAGCTCGCGGCTGGCGTTGAAGTCGTAATAGGGCAGGTTGGAGCCGGTGTAGAGCGCCAGGGTCGAGCGGGTCGGCGACAGCGCGTAGAACTGCACCCAGACCGGCCCGCCGGCGGTGGCGCCGCTGGTGTAGATCTTCTGGTGCCGGGCCGGATCGCCGCCGAGCGCGGTGATCCCCGGCTGCGACAGGATCGCCTTGTCGGCGAGGCTCTCCAGCCGGGCCATCGGCAGGGTGAAGCTCGGGCTGGTGGCGTCGCTCGGCTCCGGGCAGAGATCGAGCGGGCAGACCAGGTAGCCGTTATAGGGCCAGGGCTTGGCGATGGTGGCGAAGTCGACCGGCTGGGCGCCGGCGCCCTGGGTCGGCTTCTCGGCGCAGGCGGCGAGCAGGCCGGGCCCGATCAGGCAGAGCGCGGCGAGGATGGGACGGCGCATCTCAGGCAACCTCCGCGTCGGACTGCGGCAGAACCTCGGTGACCGGCAGCGCCCCGGGCAGCGCCGCCATGCGCCCCGCCCAGGCGCGCAGGTTGGCGTGCGGCGCCAGGTCGAAGCCGGCCTCCGGCGCATAGGCGGCGACGACGTGGCAGGCGATGTCGGCGATGGTCGGCTCGCCGCCCGCGAGGAACGGCCGCTCGGCCAGCGCCCGGTCGAGCTCGGCCAGCCCGGCCTCGCCGGCCTGGCGGAAGAAGGCGAGCACCGCCGGATCGAAGCTCATGATGCCGCGCGCGGCGGCGCGCGAGCGGAAGATGCCCGGCGACAGCCGGTCGAAGTCCCAGTAGAGCCAGGCGCGGATGGCGGCCCGCGCGCCCGCGTCGGCGCCGCCGAAGCGGCCGAGCGTCTCGGCGAGATATTCGAGGATGCCGTTGGACTGGCAGACGCTGCGCCCGCCATGGACCAGCGCCGGCACCTGGCCGAATCGATTCAGCCGGAGGTAGTCCGGCTGCCGGTGGGCGCCGGCCCGCAGGTCGACGAGGCGGAAGGCGAAGGGCTGGCGGCAGAGCCGCAGCATCAGCCCGACCTTGATCGAGGGTCCCGACAGGAAATGCCCGTAGAGGGTGAACGACTCGGCCATCCCGGAATCCCGTCCAGCGCGCTGCCCGGCCGCGACCATAGCCGAGGGCGACGGGCCAGGGGAAGGGCGGCCGCCGGCGCGATTGGCCAAGCCAGCATGGGCGCGCTAGGCTGGGCGCGCTGGCCTCAGGCGCGCGGCGCGCGGGGGCTCGGGTCGGGAAAGGGGCGATGGCGGGCGACACCTACATCATGCGCGGCGGCGCCGAGGGGCGCGAGCGGCTCCGCCTGCTGTCGCGCGTCCTCGCGCCCGGCACGCGCGCGCTGCTCGACCGTTCGGGGCTGCGCCCCGGCCTCTCCTGCCTCGATGTCGGGACCGGCGGCGGCGACGTCGCCCGCGACCTGGCCCGACGGGTGGCGCCGACCGGCCGGGTGGTCGGCACCGATATCGACGAGGAGGCCTTGGCGATCGCCCGCGGCGAGGCCGCGGCAGCGGGGATCGCCAATCTCACCTTCCTCAACCACGACGCCGCCAGCGGGCCGGTCGAGCCCGGCGCCTTCGACGTGGTGCATGCCCGCTTCCTGCTCTCCCACCTCCGGGATCCCGCCGGCGCGCTCGCCGCCATGGCGGCGAGCCTGGCGCCGGGCGGCCTGCTGCTGCTGCAGGATGCCGACCTCGCCGGCCATTTCTGCTATCCGCCCTCGCCGGCCCACGATCGCTATCTCGGGCTCTACGCCGCCGCCGCCACCGCCCGCGGCGGCGATCCCGGCATCGGGCCGAAGCTGCCGGCGATGCTGGTCGATCTCGGCCTCGGCGGCGTCGACCTCTCGGTGACGCAGCCGGCGGCCATGTCGGGCGAGACCAAGCGCATGTCGCCGGTCACCCTGGCGATGGTCGCCGACGCGCTGATCGATCTCGGGCTGGCCAGCCCGCCCGAGATCGTCGGGCTGCTCGGCGAGCTCGAGGCGCTCGCCGCGGACGACCGCACCGTGCTGGGGCTGCCGCGCGTCGTCCAGTGCTGGGGCCGCCGGCCGCGCTGAAGGGGAGAGCCCGGCCTTGCGCGTCGCGACGGCGGAGCAGTGGTACGAGACGCGGTCGATGGGCGACGGCGTGACGCTGATCCACGAGCCGCACATCCTGCCCTACTACCGCTGCAACATGTGGCATGTGCGCGGCCGCGAGCGCGACCTGCTGCTCGATTCCGGCATGGGGGTGGTGCCGCTGCGCGCGCAGGTCGCGCTGCTCGCCGGGCGGCCGCTGCTGGCGGTGGCGAGCCACAGCCACTTCGACCATATCGGCGCCCATCACGAGTTCGCCGAGCGGGCGATCCACCGGCTGGAGGCGGCGATCCTGGCCCGGCCGGACCCGCAGGCGACGCTCGCCGCGGCGTGCGTCCGGGACGAGATCTTCACCGCTTTGCCGCCGCCGCCCTACCGCTCCGCCCGCTACGCCGTCCTGCCGGCGCCGCCGACCCGGCTGCTCGAGGCGGGCGACGTCATCGATCTCGGCGACCGCCGTCTCGAGGTGCTGCACCTGCCCGGCCACTCGCCCGGCTCGATCGGGCTGTGGGAGGCGGCGACCGGGATCCTGTTCTCCGCCGACGCCGTCTATGACGGGCCGCTGGCCGACGATTGCTACCATTCCTGCGTGCCGGACTACCTCGCCACCATGGCGCGGCTGCGCGCGCTGCCGGTGCGGGTCGTGCACGGCGGCCACTTCCCGAGCTTCGGCGCCGAGCGCCATCGCGCCCTGATCGACGAGTACGTGGCCGGCAAGCGCCGCCCGGGCTGCCCGGGCTGAGGCCGCGGACCTGGTCGAAGAGCCGGCCGAGCAGGCCGATCTCGTATCCACCGGCAGGGCCAGCGGCAGGCGCTCGCCCTTGAATTGCGGCGGCGGGGGCGGCACCGGCGAGGCGGCGCGCAGCATGGCGAGCGCCGCCCGGTCGAGGCTGGGATGGCCGGAGCTGCGCTCGATGCCGGCCTCCAGCACGGTGCCGTCGCGGGCGAGCACGAAGGCCACCACGACCTCGCCCTCCTCGGCGCGCCCGGGCGTCCTCCAGGCGCTTGAAGCGGGCCAGCCAGTGGCGCGCCGCTCGAGATAGTCGTCGCCCGGCGCCGCCGGGATCGCCGTCGCCGAGCGCCGCCCGCCCGGCGCCCAGGGTGCCGGCGCCGCGGCCCGTCGGGCCCGCCGGGTCCGGCACCTGCGCCAGCCGCCGCGACGCTTGGCGGCCGCGGCGGTGCGGCGGCGGCGACGCCGGAGGCGGCGCAGGCGGCGGCGGACCTGGCCGGCCGCGCCGGCGGCGGCGCGCTTGCGCGGCGGCCGCTCGATCCGGCGGCCGGCAGGGCTGGGCGCGGCCGGCGCCGGCTTGGCCGGCGCGGTCGCCGGCCGGCTCGGCTGCGCCGCCGCCGGCTGCGGGACGGGCACCGGCACGTGCGCCGGGACGCGGCTGCCGATAGCGCCGGTTCCGCCGGCCCCCGCCGCCGGCCGCCCCGGCCGCGCCATGGCCGGCGAGCAGCAGCACGGCGACCGCCGTCGGCGGCGGCGGCGGCGGCGTGCCGCCCCGGCCGAAGCCGGCGAGCAGCAGGAGCAGGATGGCGAGATGCAGCAGGGCCGAGGGCAGCAGCCCCGCCCGGCGCCGCGGGGCGGGCTGGGGGACGGGCGCCGGGGCGACGGGCGCCTCGGCGACCAAGATCGCGTTCCTACCTGGAGCGGCCATGGCGCCCGGACGCTGCGCCCGGCCGGCATGGAATGCAAGCCCGCGATGCGCTAGCCTCGGCGCGGCCGAGGAGACCGCCGATGACCCGCCGACCGCCGCTGCCGCCCTTCACGCCCGAGAGCGCCGCCGAGAAGGCGCGGCTCGCCGAGGATGCCTGGAACAGCCGCGACCCCGAGCGGGTGGCGCTCGCCTATACCGAGGACAGCCGCTGGCGCAACCGCGCCGAGTTCGTCACCGGGCGGGCCGAGATCGTGCAGTTCCTGCGCCGCAAATGGGCGCGCGAGCTCGACTACCGCCTGATCAAGGAGGTCTGGGCGCAGTCCGGCAACCGCATCGCCGTGCGCTTCGCCTATGAGTGGCGCGACGATTCCGGCAACTGGTTCCGCTCCTACGGCAACGAGAACTGGGAGTTCGACGAGAACGGGCTGATGCGCCGCCGCATCGCCAGCATCAACGACCTGCCGATCGCCGAGGCCGACCGCAAGTATCGCTGGCCGCTCGGCCGCCGGCCGGACGACCATCCCGGGCTCGGCGAGCTCGGCCTCTGAGGCGGGGCCGGCCACCTCACTCCGTGCGCTTCTCGAAGCCGCCGTTCACCGGGTCGACCAGGTACTCGCTGATCGCCAGCGCCGGGATCGGATGATCGAACGGCGGCCGGGCGACCGCCGCGGCCTTCGCCGCCGCCGCCTGGGCGGTTTCGCCCCGGGCCGCCAGCAGCCGCGCCAGATAGCGGTAGGGCAGGCCGCTGTCCGTATCCGCCACTGCCGCGCGCCGCAGCAGGTCCTCGGCCTGCGCCACGTCGCCCTCCGACCAGGCCACCAGGCCGGCGGTGACGAACAGCAGCGAGCGCAGGCCGGGCAGATCGACGCCGCGGACCTCGTTCAGCGCCCGCACATAATCGTCCCGCGCGTCCGCGGACCGCTTCTCCGACAGCGCGATGAAGGCGCGGTTGAGGGCGAGCATGCTGCGCGCGCCCGGCTCGGCCGCCGGCACCTGCTCGCCGTCGGCCAGGGCCTGCTGCGCCTCCGGGAGCTTGCCCTCGCTGAGCGCGATGAGGGCGAGCAGGTTGTGCAGCATCACCCGCTCCGTCGCGCGATGCTCCGAATAGGGCATCGCCAGCGCCTCCCTCGCCACCTCGCGCGCCCGGGCCATGGCCGCGGCGTCGCCGTGGTAGCTGTCGGAGAGGTCGGCGAGCGCCGCGCGGTAGGGCGCCACCCGCTCCATCGTCTCGCGCGCCGTGCGGCGCAGCAGGACCAGCACGTTGCCGTCCGGCTGCTCCAGGCTGAAGTTCATCGACGGCTCGTGCGGCAGGTCGACCAGCACGATCATCGCCAGGCCCTTGCCGTCGTCGCTCTCGGTGGCCATCGCATGCACCTCGACGACCTCGCGGCCGACCTGGTGCTGCAGGGCGATGACGACGTCGCCGAGATTGAAGGGCTCGGCGAGCGCCGAGAGCACCGACTTGCGCGAGGTCACCTGGATGGTCGGGGTGGTGACGACCGAGGCGAGCTGGCCGAGCCGTCCGACCTCGCTGGAGAAGACGTCCTCGGCGCCGTCCTCGGTGACGCCCTGCTCGACCAGCTTGGCCGGCAGCGTCACCTGGACCTGCAGCGGGTCGCCGAAGAAGGCGGCGTCGCCGATCACGGCGGAGAAGAACAGGCCCCCGAGCAGGAGCAGGGTGCTGAGATCGGTCGGCATGGGTCCCCCAACGCCGCCGCGGTCGAAGCGCCGCGGTCGGCAGCCGCCATCCTAGACCTGCCGCCGCGGCAAGTCATGGCTGCGCTCGGCGCGGAATTCTCCCGGGACCTCTCGCGCAGGGCGCCGACCGGCTATCCTGGCCGGGCCCGGGACCGGGCCCACAGCCAAGGAGGATCGGCTCATGCCGAAGGAGATCGTCGAGGTTCCCGTCGTCTCGGAAGCGCTGCGCAAGGCGGGGATACCGCTGTCGCCGGTGGTCAAGGCCAACGGCTTCGTCTTCGTCTCCGGCCTGCCGGGGTTCGACATGGAGACGGGCAGGTTCCTCAAGGGCGACGTCGAGGCGCAGACCGAGGCCTCGCTGCGGACGGTCAAGCTGGCGCTGGAAAGCGCCGGCTCGTCGCTGGAGAAGGTGGTCAAGGCGGTGGTCTACGTCACCAACGCCGCCTATTTCCCGACCGTCAACAAGGTCTATGCCCGGTACTTCCCGGACAAGCCGCCGGCCCGCACCTTCGTCGCGGTCGGCTCGTGGCCGGCCGAGTTCGACGTCGAGATCGAGTGCATCGCGCTGGCCTGAGCGAAGGCCCCCGCCGCTGCGGGGCGGGGGCCGGGAGTCGCTAGGCGGCGGCGCGCCGCCCCTCGGGCGTCGGGCGCGCGAGGCTCTGGCGGATCGTCTTCTCGATGTCGCGCAGCAGCGGCCGCTCGCCCTCGTCGCACAGCGAGATGGCGATGCCCGATGCGCCGGCACGCGCCGTGCGGCCGATGCGGTGGACGTAGCTCTCGGGCTGGTCCGGCAGCTCGAAGTTGATGACGTGGCTGATGCCGTCGATGTCGAGGCCGCGGGCGGCGATGTCGGTCGCCACCAGCACGCGCAGCGTGCCGGCGCGGAAGTCGCCCAGCGCCTTCTGGCGCGCGCCCTGCGACTTGTTGCCGTGGATCGCCGCGCTCTTCACGCCGGCCTTGGCGAGCTGCTCGGCGACGCGGTTGGCGCCGTGCTTGGTGCGGGTGAAGACCAGCGCCCGCTCGATGCCGGGATCGCGCAGCAGCGACAGCAGCGCGGTCCGCTTGTCCGGCTTGGAGACGAACAGCACGCGCTGCTCGATCCGCTCGGCGGTGGTGGCGGCGGGCGTCACTGCGACCTTCACCGGATCCTTGAGCAGGCTGTTGGCCAGCCCCGCCACGTCGGCCGGCATGGTCGCCGAGAAGAGCAGCGTCTGGCGGGCCGCCGGCAGCACCGCGGTGATGCGGCGGACGTCGCGGATGAAGCCCATGTCGAGCATGCGGTCGGCTTCGTCGAGCACGAAGATGCCGACCGAGTCGAGGCGCAGGAGCTTCTGCTGCATCAGGTCGAGCAGGCGGCCGGGGGTGGCGACCAGGACGTCGACGCCCTGGGCCAGCGCGGCCACCTGCGGGTTCTGGCCGACGCCGCCATGGATCACCGCCCCGCGCAGCGCGAGGTGGCGGCCATAGTCGCGGAAGGACTGGGCGATCTGCAGGGCGAGCTCGCGGGTCGGCGTCAGCACCAGGGTGCGCGCCGAGCGCGGGGCGGCGCGCTTCGGCTCGGCGGCGAGGCGCTGCAGGATGGGCAGCGCGAAGGCCGCGGTCTTGCCGGTGCCGGTCTGGGCGCAGCCCAGCAGGTCGCGGCCGGCGAGCAGCGGCGGGATGGACTGGCGCTGGATCGGCGTCGGCACGGTGTAGTCGAGCGCGGCAAGCGCGCGCCGGATCGGCTCGATCAGCGACAGGTCGGAGAAACTGGTCAAGAGATTGGTTCTTTCATTGTTGTGGCTGCCGCGGAGCCGGGCCGCCTGAGGCGTCCGGCCGCGCTGGCGCGACGATCGGGGCGCCCGTGGACGTCCCGATCGCGCAGAGGCGACGACCGGGTCGCCGGATGGCGGCCCGGTCGAGGCAAACTAGACCGCCTTGAGGTTGGTGGCGGCGGGACGGCCGCGCTCGGACGCGACCTCGAAGGAGACCTTCTGGCCTTCGTGCAGGCTGACGAGGCCAGCCTTCTCGACGGCGGTGGCGTGCACGAAGACATCCTTCGAGCCATCATCCGGCTGGATGAAGCCGAAGCCGCGGGTGGTATTGAAAAACTTGACGGTACCGGTAGACATATGGCCCCTCCTCGGGCGCACGTATAAACGCGCCGGGCGACGAGCGTCGCCGGCGATCGAAGCTTCCTGCGGAATGTCGTTGGGAAGACGCCCTGAGGCGGCGGCAAGAACATGCCGAAGCGAAGATCTGGGAGTGACATGGGCCCTGGCGGCATCTAAGTCAATCAAATTCGCGAGGGAAACGGGACCGATGCCGAGCTGGGACCCGCAGCAATATGTCCGCTTCGCCGATCACCGGCTGCGCCCGGGACTCGACCTGCTGGCCCGCGTGCCCGATCTGCCGCCCGATCCTCCCGGCGACGGAATCTGGGATCTCGGCTGCGGCAGCGGCGCGCTGGCGCCCTTCCTGGCGCGGCGCTGGCCCGATCGCCGGGTGCGCGGCCTGGACAGCTCGGCCGAGATGCTGGAAGCGGCGCGCCGGGCGGTGCCGGAGGTCGACTTCGAGGCCGGCGACATCGCCGGCTGGCAGGCCCCGGCGCCGGCGGCGCTGCTCTACGCCAACGCGGCGCTGCAGTGGCTGCCCGATCATAGGACGCTGTTCCCGCGCCTGCTGGCCATGCTGGCGCCGGGCGGCGTGCTGGCGGTGCAGATGCCGCACAACCACGATTCGCCCTCGCACCAGGCGATGCGCGCGGCGGCCGCCGACGGGCCCTGGTCGGCACGGCTCGGCGCGGTGCGCGCCATCCAGCCGGTGGCCGAGGCCGCCGCGTATCACCGCATCCTGGCCGGCGCCGCCGCGCTCGACATCTGGGAGACGGAATACCTGCACGTGCTGACCGGGCCCGACCCCGTCGTGGAATGGACCAAGGGCACCGGCCTCAGGCCCTATCTCGACCGGCTGGAAGGGGCGGAGCGGCAGGGCTTCCTCGCGGCCTATGCGGCCCGCGTCGCCGCCGCCTATCCGCCGGAGCCGGACGGGCGCACGCTGTTTCCCTTCCGCCGCCTCTTCATCGTGGCGCAACGCTAGCAGAGACGACGCTGGCAGAGACGAGGACGACGATGCGACGAAACCGCGACGTGCCGGCGGGCGAGGTCCGCCGCTTCACCATCGAGAGCCGGGTGCTGGCCGGCAACCGGCTGGGCGACCCGACCAGCCGCGCGCTGCAGCTCTATTTGCCGGCCGGCTGGGACGGGGCGCGGCCGCTGCCGCTGCTGGTCGACCTGGTCGGCTATACCGGCTCCGGCCAGTCGCACACCAACTGGCGGCCCTTCACCGAGAACCTGCCGGAGCGGCTCGACCGGCTGATCGGCACCGGCGCCATGCCGCCGGTCGCGGTCGCCTTCCCCGACTGCTTCACCCGGCTGGGCGGCAACCAGTACATCAACAGCGCCGTGATGGGCCGCTACGAGGATTATCTTCTCGAGGAGGTGGTGCCGTTCCTGGAGGCCGGGCTGCCGGTCGGCGGGCCGGGCCGGCGCGGCGTCTTCGGCAAGTCCTCGGGCGGCTTCGGCGCGATCACCCACGCCATGCGCCACCCCGGGTTCTGGGCGGCCGCCGCCTGCCATTCCGGCGACATGGGCTTCGATCTCTGCTACCTCGGCGGCCTGCCGGCGGCGCTCGACGAGCTGGCGAAGCACGAGCGCTCGATCGAGCGCTTCATCCGCCACCTCGAGGCCAGCGACAAGCCGACCGACGCGGAGATCGGCACGCTCGAGCTGATCGGCATGGCGGCCAGCTACGACCCCGATCCCGACCCGGCCGCCTTCCTCGGGCTGCGCCTGCCCTGCGACCTGGAGACCGGCGAGCTGATCGCCGAGCGCTGGGCCAGCTGGCTGGCGCACGACCCGGCGCTGCTCGCCCCCGGCCGGCTCGAGGCGCTGCGCGGCATGAAGGCGCTCTGGGTCGACTGCGGCACGTCCGACCAGTACCACCTGCATTACGGCGCCCGGCGGCTGCACCGCGCGCTGGAGCGCGGCGGCGTTGCGCACCGCTACGAGGAGTTCGCCGACAACCACAGCGACATCGACTACCGGATGAACGGCAGCCTGCCCTTTCTCGCCGCGGCGCTGGCGTGACCGGCTGCGGGCCGGCGGCTATGGCGGCGGCAGGCAGGCGGCGATCGCCGCGAGCAGCTGTGGCCCGGTGAAGGGCTTGCGCAGGGTGCCGCTGGCGCCGAGCAGCTGCGCCATGCGCAGGTAGTCGGGCGGCGGCCCGGTGCCGACCCAGTTGCCGCCGGACGGATCGCCGGTGATCACCAGGATCGGCAGGCCGGGGGAGAGCTGGCGCAGCGAGCGTACCGTCTCCAGCCCCTCCATCTCCGGCATCAGGATGTCGGTGACGACGAGGTCGATGCCGCCGTCGTCCTCGAAGCGGGACAGGCCGTAGCGGCCGTTGATCGCCGTGACGACCTCGTGGCCGCCCTTCTCCAGCATGCGGCGGAGCGTCTGCCGCACCAGCTCGTCGTCGTCGATCACCAGCACGCGCGCCATCAGCGTTCGTCCTCCCGGGCGTGTCGCGTCTCGACCGGCCGCAGCAGCTCGCGCAGCTTGGCGGCGAGCTCCTGCCGGCGATAGGGCTTGGCGAGCAGGTGGATGCCGGGCTCGAGCCGGCCGTGATGGACGATGCCGTGCTCGGTGTAGCCGGAGGTGAACAGCACCGGCAGGCCGGGCCGCAGCGCCTGTGCCGCCTCGGCGAGCGCGCCCCCATCCATGCCGCCCGGCATCACCACGTCGGTGAACAGCAAGTCGATCGGCTCGCCGCCGCGCAGGACCGACAGCGCCGAGGGGCCGTCGGCGGCGGCGATGACCCGGTAGCCGAGCCCGGAGAGCAGGCCTTCGACATGGCGGCGCACCAGCTCGTCGTCCTCGACGGCGAGAATGGTGCCGGCGCCGCGCGACTCGACGGCTTGCGATGGCGCCGGAAGGGGCTCCGGCGAGCTCGCGCGCGGCAGGTAGAGCTTCACCACCGTGCCGTGGCCGGGCTCGGAGTAGATCTTCACATGGCCGCCCGACTGCTTGGCGAAGCCGTACACCATGCTGAGGCCGAGGCCGCTGCCCCGCCCCACCTCCTTGGTGGTGAAGAAGGGCTCGAAGGCGCGCGCCGCCACCTCGGCCGGCATGCCGGTGCCGGTGTCGGTGATGGCGATCATGACGTAGTCGCCCGGCTGCAGGTCCGGGTGGCTGCCGGCATAGGCCAGGTCGAGCGGGGCATTGGCGGTCTCGATCGTCAGCCGTCCGCCGCCCGGCATGGCGTCGCGGGCATTGACGCAGAGATTCAGCACCGCCGCCTCGAGCTGCGTGGCGTCGATCTGCGCCGGCCACAGGCCCGGGGCGCGCGCCAGCTGGATCGCGATGTCCTCGCCCAGCGTGCGCCGCAGCAGCCCCTCGATGCCGCCGAGCAGCGCGTTGAGGTCGGTGGCACGGGGATCGAGCGCCTGGCGGCGCGCGAAGGCGAGCAGGCGCTTGGTCAGCTCGGCGCCCCGCTCGGCGGCGATGCGGGTCATCTCGGCGAGCTCCCGGAGCCGGGGCTCGCCCTTCAGCTCGTCGGCCAGATCCTCCGCATTGCCGAGGATCACGGTCAGCAGGTTGTTGAAGTCGTGCGCCACCCCGCCGGTCAGCTGGCCGATCGTCTCCATCTTCTGGGCCTGGCGCAGCTGGTCCTCGAGCCGCTTGCGCTCGCTGATGTCGCGCACCGTGCCGACGAACTCGCGGCGGCCCTCCTCGACCACCATCTCGCCGATCGCGAGGTCGAGCGGGAAGATGCTGCCGTCCTTGCGCAGCCCTTCGACCTCGCGGCCGATGCCGATGATCCTGGCCTGGCCGGTGCGCAGGTAGGTGGCGAGATAGCGGTCGTGCCGCGAGCGATAGGGCTCCGGCATCAGTATCGAGACGTTGCGCCCGATCACCTCGTCCGCGCGGTAGCCGAAGATGCGCTCGGCCGGGCCGTTGAAGGTGCGGATCACCCCGGTCTCGTCGATGGTGATCAGCCCGTCGACCGTGCTCTCCAGGATGGTGTGCAGCCGCGCCTCGAGGCGGCGCTGGCCGTCGACGTCGATCAGGAGGCCGATATGGCCGAGATAGGCGCCGTCCGGGGCGAAGCGCGGCACCGAGGTGTCGAGGAACCAGCGATAGCGGCCGTCGCGGCCGCGCAGCCGGTACTCGTTCGCCACCGCCCGGTGCTCGCCCAGCATCGTCGCCTCGTGCCGGCGCAGCTGCGCGCGGTGCTCGGGATGGACGTTGTCGAGATAGCCGCGACCGAGCTCCCGCTCGGCCGGACGGCCGGTGTAGTCGGCCCAGGGCCGGTTGACGAAGCTGCAGCCGCCGTCCGGTCCCGACATCCAGAGCAGGGCGGGCAGGATGTCGGCGAGCGCCGTGAAGCGACCCTCGCTCTCGCGCAGTGCCTGGTCGGCCCGCACGCGATCGGTGACGTCGCGCCCGACCACCAGCACCGCCGGCCGGCCGTCATAGGGAATCGGCACCGCCTGGACCTGCAGGACGACGGGCGCGCCGTCTCGGCCGAGATAGCGCATCTCGGTCATCGGAACCCGGCTGCCCTCCTCGAGCAGGATCCGGGTCCTCTCCTGCGCGCGCGCTCGATCGTCGGGATGGATCAGGTCGAAGGTGGGCTGCCCGACCATCGCCTCCGGCCGGTCGAAGCCGAAGAGCAGGGCAGCCTGCTGGTTGGCGAAGACCACGCGACCGCCGCAGTGGATGAAAATGGCCTCGAGGCTGATCTCGACGATCTGCCTGTATCGAGCCTCGCTCGATCGAAGCGCCTCGTCCCCAATGTTCAACGCCCGGCTGTCCCGACTGTCGAGCGGCCCGGCATCGTCGCCGGACCTGGGCCTCGCTGGCTCGTCTGGATACCATGCTACAGCGTACGATGCACGTCAAAGTGTAATGACAGACTTGGCCAAGACTTCAGTGAGGTTCGTCCCGGGTATATTGATCGTCCATTCAAGCGCTCTTTCGGCGAGACAAGATCACGCGTAGTGCCGGCCGAAGCGGTTGGCGAGGAAGTCGGGCAGGCGTGCCTCTTCCTGGCGGATGAAGCCCTGCGCCGGCAGCAGCCCCATGCGGTGCAGGTCGACCATGGCGCAGATGCCGGCGGCGGTGGTCAGCTGGATGGCGCTCCACAGCCGCCCGTCGATCTCGCGGGCATAGACCTTGCGGGCGTAGCTCTCCTGGGTCAGCCGGTTGTCGCGCTGCCCCGCCACCGTGACGAAGATCAGCACCACGTCCTGGTGGGTGATCGGCACGGCCGTCTCCAGCACGTCCTTGAGCAGGGCGCGGCGGTCGCGCAGCCGGAGGTCCTCGAGCAGCAGCCGCATCGCGTTGCGGTGGCCGGGGTAGCGCACGGTCTTGTAGTTCAGGCTCTGCACCTGGCCGTCCAGCGTCTCGCACAGCGTGCCGAGCCCGCCCGAGGTGTTGAACGCCTCGTAGTCGACGCCGTCGAGGGAGAAGTGCTCGAGGCCCTCGAGCGGCATGACGTCGAGCCGGGTGCCCTCGTTGATCGCCTCGCACGGGTTGCAGTACTCGTTGATCAGCCCGTCGGTGCTCCAGGTCAGGTTGTATTTCAGCCCGTTGACCGGGAACTGCGGCAGCGCGCCGACCCGCATATGGACGTCGCGCAGCGACTCGAAGCGCTTGGCGAGCTCGGCCGCGACGACGCTGATGAAGCCCGGCGCCAGCCCGCATTGCGGCATGAAGGCGCTCTGCGCCGCGGCGGCGGCGGCGCGCACCGCGCGGGTGGTGGCGACGTCCTCGGTGAGGTCGAAATAATGCACCCCGGCCTCGCCGGCGACCTGCGCCACCAGCGGGTTGAGGAAGAAGGGCAGCGCCGAGAGCACCGCCGCCTGCCCGGCCATCGCCTGGGCCAGCGCCGCGCGGTCGGAGAGGTCGAGCTGCAGCTTCTGCGCCCGCCGCCCGTCGATCAGCGCCAGGAAGGTGGGGTCGCGGTCGGCGACGGTGACCGCGTAGTCGCCGGTCGCGGCCAGCATGTCGACGATGGCGCCGCCGATCTTGCCGGCGCCCAGCACCAGGACCTTGTACATCGCATCTCTCCGGATCGGCTGCAGGACGGCCGGCGCCGGCGATTTGCCGCCGGGGCGAGGGCCGTGCTAGTCAGCCGCGATGCTAGCGGGCGGCCTCGGCCGGTCTCCAGGCGGCGAAGCGCCGGCGGAGGCCCGATCGCCCGGCGAAGCGCAGGGGGAAGGCGGCGAATCGCCATGGCCAGGCGGGAGCTCGACGACACCGACCGGGCGCTGCTCGGGCTGCTGCGGGCCAATGCCCGGCTGCCGGCGGCGCTGCTGGCCCGCCGGCTGGGCCTGTCGCGCAGCGCCGTGCAGGCGCGGCTCGCCCGGCTCGAGCGCGACGGCGTCATCGCCGGCTACACGGTGCGGCTGGGCGGCGAGGGCGAGCGCCGCCCGGCGGTCGCCGCCCACGTCATGCTGACCCTCGACCCGAAGCGGCAGGAGGCGGCGATCGCCGCGCTCCAGGGCCTGCCCGAAATCGCCTGCGCCCACACGGTGAGCGGGCCCTACGACCTGCTGATCGAGGTCGCGGCCGACAGCGCCGCGGCGCTCGATGGGCTGCTGACGCGGATCGGCAAGCTGCCGGGCGTGCTGCGCACCACCAGCTCGATCCTGCTGGCGACGCCCTTCGACCGGCGCTAGGCCCGCGAAGGGCCTTGTCGGGTCGCCGGCCGCGTGGCTATGTTCGTGCGGACACCGTGCAGAATTGGGCTCGCAGGCCCGACGGGCAGCACGGGGACACGAGCAGGGATCACGGCGTGGGCCTGGCCACCTCAGCGGTCGAGAAGCGGTTCGGCGGCCTTCGCGCCCTGCGCGGCGTCAGCATCGAGCTGGCCCCGGGCGAGATCGTCGGGCTGATCGGCCCGAACGGCTCGGGCAAGACGACGCTGCTCAACGTGATCGCCGGGGTCTATGCGCCCGACAGCGGCAGCGTGCGGGCCGACGATGTCGACATCACCGGCTGGCCGTCGCACCGCATCGCCGGCCGCGGCATCTCCCGCACCTTCCAGAACATCCGCCTGTTCGCCAACCTGACCGTGCTGGAGAACGTCGAGCTGGCGGCGCTGGCCTCCGGCGGCCGCGCTCAGCCGCGCCAGGCGGCGCGCGGCCACCTCGCCGAGCTCGGGCTCGAGCGCGATGCCGCGCGGCGCGCGGCCACCCTGCCCTATGGCGCCCAGCGCCGCGTCGAGATCGCCCGCGCGCTGGCCGCCCGCCCGCGCTATCTGCTGCTCGACGAGCCGGCCGCCGGCATGAACGAGGCGGAATCCGATGCGCTGCTGCAGACCATCGTCGGGTTGCGCCGGCGCTACGGCTTCGGGATCCTCGTCATCGACCACGATCTCAGGCTCATCATGCGGCTGTGCGAGCGGGTGGTCGCGCTCAACGAAGGCGCCGTGATCAGCCAAGGCCCGCCGGAGGTCGTGCAGAACGACCCCGTCGTCGCCGAGGCCTATCTCGGCCGCCGTCGGCACAGCTTCTCCAGGACCGGCAGTGCGACTGAGGCCGCCCGCGGGGCGGCCATATCGGAGGGGCCATGAAAGCTTTCGTCGGAGTTGCATCGCTGGCGGCGGCAACGCTGCTGGCATCGCTCGGGGCATCGGCCGAGGAGTCCTACAAGGTCGGGGTGGCGACCGGGCAGACCGGCTATCTCGCCGTCAGCGACGGGCCGGCGCTGAAGGGGCTGCAGCTCGCCGTCGACGAGATCAACGCGGGCGGCGGCATCGCCGGCAAGTGGAAGATCGAGCTCGACATCCGCAACACCAACAGCGAGCCGGCGCAGACCGCGACGGTGACCCAGCAGCTGATCGAGGCCGGTGCCCGCCTGGTGCTGACGCCCTGCGACCTCGACCCGTCGGTGGCGGGCGGCCAGATCGCCCAGCGCGCCAAGGTCCCGGCGATCTCGCTGTGCGCCTCGACCCCGACCCTGCCGGCGCTGGTCGGCGACTACATGTTCAGCTCCTGGTACGGCGACAACGTCACCGGCTACGTGCTCGCCAGCTACGCGATCCAGCAGGGCTGGAAGACGGCGTGGCTGCACGAATCGCCGGACACCGCCTATACGATCAAGCTGCCGGAGTATTTCGGCGCCGCCTTCGAGGCGCTCGGCGGCAAGGTGATCGGGCGCACCAACTTCGCGCTCGACCAGCAGGATTTCAGCGCCGACCTGACCAACCTCAAGAACGCCTCGCCGCAGCCCGACGTGATCTTCACCTCGGAGTACGAGCCCGGCCTGGCGGCTCTCATCCAGCAATATCGCGCGGCCGGGCTGAAGCCCGTGTTCCTCGCCGCCGAGGGCATGGACACGCCGACCATGTTCCAGCTGCCGGCCGCGGTGATCAACGGGGTGGTCTTCACCACCGCCGGCTTCGAGACCCCCGGCTCGCCGCTGGAAGCCTTCAACAAGAAGTACAAGGCCAAGTACAGCGAGGATCCCGGCAGCGTGTTCCCCGCGGCCGGCTACGACCTCGGCAAGGTCATCGAGGCGGCGGTCAAGACCGCCGGCGCGACGGACCCGGCGAAGGTGCGCGACGCGATCGCCGGGCTGGAGAACGTCGCCGGAGCGACCGGGACGATCACCTTCAAAGGCACCAACGGCATGCCGATCAAGTCGATCGCGCTGATGCGGGTGGTCGACGGCAAGCGCGAGCTGATCGCCGTCGAGGTCCCCGACGCCGCCAAGCTGCCCAAGCCCTGAGCCACCATGGCCCTGCTCGAGGTCGCCGACCTCTCGGTCGCCTATGGAACGGTGCGTGCAGTCCGGGGCGTCTCGCTCGAGGTTGACGAGGGCGAGCTGGTGGCGCTGCTCGGCGCCAACGGCGCCGGCAAGACCACAACGCTGAAGGCGGTGATGGGCCTGGTGCCCGCGGCCGGCGGGCAAGTCCGCTTCGCCGGCCGCGACATCACCAACCGGCCGGCCGAGGAAATCGTGCGCGGCGGCATGACCCTGGTGCCGGAGGGGCGGCGCGTCTTCGCCCAACTCACCGTCGAGGAGAACCTGCGGCTGGGCCCGATCGGAGCCTCCGGACGCCATCCGCCGCCCGAGAGCGAGCTGCTCGAGCTGTTCCCGATCCTGGCCAAGCGCCGCGGCCAGGTTGCCGGCACCTTGTCGGGCGGCGAGCAGCAGCAGCTGGCGATCGCCCGCGCGATGCGCTCGGCGCCCCGCCTGCTGCTGCTCGACGAGCCCTCGCTCGGCCTCGCCCCGCAGGTTGTCGACACCATCTTCGACCTTCTCGGCGAGCTCCGGCGGCGGGGCACCACCATCTGCCTGGTCGAGCAGAACGTGCATCTCGCGCTGGAGATCGCCGACCGCGCCTACGTGCTGGCGTCGGGCCAGCTCCGCCTGGCCGGCACCGCCACCGCGCTGCTCGGCTCCAGCGACGTCGACCGCGCCTATCTCGGCATCGGGGCCGGCTGATGGAGATTCTGGTCCAGCAGCTCGCCAACGCGCTGGCGCTCGGCGGCACCTATGCCCTGCTGGCGCTCGGCGTGGCCCTGGTGTTCAGCATCCTGGGCCTGGTCAATTTCGCCCATGGCGAGCTGCTGACGGTCGCCGGCTACGCCCTCTTCTTCCTCGCCGGGACCGTGCTGCCGGTGTGGCTCACGGTGCTGCTCGCGATCGCCGCCGCCACGCTCGCCGCGGTGGTGATGGAGCGCATCGCGTTCCGGCCCTTCCGCGGCGCCAACGGCACGACCCTGCTGCTGACCAGCTTCGCGGTCAGCGTGACGCTGCAGATCCTGTTCCAGGACCTCATCGACCCGCGCGGCAAGCCGGTTCCCTTCGCCGCCGGGCTCAACCAGCTGGTCGACATACTGGGCCTGCAGATCGCCCTGCTGCAGATCATCTCGATCGCCGCCTCGCTGGTGCTGCTCGCCGCCATGACGCTGTTCCTGTCGCGCACCACGCTCGGCCTCAGCATCCGTGCCGCGGCACAGGATTTCGAGGTCGCCCGGCTGATGGGCATCCGCGCCAACGCCGTGGTGGCGGCCGTGTTCGCGGTCTCCGGGCTGCTGGCCGGCGCGGCCGGCGTGCTGTGGGTGGCGCAGCGGGCGATCGTCGATCCCTTCATGGGGCTGACCCCGGTGCTGGCGGCCTTCGTCGCCGCGGTGGTGGGCGGGCTCGGCAGCCTGACCGGCGCCGTCGCCGCCGCCTTCCTGCTCGGCCTGATCGAGATCATGGTCCGCGCCTTCCTGCCGGAGGGCATGCAGCAGCTGCGCGTCGGGGTGGTCTGGTTGGTGGTGATCGGCGTGCTGCTGCTGCGGCCGGAGGGGCTCTTCCGCCGCCCCGCGGGCCGACCCTGATGGCCGGCCGCGAACCCGGCGCGCTGGCCCGCGGCCTCGTCGGCGGCGCGCTGCTTTCGGCCGCCCTGGTCGTCGCCGCGCTGGTCGGGGTGGCCGTCTTCGGAAGCGCCGTCGTAACCAGCATGCTGATCGCGGTCACGGCGGTGATCGGGCTGCAGGTCTACTTCGGCAACTCCGGCATCCTCAGCATGGGCCATGCGGGATTCGTGGCGCTCGGCGCCTACGTCTCCGGCATCCTCACCATGCCGGTGGCGACCAAGGCGACCGTGCTGCCGCAGCTGCCGGGCTGGCTGGCCGGCATCGAGCTCGGGCTGCCGCCGGCGCTGGTCGTCACCGCGCTGCTGGTCGGCGCCGCAGCGGCGGCGATCGGCTACGTGATCGTCCGGCTCGGCGGCTACGCGGCGGCGATCGCCAGCCTCGGCGTGCTGGTGATCGTCCACGTCGTCCTGCTCGGCGTGCCGGCACTGACCCGCGGCGCCCAGACCTTCTACGGCATCCCGCCGCTCACCAGCTTCCCGGTCGCGCTCGCCGCCGCCGTCGCGGCGGTGGTCGTCGCGCGGCTGTTCCGGGAATCGCGCCTCGGCCTGCAGCTGCGCGCCAGCCGCGAGGACGAGCTCGCCGCGCAGTCCTTCGGCGTCAATGTGCGGCTGCGGCGGCTGCAGGCCTGGACACTGGGCGCGGTGATGGCCGCCATCGCCGGCGCCCTGCTGGCCCATCTCATCACCGCCTTCTCGCCCAAGCAGTTCTACTTTCCGCTGACCTTCAGCTACATCATCATGCTGATCATCGGCGGCGCGGCCACCGTCACCGGTGCGATCGGCGGCGCCGCGATCGTCCTCGTCGTCGGCGAGGTGCTGCGCACCCCCGAGTCGGGCATCGTCGTGGCCGGCATCAAGCTCGGCCCGTTCTTCGGCGCCACCCAGATCGTGCTGGCGCTGCTCATGCTGCTGGTCATGTATTTCCGCCGCGACGGGCTGTTCGGCCTGCGCGAGCCGGACGAGATCCTGCAGGAGTGGCTCAGCGCCCGCCGCGGCGCCGGCAAGCCGGTGCCGCCCGAGCCTGTCGCCGATGCATCGAAGGAGGTCCCCGATGAAGGTCACTGACGTCAAGATCCATGTCGTCTCCGTGCCGCTGACCGAGCCGGAGACCTGGCGGTTCGGCCGCCTCTGGGGCCTGACCTCGGCGGTGGTCGAGGTCGAGACGGACGAGGGCATCACCGGCCTGGGCGAGGCGCTGGGCAGCCCGTACATCAAGCTGGTGGTCGAGGCGATCCGGCAGAACGCCGAATGGCTGAAGGGCCGCGACCCGCGCCAGATCCGCTCCTTCCTGACGCTCAGCGACGACCGCGGCTGGCACCACTACCCGCATATCGGGCACATGGCGAGCGCCGCGCTCGAGATGGCGATGTGGGACATCACAGGCAAGGCGGCGGGGCTGCCGCTGCACCAGTTCTTCGGCGGGGCGGTGCGCACCAAGGTGCCCTACTACTGGTACATGACGGTGCTGGACCGGACGCCGGCGGGCGTGCGCCGCCAGGCGCGCGAGGGCGTCGAGCGCGGCTTCCGCACGGTCTACATGAAGATCGGCTTCGACATCGACGACGACATCCGGCTGATCCGCGAGATCCGCGACGAGGTCGGTCCCGGCGTCGGCATCCGCGTCGATCCCAACGAAGGGTGGAACAGCTTCGACGCGGTCCGCGCGCTGCGCGAGCTGGAGGATGTCGGCCTCGAGTTCGTCGAGGAGCCGACCGACATGAACAACCTCGACGCGATCGCCCAGCTCCGGCGCAGCACCCGGACCCGGATCGGCTCCAACCAGTCCTCGTGGTTCGCCCACAATGTGCGCGACGTGCTGGTCCGGCAGGCGGCCGACGTGATCGTCACCGACCCGCACCAGCTCGGCAGCCTGACGGTCTTCCACGACGTCTCGGTGATGTGCGGCATCTTCGGCGTGCCGGTGGTCAAGCACGCCTTCGGCGACCTCGGCATCACCACCGCGGCGTCGATGCACGTGCTGGCGACGATTCACGGGCCGGAGCTGCCGCACCAGCAATATGTCCAGGTGATGGAGCACGACCTGCTGGCCGAGCCGCTGCTGTTCGACCGCGGCTGCCTCGACCTGCCGACCCGGCCCGGGATCGGCGTCGAGCTCGACCGCGACGCCATCGCGCATTACGGCCGGCTCTACGAGAAGTACGGCGAGTTCGAGGGCTACAGCCCCGGCTTCGATCCCTCGATCGTGCCCGAGCATGAGCGCCGGCCCGGCCGGCGCATCTTCCGCTAGAGGCAGGCGGCCATGCAGCTGTTCCCCGCCGAGGACCTGAAGAACGTCTACAGCCCCTATCACGCGCCCTTCGGCCGGGTCGAGCCGGGCGAGACATTCCAGATCGAGACGCAGGACGGTTTCGCCGGCGCGCTGCGCCGCCCCGAGGATCTGACCCCGGAGCGGCTGGCCTGGGCGGAGGAGAGCTGGTGCATCGCCACCGGGCCGATCGAGGTCAGGGGCGCAACGCCGGCTGACGTGGTGGCGGTGACCATCGAGGCGATCGAGGTCACGACGCCCGGTCTCGTCATCATCAGCCGCTATCGCGCGCCCTCGCCCGATGACTGGTGGCTCGAATCCGAGTTCGACCGCCTGCACAGCTACCCGGTGGAGAGCGGGGAGCTGGTCTTCAACGATCGCCTGAGGCTGCCGGCGCGGCCGCTGATCGGCTGCATCGCCACCGCGCCCAAGCACGAGGTGGTGCTCAGCCGCCGCGAGGCGGAGTGGGGCGGCAACCAGGACTGCAACCTGATGACCACCGGGGCGACCATCCTGCTGCCCGTCAACGTGCCCGGCGGCCTGCTCTATTTCGGCGACTGCAAGGTCATGATGGGCGACGGCGAGCTGGTCAACGCGCCGGAATGCGGCACCCGAATCACCGCCACGGCGCGGTTGCGCCCGCGGCCGCGGGCGATGAGCTGGCCGCGGGTGGAGACGCCCGAGCTCTACGCCGCCGTGGTTTCGAACATCTCCGCGGCCGACGCCGTCCGCCACGCCTTCCGCGAGCTGCTGCTATGGCTGGAGGAGGAGACCGGCGGCAACCGGCAGGAGATCGCCATGCTGATGGGCATGGTCGCCCATGCGGGGATCTGCCAGGTTTCCAACACCTTCCACACGGCGAGCTGCCGGATCGAGCGGCGCTACCTCGACGCGCTGCGGCCTCCGGCTCAGGGATAGCAGCCGGCGAGCCGGGCCCGCTGCACGACCAGCGCCAGCACCGCGTCGAGCAGCGGCGTGTCGACGCCGGCGAGGTCGCCCATCTCGACGACGGCGCCGAGCAGCGCGTCGATCTCCATGGCGCGGCCGCGCTCGAGGTCCTGCAGCATCGAGGTGCGGTGGCCGACCAGGTCCTTGGCCCAGCCGATGCGGGTCGGGATGTCGACGTCGAAGCGCACGCCGTGCGCCTCGCCCACCGCCTTGGACTCGGCCATCATGCGGGCGATCACCGCATGGGTGCCGGGATCGCCCGCGATCCGGTCGAGCGTGCCGAGCGTCAGCGCGCTGACCGGGTTGAAGCTGAGATTGCCCCACAGCTTCAGCCAGATGTCGTCGCGGATGCGCGGCCGCACCGGCGCCTTGAAGCCGGCCTCGGTCAGCGCCTTGGAGAGCGCCGCGACCCGGGCGCTGCGGCTGCCGTCGGGCTCGCCCAGCATGAAGCGGTTGCCGTACTGGTGGGCGATCACCCCGGGCTCGACCACCTCGGCCGCGGGATAGACGACGCAGCCGATCACCCGCTCGGGCGGCAGCGCCCGCCACAGCCGGCCGTCGGGATCGGCGCAGGCCAGCCGGCGCTCGCGGTGCGGCCCCTCGACGCCGTGGAAATACCACCAGAGGATCCCGTTCATCGCCGTGACGATGCTCGTCTGCGGGCCGAGCAGCGGCTGGATCGCGTCGGCGACGGCGGCCAGCCCGGGCGCCTTCAGGGTCAGGATCACGCAGTCCTGCGGGCCGGCCGCGGCCGGGTCGTCGGTGGCGTGCGGCCGGACCGTGACGGTGTCCTCGCCGCTCCTCAGCGTCAGCCCGCGCTCGCGCAGCGCCTCCAGGTGCGCGCCGCGGGCGATCAGCGTGACCGTATAGCCGGCGGCGGCCAGCCGGGCGCCGAGCAGCCCGCCGATCGCGCCGGCGCCGTAGATGCAGATCCTCACGCCGAGAGGCCGAGCTTGGCGGCGAGCCCGATGCGCTGCAGCTTGCCGGTGGCGCCCTTCGGGATCTCCGCCAGGAAGACGATCTTGCGCGGCACCTTGAAGTCGGCGAGGCGCTTGGCCGCGAAGTCGCGCAGCTCGCGCTCCTCGGCGGAAGCGCCCTCGCGCAGCACGATGGCGGCGGCGACGTCCTCGCCGAGCTTGTCGTGCGGCAGGGCGAAGGTCACCGCCTGGGCGACGGCGGGATGGTCGAGCAGCACCTCGTCGACCTCGCGCGGCGAGATCTTCTCGCCGCCGCGGTTGATCAGCTCCTTGATGCGGCCGGTGATGGTCAGGTAGCCCTCGTCGTCGAGCCAGCCCTGGTCGCCGGTGTGGAACCAGCCATGGGCGAAGGCCGACTCGTTGGCCGCCGGGTTGGCGTGGTAGCCGGGCGTCACGTTGGGGCCGCGGATGACGATCTCGCCGATCGTGCCGGCCGGCAGCAGCCGCCCGGCCTCGTCCATGATCGCGACCTCCGGCCCGGCGGCGCGGCCGACCGAGCCCGGCTTGCGCGCCGCCGGCGGCAGCGGGTTGCTGGTCATCTGGTGGGTCGCCTCGGTCATGCCGTAGGACTCGATGACCGGGCAGCCGAACAGCGCCTCGAGCGCCGCCATCACCTGCGGCGGCAGCGAGGCCGAGGAGGAGCGGATGAAGCGCAGCGGGTTGCCGGCGACGATCTCGCGGTTGCGCTCGCCGCGCGCCAGGATCGCCTGGTGCATGGTCGGCACCGCCGAGTACCAGGTGGCGCCGGCCTCGGCCAGCCAGGAAAAGAAGCGCAGCGCGTTGAAGCCCGGGCTGCAATAGATGCTGCCGCCGGCGGCCAGCGAGGAGGCGACGCAGCCGATCAGCCCGTGGATGTGGAACAGCGGCATGATGTTGAGGCAGCGGTCGGCGGGGCCGAGGCCGAGCGTGCCGCCGATGTGGCGCGCCGAGGCCACCAGGTTGCGGTGGGTCAGCGGCACCATCTTCGGCCGCGAGGTGGTGCCCGAGGTGTGCAGCACCAGCGCGATGTCGCCGGGCTCGGCCGGCCCGGCCAGCGCCGGCCGGGCGCCGGGCGTGCCGCCGGACAGCGCGAAGGCGCCGGCGCCCGGCGCCGGGGCGAGCTCGAGGATCGGGATGCCGCGCCGGGCCGCCACCTCGCGCGCCGGCGAGGCGAGGTCGGCGGCGATCACCAGGGCGCGCGCCTCGAGGTCGCCGAGATAGAAGTCGAACTCCTCCTCGCGATAGGCCGGGTTGAGCGGCGCGGTGGTCGCCGCCCCGGCCAGCCCGACGAAGGCGGCGGCCATCGCCGGACCGTTGGGCAGCACGATCGCCAGCCGGTCGTTGCGGCCGATGCCGCGCTCGTTGAGCCAGGCGCCCAGGGCGGCGTCCTGGCGGCGCAGCGCGCCGAAGGAGAGCGGCGCCTGCTCGGGCGCCAGCAGCGCCGGCCGGTCCTCGGGCCAGGGGGCCAGCAGGTCGGCGATCGTCTGGGTCATGGTCGGGCTCTCCGGGTGTCAGGCGGCCGGGGAAAATAGCAAGGCCGACGCATCGTGGCGACAGACTGCGAGGCGACGCCGTCGTCAGGCGGGCAGGCCGGCCCGGCGCAGCCCTTCCAGGCGCTGCTCCAGCATGGCGGGGTCGCGGAAGGGGAGCACGCGGCGGCGCCGCTCCATCGAGAAGTCCGGCGACAGCCGCATCAGCTCGGCCCAGGCGGCGCGGGCCTCGTCGAGCTGCCCGAGATGGCCGTAGCAGGCCGCGAGTAAGGCGAGGCTGGTCGGCGAGCCCGGATTGCGCTCCAGCCGATGCCGAAGGGTGGCGCCGGCCTCCGCCATGGCGCCCAGCGCGAACTGCGCCTGGGCGAGGAAATAGAGGGTGATCTCGGGATAGAGCGGGTCGAGCCGCATGTAGGCGTCGAGCGTCGCCAGGGCGCCGGCCGGATCGGCGGCGTAGTACTGAATGTTGGCGCATTCGATATGGCCCTCGGCCGAGCTCGGCGCCAGATCGAGGCAGCGCCGGACCTCGGCCATGGCCGCGTCGTGCTCGCGGTGCCAGAGCAGCCCGTCGGCGTGGACGAAGCGGGCATAAGGATCCTCCGGATCCATGGCGATGGCTCGCCGCGCCAGCGCCAAGCCGTCCGCCAGCGACCGCTCCGGCTGCTCCGCCCAGGCAGAGATGTAGTCGTTCATGTGGGTGAAGGCGTAGTAGGCGTGGGCGGAGGCGAATCCGGGATCAATGTCGATGGCCCGGCCGAGCAGGCGGCGCGCCTCGGCGTTGCCGCCGCGCGACATCAGCAGCGCCTGCTCGCGGCCACGCAGGAACATCGTGTAGGCCTCGACGTCGGCGGTGCCGCGGCGGCCCAGCCGGCTCTGCTGCTCCGGCGTCAGCCGCAGCTTGAGCGCAGCGACGATCTCGCGGGTCAGCTCGTCCTGGAGTGCGAACACGTCGGTCAGGCTGCGGTCGAAGCGCTCGGCCCAGAGCTGGCCGCCGCCGGCGGTCTCGACCAGCTGGCAGGTGACGCGGATCCGTTCGCCGGCGCGCCGCACGCTGCCCTCGAGCAGGTAGCCGACGCCGAGCTCGCGGCCGATGGCGCGGACGTCGGCCTGGCGCCCCTTGTAGGCGAAGCTCGAGTTGCGGGCGATGACGTGCAGCGCCGGCAGGCGCGCCAGGTCGGTGATGATGTCCTCGCTGATGCCGTCGGAGAAATAGGCCTGCTCCGGGTCGCCGCTCAGGTTCTGGAAGGCGAGGACGGCGATGGCCGGCCTGGCCTGCGGCGGCGACGAGGGTGCTGCCCGCGTGGCCGGCCCGGCAGCCGTCGGGCCGGCCACGCGGAACAGCTCGACCGGGCGGGCGATGTTCTTCAGCGTGTGCGGGCCGCAGCTCTCGATCGGAGCGGCCACCTTGTCGCGCACCTGCTCGGCGACGGCGCGGGACAGCCAGACGCCGCCCGGCTCGGCCGCCGCCTCGATGCGGGCCGCCAGGTTGACGCCGTCGCCGAACAGGTCGTCGCCCTCGACGACGACGTCGCCCAGGTTGATGCCGATGCGCAACACGATCGGCCCGCCGGCGGCGCGCAGCCGTTCCTGGATGCTGATCGCGCAGGCGACCGCGTCGACCGCGCTGCCGAACTCGGCCAGCACGCCGTCGCCCATGTCCTTGACCAGGCGGCCGCCATGGGCGGCGAGGTCGGGATCGACGACGTCGCGGCGCAGCGCCCGCAGCTGCGCCAGGGTGCCGGCCTCATCCTGCTCCATCAGCCGGGAATAGCCGACCATGTCGGCGACGAGAATCGCTGCCAGCCGGCGCTGCAGGCGCTGCCCCGTCATCGACGGCCCCCGTCGCCTCAATCCTGGCGGAACTCTATGGCCGGCCAGGCGCACTGTCCATCGGCGCCCGTCGCGGGTTGCTCCGGCATCGGCACCGAGGGAGCGCAGGATGTCGGAGCAGCCTTTTCCCGGATTCACGCTTGAAACGTTCGACCTGCCCGAGGCCAGCTTGCGGGTGCGCCATGGCGGTCGCGGGCCGCCGCTGCTGCTGCTGCATGGCCATCCCCGCACCCACATGACCTGGCACCGGGTGGCGCCGCTGCTGGCCACGCACCACAGCGTCGTCTGCCCCGATCTGCGGGGCTTCGGCGGCTCGTCCAAGCCGGCCGACAGCCCCGACCATGCCGGCTCGAGCAAGCGGGCCAAGGCGCGCGACTGCATCGCCCTGATGCGGGCGCTCGGGCATGACCGCTTCGCGCTCGCCGGGCACGATCGCGGCGCCTACACCGCCTTCCGCACCGCCATGGATCATCCCGAGCGGGTGAGCCGGCTGGCGGTGCTCGACGCGGTGCCGATCCTGGATGCGCTGGAGCGCTGCGACGCGCGCTTCGCCCAGGCCTGGTGGCACTGGTTCTTCTTCGCCCAGAAGGACCGGCCGGAACGCGCCATCCTGGCCGATCCGGACGCCTGGTACGGCGGCTCGGCGGCCGCCATGGGGGCCGCCAACCACGCCGACTTCCGCGCCGCCATCCACGACCCGGCAACCGTCCACGGCATGATCGAGGACTATCGCGCCGGGCTCGGCCTCGACCGCGACCACGACGCGGCCGACCGTGCCGCCGGCCGCCGGCTCGCCTGCCCGGTGCTGGCACTGTGGTCGCTGCG
Organism: Dongiaceae bacterium; assembly: GCA_046349435.1. Taxonomy (GTDB): domain Bacteria; phylum Pseudomonadota; class Alphaproteobacteria; order Dongiales; family Dongiaceae; genus JAXMCI01. The sequence continues at coordinate 10,603 of JAXMCI010000023.1, read as the reverse complement.
CGACGATCTCGAGGCGCTCTACGGCGACGTGCTGGCGGTATGGCGGCCCTGGGCGCCGGACCTGCGCGGTCGCGCCATCGACAGCGGCCACCACATGGCCGAGGACGCGCCGGAGGCGCTGGCCTCGGCGCTGCTCGCGTTCTTGGCGCCGGAGCGGGTCGGCTAGCTCTGCTTGCCCGGCTTGTCGGAGATCTGGCGGGTCAGCGTCTCGAGCTGGCGCTGCAGCGCCTCGACCTGGGCGCGCACGGCGTCGAGCTGCGCCTCGCCGTTGCTGCCGGCGGGCGCCGCGGCCGAAGGCGGCGACGGCGGCGCGGCCGGGCGCTCTTCCGGCTTGTTGTTGAAGGGGTTGAACATCTTCATCGCCCGCTCGAACAGGACGAGGTTCTGCTTGCCCATCTCCTCGAAGCGGCCGAACGGGAACATGCCGCCGAAGGTGTCGCGCATGTAGTTGCGCATCTGCTCCTGGTTGCGGGCGAACAGCTCCATCGACTGGTCGAGATAGCGCGGCAGCAGGACCTGCAGGTTGTCGCCGTAGAAGCTGATCAGCTGGCGCAGGAAGTTGATCGGCAGCAGGTTCTGACCCTTGGACTCTTCCTCGACGATGATCTGGGTCAGCACGGAGCGGGTGATGTCCTCGCCGGACTTGGCGTCGTAGACCGCGAACTCGACATTGTCCTTCACCATCTGGCAGAGATGGTCGAGGGTCACGTAGCTGCTGGTCGCCGTGTTGTAGAGCCGCCGGTTGGCGTATTTCTTGATCGTCACCGGCGGGCGCGGCGCGGAGGTCTGGTCGGCCATGGATCGCTCGGGCTTGGCTGCCGTTCTGGTTGGCTGCCGAGCATATCAGCATTCTTCGTGCATTGTGCAATGCATTAGGAATTGCTGCGGCGCGCTGGTGCGGCCCGGTCCCGCTTGCTAGGCTGCCGCCATGGGGGAGACGCCCGATCTCGAGGACTTGGCCCGGCGCTGCCTGGATCTCTGGCAGGAGCAGGCGGCCGCGATGGCGGCGGACCCGGTGCTGGCGGCCGAGCTGGCCCGGATGATGGGCCTGCTCGGGAGCGGCGCCGCCTGGTGGCTTGCCGCAGCGCGGCAGAAGGCGGAGGGCGATGGCACAGGCAGCAGCGGCAGCGCCGGCGGCGCCGCGGCAGGGGCCGCGGCCGCTGCCCTATCACCTGGGGCTGGCGGCGGCGAGCTGGCTCGGCTGGCCGAGCGCCTCGCCCTGGTCGAGGCCCGGCTCGCCCGGCTCGAATCCCCTGCCCCCGCACCTGCCGCCGCACCTGCTCCCGCGGCTGCCGCCGGAGCTCGCCGCGGCGGCGGCGGCGGCGGAGCCCGCCGCGCTCGCAAGGGCGCTGGCTGAGGAGGGACGGCGCCGGCTCGGCCGGCTGCTCGACGGCATCGCCGCCTATCGCCGCCATCCCTGGCGCCGGCCGGCGGCGGACGTGCCGGCGATCTGGCAGGAGGGCACGACCCGGCTGCTCGACTACGGCGCACCCGGCGCGCCCGGGCCGGCCCTGCTCGTCGTGCCATCGCTTATCAATCGCGCCTACATTCTCGACCTGACGCCGGAGACCAGCCTGCTGCGCTTCCTCGCGGCGAGCGGCTGCCGCCCGCTGCTGGTCGACTGGGGCGCGCCGGGCGAGACGGAGCGCGGCCTCGACCTCACCGGCTACGTCGCCGGCCGGCTCGAGGCGGCGCTCGACGCGGCAAGGGCGGCCGGCGCGATCCGGCCGGTGCTGGTCGGCTACTGCATGGGCGGGCTGCTCGCCGTCGCGCTGGCGCTGCGCCGGCGGCCGGATCTCGCGGCTCTGGTGCTGCTGGCGACGCCCTGGGACTTTCATGCCGAGCGGCCGGAGCAGGCCCGGCTGATGGGCGCCAGCGCCGGCGCCTACGAGCCGGTGCTGGCGGCGCTGGGCGAGCTGCCGGTCGACCTGATCCAGCTGCTCTTCGCCGCCATCGACCCCTTCCAGGTGATCCGCAAGTTCCTCGACTTCGCGGCGCTCGATCCGGCGAGCGAGCGGGCGCGGCTCTTCGTCGCGCTCGAGGACTGGCTGAACGACGGCGTGCCGCTGGCCGCGCCGGTCGCCCGCGAATGCCTCGCCGGCTGGTACGGCGAGAACGCGCCGGGCCGCGATGCCTGGATGGTGGCCGGGCGCGCCGTCGTGCCGGCCGCGCTCGACCTGCCGTCGCTGGTGGTGATCCCCGACCGCGACCGCATCGTGCCGCCGGCCTCGGCGCTGGCGCTGGCCGGGCGGCTGCCGCGCGCCGCCGTGCTGCGGCCCGCCGCCGGCCATATCGGCATGGTGGTGACGGGGTCGCCGGAGCGCCTCCGGCGGCCGCTGGTCGACTGGCTGCGGCAGGCCGCCGGCTGAGCCCGGCGCCGGGCCGGCGCCGGCTTGACCTCGGCCGGGCCTGCCTTGCGGGGCCACCCCCCAATCACTATACGTTGCCTGAGCCCCACAGCCTGGCCCCGCAGCCGAAAGGAACGGATCATGAGCGATGTCGTCATCGTCAGCGCGGCGCGAACCGCGGTCGGCGCCTTCAATGGCGGGCTGTCCGGACTGCCCGCCTCCCACCTCGGGCAGGTCGCCATCAAGGCGGCGCTGGAGCGCGCCCAGGTCGCGCCGGCGGAGGTCAGCGAGGTCATCCTCGGCCAGATCCTGACGGCCGGCACCGGCCAGGGCCCGGCCCGCCAGGCGGCGATCGGCGCCGGCATCCCGGTCGAGCGCACCGCCTACGGCATCAACCAGCTCTGCGGCTCGGGCCTGCGCGCGGTCGCGCTCGGCATGCAGGCGATCGGCGCCGGCGACAGCGAGATCGTGGTGGCCGGCGGCCAGGAGAGCATGAGCCAGTCGCCGCACGTCATGCATCTGCGCAACGGCGTCAAGATGGGCGACGCCGCGATGGTCGACACCATGATCAAGGACGGGCTGTGGGACGCCTTCCACGGCTACCACATGGGCAACACCGCCGAGAACGTCGCCCAGAAGTGGCAGATCACCCGGCCGGAGCAGGACGCCTTCGCCGCCGCCTCGCAGCAGAAGGCCGAGGCGGCGCAGAAGGCCGGCCGCTTCAAGGACGAGATCGTCCCGGTGAAGATCACCACCCGCAAGGGCGAGGTGGTGGTCGACAGCGACGAGCACCCGAAGCACGGCACCACCGTCGAGACCCTGCAGAAGCTGCGCCCCGCCTTCCTCAAGGACGGCACGGTGACGGCCGGCAACGCATCCGGCATCAACGACGGCGCCGCCGCGGTGGTGCTGATGAGCGCCAAGGAGGCGGCGCGCCGCGGCCTGACGCCGCTCGCCCGCATCGCCTCCTGGGCGACGGTCGGCGTCGACCCGGCGGTGATGGGCAGCGGCCCGATCCCGGCCAGCCGGGCGGCGCTTGCCAAGGCCGGCTGGACGCACGAGGATCTCGACCTGGTCGAGGCCAACGAGGCCTTCGCCGCGCAGGCCTGCGCGGTCAACAAGGACCTCGGCTGGGACACCGGCAGGGTCAACGTCAATGGCGGGGCGATCGCGCTCGGCCATCCGATCGGCGCCTCGGGGGCGCGCATCCTGGTGACCCTGCTGCACGAGATGAAGCGGCGCGATGCCCATAAGGGCCTCGCCACGCTCTGCATCGGCGGCGGCATGGGCATCGCCATGTGCGTCGAGCGCTGAGGCCCGGACCACGCAATCGAGCGGCGGCCGCGCATCCGCGGCCGCCGGCAGGCCAATCGTAGGGCGGCCGCGCGACGCGCGGCCGCCGGCAGGGAGGAGGGCAAGCACATGGCACGCGTCGCGCTGGTGACCGGGGGGACGCGCGGCATCGGCCGCGCCGTCTCGCTGGCGCTGAAGAAGGCCAACTATGTCGTCGCCGCCAACTATGCCGGCAACGAGGCGGCGGCCAAGGCCTTCACCGCCGAGACGGGGATCGCCGCCTACAAGTTCGACGTCTCCGATTTCGCCGCCTGCGAAGCCGCGGTGAAGAGGATCACCGAGGAGCTCGGTCCCGTCGACGTGCTGGTCAACAATGCCGGCATCACCCGCGACGCCACGATGCACAAGATGACGCCGACCCAGTGGCACGAGGTGATCGAGACCAACCTCACCTCCTGCTTCAACATGTGCCGCTGCGTCATCGATTCGATGCGCGCGCGCAGCTTCGGGCGGATCGTCAACATCGGCTCGATCAACGGCCAGGCCGGCCAGTACGGCCAGGTCAACTATGCCGCCGCCAAGTCCGGCATCCACGGCTTCACCAAGGCGCTGGCCCAGGAGGGCGCCGCCAAGGGCGTCACCGTCAACGCCATCGCGCCGGGCTACATCAACACCGACATGGTCCGCGCCGTGCCGCCCAACGTGCTGGAGAAGATCGTCGCGCGCATCCCGGTCGGCCGGCTCGGCGAGGCCGAGGAGATCGCCCGCGGCGTCGTCTTCCTGGTCGCCGACGAGGCCGGCTTCATCACCGGCTCGACGCTGTCGATCAATGGCGGCCAGCACATGTACTGAGGCTGGGCTGCTGAGGCTGGAGGCGAGCGATGGCCACGGTTCCGCTGATCGAGTACGAGGACGCCTCGCCAGAGGTGCGCGCCGTCTACGACGACATCATGACCTCGCGCAAGGTCGACTGGATCAACAACTTCTGGAAGGCGCTGGCCAACCACCCGCCGACCCTGAAGCGCACCTGGGAGAGCATCAAGGAGGTGATGGCCCCGGGCGCGCTCGACGCGCTGACCAAGGAGATGGTCTATCTCGCGGTCAGCGCCAGCAACGGCTGCGACTACTGCATCACCTCGCACACCGCCGCGGCGCGCAAGGCGGGGATGACCGACGCCATGCAGGCGGAGCTGCTGGCGGTGGTCGGCATGGCCAACGAGACCAACCGCCTGGTCAGCGGCTTCCGCGTCGAGATCGATCCGCGGCTGGAGAAGGCGGCGCTCGGCAAGCGCTGAGGCGTTCAGGACAAAAATCCCAGGCGGGGCCGAACGAAGGCCCGGCTGCCGTCATTTCCGGGGGAACGTCCCTCTCCCGGAGACCTCGTCCATGCCAACCCACGATCGAGACGGCCATCGCAGTGCGGCGGCCATCGCCGGCCACCCGCTGCATCCGATGCTGGTGCCCTTCCCCATCGCGTTCCTGGTCGGCGCGCTGGTCACCGACATCGTCCACCTCGCCAACCACGCCGGCTTCTGGGCCGACGCCTCGTACTGGCTGCTGCTGGCCGGCGTGGCCACGGGGGCGATCGCCGGCCTCGCCGGTCTCGCCGACTTCCTGTCCATCCGTGCCGCCCACTCGCTGGCCGCGGGCTGGATGCACTTCGTCGGCAATGGGCTGGTGCTGCTGCTGGCGTTGTGGAACCTGGTTCATCGCTGGGACGATCACGCCGCCGGGGTCGGCGGGCTCGGCATCGTGCTTTCGGCGGTGGTCGTCGCCATCCTGCTCGTCACCGGCTGGCTGGGCGGCGAGCTCGCCTACCGCCACCGCATCGGCGTGATGCCGCGGGAGTCCCGAGCCGATGCGCCGGCGCTGGGCGCGCCCGAGGCGGAGCCGCCCTGGCCCGCCGGGTGGCGGCAAGCGCTGAGGCGCGCCGCTCAGCCCCGCACCAGCGCGATGCCGCGCGACGCCGCCCAGGCGGCGATGTCGGCGCGCGCCAGCGCCGCCGCCATCAGCTCGGGAAACTGGTCCGGCGTGCAGCCGAAGACCGGGCAGCCGAGCGCGGCCAGCGCTGCCGCATGCCGGGCATCGTAGCTCGGCTGGCCCTCGTCGGAGAGCGCCAGCAGCACGATCAGGTTGACGCCGCCGCGGACCAGCGCGGCGGCCCGCGCCAGCATCGCCTCGGCGTCGCCGCCCTCGTAGAGGTCGGAGAGCAGCACGAGGTGCGTGCGCGCCGGCTCGCGCACCAGCTCCTGGCAATAGGCCAGTGCCCGGTTGATGTCGGTGCCGCCGCCGAGCTGCACGCCGAACAGCAGCTCGACGGGGTCGCTGAGCAGGTCGGTGAGGTCGAGGACAGCGGTGTCGAAGCACACCATTGCGGTGTCGATCTCCGGCAGCGAGGCGAGCACCGCGCCGAGCACCGAGGCGTAGACCACCGAGGCGGCCATCGAGCCGGACTGGTCGACGCAGAGGATCAGCCGGTCGCAATCGATCCGCCGGCTGCGCCGCACCCGGCCGACCAGCGACTCGACGGCGAGCTGCCGGCGCTCGGGCTGCCAGTGGCGGAGGTTGGCGCGGATGGTGCGGTGCCAGTCGATCTCGGCGGGCCGCGGCCGCCGCGTGCGCGGGCCGCGCCGCAGCGCGGCGCGCACCGAGGCGACGGTCAGCTGCTCGAGCCGGCGGCGCAGCTCGGCGACGACGCTCGCTACCACCTCGCGCGCCGTGGCGCGTGCCGCCTCGGGCATCAGCCGGTGCAGCGACAGCAGGTCGGCGACGAGATGCACGTCGGGGGTGATCGCCGCCAGCAGCTCCGGCTGCAGCAGCATCTGCTTGAGGCCGAGCCGGTCGAGCGCGTCGCGCTGCATCACCTGCACCACCGGCGCCGGGAAGAAGCCGCGGATGTCGCCGAGCCAGCGCGCCACCCGCGGCGCCGAGCCGCCCAGCCCGCCGCGCCGCTTGGCGCCCTTCTCGGGCGCGTCGTAGATCGCGGCGAGCGCCCGGTCCATGGCGATGTCGGGTTCCTCACGCAGCGGCTCGTCGCCGCCCAGCGCCAGCCGCCAGCGTCGCCGCCGCTCCTCCGCGGGCACGCTCATGATTCGATCCCCAGGATCAGGTGGAGCAGCGGCAGCGCCTCGCGCCAGCCAGGCGGGTCCTCGTCGGCTGGAGCCGCGCTGGGCCGCGGGCCCGCGCCGCCTGCGGCCAGCGCCGCCTCGAGCAGGCGGGTGCGCTGGCTGTGGTCGAGGCCGCCCAGCGCGCGGCGAAGGAGCGGCAGCGATTCTACCAGGGTCGGCTCGGGCAGGGCGCAGAGCCAGCCGTCGAGCGCCTGGAGCAGCGGGCGGTCGTGCAGCAGCACCCTCGCCGCCGCCGGCGAGGAAGCCCTCCAGCCAGGCTGCTGCCTCGGCCGGCGGGCGGGCCGGCGACAGGGCGCGGCCGACGGCCCGGCCGGCGCCCTCGGGCGGCAGCGTGCCGGCGTCGTAGAGCAGCCGCGCCGCGCCCCGGCGATGAGCGGCGCGGCATCGCCGTCGACCAGCGCCGCGAGCGCCGCCTGCCAGTCGGCCAGCCGCGCCGGCTCGGCGGCCAGCGCGACGGCGCGGTCCGCTGCGACCAGCCGCCCGCGCAGGGTCGAGGCGGCGTCGGCGTCGAGGCCGTGCGCGGCGAGCGGCAGGCCGACGCAGACCGTCTCGATCAAGCCGGCGAAGAGGGCGGCCAGCGCCGCCTCGGCCACCGTCCGGGCGGCGCCATAGCGCAGCGTGTCGGCGAGCGGCGGCAGGGTCGCCAGCAGCGCGCCGAGATCGGTCGTGGCCACGGTTGCCGCCTGCAGCCGGTCGATGGCCAGCGCGGCGGCGGCCGGCAGGTCGGCGAGCAGCCCCTGCTCGACCAGGGCGGCCAGCGGCGCGGGCTGCTTCTCGACATTGGCGCGGGCGGCGAGCGCGCCGTCGGCGGCGCCCTCGATCGTGGTGCCCCAGATGGCGGCCTCGGCAAGCGCCACCGCGAAGCCCGGCTCCCAGGCGAGGCTCCAGCGCTCGCGGAAGGTGCCGCGGCTGCGCCCGGCATCGAGCGGCCGGCCCCAGGGCGCCCCGAGCAGCGCCAGCCGGTGCAGCAGCCGGCTCTTGGCCAGGGCCGGCGGCGCTGCGCAGGTCGAGCGCGATCTCGCTCGCCTCGGCCGTCGGCTGCAGCCGCATCGCCTTCTGCTGCCGCGCCAGGTCCTGCAGCAGCGGCGGCTGCGGCGCGCCCGGATCGACATGGCCGACCGCCTCGCCGATCACCAGCCGCCGCTCGATCAGCTGCCAGGGTCCCTCCTCGCCGCCGGTGAGCACGGCGAGCCCGGCCTCGCGCAGCTCGGGCAGGCCGGGGCGGCGAGGCCGCGCAGCGAGGCCAGCGCCTCGCCGAGCCGCACCGCCTCGATCACCGCGGCGGTCGAGGCCGGCAGCCCGGCCTCGCAGCAGCGTCGCGGCGCGGCCGAGCCAGCCGGCGCTGCGCTCGCGCTGGCCGAGCCCGGCGGCGCTGCAGGCGGCGAGGTGGGCGTACCAGGCGGGCGACAGGACGCCGGCGCCGTAGCCGAAGCGCGCGGCCAGCCGCGGCTCTGTCCAGGGCGCCCAGCAGGCGGCGACCGGCACGCGCGGCGCGCCGCGGAGCAGCGCACGATCCGCGGCGGCACCGCCCGCGCGGCGCAGCGCCGGCACGTGCCAGGCGCCGACCACGGCGGCGACGGCGCCGTCGGTCTCCTTCAGCGCGCGGGCGATGCCGAGACGCATCTGCGCCTCCCGGCGCTGCTCGCGCCGGGCGGCGGCGCCGGCCAGCGGCGGGGCGTGCTCGCGCAGCGCCGTCATCGCCGCCTCGATGGCGGCGAAGATCTCCGGCCCGGCGCCGGACTCCTCGATCATCGCGTTCCACCAGGCCTCGCCGTCGGCGTAGCCGGCCGCGGAAGCCAGCGCGGCGATCGGGTCGGCGCGCAGCCGCTCGGCCTGCTCCGCGGCGTGCTCGGCCTGCGGCTGGCCCGCCGCGCCTTCGCCGGCTTCGGGATCGGCAGCCTCGGCGGAGGTTTCGTCCGCCTCCGGCTCCGGCGCGTCCGGCTCCGGTGCGTCAGGCTCCGGCTCGGCGAGGTCCCAGGCGGCGGAAAGGTCGATCAGGCGCACCGGCCGGCCGCGGGCGAGCGCCCAGTCGAGCGCCCGCCATTCCGGCGAGAAGGCGGCCAGCGGGAAGAAGCGGGCGCGGGCCGGCCGGTCGCGGTCATGTACCAGGATGGCGAGCGGCGGCCGCATCTCGGGCGCCGTCGCGAAGGGCAGCACCGGCTCGGCCTCGGGCGGGCCCTCGATCAGCACCATGGCCGGGTCGAGGGCATCGAGCGCGCGCTGCAGCGCCGCCGCCGAGCCCGGCCCGTGATGGCGGATGCCGAACAGCCCCAGGCGGTCGCGGCCGGCCATGGGCGGTCTCAGGCGACCTCGCGCAGCGCGGCGTAGAGGTCGCCCCAGTCGGGCCGCTCGCGCACCACCGTCTCGAGATACTCGCGCAGCACGACGCGGTCCTGCACGGGGTCCTTGACGATGGCGCCGGCGAGCGCCCCGGCCAGCCGGTCGGCGTCGATCGCGCCGTCGCCGAAATGGCCGGCCTCGGCCCAGGCGCCGATCGTCACCGCGATCGCCTCGGCGGTCGACAGCGTCGCCGACGGGCTCTTCAGCTTGAGCCGCCCGTCGGCCGTCTCGCCGGCGCGCAGCTCGCGGAAGATGGCGACGACGCGGGCGATCTCGGCGTCGGGCGCGGCGATCTCCGGCAGGCGCAGGCCGGCCCCGAGCTCGGCCACCCGCCGCACGACGATCGCCGTCTCCTCCTCGGCCGTGGCCGGCAGCGGCAGCACCACCGTGTTGAAGCGGCGCTTGAGCGCCGCCGACAGCTCGTTCACGCCGCGGTCGCGGTTGTTGGCGGTGGCGACGATGTTGAAGCCGGCGACGGCGTCGACCGCGTCGTCGAGCTCGGGGATCGGCAGCGTCTTCTCCGACAGCACGGTGATCAGCGCGTCCTGCACGTCGGAGCTGAGCCGCGTCAGCTCCTCCAGCCGGACGATCCGCCCGTCCGCCATGCCGCGCATCACCGGCGAGGGCACCAGCGCCCGGCGGGTCGGCCCCTCGGCCAGCAGCAGCGCGTAGTTCCAGCCGTAGCGGACCTGGTTCTCGTCGGTGCCGGCGGTGCCCTGCACCAGCAGGCGCGAGCCGCCCGAGATCGCCGCCGCGAGATGCTCGGAGACCCAGCTCTTGGCCGTGCCGGGCACGCCCAGCAGCAGCAGCGCGCGGTCGGTGGCGAGCGTCGCCACCGCCGTCTCGATCAGCCGCCGCTGCCCGACATACTTGGCCGAGATCGCGGTGCCGTCCGGCAGGGTGCCGCCCATCAGGTAGGTCACGACAGCCTGCGGCGAGAGCCGCCAGCGCGCCGGCCGCGGCCGCTCATCCTGGCGCGCCAGCGCCTCCAGCTCGGCGGCGAAGGCGATCTCGGCCGGTTGGCGCAGCAGCTCGGTCATGGCTCGTCTCCGGGCAGGGTGAGGAGGAAGCGAAGGAAGAGCCGGCTGCGCTCGGCAATGGCCGGTGCCGGCTCGAACGCCGCGAGGATCGCCTCGGCAGCGGCACGGGGAACGGTCTCGGCGAACTCAAACGAAAGGTCCCGGTCCGCGCACATCTCGGGCCACCCCGGCCAGCTCGGGACGGCGGCGGCGAGATCGGCCGGCAAGAGGCCGCCGGCCAGCTCGGCGATGTCCGGCCAGTGCAGCTCCAGCAGTGCCGCTTTCGTCGGTGGGCGGAAGAGGAGCCGCAGTGCCTGAAGCCGTGCCTCCTTGAGGCGGGGGTGGAGCACTTCGGCGATCCGTGCGAGCAGGTCAGGATCGAGCCCGAGCCTTGCCCGCGTGACGAGCTGAGCGAGGCTCTCGAAAAGGCCCTCCCTGGCGAGCCCGGCCGCGGCCGCCTCGGCCGCGGGGAGAT
>JAXMCI010000022.1:0-119710 GCA_046349435.1 Dongiaceae bacterium | reverse complement strand
GGAACAGCACGCCGATCAGCTTGCTGAGCAGCGCCGAGCGGAACTCGAAATCGACGAAGAAGTCGAGCCGCGTGGTGCCCTGCGGCGTCGGCTCGAAGATCCAGTGGTTGCGCAGGTACTTGAAGGGGCCGTCGAGATAGGCGACGTCGATCCGGAGCGCCGCGCGGTCGAGGTCGACGCGGCTGGTGAAGCGCTCGCGGATCATCTTGAAGCCGATGATCAGGTCGGCATGGATGCGGGTCGGCTCGCGCCGCGTGATCCGCGAGCCGATGCACCAGGGCAGGAACTCGGGGTAGCGCTCGACGTCGGCGACGAGATCGAAGAGCTGCTCCGGGCTGTAGGGGAGCAGCCGCTGCTCGCTGTGGACCGGCATGGGCGGCGGAAAGGTCCGGGCTAGCGGGCGGCGGGGGCCTGCCGCAGGGCCGCCTCGCGCGCCGCGCGCAGCCGGGCGAAATCGGCCCCGGCATGGTGCGAGGAGCGGGTCAGCGGCGAGGCCGAGACCATCAGGAAGCCCTTGCCGTAGGCGATGCTGCGATAGGCGTCGAACTCCTCGGGCGTGACGAAGCGGTCGACGGCGGCATGCTTGGGCGTCGGCTGCAGGTACTGGCCGATGGTGATGAAGTCGACCTCGGCCGAGCGCAGGTCGTCCATCACCTGGTGGATCTCGCCGCGCTCCTCGCCCAGCCCGACCATCAGGCCGGACTTGGTGAACATGGCGGGGTCGAGCTCCTTGACGCGGGCCAGCAGGCGCAGCGAGTGGAAGTAGCGCGCCCCCGGCCGGATCGTCGTGTAGAGCCGCGGCACCGTCTCGAGATTGTGGTTGAAGACGTCGGGCCGGGCCTCGACCACGGTCTCGATGGCGCCCGGCTTGCGCAGGAAGTCGGGGGTCAGCACCTCGATGGTGGTGGCCGGCGCGGCTGCCCGGATCGCCCGGATCACCCGGGCGAAATGACCGGCGCCGCCATCATCGAGGTCGTCGCGGTCGACCGAGGTGACCACGACATGGGCGAGGCCGAGCTGGCCGACCGCTTCCGCGACATGGTCGGGCTCGTGCGGGTCGAGCCGGTCGGGCAGGCCGGTGGCGACGTTGCAGAAGGCGCAGGCGCGGGTGCAGACGCTGCCCAGGATCATCACCGTCGCGTGCTTCTGCTTCCAGCACTCGCCGATGTTGGGGCAGGCCGCCTCCTCGCAGACGGTGTTGAGCTTGAGGCGGCGCATCAGCGCCCGGGTCTCGTTGTACTCCTGCGAGACCGGCGCCTTGACGCGGATCCAGGCGGGCTTGCGCGGCGCCGGGCTGTCCGGCCGCCCGGCCTTCTCCGGGTGGCGCGCCCTCGCCTCGTCCTCGCGCGATGTGGTGATCTGGTCCATGCGCACCGAGCCTGATGACATGCCGTCAGAATGGGGCAATCGCCGCTGCGACGCCAGCAGACTGTCCGGGCCTCGCGTCAGATGTGGATGGCGCGTCCGTAGGCTTCAAGCACGGACTCGTGCATCATCTCGGAGAGCGTCGGGTGCGGGAAGATGGTGTCCATCAGCTCCGCCTCGGTGGTCTCGAGCCCCTTGGCGACGACGAAGCCCTGGATCAGCTCGGTGACCTCGGCGCCGACCATGTGGGCGCCGAGCAGCTCGCCCGTCTTGGCATCGAACACCGTCTTGACCAGCCCCTCCGGCTCGCCGAGCGCGATCGCCTTGCCGTTGCCGATATAGGGGAAGCGGCCGACCTTGACGGTGCGGCCGGCCGCCTTGGCCGCCGCCTCGGTCAGCCCCACGCTCGCCACCTGCGGCCGGCAGTAGGTGCAGCCGGGAATGCGGGACTTGTCCATCGCGTGCAGGCCGGGGATGCCGGCGATGCGCTCGACGCAGAGCACGCCCTCGTGGCTCGCCTTGTGGGCGAGCCAGGGCGGCCCGACCAGGTCGCCGATGGCATAGACCCCGGGCTCGCCGGTGGCGCCCCAGGCATCGGCCACGACATGCGCCTTCTCGACCTTCACCTTGGTGCCCTCGAGGCCGAGATCCTCGGTGTTGCCGACGATGCCGACCGCCAGGATGACGCGGTCGACGGTGATCTCGCTGCTCTTGCCGCCGGCGGTGACGGTGGCGGTGACGCTGTCGGCGCCGCGCCTCAGGTTGCTCACGGTCGCGCCGGTGAGGATCGTCATGCCCTGCTTCTCGAAGCTCTTGCGGGCGAAGGCGGAGATCTCCTCGTCCTCGACCGGCAGGATGCGGTCGAGCACCTCGACGACCGTCACCTCGGCGCCGAGGTCGCGGTAGAAGCTCGCGAACTCGATGCCGATGGCGCCGCTGCCGACCACCAGCAGCGACTTCGGCATGGCGGGCGGCACCATCGCCTCCTTGTAGGTCCAGACCAGCTTGCCGTCGGGCTCCAGCCCGGGCAGCGAGCGGGCCCGCGCGCCGGTCGCCAGGATGATGCTCTTCGCCGTGAGGTCGGCGACCGGCTTGCCGTCCTTCGTCACGGCGAGCTTCCCCGGGCCGGCGAGCCGGGCCTGGCCGTCGAACACCGCGACCTTGTTCTTGCGCAGCAGGAACTTGACGCCGTTGGAGAGCTGGCTGGCCACGGCGCGGCTGCGCTTGACGATCTTGCCGAGGTCGAAATCCACCTTCTCGGCGCTGAAGCCGTAATCGCCGAGATGGGCCAGGATGTGCGCGACCTCGGCGCTGCGCAGCAGCGCCTTGGTCGGGATGCAGCCCCAGTTGAGGCAGATGCCGCCGAGATGCTCGCGCTCGACCAGCGCGGTCTTGATGCCGAGCTGGGCGGCGCGGATCGCGGCGACGTAGCCGCCCGGCCCGCCGCCGACCACGACGATATCGAAGCTGGTATCGGCCATTCGTCAGCCCCTCGTTGCCGGCCCGCCCTCATGCTTCGACAGGCTCAGCATGAGGGCTCCGGGAGAGCCTCGTCCTGAGCCTGTCGAAGGACGAGGCCGGCACCCTTTGTCCGTTGCCCCGACCCTCAGAGCAGCATCGCCAGCGGGTCCTCGATCAGCTTCTTGAAGGCGGCCAGCAGCTCGGCGCCGACCGCGCCGTCGACGACGCGATGGTCGACCGACAGCGTGCAGGTCATCACCGTGGCGATGGCGAGCGCGCCGTCCTTGACCACCGGCCGCTGCTCGCCGGCGCCCACCGCCAGGATGGCGCCCTGCGGCGGGTTGAGCACGGCGGCGAAGGACTTGATGCCGAACATGCCGAGGTTGGAGATGCTGAAGGTGCCGCCCTGGTACTCCTCGGGCTTCAGCTTGTTCTCGCGCGCCCGGCCGGCCAGCTCCTTCATCTCCTTCGAGATCTGCGCCAGCCCCTTGGCGCCGGCGTTGCGGATCACCGGGGTGATCAGGCCGTTCGGGATGGCGACCGCCACCGAGATGTCGGCCTGGCCGTAGAGCCGGATCGCGCTCTCGGTCCAGCTGGCATTGGCCGCCGGCACCTTGTGCAGCGCCAGCGCCGCGGCGCGGATGACGAAGTCGTTGACCGACAGCTTGTAGTCGGCGCCCTCGCGGCCGTTCAGCTCCTGCCGGATGCGCAGCAGCGCGTCGATCTCGCAATCGACCGACAGGTAGAAGTGCGGCGCCTCGCGCTTGGCCTCGGCGAGCCGGCGCGCGATCACCTTGCGCATCTGGCTGTTCGGCACCTCGGTGAAGCTCGGCAGGCCGGCGACCGGCGGCGGCGGCGCAGGGCGCGGCAGCCGGAGCCGGCGCGGCGGCAGGCTGCGCCGCGGGGGCGGCCGGGCGCGCGCCAGCGCCGCCTCGACGTCCGACTTGACGATGCGGCCGCTCGGGCCGCTGCCGCTCAGCGCGGCGAGCTCGAGCCCGGCCGCCGCCGCCATGCGGCGGGCGAGCGGGCTGGCGAAGCGGCGGCCGCCTTCGGCCGGGGCGGCCGCGGCGGCCGGCGCGGCTGCGTAGCCGCGCGGCGGCGCCGTTGCCCGCGGCCGCCGCCGGTGCAGCCGGCGCCGCGGCCGGCGTCGGCTGCGCCGGTGCCGGCGAGTCCACGGCCGCGTCGAGGTCCTGCGCCGCCTCGCCCTCCTCGAGCAGCAGCGCGATCGGCTCGTTGACCTTCACCGCCTGGGTGCCCTCGGGCACCAGGATCCTGCCGAGCCGGCCCTCGTCGACCGCCTCGACCTCCATGGTCGCCTTGTCGGTCTCGATCTCGGCGATGACGTCGCCCGGCTTCACCGCGTCGCCCTCGTGCTTCAGCCATTTCGCGAGGTTGCCCTCGGTCATGGTCGGCGACAGCGCAGGCATCAGGATCTTGATCGGCATTGGGAGACCCTCGGCACAGGCGTCAGGCGGCTCGGGGCGGCGCCTCGCGGGCGCCGCCCGGCCGCGATCAGGAGCGGTAGCAGACCTTGCGCGCCGCCTCGACCACCTGGTCGGCATGCGGCAGCGCCAGCTTCTCGAGGTTGGCGGCGTAGGGCAGCGGCACGTCGACGCCGTGCACGCGCACGACCGGCGCGTCGAGCCAGTCGAAGGCCTGCTCCATCATCACCGCGGCGAGCTCGGCGCCGATGCCGGCGAAGGGCCAGCCTTCCTCGACGCTGACCAGCCGGTTGGTCCGCTTCACCGACTCGACGATGGTGGCGGTGTCGAGCGGCCGGATGGTGCGCAGGTTGATGACCTCGGCCTCGATGCCCTCGGCGGCCAGCTTCTCGGCGGCGGCGAGCGCGTTGCCGACCTGCAGCGAGAAGGCGGTGATGGTGACGTCGCGGCCCGGCCGCTCGACCTTGGCGCGGCCGATCGGCAGCACGAACTCCTCCGCCGTCGGCACGTCGAAGCTCTGGCCGTAGAGGATCTCGTTCTCCAGGAAGACCACCGGGTTGGGATCGCGGATGGCGGCCTTGAGCAGCCCCTTGGCGTCGGCCGCCGACCAGGGTGCCACGACCTTGAGGCCGGGGCAGTGCGCGTACCAGCTGGCGTAGCACTGCGAGTGCTGCGCGGCGACCCGCGCCGCCGCGCCGTTCGGCCCGCGGAAGACGATCGGGCAGCCGAGCTGGCCGCCCGACATGTAGAGCGTCTTGGCCGCCGAGTTGATGATGTGGTCGATCGCCTGCATGGCGAAGTTGAAGGTCATGAACTCGACGATCGGCCGCAGCCCGTAGAAGGCCGCGCCGGTGCCGAGCCCGGCGAAGCCGTACTCGGTGATCGGCGTGTCGATCACCCGCCTGGCGCCGAACTCCTCGAGCAGCCCCTGGCTGACCTTGTAGGCGCCCTGGTACTCGGCGACCTCCTCGCCCATCAGGAAGACGTTGGCGTCGCGGCGCATCTCCTCGGCCATGGCATCGCGCAGCGCCTCGCGCACGGTCATCCGCTTGGTCGGTCCGGCCGCCGCCGCCGGCTCGGGCGGGGCGGCCTTGGGCTGCGGCGCGGCGGCCGGGGCGGCGGGCGCGGCCGGGGCCGGGCGCGCCTCGGCGGCGCCGTTACCGCGGGCCGCGGGCGCCGGCGCGGCGGCCTCGCCCTCGCCGGCGAGCACCGCGCTCGGCGTGTTGACGGCGACGCCCTCGGTGCCGGCCGGCACCAGGATCCTCGACAGCGTGCCCTCGTCGACCGCCTCGATCTCCATGGTCGCCTTGTCGGTCTCGATCTCGGCCAGCACGTCGCCCGGCTTGACGGCGTCGCCCTCGCTCTTGAGCCACTTCGCCATCTTGCCTTCCGTCATGGTCGGCGACAGCGCCGGCATCAGGATCTGGATCGGCATCGGTTTCCTCCGGACCCTCAGGCCTCGACCAGGACGTCGGTATAGAGCTCCGCGGGATCGGGCTCGGGGCTGTTCTGGGCGAACTCGGTGGCCGCCGAGACGATGTCGCGGATCTCGCGGTCGATCGCCTTGAGCGCCGCCTCGTCGGCCGCGCCCGCCTCCATCAGCCGGGCGCGCAGCAGGTCGATCGGGTCGTGCTCCTGCCGCATCTTGGCGACCTCCTCCTTGGTCCGGTACTTGCCCGGGTCGGACATGGAGTGGCCGCGATAGCGATAGGTCAGCATCTCGATGATCTGCGGCCCCTTGCCGGCGCGCGCCGCGGCCACCGCCCGGGCTCCGGCGGCGCGCACCGCCAGCACGTCCATGCCGTCGACCTGCTCGCCGGGAATGCCGTAGGCCTGGCCGCGGAGGTAGAGGTCGGTGCGGGCCGAGGCGCGCTCGACCGAGGTGCCCATGCCGTACTTGTTGTTCTCGACGACGTAGACGACCGGCAGCTTCCAGAGCGCCGCCATGTTGAAGGATTCGTAGACCTGGCCCTGATTGACCGCGCCGTCGCCGAGATAGGTCAGCGAGACCTTGCCGTCCTCGCGATAGCGGTGGGCGAAGGCGATGCCGGTGCCGAGGGGCACCTGCGCGGCAACGATGCCGTGCCCGCCGAAGAAGCCCTCGGCGCGGCTGAACATGTGCATCGAGCCGCCCTTGCCCTTGGAGTAGCCGGTGCGCCGGCCGGTCAGCTCGGCCATCACGCCCTTGGCGTCCATGCCGGTCACCAGCATGTGGCCGTGGTCGCGGTAGCCGGTGATGACGGTGTCGCCCTTCTCCAGCACCGCCTGCATGCCGACCACCACGGCCTCCTGGCCGATATAGAGGTGGCAGAAGCCGCCGATCAGGCCCATGCCGTAGAGCTGGCCGGCCTTCTCCTCGAAGCGGCGGATCAGCAGCATCTGGCGATAGAAGCGCAGCAGCTCGTCGGTGTCCTGCTCCGCCGGCGCCGCGGCGGCGGCCTTGCGCTTGGCTGGGGTGGCCATCGGCCGATCCCTCCCTAGGGGTCCCGTTCGCGCGAACGGCCGGGTCGGGTCCCGCGGTCGCACCCCCGGAACCTAGTACGCGGACCCGGTTTAGGCAATACCGGGTAAATCCATGGAAGTGTTGAATAAATCCAGATTAACTGGATTTGAGTTAATATGGGCTCGCGCTACTGCGCGGCGCCGCCCTTCGGCTTGGCGGGAACGATCACCAGCTCGTCGGGATGGCCGAGATTGAGCACCGCGCGGGCCCGCTCGTCGAGCATGTCGGGATCGAGGCTCCCCGAGCGCAGCAGCGCCACCCGGCGCTCCCAGGCGGCGCGCTCGGCCGCCACCTCGTCGCGCGTCGCCGTGGCCTCGCGGATCTGCTGGTTCAGCATCAGCCAGGCCATCAGCCCGCGATCGCCCTGCACGGCGTGGTAGACGAAATATCCCGACAGGCAGGCGCCCAGCACCGGCGGCACGATCAGCCGGGCTCGCTTGCGCAGTTCGTGAATCATCGCCATGCCGCGCAGCGAATCACAAGGCGCGCAAGGGGTCAACGAGAAACCGGCTGTCGGCCCGGCGGCGGCACGGCCGCCGGGGGGCGATCGCGAGGAATTCTGTCAGGCGAAGCCAGGATGCCTGCGGAAGGCGGCGGCGCCGGCGTAGCGGGCGGCCGAGCCGAGCTGCTCCTCGATGCGGATCAGCTGGTTGTACTTGGCGAGCCGGTCGGAGCGCGACAGCGAGCCGGTCTTGATCTGGCCGCAGCTGGTGGCCACCGCGAGGTCGGCGATGGTGGCGTCCTCGGTCTCCCCCGAGCGGTGGGACATCACCGCGCGGTAGCCCGCCCTGTGGGCGATCTCGACCGCCTCCAGCGTCTCGCTCAGCGTGCCGATCTGGTTGACCTTGACCAGGATGGCGTTGGCCAGGCCCTCGGCGATGCCGTCCCTGAGGCGGGCCGGGTTGGTGACGAAGAGGTCGTCGCCGACCAGCTGGATGCGGCCGCCCAGCGCCTCGGTCAGCGCCTTCCAGCCGGCCCGGTCGTCCTCGGCCATGCCGTCCTCCAGCGTGACGATCGGGTAGCGCGCCACGAGATCCTCGTAGAAGCGCACCAGCCCGCCGGCGTCGAGGCGCTTGCCCTCGCCCGCCATGTCGTAGACGCCGTCCCTGAAGAACTCGGTCGAGGCGGAATCGAGGCCGAGCGCGACCTCCTCGCCCGGCCGGTAGCCGGCCTTCTCGATCGCCTTGACGATGAAGCCGAGCGCCGCGTCGGCGCTCGCCAGGTTGGGCGCGAAGCCGCCCTCGTCGCCGACGTTGGTGTTGTGCCCGGCCGCCTTGAGCTGGGCCTTCAGCGCCTGGAACACCTCGGCGCCGACGCGCACCGCGTCGGCCAGCGTCGGCGCCGCCAGCGGCAGGATCATGAACTCCTGGATGTCGATCGGGTTGTCGGCGTGCGCCCCGCCATTGACGATGTTCATCATCGGCACCGGCAGGGTGCGGGCATGCGCCCCGCCGACATAGCGGTAGAGCGGCAGCCCGGCCTCCTCGGCCGCCGCCTTGGCCACCGCCAGGCTGACGCCGAGGATGGCGTTGGCGCCGAGCCGCGACTTGTTGGCCGTGCCGTCGAGCCCGACCATCAGCGCGTCGATCGTCTCCTGCTCGGCCGCCTCCAGCCCGGTGACGAGGTCGGAGAGGTCGCCGTTGACGGCCTCCAGCGCCTTCAGCACGCCCTTGCCGCCATAGCGGGCCTTGTCCCCGTCGCGCAGCTCGACCGCCTCGTGCGCGCCGGTGGATGCGCCCGACGGCACCGCGGCGCGGCCGAAGGCGCCGCTCTCCAGCCGCACGTCGACCTCGACGGTGGGGTTGCCGCGGCTGTCGAGGATCTGCCGTCCCTTGACGTCGACGATGGCGGACATCGGACCTCCTCCGTGCTCAGTGCAGCGCGATCGGGTTGGCCTTGGCCAGCCGGTCGAGCTCGAGCAGCGTGCCCAGCAGCGCCGGCAGGGCCTTGAGATGCACCATGTTGGGCCCGTCGGACGGCGCCCGGTCGGGATCCTGGTGCGTCTCCATGAACACCGCGGCGACGCCGATGGCGACCGCGGCACGGGCCAGCACCGGCACGAACTCGCGCTGGCCGCCGCTGCGCGTCCCCTGCCCGCCCGGCTGCTGCACGGAGTGGGTGGCGTCGTAGACCACCGGGAAGCCGGTCTCGGCCAGGATCGGCAGGCTGCGCATGTCGGAGACCAGGGTGTTGTAGCCGAAGCTGACGCCGCGCTCGCACACCAGCACCCGGTCGTTGCCCGCCTGGGTGACCTTGGCGACCACCTGCTTCATGTCCCAGGGCGCCAGGAACTGGCCCTTCTTGATGTTGATGGCGCGGCCCGTGACGGCGGCGGCGAGCAGCAGGTCGGTCTGGCGGCAGAGGAAGGCGGGGATCTGCAGCACGTCGACCGCCTCGGCGACCGGGGCGCACTGCTCGGCGGCATGCACGTCGGTCAGCACCGGGCAGCGGAAGCGCTCGCGCAGCTCGGCCAGGATCGGCAGGCCGCGCTCCATGCCGAGGCCGCGCTCGGAGCCGGCGCTGGTGCGGTTCGCCTTGTCGAAGGAGCTCTTGTAGATCAGCCCGAGCCCGAGCCGGTCGGTGAGCTCGACCAGCGCATGCGCCATCTCGTGCGCATGCTCGCGCGACTCCATCGCGCAGGGGCCGGCGATCAGCGTCAGCGGGCGGTCGTTGCCGATGGTGAGCCGGCCGACGGAAACGTGGTGGGGAGCGGTCATGGGGATACCTCGCGGGGTCGCCAAGTTAGGGGACGCCGCCGGGCGGGACAAGCAGGCTAGACCAGCCGCGACTGCTCGATGGCGGCGCGGATGAAGGAGGTGAAGAGCGGGTGCGGCTCGAAGGGCTTCGACTTCAGCTCGGGATGGAACTGGACGCCGACGAACCAGGGATGGTCGGGCAGCTCGACGATCTCCGGCAGCACGCCGTCCGGCGACATGCCGGAGAAGCGCAATCCCACTGCCTCGAGCCGCGCGCGATAGTTGATATTCACCTCGTAGCGGTGGCGGTGGCGCTCGCTGATCCGCGGGCTGCCGTAGATGGCGCTGACCTTGCTGCCGGGGGCGAGCACCGCCTCGTAGGCGCCGAGTCGCATGGTGCCGCCGAGATCGCCTTCCTCGTTGCGCCGCTCCAGCACGTTGCCGCGCGTCCATTCGGTGAGCAATCCGACCACCGGCTCGGCGCAGGGGCCGAACTCGGTGGAGCTCGCGCCCGGGACGCCGGCGAGGTGGCGCGCCGCCTCGATCACCGCCATCTGCATGCCGAAGCAGATGCCGAAATAGGGCACCTTGCGCTCGCGGGCGAACTGCGCCGCCGCCACCTTGCCCTCGGCGCCGCGCTCGCCGAAGCCGCCCGGCACCAGGATGCCGTGCACGTCCTCGAGCGATTCCAGCGCGTCGGTCTCGCGCTCGAAGATCTGCGAATCGATCCAGTTGAGGTGGACCTTGGCGTTGTTGGCGATGCCGCCATGGGTCAGCGCCTCGGCGAGCGACTTGTATGAATCGAGCAGCGAGGTGTACTTGCCGACCACGGCGATCGAGACCTCGCCCTCGGGCTCGCGGATGCGGCGCACGATGTGATGCCAGTTGGCGAGGTCGGGGGCCGGCGGCTGCAGCCCGAAATGGCGGCAGACCTCGTCGTCGAAACCCTCCGCGTGATAGGCGACCGGCACCTGGTAGATGGTGTCGACGTCGCGCGCCTGGATCACCGCCGAGGGACGGAGATTGCAGAACAGCGCGATCTTGCGGCGGGCCTCGATCGGGATCTCGCGGTCGCAGCGGCAGAGCAGGATGTCGGGCTGGATGCCGAGGCCGAGCAGCTCCTTCACCGAATGCTGGGTCGGCTTGGTCTTGAGCTCGCCCGCCGAGGGGATCCACGGCACCAGCGTGAGATGGACGTAGAGCGCGCGGTCGCGGCCGAGCTCGTTGCCCAGCTGGCGGATCGCCTCGAGGAAGGGCAGGCTCTCGATGTCGCCGACCGTGCCGCCGATCTCGCACAGCACGAAGTCCTCGCCGTCGAGGTCGGCGCGGATGAACTCCTTGATCGCGTCGGTGACGTGCGGGATCACCTGGATGGTGGCGCCGAGATAGTCGCCGTGCCGCTCGCGGGCGATCACCGTCGAGTAGATCCGGCCGGTGGTGGCGTTGTCGCTGCGCTTCGAGGCGACCCCGGTGAAGCGCTCGTAATGGCCGAGATCGAGGTCGGTCTCGGCGCCGTCGTCGGTGACGTAGACCTCGCCGTGCTGCGTCGGGCTCATCGTGCCCGGGTCGACGTTGAGGTAGGGGTCGAGCTTGCGCAGGCGCACCTTGTAGCCGCGCGCCTGCAGCAGGGCGCCGAGCGCCGCCGCCGAAAGACCCTTGCCGAGAGAGGAGACCACGCCGCCGGTGATGAAGATAAACCGCGTCATGGACCTACAGTAATGGTGCAAAGTCGCGAGGTCCGCAAGCGCGGGATCGCGACCGCCGCGCCGGCCCGCGGACGGGCGCAACCGGGAAGCGAGCAGTGGCCCGGCGCAGCCGGGCCGCCGCAGCTTCGGCCGGGGCTACTGCCCGACCGGGACCTGCGGCTGCGCCGGCGCCGTGGCGCCGCCGGCCGGAGCGGCCGGCTGGGTGCCCGTGGCGGGGGCCGCGGGCTGCGCGCCGGCGGCGGGCGCCTGCCCCTGGCCCGTCGGCACCTGGCCCGTCGGCACCTGCCCCGTCGGCACCTGGCCCGCGGGCGGGGTGGCGGGCTGTCCGGGCTGGGCCGGCGCCGAGACCGGCACCTGTCCGGCCGGCAGCGGGTTGTCGAGCAGCGACCGCGGCGCCGTGCGGTGCGCCGCGATCACCGCCAGGATCAGGCTGGTGGCGAGGAAGCCCGCGGCCAGGATCGCCGTCGTCCGGGTCAGCAGGTTGGCCGCGCTGCGGCCGGTCATCAGCCCGCCCATGCCGCCACCGCCGCCGCCGCCCCCGACCCCGAGGCCGCCGCCCTCGCTCTTCTGCAGCAGGATGACGGCGACCAGGGTGACCGCCAGCATGAGGTGGATGACGAGGAGAAGCTGCTGAACCATGCGTCCTTCCCGGGCCGCCGCGGCACGGCAAATGCTTCCGGACCGGGCAAGGCCGCCCGCCGGGCGGCGGATATGTAATGCCTCCGGCGCCGCCGCGCCAGCCCGGAGTTCGGGCGCGGGCCCGGGCCGCCGGCTGCCTCAGCCGGCGGCGGGTACCGCCGTGGCGATCGCCCAGAACTCCTCGGGCTTCAGGCTGGCGCCGCCGACCAGCGCCCCGTCGACCTCGGGGAGGGCCAGGATCTCGCGCGCATTGTCGGCCTTGACCGAGCCGCCATAGAGCAGCCGCACCCCGCCGGGCTCGGCGACCTGGGCGGCCAGCCGGCTGCGGAGATGGGCATGCACCGCGGCGATGTCGGCGGCGGTCGGCGTACGGCCGGTGCCGATCGCCCAGACCGGCTCGTAGGCGACCACCAGATTGGCCGCCTCGATGCCGGGCGGCAGCGAGCCGGCGAGCTGCCGCTCGACCACCGCCAGCGCCTGGCCGGCGTCGCGCTCGGCCTCCGTCTCGCCCAGGCAGACGATCGGCACCAGCCCGGCGGCGACCGCCGCCACCGCCTTGCTGCGCACCAGCGCGTCGCTCTCGCCGTGGCCGGCGCGGCGCTCGGAATGGCCGACGATGACGTAGCTGCAGCCGAGATCGGCCAGCATCGGGGCGGCGACGTCGCCGGTGAAGGCGCCCGCCGGCCGCGGGTGGCAGTCCTGCCCGCCGAGCGCGACCGGGCTCTCGGCGACCACCTCGCCGACCAGGCTGAGCAGGGTGAAGGGCGGGCAGACCAGCAGCTCGGCCGCCGGCTGCGCATGGCTGGCGCGCTCGACCAGGGCGCGGGCGAGCGCCAGCCCGTCGGCGCGCCGGCCGTTCATCTTCCAGTTCCCGGCGACCAGCGGACGCGGCCGCGACGACGACGTGCCTGCCATGGCTTCAGCTCTCCCTCGGCTCACCCGCCGGCTGATAGCACGCGGCGCAGTGGCTTGGAACTGCCGGGCTTTCCCTGTTGCTGGGCCCCCGACCCCTCCCTATGATGCCGGCCGCTCCGGGCCGGCCGCAGGCAAGGCTGGCGGCGTCCGTCAATTCTTACCAGTCGCGAAGATCCGCCCCATGTTGACCGCGCTGCGCAGCAAGGCCTCGTCCTGGATCATCAAGGTCCTCTTCCTCGTCCTGATCGCCACCTTCGGCGTCTGGGGCGTCAGCGACGTGTTCCACCTGCGCAGCGGCGACACGGTGATTGCCAATGTCGGTCCCGAGCGGATCACCGAGCCCGAGTTCTCGCGGCAGCTGCGGATCCAGGTCGACCGGCTGCAGCCGATGTTCCAGGGCAAGCTGGACAGCGAGATGGCCAAGCAGATCGGCCTGCCGCGGCAGGTGCTGGCCAACATGGTCAACAGCACGCTGTTCGACGTCGAGGCGCAGCGCCTGCACCTGTCGGTGCCGGACAGCGTGGTGCAGCAGCGCGTCGTCGCCGCCTTCAACAACGGGCTGGGCCAGCTCGACCGGGCCCGCCTGTCGATGTATCTCGACCAGTCGCACCTCAACGAGGCGATGTTCCTCGACACGGTGCGCAAGGACATCGCCCGCAACGAGCTCTTCACGGCGATCGCCGGCGGCGTCAGGGTGCCCGACCAGCTGGTCAACCTGATCTACGGCTACCGCGCCGAGAAGCGCGTGGCCTCCACGGTCTTCATCGCCGATTCCAGCATCACCGACGTCGGCCAGCCCGACGACAAGGCGCTCGAGGCCTTCCACAAGGAGAACGCCTCGCGCTACCAGGCGCCGGAGTACCGCGCCGTGACCCTGGTGACGCTGCGGCCCGAGGACATCGCCGGCGAGATCGGCGTCAGCGAGGACGAGATCGCGGAGGAGTACAAGGCCCACGCCGCCGAGTACGACGTGCCGGAGCGCCGCCATCTCGAGCAGATCATCTTCAAGGACGAGGCCTCCGCCAAGGCGGCGGCCGACCAGCTGAAGGGCGGCGCGAGCTTCGCCGACGTCGCGCAGCAGGTCACCGGCAAGCCGCCGGCCGACCTCGGATCGCTGGCCAAGAGCGAGGTGCTGGGGGTGCTGGCGGAGCCGAGCTTCGCCGCCGGCGCCAACGGCGTCACCGCCCCGGTGAAGACCGGCTTCGGCTGGCACATCGTCCATGTGCTGGCGATCGAGCCCGGGCACAAGGCGACGCTGGCCGAGGTGCACGATCGGATCAAGGGCGAGCTGGCGCGGCGCAAGGCGATCGACGCGCTCGACAGCCTGAGCAAGCAGCTGGAGGACGCGCTGGCCGGCGGCGCGCCGCTCGACCAGGCGGCGGCCAAGCTGAAGCTCAAGGTGGAGAAGATCGCGGCGATCGACGCCAACGGCAAGGGACCGGACGACGCCGTCATCCCCGGCGTCACCGGCAACCAGCAGATCGTGCCGGCGATCTTCAACACGACCGAGGGCCAGACCACCGACCTGATCGACATCGGCGAGGGCAGCTACGCGATCGTCAAGGTCGACGGCGTCACCCCCGAGGCGGTCCGGCCGCTCGACAAGATCAGGGACCGGGTGATCGCCGACTGGCAGCAGGCGCAGCGCGAGAAGCTGGCCGCCGAGAAGGCGAAGAAGCTGCTGGAGCGCCTGAACGGCGGCGAGGACCTCGCCAAGATCGCCGCGGAGCTGCAGGTGCCGGTCAAGACCACCCAGCCCTTCACCCGCGACGCCGGCGACCCCGCCGCCGACCTGTCGCCCGAGGCGGCGGCCAAGCTGTTCGGCGTCAAGGTCGGCCAGGGCGTGGCCTCGGCCTCGGGCGCCGGCCAGGTGCTGGCCCGCCTCGACCGCATCGACCCGGCCAATCCCGCCGCCGACCAGGCCCAGGTCGACCGGCTGCGCGCCGACCTGCGCGAGAAGCTGGCCAACGACCTGCTGGTCGAGTTCAGCTCCGCGCTGCGCGAGCAGATCCCGGTCACCACCGACAACCGCGCCATCGAGGCGCTGTTCTAGCCCAGCGCCGGCGATGACGCCCGAGCCCGACTTCGCCAGCTTCGCGAAGGCCTACGAGGCCGGCCGGCCGACGGTTCTGTGGACCCGGCTGATCGCCGACCTCGACACCCCGGTCTCGGCGATGATGAAGCTGAGCCAGGGGCGGCCGAACAGTTTCCTGCTCGAGTCGGTGCAGGGCGGCGCGGTGCGCGGCCGCTACTCGCTGATCGGCCTGCGTCCCGACCTGATCTGGCGCTGCAGCGGCGGCAAGGCCGAGGTCAACCGCCAGGCGGAGACCCGGCCCGACGCCTTCGAGCCCTGCCCCGGCGAGGCGATCGCGGCGCTGCGCGCGCTGATCGCCGAATCGGAGATCGAGCTGCCGCCCGGCCTGCCGCCGATGGCGGCCGGCCTGTTCGGCTATCTCGGCTACGACATGGTGCGGCTGATGGAGCGGCTGCCGACCGACCGGCCGCCCGGGCTGGGCCTGCCGGACGGCATCTTCCTGCGGCCCACCGTCATGGCGATCTTCGACAACATCGAGGATCGCGTCACCGTCGTCTCGCCGGCCTGGCCCGACCCGGAGCTGTCGGCGCGCGCCGCCTACGACGTCGCCGCCGCCCGGCTGGCCGCCGTGGTCGCGGATTTCGGCCGGCCTCTGCCGCGCCCCGGCAGCGCCGTCGAGGCCCCGGCGGCGGTACCCGAAGCGCGCTCCAACGTCGCGCCCGACGAGTTCCACGCCATGGTGGAGCGCGCCAAGCGCTACATCCTGGCGGGCGACATCTTCCAGGTCGTGCTGTCCCAGCGCTTCGCCCTGCCCTTCCCGCTGCCGCCCTTCGCGCTCTACCGCGCGCTGCGCCGTCTCAACCCCTCGCCCTTCCTGTTCTTCCTCGATTTCGGCGGCTTCGCGGTGGTCGGCTCGAGCCCGGAGATCCTGGTCCGGCTGCGCGACGGCAAGGTGACGATCCGGCCGATCGCCGGCACCCGGCCGCGCGGCCGCACGCCGGAGGAGGACAAGGCGCTGGCCGCCGAGCTGCTCGCCGACCCCAAGGAGCTGGCCGAGCACCTGATGCTGCTCGATCTCGGCCGCAACGACGTCGGCCGGGTGGCGCGCATGGGCACCGTGCGGGTCACCGAGCAGATGCAGATCGAGCACTACTCGCACGTCATGCACATCGTCTCCAACGTCGAGGGCGAGATCGACCCGGCCTACGACGCGATGGACGCGCTGATCGCCGGCTTCCCGGCCGGCACCGTCTCCGGCGCGCCCAAGGTCCGGGCGATGGAGATCATCGACGAGCTCGAGCCGGAGCGCCGCGGCGTCTATGCGGGGGCGATCGGCTACGTCGCCGCCGGCGGCGCCATGGACAGCTGCATCGCGCTGCGCACCGCCGTGGTCAAGGACGGCACCATGTACGTCCAGGCCGGCGGCGGCATCGTCGCCGACAGCGACCCCGAGGCGGAGTTCCAGGAGAGCTGCAACAAGGCCCGCGCCCTGCTGCGCGCCGCCGAGGAAGCGGTGCGCTTCGCCGCCACGGGCCAGCGGTAGGGCGGCCCTGCCGCAGCCGCGGGCCTCGGAGAGCCTCGGCCGCTTCCTGGAGCGGCGGGCGGCCGAGCGTCCGCAAGCCGCCGCACTGATCTGCGACGACCGGCCGATCGGCCTGGCCGCCCTGCTCGACGAGAGCCGGCGCGTGGCGCAGGGCCTGGCCGATCTCGGCATCCGCCCCGGCGACCGTGTCGGGCTGTGGCTGCCCAACGCGCCGGCCTGGCTGGCGCTCCATCTCGCCTGCGCGCGGCTCGGCGCCGTCGCCGTCGCGATCAACACCCGGTTCCGCAGCGCCGAGCTGACCGACATCCTCGCGCGCTCGGGCGCCCGGCTGCTGGCCCTGTGGCCGGATTTCCGGCATGTCGACTTCCCCGGCATCCTCGACGAGGTGGACGGCGCAGCGCTCGCCGGGGTCGAGGCGCTCATCGCCTGTGGCGGCGGCGCGCCGGCCGGCGAGCGGCTGCGGGGCAAGCCGGTCGTCCCCTACCGGTCGCTGCGCGATCGTCCGGCCTATGGCGGCGATCACGGCGGCGGCCCGGTCGGCAGCATCATCTTCACGACCTCGGGCACCACCAAGGCGCCGAAGTTCGTGCTGCACGATCACTACAGCGTCATCCGCCACGCCGAGGCCGTGGCGCGCGACTTCGGCTACGACGCGCCCGGCAGCGTGCTGCTGCAGGCCCTGCCCCTCTGCGGCGTCTTCGGCTTCTGCCAGGCCATGGCGGCCTTGGCCGGCGGCGCCGTCACGGTGATGCCGCCGAGCTTCGCCGCCGAGGAGGCCGCGGCGCTGATCGAGCGCCACCGGGTCACCGGCTTCAACGGCACCGACGAGATGTTCGCCAGGCTGCTCGCCGTGCGCTCCGCCGAGCGGCCGTTCCCGTCGCTGGGCGCCTGCTTCTACGCCGCCTTCAACCCGATGCTGGAGGAGATCGCGGCCGAGGCGGCCGGGCGCGGCCTCAGCCTCAGCGGCCTCTACGGCATGAGCGAGGCGCAGGCCCTGTTCGCCCGGCAGCGCCCGGCGGCGGCGCTGGCGCAGCGCGCCCGGCCCGGCGGATTCCCGGTCGGCGCCGACTACGCCGTGCGCATCCGCGACCCGGAGAGCGGCCGCCTGCTGGCGGCCGGGGAGAGCGGCGAGATCGAGCTGACCGGGCCGAGCCTGATGGCTGGCTATTTCGGCGACGCCGCGGCGACGGCGGCCGCGCTGACCGAGGACGGCTGGATGCGCACCGGCGATGCCGGCCGCCTGGCCGGCGACGGCAGCTTCGTCCTCGAGGCGCGGATGGGCGACGTGCTGCGGCTGGGCGGCTACCTCGTGGCGCCGTCCGAGATCGAGGCGCGGATCCAGGGGTTCGCCGGGATCGGCGGCTGCCAGGTGGTGGGCGTCCTCGGCGAGCGCGGGCCGGCGGCGGTCGCCTTCGTCACGCTGCAGCCGGGCGCCGGCTTCGACGAGGCGGCGCTCCGCCGCTTCTGCGCGGCGGGGCTGGCACGGTACAAGGTGCCGGTGCGCTGCGTCGCGCTCGACGCCTTCCCGACGGCGGCGAGCGCCAATGGCACGAAGGTGCAGCGCGCCAGGCTGCGCGAGATGGCCAGGGAGATCCTGGCGGCCGGGCCGGAGTAGCGGTGCCGCCCTACCCCGCCGCGGCGGTGCGGCGGACGATGGCGCTGACCGGGACCAGCACGAAGCCGCGCTGCGCGAGACCGGGCAACCAGCGGGCCAGCGCCGCGACGGTGGCGGGGTACGGGTGGCCGATGGCCACCGCCCAGCCGCGCCGGCGCGCCACCTCCTCGGTGCGGGCGAGCTGCTGCTCGATGCCGGCGGCGTTCTGCTCGTTGTCGAGGAAGATGTCGCGGTCGACATGCGGCACGCCGAGCTCGGCCGCGACCTTGCCGCCGACGCTGTCGCCGATGGTCCGCGAATCGACGAACAGCAGCCCGCGGCTCTTCAGCTCCTCGATCACCACCCGCATGCCATCCCGCGATTCGGTGAAGCGGCTGCCCATGTGGTTGTTGATCCCGACATAGCCGTCGAAGCGGGCCAGGCCCCAGCGCAGCCGGCGCAGCAGCTCGTCGGCGCCGAGGCCGACGCGCAGGGTGTGCGGGCCCGGATCGAGCTCCTCGTCGAGCGGCTCCATCGGGACGTGGACCATCAGCTCGTGGCCGCGCCGTCGGGCCGCCGCGGTCTGCCGCGGGAGGTCCTCGGCATAGGTCATGAAGGACAGCGAGAGCGGCCCGGGCAGCGCCACGATACGGTCGGCATCGGGCCGGTCGAGCCCGAGATCGTCGATGATGATCGCGATCATCGGCCGGCCGACGGCCGCGGGCGCCGGGACGGCGAAGCGCTGCCAGGCCGCCGGGCCGGCAGGCACCGTGCCGCCGCCGGGCGGCAGCGCCGCCTGCTGCGTCGCGCCCGAGGGCGCCGGCGTCGCGGACGCGGGCGGCGGCGAGGGTGTCACGGACGCGGCCGGCGGAGCTGCGCCTGCCGCGGCGGCGACGGCCGGGGATGCCGCCGGGGAAGCGGGCTGCGCGTCGGCCGGGGCGGCCGCCCGGACCGGCGGTGCTGCCGCGGCGGGCGGCGCCGGGCGGCTCGGCGGCGGCGCGACCGGCAGCGCCAGCGAGACCGTCCGGTGCGGCGCCGGCGACGGCCGCATCGTCCGGGCCAGCGGCAGCGCCAGCAGCAGCCCGATGCCGATGCCGACCACCAGGACGACGACATGGCTGGCCCAGCCGCTGGGCGGCAGCAGCCGGCGCCAGTCGGTCCGCTTGCGTCGCTTGCCCCGGGGCCGGGCCATCGCTCACCCTGCTGTCAGGGCGCGGTACATATCACCGCCGCGCCGTGGCGTCACCGGCATCGGCGGGCGGCCGCCTTCCCTGGCCGTGCCGCCGCTGATATAAAACTTGTCCACCGTCCGCCGCCGTCCCCGTCGATCTCACGCAAGCTGCTGAAATGATTCTGCTAATCGATAATTACGACAGCTTTACCTACAACCTTTTCCACCTCGTCGGCAGCCTCGGCGCGCGGCTCGCGGTCCGGCGCAACGACGCGATCACGGTCGAGCAGGCGCTGGCCATGGACCCCGAGGGGATCATCCTGTCGCCCGGCCCCTGCGATCCCGACCGTGCCGGCATCTGCCTGCCGCTGGTGCGCGCGGCGGCGGGGCGCGTGCCGCTGCTCGGGGTCTGCCTCGGCCACCAGTCGATCGGCCAGGCCTTCGGCGGCCGCATCGTGCGCGCGCCGAAGCCGATGCACGGCAAGCTGAGCCGCATCAGCCATGGCGGCGAAGGGCTGTTCCGCGGCCTGCCCAGCCCCTTCACCGCGACCCGCTACCACTCGCTGATCGTCGAGCGCAGCTCGATGCCGGCCGAGCTGGCGATCACCGCCGAGAGCGAGGACGGGCTGATCATGGGGCTGGCGCACCGCCAGCACCCGATCTTCGGCGTGCAGTTCCATCCCGAGAGCATCGCCTCGGAGCAGGGCGCGGCGCTGATCGGCAACTTCCTCTCGGTGGCCGAGTCCTTCCGGCCGCGCCTGAAGGCCAGCGCATGACCGCCGGGCTCGAGGACCTGAAGCGGCTGCTCGGCATCGCCGCCGCGGCGACGCCGCTGACCGAGGAGCAGGCCGAGCTGGCCTTCGACGCGATGATGTCGGGCAACGCCACCCCGGCGCAGATGGGCGGCTTCCTGATGGCGCTCCGGGTGCGCGGCGAGACCGTCGAGGAGATCACCGGGGCGGTCCGCGCCATGCGCGGCCGCATGCTGCGCATCGCCGCGCCGCCCGGCGCCATCGACACCTGCGGCACCGGCGGCGACGGCGCCGGCACGCTCAACATCTCGACCGCTGCGGCCCTGGTCGTGGCGGCCTGCGGCGTGCCGGTGGCCAAGCACGGCAACCGCGCCATGTCCTCGCGCTCCGGCGCCGCCGACGTGCTGGCGGCGCTCGGCGTCAACCTCGATGCCGACATGACGCTGCTCGAGCGCGCCCTGGGCGAGGCCGGCATGTGCTTCCTGCTGGCGCCGCGCCACCATGCCGCGATGCGCCATGTCGGGCCGGTCCGCGTCGAGCTCGGCACCCGCACGATCTTCAACCTCACCGGCCCGCTCTCCAACCCGGCCGGCGCCCGGCGCCAGCTGGTCGGCGTCTTCTCGCGCGCCTGGATCGAGCCGCTGGCGCGCGTGCTCGGCCGGCTCGGCACCGAGCAGGCCTGGGTGGTGCACGGCTCGGACGGGCTCGACGAACTGACCACCACCGGGCCGTCGCACGTCGCCGTGCTGCAGGCGGGCCGCGTCACGCTGCGCGACGTGCTGCCGGAGGAGGCCGGCCTGCCGACCGCCCGGCTCGACGACCTGCGCGGCGGCGATGCCGCCGCCAACGCGGCCGCCCTGACCGCGCTGCTCGGCGGCGAGCGCGGCCCCTATCGCGACATCGTGCTGCTGAACAGCGCCGCCGCCCTGCTGGTCGCCGGCAAGGTCGCCGGGCTGCGCGACGGCGCCGCGCTGGCCGCGGCGGCGATCGATTCCGGCCGCGCCCGCCGGGTGCTCGACCGGGTGGTGGCGATCACCAACGAGCCGCCGCCCGAGCCCGAGGCGGTGAAGTGAGATGAGCGACGTCCTCGCCCGGATCTGCGCCGACAAGGCGGCCGAGGTCGCCGAGCGCAAGCGCCGCCGCCCGCTCGCCGAGCTCGAGAGCGCGGCGCGCGAGGCGCCGCCACCTCGCGGCTTCGCCGCACGGCTCGCCGAGGCAGCCGCCGGCGGCTACGGCCTGATTGCAGAAATCAAGAAAGCATCGCCCAGCAAGGGATTGATCCGGGCCGATTTCGATCCGCCGATGCTGGCCCGTGCCTACCAGGCCGGGGGCGCCGCCTGCCTCTCCGTCCTGACCGAGAGCAAGTACTTCCAGGGCGCCGACGCCTATCTCGTCGCGGCGCGTGCGGCGGTCGGGCTGCCGGTGTTGCGCAAGGACTTCACGCTCGATCCTTACCAGGTGGTCGAGGCCCGGGCGCTCGGCGCCGACGCCGTCCTGCTGATCCTGGCGGCGCTCGACGACGCCCGGGCGGCCGAGCTGGCGGCGGTCGCGGCGGCCCAGGGGCTCGACGTGCTGGCCGAGGTCCACGATGCCGGAGAGCTCGAGCGTGCGCTCCGTCTCCCCGTCCGCATGATCGGAATAAACAATCGTAATCTCAAAACGTTGTCGGTCGATCTTCGGACATCCGAGGAACTGGCGCCGCGGGTGCCGAAGGACCGGCTGGTGATCGCCGAGAGCGGGCTGGCCAGCGAGGCCGACCTGGCGCGGCTGCGCCGTGCCGGCGCCGCCGCGTTCCTGGTCGGGGAGTCGCTGATGCGCGAGGCCGACGTCACCGCCGCAACCCGGCACCTGCTCGGCCTGCCGGCGCTCGGCCGAACCGCCTGAGCCGGCGCCCGCCGGCGCCGCCCCCCCGCAGCCAAGGATCCCGCCGATGAGCGGCTTCACGCATTTCGACGAGCAGGGCCGGGCCCGCATGGTCGACGTCACCGGCAAGGAGGCGACGACCCGGACCGCCACCGCCCGCGGGCTGGTCCGCATGGCGCCCGCCACGCTGGCGCTGATCGAGGAGGGCCGGGTGGCCAAGGGCGACGTGCTGTCGGTCGCCCGGCTGGCCGGCATCATGGGCGCCAAGCGCACCCCCGACCTGATCCCGCTCTGCCATCCGCTCAGCCTCAGCGCGGTCAGCGTCGACCTGGCGCTGGACCGCGAGGCGCCGGGCGTCGAGATCACCGCCACCTGCCGGCTGGTCGGCCGCACCGGCGTCGAGATGGAGGCGCTGACGGCGGTCGCCGTGGCCGCCCTGACGATCTACGACATGTGCAAGGCCGTCGATCGGGCGATGCAGCTGACCGACATCCGGTTGATCCGCAAGGAAGGCGGAAAATCGGGCACTTACGAGTCGTCGTGATGATATCAGTCGAGGACGCACGCAGCCGCATCCTGGGCGCGCTGCAGCCGCTCGGCAGCGAGGTGGTGGCGCTGGCCGCGGCGCATGGCCGGGTGCTCGCCGAGGACGTCGCCGCCCGCCTCACCCAGCCGCCGGCCGCGGTCTCCGCGATGGACGGCTATGCCGTGCGCGGCGCCGATCTCGGCACCATCCCGGCGCGGCTGCGCGTCGTCGGCCAGGTCGCCGCCGGCAGCGGCGATCCGGGAACCGTCGGGCCCGGCGAGGCGGCGCGCATCTTCACCGGCGCGGCGCTGCCGGCCGGCGCCGACACCATCGTCATCCAGGAGGATGCCGACCGCGCGGGCGACTGGGTCAGCGTGCGCGAGGCGACGGCGACCGGCGCCTATGTCCGCCGCGCCGGGCTCGACTTCGCCGCCGGCGAGCTCGGGCTGGGCCGCGGCCGGCTGCTCACCGCCCGCGACATCGGCCTGGCCGCGGCGATGAACTGGCCCTGGCTCCGGGTGACCCGGCGGCCGCGGGTGGCGATCCTCGCCACCGGCGACGAGGTGGTGATGCCGGGCGAGCCGATCGCCGCCGGCCAGATCGTCAGCTCCAACGCGCTGGCGCTGGCGGCCTTCGTCGCCGCCTGCGGCGGCGAGCCGCTCAATCTGGGCGTGGTGGGCGACGACCGCGCGGCGATCGCCGCCATGGCCGCCGCGGCACGCGGCGCCGACCTGCTGGTCACCACCGGCGGCGCCTCGGTCGGCGAGCACGACCTGGTCCAGGCCGCGCTCGGCGACCAGGGGCTGGAGCTCGATTTCTGGAAGATCGCGATGCGGCCCGGCAAGCCGTTGCTGTTCGGGCGGCTCGGCGGCACCCCCGTGCTGGGCCTGCCCGGCAACCCGGTGTCCGCCCTGGTCTGCGCCGCCATCTTCCTGCGGCCGGCGCTGCAAAGGCTGCTCGGCCGGCCGGCCGGCGCCGAGCCGGCGCAGCACGCCCGCCTGGGCGCGCCCCTCCCCGCCAACGACCGCCGCCAGGACTACCTCCGGGCGCGGCTCGGCCACGAGGACGGGGCGGCCGTCGCCACCGCCTTCCCGGTCCAGGACAGCTCGATGGTGTCGCGCCTGGCCTGGGCCGACTGCCTGATCGTGCGCCCGCCGCTGGCGCCGGCGCTGGCCGCCGGCGCGACCGTCGAGATCCTCGGCCTGGGCGGCGGCACGCTCTCGACCTGAGCGCCCCGGCGCCCGCCACCGCGCCCGCTCACCCCGGCAGCGCCGCCCCGCTGCGGGCCGCGATCTTGCGGGCGCTGGCCTGGAGCAGCGCCGACGGCGCCGTGCCGGTGGCGGCGCAGAGGCAGGCCCAGTAGTAGATCAGGTCGCCGAGCTCCTCGGCCACCGCCGCCGGATCCCAGCGGCCGTCGCGCAGAAGCTTCTTGACGTGCTCCACCACCTCGCCGGATTCGCCGGCCAGGCCGAGGCCGAGATAGGCGAGATAGAGGCGGTCGTCGGCTGCGTCGCCCTCAGCCGCGGGCCGGCCGCCGCGCAGCCCCGCCGCCCAGGCGGCATAGTCGTCCAGGGTCATGGGGAACGCGCCCTCCGCGCCGCTTCGAATCCGCGGCAGCCTATCAGGAAAGGTTAATCATGACCCTTGACCTGTCCACAGAACCAAACTAGAACATGCGTGGCTGTGCTGCTTTTGTTCTAGATCTTGGGGTGGCCGGTTTTCCGACCCCAAGCCGGAGGATCGATGCTGACCCGCAAGCAACATGAGCTGCTGCTGTTCATCAACGAGCGGCTCTCGCGCGACGGCGTTTCCCCCTCCTTCGACGAGATGAAGGAAGCGCTCGGGCTGAAGTCCAAGTCGGGCATCCACCGGCTGATCACCGGCCTCGAGGAGCGCGGCTTCATCCGCCGGCTGGCGCACCGCGCCCGCGCGCTGGAAGTGGTGCGGCTGCCCGAGCAGGCCAGCCTCGGCCGGCCCCGCCGGCCCGAGGGCGGCGGCGGCTTCGCCCCCAACGTGATCCGCGGCAATTTCAGCGCCGCGCTGCCCGGCACGCCGGTGGGCGGCGCGGTGGAAAGCGTGCAGCTGCCGCTCTACGGCCGGATCGCCGCCGGCACGCCGATCGAGGCGCTGCGCGACCACAGCACCAGCATCGCCGTTCCCGCCGACCTGCTGAAGAAGGGCGACCACTACGCGCTGGAGGTCGACGGCGATTCGATGGTCGGCGCCGGCATCCTCGACGGCGACACGGTGATCATCGAGCGCTGCGACACGGCCGAGAACGGCACCATCATCGTCGCCCTGGTCGACAGCAGCGAGGTGACGCTGAAGCGGCTGCGCCGCAAGGGCGACTCGGTGGCGCTGGAGCCCGCCAACCCGTCCTTCGAGACGCGCATCTTCGGCCCCGACCGGGTCAGGGTGCAGGGTCGGCTGGTCGGGCTGCTGCGCCGCTACTAGGCCCCGCCCCCTCTTCCGCACCCGCCGGCAGCAGCCGGCTCCGCGGCAGCGGCTTCACCACCCACGGCCGCTCGCCGCGGCTTTCCCGGACCGAGAGCACGATCAGCCGGCCGGGCTCCAGCCAGACGGCATGGCCGCCGTAGCGCCAGAGGTCGAAGCGGTCGATCACCCGGGCCGCCGAGGGACAGCGGCGGCGCACCGGGTCGGCCGGCGAGACCACCAGGTCGGCGACGCGGCAATCCTCGCGCAGCGCGGTGGGATCGCGGACCAGCGCGACGACGTGGCCGGCCTTGCGGTAGAGGCAGCCCTGCGGGTCGCAGCTGAGCGCATCGCCGTCGGCGGCCGCGTCCCAGTCGACCGTCTCCTCCTGGCCCGCCTGGCGCAACCAGAGCTCGGCATCGAAGCGCCCCGCCCGCGCCGTCGAGAGCAGCAGCCGGCCGCTCGCGTCGCGCAGCGCCATCAGCTTGCCGTCGTCGCCGACCAGCAGGTCGGGCGGCTGCACCGCCAGCACGCCGGCCAGCCCGAGCAGGATCACCGGCAGCCCGGCGAGGCGCCAGGGCCGCCGCCACAGGCAGAGCCACAGCCCGCCCAGCGAGGCCAGCACCAGGCCCCAGAGCGGCATCGCCGGCACCAGCGTCACGGCGCCCGGCCAGGCCGCCACGGTGCGGGCGATCCAGTCGACGCCGTCGATGCCCCAGCCCATCGGCAGCAGGGCGAGCCGCTCCAGCCCGAGCGGCATCAGCAGCAGCCCGACCACCGCCCAGGGCATCACCCAGAAGCTGGTCAGCGGCACGGCCAGCAGGTTGGCGGCGATGCCGTAGGCGGCCAGCCGGTTGAAGTGATAGACGGCGAAGGGTGCGGTGGCGACCGTGGCGATCAGGCTGGTGAGCAGCAGCCCGGCGACATGGCGCAGCGTCCGGCCGGCCCAGCCGCCCTCGCTGCGCGACCAGCGGCGCACGGCGGCGGTCTCGTAGGCGGTGATCAGCGCCACCACCGCGGCGAAGGACATCTGGAAGCTCGGCCCGGTCAGGGCCTCGGGCGTGGTCAGCAGCACCGCCACCGCGGCCATGGCGACCAGCCGCATGGAGAGCGGGTTGCGCTCGGCCAGCACGGCGAGCAGCACCATCGCGGTCATCAGGAAGGAGCGCTGCGGCGGCACGCCGCCGCCGGCCAGCAGCAGGTAGACGAAGGCGGCGGCCAGAGCGGCGAGCGCCGCCCATTTCTTGATCGGGTGATGCAGCGCAAGCCGCGGCACCAGGGCGAGCAGACCGCGCAGCCCGACGAAGACGAAGCCGGCGACGATCGCCATGTGCAGCCCGGAGATCGAGAGCAGGTGCGCCAGCCCGGAATCGCGCATCGCCTGGAGCACGTCCTTGGCGATCCCGGCCTGGTCGCCGGTGACGAGCGCGACGGCGACCGGCCCCGATTCGCCTGGCAGGGCCGCCAGGATGCGGGCGTTGATCGCCTGCCGCAGCCGGGTCATCGGCGCGGCATGTCCGGGCGGCCCGACCGCCTCGGCGGCGAAGGCGAAGCCGACCGCGCCGATGCCGTCGAAGAAGGCGTCGCGCTGGAAATCGTAGGTGCCCGGCACCGAGGGTGGGCTCGGCGGGCCGAGGCTGGCGCGCAGCCGCAGCTTCTGCCCGAGCTGCAGCCCGTCCGGCGGCCGCGCCAGCCGCACCCGGAGCCGCGCCGGCGTCAGTTCGGCGGCCAGCCCGGCGATGCCCGGCTCGACCAGCACCAGCCGCTGCCCGCTGGGCAGGGGCTGGATCTCGGCGACGCGCCCGGTGACCTCGACGGCGGCCAGCCGGGCGGGCAGCATCGGCGCCGCGACCAGGGCGGTGCGCAGCTGCCCGGCGCCGAGCCCGACCAGCGCCGCAGCCAGCGCCAAGGCCGGCAGCGGGGCGAGCGGCCATCGGCGCAGCAGCCAGGCGGCCAGCAGGGCCGGCGGCAGCGCGGCCGGCACCAGCCACCAGGCCGGCTCGACCGGCAGCGCGAAGTAGCAGGCGATGCCGCCGCCGAGCGCGACGGGAAGCCAGAGCAGCCAGCGGTCGCGCTCCGCCACGAGCGCAGCGGCAAGCCAGGCCGGCCCGTGCCCCAAGGCCGGGAGCCGCAGACCCCGGCGCTCAGGCACTGCGTGCGTCAGGCTCATCCGCCGCCACCTCCGCTTGCATCACCCTAGCGCAAGTCGAGGGGCCGGTGGAGAGCCGATGGAAACGGCCCTGGCTCGCGGCCGGCAGCGCTCGCTATAGTGGTGCTTCCACCTCGACAATGGGGAAAGCCGATGACGATGCGTCTTCCGCTCGCCGCCGCGCTGCTGGTGGCGGCCTGCGCCGCCGTAGCGCCGGCGCAGGCGCACAAGGTGGTGATCGACGGCGATCCCTACTGGGAGTATGTGCCGCCGCCGATGGACGTCGACACGCCGCCGCCGCCGCCGCAGGCCGAGGTGCCGCCGCCGCCGCCGGGCGAGACCATGGCCTGGATCCCCGGCCACTGGAAGGTGGACAAGCACGGCGCGTGGAGATGGGAACCCGGGCACTACGCCGAGAGGCCCGGGCCGGGCGCCAACTGGGTGCCGGGCCACTGGGTGCAGCGCGGCTGGGGCTGGACCTGGATCCCCGGCCACTGGATCTGAGGCGGCCCGCCCGGGCGCGGTGACGACGGGTCGGCGGCCACGATTGAGGCAGCGGCGGCGACCGTGCTACACACGGCCGCCGCCGCCCTGTCAGCCGCCATAATCACAAGCCCCGATGACCGTCGTCACCCGCTTCGCGCCCTCGCCCACGGGATTCCTCCATATTGGCGGAGCCCGGACCGCGCTGTTCAACTGGCTGTTCGCCCGCCATCACGGCGGCCGCTTCCTGCTGCGCATCGAGGACACCGACCGGCAGCGCTCGACCGAGGCCGCCATCGGCGCCATCATCGACGGGCTGGACTGGCTCGGCCTGTCCTGGGACGGCGACGTCGTCTACCAGTTCGCCCGCGCCGCGCGGCACGCCGCGGTGGCCCACGAGCTGCTCTCCCAGGGCAACGCCTATCGCTGCTGGTGCACGCCCGCGGAGCTGCAGGCGATGCGCGACGAGGCCAAGGCCCAGGGCCTCCAGGCGCGCTATGACGGGCGCTGGCGCGACCGCGACCCGGCCGAGGCGCCGCCCGGCATCGCCCCGGCGATCCGCCTCAAGGCGCCGCGCGAGGGCGAGACCGTGGTGCACGATCTCGTCCAGGGCGAGGTGCGGATCGCCAACCAGCAGCTCGACGACATGGTGCTGCTGCGCGGCGACGGCACGCCGACCTACATGCTGTCGGTGGTGGTCGACGACCACGACATGGCGATCAGCCACGTGATCCGCGGCGACGACCACCTGACCAACACCTTCCGCCAGCTGCAGCTCTACCGGTCGATGGGCTGGGCGGAGCCGGCCTTCGCCCACATCCCGCTGATCCACGGGCCGGACGGCGCCAAGCTGTCGAAGCGCCACGGGGCGCTCGGGGTCGATGCCTATCGCGATCTCGGCTACCTGCCGGAGGCGCTGCGCAACTACCTGCTGCGGCTCGGCTGGTCGCACGGCGACGAGGAGATCATCGACACCGCCCAGGCGGTCGCCTGGTTCGACCTCGACGCGGTCGGCCGCTCGCCCAGCCGCTTCGACTTCGCCAAGCTCGACAACCTCAACGGCCACTATCTGCGCGAGGCCGACGATGCCCGGCTGGCAGGCCTGGTCGGGGCACGGCTGGCGCAGGAGCTGGGCGCGCCGCTCGCCCCCGAGTCGCTCGACCGGCTGACGCGCGGCATGGGCGGGCTCAAGGCGCGGGCCAAGACGCTGGTGGAGCTGGCGCGCGATGCCCGCTTCTACGTCGCGACGCGGCCGCTCGCGCTCGATCCGAAGGCGGCCGCCCTGCTCGACGCAGCGGCACGGCAGCGCCTGGAGCAGCTGCGCGGCCGGCTCGCCGCGCTGACCGACTGGACGGCCGCGGCGCTCGAGGCGGCGACCCGCGCCGAGGCCGAGGCGGCCACGGTCAAGCTCGGGCAGCTGGCCCAGCCGCTGCGGGCGGCGCTGACCGGCGCGGCGGTCTCCCCGCCGGTCTTCGAGGTCATGCAGGTGCTCGGCCGCGAGGAGGCGCTGGCGCGGATCGACGACGCCATTCGCCCGGCTGCCGCGCCGAGCCCGTAACAGCCCGTGGCGGGTTGATGCTGCGGTGCATATAATTCTCTGAGAAAACCGACGCTAGCGAGCGAAAGGGCTGATCTATGGCCAAGAACGCACCCGCGAAATCCACGACCAGGACCGGTCGGAGCCGGGCCAAGGCGGAGCGGGCGACCCAGCCGCCTTCCGCCGCGCAGAAGCGATCCTCCGACAAGCCGAAGCAGGCCGACACCGTGACGGTGACCGACAACGCGACCGGCGCCACCTTCGACCTGCCGGTCATGGGCGGCACCATGGGACCGCGGGTGATCGACATCCGCCGCCTCTACAGCGATCACGGCCTCTTCACCTACGACCCGGGCTTCACCTCCACCGCGGCCTGCGAGTCGAAGATCACCTATATCGACGGCGAGCAGGGCGTGCTGCTGCATCGCGGCTACCCGATCCAGGAGCTCGCCGAGCACAGCGACTTCCTCGAGGTCTGCTACCTGCTGCTGAACGGCGAGCTGCCCAACGCCAAGCAGAAACAGGACTTCGTCAGCAACATCACCTATCACACGATGCTGCACGAGCAGCTGCACACGCTCTATCGCGGCTTCCGCCGCGACGCCCATCCGATGGCGGTGATGGTCGGCGTGACCGGCGCGCTCTCGGCCTTCTACCACGACAGCACGGACATCAACGATCCGCGGCAGCGGATCGTCGCCTCGCACCGGCTGATCGCCAAGATGCCGACCATCGCGGCGATGGCCTACAAGTACTCGGTCGGGCAGCCCTTCATGGCGCCGCGCAACGCGCTCGGCTACGCCGCCAACTTCCTGCACATGACCTTCGCGGTGCCGGCCGAGGAGTACAAGGTCAACCCGGAGGTGGCGCGGGCGATGGACCGCATCTTCATCCTCCACGCCGACCACGAGCAGAACGCCTCGACCTCGACGGTCCGGCTCGCCGGATCGAGCGGCGCCAACCCGTTCGCCTGCATCGCGGCCGGCATCGCCTCGCTCTGGGGCCCCGCCCATGGCGGCGCCAACGAGGCGGTGCTGAAGATGCTGCGCGAGATCGGCGACAAGCGCCACATCCCGGAGTTCATCCGCAAGGTCAAGGACAAGGACAGCAACACCCGCCTGATGGGCTTCGGTCACCGCGTCTACAAGAACTACGATCCGCGTGCCGCGGTGCTGCGCAAGTCGTGCAACGAGGTGCTCGATTCGCTGGGCATCCGCGACGAGCCGCTGCTCGACCTCGCCATGGAGCTGGAGCGGATCGCGCTCGAGGACGACTACTTCGTCAGCCGCAAGCTGTTCCCGAACGTCGATTTCTACTCGGGCATCATCCTGCAGGCGATCGGCTTCCCGACCACGATGTTCACCGTGCTGTTCGCCGTCGCGCGCAGCGTCGGCTGGGTGGCGCAGTGGAACGAGATGATCGAGGATCCCTCGCAGCGCATCGGCCGGCCGCGGCAGCTCTATACCGGGGCGACGCCGCGCAAGTTCGTGCCGCTCGCCCAGCGCGGCTGAGGCGGCCGCAGGGTCCCTGCCCCGCGCCGGGTCGCGTCGCGGCAGGGACCCCGTCCGCCCGGGCTCAGCCCTTCTGGACGAGCTCGATCTTGTAGCCGTCCGGGTCCTCGATGAAGGCGATCACGCTGCCGCCATGCTTCATCGGCCCCGGCGGGCGCGGGATCTTGACGCCCTCCTGCTCCAGCGCCTTGCAGGTGCCGTAGATGTCGGGCACGCCGATGGCGAGGTGGCCGAAGGCGGTGCCGAGCTGGTAGGGCTCCTTCTGCCCCCAGTTGTGGGTCAGCTCGACCACGGTGTGATCGGTCTCGTCGCCGTAGCCGACGAAGGCCAGGGTGAACTCGCCGCTCGGATAGTCCGTGCGGCGCAGCAGCTTCATGCCGAGCAGACGGGTGTAGAAGTCGATCGACCTGTCGAGGTCGAGCACCCGGATCATGGTGTGCAGCAACTGGAAGCTGCGGGCGGTAGCGGGCCGCTGGGCCAGCGTTGCGGTTTCAGGGCTCATGCTCATCCTGCCGGTCTCTGGGGTGGATCCGGCCCTGTATATAGGGCGTCCCCGGGTCCGCCAACCTCGCCTCGGCCTCGCCCGGCAAGATTGACTGAGGGCGCCGCTCGGCTATCGTGAGCCGTGGGGAATCGGCCAGGACCGTCCGGCGGCATGCAAACCGGCCGCGCCGTGGAGGAGATTTGGCTGGAATCAGAACCGCCGTCATCGGGGTCGGCCATTTCGGGCAGTACCATGCGGAGAAGCTCGCCCGCCTGGACGGGGTCGACCTGGTGGCCGTGGCGGACTGCGACGGCGAGCGGGCCCGCTCGGTGGCCGACCGCTTCGGCGTCGCTGCGGCGCTCGATCACCGCGATCTGCTCGGCCGTGTCGACGCGGTCAGCATCGCCACGCCGCCGGACTCCCACGCGGCGATCGCCCGCAGCTTCCTCGAGCACGGCGCGCATGTGCTGGTCGAGAAGCCGATCACCGACAACCTGGCCGATGCCGAGTCGCTGGTGCGGATCGCGCGCGAGCGCAACCGCATCCTCCAGGTCGGGCATCTCGAGCGCTTCTCCTCGGTCGGCCGCGCGCTGCGCAGCCTGATCAGCCGGCCGATCTACATCGACGCCTCGCGGATCGGGCCCTACAAGGCGGGCCGCGGCACCGGCGTCAACGCCGTGCTCGACCTGATGATCCACGACCTCGACCTGGTGCTCGAGATCGTCAACTCGCCGATCGAGACGATCGACGCCGTCGGCGCCCCGGTGCTCTCCGCGGTCGAGGACATCGCCAACTCCCGGCTGCAGTTCGCCAATGGCTGCGTCGCCAACCTGACGGTCAGCAGGGTGAGCGTCCGCGCCGAGAGGATCATGAAGATTTTCGAAGAAAATTCATACGCTTCCATAGACTTTCTTAACAAGACTATCAGGATCGTGAGGCGCCGCCCCGGCTCTCGCCCCGGCACCCTGCGCGGCCTCCAGTCGGACGACATTCCCTACCTGGCAGTCGACAGCCTGCAGGAGGAGATCCGCTCCTTCATCCACTGCGTGCGCAGCGGCGAGCCGCCGGAGGTGAGCGGCGAGGATGGCTGCCGGGCGCTGGCGGCGGCGCTGCGGATCGTCGAGTCGCTGCAGGGCCACTGGCAGCGCGTGCGCGAGCACGACCGCGGGGCGCCGGCGCAGTAGCTACCGGGCGGCGACCCGCCGGGCGCCGATCGTCTCCAGCACGATCCGGGCGGCGCGCGCGCTCGGCGGCTCCGGCACGGCGAGCGCGGCGAGCGCCTCGGCGAAGCCCTCCTGCTGGCGCCGGCGGGCCGCCGCGTCGCCGAGCAGCGCGGCCACCGAGGCGGCGAGGCGGGGGGCCGTGCAGTTCTCCTGCAGCAGCTCCGGGACGACGGGTCGGTCGAGCAGCAGGTTGACCAGGGTGGCGTAGCGCACCCGGATCAGGCGGCGCAGCAGTGCCGCCGTCAGCGGATGGACGCGATAGCAGGCGACCGTCGGCACGCCGAGGGCGGCGAGCTCGAGCACGACCGTGCCGGAGGCGCAGAGCGCGACGTCGGCGCCGGCCATGGCCGCGTACCGCCCCTCCCCCTCGACCAGCCGGACCGGCACGTTCCAGCCCGCGACCGCCGAGCGGATCGCATCCGCCACCGGCGCCACGGTCGGCAGCAGCACCTGCAGCCGGGGGAAGTCGCGACGCAGCCGCTCGACGGTCTGCGCGAAGACCGGCAGGAGCCGGGCGACCTCGCTGCGCCGGCTGCCCGGCAGCAGGCACAGGGTGGGCGGGTCGGCCGGCGGCCGGCCGGGCGTCGGCGCCGCCCGGGCCATCGTCTCCAGCACGGGGTGCCCGACATAGCTGCAGGCCAAGCCGTGCACCGTGAAATAGGGCGGCTCGAAGGGCAGCAGCGCGAGCAGATGGTCGACCGTGCCGGCGAGGCGGCGGGCACGCCCCGGCCGCCAGGCCCACACCGTCGGCGCGACATAGTGGATCACCGGGATGCCGCTGCCGCGCAGCCGGGCGGCGACCCGCAGGCAGAAGGCCGGCGCATCGATCGTCACCACCGCGTCCGGCGCCATGGCGCGGACCGCGTCGACGGTCTCGGCCAGGCGGCGCCGCAGCCTGGCGAGATGCGGCAGCACCTCCACCAGCCCCATCAGCGAAAGCTCGGCCATCGGGAAGAGCGGCGCCAGGCCCCGCCGCATCATCGTCTCGCCGCCGATGCCGGCCACCTCCAGCCCGGGGCCGACCCGTTCCCGCAGGGCAGCGAGCAGGCGGCCGCCGAGCAGGTCGCCCGAGGGCTCGCCGGCGATCACGAAGAGGCGCGGCCCGCCGCTCCCGCTCATCGCGCCCCGGCCACCCCGGCGACGAACAG
Organism: Dongiaceae bacterium; assembly: GCA_046349435.1. Classification (GTDB taxonomy): domain Bacteria; phylum Pseudomonadota; class Alphaproteobacteria; order Dongiales; family Dongiaceae; genus JAXMCI01. Next base: position 86,531 of record JAXMCI010000022.1, on the reverse strand, counting down.
CCCGGCCTCGTCGGCGGCGGCGACCAGCGCCTCGCGATCGATCAGCACCACCGAGCCGGCGCCGAGCGCCAGGCCGGCGAACCCGGCGGCGGCGGCGCGGCGCACCGTCTCCGGCCCGACCGCCGGCGGATCGGCGCGCAGGTCCTGCTGCGGCTTCTTCGTCTTGACCAGGATCGGGCCGCGGCCGGGCCGCCGCAGCGCGCGGCTGCGCTCGATCAGGGCGTCGGTGCCGCGCCGGTCCTCCAGCGCCAGGACGCGGCCCTGCTGCACGACGCAGGCCTGGCCGACATCGCGCGCGCCGTGCGCCGCGGCGGCGGCGAGGCCGAGGGCGATGTCGGGCGCGTCGGCCGCCAGCGGAGCGAGCCGGCCGAGCGGCCCGGTCGGCGCCAGGCAATCGGGCAGCAGGTCGCTCGGCGCCAGCACCGGCACGCCGAGCTCGCGCTCGAGGGCCAGCACGATGTGCATCATCAGGCGGTTGTCGCCGACCGCGAGGCCGCCGGCGCGGAGCAGCAGGCGCAGCGCGAGCAGGTCTGGGAACAAGGCCAGCACCGAGGGCCGCCGGACGGTGCCGGCAAGCACCACCGCGCCGACCCCCGCCTCGCGCAGCAGGTGGCACAGCCCTCCGGCGGCGCCCAGCCGCACCCAGGCATGCGGCAGGCCGGCCATCGCCTCCGGCGCGGCCTGCCCCTTCAGGGCGGCGACCAGGAAGGGCCGCCCGGAGGCCCGGCATGCCGCGGCGAGGCGCAGCGGCAACGCGCCGCCGCCGGCGATGATGCCGAGCCTGGCGCCGGCCTCAGCGGCCACGGCGAGCGGCCGGGGTGCCGCCCCGGCCCGTGTCTGCCAGGCCCGTGTCTGCCAGGCCCGTGTCTGCCAGGCCCGTGTCTGCCAGGCCCGCGTCCGGCAGGCCCGCGTCCGGCAGGCCCGCGTCCGGCAGGCCCGCGTCCGGCAGGCCCGCGTCGGCCCTAGGTCTCATCCCCGGCCGGCTGGCAGAGCGGCCGGTGGGACTCGGTCCGGATGAACTCGATGAGCTCGGCGACCATCGGGTGGCCGGCGAAGCTCTCGGCTGCGGCTGCGACGCGGCCTTCGAACGCCTCGTCCTGGGACGCGAAGATCCGGCGATAGGCGCTGCGCAGGACATGGATGTCGTCATGGTCGATGTCGCGGCGCTTCATGCCGACGACGTTGAGGCCGTTGAGGCTGCCGCGCGGGCCGGCGACCATGCCGTAGGGAATGACGTCGCCCGCCACGGCGGTCATGCCGCCGATCATGGCATGCCGCCCGATCCGCACGAACTGGTGCACGGCGGAGAGCCCGCCGATCACCACGTGGTCGCCGACCGTGACGTGGCCGCCCAGCGTGGCGTTGTTCGCCATGATCACCCGGTGGCCGATGCGGCAGTCATGGGCGATATGCGCGCCGACCATGAAGAAGCAATGGTCGCCGATATGAGTCTCCATGCCGCCGCCCGCCGTCCCCGGGCTGATCGTCACAGATTCGCGCACGATGTTGTCGGCGCCGAGCACCAGCCGGCTCGGCTCGTCGCGATAGCCCAGATGCTGCGGCGGCTGGCCCAGCGAGGCGAACGGGAAGATGCGGGTGCGCGGGCCGATGCTGGTCCGGCCGGCGAGCACCACGTGGGAGACGAGGCGGACGTCCTCGGCGAGATCCACCTCGGATCCGACGCAGCAGAATGGTCCGATCGATACGCCAGGCCCGATGCGCGCCCCGGGCTCGATCACCGCTGTCGGGTGAATGTCGGCCATCTAGACGTCGCGGATCATTGCGGCGAAGACCGCCTCCGCTACGATCTGGTCATCGACCTTCGCCTCGCTGCGGAACCGCCAGACCATGCCGCGGTGCCGCTCCTTGACGACATGGACGTGCATCTGGTCGCCCGGATAGACGGGGCGGCGGAACCGGCAGTTGTCCACGGTCATGAAGTAGACGAGCTTGCCCTCGAAGGCCTCGCCCAGCGTGTAGACGACCAGCACCGCCGCGGTCTGCGCCATCGCCTCGATGATCAGCACGCCGGGCATCACCGGCTGGGCGGGAAAATGGCCCTGGAAGTAGTTCTCGTTGATCGACACGTTCTTGATGCCGACCGCGCTCTCCCCGGAGCGGATGTCGACCACCTTGTCGACCAGCAGGAACGGGTAGCGATGCGGGATCATCTGCATGATCCGCATCACGTCCACGGCTCCCGCAGCCGTGCTGCCCGGCACCTCAGTCATGATCCTGCTTCCTCGCCGCCGGCCACCCGCGGGCCCCGGCGGCCTGGTGCTACTTGAAGGACAGTGCCGGGAGCCTCTGGTCGAAGCGCGCCACCGCATCCTTGGTGATGTCGTAGGCCGGCGAGACATAGGCGACCTGCGAGCGCATCAGGATCAGGGTCAGCCCCTTGGCCTGCGCGATCTCGGCTGCCACCTTGATGACGGTTGCCCGGATCTGCTGCTCCCCGTTGGCGAGCGACCGGTTCATGTTGTCCTGCTTCTTCGCCAGGCTGGCGCGGGCGTCGGCCGCCTGCTTGTCGAGGTCCTGCCGTTTCTTCTGCAGGGCTTCCGGCGTGAGGCTCTGCGCCTGCGCCTGGAGCTGCTGCGCGGCGTTGCGCAGCGCGTTCTCCTGGGCCTGCACGTCGTTCTGGAAGGCGGCCCGCTGCCGCTTGACCTGATCCTGGAACTGCTTGCCGGCCTTGGTCTGCAGGAAGATCGCCTGATCGTCCAGGACGCCGATGACCGGGGCCTGCTGTGCCAGTGCGGAATGGCCGACGATCGCCAGGCCAAGGACGAGGGCGGCAAGCAGGAGCTTCAGACGGACGAGAGACATGATGGACGTGGCTTCCTCGCGGGTGAAAGGGAATCAGAACTGGGTACCGACACTGAACCGGAAATACTCGATCTTGTCGAAGGACTGCCGAATCAGCGGGTAGGCGACGTCGACGGCCAGCGGCCCGAAGGGCGAGCGCCAGGTGAAGCCGACGCCGGCCGAGAGGCGCAGCGCCGAGGAATCCTCGATGCCGTCCTTGCTGTCGGTCGCGTCGGTGTTGAAGAGGGTGCCGAAGTCGGTGAAGACCCGGCCGCGGACCGGATACTCGTCGGGCAGCGGCAGCGGGAAGCCGAGCTCGATCGTGCCGATGCCGTAGGTGTTGCCGCCGAGAGCGTCCTTGCTCGCCCGATCGCGCGGCCCGATGCCCGCCGGCTCGAAGCCGCGGAAGGTCGTGCTGCCGATGAAGAAGGCGTCGCTGACCCGGACGCCCTGGCCCAGCCCGATGATCTGGCCGACCTCGCCGGTGAAGGCCAGGCTGGTCTTCTCCCACAGCGGATAGTAGTAGCCGGCGCCGAACCGCATGCGCACGTAGCGGGCATCGCCGCCCAGCCCGGCGACGTCGTCGCGGACGCGCACGTAGTAGCCGGACATCGGATCGAACTTGTTGTCCCGGTGATCCCACAGCAGCTCGTGTCCGACCACCGACTGGTAGTACACGCCCTTCTCTCTCTGGATGGCGAGCGCCGCGCTGTTGCTGACGTCGATGATGTTGGTCCGGGTGAAGCTGTAGCGCACCGTCTCGCGCGTGTACTCCGAGAGATCGAAGCCGGCACGCAGCGCACCGCCCATGTCGTCCTCGGTGAACGAGCTCTCCTTCTGGTCGGTGCGGATCCGGAACAGGTCGAACCCGGCGGCGACGTCCCGGTCCAGGAAATAGGGATCGGTGAAGCTGAGATTGAGCTGCGACTGCACGCCCGACAGGGTGAAGTCGAGCCGGAGGTCCTGGCCGCGGCCGAGCAGGTTGCGCTCGCGGATGCCGACGTTGCCGAGCGGGCCCTGACTGGTCGAGAAGCCGAGGCCGAAGGAGATCTCGCCGGTCGACTGCTCCTGGACGTTGACGTCGATGTTGGTCTTGTCCGGGCTGTCGCTCGGCACGTTCTTGACGTCGACCTTGCTGAAGAAGCCCAGGTTCTGGATGCGCTGCTGCGTGCGGCGCAGCTTGGAGGTATTGAACGCGTCGCCCTCGACCAGCCGGAACTCGCGGCGGATCACCTTGTCCAGGGTCCGCACGTTGCCGGTGATGTTGATCCGGTCGACATAGACCCGCGGGCCCTCCTGGATGTCGTAGGTCAGGTTGATCAGCAGCTTCTCGCGGTCGCGCTCGAGCCGCGGCCGGACATCGACGAACGCGTAGCCCATGTTGCCGAGCGCATCGGTGATGTTGCCGATGCTCTTCTCCACCTCGGCGGCGTTGTACCAGTCGCCCTCCTCGGTGGTCAGCTGGTCGCGCAGGCTGTCCGGGTCGAGGTTCTTCAGCGTCGTCTTGAGCTCGATCTTGCCGAACTTGTAGCGCTGCCCCTCGTCCAGGGTGAAAGTGATGAAGAAGGCGTCGCGGTTGGGCGACAGCTCGGCGTTCGCCGAGACCACGCGGAAGTCGGCGTAGCCGTTCTTGAGATAGAAGTTGCGCAGCGATTCGCGATCGACCGTGAGCCGGTCCGGATCGTAGGTGTCGACCGTGCTGAGGAAGCGGTACCAGGCGCTCTCGCGCGTCGCGATCTCCGAGCGCAGGTCGCCGTCGCTGAACACCTTGTTGCCGACGAAATCGATGCGGGCGACCTTGGTGACGTCGCCCTCGTGGATCTCGAACACCAGGTCGACGCGGTTCTGCTCGAGCTTGATGACCTTGGGGTCGACGGTGGCGGCGAAGCGGCCGCTGCGCCGGTAGATGTCGAGGATGCGCTTGGCGTCGGCCTGGACCCGCGTCTGGGTGTAGACGACGCGCGGCCGCAGCTGGATCTCCGCCTCCAGCGTCTCGTCGTTGATGTGGTTGTTACCCTCGAAGGCGAGCCGGTTGATGATCGGGTTCTCCACCACCGTCACCACCAGGTCGCTGCCCTCGCGGCGGAAGGTGACGTCGGCGAACAGGCCGGTCGCATAGAGGTTCTTCAGCGCCTGGTCGATGCGGTCGGCCGAGAACGGGTCGCCGGGGGCGAGCTGCATGTAGGACTGCACCGTGGCCGGCTCGATGCGCTGCGTGCCGTCGATACGGATAGCGGCGATCGGCTCACCGGTGAAGATGCTGTCGGCCGCCCGCGCAAGCCCGATGAGCAAGATGCACATCAGTCCCACGAGCGCCGCCGCCGTCGCCCAGCTCCTCCGCACTCTGCTCATTCCCCCTAACTCACGCTGTCGAGGTCTAGGCAATCAACCGCTCGAGGACGCCCGCCAGAAGAAGGCCATGAGATCGTTGCGCGTCGCGAAGACGAACAGCGCGACGACCAGCGCCAAGCCGACGCGGAACCCCCATTCCTGCGCCCGCCGCCCCAGCGGCCGTCCACGAATGGCCTCGATGGCATAGAACAGCAGGTGGCCGCCGTCCAGCATCGGGACCGGAAACAGGTTGATCAACCCGAGATTTATGGAGAACAGCGCGGCGAGGCTGACCGTGGCGGCCACGCCGAGCTTGGTCACCTCGCCCGACATCTGGCCCATCCGCAGCACGCCGCCGAGCTCGTCGGCGGGGCGGATGCCGATCACCATCTGCCAGACCGCCTGAAGCGTCCCGGCGGTGACCCGCCAGGTCTCGTTCGCGGCCGCGCCGATGGCGCCGAAGACGCCGTGCTGCACGACGACGCCGGCGCCGTTGCTGGTGATCCCGAGCCGGCCCATCCGGTTGAGATGGCCGAAGATGTCGCGTTCCTCGATGATCCTGGGCTGGGCCTTGACGTCGAGCACCTTGCCGTCGCGCTCGACCGAGATGGTCAGCGGCTCGTCGAGCCCGAGCTGCACGGTGCCGGCGATGTCCTCGAATCGCCGCATCGCCGTGCCGTTGATCGCCACCACCTTGTCGCCGGCCTTGAGCCCCGCGGACTCGGCGGCGCTGCCCGGCTGCACCTGCCCGATCTCGGTCGAGGAGTATTGCTGCCCGTAGGTGGCGAACATCACCGCCAGCACGACGACGGCGAAGATGTAGTTGGCCGCCGGACCGGCGGCCACCACCGCGGCGCGCCGGGCGAGCGGCTTGTGGTGGAAGCTGACGCGCTGCTCGGCCGCCGTCATCTCCCGCTCGGTGCCGTCCGGCAGGCTCATCACGTTGCTGTCGCCGAACATCTTGACGTAGCCGCCGAGCGGCAGCGCGCTGAACTTCCAGCGGGTGCCATGCCGGTCGTTCCAGCCGAACAGCTCCGGCCCGAAGCCGATCGAGAAGACATCGACGCGCACGCCGCACCAGCGGGCGACGATGAAATGGCCGAACTCGTGCACGAAGACCAGCAGGCTGATCAGCACGATGAAGCTGATGAAGTAATGCGGCAGGCTGATCAGGTGACCCAGCATGGCGGGGCGGCGTCATCCTCGGCGCGAGGCCGCCGCAGGTCGCGGCGGCGGTTGCAAACTGTTAGCACATCGCCCTGCGCCTGACCAACGAAATGGCGCGAATCCAAGCAGTTCGGCGACGGTGCTGCGAGGGCTCAGTTCAATGCGGCAATCCGCCGCTCGGCCTCGGCGCGGGCCAGCCGGTCGAGCTCGTGGACCTCGTCGAAGCCGGTCAGCGGCGCATCCGCGACGGCCCCCAGCGTACCCTCGACGATGCGGACGATGTCGAGGAAGCCGATGCGGCCGCCGAGGAAGCCGGCCACCGCCACCTCGTTGGCGGCATTGAGCACCGTGGGCGCCGCGCCCCCGGCCTGCAGCGCCTCGCGGGCCAGCCGCAGCGCCGGGAAGCGCTCGGGGTCGGGCGCCTCGAAGGTGAGCGAGCCGATCTGCGCCAGGTCGAGGCGGGCCGAGGGGGCCGGCATGCGCTGCGGCCAGGCGAGCGCATAGGCGATCGGCGTGCGCATGTCGGGGCTGCCGAGCTGCGCCAGCACCGAGCCGTCGACGTAGGAGACCATGCTGTGCACCACCGACTGGGGATGCACCAGGATGTCGATCTGCTGCTCCGGCAGGCCGAACAGGTGGTAGGCCTCGATCAGCTCCAGCCCCTTGTTCATCATGGTCGCCGAATCGACCGAGATCTTGGCGCCCATCGACCAGTTGGGATGCTTCACCGCCTGGGCCGGGGTGACCACCGCCATCTCCGCCAGGCTGGAGCGCCGGAACGGGCCGCCCGAGGCGGTCAGGATGATCTTCTCGACCGCCTCGAGGCGGCTGAAGTCGAAGACCTGGAAGATCGCGCTGTGCTCCGAATCGACCGGCAGCAGGGTGGCGTTGCAGCGCTTGATCTCGGCCGTCATCAGCGTGCCGGCGCAGACCAGGCACTCCTTGTTGGCGAGCGCCACCACCGCGCCGCGGCGCACCGCCTGCAGGGTCGGCGCCAGCCCGGCGGCGCCGACGATCGCCGCCATCACCCAGTCGGCCGGCAGCGCCGCCGCCTCGAGCACCGCCTCCGGCCCGGCCGCCGCCCGCACCCCGGTGCCGGCGAGCGCCTCCTTGAGCGCGAGGTAGCGCGCCGGGTTGGCCACCACCGCCAGCCGCGGGTTGAGCCGGCGCGCCTGCTCGGCCAGCAGGCCGACATTCTCGTGCGCGGTCAGCGCCTCGACCGCGAAGCTCTCGGGCTGTCGCTCGATCAGGTCGATGGTGTTGCAGCCGATCGAGCCGGTCGAGCCGAGGATCGTGATCCGCCGCCGCGCCGTTTCCGCACGCGGCTGGATGCTGCGCGCCCGCTTCACCGCCATGCCGGAACCCCACCCTTGGTTATCATCATGAGCCCGGCCACCGCGATCGACACGGCGAGCAGGCCGTCCAGCCGGTCCAGCACCCCGCCGTGACCGGGAATCAGGTTGCTGCTGTCCTTGACGCCGAAATGGCGCTTGAAGCCGGATTCGGCGAGGTCGCCGGCCTGCTCGACCACGGCCAGCAGCGCGGCGAGCGCCGCGACCGGCCAGAGCGCCCCGAATCCCAGGCCGAGGGCCGCCAGCGCCGCCATGACGACGGCCGCGACGACGCCCCCGGCAAGCCCGGCCCAGGTCTTGTTCGGGCTGATCCGCGGCGCCAGCTTGGGGCCGCCGATGCCGCGCCCGGCGATGTAGGCACCGGTGTCGACCGACCAGACCAGAACCAGCGTCCAGAGCAGGGTCGGCAGGCCGCTCTCCGGATCGTCGCGGATCCACAGCAGGGCGAGGCAGGGCAGGCCGACATAGAGCACGCCCAGGCCGTGCCAGAGGGCGCGGCGGCCGGGAAGCCCGGCCAGCCCGGCCAGCACGGCACCGCCGGCCAGCAGCGCCAGCGCGGCGGCGCCGGCGGAGAGGTGCAGCGCGAGGACCGCGGCCGGCACGGCGAGCACGGCGACCACGCCGCCGGGCGGGAACGTCCCGCGATTGCACACCCGGACCCACTCCCAGGCCATGGCGGCGCCGAACAGCGCGACCAGCGCCGCGAAGTAGCCCGCGCCGAGCCCGGCGCCGGCGAGCGCCAGGGGGATCAGGACGAGGGCAGAGATGATCCGCTTGCGCAGCACGCGGCCGCTATCCGCTGCCGCCGTAGCGCCGGTCACGTCCCTGGTACTCGAGGATGGCCTGGCGAAGATCGTCCTTGGTGAAGTCGGGCCACAGGCGATCGAGGAATACGAGCTCCGCATAGGCCGACTGCCAGAGCAGGAAGTTGCTGATGCGCTTCTCGCCGCTGGTCCGGATGACCAGGTCGGGATCGGGAATCTCGCTGGTCAGCAGGTATCGCGAAAACACCGATTCGTCAATCTGATCGGGCGCGATCCGGCCGGCGGCGGCGGCTTCGGCCAGGCGCCGCGCAGCGAGCACGATCTCCTGCCGGCCGCCATAGCTGAGCGCCACCGTCAGGTTGAGACGACGGTTGCCCGCGGTGCGTGCTTCCGCCTCCTCGATCAGCTTGACGATGTCGCGGTTGAGCCGGGTCCGCTCGCCGATCACCCGGAGCCGCACCCCGTTGCGGTCGAGCTCGGCGATCTCGGCCTTCAGGTAGAAGCGGAGCAGCCCCATCAGGTCGTCGATCTCGGCGGCCGGCCGCTTCCAGTTCTCCGACGAGAAGCCGAACAGGGTCAGGTAGGCGACGCCGAGCTCGGCCGCCCCGGCGACCGAGCGGCGGACCGCCTCGGCGCCGCGGTGATGGCCGATCGTGCGGGGCAGGCCGCGCGCCTTCGCCCAGCGCCCGTTCCCATCCATGATGATGGCGACATGGACCGGGACCGGCGGCTCGCCGCCAACCTGGGAGCGCAGGGCCTCCATCGCTCAGACCTGCATGATTTCCTTTTCTTTTTGGGCCAGCATCTCGTCGACCTTCTTGATGTGCAGGTCGGTGAGCTTCTGCACCTCTTCGGAACGGGTGCGGTGCTCGTCCTGCGAGATGCTGCCGTCCTTCTCCGCCTTCTTCAGCAGCTCCATCCCGTCGCGGCGCACATTGCGCACGGCGACGCGGCCCTGCTCGGCGTATTTGTGGGCGATCTTGCTCATCTCGACGCGCCGCTCCTGGCTGAGCTCCGGGATCGGCACGCGGACGACCTGCCCGTCGCTCGACGGGTTGAGGCCCAGCCCGGCATCGCGGATCGCCTTCTCCACCGCCGAGACCATCCCGCGGTCCCAGACCTGCACGGTGATCATGCGCGGCTCCGGCACGTTCACCGTGCCGACCTGGGTCAGCGGCATGTCGCTGCCATAGGCATGGACGACGACCGGCTCGAGCAGGTGCGCCGAGGCCCGGCCGGTGCGCAGGCCGGCGAATTCTCGGCGGAGCGCGTCCAGCGCCCCGTCCATCCGGCGCTTCAGGTCGTTCAGCTGTGTTGCGACCACGGCCCTAGTCCCTGTCGGTTATCACGGTGTGGGTGCCCCGGCCGCTGAGGACATCGGCCAGCCCACCGTCACGGTAGATGGAGAATACCAGAATCGGAATGCGGTTTTCACGCGCCAGCGAGATGGCGGTGGCGTCCATGACCTTGAGGTCGCGCGACAGCACGTCGAGATAGGTCAGCCGGTCGTAGCGCTGGGCGGTGCTGTCAAGCTTGGGATCGGCGCTATAGACGCCGTCGACCTTGGTGCCCTTGAGCAGCGCCTCGCAGCCCATCTCGGAGGCGCGCAGCGCTGCCGCGGTGTCGGTGGTGAAGAACGGGTTGCCGGTGCCCGCGGCGAAGATCACCACCCGGCCCTTCTCCATGTGGCGCATCGCGCGGCGCCGGATGTAGGGCTCGCAGACGCTGGCCATCGGGATCGCCGACTGGACCCTCGTCTGGACGTCGAGCTGCTCGAGCGCGTTCTGCATGGCGAGCGCGTTGATCACCGTCGCCAGCATGCCCATGTAGTCGGCCGACGCGCGCTGCATGCCCTGCGCGGCCCCGGCCACGCCGCGGAAGATGTTGCCGCCGCCGATCACCAGGCAGAGCTCGACCCCGAGACGGTTGACCGCCCGGACCTCGCGGGCCACCCGCGTCACCATCTCCGCATCGAGCCCGAACTCGCGGCCGCCCATCAGGGCCTCGCCGGAGATCTTGAGGAGAATGCGACGATAGCGGACAGCGCTCGCTTCCGCCGGTCGGATCGGGCTCAGCTCCGCCATCGACGCTCCTCTTCCTGCGGCGGCGAGAGGGCGCCGCCCGGCGACCCCGTCAGGTGCGGAGCTGCGCCGCCACCTCGGCCGCGAAGTCCTTCTGCTCGCGCTCGACGCCCTCGCCCAGCACCAGCCGGACGAAGCCGGCGATGCGGATCGGGGCGCCGGCGTCCTTGCCGGCCTTCTCGAGCGCCGCCTTCACCCGGCTCTCGCCGTCGATGACGTAGACCTGCTCGAGCAGCACCACTTCCTCGTAGAACTTGCGCAGCCGGCCCTCGACCATCTTGCCGATGATCTCCTCCGGCTTGCCCGAGGCCCGCGCCTGCTCGGAGAGCACGTTGCGCTCGCGCTCCAGCGAGGCGGGGTCGACCTCGGCGATGGTGACCGACTGCGGGTTGGCGGCGGCGACATGCATGGCGACCTGCCGGCCGAAGGCGGCCAGCTTGGCCGGATCGCCCGCCGATTCGAGCCCGACCAGCACGCCGATCTTGCCGAGGCCGGGCGCCGCGGCGTTGTGCACGTAGCTGGCGACGACGCCCTTGTCGACCGCGACGGACGCCATCCGGCGCAGCGACAGGTTCTCGCCGATGGTGGCGACCAGCTGCGTCAGGGTATCGCCGACGCTCTTGCCGGTGCCGGGATAGGCGGCGCCACGCAGCCCCTCGATGTCGCCGGCGCCGAGCGCCAGCCGGGCGGCGGCCGCGACGAAGCCCTGGAACTGCTCGTTGCGGGCGACGAAATCGGTTTCCGAGTTGACCTCGACCATGGCGCCGCGGTTGCCCTCGGCGACGACGCCGATGAGACCTTCGGCGGCCACCCGGCCGGCCTTCTTGGCGGCGGCCGCAAGGCCCTTCTTGCGCAGCCAGTCGACCGCATCCTGCAGGTTGCCACCGGTCTCGGTGAGCGCCCGCTTGCAATCCATCATGCCGGCGCCCGAGGTCTCGCGCAGCTCCTTTACCAGGGCCGCAGTGATCTCCGCCATCGGACCTACTTCCTCTAGACTATCGAATGAGTGGGTTTGGGCTGGCGCGGTTCCCAGCGCCCGGGCCGGCAGCAATCCGCCGGCCCCCGTGGTGACGGCCCTCGCGCTCAGGCGCTCGCGGCCGCCGCCGTCTCCGCCGCGGCCGGGATCTCCTCGGCGGCCGGCAGCGACTCGGCCGGCAGCTCCTCGGCCTCGCCGATATCGGCGCCGGTCGACGCCATCTCCTGCTGCAGCCCGTCGAGCACCGCCGCCGAGACGAGGTCGCAATAGAGCGAGATGGCCCGGATCGCGTCGTCGTTGCCCGGGATCGGATAGGTGACGCCGCTCGGGTCGGAATTGCTGTCGAGGATGGCCACCACCGGGATGCCGAGCTTGTTGGCCTCGGCGACGGCGATGTCCTCCTTGTTGGTGTCGATGATGAACAGGATGTCGGGCTGGCCGCCCATCTCCTTGATGCCGCCGAGCGCGCGCTCCAGCTTGTCGCGCTGGCGCGTCATCTGCAGCAGCTCCTTCTTGGTCAGGCCCGCGGTGTTGCCCTGCAGCCGCTCGTCGAGGTCGCGCAGCCGCTTGATCGACTGCGAGATGGTCTTCCAGTTCGACAGCATGCCGCCGAGCCAGCGGTGATTGACGTAGTACTGGCCGCAGCGCTTCGCCGACTCGGCGACCTTCTCGCTGGCCTGGCGCTTGGTGCCGACGAACAGCACGCGGCCGCCGCTGGCGACGACGCCGCGGATCGCCTCGATACCCTGCTGCAGCATCGGCACGGTCTGGCCGAGATCGACGATGTGGATGCCGTTGCGCACGCCGAAGATGTACGGTGCCATCTTCGGGTTCCAGCGACGGGTGTGGTGGCCGAAATGCACGCCAGCCTCGAGCAGCTGGCGCATGGTGAAGGTCGGCATTGCCATGCGAGAACGTCCTTGTTCCGGTTGAGCCGCCGCGGGCGCTGGTCGTCGGCCGAAAGCAGACGACACCGGACGCGACCGTCGGGATTTCTCCCCGGCAACCGCCAGCCCGCGTGTGGATTTGACGCGGGGTAGATAGGGCAGCAGCCCCGGATAAGCAAGGCAAATCGGGGAACCCCCAGCTCCGGCATGGCTCCGGCCTGGCTCCGGCCCTGGCCGGCCCGGACGTGTCCTCCGCGCAAACCGGTGTCGGCGTCTCAGTTGTTGCAACTGCGACTGATTCTCATTATACCGACGGCGCAGCTATCCCCAGGAGCCTTTCGATGTCGCGTCGCAGCTTGGCCTTCGGGCTTGCCGCCTGCCTCCTCTCCGCCTTCCCGCTCGCCCCGCCGGCCGCGGCCGCGCCGGACGCGCCGGCCGTGCTGAAGACCTACGCCGACATCGGGCTGGCCATGTATGGCGACGCGGCGACGGCCGCCACGGCCCTGAAGCAGGCAGTGGACGCATTTCTCGCCGCTCCGGGCGATGCGACCCTGAAGGCGGCGCGCAACGCCTGGCGGGCGGCGCGCGTGCCCTACATGCAGAGCGAGGGCTTCCGCTTCGGCAATCCCGAGGTCGACGCGCTGGAGGGCAACGTCAACGCCTGGCCGCTCGACGAGGGGCTGATCGACTATGTCGACCCCTCCTACGGCGAGAGCTCGGACAGCAACCCGCTCTACCGCCTCGACATCGTCGCCAACCGCCAGCTCCAGGTCGGCAAGGACAAGATCGACGCCACCACCATCACCAAGGCGCTGCTCACCTCGCTGCAGGGGGCGGCCGGCAGCGAGGCCAACGTGGCGATCGGCTATCACGCCATCGAGTTCCTGCTCTGGGGCCAGGACCTCAACGGCACCGGCCCGGGGGCCGGCAACCGCCCGGCCAGCGACTACGACCTGAAGCGCTGCACGCACGGCAACTGCGACCGGCGCGCCGCCTACCTGGCGGCGGCGACCGACCTGCTGATCGAGGATCTCGGCAGGATGGCCGCGCTCTGGGCCGAGGGGGGCGCCGCCCGCAAGCGGCTGCTGGCCGGCGACCCGAATGCCGGCATCGCCGCCATGCTGACCGGCATCGGCAGCCTCTCCTACGGCGAGCTGGCCGGCGAGCGGACCAAGCTCGGGCTGATGCTGCACGATCCCGAGGAGGAGCATGACTGCTTCAGCGACAACACCCACAACTCGCACTTCTACGACGAGCGCGGGATGGTCGAGATCTACCAGGGACGCTACACCCGGATCGACGGCTCGGTGGTGTCCGGCCCCAGCCTCGCGGACTACGTCGCCGCCCGGGACGCGGCCGCCAATGCGCGGGTGCTGGCCGCCATGAAGGATGCGACCGCGGCCATGCAGACGCTGAAGGATACCGCCGACAGCGGCAGGATGGCCTACGACCAGATGATCGGTCCGGACAATCCCGCCGGGAACGCCATCGTGCAGCGCGTCGTCGATACGCTCGTCGCCCAGGCCCATGCGGTCGAAGGAGCGGTGGCGGGCCTCGGCCTCACCATCGAGGTCGAGGGCTCCGACAGCCTGGACAATCCGGGCGCGGTCGCGCAGTAGGCGGCGGATGCGCCGGCCCTGGAGCCGCCGCGCCCTGCTCGGGCTCGGCGGCGGCATCGCCGCCGCCGGCCTGCTGGGCGCGTCCCTGCCGGCCGCGGCGCCGCCGCGCGTGCCATCGGCGCCGCGGCCGGGGCCGGGTGCCGACGTGAAGACGGTGACGCTGACCGCACGCCGGCGCGATCGCCGGCTGCCGGGCACGAGCGCGCCGACCCCGACGCTCGGCTATGCCGACGACACCACCCTGCCGGTGATCCGCATGCGCCGCGGCCAGTGGCTGCGGGCGGTGCTGCGCAACCAGCTCGCGGAGCACACCACCGTCCACTGGCACGGCCTGCGGATCGCCAACGCCATGGACGGCGTGCCGTATCTGACGCAGGCGCCGGTGCTGCCGGGCGAGAGCTTCGTCTACGAGATCGAGCCGCCGGACTGCGGCACGTTCTTCTTCCACCCGCATTGCGACACGGTCGGCCAGCTCGGCCGCGGGCTGGCCGGCGTGCTGATCGTCGAAGGCGACGCGGCGGCGCCGTTCGACGCCGACCTGGTCTGCGCCTATCGCGACTGGCGCATCGACGACGCGGGCCGCTTCACGCCCTTGATGACCGACAAGGGCGCCAGCAGCTCGGGCACCTTCGGCAGGGTGCGGACGGTGAACGACGCGGTGCAGCCGGTGCTGGCGGTGCCGGCCAACGGCGATGTTCGCGTTCGCTTCCTCAATCTCGACATGACCCGCCTGATCGACCTCGGCGTGGAGGGCGGCACGGCCTGGGTGATCGCGACCGACGGCAACCCGATCGACCCGGTGCCGCTCGATAGCTGGCGGCTCGGGCCGGCGATGCGGCTCGACCTGGCGCTGCGCGCGCCGGCCGAGCCGGGCGGGACGCTGCGGCTGATGAACTACTACGCCGCCGCACCGGTGCCGATGGCGGCGCTGCGCGCCGAGGGCCCGCCGCTGGCGCGGCCCGCCTTCGCGCCGGTGCCGCTGCGCCGCTCCGGCGTCCCCGTGCCGGCCGCGGCAGGCGCGCTCTCCTTCCCGCTCCAGCTCGGCGCCGCCGGCGCCCCGGCGCTGCCGCCCGACCTCGCCGCGCTCGAGGCGCAGGGGCTGAAGGTGGCCGACGCGCTGTGCCTGTCCTCCCGGACCTTCTGGGCCCTCAACGGGCAACCCTGGCCGTCGTTGACGTCGGGGCACCTGCCGCCGCCGCTCGCCCGCTTCGAGCGGGGGCGGACCTATCGGGTGGAGATCGCCAACCTGACGCCGCACCCGCATCCGATCCACCTGCACGGGCACAGCTTCCAGGTGCTGTCCTCGAGCCAGCGCAGAATCCTGCCGCATCTCGCCGACACCACGCTGGTGCTGCCCAAGGAGCGGGTGACGATCGCCTTCGTCGCCGACAACCCGGGCGACTGGATGCTGCACTGCCATATCGTCGAGCATCAGGAGACCGGGATGATGGGCTATGTCCGGATCGCCTGAGCGCGGCGCCGCCGGGTGGCTGCTCGCCGGTGCGGCCTCGCTCGCGGTCCTGCTCGGCGTCGGCCTCGCCTTCGCCGCGGCCGGGCCCCCTGCCCCGCCCGACGACGGCCGGCTCGCCATCGCCATCGGCAAGGCGCTGTTCGAGCGCCAGTGGGTCTCGGCCCCCTCCTCGACCCAGGCGACCGACGGGCTGGGCCCGCTCTACGACGCCCGCTCCTGCGCCGGCTGTCACGCCGGCGCCGGGCGGGGCGCCGGCCGCGCGGCGCCGCCGGCCATGCCGGGATCGTGCTGCGGCTCGGCCACGCCGGGACGGGCGCTGCGGACGCCGGCTATGGCAGCCAGCTGCAGACCCAGGCGGTGCCCGGGCTGGTGCCCGAAGGCCGTGTCGCCGTCGACATGGTCACGGCAGCGACGAGGCTGGCCGATGGCACGGTGGTCGCGCTGCGCCGGCCGCGTCCCCGGATCGCGGATGCGGCCGAAGGCCCGCTCGAGCCGGAGACGCGGCTCGGCCTGCGCATCGCGCCACCGCTGGTCGGGCTCGGCGCGCTGGAGCGGATCCCCGAGGCCGAGATCCTCGCCGGCACCGGCGGCCGGCCGAGCTGGGTGGTCGATCCCGCCGGCGGCCGGCGCCGGCTCGGCAGGTTCGGCTGGAAGGCGAGCGAGCCCAGCATCGCGGCGCAGGTCGCCCGTGCCCTGGCCGTCGATATCGGCCTGTCCAGCCCGCTGCGGCGGGACCCCTATGGCGACTGCACGCCCCGGCAGGCCGCCTGTCGGGCGATGCCGAACGGCGCGTCGCCGCAGCTCGAGGCGCTCGAGGTGCCGGGCCTGCTGACCCGGCCGCTCGACCGCTTCGTCGCCGTCGCGCTGGCGCCGCCCGCCGGCGCGGCGCCATCCGAGGCGACGCCATCCGAAGCGGCGGGCCGCCGCCTGTTCGCCGCCGCCGGCTGCGCCGCCTGCCACCGGCCTTCCTTCGTCCTGCCGGCCGCCGAGGGCCGGCCGGCGCGCGCCATCGCGCCCTACACCGACCTCAGGCTGCACGACATGGGGGCCGGGCTGGCCGAGGCCATGCCCGAGGGCGGCGCGTCGGGCGCCGAGTGGCGCACCGCACCGCTCTGGGGCCTCGGCCGCGCGAGCCACGCTGCGGGCGACGCGGCGCTCCTGCATGACGGCCGGGCGCGGTCGATCCTCGAGGCCATCCTCTGGCATGGCGGCGAGGCGGTGGCCGCCCGCGACCGCGTCGCGGCCATGCCGGCGGCCGACCGCGACGCGCTGATCGCCTTCCTCAAATCGCTCTGACCGGCGGCCATGCGACGACCCTCCAAGCGCGTCCTGATCCTGGTGCTGGCGGTGATCGCCGTCATCCCGGTCCTCGTCGCCAGCCTGGCGCCGCAATGGCTCGAGCCGCCCGACAAGGCGGCCGCCCTCGCCGGCTTCAACCGCGCCTATGCCGGGACGGTGGTGGTGCCGGCCTTCGATCGGCTGGCGAGCGCGAGCGCGGCGCTCGCGACGACCGCAGCCGAGGTCTGCGCCGGGCCGGATGCCGCCGGACCGGATGCCGCCGGGCCGGATGCCGCCGGGCTCGACCGCCTGGCCACCGCCTTCGCCGCCACCGCCGATGCCTGGGCG
The DNA here is from genome assembly GCA_046349435.1 of Dongiaceae bacterium. Lineage (GTDB taxonomy): Bacteria > Pseudomonadota > Alphaproteobacteria > Dongiales > Dongiaceae > JAXMCI01. Next base: position 69,455 of record JAXMCI010000022.1, on the reverse strand, counting down.
GGGGCGCAGCAGTTCCGCCTCGGCCCGCTCTCAGACCAGCAGCATGCCGACCGCTTCGCCTACTGGCCGGAGCGGCGCAACATCGTCGACCGCCAGCTCGCCGGGCTGCTCGCCGGCAGCGACGCGGCCGAGCTCTCGCCGGCCGCGTTCGCTCGCCAGAGCGTCGCGGTGCAGGGGCTGACCGCGCTGGAGCGGCTGCTCTTCGACGACGCGGCGCGGCAGGCGCTGCTCGCCGGCGACGCGGCGGCGGCCCGCCGCTGCGCGGTAGCGACGGCGATCGCCCGCAACCTGTCGGCGATCGCGGGGACCTGCCGCGATGCCTGGCACGAAGCCGAGCGCGATCCCGCCAGGGCCGCCGCGCCCTTCTCGGCCAGCGCCGGCGAGGCCGCGGCGCAGTCCCTCGGCAACCTGATGACCATCCTCGAGGTCGCCGCCGACCAGAAGATCGCCGCGCCGCTCGGGCCTTCGGCCGACCAGGCGCGGCCGAAGGCGGCCGAGCAGTGGCGCTCCGGGCGCTCGCTGCGCGACCTGCGCCTCAACCTCGAGACGGCGCGGCGCTCCTTCGCCGGCGACGCCGGCTTCGCGACGCTGCTGGCCGCGGCCGATCCGGGGACCGGGGCGCGCGTGGCGGCTGCCTTCGACGCTGTCGACAAGGCGCTCGCGGGCGTGCCGGAGCCGCTCGACCGCGCCGTCGCCGACCCGGCCGGCCGCCGGGCGCTGGAGGAAGCCCGGGCCGCGCTGAAGCAGGTCGAGGATCTGCTGCGCCGCGAGGCGGCGCCGGCGATGGGCATCACGCTCGGCTTCAACGAGCTCGACGGCGACGGCGGCTCATGATCACGCGCCGGGCCCTGCTGATCGCCGCCGGCGGCACCGCCGCCGGGCTGGCCGCCGCCGCCGCCGTCGCGCACCGCGCCGGCGCGGCGCCGGCCTTTCTCGCCGCCTGCAACCTCGACGGAGGCGAGGCCTCCCATGGCGCCGCGGCGCTCGACGCGCAGGGCCGCGTGCTCTGGCAGGCGGCGCTGCCGGCGCGGGCGCACGAGGCCGTGTTCGACCCCGCAGGCAGGCTCTGCGCGCTGGTCGACCGCGCGCCGGGACGCGCCATCGCGCTCTGCGACCTGGCCGGCGGCGCCACCCTGCGGCGGCTGCACGCGCCGGACGACCGCAGCTTCGACGGCCACCTCGTCTTCACCGCGGACGGCAGCCGGGTGCTGGCCACCGAGAGCCGGCTGGCGGACCAGGCGGGCAGCCTCGGCCTCTACGCCGTCGCCACCGGGCGCCGCGAGGCTGGCGGCCTGCCCACGCACGGCATCGAGCCGCACCAGCTGGTCTGGGCCGCGGGACTGCTGGTGGTCGCCAATGGCGGCCTCGTCGCCGGGCCGGCGCCCGGGCGATCGAGTCCGGCCTCGCCGTGATCTCGCCTTCCACCGGCGCGCTGGTCCATGCGGCCCGCCTGCCCGGCCTGCCCTCGCTCTCGCTGCGCCACCTGGCCGCGACCCCGTCGGGCGAGGTGCTGGTCGGCATCCAGGACCAGGACCCGGGCGGCGACCTGCGGCCCCTGGCGGCGCTGCTGGCCAGGGACGGCGCGCTCGCGCCGCTCGCCACGCCCGAGCCGGCGCTGGAGCGCATGCGCGGCTATGTCGGCAGCGTCGCCGTCGACGGCAGCGGCGCCATCGGCATCGCCACCGCACCGCATGGCGGCGTCGCCGCCCTCTGGCATCTGCCCGAGCGGCGATACCTCGGCCTGGTCGAGCTGGCCGATGGCTGCGGCGTCGCGGCAATGCCGCAGCCCGGCTGCTTCATGCTGACCTCGGGCGGCGGCGAGCGCGTGCTGGTCCGCGTCGAGCGCGGCAGCGGAGCGCTGACGACGGCGACGCTGGCGCAGCCCGCCGACCGGCTGCCGCGCTGGGACAACCACCTCGCGGCACGGCCGACCGGCTGACGCCCTCGCCGCCGCGGGCCGCCACCGCCCGCGAGACAGGCGCCCGCGGGACAGGCGCCCGCGAGAGCGCTTGACAGCCTGCCCCCGTGCCATAGTCTGACGTCAGACGTCTCAAGGCTGCACGGGACGCTGGGCAACCGACGACCCTGATCGCCGATGCTGTACCAGAGGGAGCGCGATCGACCGGCCGCGGCGGCGGCGCCTCACATCGAGATCCGCGGCCTGACGAAGCGCTACGGACCGCTGCTGGCGCTCGATGCCGTCGACCTCGCCGTCGGCCGCGGCGAGCTCTTCTCGCTGGTCGGCAGCTCCGGCTGCGGCAAGACGACCCTGCTGCGGGCGCTCGCCGGGTTCGTGCGGCCCGACTCCGGCGAGATCCGCATCGGCGGTCGCGACATGGCGCCGCTCGAGCCCTATGAGCGGCCGGTCAACATGATGTTCCAGTCCTATGCCCTGTTCCCGCACATGTCGGTCGAGAGCAACGTCGCCTTCGGCCTGCGCCGCGAGGGGCTGCCCGGCGCCGAGATCCGGCGGCGGGTCGGCGAGGCGCTCGAGCTCACCCAGATGAGCGGCCTGGCGCGGCGTCGGCCGCACCAGCTCTCGGGCGGGCAGCGCCAGCGCGTGGCGCTCGCCCGCGCGGTCGTCAAGCGGCCGCAGGTGCTGCTGCTCGACGAGCCGCTCTCCGCCCTCGACAAGAAGCTGCGCGAGAGCACCCAGCTCGAGCTGGCGAGCATCCAGGAGCGGCTCGGCATCACCTTCGTCATGGTCACGCACGACCAGGAGGAGGCGATGACCATGTCGACCCGCATCGCCGTGATGGCCGAGGGCCGCATCGTCCAGGTCGGCACGCCCGCCGAGATCTACGAGCGTCCCGGCAACCGACTGGTCGCCGGCTTCGTCGGCTCGGTCAACCTCCTGGAGGTCGTTCAGGTCGCCGACACCGACGGGCTGGCGACCCTGCGCTGCGAGGAGCTGGGCACGCTGCTGGTGGCCCCCAGCATCGGCGCGCCGACCGGCGCGGCGCTCGGGCTCGGGGTCCGTCCCGAGCGCATCGCGATGGCGGCGTCCGGAAGTACAGCGGGCGGAGGTGCGGCGGCCGGAGGTGCGGCGGGCGGCGCGGCCGAGCCGCCGAACAGCCTCGAGGGCCGGGTGGCCAGCATCGGCTTCCTCGGCGACCGGCGCATCTACCAGGTGGCGGTGACCCTCCCCGGCGGCGAGAGCCGCCTCATCAAGGTGACCGAGGCCAATGCCGGCCGCGGCGCGCCGCCCTTCTCGCGCGGCCAGGCGGTGCGCATCGGCTGGGACGCCGATGCCAGCATGCTCCTCAGCCAATGAGCCGGCCGCGCCCCGGCGGCGGCTTCCTGCTGCGGCACGGCCGGCTGCTGCTGATCGGCGGCCTGCTCGCCTGGTATGCGCTGTTCTTCCTGGTGCCGTTCCTCTTCGTGGTGAAGATCTCGGTCGCCGGTGTCGCCGACGGCATCCCGCCCTACACGCCGCTGCTCTCCACCGAGGGAAGCAGGCTCAGCCTCGACGTCACCTTCGACAATTTCGCGCGGCTCGTCACCGATCCGGTGATCCTCAAATCCTACATGGGCTCGCTGCGCACCGCCGCGCTCACCACGCTGCTCTGCATCCTCATCGGGTACCCGATCGCCTACGCCGTCTCCGCCGAGCGTCCCTCCCTGCGCCCGGCACTGCTGATGCTGATCACGATCCCCTTCTGGACCTCGTTCCTGATCCGGATCTACGCCTGGATCGGCCTGCTCAAGGACAACGGCGTCATCAACAACCTGCTGCTGTGGACCGGCCTCATCGACCAGCCGCTGACCATCCTCAACACCTCGGTCTCGATCTATGTCGGCATGGTCTATTGCTACCTGCCGTTCTTCATCCTGCCGCTCTATGCGGTGCTGGAGAAGCGCGACCTCGCGCTCGAGGAGGCGGCGAGCGACCTCGGCTCCCGGCCGTTCTACACCTTCCTCTCGGTGACCCTGCCGCTGTCGCTGCCGGGTGTCTTCGCCGGCGCGCTGCTGGTCTTCGTCCCGGCCACCGGCGAGTACCTCATCCCGCGGCTGCTCGGCGGCGCCGTCAACCTGATGATCGCGCCGGTGCTGTGGGACTCCTTCTTCGTCGCCCGGGACTGGCCGATCGCCGCCGCCGCGACGGTGGCGCTGGTGCTGATCCTGCTGCTGCCGCTCGCGCTGGTCGACCGAGTGCGGCGCCGCGCCGCGGAGGCCGCGGCATGAGCCGGGCCCGGGTCCGCCGCTGGCTGCTGCGGACGGTGCTGGCCGCCGGCCTCGCCTTCCTCTACGCGCCGATCGTCTCGGTGGTGCTGTTCTCCTTCAACGCCGCGAGCTCGGTGGCGGTGTGGGGCGGCTTCTCCCTGCAGTGGTACGAGGAGCTGCTCGGCAACGACAACATCCTGCGGGCCGCCCGGCTGTCGCTGACCATCGCCGCGATGAGCGCCACCGGCGCCACCATCCTCGGCACGCTGGCGGGCTTCGCGCTGACCCGGCTCGGCTGGTTCCGCGGCCGAACCCTGCTCGCCACCATGGCAATCTCGCCCCTGGTGATGCCGGAGATCATCATCGGCGTCTCCATGCTGCTGCTCTTCGTCGGGCTCGAGGGCCTGATCGGCTGGCCGCGCGGCCGCGGCGTGCTCACCATCACGCTCGCCCACATCACCTACACCGCGGCCTTCGCCGCCATCGTCGTGCAGGGTCGGCTGGCCGGCCTCGACCGCTCCATCGAGGAGGCAGCGCTCGACCTCGGAGCCCGGCCGCCCGTCGTCTTCTTCCTGATCACCGTGCCGATGATCGCCCCGGCGATGGTGGCCGGCTGGCTGCTCGGCTTCTCGATCAGCCTCGACGACGTGATCGTCACCCAGTTCACCTCGGGGCCAGGCTCGACCACCCTGCCCCTGCTGATCTTCTCCCTCGTGCGCCACGGCGTGAAGCCGGACATCAACGCGGTCGCGACCGTCTTTGTGGCGGTCGCCATCCTGGTGACCTTCGGCATCACCGGCCTGCAGCGCTGGCGCGCCGGCCGCCGCGCCGAGGGATAGCGCCCATCACCCGAGGCCACCACCAACCACGACAGGAGGAAGCAAGATGAGAACAAGGACGATGGCGGCGCTGGTCGCCGCCGCGGCGCTGCTGGCAGTGTCGGCTCCCGGGGCGCGTGCCCAGGAGACCGACAAGGAGAAGATCCTCAACCTCTACAACTGGGCCGACTACACCGCGCCCGACACCATCGCCAACTTCGAGAAGCGCTACGGCATCAAGGTCCGCTACGACAATTTCGGCAGCGACAACGAGATGGAGGCCAAGCTGATGGCCGGCGGCACCGACTACGACGTCGTGGTGCCCTCGACCATGTTCTACCCGCGCGAGGTCAAGGCCGGCCTCTACGCGCCGCTCGACAAGGCGGCGCTGACCAACTGGAAGAACCTCGATCCGGCGGTCCTCAAGTCCATCTCCGACAGCGGCACGGACAAGGACAACGTCTATGCCATGCCCTACATCCAGGGCTACACCTCGTTCATCTACAACGAGGACCTCGTCAGGAAGATCCTGCCGGACGCCCCGGTCGACAGCCTGCGCATGCTGTTCGACCCGGCGGTCGCCGGCAAGCTGAAGGCCTGCGGCATCAACTACGTCGACTCGCCGGAGGACGTGGTGCAGCTGGCGCTGCTCTACAACGGCAAGAGCCCCAACACCCAGGATCCCGCCGACATCAAGGCCGCCTACGAGACGCTCGCCAAGGTGCGCGACACCGTGCGCACGGTGGACTCGACGAACTACCTCAACGCGCTCGCCGCCGGCGACATCTGCATCTCGATCGGCTGGGTCGGCAACGACATCCAGGCCGCCGCCCAGGCCAAGAAGGCCGGCAAGGAGGTCAAGCTGCACTTCGTCATCCCGAAGGAGGGGATGCCGGAATACATCGACAACATGATGATCCTGAAGGACGCGCCGCACCCGAAGAACGCGCAGCTCTTCCTCAACTACCTCATGGAGGCGAAGGTCGCCGCCGACATCATCAACGCGCTCGGCTACCCGATGCCCAACCTGGCGGCCCGGCCCATGATCCAGCCGGAGATCCTCAACAACAACACGATCTACCCCGACGCGGAATCGCTGAAGCGCATCGTCGTGCAGATTCCGCGCACGGCCGAGGCCAACCAGGCCGTGGCCAATGGCTGGGTCCGCTTCAGCCGGCCAGTAGCGGCCAGGGCACGGGACCGCCGCCCGTCCGGGGCGGCGGTCCCGGCCTGCCACGCCTCAGCGGCGCGAGAAGTTGAAGGAGAAGGCATCGCCGCGATGATAATCGCGCGCATAGAGCACCGGCTCGCCCTGCTCGGTGAAGCAGGTCTCGGCGACGAGCAGCCATGGATCGGCCGCGCCGGTGCCGAGCAGGCGGGCCACCGGCGCCGGCAGGGTCACCGCCGACACCGAGGCGCTCGACATGCGCGGCCGCCGGCCGGCGCGGTCGAGCAGGTCGTTGAGCGATCCCTTGAATTCCGCGTCGGCGAGGCCCTCAGGCAGGGCATCGCGGCGCACGATCTCGACGCAATAGACCAGCGGCTCGCGCCCCTGCAGGCGGAGGCGCTCGATCGCCAGCACCGGCGTGCCGGCGCGGCAGCGCAGCGCGCGGGCCGCCTCCTCGCCGGCCGGCTGCCCGCGCACCGACAGCAGGCGGGTGCGCGGCCGGTAGCCGAGCTGGCGCAGCATCGTGGTGATGCTCTCATAGGCGGTAATCGGACGCTCGACGCGCAGCGCGGCCGCCGCCGAGACGAAGCGGCCGCGGCCATGGGTGGTGCGGATCAGCCCGTCCTGCTCGAGCAGCTTCAGGGCCTCGCGCAGCATCGGCCGCGAGACGCTGAACAGCCGGGCGAGCTCGGCCTCCGAGGGCAGCCGGTCGCCGGCCTTCAGGCCGTTGCGCACGATCAGCGCCATCACCGCATCGCGCGCCAGCAGCCCGATCGGCTTGTCGCCGCGGAGCTGCAGGGGGGCAGGACTGCTCGGTCGGCCGCTCATCACAGGTATGCCGCAAATCTCCCAGCCCGCCCGCGGCAAGTCAAGGCGCGCCCGCATCGACCCCGCATCCATAAGGCGTGGCGGGCTCGTCAAACGTCTGACGACAGATCTCTCCCCCGCAGCGACGGATCGGCCGACATCATGCTGAACCTCGACGAGGCCCGCTTCCTCCGCATCCAGTCGGACGCCGTGGCGCTGGCCCGGCCGATCGACGAGACCATCGGCCGGCGGCTCGGCGGCGGAAGGCAGAATATATTCTTCCTCGGGACCGGCGGCGCCGCCGTCCTGATGCAGCCGGCGGCCCGGCTGCTGGCCCGTGCCTCTGCCCTTCCCGGCATCTCGCCCGCGCTGCGCGCGCTGATCTCGCCGGTGCTGCTGGCCACCGTGCGGGAGCGCGTCGCCGCCCATCTCGAGGCGGTGCGCAATCATCCGCTGACGACGCGGCGCTGCTACAACCGGGTCGCCTGCTGACGCCGGGAACCGTTCCTCGCCCCGGGCCGGGGGATCGCCGCCTCAGATGTCCTGGACGTCGACGATGCCGGGGATCGCCTTGATGGCGGCGCGGGTGGCCGCGCTGATCTGCCAGCTGCCGGGCAGGCTGACCTCGACCTCGCTGGCCCGGTCGATGTCGAGCACCAGGTTGACCCGGCCGCGACCCTGGCGCTCGCGCTCGATGACCTTCTTCAGGCTGTCGAGCGGCGCGGGGTCGCGCAGGTAGATCTTCAGCCCCGCGGCGGTCGCGGCGACCGCCTCGTCGAGCGGCTGCACGCCCTGGGCGGTGAGCCGCGTCTGGTCGTCCTCGCTGCGCACGTCGACGGTGATCAGCACCAGCCGCCCGGCATCCAGCAGCTCGCGGCTGCCGGCCAGCAGGTCGGAGAAGACCATCACCTCGAAGAGGCCGCTCGAATCCGACATCTGGACGAAGGCGAAGCGGTTGCCCTTGGCCGAGGTCCGCTCCTGGCGGGACAGCACGATGCCGGCCAGCCGGGCGCGGCTGCTCGGCCGGCCGACCAGCCAGCTCCGCAGGTCGCCGAAGCGCGGCACGTCGAGCCGCCGCAGGCTGGTGGCGTAGGCATCGAGCGGGTGGGCCGAGAGGTAGAAGCCGATCGCCTCCAGCTCGTGCTGCAGCCGCTCGATCATCGGCCAGTCCTCGACCAGCGGCAGGCTGAAGCGCGGCGCCGCCTGGTCGAGCTCGCCGAACAGGCTGACCTGGTTGCTCTGGCGGTCGCTCGAGGCGCGGTTGGCGTGGCGCAGGATCAGCTCGGCCGCCTCGAAGCTCTGGCGCCGGTTGGGATTGAGGCCGTCGAAGGCGCCGGCGGCGATCAGGTTCTCCAGCTGGCGCTTGTTGAGGCCGTGCACCTCGACCCGGTTGGCGACGTCGAACAGGTCCTTGAACGGCCCGCGCGCCTCGCGCTCGGCGACCATCGCCGCCACCGCCGTCTCGCCGACGTTCTTCACCGCGGCCAGCGCGTAGCGGATGGCGCGGCTGCCGTCGGGCAGCGTCTCGACGCCGAACTGCACGCGCGAGCGGTTGATGTCGGGCGGCAGCAGCCGGATCTTCAGCCGGTCGAGCTCCTGGCGGAAGACGTTGAGCTTGTCGGTGTTGGCCATGTCGAGGGTCATCGACGCGGCGAAGAACTCGACGGGGTAGTTGGCCTTGAGCCAGGCGGTCTGGTAGGCGACCAGCGCGTAGGCGGCGGCGTGGCTCTTGTTGAAGCCGTAGCCGGCGAACTTGTCGACCTGGTCGAAGATCTGCCCGGCCTTGGCCTCGGGCACGTTGCGCCCGACCGCGCCGGCGATGAAGTTCTGGCGCTGCGCGGCCATCTCCTCCTTGATCTTCTTGCCCATGGCGCGGCGCAGCAGGTCGGCGCCGCCCAGGCTGTAGCCGGACAGCGCCTGGGCGATCTGCATCACCTGCTCCTGGTAGATCATGATCCCGAAGGTCTCCTTCAGGATCCCCTCGAGCGAGGGATGCAGGTAGTCGGGCTTCTCCTGCCCGTGCTTGCAGGCGATGTAGCGCGGGATGTTGTCCATCGGGCCCGGGCGGTAGAGGGCGACCAGGGCGATGATGTCCTCGAAGCGGTTGGGCTTGAGCTTGCGCAGCACGTCGCGCATGCCCGAGCTTTCCAGCTGGAACACCCCGGTCGACTCGGCCCGGCTGATCATCTCGTAGGTCTTCGGATCCTCCAGCGGCAGGTTGGAGAGGTCGACCGTCTCGCCGCGCTCGGCGATCAGCTCGACCGCGCGGACCAGCACGGTCAGCGTCTTGAGGCCGAGAAAGTCGAACTTCACCAGCCCGGCCGTCTCGACGTACTTCATGTTGAACTGGGTGACCGGCATCGAGGACCGCGGGTCGCGATAGAGCGGCACCAGCTCGGCCAGCGGCCGGTCGCCGATGACGACGCCGGCGGCATGCGTCGAGGCGTGACGGTAGAGGCCCTCCAGCTTCATCGCGATGTCGATCAGCCGGCCGACCGTCGGGTCCTCGTCGCGCGCCTGCTGCAGCTGCGGCTCGCCGGCGATCGCCTGCTTCAGGGTCACCGGATTGGCCGGGTTGTTGGGCACCAGCTTGCACAGCCGGTCGACCTGGCCGTAGGGCAGCTGCAGCACGCGGCCGACGTCGCGCAGCACGGCGCGGGCCTGCAGCTTGCCGAAGGTGATGATCTGCGCCACCCGGTCGTGCCCGTACATCTCCTGCACGTGGCGGATCACCTCGTCCCGGCGGTCCTGGCAGAAATCGATGTCGAAGTCCGGCATCGAGACGCGCTCGGGATTGAGGAAGCGCTCGAACAGCAGGCCGAAGCGCAGCGGGTCGAGGTCGGTGATGGTGAGCGACCAGGCGACCACCGAGCCGGCGCCCGAGCCGCGGCCCGGCCCGACCGGGATGCCGCGCGACTTCGCCCACTGGATGAACTCGGCGACGATCAGGAAGTAGCCGGCGAAGCCCATCTGGACGATGACGCCGAGCTCGAAGTCGAGCCGCTCGCGATAGGGCTTCGCGGCCGCCTCGCGGGCCGCCGGGTCGAGCCCGGGATCGAGCAGCAGCGCCAGCCGCTGCTCCAGTCCCTCGGCAGCCTGGCGGCGCAGCTCTTCCGGCTCGGTGAGGCCGGGCGAGACCGGGAAGGCGGGCAGGATCGGCTTGCGGCCGGACGGCATGTAGGCGCAGCGCCGCGCCACCACCAGCGTGTTGTCGACCGCTTCCGGCAGGTCGGCGAAGAGCGCCCGCATCGCCGCCGCGCTCTTGAAGTGGTGCTCGGGCGTGACGCGGCGGCGCTCCGCCTCGGCGACATAGGCGCCGCCGGCGATGCAGAGCAGCGCGTCATGCGCCTCGAACATGCCGGGATCGGCGAAGAACGGCTCGTTGGTCGCGACCAGCGGCAGCGCGTGGGCATAGGCGAGCTCGATCAGCCGCTCCTCGATGCGCGTCTCGGCCTCCAGCCCGTGGCGCATCAGCTCGACATAGAGCCGCCCCGGGAAGAGCTCGGCGAGCCGGCGCAGCGCCGTCTCGGCGAGATCGTCCTGGCCCTCCAGCAGAAGGCGCCCGACCTGCCCGGCCGGGCCGCCGGTGAGCGCGATCAGCCCCTCGGTGGCGCCGGCCAGCGCCGCCAGCGGCAGCTGCGGCTCGACCGTGGAATCGCTCTCCAGGAAGGCGCGGCTGACCAGCGCCAGCAGGTTGCGGTAGCCGGTCTCGCTCTGCACCAGCAGCACCAGCTGGTCGGGCGGCCGGCGCTGCCCGGTGCGCGCCGGCATGGCGTCGGGCGCCAGCGAATCGTCGCGCGACACGGCGAGCTGGCAGCCGACGATCGGCTGGATGCCGGCGTCGCGCGCCGCCATCGAGAACTCGAGCGCGCCGAACAGGTTGCCGGTGTCGGTCACCGCCACCGCCGGCATGGCGTGACGCTTGCAGAGCTCGATCAGCTCCTTGACCTTGATCGCCCCTTCCGAGAGCGAATAGGCGGAGTGGACGCGGAGGTGGACGAAGTCGGCGTGCGGCATGCGCCAAGGATTCCACGAGTCGCGGCGGCACGCCACCCTGCCGGCGGCGCCTACAGCGCCCGGATCGTCCCGTCCTCGATCGTCAGCATGCGGTCCATGCGGCGGGCGAGCTCGAGATTGTGGGTGGCGATGAGCGCGGCCAGCCCGCCGTCGCGGACCAGCCCGGCGAGCAGCGCGAAGGCATCGTCGGCGGTGTGGTGGTCGAGATTGCCGGTCGGCTCGTCGGCGAGCAGCAGCTTCGGCCGGTTGGCGAGCGCGCGGGCGATGGCGACGCGCTGCTGCTCGCCGCCGGAGAGCCGCGCCGGGCGGTGGCTGGCGCGCGCCGACAGGCCGACGCGGGCGAGCAGCTCGGCAGCCCGCTCGCGGGCGCGGCGGCGCGGCACCGCCGCGATCATCTGCGGCACGACGACGTTCTCCAGGGCGGAGAACTCGGGCAGCAGGTGGTGGTACTGGTAGACGAAGCCGATGGTGCCGCGCCTGAGCTCGGTGCGGGCCTGGTCGGAGAGCCGCCCCGCCGGCTGGCCGGCGATCTCGATCTCGCCGCCGGTCGGCCGCTCGAGCAGCCCGGCGAGATGCAGCAGCGTCGACTTGCCGGAGCCGGACGGGCCGACCAGCGCCACCATCTCGCCCGGCGCGATCGCCAGCGTGGCGTCCCGGACGACCTGCAGCCTCTCGCCGCCCTGGGCGAAGACGCGCGTGACGCCGCGCATCGCCAGCGCCGGGACGTCACTCATAGCGCAGCGCCTCGACCGGATCGAGCCGCGCCGCCCGCCAGGCCGGGTAGATCGTGGCGAGGAAGGTCAGCACCAGCGCCATGATGACGACCTGCGCCACCTCGCCGGGATCGACGATCGCCGGCAGGGTGGCGAGGAAGTAGACCTCCTCCGGGAAGATCTTCGTCCGGGTCAGCGTCTGCAGCCACTCGCGGATCGTCTCGATGTTGAGCGAGAAGGCGAGGCCGAGCAGGAACCCCGCGGCGGTTCCGACGATGCCGATGCTGGCGCCGCTCAGCAGGAAGATCCGCATGATCATGCCGCGCGTCGCGCCCATGGTGCGCAGGATGGCGATGTCGCGCCCCTTGCTGCGCACCAGCATGATCTGGCCGGAGATGATGTTGAAGGCGGCGACCAGGATGATCAGCGTCAGGATCAGGAACATGACGTTCCGCTCGACCTGGATGGCGCTGAAGAAGTTGCTGTTCTGGCGCTGCCAGTCGACCAGCACGTACTGCGAGCCGATCGCCTTCAGGATGCCGCGCGCGACCTGGTCGACGCGGTCCGGGTCGGTGATCATCACCTCGATGTTGGAGACGGCGTCCTTCATCTTGAAGAAGAGCTGCGCCGCCGGCAGCGGGATGAACAGGTAGTTCGTGTCGTAGATCGACATGCCGACCTGGAACAGGCCGACCACCCGGTAGGACTTGTTGCGCGGCACGGTGCCGACGATCGTCGTCGTGCCCTGCGGCGAGACGACGGTGATGACGTCGCCGACGCCGACCCTGAGGTCGCGCGCCATGCCGGTGCCGATCAGCGCCACGTCGTCGTCGCTGGTGAAGTCGGCGAGGCTGCCGGCCTTGATGTTGTCGGCGATGATGGCGCGCGCCTTGATGTCCTCCGGCCGCACGCCGCGGACCAGCGCGCCCGAGGCGCGCGACGGGCCGGTGACCAGCACCTGGCCTTCGACGGCCGGCGTCGCCGAGACCACGCCCGGCACCGCCTTGATCTTCGGCAGCAGGTCGTCGTAGCCGGCGAGCGGCCCGCCCATCGCCTGCACCGAGAGATGGCCGTTGAGGCCGAGGATGCGGCCGAGCAGCTCGTGGCGGAAGCCGTTCATCACCGCCATGACGATGATCAGCGTGGCGACGCCGAGCGCGATGCCGAGCAGCGAGAAGGCGGCGATGACCGAGATGAAGCCTTCCTGGCGGCGCGCGCGCAGATAGCGCATCGCCACCAGGCGCTCGAAGGCGGAGAACATCGGCGGCGGCTCAGCCGGCCAGCTTCGCCAGGGCGGAGTCGACCGAGAGCTCCTGCTTCTCGCCGGTGGCGCGGCGCTTCAGCTCGACCGTGCCGGCGGCCAGGCCGCGCGGCCCGACCACCAGCTGCCAGGGCAGGCCGATCAGGTCCATGTCGGCGAACTTGGCGCCCGGCCGCTCGTCGCGGTCGTCGTGGAGCACCTCGAGCCCGGCCCCGCGCAGCTTGCCGTAGAGCGCGTCGCAGGCGGCGCGGCAGGCGGCGTCGGCGGGCTTGAGGTCGATCAGCCCGACATTGAACGGCGCCACGGCGTCCGGCCAGATGATGCCGGACTCGTCGTGGCTGGCCTCGATGATGCCGCCGACCAGGCGCGACACGCCGATGCCGTACGAGCCCATCTGCACCGGCACCGTCTCGCCGTCCGGCTTGGCGACCACGGCGCCCAGCGGCTCGGAGTACTTGGCGCCGAAATGGAAGATGTGGCCGACCTCGATGCCGCGCGCGGTGACCCGCTTCTCCTCCGGGATGGCGGCGAAGCGCGCCTCGTCGTGCTTCTCGTCGGTCGCCGCGTAGAGGGTGGTGAAGCGGTCGACGATGGCCTGCAGGCCGGGCGCGCTCTCGTAGTCGATGTCGGCGCCGGGCGGCGGCAGCTCGACGAAGTCGCGATGGCAGTAGACGGCGCTCTCGCCGGTCTCGGCCAGGATGATGAACTCGTGGCTGAGATTGCCGCCGATGGGACCGGTGTCCGCCTCCATCGGGATCGCCTTCAGCCCCATCCGGTCGAAGGTGCGCAGGTAGGAGACGAACATCCGGTTGTAGGAGTGGCGCGCCCCGGCATAGTCGAGATCGAAGGAGTAGCCGTCCTTCATCAGGAACTCGCGGCCGCGCATGACGCCGAAGCGCGGCCGCACCTCGTCGCGGAACTTCCACTGGATGTGGTAGAGCATCTTCGGCACGTCGCGGTAGCTCTTGGCCGCCTGGCGGAAGATGTCGGTGATCAGCTCCTCGTTGGTCGGCCCGTAGAGCATCTCCCGCTCGTGCCGGTCGGTGATGCGCAGCATCTCCTTGCCGTAGTCGTCGTAGCGGCCGGACTGCCGCCAGAGGTCGGCCGACTGGATGGTCGGCATCAGCACCTCCTGGGCGCCGGCGCGGTCCTGCTCCTCCCGGACGATCTGCTCGATGCGCTTCAGCACGCGGAAGCCCAGCGGCAGCCAGGAGTAGATGCCGGCGCTCGCCTGGCGGACCATCCCGGCGCGCAGCATCAGCCGGTGCGAGACGATCTGCGCCTCGGCGGGATTCTCCTTGAGCGTGGGCATGAAATAGGCGGACAGACGCATGACGCCTCGCAGTCGATGGCCGGGCCGGCCGAGGAAATTCGGGCGCGAGACTGTAGGGAAAGGGCGTCGGGCTGTCCATTGCCGGCACGCCGCAACCGCCAGGCAGCCGGTGGAGGGGCTCCCGCGGGCTCCCCTCCGCCGGCGCGCCTCAGGCGAAGGCCCGCCGCAGCGGCGGGATGGTGCGCACCACCAGCAGGTCGAGCGCCAGCATCGCCAGGATGGCGAGCCCGCTGATCGGGAACAGCAGCCCGAACAGGATGGCGACGGCCCACAGCCCGACATAGACGCGGCGCTCGGCCGGATAGGGCGGCACCCCCAGCCGGCCGCGCGGCCGCCGCTTCCACCACATTGTCACGGCCGAGACGGAGGAGAGCACCACCGCCAGCGCCGCGAGAACCATCAGCGCCTGGTTGGCGCGGCCCCAGAAGCCGCCCATGTGGATGTCGGTGCCGACCTCGACGGCCTGGGCGAGCGCCCCGTAATCGGCGAAGCCGACATCGACCAGCGTCCGGCCGGAATACTGGTCGAGGTGGATCATCCGCTCCTGCGCCGGCGCCTCGATCGGGAAGATCGAGGCGGTGTAGACGCCGGTCTCGCCGTCCGGCAGGGCGAGATCGAAGCCGGGCCGCATGCCCTGCTGCCGCACGATGGCCACGGCGCGGTCGATGCCGATCGGCGCGCTCCCGCCCTCGGCCGGCGGGGTCGACTCCGGCATCGGGCTGTTCTCGACGGTCCAGCCGACCTGCCCGAGCGCATCCTTGGCGGGCACCGACGAGCTCGGGACGTCGTCCCACATGGCGGCCGGGAAGCCCTGCCCCACCCAGGTGGCGAAGCGATTGAACTTGTCCCCCCAGTAGCCCGACCAGAACAGGCCCGAGCCGGCGAGGAACAGGATCAGCACGCCGGCGAGCGCGCCGGTGACGGCGTGCAGGTCGCGCCAGAAGACGCGCTGGCCGGGCCGGCCGCGCACGCTCACCACCCCGCCGGAGCGGCCGCGCGGCCACCACAGGTAGATGCCGCTGGCGGTCAGCACCAGGGCGAAGCCGCCGATCGCCTCGATCAGCCGGTTGGGCAGGGTCCCGAAATAGTCGAGGCTGTGCACCTTGCGGACCACCTGGTTGAACTCCTGGCGCGCCGGGACGATGTCGAGGACACGGCCGCTGCCGGGATCGAGGAAGACCAGGCGATCGCCCCCGTCCGCGGCGACCGTCACCACCGCGGACGCGGTCGCGTCGGCGGGATCGCGATATGCCGTGGGCGTGCCGCCCGGGACCGCGGCGGCGGCGCGCTGCAGCAGCTCGCCCGGCGGCAGGACGCCGGCGGCGTGCGACGGGACGATGTTGCGGTAGGCGAAGACCGTGGCGTTGATGTCGTTCTTGAAGAGGTAGAGCGATCCGGTGAGCGCCAGCAGCAGCATGAAGGGGATGCTGAGCAGCACGGCATAGAAGTGCCAGCGCCAGATGGCGCGATAGAGGGAACGGTCGCTTGCCGCGACCGCCGCACCGGCCGTGGGCCGGTCGAGCGATTTCGTCGTCATGGAGGACTCCGGGAGAGCGCGCCGGGGGCCGCCGGACGATGTCCGGCGGGCCGAGCGCGGATCGAGGATGTGCGCGGCGGCGGGCCGCCGGGAAGACGACCCGGCGAGGCCGCCGCGCGATGGAGCTTGGGAAGGAGGCTAGGTCGCCGCGGGCGGCGGGGCCGCGGGCCGAGGCGGCGCCCCTCGCGATGCGTGCGGGCGGCAACCCGGCGGCGGGAAGGTGCAGCCGTGCGGGCCCGATCGCAGAGGGCGCCGCCGGCAGCTCCGGCTGCAGCGGCAGCGCCGCGGGCGCCGCGCCACAACCGCCGACCAGGCAGCAGGGCAGGCCTGCCCGTGGCGGTGGTCGGACGGCGCCGGCGCGTCGGCGGGCTTGCCGCCCGCCTCTTCGTCATCGGCATGACAGATATAGGCGGCGGGGAACGGCAGGGCGCCGGCCGCCAGCGCCGGCATCCCGGGCAGCATCGCTGCCAGCGCCTGGGCCAGGACGGCCAGGACGCCGAGCGCCGCCACGAAGCGTGCTGCCGATCCGCGCATGCCCAACCCTAGCCGATGCGGCAGGCGACGGCCACGCCTGGCGCCGGGACGGCTTGCCGCAGCGTCGCAGGATTTCGGGTGACAGCCCGCGACGATTTGCCTACAGTGAATTTCCCTACAGACCAGATGCCGGTCAACCGGCGCGGCCCAGGTTCAGGGAAGAGGCGCAAAGTCGCCGCCCTTGGGCGGAGGCAGGAACAGAAAGGCAGGCCATCACGGTGGCCTGCCTTTGCTGTTTTCGGGCTTGCCGTTTCCAGGCTTGCTGTTTCCGGGCTCAGCCGACCGCGCGCCAGGGCGGCGACAGGCGGGCGATGCGCTTGAAGACCGGGCAGTCCTCGCGGTGCGCGCCCGGCAGGTAGCCGATGCTCATCAGGAACTCGCCGACGATCTCGCCGCCGGTGAAGCGGAAGGTGCGGCCGAACAGCTTGACCCAGTCCGCCTTGGGCCGCGGATGCTGCGCCGCCAGCCAGCCGGCGAAGGAGCCGTGCTCGGCCTGCAGCGCCTGGATGCGGCGGGCGTTCTCGATCGCCGCGTCGACCTTGAGGCGGTTGCGCACGATGCCGGCGTCGGCCAGCAGGCGGGCCCGGTCCGCCTCGCCATAGGCGGCGACGCGATCGATGGCGAAGCCGTCATAGGCGCTGCGGAAGGCCTCGCGCTTCTTCAGGATGGTGAGCCAGCTGAGGCCGGCCTGGTTGATCTCCAGCACCAGCCGCTCGAACAGCGCGTCGTCGTCAGCCAGCGGGAAGCCGTACTCGCGCTCGTGATAGGGCCCGTGAAAGGGATGCCCCGGCGCGAAGTCGCAGTAGCTCTTCAGCGGCACCTCGTCCATCGCGCCCTCCCCCGCTCCGCCCTCAATCCGGGCCGGTGTCCCGGAAGCTGATCCAGCCCGACAGCATGATGAGGTCGAGCGCCACCCACAAGATCGCGGCGATCAGCGTCGCGGCCAGCGCCTTGCGCAGGAGATGCGGCCGATGCGGCGCGCTGCTGGCATGGCCGGCCTCCGGCACCTCCGGCACCTTCACCCCGAAGGGCAGCACCAGGAACATCGAGAGGAACCAGAGGATCAGGTAGACGAAGATGCCGGCGAGCCAGCCCATGGTTCAGACCTGCTCGAGCTCGACCAGCGTGCCGAGGAAGTCCTTGGGATGCAGGAACAGCACCGGCTTGCCGTGGGCGCCGATCCGCGGCTCGCCGTCGCCCAGCACGCGGGCGCCGGCGGCGGCCAGCCGGTCGCGGGCGGCAAGGATGTCGTCGACCTCGTAGCAGACGTGATGGACGCCGCCGCCCGGGCTGCGGGCGAGGAAGGCGGCGATCGGCGAGCCCTCGCCGAGCGGCTGCAGCAGCTCGATCTTGGTGTTCGGCAGCTCGACGAAGACCACGGTGACGCCGTGGTCGGGCAGCGCGAGCGGATCCGAGACGGCCGCCCCCAGGGTCTCGCGATAGAGCCGGGCGGCGGCGGCGAGGTCGGGAACGGCGATGGCGACGTGGTTGAGGCGTCCGATCATGACGGGTCTCACAGGCGAAGGCGCGGACGGCGCGCCGACGGCCCCGTTATACCCGGACCAGCTGGACCTCGGTCACCGGCTTCTTGTCGCGCAGCGCCCGGAAGGTGCGGCGGACTGCCAGGCGACCGGCCTCGCGCACCGAATCGTCCTCGCGCCGCAGCACCGGCGGCAACGCCTCGACGGCATCGCGCACCGCGGCGACCACCTGCTCGGCCACATCCGCGTCCTCGCCGCCGTCGAGCAGCCCGGGCGCGGCCAGCTGCGGCTCGGCGAGCAGCGCGCCACGGCGGTCGAGCACCAGGGTGAGCACGGCGACCCCGCCATAGGCGATGCGCCGCCGCTGCTGCATGAGCGCACCGCCGACCGGCACCAGCGCGCTGCCGTCGAGCCCGAGCCGGCCGGCCGGCACCTCGCCGATCTGCTCGGCCGGGCCGGGCGCCAGCCGGATCAGCGCGCCGTTCTCCGGCACCACCGCCTGGGGCACCTGGCAGTCGCGCGCCAGCTGGGCATGGGCGACGAGGTGGCGCGGCTCGCCATGCACCGGCACGGCGATGCGCGGCCGCACCCAGTGATACATCTCGGCGAGCTCGGCGCGGGCCGGATGGCCGGAGACGTGCACGGGATGCTCGCGGTCGGTCAGCACCTCGACGCCGAGCCGCACCAGGTCGTCCTGCAGCTTGAAGATGGCGCGCTCGTTGCCCGGGATCACGCGGGAGGAGAAGATCACCGCGTCGCCGGCCTCGAGCGTGACCTGCGGATGGTCGTCCCGCGCGATGCGGGCCAGCGCCGAGCGCGGCTCGCCCTGGCTGCCGGTGCAGACCATCAGCGCCCGGTCGCGCGGCAGGAATCCCAGCTCGTGCTCCGAGACGAAGGGCGGCAGGTCGGCGAGGTAGCCGGTCTCGCGCGCCGCCGAATCGATGCGCCAGAGCGAGCGGCCGACCAGCCCGACATGGCGGCCGTGCCGGGCGGCGATCCGCGCCACCGTGTCGAGCCGCGCCACGTTGCTGGCGAAGCAGGCGACGGCGACGCGCTGCTTCAGCCCCCCGATCAGCCGGTCGAGCGCGGTGCGCACGTCGGCCTCCGAGCCGGAATGGCCCTCGACCAGCGCGTTGGTCGAATCGCAGACCATGGCGAGCACGCCCTCGGATCCCAGCCGCCGCAGCGCGGCGGCGTCGGCCGGCTCGCCGATCAGCGGCTCGGGGTCGAGCTTCCAGTCGCCGGTGTGCAGCACGGTGCCGAGCGGCGTGCGCACCACCACCGCATTGGGCTCCGGGATCGAGTGGGTGAGCGTCACCAGCTCGATCTCGAAGGGACCGATGCGGACCCGGCCCGACATCGGGATCTCGGTGATGACAGCCTCGTCCTCCAGCCCGACCTCGGCCAGCTTGCGGCGGACCAGCGCGGCGGTGAAGGGCGTCGCGTAGATCGGGCAGCGCAGCGCCGGCCAGAGATAGGGCACGGCACCGATATGGTCCTCGTGGCCGTGCGTCAGCACCAGCCCGTCCAGCCGGTCGCGCCGCTCGGCGATGAAGCCGGGATCGGGCATCACCACCTCGATGCCCGGCGTGTCGTCGTCGCCGAAGGCGATGCCGAGATCGATCATCAGCCAGCGCCCGGCATGGCCGTAGAGGTTGAGGTTCATGCCGATCTCCCCCGACCCGCCCAGCGGCAGGAAGAGGAGCTCGTCGGCGCCCGGCTCGGTCATGCGGCGCGTCCGCCCGGGACTGTCATCCCGGCGGACGCCGGGACCCATGACGCAGCAGCGCGGTGGCGGGAAGATGCATCCCGGCTTTCGCTGGGATGATGGCCTTGGGTGGGCGGCAACTCGGCTGGTTCCCTTCGTCTGGTGCGCAACCTCACGGCCCGGGCCGGCGGTTGCGGCGGTGGATCTCGACGAGGCCGCGCATGGTGATCTCCGGGTCGAGGTGGTGGATCGCCGGGGTGGCGCCGACGAACAGCGGCGCCAGGCCGCCGGTGGCGACGACGAACAGCTCGCTGCCGAACTCGGCGGCGATCCGCGCCGTCAGCCCCTCGATCAACCCGACATAGCCCCAATAGATGCCGGACTGCATGGCGCCCAGCGTGTTCTTGCCGATCACCTGGCGGGGCGGCTCGACGGCGATGCGGGGCAGCTTGGCGGTCGCCCGGTGCAGCGTGTCGAGGCCGAGATTGATGCCGGGCGCGATGACCCCGCCGAAATAGTGCCCGTCGCCGTCGATCACGTCGAAGGTGGTGGCGGTGCCGAAATCGACCACGATCAGCGGCCGGCGGTAGCGCACCTGGCCGCCGACCGCGTTGGCCAGGCGGTCGGCGCCGACCTCGTGCGCCGGCATCTCCATGCGCACCTCGATGCCGAGCTCGACCCCGGGATCGCCGATCACCAGCGGCTTCGTCGCGAGCTGCCGCTCGCACAGCATGCGCAGGTGGAAGAGCGCGTCCGGCACGACGCTGGCCACGATGGTGTCGGTGATGTCGGCGAGCTTCAGGCCGCCGAGCGCCATCAGCTGGCTCAGCCAGACGATGTACTCGTCGGCGGTGCGCCCGCTCTCGGTGCGGATCCGCCAGTCGCCGATCATCCGGTCGCCGTCGAAGGCGGCGAACTTGGTGTTGGTGTTGTTGGCGTTGATGGCAAGCAGCATGGCGGGTCCGTTGGCTGGGCGGCGCGCCGGTACGGGCGGCGCCGGGCCGTCTCAGAGTCCGGGGAAGTGCAGGTCGCCGGCGGTGACGGTGCGGCGGCTGCCGTCGGCGGCTTCCAGCAGCAGCGCGCCGTGCTCGTCGAGCGCGGCGAAGCGGCCGTCGAGCGTGGCGTTCTCCAGCCGCACGACGATCGGCTGGCCGAGGCCGCGGGCCCGCGCCAGCCAGGCGGCGCGCACCGCCGCGAAGCCGTCGCGCTCCCAGGCGCGCCAGGCCGGCAGGAAGCGCCCGGCGAAGGCCGCGAGCGTGGCGGCGGCGTCGGCTGCCGCGCCTTCGGCCGCCAGGCTGGTCGCGGGATAGGGCAGCCCGTCGGGATGCGAGGCGACGTTGACCCCGATCCCGAGCACGAGGTGGTCGAGCCGGCCCGGCCCGGCGGCCGACGCCTCCAGCAGGATTCCGGCCAGCTTGCGGCCGCCGACCAGCAGGTCGTTCGGCCATTTCAGCTCGCTGCGCCGGCCCTCGGGCAGCAGCCCGTCGACCGCCTCGGAGAGCGCCAGGCCGGCGACGAAGCCGACCGAGGCGGCAGCCGCGGCGCCGACCTCGGGCCGCAGCAGCAGGGAAAAGCAGAGATTGCCCTCGGGCGAGCTCCAGGCGCGGCCGCGCCGGCCGCGGCCGGCCGTCTGCCGCAGCGCCCAGACGAGCGTGCCGGACGGCGCGCCGGCGGCGGCGCGGCGCGCCGCCTCGGCGTTGGTGCTGTCGATGGTGTCGAGCGCCGCGAGCCGGAAGAAGGGGTCCAGGCGGGGCGCCGCGATCATCCCGGGAACAGCGAGGCGGCGGCCGAGCCGGCGCCGTTGACGATCACGCCGGGCGCCAGGATGAAGAGCAGGATGATCAGCCCGGCGACGGCCATCACCAGCGAGTTCTCCCAGCCGACCGGCCGGTCGAGCGCCCCGGCGGGCTCGTCGAAGTACATCACCTTGACGATCCGCAGGTAGTAGAAGGCGCCGATCACGCTGGTCACCACGCCGATCACCGCCAGCCAGTAGAGGTGGGCGTCGATCGCCGCCGCGAAGACGTAGAGCTTGGCGAAGAAGCCGGCGAGCGGCGGGATGCCGGCCATCGAGAACATGAAGACCGCGAGGGCCGCCGCCATCATCGGGTGGGTGCGCGACAGGCCGGCGAGGTCGGAGATCCCCTCGACCATCCGCCCCTTGCGCCGCATGCCGAGGATGCAGGCGAAGCTGCCGATCGTCATGAACAGGTAGATCGCCATGTAGACGAGCACGCCCAGCACCCCCTTCTGGGTGCCGGCGGCCAGCCCGACCAGCGCGTAGCCGATGTTGCCGATGGCGCTGTAGGCCATCAGCCGCTTGATGTTGGTCTGGTTGATCGCCGCCAGCGCGCCCAGCACCATTGAGGCGATGGCGACGAAGACGATGATCTGCTGCCACTGCGCCAGCAGCGTCCCGAAGGGCGAGACCATGACCCGGACGAAGAGGCCGACCGCGGCGATCTTCGGCGCCACCGCGAAGAAGGCGGTGACCGGCGTCGGCGCGCCCTCGTAGACGTCGGGAGTCCACATGTGGAACGGCACCGCCGAGACCTTGAAGGCGAGCCCGGCGATCAGGAAGACGATGCCGACGATCAGCCCGACCGCCGGCGCGGCGGTCCCGGTCAGCGCCTCGGCCAGCCCGGGGAAGCGGGTGGTGCCGGCGAAGCCGTAGACCAGCGAGGCGCCGTAGAGCAGCATGCCCGATGACAGCGCGCCGAGGACGAAGTACTTCAGCCCGGCCTCGGTCGAGCGCAGGTTGTCGCGGCGGAAGGCGGCGACGACGTAGAGCGCCAGGCTCATCAGCTCGAAGCCGACATAGAGCGCGATGAGGTCGTTGGCCGACAGCATCATCATCATGCCGAGCGTGGCGAACAGCATCAGCACGGGATACTCGAAGCGCTCCATCGCCTCGCGCCTGATGTAGCCGAGCGAGACGATGATCGAGAGCAGCGTGCCGAGCAGCGACAGCAGCTTGAGGAAGCTGCCGAAGCGGTCGACGACGAAGAGGCCGTTGAAGGCATAGCTGGTGGCCTCGGGGCGCACCGCCACGACCAGCACGATGGTGATGGCGAGCACCAGCACGGAGAGCCAGCAGGCGAGCCCGGTCGGGTTGCCGCCGCGATAGACGCCGACCACCAGCACCAGCATGGCGGCGACCGCCAGGAACAGCTCCGGCAGGGCCAGGACGAGGTTGCTCATCGGAGATCCGCCTTCGGCAGCTCGGCCGGCTCGGCCGCGGCAAGCTGGCGGCCGACGCGGCTCCACCAGTCGCCATGGTCGATCATCGCCGCCTTGTGCTGCTGCATCAGCCGCTCGACCGAGGGGGCCATGACGTCGAGGAACGAGGAGGGATAGATGCCCATCCACAGCACGATGGCGATCAGCGGCGCGAAGCACGCCACCTCGCGCGGGTTGAGGTCGAGCATGTTGAGGAGGTCGGGCTTGGTCAGCTGGCCGAAGATGACCCGCCGGTAGAGCCACAGCATGTAGGCGGCGCCGAGGATGATGCCGGTGGTGATCAGGAAGGCGACCCAGCTGTTCGCCTGGTAGGTGCCGACCATCACCAGGAACTCGCCGATGAAGCCGCTGGTCCCGGGCAGGCCGACCGAGGCCAGCATGAACACCATGAACACCGCGGCATAGGCCGGCATGCGGTTGACCAGCCCGCCATAGCGGGCGATCTCGCGGGTATGCAGCCGGTCGTAGACGACGCCGACGCAGAGGAACAGCGCGCCGGAGACGATGCCGTGGCTGAGCGCCTGGAAGATCGAGCCCTCGATGCCCTGCTCGGTCAGGGTGAACATGCCGGCGGTGACGAAGCCCATATGCGCCACCGAGGAATAGGCGATCAGCTTCTTCATGTCCTCCTGGGCGAGCGCCACCAGGGAGGTATAGATCACCGCGACGATGCTGAGGGTGAAGACCAGCGGCGTGAACAGCACCGAGGCGTCCGGCAGCATCGGCAGCGAGAAGCGCAGGAAGCCGTAGGCGCCCATCTTCAGCAGCACGCCGGCGAGGATCACCGAGCCCGCGGTCGGCGCCTCGACATGGGCGTCGGGCAGCCAGGTGTGGACCGGCCACATCGGCACCTTGACCGCGAAGGAGGCGAAGAAGGCGAGCCACAGCCAGGTCTGCAGGCCGGCGGGGAAGCCGTGCCCGATCAGGGTCGGGATGTCGGTGGTGCCGGCCTGGAAGTACATCGTCAGGATGGCCAGCAGCATCAGCACCGAGCCGAGCAGCGTGTAGAGGAAGAACTTGAACGCGGCGTAGACCCGGCGCGGGCCGCCCCAGATCCCGATGATCAGGAACATCGGGATCAGCACGCCCTCGAAGAAGACGTAGAAGACGATGAAGTCGAGCGCGCAGAACATGCCGACCATCAGCGTCTCGAGCACCAGGAAGGCGATCATGTACTCCTTGACCCGGAGCTTGATCGAATCCCAGGACGCCAGCACGCAGATCGGGGTCAGCAGCGTCGAGAGCAGGACGAACATCACCGAGATGCCGTCGACGCCCATGTGGTAGCTGAGGCCGAGCGAGGGGATCCAGTCCGCCTTCTCGACGAACTGGAAGTCGGCGCTGGCGCGGTCGAAGCCGAACCACAGCACCAGCGACAGCGCGAAGGTGATGAGCGACGTCCACAGCGCGATGCTGCGAGCGTTGCGCGCCACGATCTCGGCCTCGCCCTGGACGAGCAGGATCAGCAGCGCGCCGAGCAGCGGCAGGAAGGTGACGAGGGACAGCACGGGAAACTCGCTCATCGCCGCCTCACCGCGCCCGGACCAGCAGGTACCAGGAGACCAGCAGGACGACGCCGATCAGCATGGCGAAGGCATAGTGGTAGACATAGCCGCTCTGCAGCCGGCTGGCGCGCCGCGACAGGTCGCGGGTCACCGCCGAGAGCCCGTCCGGGCCGAGCCGGTCGATCACCGCCCCGTCGCCGCCCTTCCACAGCCCCCAGCCGAGGAGCTTGGCGGGCCGCACGAAGAGCGCGTCGTAGAGCTCGTCGAAGTACCACTTGTTGAGCAGGAAGAGGTAGAGGCCGTGCATCCGCTGGGCGAGCCGGACCGGCAGGCCGGGCCGGGCGATGTAGAAGAGATAGGCGAGCGCGATGCCGGCGAGCCCGACCACCAGCGGCGCGAGCGACACCCAGCCCGGCACGTGGTGCATGCGCGCCAGCGTGTCGTGCTCCGGCAGGACGAACAGCGACTTGCCCCAGAAGGCCTCGCGCCCCTCGCCGACGAAGGAGTGGTAGCCAAGGATGCCCGCCAGCACCGCGCCGATCGCCAGCACGAAGAGCGGCGCCAGCATGGTGGGCGGCGATTCGTGGACGTGGTGCATCACCTCCTCGTCCGCGCGGGGTGCGCCGTGGAAGGTCATGAACAGCAGCCGCCAGGAATAGAAGGCGGTCATGAAGGCGGCGATCACGCCGAGCCAGAAGGCATAGTGGCCGATCCCCGTCTCCGACGCCCAGGCCGCCTCCAGGATGGCGTCCTTGGAGTAGAAGCCGGCGAAGCCGAAGACCTCGGGGATGCCGATGCCGCCCAGCGCCAGGCTGCCGATCCACATCAGGATGTAGGTCAGCCACACCGCCCGCCAGATCCCGCCCATCTTCCGCATGTCCTGCTCGCCGGACATGGCGTGGATCACCGAGCCGGCGCAGAGGAACAGCAGCGCCTTGAAGAAGGCGTGGGTGAAGAGGTGGAACATGGCGCCGCCATAGGCCGACACGCCGGCGCCGAAGAACATGTAGCCGAGCTGGCTGCAGGTCGAGTAGGCGATCACCCGCTTGATGTCGTTCTGCACCAGCCCGATCGAGGCGGCGAAGATCGCCGTCGTGCCGCCGATGAAGGTGACCAGCCCGAGCGCGACCGGCGCGTACTCGAACATCGGCGACAGCCGGCAGACCATGAAGACGCCGGCCGTCACCATGGTGGCGGCATGGATCAGGGCTGAGACGGGGGTCGGGCCTTCCATGGCGTCGGGCAGCCAGGTGTGCAGCCCGATCTGGGCCGACTTGCCCATGGCGCCGATGAAGAGAAGGATGCACAGCGTGTCCATGGTCGACACGCGCATGCCGAGGAACTCGATGGTGGTCGCGGCCTGGGCCGGCACGGCGGCGAAGACGGTGTCGAACTGCACCGCGCCGAACACGTAGAAGGTGGCGAAGATGCCGAGCGCGAAGCCGAAATCGCCGACCCGGTTGACGATGAAGGCCTTGATCGCCGCGGCGTTGGCCGACGGCCGGTCGTACCAGAAGCCGATCAGCAGGTAGGAGCAGAGGCCGACCCCCTCCCAGCCGAAGAACAGCTGCACGAAGTTGTCCGCCGTCACCAGCATCAGCATGGCGAAGGTGAACAGGCTGAGGTAGCAGAAGAAGCGCGGGATCGACTTGTCGTGGTGCATGTAGCCCCACGAGTAGAGGTGCACCATCGAGGAGACGACGGTCACCACAACCAGCATCACCGCGGTGAGCTGGTCGACCCGCAGCGCCCAGTCGACCTGGAAGCTGCCCGAGTTGAACCAGGTGAAGAGCTGGGTCACCCGGGCATGGCCCGAGCCGGTCACGTCGAAGAAGGTGATCACGGCCAGCACGGCCGAGACCATCAGCAGGGCCGTGGTGATCAGCTGCGAGGCCTTGTCGCCGAGCTGCCGGCCGAACAGGCCGGTGACCAGCGCGCCGAGCAGCGGCAGGAATACGATGAGGACGTCCATGGCCCCTGCCCTAGCCCTTCATCATGTTGATGTCCTCGACCGCGATCGAGCCGCGGTTCCGGAAATAGACGACCAGGATGGCGAGCCCGATCGCCGCCTCGGCCGCCGCCACGGTCAGCACGAACATCGCGAAGATCTGGCCGACCAGGTCGCCGAGGAAGCTCGAGAACGCCACCAGGTTGAGGTTGACGGCGAGCAGCATCAGCTCGACCGACATCAGGATGATGATGACGTTCTTGCGGTTGAGGAAGATGCCGAAGATCCCGAGCGTGAACAGGATCGCGGCGACCGTCAGGTAGTGACCGAGACCGATCTGCATCAGATGCCGCTCCCCGTCGGGACCTTCCGGATCTCGATGCTGTCGGCCGGGCGGCGCGCCACCTGGCGGGCGATCGACTGGCGGCGCACCCCGACGCGCTCGCGCAGGGTCAGCACGATGGCGCCGATCATCGCCACCAGCAGCACCAGCCCGGCGGCCTCGAACAGGTAGAAGTAGTCGGTGTAGAGGACGTTGCCGAGCGCCTCGGTGTTGCCGATCCCCGCCGGCACCGGCACGGCCGCCAGCTTCGATGCCTGCGGCGCGATGATCCAGCCGGAGAACACCACCAGCAGCTCGATCAGCAGAACGAAGCCGATCGCCAGCCCGATCCAGAGATAGCGCAGCGCGCCGCGTCGCAGCTCGACGAAGTTGATGTCGAGCATCATCACGACGAAGAGGAACAGCACGGCGACCGCGCCGACATAGACGACCACCAGGATCATCGCCAGGAACTCGGCGCCGAGCAGCACGAACAGCCCGGCCGAGTTGAAGAAGGCGAGGATCAGGAAGAGGACGGAGTGGACCGGGTTGCGCGACGAGACGACCATCACGCCGGAGACCAGCGTGACGATGGCGAAGAGATAGAAGGCGAGCGCGGAGACGATCATCGCGCCACCTTCGCGGCACCCGGGCCGACGTTGGACAGGTCTCTCATGGCCGGTGGCTCAGCGATAGGGGGCGTCGAGCGCCAGGTTGTCGGCGAGCTGGGGTTCCCAGCGGTCGCCGTTGGCGAGCAGCTTCGCCTTGTCGTAGAGCAGCTCCTCGCGCGTCTCGGTGGCGAACTCCATGTTCGGCCCCTCGACGATGGCATCGACCGGGCAGGCCTCCTGGCAGAGCCCGCAATAGATGCACTTGGTCATGTCGATGTCGTAGCGCGTGGTGCGGCGGCTGCCGTCGGCCCGCGGCTCGGCCTCGATGGTGATGGCCAGCGCCGGGCAGATCGCCTCGCACAGCTTGCAGGCGATGCAGCGCTCCTCGCCGTTCGGGTAGCGGCGCAGCGCGTGCTCGCCGCGGAAGCGCGGGCTCTGCGGGCCGCGCTCGAACGGGTAGTTGAGCGTCACCTTGGGACGGAACATGTAGGCGAAGGTCGCCCGCATGCCGGCGATCAGCTCGCCGAGCAGCAGGCTGCGCGCGCCGCGGTCGAGAAGGGCCATCGTCACATCCTCATGACTCGGCCGGCGGCGCCCCCGCGCGCGCAAGCGAGCCATACCATAGTGGCGCCGGCGTCGGGCGCAAGCTTGGCCGCGGTCATTTCGGCAGCCATCCGAAGGTCATCAGCACGCCGGCGGTGAGCACCACCCAGAACAGCGAGAAGGGCAGGAAGACCTTCCAGCCCAGCCGCATCAGCTGGTCGTAGCGGTAGCGCGGGAAGGTCGCCCGCACCCACAGGAAGACGAACAGGCAGAGGGCGATCTTGGCGAAGAACCAGATCGGTCCGGGGATCCAGGTGAAAGGCGCGATCCCGAAGGGCGGCAGCCAGCCGCCGAGGAACAGGATCGAGGTCATCGCGCTCATCAGGATCATGTTGGCGTATTCGCCGAGGAAGAAGAGCGCGAAGGTCATCGCCGAATATTCGGAGAAGTAGCCCGCCACCAGCTCCGACTCGCCCTCCGGCAGGTCGAAGGGCGGGCGCGCCGTCTCGGCCAGCGCCGAGATGAAGAAGATGACGAACATCGGCAGCAGCGGGATGAAGAACCAGATGTGCTGCTGCGCCTCGACCACCCGGGACAGGTTGAGCGAGCCGACGCAGAGCAGCACGGTGATCATCACGAAGCCGATCGAGACCTCGTAGGAGACCATCTGCGCCGCCGAGCGCAGCGCGCCGAGGAACGGGTACTTCGAGTTGCTCGCCCAGCCGGCCATGACGATGCCGTAGACGCCGAGCGAGGAGATGGCGAAGAGGTAGAGGATGCCGACATTGATGTCGGACAGCACCACGCCGGGCGAGAACGGGATCACCGCCCAGGCGACCAGGCTGAGCACGAAGGTCAGCATCGGCGCGGCGACGAAGACGACGCGGTTGGCGCCGCTCGGGATGATCGTCTCCTTGAGCAGCAGCTTGAGGCCGTCGGCCATCGGCTGCAGCAGCCCGAACGGCCCGACCACGTTGGGGCCGCGGCGCAGCTGCATGGCCGCCAGCACCTTGCGCTCAGCCAGCGTCAGGTAGGCGACGGCGCCGAGCAGCGGCAGCACGATGGCCAGGATCTCGAGGATGATGACGATCAGCTGCCCGAGAGGGCTGGAAAAGAACTCAGCCATGGGTGCCGGTCTTCTCCCCCGCCGTCCCGCGGACATAGACGTCCGTGCACTCCGCCATCGTCTCCGAGGCGCGGCTGATCGGGTCGGTCATGTAGTAGTTGGCGATCGGATGCACGAAGGGCGCCGGATCGACCGGGCCATCGCCGCCGAACGGCCCCCAGGCGGCGGGCTCGATGGCGTCGAGCCGCTGCAGGCCGGGATGGTCGGCATAGAGCCGCGCGCGCAGCTGCGGCAGGCTGTCGAACGGCAGCTTCTGCCCGAGCCGCTCGGACAGCGCCCGCAGGATGGCCCAGTCCTCCTTGGCCTCGCCCGGAGGGTAGACCGCGAGGCTGGCCTGCTGCACGCGGCCCTCGAGATTGACGTAGGTGGCGTTCTTCTCGGTGTAGGCCGCGCCCGGCAGCACGACGTCGGCGCGGTGCGCCCCGGCATCGCCGTGATGGCCCTGGTAGATCACGAAGGCCGAGCCCAGCCGGCGCATGTCGATCTCGTCGGCGCCGAGCAGGTAGACGGCGCCGATCGCGCCGGAGCCGGCGCCCTCGAGGATGCCGGCGACGTCGCGGCCGCCCCGGCCCGGCACGAAGCCCAGCTCCAGCCCGCCGACCCGCGCCGCGGCGGTGTGCAGCAGGTTGAAGCCGTTCCAGCCCTCCTGGATCATGTTGCACTGCTCGGCCAGCCGGCGGGCCAGCCCGAGGATGGCGGCGCCGTCGGGCCGGGCGAGCGCGCCCGTGCCGAGGATCAGCATCGGCCGCTTGGCCTGCTTCAGCGTCTCGGCGAAGTCGATGCGGCCCTCGACCAGCGCGGCCAGCGTCTCCGGCCCGGCACCCAGCTGGCGCACGGGGTAGCTGAGATTGGCCTGCGGCCCGATCGCCGCCAGCCGGAAGCCGCCGGCGACGTAGCGCTTGCGCAGCCGGGCATTGACCAGCGGCGCTTCCCAGCGCGGATTGCTGCCGATGATGAGGCAGGCATCGGCCTGCTCGAGGCCGACGATGGTGGTGTTGAACAGCCAGCCGGCGCGGCTCTGCGGATCGATCTTCGCGCCGTCCTGGCGGCAATCGAGATGCGGCGAGCCCAGCGCCTGCATCAGCCCCTTGAGCGCGTACATCGACTCGACGTCGGCGAGGTCGCCGGCGATCGCGGCGATGCGCTCGCCCGGCAGGCCCTTGAGGCCCTCGCCGATGGCGGCGAAGGCCTCGGCCCAGCTCGCCGGGCGCAGCTTGCCGTCGCGCCGGACATAGGGCCGGTCGAGCCGCTGCCGCTTCAGCCCGTCGCAGGCGTGGCGGCTCTTGTCGGCGATCCACTCCTCGTTGATCGCCTCGTGCACGCGCGGCAGCACGCGCAGCACCTCGCGGCCGCGCGAGTCGACGCGGATGTTGCTGCCGACCGCGTCGAGCACGTCGACCGACGGCGTCTTGGCGAGCTCCCAGGGCCGCGCCACGAAGGCGTAGGGCTTCGAGGTCAGCGCGCCGACCGGGCAGATGTCGACCAGGTTGCCGGAGAGCTCGGAGGCGACCGCCTTCTCGACATAGGTGCCGATCTCGAGATGCTCGCCGCGGCCGAGCGCGCCGAGATCCTCGACGCCGGCGATCTCGGCGGAGAAGCGGACGCAGCGCGTGCACTGGATGCAGCGCGTCATGATCGTCCGGATCAGCGGCCCCATGTATTTCTCGGTGACCGCCCGCTTGTTCTCGTGGAAGCGGCCGCGGTCGAAGCCGTAGGCCATCGCCTGGTCCTGCAGGTCGCACTCGCCGCCCTGGTCGCAGATCGGGCAGTCGAGCGGATGGTTGATCAGCAGGAACTCCATCACGCCCTTGCGGGCCTTGATGGCCATCGGCGAGTCGGTCTTGATCACCATGCCGTCGGCTGCCGGCATCGCGCAGGAGGCGATCGGCTTGGGCGACTTCTCCATCTCGACCAGGCACATCCGGCAATTGCCGGCGACCGAGAGCCGCTCGTGGTAGCAGAAGCGCGGGATCTCGACCCCGGCCGCCTCGCAGGCCTGCAGCACGGTGAGGCCGGCCTCGACCTCGATCTGCTGCCCGTCGATCGTCAGCTTCGGCATCGCCCCTACTCCGCCGCCGCACGCCGGCGATAGGCGTCGATCCGGCGCTCCATCTCCGGGCGGAAATGGCGGATCAGCCCCTGGATCGGCCAGGCCGCGGCGTCGCCCAGCGCGCAGATGGTGTGGCCCTCCACCTCGCGGGTGACCTCCTCCAGCATGTCGATCTCCGCCGGCGCGGCGTTGCCCTTGACCATCCGCTCCATCACCCGCCACATCCAGCCGGTGCCCTCGCGGCAGGGCGTGCACTGGCCGCAGCTCTCATGCATGTAGAAGTGCGACAGCCGGGCGATCGCCGCGACGATGTCGGTCGACTTGTCCATGACGATGACCGCCGCCGTGCCGAGCCCGGACCTGACCTCGCGCAGCGAGTCGAAATCCATCAGCACCGTGTCGCAGATCGAGCGCGGCAGCACCGGCACCGAGGAGCCGCCCGGGATGATGCCGAGCAGGTTGTCCCAGCCGCCGCGCACGCCGCCGGCGTGGCGCTCGATCAGCTCGCGCAGCGGGATGCCCATCTCCTCCTCGACGTTGCACGGCTTCTCGACGTGCCCGGAGATGCAGAAGATCTTGGTGCCGGAGTTCTTCGGCCGGCCGATGCCGGCCCACCAGGCGGCGCCCCGGCGCAGGATGGTGGGGCCGACCGCGATGGTCTCGACGTTGTTCACCGTGGTCGGGCAGCCATAGAGCCCGACCGCCGCCGGGAAGGGCGGCTTGAGGCGCGGCTGGCCCTTCTTGCCCTCCAGGCTCTCGAGCAGCGCGGTCTCCTCGCCGCAGATGTAGGCGCCGGCGCCGCGATGCAGGTAGATGTCGTAGTCCCAGCCCGAGCCGCAGGCGTTCTTGCCGATCAGGCCGGCCTCGTAGGCCTCGTCGATCGCCTGCTGGACGTTCGAGGCCTCGTTGAAGAACTCGCCGCGGATGTAGATGTAGCAGGCATGCGCGCCCATCGCGAAGCCCGCCACCAGGCAGCCTTCCAGCAGCATGTGCGGGTCATAGCGCAGGATGTCGCGGTCCTTGCAGGTGCCGGGCTCGGACTCGTCGGCATTGACGACGAGATAGCTCGGGCGCTCGGTCGAGGGCTGCTTCGGCATGAACGACCATTTGAGGCCGGTCGGGAAGCCGGCGCCGCCGCGGCCGCGCAGGTCGGACTTCTTGATCTCGTCGATGATGGCGTCGCGGCCGCGCGCCAGCAGGCCCTTGGTGTCGTCCCACAGGCCGCGGGCGCGCGCGCCGGGCAGCCGCCAGTCCTGCTCGCCGAACAGGTTGCGGAAGATGCGGTCGGAATCGCGCAGCATGGCTACTCCCCCGCCTCGGCCGGCGTGCGCAGGGTCGGCGAGCCGCCCACCGGCGCCGAGCCCTGGCGGCCGATCTGCGAGCCGATCGGAGGATGCTCGCCGCGGGCCAGCGCGTCGAGCAGCGCCTCCAGCCGGGCGGGATCGAGGTCCTCGTAGAAATCGTCGTTGACCTGCACCATCGGCGCGTTGACGCAGGCGCCGAGGCACTCGACCTCGACCAGCGAGAACTGGCCGTCGGCGGTGCGCTCCCTGAGGCCGATGCCGAGCTTGCGCTTGCAGGTCTCGGTCAGCTGGTCGGCGCCGCGCAGCCAGCAGGGCGTGGTGCGGCAGACCTGGATGTGGTGCCGGCCGACCGGCTTCAGGTTGAACATGGTGTAGAAGGTGGCGACCTCGTAGACCCGGATCGGCGCCATGCCGAGGACCTCGGCGACATGGTCCATCGCGGCGCGCGACAGCCAGCCCTCGTTCTGGCGCTGCGCCAGGTCGAGCAGCGCGATCACCGCGCTGGCCTGCCGGCCGGCGGGATAGCGCGCGATGATGCGGTCGGCCCGGGCGCGCGTCTCGGGCGTGAAGGCGAAGCTCTCGGGCTGGCCGAGGTCGGGCGCGATGCCGCTCACCGGTCGATCTCCCCGAAGACGATGTCCATGGATCCCAGGATCGCCACCGAGTCGGCCAGCATGTAGCCCCTGGCGACGTAGTCCATCGCCTGCAGGTGGGCGAACCCCGGGGCGCGGATCTTGCAGCGATAGGGCCGGTTGGTGCCGTCGGCGACGAGATAGACGCCGAACTCGCCCTTCGGCGCCTCGACCGCGGCGTAGGTCTCGCCGGCCGGCACGTGGAAGCCCTCGGTGAAGAGCTTGAAGTGATGGATCAGCGCCTCCATCGAGCGCTTCATCTCGGCACGCGGCGGCGGGCTGAACTTGCGGTCGTCAGCGACGTGCCGGCCGGCCGGCATCTCGGCGATGCACTGCTTGACGATGCGCAGGCTCTGCCGCATCTCCTCGACGCGCACGAGATAGCGGTCGTAGCAGTCGCCGTTCTTGCCGACCGGGATGTCGAACTCCATCCGGTCGTAGACCTCGTAGGGCTGCGCCTTGCGCAGGTCCCAGGGCACGCCGGAGGCGCGCAGCATCGGGCCGGTGAAGCCCCAGTCGATGGCGTCGGCGGCCGAGACCACGCCGATGTCGACCAGCCGCTGCTTGAAGATGCGGTTGTCGGTGAGCAGCCCCTCGATGTCGTCGATCACCCGGGGGAACTGCTCGGTCCAGGCGGCGATGTCCTCGAGCAGCCCGGCCGGCAGGTCCTGGTGCACGCCGCCCGGACGGTAGTAGTTGGCGTGCAGCCGGGCGCCGCTGGCGCGCTCGTAGAACTCCATCAGCAGCTCGCGCTGCTCGAAGGCCCAGAGGAACGGGGTCACCGCGCCGACATCCATGGCGTAGGCCGGGATGTTCAGCATGTGGTTGAGGATGCGGGTGATCTCGTCGAACAGCGTGCGGATGTACTTGGCGCGGAGCGGCACCTCGAGCCCGAGCAGCGTCTCGACGGCGAGCACGAAGGCGTGCTCCTGCACCATCGGCGCGACGTAGTCGAGGCGGTCGAAATAGGGCGTCGCCTGCAGGTAGGTCTTGTACTCGATCAGCTTCTCGGTGCCGCGATGGAGCAGGCCGATATGGGGATCGATGCGCTCGACCACCTCGCCGTCCATCTCCATCACCATGCGCAGCACCCCGTGGGCCGCAGGATGCTGCGGCCCGAAGTTCATGGTGATCGGCTTGATCTGCAGCTCGGCCATCAGGAGGACTTCTCCGCCTTCTCGTCACCCGGCAGGGTCATGCCCTCCCACGGACTGAGGAAATCGAAGCTGCGGAACTCCTGCGCCAGCCGCACCGGCTCGTAGATGACGCGCTTCTGCTCGTCGTCGTAGCGCATCTCGACATAGCCGGTGAGCGGGAAGTCCTTGCGCAGCGGGTGTCCTTCGAAGCCGTAGTCGGTGAGCAGGCGCCGGAGGTCGGGGTGGTCGGAGAAGAAGATGCCGTAGAGGTCCCACGCCTCGCGCTCGAACCAGCCGGCGGTCTTGAACAGCCCGGTGACCGAGGGCACCGGCTGCTCCTCCGTGGCGGCGACCTTCACCCGGACCCGCAGGTTGTGCTTCAGGCTGAGCAGGTGATAGACGACCTCGAAGCGCTCGGCCCGGTCGAGATAGTCGACGCCGCAGATGTCGACCAGCATCTTGAAGAGGCAGTCGGGATCGTCGCGCAGATGCTGCATCAGCCGCAGCAGCGCGTCGGGGCGCGTCCACAGCGTCAGCTCGCCATGGCTGAGCACGACACGCTCGACCTCGCCGGCGCGCGCGCTGGCGATCCTGTCGCCGAGATCCTGCAGAGCCTGGTTCATGAGACGGTTTGCCTGAGGCTGGGAGGGTCAGCGCCGGATGGTGCCGACCCGCCGGATCTTCTTCTGCAGCTGCAGCACGCCGTAGACCAGCGCCTCGGCGGTCGGCGGGCAGCCTGGCACGTAGATGTCGACGGGCACGATGCGGTCGCAGCCGCGCACCACCGAGTAGGAATAGTGGTAGTAGCCCCCGCCATTGGCGCAGGAACCCATCGAGATGACCCAGCGCGGCTCGGCCATCTGGTCGTAGACCTTGCGCAATGCCGGCGCCATCTTGTTGCACAGCGTGCCGGCGACGATCATCACGTCGGACTGGCGCGGGCTGCCGCGCGGCACCACGCCGAAGCGGTCGAGGTCGTAGCGCGCCATGTAGGCGTGCATCATCTCGACGGCGCAGCAGGCCAGGCCGAAGGTCATCGGCCAGAGCGAGCCGGTGCGCGCCCAGTTGACCAGCTTGTCGAGATTGGCGACGACGAAACCCTTGTCGGCGAGGTCGTCGGTGACGGCGCGCAGCGCCAGGTCCTGGGTGGTGCCCGGCGGCAGCGGCGCCTCGGGGCGATTCAGGGTCACTCCCATTCGAGCGCTCCCTTCTTCCATTCGTAGATGAAGCCGATGGTCAGCACGCCGAGGAAGCCGATCATCGACCAGAAGCCGAAGGCGCCGATCTTTCCCAGCGAGACGGCCCAGGGAAACAGGAAGGCGACCTCCAGGTCGAAGATGATGAAGAGGATGGCGACCAGGTAGAAGCGGACGTCGAACTTGCGGCGGGCGTCGTCGAACGCCTCGAAGCCGCACTCGTAGGGCGACAGCTTCTCCGAATCGGGCTTCTGCCGCGCCAGCACGAACGAGGCCAGCACCGCCGCACCGGCGATGCCGATGGCGATCGCCAGGAAGATCAGGATCGGCAGGTACTCGCGCAGCAGGGCTTGCATGCTACAGGGGCTCGCGGGTTGGCGATGTCGCTGTCGCGATGGGACGCGCGCCCGGCCCCCGACGGGCCGCGCGGCGCCGTCACTATAGGCAGCGGTCACCGCTCCTTAAACAACAAAACCGCCCCGATGGGGCGCGGGATGGCGGGAGTGACGGGACTCGAACCCGCGGCCTCCGGCGTGACAGGCCGGCGCTCTAACCGACTGAGCTACACCCCCAAGGAGCCATCGCGAGGGCGCGCCTCAAATACGCCACGCACCCTGCCGAGTCAACCGGTGCGGCCGCCCCGGGACGAAGAAAATCGCGGCTCCGGCCTGGTGGGCGATGACGGGATCGAACCGCCGACCCTCTCGGTGTAAACGAGATGCTCTACCGCTGAGCTAATCGCCCGCACGCAGCCTCAGTTGAGGGCGTCCTTGAGCAGCTTGCCGGGCTTGAACTTCGGCTGCTTGGAGGCGGGAATCTCGATCTTGTCGCCGGTGCGCGGGTTGCGACCCTCGGACGCGGCGCGCTGCGAGACGGTGAAGGTGCCGAAGCCGACCACCCGGACCTCGTCGCCGTTCTTCAGCGCCTCGGTGAGCGCGTCGAACACACCATCCACCGCCTTCGTGGCGTCGCCCTTCGACAGGCCGGTGCGTGCGGCGACGATGCCGATCAGATCGTTCTTGTTCACCTTGAGAGCCCCCCTCTCAGCAGGATTGTTGCGATGACCAGGACCCGGATGGGCCGGGAACTTAGATCGCGCGGCTTTTCCGCGTCAACGCAGGACCGCCGCGATCGTCCTGCGCGTCGGCTCGCCCGCCCCCCCGCGCGGGGCTGGCGGGCGACTCCGGATCAGTGGGTGACGACGCCCCGTTCCTCGGCGGCGGCCGGCTTGTCGACCTCGACCGGCTCGATCCACTCGATGCGGGTGAGCGGCTTGACCAGCGCCATCTTCAGCACCTCGTCGACCGTGGCGACCGGGATGATGGTCAGGCCACGCTTGACGTTGTCCGGGATCTCGGCGAGGTCCTTCTCGTTCTCGGCCGGGATCAGCACGGTCTTGATGCCGGCGCGCAGCGCCGCCAGCAGCTTCTCCTTGAGGCCGCCGATCGGGAAGACCCGGCCGCGCAGCGTGATCTCGCCGGTCATCGCCACGTCGCGCCGCACCGCGATTCCGGACAGCACGGAGACGATCGAGGTGACCATCGCGACGCCGGCCGACGGCCCGTCCTTCGGGGTCGCCCCCTCCGGCACGTGGACGTGGATGTCCTTGCGCTCGAACAAAGTCGGCTTGATGCCGAAATCGATCGAGCGCGAGCGCACGTAGCTCTCCGCCGCCTGAACCGATTCCCTCATCACGTCGCCGAGCTTGCCGGTGGTGATCACCTTGCCCTTGCCGGGCACCGTCACCGCCTCGATCGACAGGATCTCGCCGCCGACCTCGGTCCAGGCCAGCCCGGTGGTCACGCCCACCAGATCCTCGAGCTCGGCCTCGCCGTAGCGGAAGCGACGGACCCCGGCGTACTTCTCGAGGTTGCGCCGCGTGATCGCCACCTTCTTGAGATTCTTCATCAGAATCTCCTTGATGCCCTTGCGGGCCAGGTTGGCGATCTCGCGCTCGAGGTTGCGGACCCCGGCCTCGCGCGTGTAGTAGCGGATCAGGTCGCGCAGCGCGTCGGGCGAGATCGCCCACTCGGCCTTGCGCAGCCCGTGCTCCTTCATCTGCTTGGGGATGAGGTGGCGCTCGGCGATCTCGACCTTCTCATCCTCGGTGTAGCCGGGGATGCGGATCAGCTCCATGCGGTCGAGCAGCGGCTGCGGCATGCGCAGCGTGTTCGCCGTGGTCACGAACATGATGTCCGAGAGGTCGTAGTCGACCTCCAGGTAATGGTCGGCGAAGGTCGAGTTCTGCTCGGGATCGAGCACCTCGAGCAGCGCCGAGGACGGATCGCCGCGCCAGTCCTGCCCGAGCTTGTCGACCTCGTCGAGCAGGAACAGCGGGTTGGACGACTTCGCCTTCTTCATCGCCTGGATGATCTTGCCGGGCATCGAGCCGATATAGGTCCGGCGATGGCCGCGCACCTCGGCCTCGTCGCGCACGCCGCCCAGCGACATGCGCACGAAGTTGCGCCCCGTCGCCTTGGCGATCGACTTGCCGAGCGAGGTCTTGCCGACGCCGGGCGGGCCGACCAGGCAGAGGATCGGGCCCTTCACCTTCTTCATGCGCTGCTGGACCGCGAGGTACTCGAGGATGCGCTCCTTGACCTTCTCGAGACCGTAATGGTCGGCGTTCAGCACCTTCTCGGCGAGCTTGATGTCGCGCTTCACCTTGGTCGGCTTGCGCCACGGAATGCTGAGCAGCCAGTCGAGGTAGTTGCGCACCACCGTCGCCTCGGCCGACATCGGGCTCATCGAGCGCAGCTTCTTGAGCTCGGCGGTCGCCTTCTCGCGGGCCTCCTTGCTGAACTTGGTCTTGGCGATGCGTTCCTCGATCTCGGCCAGCTCGTCGCGGCCGTCCTCGCCCTCGCCCAGCTCCTTCTGGATCGCCTTCAGCTGCTCGTTGAGGTAGTACTCGCGCTGCGTCTTCTCCATCTGCCGCTTGACGCGGCTGCGGATGCGCTTCTCGACCTGCAGCACGCCGATCTCGCCTTCCATGTAGGCGTAGACCCGCTCCAGCCGCTCGCTGACGGTCTCGGTCTCGAGCAGCTCCTGCTTCTCGGAGATCTTGAGCGCGAGGTGCGAGGCCACCGAATCGGCGAGCTTGCCGGGCTCCTCGATCTGGTTGATCGAGACCAGGACCTCCGGCGGGATCTTCTTGTTGAGCTTGATGTACTGCTCGAACTGCGAGGCCACGGTGCGGGCCAGCGCCTCGATCTCCTTGTGCTCGCCGAGCCGCTCCGGGATGACCTCGGCATAGGCCTGGAAGAAGGCGTCGTTGTCGGTGAACTTGGTGATGCGGGCGCGCTGGCCGCCCTCGACCAGCACCTTGACGGTGCCGTCGGGCAGCTTCAGCAGCTGCAGCACGGTGCCGACCGTGCCGACGGTGAAGATGTCGGCGTGGGTCGGGTCGTCCTGCGAGGCGTTCTTCTGGGTGACCAGAAGGATCTGCTTGTCGTCCTTCATCACGTCCTCGAGGGCGCGAACGGAACGCTCGCGGCCGACGAAGAGCGGCACGATCATGTGGGGGAACACCACGATGTCGCGCAGGGGCAGGACTGGGTAGAGCGAGCCGCGCGGAAGGTCGAGCATGGGTCCTCTTCACTCGGGCGGCGGTCTCGGCGGAGGCTGGAACGGACGCCCGGACTGTTCTGTGTGCGACACCTAGAAGTTGGCGAGCGACGGGCTCGCGTCAAGGGCCGGCCCCGAAGCGGAGCCGGCCGAGGGGCCGCTCAGGCGGTGGTGCCGGCCTCCTCGCGCCGGTCGGAATAGATGTAGAGCGGCTTGGCGCGGCCTTCGACCACCTCGCGGTTGATCGCCATGCTCTCCACTGCCTCGAGGCTGGGCAGCTCGAACATCGGGTCGAGCAGGATCGCCTCCATGATCGAGCGCAGGCCGCGCGCGCCGGTCTTGCGGGCGATCGCCTTGTGGGCGATCGACTTCAGCGCGTCGTCGGTGAACTCGAGGCGGATATCCTCCATCTCGAACAGCCGCTGGTACTGCTTGACCAGCGCGTTCTTCGGCTTGGTCAGGATCTCGATCAGCGCCTGCTCGTCGAGGTCGTCGAGCGTCGCCACCACCGGCAGCCGGCCGACGAACTCGGGAATCAGGCCGAACTTCAGCAGGTCCTCGGGCTCGACGTCGCGCAGGATCTCGCCGGTCTGCCGCTCGTCCGGGCCGCGCACGTCGGCGCCGAAGCCGATCGAGGAGCCCTTGCCGCGGGCCGCGATGATCTTCTCCAGCCCGGCGAAGGCGCCGCCGCAGATGAACAGGATGTTGGTGGTGTCGACCTGGAGGAACTCCTGCTGCGGATGCTTGCGGCCGCCCTGCGGCGGCACCGAGGCGATGGTGCCCTCCATGATCTTCAGCAGCGCCTGCTGGACGCCCTCGCCCGAGACGTCGCGGGTGATCGAGGGGTTGTCCGACTTGCGGCTGATCTTGTCGACCTCGTCGATGTAGACGATGCCGCGCTGCGCCCGCTCGACGTTGTAGTCGGCCGCCTGCAGCAGCTTCAGGATGATGTTCTCGACGTCCTCGCCGACATAGCCCGCCTCGGTCAGGGTCGTGGCGTCGGCCATGGTGAAGGGCACGTCGATGATGCGCGCCAGCGTCTGGGCGAGCAGCGTCTTGCCGCAGCCGGTCGGGCCGACCAGCAGGATGTTCGACTTGGCGAGCTCGACGTCGTTGCTCTTGGCCCCGTGCGACAGGCGCTTGTAGTGGTTGTGCACCGCGACCGAGAGCACCCGCTTGGCGTGGTCCTGGCCGATCACGTAGTCGTCCAGCACGTTGCAGATGTCGCGCGGGCTCGGCACGCCGTCGCGGGACTTGACCAGCGTCGTCTTGTGCTCCTCACGGATGATGTCCATGCAGAGCTCGACGCATTCATCGCAGATGAACACCGTCGGACCGGCGATGAGCTTCCGGACCTCGTGCTGGCTCTTCCCGCAGAAGGAGCAGTAGAGGGTGTTCTTCTCCTTGGGGGTCATGGGGCAACCTGTCCGCCGCCGGACTCACGATCCGGCATGTTAGCCGCTCGCCGAACCCCCGCACAAACACAATCTGGACGGGGAATCCGGCAGTTCCGGCCGGTTACGGCCGTCGTTCGCTTCGTTCCGGCGCCGCGCCGGGGGCGATTCCCTGGGGAACGACCGCCGGCGGCGCCCGCCGGCCTCACGCCGCCGACTTCTGGGCGTCCTCGCGGGCCGGCCGCTTCTCGACCACCTGGTCGACGATGCCGAACTCGCGCGCCTCCTCCGGCATCAGGAACTTGTCGCGCTCCATGGCGTTCTCGATCTCCTTCAGGGTGCGCCCGGTGTGGCGCACGAAGATCTCGTTGAGCCGGGCGCGGGTGGCCAGGATCTCCTTGGCATG
The DNA here is from genome assembly GCA_046349435.1 of Dongiaceae bacterium. Lineage (GTDB taxonomy): Bacteria > Pseudomonadota > Alphaproteobacteria > Dongiales > Dongiaceae > JAXMCI01. The sequence goes on along the minus strand of JAXMCI010000022.1, from coordinate 28,937 downwards.
GATCTCGATGTCGGCCGCCTGGCCCTGGAACCCGCCCGAGGGCTGGTGGACCATGATCTTGGCGTTGGGCAGGCTGAGCCGCTTGCCGGGCGCGCCGGCGGCGAGCAGCAGCGAGCCCATCGAGGCGGCGAGCCCGACGCACACGGTCGAGACGTCCGGCCGGATGTACTGCATCGTGTCGTAGATCGCCAGGCCGGCGGTGACCAGCCCGCCCGGCGAGTTGATGTACATCGCGATGTCCTTGTTCGGGTTCTCCGCCTCGAGGAAGAGAAGCTGGGCGGAGACGAGGCTGGCGAGCTGGTCGTTGACCGGCCCGACCAGGAAGATGATGCGCTCCTTGAGCAGCCGCGAGTAGATGTCGTAGGCCCGCTCGCCGCGGTTTGTCTGCTCGACCACCATCGGCACCAGGAAGCTCATCTCGGCGTCACGGAACTCGCTCATCCTCGTCACCATCCCGTCTGGCCCCGGGATCCCTTCCCGGGGACTGTCAAGCTGTCGCCGCCTGGGCGGCATCCTCCGCCGGAGCCTCGGAGACCGCGGCCACCAGCTCCTCCGGCGTCACCTTGCGCTCCTCGACCTGCGCCTGCTCGAGGATGAAGTCCACGACCTTCTCCTCATAGAGCGGCGCGCGGATCGAGGCCAGCGCCTGCGGCGTGTTGCGATAGAACTCGATCACCTGGCGCTCGTGGCCGGGGTGGCGGCGCGCCTCGGCCATGATCGCCCGGCTCAGCTCGTCGTTGCCGAGCTCGATGTTGTTCATCCGCCCGACCTCCGACAGCAGCAGGCCGAGCTTGACCCGGCGCGCGGCGATATCCCGGTACTCCTCCTTGAGCTGCTCGTCCGTCTTGCCGGCATCCTCGGGGTCGCCGCTGCCCTTGGCGCGGTCGGCCTCGACCTGCTTCCAGATCGCATCGAACTCGGCCTCGACCAGGCCGGCCGGCAGTTCGAACTCGTGCAGGTCGGCGAGCTGGTCGAGCAGCTGGCGCTTCAGCCGCGAGCGGGCGACCTGGCCGAACTCGCTGGCGCGCTGCTCGCGCACCAGCCTGCGCAGCTCCTCGAGGTCGGTCAGCCCGAGCGACTTGGCGAGCTCGTCGTCGATCGGCACCGGCTGGGTGGCCCGGATCTCCTTCACGGTGACCGCGAAGACGGCATCCTTGCCGGCCAGCCTTTCGTTGGGGAAGTCAGCGGGGAACGTCACCTTGACATCTAGATGGTCACCCGCCTTGGCCCCGACAAGCTGCTGCTCGAAGCCGGGCACGAAGGTTTCCGAGCCGAGCTCGAGATAGTGGTCGGTGGCCGAGCCGCCGGGAAACTCCTCGTCGTCGACCTTGCCGACGAAGTCGATCACCAGGACGTCACCCATCGCGGCGGGCCGCTCGTCGGTGACCGGCTCCGACTTCTTCTGCCGGTCGGCGAGCCGCTTCAGCATCTCCTCGACCGCCTCGTCCGGCACCTCGACGGCCAGCCGCTCGAGCTTGAGCGTGGCGAAGTCGACCGGGCGGACGTCGGGCATCAGCTCGAGCGCCATGTTGTACTCGAGGTCGGCATCCTCGGCGAAGCCGGTGATCTCGATCTTGGGCTGGCCGGCGGGGCGCAGCCCGCGGTCGCTCAGCACCTGCATCGAGCTGTCGTTGACGGCGCGCTCGACGACCTCGCCCACCACCGCCTTGCCGTAGCGCTGCTTGAGCAGCTTGAAGGGCACCTTGCCGGGCCGGAAGCCGGCCAGCTTGACGGTGCGGCCGAGCTCGGAGAGCCGATCGTCGAGCCGGGTCTGGAAGTCGGTCCGGGGGATCACGACCTTGAATTCGCGCTTCAGCCCCTGGGCACTGGTCTCGGTTACTTGCATCGAAGGCTCTACCCGTTGTGACGTGACGGCGTGACGTGACGGCGAGGGCCGCCGCCGCAGGAGGAAGCGGCAGGCGGCAGACCGAGCACCCCTGGATTCCGGATGCTGGTGCGGGCGGAGGGACTTGAACCCCCACGACTTGCGTCACCAGAACCTAAATCTGGCGCGTCTACCAGTTCCGCCACGCCCGCTCATGGCGCGGCCGCGCCACCGCAGGGCGCGGTGTATAGCACGGGCCGGGACGGCACAACAGGAAAAGGGAAAACCGCAGAAATCCGCCGGCTGGAGGCTCAGCGGCGGCCCTCGGGGACGGTGCCCGCGCCGACCCGCTCGGGATAGTCGCGGGCGAAGGCGGCGAGCGCGAGCAGGCGCTGGCCGCGAGTCGCCTGGGCGTAGGCCGGGCCGGCGATCTCGATCTCGACGCGGACGTGCGGAATGCCGGCATCGTCGGTGGTGAGGGCGAGCACGCGGGCGGTCTCGACCAGGTTGTGCTGCCGGCGGCGGCGGAAGACGCTGCCCGGCTCGATCTGCGGCGGCTCGCCATTGCCGCGCCGCAGCCAGCCGCGCAGCCTGTCCCCCGGATTCGCCATCGCCACCGTTCCGCCAGACGCCCGAAACCGGGCCAATTATCTCGACTTTACAAGGGCTTGACTACCCCTGCCCGCGCTTCGCGGAGGCCGGTGATACAGGCCGCAGCCGAGCTTGGCAAGGCGGATTCGCCGGCCGCCTCAGGCGGCAAGACCGCGCAGTACGGCCGGCAGCGAGTCGACGAGGTCCTCGGCGATCAGGCCCGGTCCGAATCGCGCCGCCGCCGCGCCGTGCAGCCAGGCGGCGGCTGCCGCCGCGGCCAGGGCCGGCACGCCCTGGGCGAGCAGCCCGACCGCCAGCCCGGCCAGCACGTCGCCGCTGCCGCCGGTGGCGAGATCGGGCGGCGCGTTGGCGTTGATCAGCGCCGCGCCGTCCGGGGCGGCGATCACCGTGTCGGCGCCCTTCAGCAGCACCACCGCGCCGCTCGCCGCGGCGGCGCGCCGCGCGCGCTCGAGCTTGCCGAGCCCGGCCGGCAGGTCGAAGAGCCGGGCGAACTCGCCCTCGTGCGGGGTCAGGATGCAGGGTCCGGCGATGGCGGCGAACAGGCCGGCCGGGTCGCCGGCGAAGGCGGTGAGCGCGTCGGCGTCGAGGACCGCCGGCCGGCGCGTCGCCAGGATGGCGCGGGTGCGCCGGGCGGTCGCGGCGTCGGCCCCCGCCCCCGGCCCGATCAGCAGGGCATTGCGGCGGGAATCGGCGAGCAGCGCCGGGATGTCGTCCGGCGCGCCGAGCGGCAGCAGCATGGTGCCGGGCCAGTCGGCGGCGACCGCGGCATGGCTCTCCGGCGGGGCGGCGACGCTGACCAGGCCGGCGCCGACCCGCCGCGCCGCGCGGGCCGCCAGCCGGATCGCCCCGGCCATGCCGCCGCCGGCCACCAGCAGGGCGTGGCCGCGCCGGTACTTGTGGTCGTCGAGCCGCCGGACCGGCAGCGCCGCGCGCCAGGCGGGCGGGCCGCTCTCGCGCTGCCGCGGCGCGATCGAATCGAGCACGCGGTCGGGAATGCCGATGTCGGCCACCACCAGCTCGCCGCACAGCACCCGTCCGGGCAGCAGCAGGTGGCCCGGCTTGCGCCGGAAGAAGGTCACCGTGGCGCGGCAGGGCGGCGCGGCGCCGAGCACCGCGCCGGTGTCGCCGTGGACGCCGCTCGGAACGTCGACGCCGAGGCAGTCGAGACCGCGGCGCGCCACCGCCTCGACCAGGGCGCGGGCGGCGCCCTCGAGCGGCCGCGCCAGCCCGGCGCCGAACAAGGCGTCGATCACCAGCGGGTGGTCCGCCAGGGCCGCCTCGTCGAGCGGCGCCGCCGGGCCGCTCCAGCGCGCCGCGGCCAGCGCCGCGTCGCCCTTCAGCGCGCTCGCCGGGACCAGCGCGGCGAGCCGCACCGGCCAGCCGGCGGCGGCGAGATGGCGGGCCGCGACGTAGCCGTCGCCGCCATTGTTGCCGGGGCCGCAGAGCACCAGGGTCGGCCGCGGCCCCCAGCGGCGGAAGGCCTCGGCGGCCACCGCCTTGCCCGCGGCCTCCATCAGCACGATGCCGGGAATGCCGCCGGCGATGGCGGCGGCGTCGGCCCGCCCCATCTCCGCCACGGTCAGCAGGGCGTCGGCGCCCGTGCCGCTCAATGCAGCCGGCCCGGCGCCGGGCTCTCCTCCTCGCCGGGACGCTCCGCCGTCGGCCCGGCCTGGTGCAGCACCATGCGCCAGCCGTCGTCCTGCCGGACGAACAGGTTGGTGGCGACGAGGTACTGGCCCTCGATCTCCTCGAAGCAGACCACCGCCGCGACCTCGCCGTAGCGCATCAGCCGCGGCGCGCGGCAGGCCACCCGCGGTGCGCCGGCGCTGGAGAGGATGCGGCGCCAGCTGCGCATCACCGCCTCGCGGCCGTCGAGCGGCCCCCAGCCGGGATGCAGGCAGGAGACCGGCACGCCGACCGCCCAGAGCCGGTCCATCGCCGCGACGTCGTGCCCGGCGAAGGCGCGGTAGAAGGCGTCGTTGGCGCTGAGGATGGCTTGATCCGTCATCGGCGGGCCGCAGCGGCAGTCATCTCGGCGGATCGGCGGTTTCGGGCATCGGGAAGATGGGGCGAGTGACCGGACTTGAACCGGCGACATCCAGATCCACAATCTGGCGCTCTAACCAACTGAGCTACACCCGCCATCGGCGAGGCCGTACACCATCTCGCTGGGTGTGTAGTCGCAAGCGGGTGGGGCCGTCAAGACGCCGCCCGCGGACGGATTGGCGGCGCAGTCGCGCTTTCCGCCGCGGGGCGGCTTCGCCATGATGCCGCGCGCAACAACCGGCAGGGGAAGCAAGATGACCACCACCTTGGCAGCGGGCATGGCGCGGCTGGGCACGGAATCGGCGTTCGAGGTGCTCGCCCGGGCCAAGGCGCTCGAGGATTCCGGACGCTCGGTGATCAATCTCGGCATCGGCCAGCCGGACTTCCCGACCCCCGACCACATCGTCGAGGCGGCCTGCAAGGCGCTGCGCGACGGCCATCACGGCTACACCCCGGCCAACGGCATCAAGCCGCTGCGCGAGGCGATCGCCGCCGACCTCCACCGCCGCCACGGCGTCGCCGTCGATCCCGGCCGGGTGGTGGTGGTGCCGGGCGGCAAGGTGACGATGTTCTTCGCCATCCTGATGTTCGGCGAGCCCGGCGCCGAGATCATCTATCCCGACCCCGGCTTCCCGATCTACCGCTCGGTGATCGAGTTCACCGGCGCCAAGGCGGTGCCGCTGCACCTGCGCGAGGCCGACGGCTTCGGCTTCAACGCCGACGCCCTGCTCGGGCTGATCACGCCGCGCACCCGCCTGATCATCATCAACAGCCCGGCCAACCCGACCGGCGGCGTCTCGACCAGGGCCGAGCTCGACAAGCTGGCCGCCGGGCTGGAGCGCCACCCGCACGTCACCCTGCTGAGCGACGAGATCTACAGCCTGCTGCTCTACGAGGGCCGCCAGCATGTCAGCCTGCTGACCTACGAGGGCCTGCGCGACCGCACCATCATGCTCGATGGGTTCAGCAAGACCTATGCGATGACCGGCTGGCGGATGGGCTATGCGGTGTGGCCGGCCGAGCTGGCCGAGCACGCCACGCGGCTGGCGATCAACTGCCATTCCTGCGTCAACGCCGCGGCGCAGTGGGCCGGCATCGCCGCGCTCGAGGGGCCGCAGGACGCGGTCGCCCGCATGGCCGCCGCCTTCGACGAGCGGCGGCGCTTCGTCGTCGAGGCGCTCAACAAGCTGCCCGGCGTCTCCTGCGTCACCCCGGCCGGCGCCTTCTACGCCTTCCCCAATGTCAGCCGGGTCGGCCGCACCGCCAAGGAGATCGAGAAGGGCCTGCTCGAGGAGGCCGGCGTCGCGACCATCGCCGGCACCAGCTTCGGGCGCTTCGGCGAGGGCTATCTGCGGCTCTCCTACGCCAACTCGCTGCCCAACATCGCCACGGCGATCGAGCGCATGGAGGACTGGCTCGGCGGGGTGGTGAAGCGCAACTGAGCGGCGCGCCCGCGCGCCGCCGATGCTGCCGGGCTGGGAGCGCGACCTCTTCGCGCTGCCGCGCGGCCGCATCCCCTTCGTCCTCTGGCTGCGGGTCGGGTTCGCCGCCGGCCTGCCGCTGATCGGCCTCGCCGCGGCGGGCCAGCCGGCGCCCGGCGTCGTCGCCGGCACCGCCGCGCTGCTGACGACGCTGGCCGATGTCGGCGTCACCCGGCGCGGCCGGACCGGCTCGATGCTGCTGGCGCTCGGCACGCTCCTGGCAGGCGCCGCCGTGGGCAATGTCTTCGGCAGCGCCGATCCCTGGCTCGCCGAGGCGCTCGTGCTCGCCTCCGCCCTGGTCGCCGGCTGGGTGGTGGCCGCGCAGCCGGCGATCGCGGTGGCCGCCCGCTTCGGCGCCGTGGCGACGGCCGTCGGGGCCGGCGTGCCGCCGACCAGCCCGCTGCTGCTGGCGGCCATCGCCGCCGGCGGCGCGCTCGCCGTCGCCGCCGGCTGGGCGAGCTGGCTGGCGATCGGCCAGACCCCCGACGAGAACTTCATGGACTGGCGCCACGGGCTGCGCCGGGCGCTGGCCGGAGCCGGCGCCGGGCCGCGCTTCGCGCTGGCCTATGCCGCGATGGCGGCGCTCGCCCTGCTCGCCGCCGGGCATCTCGGCGTCGTCCGCCCCTACTGGGCGGCGCTGACCGTCATCCTGGTGATGCGGCCGGAGGGGACCGAGAGCCTCCGGCTGCTGTTGCAATACGCCGTCGGCACGCTGCTCGGCGTGGCGCTGGCGGCCGTCCCGGTCCGGCTGGTCGAGGATCCCGTCGCGCTCGCCGCGATCGCCACCCTGGCGGCGGCGAGCGCCCGGCTCGGCCTGGCGGTGCAGCCGATGCTCGGGTTCGCCGCGATCAACCTCTACGCCATGATCGCCGTCGACATCGCCCTGCGGGCGATCGGCGGCAGCCCGCATCTCCTCGGCGGCCGGCTCTACGACGTGCTGATGGGCTGCATCTTCGCGCTCGCCGGAACGCTGCTGGCGACCCGCCGGCGCCGCAGCGCCGAAGATAGCGGCACCTGACTGCCCGTCATTTCAGCAGTCTGCACAATAAACAGGCAGCTCAAGCGGCCAGGAATCGGGCAGGCGCGCGGATCCGGCGCTCCCGCAACATCCCGATGCTTGGCACGACGGTTGCTTTGCGCCCGGTGGACGGCGCACCGCCCGCGCCGATCGCAACAGCCGGAGATGGCCCCGGGACATGAAGAAGATCGAAGCGATCATCAAGCCCTTCAAGCTCGACGAGGTGAAGGAGGCCCTGCACGAGGTCGGCATCAAGGGCATCACGGTGACCGAGGCGAAGGGCTTCGGCCGGCAGAAGGGCCATACCGAGCTCTATCGCGGCGCCGAGTACGTCGTCGACTTCCTGCCCAAGGTGAAGGTCGAGGTGGTGCTCGAGGACAATCTCGTCGAGCGCGCCGTCGAGGCGATCCAGCAGGCGGCCCGCACCGGCCGCATCGGCGACGGCAAGATCTTCGTCAGCACGATCGACGAGGCGATCCGGATCCGTACCGGCGAACGCGGCCCGGAGGCTGTCTAGCCCGGGGCCGCCGAGCCTTCCGCCCACCACCCCGCAACCCCAACGCAACCCAACGCAGCCAAGGGCGGGCGCGCCGACCGGGGCGCCCGCCTCGAGCACGAACGAAGGAACCAGGGAATCCCAATCATGGCCGACACCGCCAAGATCTTCTCGCTCATCAAGGAGCACGACGTTAAGTACGTCGACTTCCGCTTCACCGACCCGCGCGGCAAGTGGCACCATCTGTCTCAGGCGGTGCAGGCGGTCGACGAGGACCTGCTCACCGAGGGCGTGATGTTCGACGGCTCGTCGATCGCCGGCTGGAAGGCGATCAACGAGTCCGACATGCTGCTGCAGCCCGACCTCGAGACCGCGACGCTCGACCCGTTCGCCGCGCAGCCGCAGCTGATCATCACCTGCGACGTGCTCGAGCCGCTGACCGGCCAGGCCTATAGCCGCGACCCGCGCTCCATCGCCAAGGCGGCCGAGGCCTATCTCAAGAGCACCGGGATCGGCGACACCGCCTTCTTCGGCCCCGAGGCCGAGTTCTTCGTCTTCGACGAGGTCCGCTACGAGGTCTCGATGTTCCGCAGCTTCTTCGAGTTCGACTCGGAGGAGGGCCCGTACGGCACCGGCCGCAAGCTCGAGGAGGGCAATCACGGCCATCGTCCGGGGATCAAGGGCGGCTACTTCCCGGTGGCGCCGCTCGATTCCGGCGGCGACCTGCGCGCCGAGATGGTCACCACCATGGCCAAGATGGGCGTCGACGTCGAGAAGCACCATCACGAGGTGGCCCCCAGCCAGCACGAGCTCGGCATCAAGTTCGGCACGCTGGTGCGCTGCGCCGACGCCATGCAGATCTACAAGTACTGCGTGCACAACGTGGCGCACGCCTACGGCAAGACGGCGACCTTCATGCCGAAGCCGGTCTATGGCGACAACGGCTCGGGCATGCACGTCCACCAGTCGATCTGGAAGGGCGGCCAGCCGCTCTTCGCCGGCAGCGGCTATGCCGACCTGTCGGAGCTGGCGCTCTACTACATCGGCGGCATCATCAAGCACGCCAAGGCGCTGAACGCCTTCACCAACCCGACGACCAACAGCTACAAGCGGCTGATCCCGGGCTTCGAGGCGCCGGTGCTGCTGGCCTACTCCTCGCGCAACCGCTCGGCCTCCTGCCGCATCCCCTACGTGGCGAGCCCGAAGGGCAAGCGCGTCGAGGTGCGCTTCCCCGATCCGTCGGCCAATCCCTACCTGGCCTACGCCGCCATGCTGATGGCCGGCCTCGACGGCATCGAGAACCGCATCCACCCCGGCGATCCGATGGACAAGAACCTCTACGACCTGCCGCCGGAGGAGCTGAAGAACGTGCCCACCGTCTGCGGCTCGCTGCGCGAGGCCCTGCAGTCGCTCAAGGCGGACCACGAGTTCCTGATGAAGGGCGACGTGTTCACCGCCGACCTGATCGAGAGCTACAGCGAGCTGCGCTGGGAGGAGGTCTACGCCTTCGAGCACGCCCCGCACCCGATCGAGTACAAGATGTACTACAGCGTCTGATCGCAGCATCCGATCAGGCTCGCGCCCGGCCGGGCTCCTCCTCCCGGCCGGGCGTTCTCGTTCCCGGAACGAGTCGCTTGCCAGCCGCCGCGAGGCGTAGCAGAAGGCGGTCCTGCCGACCCGGCCGGCCCGAGGCCCCATGATCTGGCTCGCCCTCTACATCGCCAGCGTCGTCGCCATCAACTACGCCTTCTCGGCGGCGCCGGAGCTCGACCTGCTGTGGTCCTGCTGGGCCGGGCTGATCTTCATCCTGCGCGACATGGTGCAGACGCGCTTCGGCCACGGCTCGCTGATCGCCATGGCGATCGCCTGCGTGCTGTCCTACTGGCTCGCCGACCCCTTCGTCGCGCTGGCCAGCGCCAGCGCCTTCGCGGTCTCCGAGATCATCGACTGGCTGGTCTTCACCGTCACGCGGCGGCCGCTGCGCGACCGGCTATGGCTGAGCGCGGCCTGCTCCATCCCGGTCGACACGGTGATCTTCTTCGGCATGATCCATGTCTGGGCGGCACCGGTGCTGGCCGCCAGCATGGCCTCGAAGTTCGCCGGCGTCTCGGTGGTCTGGCTGACCCTGCTCGGCCGCGACCGCCGCGCCGCCCGGGCGGGCTGAGTCGGGATTCACTGGCCCGGATAAACCTCGCCGGCCGCCCCCCTTTGTCATGCCCGGGCTTGACCCGGGCATCCAGCTTGCGGCAGCCATGGATTGCCGGGTCAAGCCCGGCAATGACAAGAAGAACGCAGGCCACTGCAAGCCTGTGTCACCAGCGACGACACCCTGCTTAGCCGCGCCTCAGCCCCTGCCCTGCTCCGCCCTCTCATCCTCCACCAGCCGGCGGATCAGCGCCTGGAATCTCATCTGGTAGTCCCAGCCGAGCCGGTGGCGGGCGCGGCCGGCGTCGCCGTAGGTGACGGCGATCTCGCTCGGCCGGCGCAGCGCCGGGTCGAGGTCGACATGGCGGCGCCAGTCGAGCCCGACCGCGGCGAAGCTCTCGGCGACGAACTCCTCGAGGCTGTGCGCGGCGCCGCTGCAGATCACGAAATCGTCGGGAAGGTCCTGCTGCAGCATCGCCGCCATCGCCTCGACATAGGCCGGGGCGTAGCCCCAGTCGCGGCGGATCGAGAGGTCGCCCAGCGCCAGCCGCTCGCCCGAGCCGGCAGCGATGCGCACCGCCGCAGCGAGGATCTTCTTGGTCACGAAATGCGGCGGCCGCAGCACCGACTCGTGGTTGAACAGGATGCCGCAGGCGATGAACATGCCGTGCGCCCGCCGGTAGAGCCCGGCGACCTGATGCGCCGCCGCCTTGGCGATGCCATAGGGGCTGACCGGGCGCAGCGGCGACGCCTCGGTGATCGGCAGCCGGTCGGCGTTGCCGAACATCTCGCTCGACGAGGCCTGGTAGAAGCGCGCGCCCGGCGCGACGGCGCGAGTCGCCTCCAGCAGGTGCACGACCGCCAGCGCGTTCAGCGCGAAGGTCGGCGCCGCCTCGGCGAAGGAGCGGGCGACCGAGCTCTGGGCGGCGAAGTTGTAGATCTCCTGCGGCGCCACCGCGGCGAGCGCCTCGGCCAGCCCGGCCGGGTCGCAGAGATCGACCGCCCGCAGCGAGACCCGCCCGGCGATGCCGAGCCGCTCCAGCCGGCTGCGGTCGACCGGCCCGTTCGGACGCACCAGCCCGGCGACCTCGTAGCCGCGGCCCAGCAGCAGGCCGGCCAGCAGCGCCCCATCCTGCCCGGTGATGCCGGTGATCAGCGCCCGGCGGCTCATTCCGGCGGCCCCTGTTCAGGCGGCACCGGACGCGGCCGGCCGGCGGCGTCGATGGCGACGTAGGTGAAGGTGCCCTCGGTGACCTTCACGTGGGTGCCGCCGAGCCGGCGGTCGACCCAGCTCTCGATCAGCACGGTGATCGAGGTCCGCCCGACCCGGGTGATCTCGGCGTAGCAGCTGACCAGGTCGCCGATCATCACCGGGCGGTGGAAGGTCATCGCCTGCACCGCCACGGTGGCGATCCGGCCGCGGGCGCGGCGCGTCGCCGGCACCCCGCCGGCGAGATCCATCTGGGCCAGCAGCCAGCCGCCGAAGATGTCCCCGTTCGAGTTGGCATAGGCCGGCAGCGCCACCGTGCGGAGCGCCGGCTCGCGCCCTGGCGGCGCCGCGTCGGACATTGCCTTTTGCCTCCTTTGCCCCCAAGATCTAGGCGGGTTCTAATTTTGTTCCCTACCGCATCCAGCTTGATGCGGTGCAGCAACGGTCCGATAATCCGCCATGGCCGATCTCTTCGACAACACCGCCCGCAAGACCCCCGAATATACCGCCAAGGACATCGAGGTCCTGGAGGGGCTGGAGCCGGTGCGCCGGCGCCCCGGCATGTATATCGGCGGCACCGACGAGCGGGCCCTGCACCACCTCGTCGCCGAGCTGCTCGACAACGCCATGGACGAGGCGGTCGCCGGGCACGCGACGCGGATCGAGCTGGAGCTGGGCGCCGACGAGACGGTGACGGTGCGCGACAACGGCCGCGGCATCCCGGTCGACCCGCATCCCAAGTTCAAGGACAAGTCGGCGCTGGAGATCATCCTCACCACGCTGCATTCCGGCGGCAAGTTCGGGGGCAAGGCTTATACCACGTCGGGCGGGCTGCACGGGGTCGGCCTGTCGGTGGTCAACGCGCTGGCCGACCGGCTCTCCGTCGAGGTCGCCCGCGACCGCCAGCTCTGGGCGCAGGACTACGCCCGCGGCAAGCCGAAGGGGCCGCTGCGCGCTGCTGGCCCGGCGCCGAACCGCCGCGGCACCGTGATCCGCTTCCATCCCGACCCGCAGATCTTCGGCACCGAGCTGCGCTTCAAGCCGGAGCGGCTCTACCGCATGGCCCGCTCCAAGGCCTATCTCTTCCGCGGCGTCGAGCTGCGCTGGAGCTGCGACCCGGCGCTGCTCGCCGCCGATGCCGGCGTGCCGGAGCGCGAGACGCTGCACTTCCCCGGCGGCCTCCTCGACTTCCTGAACGCCGACCTGGCCGGCCGGCCGACGGTGACGGCGACGCCGTTCTTCGGCGAGGCGACCTTCCCGGAGGGCCGCGGCAAGGTCGAATGGGCGATCGCCTGGCCGGCCGATTCCGACGGCTTCCTGCACTCCTACTGCAACACCGTGCCGACGCCGGAGGGCGGCACCCACGAGGCCGGGCTGCGCACCGGGCTGCTGCGCTCGCTCAAGGCCTATGGCGAGCTGACCGGCAATCGCAAGGTGGCGCCGGTCACCGCCGAGGACATCACCGGCGGCGCCTCGATGCTGCTCTCGCTGTTCATCCAGGAGCCGCAGTTCCAGGGCCAGACCAAGGAGAAGCTCGCCTCGGCGGAGGCGACGCGGCTGGTCGAGGCCTCGATCAAGGATCATTTCGACCACTGGCTGTCGGGCGATCCGGAACGCGCCCGCGACCTGGTCGAGCGGATGATCGAGCGCGCCGAGGAGCGGCTGCGCCGGCGGCAGGACAAGGAGCTGGTGCGCAAGACGGCGACGCGGAAGCTGCGGCTGCCGGGCAAGCTCGCCGACTGCACGCGCGACAGCGCCGACGGCACCGAGCTGTTCATCGTCGAGGGCGATTCGGCCGGCGGCTCGGCGAAGCAGGCGCGGCAGCGCGACACCCAGGCGGTGCTGCCGCTGCGCGGCAAGATCCTCAACGTCGTCAGCGCCTCGAGCGACAAGCTGAAGGCCAACCAGGAGCTGATCGACCTGACCCAGGCGCTCGGCTGCGGCACGCGCGACAAGTACGACGAGGCCCGGCTGCGCTACGAGCGGGTCATCATCATGACCGACGCCGACGTCGACGGCGCCCACATCGCCTCGCTGCTGATGACCTTCTTCTATCGCGAGATGCCGAAGCTGATCGAGGGCGGCCATCTCTATCTCGCGCTGCCGCCGCTCTACCGCCTGACCCAGGGCGCGACCACGATCTACGCCCGCGACGACGCGCACAAGGCGGAGGTGATGGCCAAGCAGCTCAACGGCCGCGGCAAGGTCGAGGTCAGCCGCTTCAAGGGCCTCGGCGAGATGCCGACGGCGCAGCTGCGCGACACCACGATGGACCCGCGCAAGCGCACCCTGCTGCAGGTCCGCGTCCCCGACCGCTACGCCGAGGCCGAGGAGCAGCGCGCCCAGGCGCGCGAGACCGCCGACCTGGTGGAGAGCCTGATGGGCCGGAAGCCGGAGCTGCGCTTCGCCTTCATCCAGGAGCGCGCCCGCTTCGTCGGCGAGCAGGCGCTGGACGTCTGACCGTCAGAAGGACGGGACGTAGAGCACGCCCTGCACGTAGATCGGATCGCCGCCGGGATAGCCGGATGGAACCGGCGGCATCGGTGCGGCGCGCTGAACGGCCATCAGGACCAGGTTGTCGATGCGGTCCTGGCCCGAGGTCCGAAGGATCTGATAGCCCGCGAAGGTGCCGTCGCGGTTGATCGAAACCTGGACGACGACGCGCCGGTTCGGCGCCAGATCGTTGTTCTCCGGCAGGCTCCGCTGCACGCGGTCGCGGAGCAGGTTGAGATATGGATCGCCGGTCAGCCCGTCCTCGGAATAGAACCCCTCGTCCTTGCCGCCGACCCCGCCGGCCTGCGGCGCGTTGTAGGCGAAGGACCGGCTGGACTGCGCCTGGGGCGCGTAGGCCTGCTGCTTGGGCCGCGACGGCACGACGAAGCCGTTGGGCCCGAGCTGCGCCTGGGGCTGGTAGGAGGGCTGCGCCGAGGGCGGTGCCGGGCTGGGAGGCGGCGTCGGACGCTTGACCGTGGGCTTCTTCGGCGGCGCCGGGCGGGGCGCCTGCGGCGGCGCGGTCGGCTCCGGCGGCGGCGCCGCGAGCTGCTGCCCGGGGCTGGCCCCGGTCTTCTTCTTCTCGAGCTCGTCGCGCAGCACGGTGGTTCGCTGGTCGGGGCCGGACTGGCGCAGCTCGCTCTGCGGCTCGGGTGGCGGCGGCGGCGGTGGCGGCGGCGCCGGCTTGGGCTCGGGCGGCTTGGGCTCCGGCGGCTTCGGCTCGGGCGGCTTGGGCTTCGGCGCGGGCGGCTTCGGCGGCTCGGCCACCGGCGGCGGCTGCATCACGATGCTGATCGGGATCGCCATCGGCGGCGGCGGCCGCCTGACCCAGCGCTCGCCTTCGGTCACCAGCACGACGCCGCCCGCATGCAGCAGGATGGCGAGCAGGATCCCGATGATCGTGGCCGGCCGCCAGGGCGGGCGGGGCCGGCCCGACAGCGGCGGCTCGCCATGCGGCGCGGGCAGTGGCGTCGGTCGGTCGAAGGTGGCTAGGCTCATCGCTCCGCGGGCTCATGGCGCGACAGCGGGCCGGCCGGTTGCCCGGCCGCCGCGCCGACGCCATAGATAGTACCGAGCCGTCATGATCGCACGCTTACCCGCCTTCGTACTTGTCATCCTGCTCGCCGCCTGCACCCCGGGCAGCGGAATCATCGCCCATCGCACCGTCGATTATGCCTACACCTTCGACGAGCTCACGTCGAAGCCGAGCCTGCCGCTGGAGATCCGCGGCAACCCCTTCGCCGCGCCGCCCGAGCGCCTCGCCGGGGTGTTGAGCGCGACGATGTACGACGCCCATTTCGGCCCGCCCGTCGCCTTCGTCCCGGCGGCCGGCGACGTGCCCCTGCCCTACGCCGTCCGGCTGCTCTTCAACGGCCCGATCGCCTCCGACCACCTGCATTTCTGCCTCGGACCGCCGCCGCCGGTGGCGCCGGCGCCGGGACAGCGGCCGGTGCGGCTGCTCGCCGGCTTCTGCCGCGACGGGCTCGCGCTGACCTATCTCACCGCCGAGCTGCCGGCCGCCGACGGACCCGACGATCCGCGTTTCGTCGCGTTCGTGCGCATGGTGACGATGGCGCTGTTCCCGACCGACAACCCGGAGCTGCGCGACCGCGGCTGCCTCTATCTGCGCGACTGCTGAGCGGCGGCGGCGCAGCGGGCGAGCCAGCGGCGGAGCGCCGCCGAGACCTCGGCCGGCCGCTCCAGCGGCGCGACATGGCCGCAGCGCGGGAGGGTCAGCCGCTCCGCCCCCGGCACGGCGGCGGCGATCTCGGCCTGCAGCGGCGGCGGCACGCGGCGATCATCGGCGCCGGAGATCACCAGGGTCGGGCAGGCGATCGCGGCCAGCCCGGGCCGGGCGTCGGGTCGCGCGGCGAGCGCCTGCTCCTGCCGGCGGAAGGCGGCGGCGCCGACCCGCTCGGCCATCGCGCGGATGGCGGCGCCGATCGCCGGATCGGCCAGCGCGTCGGGATGGACCAGGCCGGCCAGCATCGGCTGCGTCACCCCGCGCCAGCGGCCGCGGGTGCGCAGCTCGGCGAGCGCCAGGCGGCGGGCCGCATCCGCCGCATTCTCCGACCGCGCCGAGGCGCCGAGCAGCGCCAGCCCGAGCACGCGGGCCGGCGCCGCCCGCTGCAGGGCGAGCGCGACATGGCCGCCCATCGACATCGCCGCGACGGCGAAGCGCCCGGGCATTGCGGACAGCAGTCGGGCCGCCATGCCGTCGATCGAATCGTCCAGCGTGAGGTCGGCGACCTGCATCTCCGCGACGTCGGCGAGGTCGGCCAGCTGGTGCCGCCACAGGGCGGCGTCGCAGAGCAGGCCCGGCAGCAGCGCCAGCGCCAGGCGCGGCACGCGGCCGGCCTCAGCGGATCAGCCGGATGAGGTCGCGGAACTCGGGCGTGCCGGCCTCGCCCAGCCACTCGAACACCACCATCTCGGCGCTCGCCACCACGACGCCGGCCTGGCGCATCCGGGCGAGCGCGGCCTCGCGATCGGCCGGCCGACGCGACATCACCCCGTCGGCCACCACCACCGGCGCCAGCCCGATCCGCAGCAGGTCGAGCGCCGTCTGCAGCACGCAGACATGCGCCTCGATGCCGGCGACCACGACCTGCGGCCGGCCGAGTCCGGTGACGCGGCCGCGCAGGCCCTCGTCGGCGATGCAGGAGAAGGCCAGCTTCTCGCCCACCGCGCCCTCGGGCAGCAGCGCCTGCAGCGCCGGCACGGTCGGTCCCAGCCCCTTGCGATACTGCTCGGAGGCCAGCACCGGCACGCCGAGCCGGGCGGCGGCGCGCAGCAGCAGCTCCAGCCGCGGCAGCAGCGATTCGGGATCGGCCATGGCCGGCAGCAGCTTTTCCTGCACGTCGACCAGCAGCAGGGCGGAGTGACGGCGCTCGATCAGCATGAAACGTTCCTTTCCGGCCCGATTTCCCCGCGATTTGGGCCGCGCGCGATTGACTTTTCCACAGTTTTCCCTATATCAGCGCAGTCGAAGCCGCGGTCGACGGGCACCGGCTTCCCCGCTCGAGGGTTTTTTCGTTCCTATTGCCCGCATCGGACAACATGCCATTTTCTGAACTCGGGCTCAGCCCGGAACTCGTACGCGCGGTCGGCGATGCCGGCTACACCACGCCCACCCCGATCCAGGGCCAGGCCATTCCCGTCGTGCTGATGGGTCGCGACCTGCTTGGCTGCGCCCAGACCGGCACCGGCAAG
Source organism: Dongiaceae bacterium (assembly GCA_046349435.1). GTDB lineage: Bacteria > Pseudomonadota > Alphaproteobacteria > Dongiales > Dongiaceae > JAXMCI01. The sequence continues at coordinate 12,401 of JAXMCI010000022.1, read as the reverse complement.
ACCGCCGCCTTCACCTTGCCGATGATCGACATCCTGGCGAGCGGCCGCGCCCGGGCGCGCATGCCGCGCTCGCTGATCGTCGAGCCGACCCGCGAGCTCGCCGCGCAGGTGGCGGAGAACTTCGAGATCTACGGCAAGTACAACAAGCTCAGCATGGCCCTGCTGATCGGCGGCGAGAGCTTCTCCGACCAGGAGCGCCGCCTCGACCGCGGCGTCGACGTGCTGATCGCCACGCCCGGCCGCCTGCTCGACCTCTACGAGCGCGGCAAGATCCTGATGTCGGACGTCAAGATCCTGGTGATCGACGAAGCCGACCGGATGCTCGACATGGGCTTCATCCCCGATGTCGAGAAGATCGTCTCGCTGATCCCGAAGCTGCGGCAGACGCTGTTCTTCTCGGCCACCATGCCGCCGGAGATCCGGCGCCTGGCGGACGCCTTCCTGATGAACCCCAAGGAGATCTCGGTAGCGCCGCCGGCCTCGCCGGCCGCCACCGTGACCCAGGGCCTGGTGACCGTCGAGTCGCTCGACAAGCGGGAGGCGCTGCGCCGCCTGATCAAGGCCGAGGACGTCAAGAACGCGCTGATCTTCTGCAACCGGAAGCGCGACGTCGACATCCTCGCCAAGTCGCTGCAGAAGCACGGCTTCGCGGTGGCGGCGCTGCATGGCGACATGGCGCAGCCCAAGCGCGTCGAGACGCTCGACCGCTTCAAGCGGGACGAGTTCAGGCTGCTGGTGGCGAGCGACGTGGCGGCGCGCGGCCTCGACATCGCGGCGCTGAGCCACGTCTTCAACTTCGACGTCCCGATCCACCCGGAGGACTACGTCCACCGCATCGGGCGGACCGGCCGGGCGGGCCGCGAGGGCCGCGCCTTCACGCTGGCCAGCCCCGATGACGGCCGCTTCGTCGCGGCGATCGAGAAGCTGATCGGCCGCGAGATCCCCCGCATCACCATCGAGGGCTTCGAGCCCGTCGCGTTCGCGCCCGAGGACGGCGAGGGCCGCCGTCGCGGCGGCGATCGCCGCCGGTCGAGCCGCACCGGCGAGCGCGAGCGGAGCCGCGGATCGCGCAGCGAGCGGCCGCGCGGCGAGCGCGCACGCGCCGAGCGCGCGGCCGATGCGCCGGCACCGGTCGCGGTCGAGGCTGTCGCCGAGGCCGCCCCGGCCCAGCCCGCGGCGCGAGCGGGCACGCACCGAGCGCCCGGCCGCTGCGCCGGCGCCGGCCGCCGCCGAGGTCGCCCCGACCCCGCGCCGTGCCGAGCCAAGCCGGCGCCGCGCCCGCAGCGCCGCGAGCGGGTGGTCGAGCCGCTGGAGCCGCCGGTGATCGCGTTCGGCGACCACATGCCGGACTTCCTGCGCCGGCCGGTGCGGCTGCCGAAGCCGGCCGCCCCGGCGCTGCTCGACAAGACGGCCTAGGCCTCCCTCATCCTGATCGACACCGGCCGCTATCCGGTCGACGATCCCGCGGCACGCCGCGGGATCGTCGCGTCTGGCCGGCATGCCCTTGCCGCCGAGGGCTGCATCTGCCTGCCCGGCTTCGTCCCCGCCGCGACGGCCGCGGCGATGGCGAGCGAGGCCGCGGCGGCCTGCGCGGCCGGCGGCTTCCGCCGCGACATCCGGCTCGGCCCCTATCACGACCTGCCCGCAGGCGCGCTGGCGCCCGACCATCCGGCACGGCGTACCCATCCCTACAGCATGCATGTGCTGGCGATGGACCGCCTGCCCGAGGACGGCCGGATCCGGCGGCTCTACGGCGACGACGCGCTGACGCTGCTGGTGCGGGACCTGCTGGGCGAGCCGGCGCTCCACCGCTGCGCCGACCCGCTGGTCAGCTGCGTCACCACCCATCTCGGCTCCGGCGACCAGCATGGCTGGCACTTCGATGCCAACGACTTCGTCGTCTCGCTGCTGCTCCAGCCGGCCGAGCAGGGCGGCGTCTTCGAGTTCGCCCCCTGGCTGCGCGACGAGGGTGTCGAGGACTATGACGGCGCCGCCGCGGTGATGGAGGGACGCTGGCCCGGGCTGCGGCGCCTGCCCGCCGACGCCGGCACGCTGGTGATCTTCCAGGGCCGGCGGGCGCTGCACCGGGTGACGCCGGTCGAAGGCGCCCGCAGCCGCATCGTCGCCCTGTTCAGCTACGACCGCCGCCCCGGCATGGTCTTTCCGGAGCGCGTCCGTCTCAGCTCCGTCGGACGGCTCACCCCGGCCGGCTGACCCCGGCAGGCCGACCCTGGCAGACTGAGGCCGGCTACGGCTCCAGCCGGCAGCCGACCCAGCGATTGCCCTCGTCGTTGGAGCGGGTCGCCGCCTCGGCCAGCGCGAGGCCGAGCGCGCCGTCGCGCACGCCCGGCAGCACCGCGAGATAGTCGTCGGGCGATCGCCCCAGCCCGCGCGCCATGATCGCCCGGGCGAAGTCGCGATAGAGCGAGGCGAAGGCCATCAGATAGCCCTCGGGATGCCCGGCCCGGACGCGGGTGGCGAGCTCCGCCTCGGGCGCCTGGTCGTCATAGCCGCGCGCCAGCCGCACCGGCGGCCCCTCGAGCGGCCGGTGCCAGAGGATCTCGCCCTCCTCCTGCGACCAGGACAGGCTGCCGGTCTCGCCGTAGATCCTCATCGAGAGCCCGTGGCCGTTGCCGGCCGCGACGTAGCTGTACCAGAGCCGCCCCTGCACCCCGTCGCCGAAGCGCAGGGTGAGATAGGCGTTGTCGTAGACCTCGCGCCGCGGCGCATAGGTGGCCATCACGGCGGAGACCTCCGCGGCCGCCAGCCCGGTGATGTAGCAGGCCATGTGATAGGCGTGCGAGCCGGCCTCGCCGAGCAGCCCGGCCTTGCCCGCCTGGTCGAGGCGGAAGCGCCAATGGCGCCGGGCCGGGTCCTCGGGCTCGTGCGCCAGCCCGGCGGCGCCGATGGCGAACTCGCCCTCGATCAGCCTGACCCGGCCGATCGCCCCGTCGCGCACCAGGGCGCGCGCCTGCCGCACCATCGGATAGCCGGTGTAGCAATGGGTCAGGCAGAACAGCCGGCCGGTGCGCCCGACGGCGGCGGCCAGGGCGCGCGCCTCCGCCAGGTCCTGCGTCATCGGCTTCTCGCAGAGCACGTCGAAGCCGCGCTCGAGAAAGGCCCGGGCGACCGGATAGTGCAGCCGCGGCGGGGTGGCGACGACGACGGCGTCGATCCGGTCCGGGCGGCCCGCTTCGCGCTCCAGCATCTCGCGCCAGTCGGTGTAGATGCGGTCCTGGGCGAGCAGCTCGCGGCGGCCGGTGGCGACCGCCACCGCCGGGTCGATCGACAGCGCGCCGGCGACCAGCTCGCACAGGCCGTCGGCGCGCATCGCGATGAGGTGCGTGCCGCCGATCACCGAATCGGCGCCGCCGCCGACCATGCCGAGCCGGACGCGCCGGCCGAACGCTTCCTGCAGGGACGGCTCCATGGATGCTCCCTCCGGACCCCGGTTCAGTGCCGGGAGCTCTCGGCCCGCCCGGCCGCCGGCACCACCAGCGCATCGAGCGCCACCGGGCCCTCGGGGGTGGCCACCAGCGGGTTGAGGTCGACCTCGGCGAGCAGGTCGCCGAGATCGGCGACCATCACCGAGAAGCGGGCCAGCGCCGTGGCGAGCGCCTCGATGTCGGCCGGTGCGGCGCCGCGCTTGCCGTCGAGCAGCGGGCGCAGCGCCAGCCGGTCGATCAGCCGGCGCGCCGTCGCCACGTCGAAGGGGGCGAGCGCGAACTGGCGATCGGCGAGGAACTCGATCAGCACGCCGCCGGCGCCGACCATGACCAGCGGCCCGAACTGAGGATCGCGCGTGGCGCCGAAGGACAGCTCGACGCCGCGGCCGGCCATCCGGGTCACCAGGACGCGCGGGCCGAGCCGGGTCGCGAGATCGCGATAGGCCCGGCCGACCGCCTCGCCGTCGGCCAGCGCCAGGCGCACCCCGTCGCGCTCCGTCTTGTGCAGGATGCCCGGCTGCGCCGTCTTCAGCACCGCGGGGAAGCCGATCGCCTCCGCCGCGGCGCACGCCGCCGCCGCGCTCTCGGCGATCCGCCAGGGCAGCACCGGCAGGCCGTAGTCATGCGCCAGCGCCAGGCTCTCGGCCTCGTCGAGAGCGCCGCCGGCGGCGAGCCGCGGGCGCCACGCCTCGCGCAGCCCGGCCGGCGCCGGCGGCGGAGCGAGCCGCGGCCGCGCCCGCCAGTCGCGGTGCGCCATCGCGCCGGCGATGGCGGCGAGCGCCGCGTCGGCGCCGTTGAGCACGGGATCCCGAGACGGGCGAGGCTGCCCTGCAGGACGTTGCCGCCGTTGCTCGCCAGGTTGGTGGCCAGCACCACCGGCTTGGTCGCCTGCCGCGCGACGTCCTGCAGGATGCGGACATAGCCCTCATGCAGGTGGTCGCCGTCGCTGATCTCGACGCAGAAGGCGCCGAGCGCGGTATCGGGATCCTCGACCAGCGCCGCCAGGCAATCGCGGAAGATGCCCTCGTAGTCGTGCCCGGTGCCCCAGGCGTCGAGCGGGTTGACCGGGTCGAGCCCGTGATCGAGGCGCGCCGCCAGCCGCTCCCGCGTCGCCGCCGAGATGCGGGCGAAGGGCACCCCGGCGCCAACCGCGAGATCGACCAGGAGCTCGCGCTCGCCGCCCGAATCGTGGATCGTCGCCAGCCCGCCGGGCCCGATGCGCCTGGCATGGCCGAGCAGCTGCAGGGCATTGGCGAATGCGTCGAGGGTCTCGACCTCGATCACCCCGTGGCGCTCGAAGAGCGCGCGGTAGGCGGCGTGGTCGCCGGCGATCGCGCCGGAGTGGCTGACCGCCAGCCTGGCGCTCTCCGCGGTGCGGCCGACCTTGAGCACGACGACCGGGATGTCGCGGGCCGCCGCCTTCTCCAGCGCCGCGACGAACCCGGCGGGATCGCGCACCGTCTCGAGGAACAGCCCGACCGCCCGGGTGGTCGGCTGCTCCAGCGCGTAGTCGAGATAGTCGGCGGCCGTGGTGGTGAGCTCCTGGCCGGCCGAGACGGCGAGGTTCCAGCCGAAGCGCCGGTCGCAGCTCGCCAGCGCGCCGAACACCGAGCCGGAATGGGCGATCAGGGTGACCGGGCCCGGGCGCAGCGCCGCCGGCGGCGGGAAGCCGCAGACCATCACGCCGGCGTCGAGATTGTAGAAGCCCATGCCGTTGCCGCCGCAGATCAGCACCCCGGCCTCGCGGGCCCGCCGGGCCAGCCGCTCGGTGAGCGGCGGCTGCCGGTCCTCGGCCAGGTAGCCGCTGCCGAAGATCGTCACGGCGCGCACGCCGGCGGCGATCGCCTCCTCCAGCCCGGCCTCGAGCCGCGCATTGGCGATCCCGAGCACCGCGTGCTCGACCGGCTCGGGCAGCGCCGCGAGCGATGGATGGCAGGGCCGGCCGGCGATCTCGCGATAGCCGGGGTTGACGAAATGCAGCCGGCCCGGGAAGCCGCGCGCCGCCTCGATCATGCCGAGCCCGACGCTGTCCGGCTTGGGCGAGGCTCCGACCAGCGCCATCGAGCGCGGCGCGAGCAGCGGCCTCAGCCTGTGCTCGGCGCCCGCCGCCGACCGCCCAATCCCTTCGACCCGCTGCTCGACCTGCCCGCCCAAGCTCGTCCCCCCTCCGGTTGTCCCGCCGGCGACGTCGCGCGCCGGGGCTGCTGCGATACGACGAGCGGCCGCCGCCGCGCAAGCGCCACCGCGGCGGCCAGAATCGCGCCTGCGACACGGCTCCCGCGAACGACCCTTGCGACGCCGGGGCGTTCTGCTAGGTTCGCGCCCGTCATCGGGGAGTAGCCGCCCGCGACCCGCGGGGATCACGTCAACATGCTTGGCCCGACGGCCATGGCGTGATCGGCCGAGAGGCTTGGCGAGACCTTTGGCTGCGGCGCGTCGTCCGGGGGATCGGGCAGCGGGCCGCTGCCTCTGGTCCGCCCTGCCCGACCCCCGATGGATGGCGTCCCTTGCAATCGTTCCTGGTGTCCACCGGCGTCGTCGCGATGGCCGAGATGGGCGACAAGACCCAGCTGCTGGCGCTGGTCCTGGCGGCCCGCTTCCGCAAGCCGCTGGCGATCACGCTCGGCATCCTGGTCGCCACCCTGCTCAACCACGGGCTGGCCGGGCTGGCCGGCACCTGGCTGGACGGCGCCATCCCCGACGCGTGGCTGCGCTGGGCCCTGGCCGCCTCGTTCCTCGGGGTCGCCGTCTGGGCCGTCATCCCCGACCGGCTCGACGAGGGCGAGGCCAGCCGCGGCGGGCAGCGCGGCGCCTTCGTCGCGACCCTGATCGCGTTCTTCCTGGCCGAGATCGGCGACAAGACCCAGGTCGCGACGATCGCGCTCGCCGCCAAGTTCGGCAGCCTGCTGCCGGTGGTGGCCGGCACCACGCTCGGCATGCTGATCGCCGACGTCCCGGCGGTGCTGTTCGGCGACCGGGTCTGCGGCCGGGCGGGGCTGCGAATCGTGCGCTGGGCCGCGGCCGGCATCTTCGCCGCCCTCGGCATCGCGGCGGCGGCCGGCCTGGATCTCGGGATGCGCTGAGCTCGCGCCGTTCTGCTATGCTGGCGCGTGCGGCGGTCGGGGGGATTGCCGCGCGCGGGCCGCAGGCCCGGAGGGCAACCATGCTCGATCCGACGATTTTCGCGGTGCCTCTGCTCGGCGCCGGCGCGCTGTTCGTGCTTTCGATCCTGTCCTCGAACGACCTGGTGATCGACACCATCCAGGTACCGACCAGCCTGAGCGATCGCGGCTACAGCTCGGTGGTGATCGGCCGCATGCTGACCGACGAGCTGCGCAACCTGAACGCGGCGGCCAACCGGGAACTGAGCGGCGTCAGGGTCTATGGCACGAACCTCGACGCCTCGCTCTACGACCTGTCGCAATATTTCGGCTTCTCCGGGATCACCTCGGACATCCGCAACATCGCCGTCGGGATCCCCTATTTCGTCCGCGCCGAGATCGTCGACGACGACGGCACCTTCAACTTCGACGCCCGGATCTTCCGGTCGCGCAGCGCGCAGGTCGACGTCGTCCGGGCGACGTTCAAGCCGGGAACCAAGCAGGAAACCCTCGATCCGATCGACGGGGCGGCGATCCGCCCGCTGATCCACGAGGCGGCCGTCGCCATCCTCGGCACGGTCAACCCCTACATCGTCGCCGTCCACCTCGCCCAGACCGAGCTCGACGCGCAGAAGTGGCAGTTCCCACAGACGCGGGACTTCCTCGACCGCATGCTGACCAACCCCGACCCCTACGACGACCATCTCGCCTACGAGCTGCTCGGCCGGCTGCAGTACTGGCGTGCGGAGGGGGATTCCAGCCTCAACACGGAACAGGTCACGACTGCGCTCGAGGAGGCGTCGCGGCTGCTGCGCAAGAGCCTGGTCAAGGCACCCGACTTCTTCTTCGCCAACCTCAGCCTGGCGCGGGTGCAGGCGCTGCTCGGCAACGTCCAGGTCGCCGACCAGTATTTCGCCCGGGCGGTGGCCGAGGAGCCGAACGACCTGCAGGCCCGGATCGCCTGGGGCAAGGCGCTGGCCAAGCAGCAGCGCATTCGCGACGCCATCTTCCAGTACGTCGCGGCCGTCGAGATCAACGGCAACGACGCCAACGTCCGGCGGGCGCTCTCGGAGCTCTACGCCAAGGCCGGCCGCCCCGACGCCGCCCGGGTCGAGGCCGAGGCCGCCTACCACCTCGATCCGAACGACGGGATCGAGACGAGGTTCATGCAGTAGTGCCGGGCAGCAGTGCCGGGCAGTAGCGCCGGGCAGTAGCGCCGGGCAGCAGCGTTACTGCAGCCAGACCGAGACGCTGGCCGAGCGGCCGGCGCCGTCCAGCACGGTGATGCGCGCCTGGCCAGGGCCGTCAGGCTGCCATTGCGCCTGCCGCCGCCAGGGCTGGCTGTCGAGCGGCGCCCCATTGACCAGCCAGGTGAGCGGCAGCGTGCCGCCGCTGGCGCTGAGCGGCAGCGGCAGCGGCCTCCCGGCGGCCCGCCGCAGCTCGACCGTGGCGCCGTCCACCGGGAAGGCGATCGCCGGGCCGCCGCGCGCGGCCAGCGCCCCGGCGGCGAGCAGCGTCTCGCGCCGGAAGCGCTGCAGGCCGGCCGGCAGCCCGTCGCGACCGGGATCGATCACCCCGGAGGGCGGGCTCGCCAGCGCCGCCGTCATCGCCGCGCTCTCGTCCGGCGCGGGCAGCTCGGCGAAGACCTGGAAGAGCAGCGGCGCCGCGGTGACGCGCCCGAGCCGGTCGGCGGCGAAGGTGCCGTCGGGCCGGCCGACCCAGACGCCGACCGTGTAGCGCCGGTCGTAGCCGAGCGCCCAGGCGTCGCGGAACCCGTAGGAGGTCCCGGTCTTGAAGGCGATCGGGTGGGCCCGGCCGCGATGCTGCGGCGGAATGGCGTTGGGCGGCGGCGGCGCCTCCTCGAGGATCCGCGCCAGGTACCAGGCCGCGACCGGGCTGACCAGCCGCGCCTCCGGGCCGTCCGGCGCCGCCGGCGTCAGGCGCAGCGGCAGCGAGCGGCCGCCATCGGCCAGCGCCGCGTAGAGCCGCACCAGCTCCTCGAGCGAGACGCCGGCGCCGCCGAGCGCGATCGGCAGGCCGGGCGCGTCATCGCCCGGCGGCAGGCGCAGCGTCACCCCGGCCTCCTTCAGGGCCTGCATCAGCAGGCCCGGCCCGAGCCGGTCGAGCAGCGCCACCGCCGGCACGTTGAGCGAGAGCTGCAGCGCCTCGCGGGCGGTGACCTCGCCGCGGTAGAGGTGGTCGAAGTTCTGCGGCCGGTAGTCGCCGAAGCGGGAGGGCTGGTCGAGCATGATGGTCTCGGGATGGACCACCAGCTTGTCGAAGCCCAGCCCGTAGATGAACGGCTTCAGGGTCGAGCCGGGCGAGCGGATCGCCCGCACCATGTCGTTCTGGCCGTAGATCTCGGCGTCGAGATAGGCGCCCGAGCCGACATAGGCGCGCACCGCCCGGCCGCCGGTCTCGACGACGAGCAGCGCCACGGTGGCGCCCGGCTCCAGGGCAGCCTGGGCGGCGGCGGCGATCGCCTCCAGCCGCCGCTGCAGGTCGCCGTCGATCAGGCTGAGGAGATCGGGCCGCCCCGGGGCGGCGGCGCGCAGCCGCTCGGCGAGATGCGGTGCCGACATGGCCGGCGGCAGGCGGCGGTCGGGCACCGGCGCCTGCATCGCCTCGCGGGCCGCGGCCGGGCTCAGCACGCCGAGCTCCGCCATGCGCGCCAGCACCCGGTCGCGGGCCTGCCGCGCGCGCTCGGGAAAGCGATCGGGGCGAAGCTGCTCGGGCGCCTGCGGCAGGGCGACCAGCAGGGCCGCCTCGGCGTCGGTCAGGCGCGCCGGCTCCTTGCCGAGATAGGCGCGCGCCGCCGCGCGCACGCCCTCGATGTTGCCGCCGAACGGCGCCAGGGTGAGATAGGCGGCCAGCACCCCGTCCTTGCCGAGCCGCCGCTCGAGCTGCAGCGCGCGGGCCATCTCCAGCAGCTTGCCGCCGAGGCGGCGCCGGTGCGGCTCGAGCAGGCGCGCGGTCTGCATCGTCAGGGTGGAGGCGCCGGAGACCACCCGCAGCGCCGTGGCGTCCTGCCAGAGGGCGCGCAGCACGGCCAGCGGATCGACGCCGGGGTGATCGGCGAAGCGGCGATCCTCCCAGGCCAGCAGCATGCGGCGGTAGCGGGGATCGACCTCGCCCGGTGCGGTCGGCAGCCGCCAGGCGCCGTCGCCGGCGGGGAAGGCGCGCAGCACGCCGCCGGACTGGTCGAGCAGGCTGACCGAGAGGTCGCCGAGCTTGCCGAGCGGCGGCGGGTACCAGCGGTCGAGCAGCAGGGCCGCGCCGACCAGCGCCGCCACGGCGACGAGGGCGGCGAGCCCCCGCCGCCGCCAGCGGGTCACTTCAGCGGCCGCACCGTGACGCTGCCGGCCGCGGTGCGGGCCCGCGTCGCCGGGTCGTACATGTCCTCGACCTGGGAAGCGGGCAGCTTGTAGGTGCCGGGCGTCACCGCCCGCACGAGATAGGCGACGGCGAACTCGCGATTGTCGGGATCGAGGTCGATGGCCGCCACGAAGCGGTCGTCGAGATACTCGCTGTAGCGGGTCTTGGTCAGCTCCGGCAGCCAGCCGAAGGAGTCGGCGCCATGGGCGCCGGCCAGCCGGGCGTTCTCCACCTCGAAGCCCGCCGGCAGCAGGTCGATCACCATGGCGCGGCGCTTGTAGTCGCCCGCCATCTTGCCCTTGACCAGCACGACGAACAGGTCGGTCTGCTGCACCTTGTCGAGCTTCACGGCGGTGCCGTCCAGGGCGAAGTACTGGCGCGTCAGGCTGAACCCGACGCTGAGCGCCGGCAGGTCCTTGGCCGGCGCGCCGATCAGCGTCTGGCCGGTGTAGATCGGCGACTTGCCGGCATTGCGGATGCTGAAGCCCCGGCCGAGCTCCGCGGCGCTGGGCCTGACATAGAGCGGCCGGGTGCGCTGCTGCTGGGCACCGTCGACCGACAGCGTCATGCCGCCGCCCTCGGTCGCCGCCGCCGCATGGGCGGCGAGCAGCAGCCAGGCCTGCTCCTGGGTGCTGAGCCAGGCCGATTGCGCCTGCAGCGCGGCGACGCGCTGCAGCACCCCGGCCGGGTTCTGGCCGCTGCCCTTGGTCTCCAGCATCAGCGTGGCGATCGCCGCGAGGTCGCGGATCAGCGAGCCGTAGTCGTCGCCCTCGCGATTGCGCCGCTCGACCCGCTCGAGCGCCAGCTTGAAGGCCTCGGCGGACCGCTGCTGGTCGCCATAGAGGGCGAAGGCCGCGCCGAGCTGCGCGTCGGCGAGGCCGCTCGGCACCCGCTGGCCGTAATTGTCGAACAGGTAGCGCAGCGCCCCGAGATCGCCGGTCCGGGCACGGGCCAGCACATAGAAGGCATAGGAGCGCGAGGCGAGCTGGTCCGGCCGGTCGTCGCCGTAGCTCTGGCTGTGGTTGGTCAGCCACTTCAGCCCGTTGGCGTAGGCCGTGTCGGAGACCTTGAGGCCCTTGTCCCGGGCCCGCGTCAGGAAGTCCATGGCGAAGGCGCTGAGCCACGGCATGGCGTCGTCGCGCGGTCCCCACAGCCCGAAGCTGCCGTCGTAGCGCTGCATCTCCAGCACGCGCTTGATCGAGCGCTGGACCTCGTCGGGCGCCACGCCGGGATCGGCCACCACGCCCCAGCTCTGCGCCACGTCGGACAGGTAGAGCAGCGGCAGGGCGCGGCTCACCGTCTGCTCGATGCAGCCATAGGGGTAGCGCTCGAGCATGGCGAGCAGGCCCGGCACGTCGATGTCCGGCCGGTCGCTGAAGCGCGCCAGCAGCTCGCCGGTGCCCGGCAGGAAGCCGGCGAGCGCCGCCTCGCCCAGGGTCAGGCCCTGGCCGGGATCGAGCTTGCCGGCGATGCGCTGCACCGTCGCCAGCTGCGCCGGCCGCACGGTGAGCCTGACCTCCCGCTTGATCGAGATGCCGGGTCCGTCCAGCGCCAGGGTCAGGATCCCCTCCCCGGCCGACCGCCCGAGCAGCGGCACGACCAGGGTGGCGGCCGCGTTGGGCAGCAGCCGCTTCGACAGCTCGGCCCCGTCGCCGAGCTGCAGCGGCCCGTCGGCGGTCAGCGACAGGTGGTAGATGCCGGGCGGGCCGGAGACGTTCTGCAGGCTGACCGCGGCCTGGCTGCGGTCGCCCGGCGCCAGGAAGCGCGGCAGCGCCAGCTCGGCCACCACCGGGTCGCGCACGATCATGCCGAACTCGGCCGCACCGACCTTGTCGGCGTCCCAGGCGACCGCCATCAGCCGCAGCCGCCCGTTGTAGTCGGGCACGTCGAGGGCGACCTTGGCGTGGCCCGCTGCGTCGAGCTTGATCACCCCGGAGAACAGCGCCACCAGCTTGATCTGGGGCGGCGCGCCGCGGCGCTCCAGCGCGGCCTCGTCGCCGCCGCTGCGGACCTCGCCGCGCCGCCCGGCACGACCGTCGATCAGCTGGCCGTAGAGGTCGCGCACCTCGACGCCGAGGCGGCGCTTGCCGAAGTACCAGACCTGCGGCGCCGGGGTGGCGAAGTCGGTCAGCTGCAGCACGCCCTCGTCGACCGCGGCCAGCGTGACATAGGCATCGGCGCCGGCGGCGAGGCCGTGCACCTCCAGCGGGATCTCGACCCGGCCGCGCGGCTCGATCACCGGCGGCGCCTTGATCGCGACCTCGAGCGTCCGGGCGGCGGGGTCGATGCCGAGCCAGGCGACGCCGATCGCCCGCCCCGGGCCGCGATCGCCGCCCGAGGCAGCCGGCCGGAAGGCGGTGGCCAGCACATAGGCGCCGGCGCCCCAGCCGGCATCGATCGGGACGTCGACGGTGGTGCCCTCGGCCGGCACCGTCAGGGTGCGCGTCTCGACCAGCTTGTCGGTCGCAATGGTCAGCAG
>JAXMCI010000021.1:0-131497 GCA_046349435.1 Dongiaceae bacterium | reverse complement strand
AGCCGCCGCGGCTGCGGTCGATCGGCCATCGCCTGCTGGGCATTGACCACCAGATTGGTCAGCACCTGGCTGACCTGGTCGGGATCGGCCCAGACGGCGGGCAGGTCCTTCTGCAGCTCGCGGCGGACCTCGATGCTGGCGGTGCGCAGGTTGTAGCCGAGCAGCTCCAGCGTGGCGCCGATCGCCGCATTCAGGTCGACCGCGGCACGGGCCGGCGGCCGCTGCCGGGCCATGGCGAGGAAGGTCTTGACGATGCGCGCGCAACGCTCCGCCGCGGCTCGGATGTGGCCGCTGCGGACCGCCGCCTTGGGGTCCTTCACCTGCTCCTCGAGCAGGGTCGCCTGGGCGACCACGACGGCGAGCGGGTTGTTGAGCTCGTGCGCCACGCCGGCGAGCAGGCCGCCGAGGGCGCCGAGCTTCTCGCGATGGTAGATCATCTCGCGCTGGCGCTCGATCTGCATCCGCGCGGTCTCCCGCTCGGTGACGTCGACGATGCCGAGCACCAGGCAGGGCACGTCGTCATAGTCGAGCCGCCGGCCGGAGAGCAGGGCGGCGAACTCGCTGCCGTCGGCGCGCTTCAGCCGGATCTCCCGGCCGTCGACGCCGCCGCGCTCCACCGCGGCGCGGGTCTCGGCCAGCTCGGAGGCCGAGGCGAACAGCGACCCGACCGCGAACCGCGGGGAGCTCTGCGCCGTGAGGCCGAGCAGTGCGCTTGCCGCCGGGTTGGCATGGCGCAGCTGGCCGTCCCGCCGGTCGAACACCAGCACCGGCACCGGATTGGCCTCCGAGACGGCGCGGAACCGGCGACCGGCCTCGACCAGCACCGCCTCGCGCTGCCGCGCCTCGGCCAGCCGGTCGCGCTCGATCAGGCTGTCCCGGAACAGCGTCAGCGCCGCGGCGATGGCGCCGATCTCGTCCCGCCGCGGCTTGAGCCCGAGGCGGGCGGTGCGGTCGCCGCCGGCCAGCGCGCGCAGCGCGCCGACCACCGCGCTGAGCGGCCGGACGACGGTGAGATGGGTGATGGCGAAGCCGATCAGCGCGACCAGCGCGGCGATCGCCAGGCCGTTGAGCAGCGCCTGCTTGCGCATCGCCATCGCCGGGGAATAGACCTCGTCGAGGTCGACCTTGGCGATCACCACCCAGCGGGCGCCCAGGAAGTCGAGCGGGGCGAAGGCGGCCAGCACCTCGACGCTGCTGCTGTCGGGCCCGTGCTCCAGGGTCTCGCGGGCTCCGGAATCGCCGCGCAGCGCCTCGCCGATGCCGTCGATCGCGGCGGGCTGGCGCAGGATCGCCGTCGCGCTGGCCAGCCGCGAGGCGGCACGCAGCATGCCGTCCGGCCCGACGATCAGCGTCTCCCCGGTGCGGCCCAGCCCGGCCGCCTGCTGCATGAAGCGGTCGATGCGGTCGATCGGCATCTCGAGCACGAGGATCCCGAGCGGCTGGTAGCCGTCGCCATAGACCGGGGTGGCGAGGAAGCCGGTCGGGTCGCCGCCGTTCGGCTGGTAGGGCGTGAAGTCCTCGAACGATTCGCGGCCGCTGGCCAGCGCCGCCAGCGCCCCGCGCACCACCCGGCCGAGCCCGCTGTCGCGATAGGGCCCGTCGCGCAGGCTGCTGGCGAAGTCGTCCCGCTTGCGCACGGAATAGACGACGTTGCCCTCGAGGTCGGTCAGCAGCAGGTCGCGGTAGCCGTAGCGATCGGCGAGGTTGCGCAGCCGCGGATGGTGGCGGCGATGCGCCAGGCTGTAGGCCGAGGCGTCGCCGGCGTCGTCGAGGCGCCGGCGCTCGGCCGCCGGGTAGGGGTTGCGGGTGACGTAGGCGGCATGCAGGGCGGCGTCGCCGCCGGTCGACTGGGCGCGCGCCGCGGTGAGGCCGGCCAGGGCGTCGACCACGGCAGGATTGGTCGCATGCGCCCGCAGGTCGCGCTGGATCACGCCGAGGAAGTCGGCCAGCGCCGAGCTGCGCGCCTGCAGCACCGTCAGCAGCCGATCCTCCGCCGACTGGCGCAAGTCGCGGGCGGCCTGCCGGTAGTCGACCAGCGCGACGCCGAGCGCCGCCGCGAAGGCGGCGCCGGCGACCAGCAGCGGGATGCGCAGGGACAGCTTCATGCGGTGCTTCGGCGCCGGGCCGGCCGGCGGCGTCCCCGCCGGCTGCCCGTCACGCCGATCTGCTCCGATCCGGGCCGCGGCGCGGACCGACCGCCGCGTCGGCCCGCCGCGGTCAGCGAACGTTCCTCGGCCAGAGCCGGGACCAGACCCGGTCCGCCAGATCGCGCGCGGCCTGCGAGCAGGCCCGCACCGGCCGCAGCCGCTTGACCATCTCCGGCGAGAGGCTGTCGCGCTCGGCCTCGGCCAAGGCGCCCTGCATGTAGGCCTCGGAGCCGGCGATGGCATTCGTGTAGCCGCTGAAGCTGCTGACCTCGGCAATGTTCCGCGGCGCCATCACCCAGTTCAGGAAGATCCTGGCGTTCTCCGGGTGCGGCGCACCGACCGGCACGACGTAGCCGTCCTGCCACAGGCTGCTGCCCTCGACAGGCGTGACGAAGACCAGGCCGGGCAGCCGCGGCCGGAGCTTGCGCGCGTCGCCGTCCCAGGCCTGGGCGAGCAGCACCTTGCCGCTGCCGATCAGGCCGGCGGCCCAGACGTCGCTGCTCGTCCCGTCGCTCGGCCCCGAGGAATAGAAGGCGAGCTTCGGCTTCTGCGCCTGCAGCAGATCGAGGATGCGCTGCGCCTGGTCCGGGCTCTCGGTGCAGGGATCGATGCCCAGATAGTAGGCGGCGGCGTGGTAGACCTCCTGCTCGTCGTCGAGCGCCACCACCTTGCCGGCCAGCGCGGGGCGCGGCTCGAAGAATTCCTTCCAGCTCTCCTCGAGGCGGCCGTCGACCTGCGCGGCGTCGTAGGCGAAGCCGGTCGTGCCCCACATGTTGGGAGCGGCATAGCGGCGCTGCTCGTCGAACCACGGGCGGTCGAAGGGCTGGCGCACCTTGGCGAAGCCCGGCATCCCGGCGACGTCGACCGGCTGCAGCAGGCCCTTCTCGATCATGATCCGGATCATGTAGTCCATCGGGACGACGACGTCGTAGTTGCCGCTCCCTTCCTCGATGGCGGCGAGCAGGGTCTCGTTGCTGTCGTAGGTGTAGGTCGTGACGTGGATCCCGGTCTCGGTCTCGAAGCGCTTCAGCGCGTCGGGCGGAAAATAGTCAGCCCAGTTGTAGAGCACGAGATCGCCCGCGGCCTGCGGCCGGCCGGGCGCCAGGAGGAGGGCGAGCCCGGCCAGCGCCAGGGCTGCCATCCACGGCGCGCGGCGGGCGCGGTGCCGCTGCCGCGAGGGCGGTCGCGAGGCGGCCGCTCTGCCCTCAGCGGACCACGCGATCGGTTCCTCCATCAGCACACTCCGCACGCCCATCCTGGCCTCGCCGTCGGCACCGGCGCGTTGCGTCGCGACCTTATTGCGCAGCTTCGGCAGAGGCAATCCAAGACTGGCGCGGCCCGGCGGCGCGGTGAAACAGGTGAAACCATTCCCCCGGCAATGGAAATCGGCCGGAAACGGAGAACGCCTAGGCTCCCGACATGCGCAATGCCGGAGGTCCACCATGACGTCTATCAGCGAAGTTGCCTTTCTCGACGCCGGCCTGCCCGGTCTCGAGCAAGTCCTGCGCGGCCTCCGGCCGGGCGTCGAGGCGGTCCTGGTCGGTGGTCGCACACCGGTGTCGGCGCAGATCGCGGGCGCGCTGCTCGGCCGCACCGACCTCGCCGCCATCCACGTCATGGCGCACGGCGCGCCGGGCCGGGTCGAGCTCGGCGGCGAGACGCTCACCGCCGCCACCCTCCCCGATGCGGCGGACGGCCTGTCGGCGATCGGCGCCGCGCTCGCGCCCGGCGGGCGGCTCCTGCTGTGGAGCTGCCGCACGGCATCCGGCGCCGAGGGCAGCGCCCTGGTCGCCGCGCTGGCCGCCGCGGCGGGCGCCCCGGTGGCGGCCTCCTCCGCGCCGTTCGGGGCGGCGGCGCTGGGCGGCCGCTGGGCGCTCGACGGGATTGCGGCCGAGCCGCCGCTGACCGCTGACGCGCGCGCCGGCTATGGCTGCGTGCTCGACGGTCACGTCGGCGACGATCGGCTCCATCTCCGGCGATACCGGTTCGTCCGCCAGCGATTTCGTCACCGCCGACAACACCCTCGCCTTCGCGGGCAGCATCACCGGCCTGAGCGGCATCGGCTCCGGCGTGCTCGGGCTGTGGATCTCGGGCGGCAGCTTCGGGGCGGCCAACGGCGGCAAGGGAACGCTGATCGGCACCACCTCCGTCTCCGCCCCCGGCGCCTGGACGATCCCGGCCGGCGCCGCCGCGCTGCCGGACGGCAGCTACACGCTGCATGTCACGGCCGGCACCGCCGGCAGCGCCGCCGATCTTGCCGCCCGCACGCTGGTGATCGACACGACGGCGCCGACCAACGTGCCCGGCCAGCCCGACATCCAGCCCGCCTCGGACAGCGGCCGCTTCTTCAACGACCACATCACCCAGGTCACCACGCCGACCCTGGAAGGCAGCAGCGCCACCCCCGGTGCGCAGCTGGTGCTGCTCGACAGCGACGGCACGACGGTGCTCGGCACCGCGACGGCCGACGCCTCGGGCAAATGGAGCGCCACGACCAGCACGCTCTCGGAGGGGGTGCATTCGATCACGGCGCGCGAGGTCGATGCCGCCGGCAATCGCGGGCCCGCCTCGGGCGCCCTGGTGCTGACCATCGACCTGACCGCGCCTTCGGCGCCCAGCCTGCCCGCGATCGACCCGGCGTCCGATACCGGCGTATCGAGCACCGACGGGTTCACCAGCGACACGACGCCGACCTTCACGGGCAGCGGCGCCGAGCCCGGTGCGCCGGTCTCCCTGCTCGATACCGACGGCACGGTGGTCGGCCGCCAGCGCGCCGACAGCGACGGAAACTGGACGATCACCGCGAACCCGCTGGCGAGCGGCTTCCACAGGATCTCGGCGATGCAGACCGACCTGGCCGGCAATCCGGGCCCGGCCTCGGGCTCGATCCTGGTCAAGATCGACACCAGCGCCCGCGCGCTGCTGGCGCCCGACCTCGCCGACGCGTCCGATACCGGGAACTCCCAGACCGACAACCTGACAACCGACAATACGCCGACCTTCCAGGGCTCCGCCGCCACCGGTACCGAGCCCTATGCCAGCCTCGTGCTCTATGACGGCACCACCGTGATCGGCACCGGGACCGCCGATTCCGCCGGCGGCTGGAGCCTGACGAGCACGGTTCTGGCCGACGGCGCGCACAGCATCGCGGTGCAGCAGACCGACCTCGCCGGCAACAGCACCCTGTCGCCCGGGCTTGCCGTCGTAGTCGACACGGCGGCGCCGCCGAAGCTGGCGCTGCCCGACCTCGTCACCGATACCGGCGACAACACGACGGACAACGTCACCAGGATCGCGGCGCCGACCTTCTCCGGCGGCGGCGCGGTCGCGGGCGCGAAGGTCAGCCTCTACGACACCGACGGAACGACCCTGCTCGGCACCGCGACGGTCGACACCGCGGGCAACTGGAGCATCACCAGCACCAGCCTGGCCGATGGCCGGCATACCGTCACGGTCCGCCAGGGCGACGCCGCCGGCAACCAGAGCCCGGCCTCGCCCGGCCTCGCCGTCACCGTCGATACCGTCGTCGCAACGCCCGGCATGCCGGACCTGGCGGCCGTCGCCGACACCGGCCGCTCCAATGCCGACAACGTCACCGCCAACAACCAGCCGCTCTTCACGGGCGGGGGTGCGGAGCCCGGCGCGCTGGTCATCCTCTGGGACGGCGACCTTGCCGTCACCAACGGCCATGCCGACGCCGCCGGCAACTACGCGCTCACGCCGCTGGTGCAGGGGGCCGACGGCCTCCACCAGTTCTCGGTCAGCCAGTACGACGCGGCGGGCAATACCAGCGCGCGCTCGCCGGCGCTGCAGGTCAAGATCGACACGACGCCGCCGGCCCCGCTGGCCAATGCTCCGGACCTCGTCGCCGCCTCGGACAGCGGGGCGTCCGGCACCGACAACGTCACCAGCGACACCACGCCGACCTTCAACGGCGGCGGTGCCGAGGCGAGCGCCACGGTCATCCTCTATGACGGCGGCGTCGCCCGCGGCAGCACGATCGCCGACGGCGTGGGCAACTGGAGCGTCACGGCCGCAACCCTGGGCGACGGGGTCCACCAGATCGCGGTCCGCCAGGTCGACCTCGCCGGCAACGCCGCGGCCCTGACCTCGCCGGCCCTGTCGGTCACCATCGACGCCACCGCCCCGGCGGCGCCCGGCGCTCCCGACCTGCAGGCCGGCTCGGATACCGGCCGCTCGAGCACCGACGACGTCACCAGCGACACCACCCCGACACTGCAGGGCGGCGGCGCCGTCGCCGGCGCCGTCGTCACGCTCTACGACAGCGACGGCACGACGGCGCTGGGCAGCGCCGCCGCGGACGGCTCCGGCAGCTGGACGATCACCAGCACTGCGC
Source organism: Dongiaceae bacterium (assembly GCA_046349435.1). Classification (GTDB taxonomy): domain Bacteria; phylum Pseudomonadota; class Alphaproteobacteria; order Dongiales; family Dongiaceae; genus JAXMCI01. Next base: position 124,993 of record JAXMCI010000021.1, on the reverse strand, counting down.
TCGCCAACGGGCTGCATACGCTGACCGCCCGGCAGGTCGACGCCGCCGGCAACCAGAGCCCGGCATCGCCCGGCCTGGCGGTCGCCATCGACACCGCCGTCGCCGCGCCGAGCACGCCCGACCTGGCGGCGGGGTCGGACAGCGGCTCGTCGAGCACCGACAACCTGACGAGCAAGCGCACCATCACCGTGACCGGTACCGGCGAGCCCGGGGCGAAGGTGACCATCTACGATCAGGATCCCGATACCGGCGGCGGCACGTCCCAGGGATCCGTCGTCGTGCCGGGCAGGTCCGCCGTGCCGAGCGGGACGGCGATCGTCGATGCGTCGGGCCAGTGGTCGGTCCAGGTCACGATGCCGACCGACGGCCGCCACACCTTGTACGCCACCCAGACCGATGCCGCGGGAAACAGCAGCGGCCAGTCGGGCAACCTGCTCGTCGTGCTGGACACCGTGGCGCCCGCGGCGATCGGCGCCCCCGATCTCGCCGCCGCGTCCGACACCGGCAGCTCCAGCATCGACAACCTGACCGGCACCACGACGCCGACCTTCACCGGCAGCGCGCCGGTCGGGGCGGCGGTCAGGCTCTACGACACCAACGGGACGACCGTGCTCGGCACGACCACGGCAGACTTCACCGGCAGCTGGACGATCACCAGCTCGGCGCTGAGCGCCGGAACCCACAGCATCACGGCCCGCCAGGTGGATGCCGCCGGCAATGCCAGTGCCGCCTCGCCAGCGCTCGCCGTCACCATCGACGTCACGGCGGCGGCGCCGGGCGCGCCGGACCTGCAGCCGGGCTCCGACAGCGGCAGCTCCAGCACCGACAACCTCACCAACGACAACACCCCGACGGTGAGCGGCGGCGGCGCCGAGGCCGGTGCCGCCGTGCGGCTCTACGACACCAACGGCACCACCCTGCTGGGGTCCGCCACGGCCGACGCATCGGGCGGCTGGACGATCACCAGCACGGCGCTCGGCAACGGGCTCCACAGCCTGACCGCCAGGCAGACCGACGCCGCGGGCAATGTCAGCGCCGCCTCGCCGGCGCTGGCGGTGACCATCGACCGCAGCGCGGCCGTACCGGGCGCCCCGGACCTCGCCGCCAGCTCCGACCGCGGCAGCTCGAGCACGGACAACGTCACCAGCGTCGCCACGCCGACCTTCAGCGGCGGCGGCGCCGAGAGTGGCGCCACGGTCCGCCTCTATGACGGCGCGACCCTGCTGGGCAGCGCGACCGCCAGCGCCGCCGGCGCCTGGACCATCACCAGCGCCAGCCTCGCCGACGGAACGCATACCGTCACCGCCAGGCAGACCGACCTCGCCGGCAACGTCAGCGGCGTCTCTCCCGGTCTCGCGGTCACGGTCGACACGGCCGCGCCCGGCGCGCCGTCGATCGAGACGGTGACCGACGGCGTCGGCTCGCTCACCGGCCCGGTCGCCGCGGGCGGCAGCACCGACGACCCGACGCCGGCCGTCCGCATCGCCCTCGCCGGCACCGGCGCCGCGGCCGGCGACAGCCTGGAGCTGCTCGATGGCGGGGCGGCGCTCGGCGCCGCCGTGACCCTCACCGCCGCCGACATCGCCGCCGGCCATGTCGAGATCACCCCGGCGGCGCTGGCGAACGGGCTGCACAGCCTGTCCGCCCGCCTGACCGACGTCGCCGGCAATCGCGGCAGCGCCGGCCCGTCCTTCGCCCTCACCGTCGGCGCCCTGGCGCCGGTCGTCATCACCGGCCTCGCCGAGGACAGCGGCGCCGCGGGCGACCACGTCACCAGCGATGGGACGCCGACCCTGTCGGGCACGGCCGAGCCCGGCACCACCGTCACGCTGTTCCGCGACGGCGACGCCGTCGGCACCGCCGCCGTGGACGCCGCCGGCCAGTGGAGCTTCACCACCGACGGCCTCGGCGACGGCGCCTACCGGTTCACCGCGCAGTCGACCGACGGCTTCGGCAACCAGACCGAGCCCTCGGCCGCCTTCGCCGTCACGGTCGACACGGTGGCGCCGGCCGCGCCGACCATCGACGCCGTCACCCCGGACAGCGGCGCCGCCGGCGACGGGCTCACCGGCGACGGATCGCCGCTCCTGTCGGGCACGGCGGAGGCGGGCAGCATCGTCACCCTGTTCCGCGACGGCAGCCCGATCGGCACGACCACGGCCGATGCGGCCGGCCAGTGGAGCCTCGAGACCGGCGCGCTGGGCGACGGCAGCTATCTCTTCACCGCGCAGGCCGCCGACGCGGCGGGCAATGCCCGCGATCCCTCGGACGGCTTCGCGCTGACGATCGACGCCACGGCGCCGGCCCAGCCGACGATCGAGGGCTTCGCCGACGACAGCGGCGCGGCCGGCGACCATCTCACCAACGACGCCACGCCGCAGCTCTCGGGCCATGCCGAGTCCGGGGCCGGCGTCGCGCTCCTCGTGGACGGCGCGCTCGTCGCCACGACGACGGCCGACGCCGAGGGCCAGTGGAGCCTCGCCACCGGCGCCCTGCAGGATGGCAGCCACACGCTGGTCGCCATCGCGGCCGATGCCGCGGGCAACACCGGCCCGGCGTCCGAGCCGTTCGTCCTGCAGGTCGATACCGCCGCCCCGGCGGCACCGACCATCGACTCCTTCGCCGGCGACAGCGGCGCGCCCGGCGACCAGGCGACCAGCGACCAGACCCTGCTGCTCTCCGGCACCGCCGAGCCCGGCGCCACGGTCGAGATCCTGCAGGACGGGGCCGGGATCGGGACGGCCCTGGCCGACGGCGACGGGGCTTGGAGCTTTGCCACCGGCACGCTCGGCGACGGCACCTGGCAGTTCACCGCGGTGGCGCGCGACGATGCGGGCAATGCGAGCCTGTCCTCGACGGCGCTGGCGGTGACCGTCGACACCGCTGCGCCGGAGGCGCCGGTGATCGCGGCGATCGCCGCCGACAGCGGCGTTCCGGGCGACCATCTGACCAGCGATCCGAGCCCGACGGTCTCCGGGCAGGCGGAGGCCGGCGCCGTCGTCGAGCTGCGCCGCGACGGCAGCCCGGTCGGCACCGTGGTCGCGGACGGCAGCGGCGCCTGGAGCCTGGCCATGGGGGCGCTCGGCGACGGCACCTGGCAGCTCACCGCGGTGGCCACCGACGCGGCCGGCAACGCCAGCGACGAGTCCGCGCCCTTCGCCGTCACCATCGACGGCACCGCGCCGGCCCGGCCGACGATCGACGGCTTCGCCGCCGACAGCGGCGCCGCCGGCGACCACCTGACCAACGACCCGACGCCGACCCTCTCCGGCGGCGCCGAGGCCGGCAGCACGATCGAGCTGTTCCAGGACGGCCAGCCGGTCGGCACGGCGGCGGTCGACGGCAGCGGGCATTGGAGCCTGACCACGGCGCTGCTCGGCGAGGGCGCCCACCAGTTCGCGGTGGTCGCCAGCGATGCGGCCGGCAATGCCGGCGCGGCCTCCGACCCCTTCCTGATCGAGATCGACGGGACGGCCCCGCCGGCGCCGACGCTCGACGGCTTCGCCGACGACAGCGGCGCGGCCGGGGACCTGGTCACCCGCGACGCCACCCTCGTCCTGTCGGGCTCCGCCGCCGCAGGCAGCACGGTCGAGGTCCTGCAGGACGGCAGCCCGATCGGCACGGCGACGGCCGATGGCGCCGGGGCCTGGAGCCTGGCCACCGCCAGCCTTGCCGACGGCACCCACGCGTTCGCCGCGGTCGCCATCGACGCGGCCGGCAACGCCAGCGGCGCCTCGGCCGCGCTGGAGGTCACGGTCGACACCGCGGCCCCCGCGATCCCCGGCATCGACCGGCTGGCCGACGATGTCGGCGGCGCCGGCGGCCACCTGACCAGCAGCCACGACCCGGTGCTGTCCGGCACGGCGGAGGCGGGCAGCGTCGTCGCCCTGTTCCGCGACGGCGAGCCGGTCGGCACCGCGACGGCCGACGGCGCCGGCCAGTGGAGCCTCGCCGTGGCCGGCCTCGGCGACGGCACCTGGCAGTTCACCGCCGCCGCCAGCGATGCCGCCGGCAATGCCAGCCTGCCCTCGGCGGCCTTCCAGGTGACGGTCGACGGCACCCCGCCCGCCGCTCCCGCCATCGACGGCTTCGCCGACGACACCGGCGCCGCCGGCGACCATCTCACCGCCGACGCCACCCCGACCCTGGGCGGCAGCGCCGAGGCGGGCAGCATCGTCACCCTGCTCGACGGCAGCACGGTGCTCGGCACCGTCGTCGCCGACGCCGCCGGCCGCTGGAGCCTCACCACCGCCGCGCTCGCGGACGGCGACCACGCGCTGACCGCGATCGCGGCGGACGCGGCCGGCAACCGCAGCGGCGCCTCGGCGCCGCTGGCGGTGACCATCGACGGCACGGCGCCCGCGGCGCCGGCGATCGACGGCTTCGCCGACGATACCGGCGTCGCCGGCGACGGCATCACCGCGAGCACCGTGCTGGTGCTGAGCGGCAGCGCCGAGGCGGCCAGCACGGTCGCGCTCCGCGACGGCGGCACGCTGCTCGGCACGGCGGCGGCGGATGCGGCCGGCCGCTGGAGCTTCGTCGCGACGGGGCTCGCCGAGGGGGTGCACGGCTTCACCGCGACCGCCCTCGACGCGGCCGGCAATGCCAGCGGCGCCTCGGCGGCGCTCGCCGTCGTCGTCGACAGCGTCGCCCCCGCGGCGCCGACGGTCGCGGCCTTCGCCGACGACACCGGCATCGCCGGCGACGGCCTGACCGGCGACAGCACCCTGGTGCTGAGCGGCGCCGCGGAGGCCGGCAGCACGGTCTCGGTGCTCGACCACGGCACCCTGCTGGGGACGGCGCTGGCCGACGCGGGCGGCGCCTGGAGCTTCGCGACCGGCACCCTGGCCGATGGCGACCACGGCTTCGCCGCCCGCGCCACCGATGCGGCGGGCAATCAGGGCGGCGCATCGGCGACGCTGACGGTCACCGTCGACACCACGATGGGCCCGCCCTCGATCGACCGCTTCGGCGGCGACAGCGGCATCCCCGGCGACCACATCACCAACGACACGACGCCGACGCTGTCCGGCACGGCCAAGGCCGGCAGCACGGTGACGGTCTATGCCGGCAGCCTCGCCCTCGGCACCGCCGCCGCCGACGCCGGCGGTGCCTGGAGCCTGACGACCGCGGCGCTGGCCGACGGTCCCTGGCAGCTCGCCGCCATCGCCCGCGACGGTGCCGGCAACGAGAGCGGCGCCTCGGCCGCCTTCGCGCTCGTCATCGACACGCACGCGCCGACGGCGGCGGTGACCGGCATCTCCAGCGACACCGGCCTGGCCGGCGACGGCATCACCAGCGATCGGACGCTGGTGGTGAGCGGCATCGCCGAGGCCGGCAGCACCGTCCAGCTGTTTCGCGGCGGCATGGCGGTCGGCAGCGCCACCGCCGACGCCGGCGGCGCCTGGAGCGTCGACACCAGCGGCACCAGCCTGGCCAACGGCGCCTACCAGTTCACCGCCGCCGCCACCGACGCAGCCGGCAATGCGGGGCCGCTCTCGGCCGCCCTCGCCGTGACGGTGGACGGGACGGCACCCGGGCGGCCGGTGATCCTCGGCTTCACGCCGGACACCGGCAAGCTGCTCGACGGCATCACCAAGGCGAGCCAGATCACCCTGGTCGGCACCGCCGAGGCCGGCAGCACGCTGGCGGTCTATGACGGCGCGACGCTGCTCGGCACCACCACGGCCGGCGCCGGCGGGTCCTGGAGCTTCGCCACCGCCAGCCTCGCCGACGGCACGCACCGGCTCACCGCCACGGCGACCGACAAGGCCGGCAATGCCGGGCTGGCCTCGACCGCGCTGTCCGCCACCATCGACACCGCCGCGCCGGCGCTGGCGATGACCGGCGATCTGCGCAACGCCAACGGCTCGGCGACGCTGAGCGGCACCGGCGAGGCGGGCAGCATCGTCACCGTCTATGACGGCGGCACCGCCCTCGGCACGGTCAAGGTGGCCGGCAACGGCAGCTGGAGCTTCACCACCAGGCCGCTCTCCGGCACGCCCCACATGCTCGACGCGGCGGCGATCGATGCCGCCGGCAATGTCCGCTCCCCGGCGGGGGTCGCCTGGCTCGGCGGCGCGGCCAAGGACACGCTGCCCGGCACCGCCGGCGACGATCTCTTCACCGGCGGCGGCAACAGCGACACCTTCGCCTTCGCGCCGCATTTCGGCCGCGACGTCGTCACCGACTTCGCCGCCAGCGGCCCGCAGCACGACGTGCTGCAGATCGACCACGGGATCTTCGCCAACTACGCGACGCTCATGGCCAATGCCGCGCAGGTCGGCGCCGACGTGGTGATCACCGCCGGCAGCGACAGCATCACCCTGAAGAACGTCGCCAAGGCGAACCTCGGGGCGGCCGACTTCCACTTCGTCTGAGGCACGGCATCGGCGGCTCGCCGAAACAATGGAGACCAAAGCGGCGCCGCCCTGAAATCCCGGCGAAACCCGGCCCCGCCATCCTCGTCGCCGTCGGCCGTGCAGACGGCCGGCCTCAGGTCAGCGAGGAGGTGCGGGCGATGGCTTTCGGCTTCACGATGGCGGCTCCGGCCGCGGGCAGCCCGCGGGCGGCAGGGCCGGACGGCCGCCGGTCCGCCCTGGCGGGGGCGCTCGCCGCCTGCCGGTCCGGGCTGGTCGGCATCGCCCTGTTCAGCGGGCTCAGCAACCTGCTGATGCTGACCGGCTCGATCTTCATGCTCGAGGTCTATGACCGCGTGCTGCCCAGCCGCAGCGTGCCGACCCTGGTCGGGCTCGCCCTGCTGGCGGCGCTGCTCTACGGCTTCCAGGGCGTGCTCGACCTGCTGCGCAGCCGCCTCTTCCTGCGGATCGGGCAGGCGCTCGACGAGGCGGTGGGCCAGCGCGTCTTCGCCGGCATCGTGCGCCTGCCGCTGAAGGCGCGCGGCGGCGGCGACGGGCTGCAGCCGCTGCGCGATCTCGACCAGCTGCGTGGCTTCCTCTCCGCCGGCGGCCCGTCCGCCCTGTTCGACCTGCCCTGGATCCCGCTCTATCTCGGCCTCTGCTTCCTCTTCCACTTCTGGATCGGCATGACCGCGCTGGCCGGCGCGCTGCTGCTGATCGGCATCGCGCTCGCCACCGAGATCGCGATCCGGGCGCCGTCGCGCGCGGTCGCGGGCCATGCGCTGGCGCGCAGCGGCTGGGCCGCCGCCGGGCGGCGCAACAGCGAGGTGCTGCAGGCGATGGGCATGGCGGAGCGGCTCGGCGCGCTGTGGGGCGAGGCCAACCGCGACTACCTCGCCGCGCACCGCCGGGCGAGCGACATCGGCACCGGCCTCGGCACGCTGTCGCGCGTGCTGCGCCTGATCCTGCAGTCGGCGGTGCTCGGGGTCGGCGCCTGGCTGGTGATCCACCAGGAGGCGACCGGCGGGGTGATCATCGCCAGCTCGATCCTGGTCTCCCGCGCGCTGGCCCCGGTCGAGCTGTCGATCGCCGGCTGGAAGGGCTTCGTGGCGGCGCGCCAGGGCTGGCAGCGGCTCGACCGGCTGCTCGAGCTGTTCCCGTTCCCCGCCGCGCCGACCGCGCTGCCGCGGCCGGCGGCGAGCCTCTCGGTCGAGGGCCTGTCGGTGAGCCCGCCCGGCGAGACGCGGGCGGTGGTGCAGGAGGTCGCCTTCGCGCTGCAGGCCGGCCAGGCGCTGGGCGTGATCGGGCCGACCGCGTCGGGCAAGTCGTCGCTGGCCCGCGCGCTGGTCGGGGTGTGGCCCGCGCTGCGCGGCAAGGTCCGGCTCGACGGCGCCGCGCTCGAGCAGTGGTCGCCGGAGCGGCTGGGGCCGGCGCTCGGCTACCTGCCGCAGGATGTCGAGCTGTTCGACGGCAGCGTCGCCGACAACATCGCGCGCTTCCAGCCCGACGCCGATCCGGCGGCCATCGTCGCCGCCGCCCGGGCGGCCGGCGTGCACGAGCTGATCCTGCGCCTGCCCGAGGGCTACGACAGCCGCATCGGCGAGGGCGGCACGGCGCTGTCCGCCGGCCACCGGCAGCGCATCGGCCTCGCCCGCGCCCTCTATGGCGACCCCTTCCTGGTGGTGCTCGACGAGCCGAACTCCAACCTCGACTCCGACGGCGAGGAGGCGCTCGGCCGCGCCATCGCCGCGGTCCGGGCGCGCGGCGGCATCGCCGTGGTGATCGCCCACCGACCGAGCGCGCTCGGCGCGGTCGACCAGCTGCTGGTGATGGGCGAGGGACGCGCGCAGGCCTGGGGCCCGCGCGACGAGGTGCTCGCCAAGGTGCTGCGCCGCCCCGGGGCGGCGCCGCTCAAGGTGGTGGCCGAAGGGCCGGTGCAGGCGCAGGGAGGCGTGCGATGAGCGATCGGGACACGGCGCGGCGGTCGATCCGCCGGCATCTGCTGGCGGGGGCGGCCGTCGTGGTGCTGCTGGTCGGCGGCGTCGGCGGCGTCGCGGCGACCACGGTGATGGCCGGCGCGGTGATCGCCTCCGGCCGGCTGGTGGTCGATACCAGCGTCAAGAAGGTGCAGCATGCCACCGGCGGCACGGTGGCCGAGCTGCTGGTCGGCGAGGGCGACCATGTCGCCGCCGGCCAGGTGCTGCTGCGCCTCGACGCCACCCAGCTGCGCGCCGCGGCGGCCATCGTCGCCGCCGATCTCGACGAGCTCGAGGCCCGCCAGGCGCGGCTCGAGGCCGAGCGGGAGGGCGCCGCCGAGATCCGCTTCCCGGCGGCGCTGCTCGCCCGCCTCGACCAGGAGAGCGTGGCCCGCGCCGTCTCGGGCGAGAGGAAGCTGCTCGAGCTGCGGCGCCGGGCGCGCGACGGCGGCAAGGCGCAGCTCGCCGAGCGCGTCGCCCAGCTGCGCCAGGAGATCCTCGGTCTGCAGGGCCAGCTCGTCGCCAAGGACCGCGAGGTCGCGCTGATCGAGACGGAGCTGGCGGGGGTCGGCGCGCTGCTGAAGAAGGGGCTGGTGCCGCTCGCCCGTGCGACCGCGCTGCAGCGCGACGCCGCCCGGCTGGCCGGCGAGCGCGGCCAGCTGGTGAGCGCCGTCGCCGAGGCCGGCGCCAGGATCACCGAGACGGAGCTGCAGGCGATCCAGATCGACGAGGAGCTGCGCAGCGAGGTCGGCAAGGAGCTCGCCGACATCCGCGTCCGGCTGGCCGAGCTGGCCGAGCGCCGGGTCGCGGCCGAGGACCAGCTCGCCCATGTCGAGATCCGTGCGCCGCAGGCCGGCCGCGTCCACGAGCTGGCGGTGCACACCGTGGGCGGCGTGATCGGGCCGGGCGAGCCGATCATGCGCATCGTCCCGGACGCCGACGGGCTGGCGATCGAGGCCAAGGTCTCGCCCTACGACATCGACCAGCTGCATGTCGGCCAGCAGGCCGCGCTGCGCTTCGCGGCCTTCGACCAGCGCACCACGCCGGAGCTCGCCGGCGAGATCCGGCTGATCTCCGCCGACCTCAGCGAGGACCCGCGCAGCGGCGCCTTCTTCTATACCGTGCGGCTGGCGCCGCGGCCGGGCGAGATGGCGCGGCTGGACGGGCAGAAGCCGGTGCCCGGCATGCCGGTGGACGCCTTCATCGCCACCGGCGAGCGCAGCATGCTGTCCTATCTGGTCAAGCCGCTGCGCGACCAGATCGCCCGGGCGTTCCGCGAGAAGTAGGCCGTCTCAGTCGAGGGGCTCGTCCTCGGCGTGCCGGCGCAGGAAGGCGGCGTAGCGCCGGGTCATCTCCGGCATGATGCTCTCGCCTTCGGGCGGCCGGTCGAGGCCGAACACCACCTTGGGGAAGTCGAGCGGCTTCTGGATCGCCCAGATCTCCTCGTGCCGGTCGGGCGGCAGGATGGCGGCGGGATCGCCGACCGCGACCCAGCCGATCGGCACGGTGGCGCCGGGCGGCAGGCGGGTGCGCAGATGCACGACGCCGTTGATCCGCACCTCGGCGCCGCGGCCGACCACCGCGTGGTTGAACAGGGTGGCGCCGGTGGCGATGAAGACGCAATCCTCGACGGTGCAGCCGGTGAGGCAGGCGCGCGGCCCGATCAGCACGTTGTCGCCGATGGTGAGCGGCGCGCGGCGGCCGGCGCGCAGCACCGCGGTCTCCATCACGACGCAGTCGCGGCCGATCGCGATGGTGCCGTCCTCGGCGTTGAGGATGGCGCCGAAGCCGACGACGCTGCCCGGCCCGATCCGCACGTCGCCGCACAGCACGGCAGTGGGCGCCACCGTCGCGGCCGGGTCGATGGCGGGCGTGCGGCCCCGGTGGCGGTAGCGCATCGCCTCAGCCTTTGAAGGCCTGGCGGACGCCGGCCTCGATCTCGGCCGGCGACGGCTCGCGCCGCCGGGCGGCGATGGTCCAGGCATGGCCGAACGGGTCGCGCAGCTTGCCCCAGCGATCGCCCCAGAACATGTCGGCCATGGGCATGATCTCCGTGCCGCCGGCGGCGATCGCCTGGGCGAACAGCGCGTCCGGGTCGGGCACGTAGAGGCTGAGGGTGACCGGGCTGCCGCCGAGCGCCCAAGGGCCGCGCTGCCCGATCTCCGGGATCTCGTCGCACAGCAGCATGCGGGAATCGCCGATCGCCAGGGCGGCGTAGAGGATCTTGAAGCCGCCGGGGGCCATCACCCGGTTCTGCTCGACGGCGCCGAAGGCGCGCTTGTAGAAGTCGAGCGCGCGCAGCCCCTCGTCGACCACCAGCATCGGGGTCAGGGTGTGGAACCCGGCGGGAATGGGGCCGGTCGGCATGGCGTCCTCCTCGATGATCGCGGCGTTGGCCGGCCAGCCTAGCGCGGGCGCCGGGGGTTCCGCAGCATTTGACAGCGGCCGGCGGGGGAGGGTAGAACCCCGCGCTCATTCCCGAGAAAGCGGACAGCGCTCCAGGCGCTGCGCCCGTCCGGCCAGAATCCGGCCCGGAACTATCGGGACATAAACAGGAAAGAACGATGACCAAGCGATTGGAATCCAAGTACAAGATCGACCGCCGCCTCGGCGTCAACCTGTGGGGCCGGCCGAAGAGCCCGATCAACAAGCGCGAGTACGGCCCCGGCCAGCACGGCCAGCGGCGCAAGAAGCCGTCCGACTACGGCGAGCAGCTGATGGCCAAGCAGCGGCTCAAGGGCTACTACGGCAATGTCGGCGAGCGCCAGTTCCGCCGCATCTACGAGGAAGCGGCGCGGCGCAAGGGCGACACCGGCGAGAACCTGATCGGCCTGCTCGAGCGGCGCCTCGACATGGTGGTCTACCGCGCCAAGTTCGTGCCGACCATCTTCGCCGCCCGGCAGTTCATCAATCACGGCCACATCAGCGTCAACGGCCGGCGCGTCAACATCGCCTCCTACCAGGTGCGCGACGGCGACGCCATCGAGGTGAAGCAGAAGTCGCGCGAGCTCGCCGTCGTGCTCGAGGCGACCGCCTCGCCGGAGCGCGACGTGCCCGACTACATCGAGGCCGACTACAAGCTGATGAAGGCGACCTTCGTGCGCACCCCGGCGCTGGCCGACGTGCCCTTCCCGGTGAAGATGGAGCCGGCGCAGGTGGTCGAGTACTACTCGCGCTGATCCTTCGCGGCAGAGGTTTCGAGCAGGGGCCGGCGGCAACGCCGGCCCTTTTTCGTGGCCGGGCGGCAACGCCGGCCCCTCCTGGGCTGGCGCCGGCGGTCACCGCGGCGTGCCTACTTCACCCGGCCGGCCGGGTGCGCCACATAGGGCGGGTCCAGACGGAGTCCCGATGATGGCCGATGCCCTGCCCGTGCTGTTCGTCTCCCACGGCGCGCCGACCCTGGTGATGGAGGAGATCCCGGCGCGCGACTTCATGGCCGGGCTGGCCGGGCACCTGCCGCGGCCGCGCGCCATCCTCAGCGTCTCGGCGCACTGGCTGGCGCGGGTGCCGACGGTGAGCCGGGCACAGCGGCCCGAGACGATCCACGATTTCTACGGCTTCCCCGATGCGCTCTACCGGCTGGACTATCCGGCCCCGGGCGCGCCGGCGCTGGCCGACCGCGTCACCGCCCTGCTCGGCGAGGCGGGCCTGCCGGCGGCGGCCGACCCGACGCACGGGCTCGACCACGGCGCCTGGAACCCGCTGCTGCTGATCTATCCCGCGGCCGACATCCCGGTCGCCCAGCTCTCCCTGGTCGCCGGCGCCGGCCCGCAGGAGCACGTCGCGCTCGGCCGGGCGCTCGCGCCGCTGCGCGGCGAGGGGGTGCTGATCCTGGCCAGCGGCGGGGCGGTGCACAATCTCGGCCAGTTCCGCGTCGACCGCCACCGCCCGGCCGACTGGGCGGTTTCCTTCGAGGCGTTCCTCGCCGACGGCGTGGCGGCAGGCGACGTCGCCGGGCTCGCCGCCTATCGCAGCCGGCCGGACGGGCGGCTGGCCCATCCCACGGACGAGCACCTGCTGCCGCTCTTCGTGGCGCTCGGCGCCGCCGCCGGCGATCCCGGGCAGGCGATGCATCGCAGCTTCGCCCATGGCAGCCTCAGCATGGCCTCGTTCGGCTGGGGGCTGCCGCAGGCGGCCTGAGCCGGGGCCCCGGGCCGCAAGGCCGCAAAGCAAAAGGCCCTCCCGCGAGGGGGAGGGCCTTGCCGCGATCGCGAAACGCCGCCGGTCAGGCGGCCTTGGTCTCGATGCCCTTGCTGGCGAGCAGGTCCTGCAGCTCGCCCGACTGGTACATCTCGCGGACGATGTCGCAGCCGCCGACCATCTCGCCCTTGACGTAGAGCTGCGGGATGGTCGGCCAGTTGCTGAATTCCTTGATGCCCTGGCGCAGGCTGGGATCGGTCAGCACGTCGACGCCCTTGAACTTGACGCCGAGGTGGGTCAGCACCTGGACGACGGCGGCCGAGAAGCCGCATTGCGGGAAGACCGGCGTGCCCTTCATGTAGAGCACGACGTCGTTGCTGCCGATGTCGTTCCGGATGCGGTCGAAGACCGGGCTGGTGGCGGTGGTGCTGGTCATGTCAGGTCCTTCGTCTGTAGACGGCGTTCGGGGTGAGCTCAGCCGGCCTTCGGCACGGCGGTATGAAGGGCCAGGGCATGGAGCTGCCCGCCCATCTTTCCCTGCAGCGCCTGGTAGACCATCTGGTGCTGCTGGATCCGGGTCTTGCCGGCGAAGACGGCCGCGGTGACGTGCGCGGCGTAGTGATCGCCATCGCCGCGCAGGTCCTCGATCGTGACGCTGGCGCCGGGAATCCCCTCCCGGATCAGGCGTTCGATCTCGGCTGCATCCATGGCCATGGCGGGACCCTCCGCTGCGAATGGGAATGATTCATAGCACGCCCGGCCGGCGCGGCAACCTCGGGCTGCGCGGCGGCGGATACGACGGAGGGATATGGGATGGGCGGTCGCCGGAATCAACGCGGTTCGGCAGGGGGTGCGGCGGGTTGCGGCGCCGGCGAAGCCCGGCGAGCGGCCAGCGCCGGCGCGAGAACGCCTTCCAGGGCGCCGCCTATGGTGGCCGCGTAGCTCGCCGTGATGTGGCTCCGGTCGCGCAAGACGATCAGGTTGCCCAGCACGGCCGGGCAGACCTCGCCCGGGCAGAGCCAGGGCGTGAGGTCCGCCAGCATCACGCCGGGGCTGTCCCGGGCCGCGGCCCCGAGCGCGTCTCCCGGCAGGAATGACGTGCGGCGCGGCGAGCCGCAGGCCTCGGGATGATCCGGGCGGAAGGCCAGGCAGTCGGCGACGTTGACCGGGAACTCGGGCGTCGCCGCGATCGCCACCACGCCGATGCCATGCGCCTGCAGCAGGGACCAGGTGCGCGCCAGCCCGGCGGCGAGCAGCGGGGCGCTGTCCGGCACCGACCGGCCGTCGACCCGGTACCGCGCCATCGAGGTGACCACGAGATCGGGCCCTGCCTTCAGGAGCTGCGCGAGCGCCGCCTCGTTCCACCGCGCGCAGGGCGCAGCATAGGGCATGGCCAGCCTGGACAGCAGGGCGGCGTCGGCAATGAAGGGGCAGCGGGACTTCGTCATCGTGAGGATGCGCCAGCCGCGGCGCCGGGCGGCCGCCTCGAGCGCCGGAAGCCACTGGGCCGCGTGCGAATCGCCGACCAGCGCCAGGAGCGGCCCGGCCGCGGCGCCGTAGCGGCATGCCCGCGGCTCGGTCTCGTACTGCTCGACCATGCAGCCGTCGCCGTAGAGCCGGGGGAGGTCGGCGGCCGCGGCCAGCGGCGCCTGGACGGAGCCGGGGGGAAAGGCCGCTGGCGGCCGGGCGCCGCCCTCGAGCACGGCGGCGCCGGGATGCGTCGCGGCATCGCCGGCAAGCGCCGCCGCCGTCCGCAGCCGCGCGGCGATGAAGCCGTTCACGACGCCGGAGAGGACGAGGCAGGCGGCGATCGCGGCGGCGCCGCAGAGCAGCGGCCGTCCGGTGCCGCGCAGCGCCCGGCCGTAGCGCAGGGGGTCCTCGACCAGGGACCGGGTCGCCTGCGCCAGCAGCAGCGAAAGGGCGATCGCGACTGCGCCGCGGGCCGGCGGCGGCGTCCGCGGCGCCAGCGCGATGGCGAAGAGAACGACCGGCCAGTGCCAGAGATAGAGCGCGTAGGAGAGGCCGCCGAGCCACTGCAGCGGCCGGGCCGCCTCGAGAAGGGCCGCGCCAGCCAGGGCCCGGCGAGGGCGCCTGGACAGGGCTCGGGGCCGCGCTCGCAATCCGCGGCGATGAACGCGGCCGCGGCCAGGGTCGGAACCAGGGCGATGGCGCCGGGATAGGCGGCGCGTCGGACCTCGAGCAGGGCGGCGGCGACGATGCCGGCCAGCGCCGCGGCCGCCACCGGGGCGGCGAGCCGGGCGAGCGGCCCTCTCGCCGGCCGGCCCGGCAGCGTCGCCAGCAGCGCGCCGACCGCCAGTTCCCAGGCGCGGCCCGCCCCGTTGAAGTAATCGGCGGGCAGGGCGATGCGGGCACGATGGATCGACCAGGCCAGCGATGCGACCAGCAGCGCCGCCGCCAGCCCGGCCGTCAGCCGGCGCGGCCGGGCGGCGGCGCCGAGGCCGAGCGCGGCGGCGAGCAGCAGCGGCCAGAGGAGGTAGAACTGCTCCTCGATCGAGAGCGACCAGTAATGCTGCAGCGGGCCGGGCGGGGAATCGCCACCGAGATAGGCGGTCATCTGCCCCCAGAGCTGCCAGTTCTCGAGATAGAGCGCGCTGGCCGCCAGCTCCTGCGCCATCTGCTGCCAGCGGATCTCGGGCAGCAGCAGGAGGGTGGCTACGGCCACCAGCAGCAGGACGGCGGTGGCGGCCGGCAGCAGCCGCCGGGCGCGCCGGGCATAGAAGCCGGTCACCGATATCCGCCCGCTGCGTGCCTGCTCGGCCAGCAGCATCCGGGTGATCAGGAAGCCCGAGAGGACGAAGAAGACGTCGACGCCCACGAAGCCGCCCGGCAGCAGCGCTGGCCAGGCGTGGAACAGGACGACGAGCGCGACGGCCACGGCACGCAGCGCCTGCAGGTCGGGGCGGAAGCCCTCCGCCGTGGCAGCCCCCGCCGGCCCGCTCAGGCGCCCATGAAGCGCGGCAGCCAGGATTCGTTGATCTGCCGCAGCTCCTGCAGCGGCACGGGGTGGCCGAGGCCGAGGATCAGCGCGCTGCCGCCGGTGGTGCCGATGCGCAACACCGTTACCCCGGCCGCCTGGCCGGCGGCGATGGCGTCGCCGGCGCGGTCCGGGGGCAGGGTGACGAGATAGCGGCCCTGGTCCTCGCCGAACCACCAGCCGGCGGCGGGCAGGGCGACCGATTCCGGGGCCTCGGCATGGGCGCCGATGCCGCCGGCCAGCGCCATCTCGGCGAGCGCCACGGCGAGCCCGCCATCGGCGAGGTCGTGGCAGGCGGTGACCCGGCCGGCGGCGATCAGGCCGCGCACGAAGTCGCCGTTGCGCCGCTCCGCCGCCAGGTCGACCGGCGGCGGCGGGCCGTCCTCGCGCCCGGCGACCTCGCGCAGCCAGAGCGAGCTGCCGAGCCAGCCCTGTCCCTCGCCGACCAGCAGGATCGCCTCGTGCTCGGCCTTGAAGGCGAGCGAGGCGCCGCGGGCGACGTCGGCGATCAGCCCGACCCCGCCGATCGCCGGGGTCGGCAGGATGCCGGTGCCCTCGGTCTCGTTGTAGAGCGAGACGTTGCCGGAGACGACCGGGTAGTCGAGCGCCAGGCAGGCCTCGCGCATGCCCTCGATGCAGCCGACGAACTGGCCCATGATCTCCGGCTTCTGCGGATTGCCGAAGTTCATGTTGTCGGTGATGGCGAGCGGCAGGGCGCCGACCGCGGTCAGGTTGCGCCAGCTCTCGGCCACCGCCTGGGCGCCGCCCTGCCGCGGGTCGGCCAGGCAGTAGCGTGGCGTGCAGTCGGTGGCGAGCGCCAGCCCCTTCGCGCTGCCCGGCAGCCGCACCACCGCGGCGTCGCCGCCCGGGCGCTGCACGGTGCGGCCCATCACCAGATGGTCGTACTGCTCCCATACCCAGCGCCGGCTGGCGAGGTCGGGGCAGCCGATCAGCCGGCGGAGCTGCGCCGCCGGGTCGCCGTCGAGCGGCAGGCCGGCGGTGTCGAGCGGCGGCCGGGCCGGCGTCGCGACCCACGGCCGCTCATAGACCGGCGCCTCGTCGACCAGCGGCGCCACCGGCAGGTCGGCCGCGACCCGGCCGTTGCGCCGCAGCACCAGCCGGCCGGTGTCGGTCAGCCGGCCGATCTCGGCGAAGTCGAGCTCCCACTTGGCGAAGACGGCGCGCGCCTGCTCGGTCGCGCCGGGGCGCAGCACCATCAGCATGCGCTCCTGGCTCTCCGACAGCATGATCTCGTAGGCGGTCATGCCGGTCTCGCGCAGCGGCACCCGGTCGAGGTCGAGCTCGATGCCGAGCCCGCCCTTGGCGCTCATCTCGACCGAGGAGGAGGTCAGGCCGGCGGCGCCCATGTCCTGGATGGCGACGATCGCGTCGGTCGCCATCAGCTCGAGGCAGGCCTCGAGCAGCAGCTTCTCCTTGAAGGGATCGCCGACCTGCACGGTCGGCCGCTTCTCCTCGCTGTCGGCGCTGAACTCGGTCGAGGCCATGGTCGCGCCGTGGATGCCGTCGCGGCCGGTGCGGGCGCCGACATAGATCACCGGGTTGCCGATTCCGGCGGCGGCCGAGCGGAAGATCCGGTTCGCCTCGGCCAGCCCGACGGTCATCGCGTTGACCAGGATGTTGCCGTTGTAGGCCGGGTGGAAGTTGAGCTCGCCGCCGACCGTCGGCACCCCCATGCAGTTGCCGTAGCCGCCGATGCCGGCGACCACGCCGGCGAGCAGCCGGCGGGTGCGCGGGTCGTCGGGGCTGCCGAAGCGCAGCGCGTTGAGGTTGGCGATCGGCCGCGCCCCCATGGTGAAGACGTCGCGCATGATGCCGCCGACCCCGGTCGCGGCACCCTGGTAGGGCTCGATGAAGGAGGGGTGGTTGTGGCTCTCCATCTTGAAGACGACGGCCTGGCCGTCGTCGATGTCGACCACGCCGGCATTCTCGCCGGGTCCCTGGATGACCCGCGGCCCGCTGGTCGGCAGCCGCCTCAGCCAGACCCGCGAGGACTTGTAGGAGCAGTGCTCGCTCCACATCACCGAGACGATGCCGAGCTCGGTCAGGTTGGGCGCCCGGCCGAGGAATCCGACCAGCCGGTCGTACTCCTCGGCGGTGAGGCCGTGCTCGGCGACGATGGCCGGGGTGATGGCGGGCTCGGCCGCTGCCGCGCTCACGACAGGGCCCGCACGAGGCCGTCGAACAGCGCCTTCCCGTCGGTCGAGCCCTGCTGCGGATCGATCGCGTTCTCCGGATGCGGCATCAGCCCCAGCACCGTCTTGCCGTCGTTGAAGATCCCCGCGATGTCGCGGGCCGAGCCGTTGGGATTGCCCGAGCCCGCCTCGCCGGGGAGCGGGCAGTAGCGGAAGGCGATCTGGCCGCGCTCCTCCAGCCGGTCGAGCGTCGCCGGGTCGGCGAAGTAGTTGCCGTCGTGGTGGGCGACCGGGATGCTGAGCCGCTGGCCCTGGCTGTAGCCGGCGGTGAACAGGCTCTGGCTCGATTCGACGCGGAGCCCGACATTGCGGCAGACGAAGGTCAGGCTGGCGTTGCGCAGCAGCGCGCCGGGCAGCAGCCCGGCCTCGGTCAGGATCTGGAAGCCGTTGCAGATGCCGAGCACCGGGACGCCCTTGGCGGCGCGCTCGCGCACTGCCCGCATCGCCGGCGAGTGGGCGGCGATCGCGCCGCAGCGCAGGTAGTCGCCGTAGGAGAAGCCGCCCGGCACGACGATGAGGTCGGCCTTGGGCAGCTCGGCGTCGCCGTGCCAGGCCATGAGCGGCGCCCGCCCGGTGCTGGCCAGCAGCGCGTCGCGCACGTCCTGCTCGCGGTTGGAGCCGGGGAAGACGATGATGGCGGCCTGCAAGGGCGGCGTCCTCGGCGATCAGAGGGATCGCGGCTGTCTATAGCGGACCGGCCGCCGCAGCGGCAATCGCCATCGCGCCGTCCGCCGGCTCATTGCAGCAGCCGCAACGGCCGAACCCTCGAGAACAGGTGGAAGGCGCAGCTTTCCAGCAGCGACCGCTGCGGCCCGCCGGTGTCCCGGCGCAGCGTGACGGGGTCGCGGCCGATGACGTGGGAGTTGCCGCGGAGCAGGTGCGGTGCGGGCTCCAGCGGCTCGCCGGCCAGCAGCCGGGCCGAGACGCCGGCGAAGTCGACGCCGATCAGCGCGCCGACGCGCCCCAGCTCCGTCGCGCTCTGGCCGCAGAGCGCCTCGTAGCCGACCCGGATCGCCCGCGGCCCGAGCTGGCGCTCGAGGCGCTCATAGTGCCGCTCACGCTCCCGCCAGCGCCGCGCGGTGCTGCCGATCCGGGTGAGATGCTCCCAGCCGAAGCCGGTCAGCACCTTGTACCGGTAGTCCCACTTGATGCGCGAGCTGACCACCGCCCAGCCGTCGCGGGTCAGGTGGATGACCCTGAGGTCGAGCTCGGCATTGGCGGCGAGCGCGAAGGCGCGCTCCGCCTTGTGCGTCACGTCGACCACCACGCGGCGGCCGGACTCCCGGGCGATGATCTCGTAGAGGGCGGCCTGCCGGCGGGCCGGGGGCTGCCCCTCGGTGCCGGCATAGGCGGTCCGGACGCGGTGCCAGAACGGGCATTCGAGGGACAGGCTGCCGCAGGAGCACATCCGCTCCGGCGTGAACTGGCGGCCGTCGGGAAAGTTGGTCATCTCCCCGGCGGGAAAGACCTCCGGATGCTGGCCGAGCAGAAGGTTGGTGATCGTCGTCCCGCCATGCGGGGAGCCGGCGATCAGCACCACGGTCGGCTGCACGTCCCTTCCCCTGACCTCTTGCGCCCCGCCGCATTTATGCTCGGCCGCGGCGGACTTTACAAGCCGCCAGCCCCAGCTTGCCTTGCCCGCGGGCCGGCGCTATTGAAGGGCGAGGTGGGCCATGGCCCCGAGGAGCCGCGTTCATCCGATGTCGGTCCTGACCAGCTGGTGGACGAAGCGCCGGGCCGAGGCGCGGTGGTGGCGCAAGCAGGAGATGATGTTCCGCGGCGCCGACGTGCTCGTGGTGTCGCACACCAAGAGCGGGCGCACCTGGCTGCGGGTGATGATCTCCCACCTCTATCACCTGCGCTACGGCGTGCCGCCCGAGGAGCTGATCGGCTACGACAACTTCCAGCGGCTCGCCGCCGAGATCCCCCGTATGCACTTCGTGCGCGACACGCACTTCGACCGCGACAACCCGCGGCGCGACTTCGGCCTCGCGCCGGAGCGCCAGAAGGTCGTCTTCCTGATCCGCGACCCGCGCGACGTGGCGATCTCGTTCTATTTCCAGGTCCGGCACCGGGCGACCGACCGCGCGCTGGGCCATAAGGGGTTCGATCTCTCGGTCCGCAGCCTGCCGCTCGCCAGCTTCGTCGCCGATCCGCGCTACGGTGTGCCGCGCGTCATCCGGCATTTCAACAGCTGGCTGGCCGAGATGCCGGCGATCCGGCAGAAGCTGGTGGTGCGCTACGAGGACCTGAAGGCCCGCCCCGAGGCGGAGCTCGCCCGCATCGCCTCGTTCCTCTCGCTGTCGCTGGACGAGGGGCAGATCGCGGCGGCGGTGCGCTTCGCCTCCTTCGAGAGCCTGCGCGAGAAGGAGCGCAGCGGCTTCTTCAACTCGCGCAAGCTCGGCGGCGAAGGCGGCAATCCTGAGAGCTTCAAGGTGCGGCGGGGAGAGGTCAGCGGCTACCGGCAGTACGTGACTGCCGAGCAGGCCGCCGAGCTCGACCGCCTGGTGGCGACGACGTTGGACCCGGCGTTCGGCTATGCGGCGCAGGGGCCGGAAGCCAGGACGACCTCGGCTCTGGCCGTCAGCAACGGCTGAAACCGGGACGACAAGCCGGCAGCCAGCAAACGGGTGGGGTCGGGCGTGCACGTGCTCAAGATCGTTCTCATCAACCTCGCGGTGATCTTCGCCGGCTGGATGGCGATCATCGTCGTCGCCGCCGCCTGGCACGACTGGCAGCAGGCGGGGTCGCAGCTCGACCGCGCCGAACGCGTGCGGGCGATGCTGCCGGCCTATAGCGACCACGAGGAGGCGAAGCAGATCTGGCGCGAGCTGAAGCAGAACAGGCGGCAATATGCGTCGTTCATCGAATGGCGAGGCACCGAGCTCAAGGGCAAGGTGACGACGGTCGACGCCAGCGGCATCCGTCGGCATGGCGGGAACCGCACCGGGATCGAGCTCGGAATGTTCGGCGGCTCGGCGCTCTGGGGCATGGGGGTCGCCGACGCGCAGACCATTCCGGCCGCCTTCGAGCGCCTCGCCCCGGCCTACAAGGTGACCAACTATGCCGAGATCGGCTGGAACCCGCGGCAGAGCCTGAACCTGCTGATCAACCTGATCCACGCCGGGACCATGCCCAAGACCGTGCTGTTCTACGACGGCTTCAACGACGTGATCGCGATGTGCGACCCGCAGCGCTCGACCTCCTGGGACGGCACGACCGAGGAGAACGGCATGCGCGAGACGCTGTTCCGCAAGGATCGCGGCCAGCTCTTCGACGTGATGGTCCGGCCGGTCTACGACGCCCTGTCTCGTTTCATCGGCGCCAGTACCGGCCGCCTGCCCTTCACCTGCAGCACCGATCCGGTGCGGGCGCAGATGGTCGCCGACGGCGTCATCCTCGCCTGGCAGATCGCCCACGACCTGGTCGTCGGCCGGGGCGGCAGCTTCGCCGCCTTCCTGCAGCCGGTCGCCTTCCTCGGCAATCCCCGGATCGACTACCTGAGCGCCGAGGTCGACGCCAAGACCCGGCACTTCGACGCGCACAAGAAGGAGTTCGAGGCCGTGTACCCGCTGATCCAGAAGCGGATGGCCGATCTGCCCTGGGCGCACGACCTGACCAGGGCGTTCGACAACGACCAGCCCCTGTTCATCGACACCGTGCACGCCAACGGCACGGGCAACGAGATCATCGCCCGCCGGATGCTGTCGGTGGTCGGCTCGGGCCAATCGGCTCAGGCCAGCCCCTGAGCGCGGCGTCGCGGGGCCGCGCTCCGCTCAGCCGGCGCCCGCCGCCGGCGCGTTCAGCCATTGCACCAGCCGCCTGATGCCTTCGCGGGACAGGTGGGCATGGTCGATGAAGAGGGCGAGCGCGGCATATTGCGAGCCGGTCGCCTTCTGCTCCGCGAGGGCGATCGTCGCGTAGTCGAGATGCCGGAACCCGGCTGCGGCCGCCAGGGCGAGCAAGCGCGCCCGCTCCGCATGGAAGCGCGGCCACTCGTAGCCCTGGGTGCCAGGGACCCGGGTGAGCTCTGGCACGGCATTGTAGATGTAGGGCATGTAGATGACCGCGAAATCCTTGATTCCGTAGTCCGCCTTGATCCTGGCGAGGCGCTCGATCATGCGCTCGGGCGTGCCCAGCGGGTGATGGACGTGCAGGTCGTTCTCGCAGAACGGATAGATCACGCCGCGGACCTGCCCGGGGTAGCGCTTCAGCGCACGCTCGAGGTTGCAGACGATGTCCTCGGCCTCGGCGCCGCCGACCCCGATGTTGACGTACTGGTGCTTCGGGTCTGCGGCCTGCAGCTGGGAGGCAAGCGTCTCGTCGTCGTCGACCATCGCGCTCATGCCCAGGCTGTCGCCCATGACGAGGATCTTGTCGGGCGACTCCACCGCCGGGAGGGTGATGCGATAGCCGTTGGCGTCGGTCGTCAGATGCACCTTCCGGAAGCTGTAGCGGTCGAGGAACGCCTGCAGGTCCGGCGGCAGGCTGGCGTCGCTGTCGTGGAAGTAGTTCAGCGGATCGAAGGTGTTGAACAGCTCGGAGCGCATGTAGGACAGCGTCTTGCGCAGGTTCGGCTTGATCTGCTGGCAGCCGTCGACGACGTGGTTCATCGCCGCCCTGTCGGTCTTGAGCTCGCGGAAGGGCGAGTTGCCGAGCCCGACCCCGTTGGCCTGCATGGCAGGGACATAGGGCTCGAGCTGGCGGATATCGGTCAGCACCGGCCAGTCCGGCTCGCCGGTGCGTTGCGGCAGGAGGGCGGCGTAGGTACGGCTGGCCAGGCTCGCCCCCGGATGCCTGAGATGGATCAGCGCGTCGATCGCCACCAGCGACACCACCGCGAGCAGCACGGTGATCGCCATGGTGATGGCGGCGAGCAGGACCTGACGGCTCTTCATTCGGGTCTTCCCCCGTGCCTGGAGGTTTCGCTCCGCCTGCCCGGTGACCCGCCAGCCCCGCCGGCGGTGGTCGGCAGGCCTCGCCGCAGAGCGGCGCGGCCGGCCGGCCGCGGATCAGAGCGCTTCCTCGATATTGATCGTCAGCGTGCGCCGCATCGCCTTCGAGCCGGCGCCGGACATCGGGCGCACCGAGTGCCAGGAGTTGAAGGTCTTGACGAAGACCACCGCCTGGTTGGGACTGAACTCGAAGGTCTCGAGGATCTCCATCTCCTCGAACTCGGCGCGCCGGTTGAGGTGGTTGAAGCTCAGCGCCGGGTCGCGGTGGCGGTTCACGTCGGTGCCGCCGCCGAAGGCGGCATCCCACTCCTCGACCCCGGCCATCGAGATCACCAGGGTGACGACCTTGCCGGGGGTGTCGGTGTGAGGGACGACGCAGCCGCCGTCGGCCGGCAGCATGGAGAACTCGAAGCGCGCGCTGAGGCCGGCGGCCTGCCAGCGCACCGCGCCGCGGCGCAGGTTGCGCGCCGCCTTGCTCACCCGCTTGGCGAACGGCGTGCGGCCGTGATAGCCGAGGTCGACATGGCGCTCGCGCAGCGCATCCATGACGGCGACGATGAACCCGTCCGTCTTCACCCAGCCGTGGAGCTCGCGCCAGCAGGGCGTGCCCTGGATGAACCCGAGATACTTGTCGCGGTTGTTCTTCTCGGAGAGCGCGTATTTGTGCCCGACCTTCGGGAAATAGGCGAACATGCCGGGCTCGGGATAGGTGCGCACGAGATCGCGATAGAAGCTGTCCTCGATCAGCGGCCTGGCCAGCCCGATCGGGAATGGCTCGTAGCGCATCCGGAGATTGCTGAAGTCGAACATGGACCGTCCTGGGTGATGGCGAGCGGCCGGCGGAGCGCCGTCAGCTCGCACTGCTGGTCGGCGAGGTCAGCAGGTCCACCAGCCGGCGGATCCCCTCGCGCGAGAGGTGCGAGATGTCGATGAAGAAGGCGAAGGGCGCGTACGCGGAGCCGCTCGCCTTCTGCTCTTCCAGCGTGACGTCGATGAAGTCGAAGGTGCGGAACCCCGCCTCGCGGGCGAGCTTCAGCAGGCGCGCCTTCTCCTCGGTGTTGCGCGGGAAGTCGTAGCCCCGGGTGCCGGGAATGCGCGTCAGCTCCGGCATCGAGTTGTAGATGTAGGTCATCGCGATGATGGTGAAGTCCTGGATCCCGGCCTCCTCCTTGATCTTCGCCAGGCGGGGGATCAGCCGCTCGGGCGCGCCCAGCGGGTGGTTGGCGTGCAGGTCGCCTTCGCTGTACGGGTAGATGATGCCGCGGATCTGCCCGGGATAGCGCTTGACGGCGCGCTCCAGGGCGCAGACCACGTCCTCCGCCGAGGCGCCGCCGACGCCGATGCTGATGTACTGGTGCTTGGGGTCGCGCGCCTGGAGCTGGGAGGCGAGGGTCTCGTCGTCTTCGACCATCGCGCTCATCGCCATGCTGTCGCCCATGATGAGGATCTTGTCGGGCGATTCGACCTTCGGGACGGTGATCCGATAGCCGTTGGCGTCGGTCGTCAGGTGGACCTTGCGGAAGGTGTAGCGGTCGAGAAAGGCCTGCAGCTCCGCCGGCAGCTTGCGGTCGGTGTCGTAAAAATAGTTGAGCGGGTCGAAGTTGTTGTACAGCTCCGACCGCATGAAGGAGAGCGTCTTGCGCAGGTTCGGCTTCATCTCCAGGCAGCCGTCGACCACCTGGTTGATCGACCCCTGCTTGGTCCTCAGCTCGCGATAGGGCGAGTTGCCGAGGCCGACGCCGTTCTCCTTGAAGAGCTCGACATAGGGCTCGATCTGCCGGCCGTCGGTCAGGATCGGCCACCGCGTCTCCCCGGCCACGCGATGCGGAAACAGCGTCGCGTAGAAGCGGGCGGCATAGCTGGTCGCGGGGTTCTTCAGGTGCAGCACGGCGTCGAGCGCCAGCAGCCCGACCACCGCCACCAGCACGGTGACGAGCGTGGTGACGGTTGCGAGCAGGATCTCACGCTTCTTCATCGGTCCCTCGTCTCCCGCCGCGCCCGCCGGTGCGGCGTCATCGGAACAGCTCCTCGACCACCGGCGCGAGCGTGGCCGCGACGACCGCCGTGCCCGCCGGCGTGAAATGCAGGTTGGCGTATCCGTAGAGCGGCTCGCGGCTGGTCGCGGCGGCGGCCTGGAGCGCCGGCGTCAGGTCGACAAACCTGAGCCCGAGCCGCTGGCAGGCCTCGCGCAGATGATCGCGCAGCCGCCGGCTGTAGGCGGCCATCAGCGGGGCCAGCTCGGGGTCGCTGAACTTCACGAAGCGGTCATAGGCCGTGTAGGCGGCGGGTGCATAGGTGACCAGCGGGACGAAGCCGCTCTGCCGCGCCTGGGCCGCGAAGCGCTCCAGGCCGGGGTCAAGCCAGGCCGGGTCGAGCTTGCCGGCGGCAACCCCCCGGGCGCTGCGGACCTCGTCGAGATCGCCGTTCTCGACGTTGAAGGCGATGGTGCGGTCGGCCAGCGCGAGGTCGTAGTGGAAGTCGATCTCGCCCTTCGGGTTGCGCCGGCGGCGGATCTCTCCCGACGCCGCATCGATGCCGGAGACGATCAGGTTCCAGGCGTAGCTGTTGCGGCCGAGCCAGCCGCTCACCAGGCTGCGCCGGCTGGCCTTCTCGGGCGCCCCGGACCGGTGCTCGGCGACGAAGTCGCGATAGCGCACGGCATCGCGCAGGTCGTTGCCCTCGTAGATGTTGAGGATCACCACGGCCGGATGGCGGGGCAGGCCGAAGACCCGCAGCACCTCGAGATACTCGTCGATCCCGACGCCCGGCACGCCGAGATTGAGCACCGTGCGGTGGCTGGCCGCGCCCAGCCGGGCCGGCCAGGTGTCGGCGGCGGCGAGCTTGGTGCAGAAGGTGAAGGAGTCGCCGATCGCGACGAGGTCGACCTTGGCCAGCGCGTTGATCGCGTCGTCGGGGTTGCAGAAGCCGTTGCGGTCGAGCCGCACGGCGGCCGGGCCGCCGTCGCTGCGCGTCGGCAGGCTGACCTCGGCGTTCGGCTTGTACATCCGCAGCGGCGGGCCGCCGTCCTGGCGCGCCAGCAGGTAGACGATGTCGGCGTTGGGCAGGCCGAGCCGGTTGGCGACCTCCGTCCGCACGCCGTCGCCGAAGCGCTCGAGCCAGGCCAGCGGGATCGCCTGCGGAAACAGCCTGAGCCCGACCTCGAGCGCGGCGAAGGTGATGGCGAGGATGACGAGGATGCCGCCGAGCGCCCGCAGGAGCCGGCGGCCGATCCCCGGGCGCGGCCTGCTCATGCCGCCTCCGGCCGGCGGCCGCGGGCGCGGCCCGTGCCCTCGCGAGGCGGCGCTGGCCGGGCGGAACCCTCCGCGCCGGGCCGCGGGAGCAACCGCAGCCGCGCCATGGTCCTGCCGACGATCGATCTCAGCACCGGCCCCCTCGGGACGCTCCGCCACCTTGCCCCATCGCGGCGGCTAGTATTAGGAGCGATCATGGCGCGGCGCAAGCAAGCGGCCGCCATCGGCGGGTCCTGGCGGCGGTCAGCCATCGGCCGGAAGCAGGCTGCTTTCGGGCAGGAGCGGCAGCCCCGTGCGCTCGTGCACGATCGGCTCGGTCGTGCAGAGGCCGGCGACGCGGCGGCCCATGGCGCGCAGCAGGGCGACGTCGGTATCGGCGTGCCGGCTGAGCGCGCCGCGTTCCCCGACCAGGGGGTTCTGTGCGTAGTCGTGGGTGATCTCGAAGCTGAAGCCCGCGAGGACGAAGCGCGACCAGCGGCCGAGCTCGATGCCGGCCGCCAGGGACAGCATGCCGGTGGAGGGCTGCTTGAGTTGCATCTGGGCGATCACCTCGGGGTCGTTGCCGGAGAGCTCGGCGAACAGGCGCAGGCAGTGGTCGAGGCCGGGATTGCAGAACTGGTCCCACTGGTAGCCGCAGGCGCGCAGCGTCCGGCGGAAGTACCAGGGCTTCATGCGGAAGTTCCTGGCGTGGTGGACGGCGCGGCGCAGCGGCGAGCCCTTGGGCGCATGGCGGGGATAGAAGTGCAGGCTGCCGGTGCGCAGCCCGCGCAGCGCCTCCAGCGCCAGGTGGTTCGCCTCCTTGTGGCCGGAGGTCAGGATCGCCGACATGGCCGTCAGCTCCGCCGATCCCAGCCCGTAGCGTGCCGCCGAGCGGCCCGAGGCGTTGGCGCAGGCCAGCGCGTCGAACCCGCCCGGCCGCGGCAGGCGCGGCTGCGGCTTCGAGCCGAGCACCAGCAGGGTGCTCACGGCGGCTGCTCCGCGGCGCGCCGGGTCAGAGGTCGCGCGCGCCGACCAGCCGGCGCATGGCGGACAGGGACTGGCCGGCCAGCGTCCGCCGCTTGGGAAAGAATCCCCCGGTGGTGAGATTGTAGCATTCGCCGACGAAGTTGATGTACCGCCGGGGCAGCGGCGTCACCGAGCGAGGCGTCACGCCGTGGAAGCTGCGCTCGGTGTTGACCCACATGATCAGCGTGTTCGCCTGGTAGGGAACGGTGTGGATCGGCTCGAGGAAGCGCTCCGGCACGTTCATCTGGGCATCGTGGTGGAAGCGGCTGCCGCGCAGGCGGTAGAGCACGAGGTCGCCGCCGGTCGACTCGTCGCCCGGCATGCGGAAGTAGACGAGGGAGGCGAACAGCTTCCACGGGTTGTCGAGATGGGGCACGCGCACCGAGTTCGGCTCGACCACCGGGGTGTTGACGGCGAACTGGGTGTCCAGCATGACGTCGGCGGCGCGGTTGGCGTCGCTCTTGGCCTTGCCGGCGCTGCGGCGGGCGCAGGTCAGGCCGGACAGCGGCTTGCCGATCCAGCTCGCCAGCTCCGGGTACTCCTGCTCGATCCCCCGCCCCCAGAAGGCCTTGACCTCGTCGAGATAGGCCTGCGAGCAGTGATAGGCGAAGAACGCCCGCCAGATCTCGGGATAGGCCGGATCGTCGACCACCTTGTGCGCCGAGACGTTGAACAGGCGATTGTTCTCGGCCGCCTTGTCCCCGACCAGCTGGGCGAGGCTCGGATAGGCGTCGGCCAGCTCCTGGTACAGCGCCGGCTCGAGGGCCTCCTCGCTGTGCAGATAAGGAAATGGCTCGTAGACGATGCGGCTCGGATCCTGCCGGGCGAGGATGCTGAGATTTGCGTTTGACATTTATTCGCGGTCAAGTTTGCAGTGCCAATACTTGGGAGTGTTAGCGCGTCCTGTCCCGGCGTGCAAGTCGAGCCCGGGTCGCATGTCCACACTATTGAACGCCCGACTCGGCTCGGCTAACCTCGCCCGCAACCGACTGGTCGAGGATGCGTCGCCATGAGGCCCTGTGTATTCGTCCATACCAACCACAAGCAGATGATCGGCGCCCTGGTGTCGCGCCATTCGCTGATCCGGAACTCGCGCCACGCCGACCGATTCGACGTCCGCATCATCGACGCGGCGGACTATCCGTTCCTGCGCGAGCGTGAGGGACAGCCCTTCCTGCGCGATGGCGGCTCCCGCATCTGGCGCTACGAGGATCTGCAGTCCTTCACGCCGCTCCGCTTCATGCCGCCGGAGCTGATGGGCTACCAGGGTCGCGCCGTCGTCATCGATCCCGACGTCTTCGCGGTCGGCGACGTCTGGGAGCTGCTGTCGCGCGACATGGGCGACAAGGCGATTCTCTGCCGCCCGCGCGCCGGGCAGAAGTTCCTCGAGGGCTGCATGGCCAGCAGCGTCATGGTGCTCGACTGCGCCAAGCTGACCTGGTGGCGCTGCCGCGAGCAGTTCGACGAGCTCTTCGCGATGCAGCGGGACTATGCCAAGTGGATCTGCCTCAAGCTCGAGCCGCGCGAGGCGATCGGCCGCATCGAGGACGAGTGGAACGACTTCGACCGGCTGACGCCGGCGACCAAGATGGTGCACAACACCAAGCGCCAGACGCAGCCCTGGAAGACCGGCCTGCCGGTCGACTTCACCCCGGCCGCCAAGCGGGCGGCGATCGGCAAGCCGAGCACCTGGCTGCGGTCGGTCCGCAAGCTCACGGGGCAGGAGGCGCCGACCACCTACCGGGCCCATCCCGACACCAACCAGGAGCGCTACTTCTTCGGCCTGCTGCGCGAGTGCCTGCAGAGCGGGACGGTGACCGAGGACATGCTGCGGGACGCGATGCGTCTCGACCATGTCCGGCACGACGCCTTCGACGTCCTGGACCGCACGCCGCCCCTCGCGGCGTGAATCGGCCGGCAGTGCCGGCCGGCAGCCGGCGTTCGTGCCGTCCCGGGGCGGCCCGCAAAGGAACCCTTACGGCATGAAGCGGGCAGCGCTCCTTCTCGTCTACATCGTTGTCGCGGTCCTGGTCGGGATGGAGGTCGCGCTGCGGCTGTTCCCGGCGGCCATCCCGATCGGCCTGCTGCAGCATTTCGACCCCGGCCTGCGCACCGAGATCGCGGCGCGCATCGGGATGGAGACGCGAAAGGGCGTGCAGGCGATCCAGCGCGACGACGGCGGTCCGCCGCTCTATATCGACGCGCCCAATGCGGTCATAGCGCACTACGACAAGGCGGTCACCACCGGCCCTGCCTCGGTGCAGATGGACGAGCGGGGCTTCTGCAACCCGCCGCCGCTCGCCGCCCCGCCGCTCGACGTCGTGGTGCTCGGCGGGTCGATCTCGTGGTGTCTCGACGTCGAGCCGAAGCAGACCTGGGCCGCGCTGCTGGGCGGGGAGCTCAAGGCGAGCGTCTACAATCTCAGCGTCAAGGGCATCGGCCCCTACGAGTACCTGCAGCTCCTGAAGCGGTTCGGCCTCGCCTTGCACCCGCGCGTCGTGCTGTTCGACGTCTCCGAGGAGAACGACATGCGCGACGTGGTGCGCTACCAGCGCTTCCGTGCCGGGCTGGGCGAGGGCGACGACGCCGGCGACGGCCAGACTGTGCTGGACGGCAACCGGCAGGGCGGGCTGCTGGCCTCGAGCAGCTATGTCTGGAACCTGGGGACGGCCGCCCTGCGCGCCTGGCGCGAGCACCGGGCCGAGCGCAACGTGAAGCAGCTCTTTCCCGAGCTGCCGCCGCAGAAGAGCATCGACTACCGCTTCGTCGCCCGCTGGGGCAGCGAGCAGCTGGCCTTCAACCAGGACAACAGCAACCGCGGCCAGCCGCGCTACGCCATGGCGCTGCTGCGCGGGCTGATCAATCTCGACGGCTACCAGCCGGCGCTGGCCGAGCTGGCGAAGCTGGCGCGCGAGAACGGCTTCCGGGCGGTGGTGGTCTATACGCCGACGGCGGGAACCGCCTATGCGCGCTCGATCGTCTACCAGGACCCGGCGCTGACCGACGTCATGGCCCGCTCGAGCGACCTGCAGCGCCGGGAGATCGGCCGGATGGCGGGCGAGCTCGGCCTCGGCTTCATCGACCTGACCGTGCCGTTCCAGGACGCGGCCGAGCGGCTGCGCGCCTCCGACGCGCTCTACTTCCTCGACAACATGCACCTGTCGGCGGCCGGCCACCGCGTCACCGCCGAGGCGCTCGCCGCGCCGGTGGCGGCACTGCTCAAGCAGACCGCGGCCGCGCAGCCCTGACGCGGCTCGTCACCGCTTCATGATCTCGGGAAAGTCGGCCTCCAGCGTCTTCTGCAGCAGCTCGGCGTAGAGCGTCGCGGCCTTGCCGTTGGGGTGCGCGTCGGTCGATGTCACCCACAGGCTCTCGGGCGGTGTGACGGCCGCCACCGCGGGCAGCAGGTCGACGAACGGCGTCCCGGTCGCCGTCACCGCGTCCCCGACCTGCTTGGTGACGGCGGTGAAGGGGTAGGGCGAGAGCTGGTGCAGCTCGGGGTAGTTGGCGACCAGCAGCTTGATGCCGTGCTCGCGGCAATAGGCGGCCAGCCGGGCGATCGCCTCCTTGGTCTGGATCCAGGCGGGCAGGCTCTCGTCGTAGAGCCCGGCATAGTAGGCTTTCCAGTCCGGCCGGCCGCCCATCATCCGGTCGAGCGTGTCGATCGCGCCGGCGGCGATCACCGCCGCGTAGGAGCGCTCCAGGATGAAGTTGTGCTTGCGCGTCGGCGTCGGCTCGGCGTCGTTGATGAAGTAGTTCAGCACCACGATGTCGGGGTCGTAGCGGTAGCCCTC
Source organism: Dongiaceae bacterium (assembly GCA_046349435.1). GTDB lineage: Bacteria > Pseudomonadota > Alphaproteobacteria > Dongiales > Dongiaceae > JAXMCI01. Next base: position 94,305 of record JAXMCI010000021.1, on the reverse strand, counting down.
GCCCAGGAAATAGGCGACCTCCATCGCCGAGTTGTAGTTGCCGACCCCGGTGTTGATCACCTGGAAGGCAGGCTTCGCCAGCCCGGCATTGAGCCGCGCCTCCAGCTTCTTCGGCGTGGTGTCGTCGAACGGTGCGCCCCAGCCCAGCATCAGCGAGTCGCCGAGCATCACGACGCGGCGGATGCCGGCCGGCTTGGGATAGTCGTAGTCGTAGTCGCGCAGCTTGCGGGCGTTGGTCTTGATCTCGACGCCCATGTAGACGCCGTCGCCGTTCGGGATGTGCTCGTGGCCGACGCCGGGGATCGGGCTGACCCGCTTCAGGTCCTTGGCGTAGCGCCACATCTCGAGATCGAAGTTGGTGCCGTCGACGAGGACCAGCCGGGCGAAGATCTCGAGCGCCGCCAGGGCGACCACGATGGTGATGACGATCAGGCCCAGGCTGGCCAGCCAGCGGCGGGACCGCGGCGGGGGGCGGCCCGTCATCGCCGGCAGCCGCCATTGGGGTTACCAGGCTCGCCGGCCGCCCGGGTTCGCCCGGCCTGCTTCGCCCGAGGGTCTCGCGCGCGGGCGGCGATCCCCCGCTTCATCTCAGTCTTCCGCATGTCCCTTCTCGTCGGCGCGCGCGCTCGACGCGCGGCAGCACGTCGAGGCGGTGCGCATGATGGATCAGCCCGGCTCGTCCGGAGCCCTTCCAGCCCCGGCGCCCGCAGGGTTGGCGGTCCCGTCCCATTCGAGCCGCCCGGTCAGTCCGGATCGAAGGCGTTGCGATAGTCGAGCTTCTTCGACGGGTCCTGCCGGGCCTTGTCGAGGTAGCAGTTGCCGATCGCCAGCGTCTCGATCTCCGTGCCCATGAAGCAGCGGAAGGCGTCCTCCGGCGTGCAGGCGATCGGCTCGCCGCGGACGTTGAAGCTGGTATTGACCAGGATCGGGCAGCCGGTGCGCGCCTTGAAGGCGCTGATCAGCTGGTGGTAGAGCGGGTTGGTCTCGGCATGCACCGTCTGGACGCGGGCGGAGTGGTCGACATGGGTGATCGCCGGCACCTCGGAGCGCTTCACCTTGAGCTTGTCGATCCCGACCAGCCCCTGGTCCTCCGGCGGCACCGGCTTGCGGCGCCCGGCCGCCACGTCGGCCACCATCAGCATGTAGGGGCTGTCGGTGTCCAGCTCGAACCAGTCGGCGACGTCCTCGCGCAGCACCGAGGGCGCGAAGGGACGGAAGCTCTCCCGGTACTTGACCTTGAGGTTGAGGGTCTTCTGCATGCTCGATGAGCGCGCATCGCCGAGGATCGAGCGACCGCCGAGGGCGCGCGGCCCGAACTCCATGCGGCCCTGGAACCAGGCGACCGCCTTCTCGCCGACCAGGTCGTCGACCACCCGGTCGATCAGGCCGTCGCGGTCGAGCACGTCGAAGACGGCGCCCTGCGCGCGCAGCCGCCGCTCGATGTCGTCCTGCGAGAAGGCCGGGCCGAGATAGCTGCCCTTCATCAGGTCGAGCTCGTTGCGCGCCGGCCGGGCCTGGCCGAGGAAGCCGTGATAGGCGGCCAGCGCCGCGCCCAGCGCGCCGCCGGCATCGCCCGCCGCCGGCTGCACCCAGATCTGCTCGAACGACTTGTCGCGCAGCAGCTTGCCGTTGGCGACGCAGTTCAGCGCCACGCCGCCGGCGAGGCAAAGCGCTTTCTGCCCGGTCTCGCGCGCGATCGAGCGGCCGAGCCGCAGCACCGCCTCCTCGGTCACCGCCTGCACCGAGGCGGCGAGGTCCATCTCGCGCTGCGTCAGCTTCGCCTCGGCCGAGCGCGGCGGGCCGCCGAACAGCGCGTCGAACTTCCGGTTGGTCATGGTCAGACCGGTGCAGAAGTCGAAATAGTCGAGGTTGAGGCGGAACGAGCCGTCGGGCTTGAGGTCGATCAGCTTCTCGAGGATCAGGTCGCGGTAACGAGGCTCGCCATAGGGCGCCAGCCCCATCACCTTGTACTCGCCGGAATTGACCTTGAACCCGGTGTAGTAGGTGAAGGCGGAGTAGAGCAGGCCGAGGCTGTGCGGCCAGTGGATCTCCTTGACGATCTCCAGCTGGTTGCCGCGGCCCAGCGCCACCGACGCGGTGGTCCACTCGCCGACCCCGTCCATGGTCAGCACCGCGGCCTCGTCGAAGGGCGAGGCGTAGAACGCGCTCGCCGCATGGCTCTGGTGGTGCTCGGCGAAGAGCAGCTTCTTTTCCCAGTCGAATTCCGGAGCGGCTTCCTGCAGCGCCTTGCGGATCATCGTCTTCTGGAAGAGCTTCTCCTTGAGCCAGACCGGCATCGCCATGGCGAAGCTGCGATAGCCGCGCGGGGCGAAGGAGAGGTAGGTCTCGAGCAGCCGCTCGAACTTCAGGAACGGCTTGTCGTAGAACGCCACCTGGTCGATGTCGGTCAGCTTCAGCCCGGCCTCGGCGAGGCAGTAGTCGAGGGCGAGCTTCGGGAAGCGGGCGTCGTGCTTGCGGCGAGAGAATCGCTCCTCCTGCGCCGCGGCCACGATGCGCCCGTCCTCGATCAGCGCGGCGGCGCTGTCGTGGTAGAAGGCCGAGATGCCGACGACGCGGGTCGGCATCTCAGAAGATGGTGTAGATGAAGGGCGCCACGGCGCTGCCCTTCGCCAGGATCACCAGCCCGCCGAAGATCACCATGATGATGACCAGTGGAGCCAGCCAGAACTTCTTCCTGACCCTCATATAGGACCAGATCTCGGCGAGGAACGACATGGGCCAGCCCTTGGATTTGCCTGGATTGGATGAGCCTAGAATTGATTGGACATCGACTGCGGCGCCGGACCGGGCGGCGTCCGCTCGATCCAGTAGCTCGGCGCCTGCGCGTCGAAACGGCGACGCAGCGGGTCCTTGCCGAGGAGCCGCATGACCACGCCGAACGGCGTGATCGCGACATAGAAGATCGCGCCCATGATCACCGGATTGACGATCTTGTGCAGCAGCAGGCCGAACTTGGTCCAGAGCCGGTTGAGCGGCTTGAGCAATGCCGGGCGGACCAGCGCGACGACGAGGAAGGCGGCGGCCAGCGCGACGCTCCACCACCGCACATGCCCGCCATGCAGCAGCGGCGCCAGGCCGACCAGCAGGAAGAAGGCCGTGAAGACCAGCCCGAAGCTGCGGTCCGAGCCGCCATGTACGGCTTCCTCGCGTTCGAAGCTTTCCGGAAGCGCGACGCGCGCCATGTTCCCCCGATCCCATCCAACGCCGAATCAGCCCCGCGCCGCAGCGCGGCGCGATACTACTGACTAGGTCACGGAGATACCAGCGACTTTCGCGGGGCAGACGGTCGCACCGGGCGGCCCGGCGGGCCGTTCCGCGCGGCCGCTCAGCCGAGCTCGATGGCGTAGTTCTCGATCACCGTATTGGCCAGCAGCCGGGCGCACATCGACTCGACGGTGCGCCGCGCCGCGGCGGGGTCCTGCTCGGCCAGGTCGATCTCGATGAGCTTGCCCTGGCGGACGTCGCCGACGCCGCCGAACCCCAGCCCGTGCAGGGCGTTGGCGATGGCCTGGCCCTGCGGGTCGAGGACCCCGGGCTTCAGCGTGACGTGGATGCGGGCCTTCATGACGGACGGTCTCCCGCCTACTGCATGGTGTTGGGACCCTTGAGGTCCCGCGGGCCGCCCTCGGGCAGGATGCCGAGCCGGCGCGCCACCTCCTGGTAGGCCTCCTCGACGCCGCCCATGTCGCGGCGGAAGCGGTCCTTGTCCAGCTTCTCGTTGGTCTTGATGTCCCACAGGCGGCAGGAATCGGGGCTGATCTCGTCGGCCAGGACGATGCGCATCTCCTCGCCCTCGTAGAGCCGGCCGAACTCGAGCTTGAAGTCGACCAGCTTGAGGCCGACCCCGAGGAAGAGGCCGGAGAGGAAGTCGTTGATGCGCAGCGCCAGCGCCATGATGTCGTCGAGGTCCTGCGGCGTCGCCCAGCCGAAGGCGGTGATGTGCTCCTCGGAGACCATCGGGTCGCCGAGCTCGTCGGACTTGTAGTAGTACTCGATGATCGAGCGCGGCAGCGGCGTGCCCTCGGCCAGGCCGAAGCGCTTCGACAGCGAGCCGGCGGCGACGTTGCGGATCACCACCTCGAGGGGGATGATCTCGACCTCGCGCACCAGCTGCTCGCGCATGTTGAGGCGGCGCACGAAATGGGTCGGGATCCCGGCCTCGTTCAGCCGGGTCATCAGATATTCCGAGATCCGGTTGTTGAGCACGCCCTTGCCGGTGATGATCCCGCGCTTCTGGTTGTTGAAGGCGGTGGCGTCATCCTTGAAATACTGGACCAGGGTGCCCGGCTCGGGTCCTTCGAACAGGACCTTGGCCTTGCCCTCGTAAATCCGGCGGCGGCGGGACATGGCGATCTCTCGGCCTGGCGGCACCGCGCGATCGGCGGGCTCCCGGCGTTCACAGGGGGCGAAGATTGTCCCCTCATAGCAGGAGTTTCCGGGCAAAACAATGACAGTCCCCCCGCTCGCGCGCCGCCGGCACCCCGCTTGCCCGGGGCCGGGCGGCGCGGGCGCGGGCGCCGCCGGCGTCGCGGGCCAGCTAGGCCGTAACGGGCCGGAAGGGCGCCACGCCCGGCAGCCCGGCCGCGAAGCGCCAGACCGGCCTGGCGGCGGCGCCGGGGGCCGGCAGGGCCAGCAGCGAGCTGGAGACCGTGCCGAAGCCGTCGCCGCCAACGATCGCCATGGCATCGCGCGGCGTATCGCCCTCCCGGCTGGCGAGCAGCGCCTCCCAGCCGGCCCAGCCCGTCCCGTCCGGCGCCCCGGGGTCGGGCGGCGGGGCGGCCTCGAAGCGCGGCAGGTGGCGGCGGATCCGGGCGCTCGCAGGATCGTTGCGGTCGTGCGCGGTGATCATCGACGTCCCGGGCGGCAGCTTCATGACCTCGACCCGCCCGGCCGGGGCGCCCGGCCCGGCATGGCGCAGCCAGAAGGCGTCGCGGTTGTCGGCCACCACCAGGTTGAAGGAGCGGTAGGCGCGCGGGTCGAGCGCGCCGAGCGCGGCCGCCGCCTCGACCGCGTCGGCATGGTCCAGCGCCTCCAGCACCAGCTCGCCGCGGCTGCGGAAGCCGGGGCGGGGGCCCAGCGAATCGACCCGGTTCAGGATGCCGGCCACCACCCCTTCGTCGTTGCGGCCGAGCCAGCTGCCGCCGGCCAGCCGGTCGCGCCCGGCCACCAGGTTGGGCCGGTCCGGCCAGTGCCGGCCGGGCGGGTCCCACGGCCGGTCCAGCATCTCGTCGCGATTGGCGGCGACGATCACCGGCCAGTCGGCACCGGGCCGCAGCAGGATCACCAGGCTGCACATGGGCGGCTCCATGGGCGGCTCGCCGCGCTCCGCAGGTTTCGGTTCAAATCGCCGGAGGCCGCCGCTATAACCTTGCCGCGCCCGCGACCGGAGCCATATCCTGGGTAGTGCGTGCCGCAGAGGGGTCGAGCATGGCGATCTTCGAGGATCGGGAAAAAGGCTTCGAGCAGAAGTTCAAGCACGATCAGGAGCTTGAGTTCAAGGTCCGGGTCCGTGCCAACAAGCTTCTCGGGCTCTGGGTCGCCGGGCTGCTCGGGCTGCCGCCGGAGGAGGCGGAGACCTACGCCAAGACCGTGGTCGAGGCGGACCTGCAGCGGCCGGGCGACGACGACGTCGTCGAGAAGGTGATGGCCGACTGTGCCGCCCGCAAGGTCGAGATGACCGAGCACCGGCTGCGCAACCACATGCGCGAGGTCCTCGCGGTGGCGCGCCAGCAGATCCAGTCCGAGCGCGCCTGACCGTTCCGGCCAGCCGCTCCGCCGGGCGCCGGGGGAACTGCAGCCGCCGCGCCTGTTTCAAGCTATGACTTCCCGATAGGGGCCCGACAGAGGAACGAGGAGGGACATCCATGGCCGCCAACGTCGACGCCGAGCTCGACCAGAAGACCGACACCTTCACCGCGCCGCCGCTGCCCTATGCCTACGAGGCGCTGGCGCCGGTGATCTCCGCCGACACGCTGCACTATCATCACGACAAGCATCACCAGACCTATGCGAACCAGCTCAACGACCTGCTGAAGAGCAGCCCGCTCAAGGGCAAGTCGCTGGTCGAGATCGTCAAGGCCTCGGCCGGCGACGCCGCCCAGGGCAAGATCTTCAACAACGCCGCCCAGGTGTGGAACCACACCTTCTACTGGCACAGCCTGAAGCCCGGCGGCGGCGGCAAGCCGAAGGGCGAGATCGCCGATCGCATCGACGCCGATTTCGGCGGCTACGACGCCTTCCGCACCGCCTTCAAGACCGCCGGCCTCGGCCAGTTCGGCAGCGGCTGGGCCTGGCTGGTCGCCGAGGGCGGCAAGCTGAAGATCGTCACCACCGGCAATGCGGCGACGCCGCTGACCACCGGCGCGGTGCCGCTGGTCACCAGCGACGTCTGGGAGCACGCCTATTATCTCGACTACCAGAACCGCCGCGCCGACTATCTCGACGCCTTCCTCGACCGGCTGGTCAACTGGGACTTCGCGGCCGACCGCCTGAAGCGCGGCTAGCCGGCGGGAACCCCACCGGGACAAGGGCCCTCCCCCCGCGCGGGGGGAGGGCCCTTTTGCTATCCGGCGCCGCCCGCCAGCACGCGGTCGAAGATCGTGCCGACATGCTTGGTGTGGTAGGCGAGGTCGAAGAGGCCGGCCAGCGCCGGCCCCGGCAGGTGCGCCGCGACCTCGGGGTCGGCCGCCAGCAGGGCCTGGAAGTCGCCGCCCGCCTGCCACACCCGCATGGCGTTGCGCTGCACGGCGGCATAGGCCCCCTCGCGGCTCATCCCGGCCTGGGTCAGGGCCAGCAGGATGCGCTGGGAATGGACCAGCCCGCCGAGCTCCTGCAGGTGGCGGGCCATGCGCTCGGGATAGACGATCAGCTTCTCGATCAGGCCGGTCAGCCGCGCCAGCGCGAAGTCGAGCGCGATGGTGGCGTCGGGCGCGATCACCCGCTCGACCGAGCTGTGCGAGATGTCGCGCTCGTGCCAGAGGGTGACGTCCTCGAGCGCCGGCACCACCGCGGCGCGGATCAGCCGCGCCAGCCCGGTCAGGTTCTCCGACAGCACAGGGTTGCGCTTGTGCGGCATCGCCGAGGAGCCCTTCTGTCCCGGCGCGAAGTACTCCTCGGCCTCGCGCACCTCGGTGCGCTGCAGGTGGCGGATCTCGGTCGCCAGGTTCTCGACCGAGGCGGCGACCACGCCCAGCACCGCGAAGTACTGGGCGTGGCGGTCGCGCGGGATGACCTGGGTCGAGACCGGCTCGACCGCCAGCCCGAGCTTCGCCGCGACATGCGCCTCGACCCGCGGGTCGATGTTGGCGAAGGTGCCGACCGCGCCGGAGATGGCGCAGGTGGCGATCTCGGCGCGCGCCGCCAGCAGCCGGCGCCGGCCGCGGGAGAAGGCCGCCCAGTGGCCGAGCAGCTTGAGGCCGAAGGTGGTCGGCTCGGCGTGGATGCCGTGGCTGCGGCCGAGGCAGACGGTGTCGCGATGCTCGCGGGCGCGGCGCTCGAGGGCCGCCAGCAGCGCGTCGAGGTCGGCCAGCAGCAGGTCGGTCGCCTGCACCAGCTGCACGGCGAGGCAGGTGTCGAGCACGTCCGACGAGGTCATGCCCTGGTGGACGAAGCGGGCCTCCGGCCCGACATGCTCGGCGAGGTTGGTGAGGAAGGCGATGACGTCGTGGCGCGTCTCGCGCTCGATCTCGTCGATCCGCGCGATCTCGAAGCGGCCGCGCGCCCAGACGGCCGCCGCCGCCTCCTGCGGGATGACGCCGAGCGCCGCCTGCGCGTCGCAGGCATGCGCCTCGATCTCGAACCAGATGCGGAAGCGGTTGGCCGGCTCCCAGATCCGGCTCATCTCCGGGCGGCTGTAGCGGGGGATCATCGGCGGCCTCGCGGGCGATGGGGAGGCGGCAACTTGCCAGGAAGCGGCGGAGCCGCCTAGCATCGCGTTGGATCTAGGGGAGGCAAGGCGGCCATGCGCTGCGCCGGATGCGGCACGGAGAACGGCGCGGATCGCCGGTTCTGCGGCGGCTGCGGCGCGACCCTCGGCTGGGCCTGCCCCGGCTGTGGCTTCGCCAACGACGGCACCGCCAGGTTCTGCGGCGGCTGCGGCCGCCCCACCGCCGCGCCGCCAGAGGCGGCGCCCGCGCCCGAGGGCGAGCTGCGCGAGGTCACCGTGCTGTTCGCCGACCTGGTCGGCTACACGGCGCTCAGCCATGAGCTCGAGGCCGAGGAGGTGCACGCCCTTCTCAACCGTTTCTTCGAAGCGGTCGATGGCGTGGTCGAGCGCCATGGCGGCAGCATCGACAAGCATATCGGGGATTGCGTGATGGCGCTGTTCGGCGCGCCGGTGGCGCACGGCAATGACGCCGAGCGCGCCGTGCGCGCCGGGGTGGCCATCCACGCCGCGCTCGCCGTCCTCGACGGGCCCCGGCGTCTCGCCGCTCATGTCGGGATCGCCAGCGGCCGGGTGGTGGCCAGCGACACTGGCAGCCGCCGACGGCAGGACTATACGGTGACCGGCGATTCGGTGAACCTGGCGGCGAGGCTGACCGAGCTGGCCGGTGCCGGCGAGACGCTGGTCTCGGCCGACGTCTACGAGGCCGTGGCGCCGCTGGTGGAGGCGGGCCCGGCCGGCGAGCTTTCGGTCAAGGGTCTGCCGGGCCCGGTGCGCGCCTGGCGGGTGCTGGCGATGGGAGGGCGGCAGGCACGGCAGGCCCGCTTCGTCGGCCGAGGTGCCGAGCTGGCGGCGCTGGCCGCGCTGCTCGCCGAGTGCAAGGCTTCGGCGCGCGGCCGCGCCGTCCACATCCGCGGCGAGGCCGGGCTCGGCAAGTCGCGGCTGACCGAGGAGCTGCCGCTTCACGCGGCCGGCCTGGGATTCGCCTGTCACCGCACGCTGGTGCTGGATTTCGGCAGCGGCACGACCGACCCGGTGCGTGCCCTGGTGCGTTCCCTGCTCGAGGCGGGCCACAGCGCTGCGGCGGATCTCTCCCGGGTCGCCGACCGGGCGGTCGCCGAGGGACTGGTCGAGCCCGCCCATGCACCGCCGCTCTACGACATGCTCGAGCTGCCGCTGCCGCTCGCCGGCCGCAGCACGTATGACGCGATGAGCCCGGCCACCCGGGCCGCCGCGCTGCGGGCACTGCTGGCCGCACTTGTCGAGCGCTCGGCAGCGCGTCGCCCGCTGCTGCTGACCATCGAGGATGCCCACTGGGCCGATCCGGTGACGCTCGCCTATCTGTCCGATCTCGCGGCGGCATGCGCCCGCAGCGCCGCTCTTCTGGTGGTGACCGCCCGGCCGGAGGGGGATGCGCTGCTTGCGGCGTGGCGGGCGGAATCGCGGCCGCTGACCGTCGACCTCGCACCGCTCCCCGAAGAGGCGGCGCAGCAGCTGGCAGGCAGCCTGCTGACGGGCCGGCGCGACGTCGCGGCCGCCTGCGTGCGTCGTGCCGAGGGCAACCCGCTTTTCCTCGAGCAGCTGCTGCGGGCGGCCGAGGCCGGCGCCGGCGACCTGCCGGGCTCGCTGCGCAGCATCGTGCTGGCCCGCATGGACCGCCTCGGCCGGCGCGATCGGCAGGCGCTGCGCGCCGCCGCCGTGCTGGGGCAGCGCTTCACGCTCGCCCAGCTTCGCCACCTGATGGACGATCCCGCCTATGGCGCTGAGCCGCTGCTTCAGCATCAGCTGATCCGGGCCGATGGCGAGGGCTTCCTGTTCGGGCACGCGCTCATCAGGGAGGGCGCCTACGATTCGCTGCTGCGGGCCAGCCGCCGGGCCCTGCCCACCGCAAGGCGGCCGGCTGGTTCGCCGGCCGCGACGCAGTGCTGCAGGCCGAGCATCTCGACCGCGCCGCCGACCCGCGGGCCGCCGAGGCCTACCTCGAGGCGGCCCGCGGGCAGGAGCGAGCTATCGCCTGGAGCAAGCCCTGCAGCTCGCCGAGCGCGGGCTGGCCCTGGCGCAGGAGCGTGCCGACCGTTATGCGTTGACCCGGCTGCGGGCCGAGCTGCTCGGCGATCTCGGGGCGATGCCAGCCTCGATCGCCGCCTATGAGGGCGCGCGATCTCGCCGGCGATGGCCTCGAGCTCTGCCGGGCCTGGATCGGCATCGCCGCCGGGCTGCGCGTGGTCGACCGCATCGAGGAGGCACTGGCGGCGCTCGACGCCGCCGAGGCGGCCGCCCTGAGCCATCAGTCGCTCGACGATCTTGCCCGCATCCACAACCTGCGCCGGCAATCTCTACTTCCGCTCAGCCGCCTTGCCGAGTGCCGCGCCGCGCACGAGCAGTCCCGAGGTACGCCGAGCGCGCTGGATCGGCCGAGCTGCAGGCACGGGCGCTCGGCGGGCTCGGCGACGCGCTCTATGCGGAGGGGCGGATGATCACCGCCAATCGCGTATTCCGGCGCTGCGTCGACCTTGCCCGGCAACACGGGCTGGGCCGCATCGAGGTCGCCAATCTGCCGATGGTTCCGTGCACGACGCTCCTGCTCAACGAGCATGAGCGGGCGGCCGAGGCCGAGATCGCGATCGAAGCCGCGGCGCGGGCGGGGGCGCATCGGGCCGAGATCGTCGCCAGGCAGGTGGCCGGCCAGATCCTGCTCGACATGGCGGAGCTCCAGCGGGCGCGCCTCTGCATGGAGACGGCGCTGGCGGCCGCACGGCGGCTGGGCGCCAGGCGCTTCGAGGCGGAGAGCCTGATGTTCCTCGGGGCCATCGAGCACGCCGCCGGTCGGCGGCCGGAGGCGCGGCGGCTGGCGGTCGAGCACTTGCCATCTACCGCGCGACCGGAATGACCTATCAGGGTCCCATCGCGCTGGGCGTGCTCGCCGGCGTCGCCGCGGACGACGCCGAGCGTCGGGCTGCTCTGGCGGAGGCGGAGACGCTGCTCGCGGCCGGCTCGCTCAGCCACAACCACCTGCTGTTCGGGATGGCCGCGGTCGACCAGGCGCTCGCGGCGGGCGAGTGGGACGAGGCCGAGCGCTACGCCTCGAGCCTCGCTGACTACACAGCCGCCGAGCCGCTGCCCCTGATCGATTTCGCCAATCCGCCGCGGCCGGGCGCTCGCCGCCGCGGGCCGCGGCGATGATCGTGCCGCGGAGCTTGCGATGTTGCGCGACGAAGCGCTCAGGACCGGCTACAGGATCGCCTTGCCCGCGATCGAGCGCGCCATCGCCGGCGGTGCGCCCAGTCCCCCAGGAGCATGATGGCCCCAGCCTTCCCCCATCTCTTCGCGCCGATCGAGCTGCGCGGCTGCCGGCTCAGGAAATCCATCTTCTCGACCGGCCACAAGGACGACCTTGGTGTCGGGCGGCCTGCCGAGCCCCGACCTCGTCGCCTATCACGAGGCGCGCGCGCGCCGGCGGCGCCGGGCTGGTCATCGTCGAGGTCGCCGCCGTGCACCCGACGGCGATCTTCACCACCCACACCATCGATGCCACGACCGACGCCTGCATCGCCGGCTACCGGGCGATCGCCGCGGCGGTGCACGGCCATGGCTGCCGGGTGTTCGGCCAGCTCTTCCATCCCGGCCGCGAGATCATCGAATCGGTCGACGGCAGCACGCCCGTTTCCTACGCGCCCTCGGCGGTGCCGAACGAGCGCTTCCACGTCATGCCGCGGGCGATGCCGCGGCGGCTGATCGACGAGGTGGTGGCCGGGTACGGCGCGCGGCGGCCGCGCGGCTCGTGACGGCCGGGCTCGATGGCGTCGAGATCGTCGCCAGCCACGGCTACCTGCCGGCGCAGTTCCTCAACCCGCGGATCAACCGCCGCGACGACGCCTATGGCGGCAGCCCGGAGAGCGCGGCTGCGCTTCCTGCGCGAGGCGATCGCGGCGGCGCGCGCGGTCGGGCCAGGCGCGTGGTCGACCTGCGCATCTCGGGCGACGAGCTCGACCATGACGGGCTGGTCGCCGACGAGGTGCTGGCCGCCTGCGTTGCCCTCGATGCCGACGGCGCGCTCGACTACTTCAACATCATCGCGGGATCCTCGGCGACGCTCGCCGGCTCGGTGCACATCGTGCCGCCGATGCTGGTCGAGCCGGCCTATGTCGCGCCCTACGCGGCGGCGATCCGGGCCAAGGTGACGCGGCCGGTGCTGGTTGCCGGCCGCATCAACCAGCCGCAGGTCGCCGAGCGCGTGCTGGCCAGCGGCCAGGCCGATCTCTGCGGCATGACCCGGGCGATGATCTGCGACCCGGCGATGCCGGGCAAGGCGGAGGCCGGCCGGCTCGACGACATCCGCGCCTGCATCGCCTGCAACCAGGCCTGCATCGGCCACATGCTGCAGGGCTACCCGATCTCCTGCATCCAGCATCCCGAGACCGGCCGCGAGCGCCGCTACGGAAGGCGCAGCCCGGCGGCGGCGCGGCGGCGCGTGCTGGTGGCGGGCGGCGGCCCGGCCGGCATGAAGGCGGCGGCCGTCGCCGCCGAGCGCGGCCACGACGTCACCCTCTGGGAGGCGGCGCCGCGGCTCGGCGGCCAGGCGCTGCTCGCCCAGCTGCTGCCCGGCCGCGCCGAGTTCGGCGGCATCGTCGGCAATCTCGAGCGCGAGATGCAGCTCGCCGGCGTCAGGGTGGTCCGCGGCCGCACCGTCGACGCCGCGCTGGTGCAGTCCGAGGCGCCCGACGCGGTGGTCGTCGCCACCGGCGCCCGGCCGCGCCGGCCGCCGCTGGAAGGCGGCGACGCCCATGTCGTCGACGCCTGGCAGGTGCTGCGCGAGGAGGTCAATGTCGGCGCCTCGGTGCTGGTCGCCGACTGGCGCTGCGACTGGATCGGGCTCGGCATCGCAGAGAAGCTGGCGCGGGCCGGCTGCCGCGTCCGGCTCTGCGTCAACGGCTACCTGCCGGGACAGACCATCCAGCAATATGTCCGCGACAACTGGATCGGCATCCTGCACAAGCTCGGGGTCGAGATCGTGCCCTATGTCCGGCTGTTCGGCGCCGACGGCGACACCGTCTACCTGCAGCACACCACCTCGGGCGAGCCGGTGCTCTGCGAGGGCGTCGACACGCTGGTCCTGGCCCAGGGCCATGACAGCGTCGACGACCTCGCCACCGCGCTCGCCGCCTGGCCCGGCGAGCTGCACCAGATCGGCGACTGCCTGGCGCCGCGCACCGCCGAGGAAGCGGTGCTCGAGGGGCTCAAGGTCGGCGACGCGCTGTGAGCGTGCCCTCGCCCGCGTGAGCGGGAGGGCGGAGCGGGCGGCGCGACCCTCACCCCGACCCTCTCCCGCAAGCGGGAGAGGGAGACAGGCCCTATACCCGGTCGCGGATCAGCGGCGCGGTGGAGCAGTGGATGCCGCCGCCGCTGTGCTCGACGCGCTCGTACTGCAGCGGCAGCACGGTGATGCCGGCCTTGTCGAGCATGTCGGCGAAGCGCGGCGTCATGTTGGCGTCGGCGATCACCCGGCCGGGCGCGACGGCGAGGCAGTTGAGCGACAGCGCGCTCTCGTCGGGCGGCAGCTGGATGGTGCGGATCTTCATCGCCCGGAGCTTCTCGATGAACCAGTAGGGCAGCTCGTCCATGTTCACGATGGCGGTGTCGACGTCGACCATCAGGAACATGCCGTCGATGTGGATGCGGTAGCCCGAGAGGTGCAGCTTGATGAGCTCGACGCCCTGGGTCTTCAGCACTTCCTCGACCTGGCGCACGCCTTCCTCGTTGCAGGCGACGCTGACCGAGCAGACGGCGGTCTTGTCGTTGATGAAGGCGAAGCCGCCGCCCTCGAAGGTGCCGGTGCCGTGGATGGTGTGCAGCACCGGGCAGCCGACCCGCGCCAGCGCCTTCAGCACCGGCTGCTCCTCGCCGCGGCGGATGCGCCGCGCCAGGCGGGTGATGATGGCGCCGCCCTTGACCCCGATGCAGGAATCGCGCGTGAAGACCGACTTCAGGCGGTTGGGCGCCGCCTTGTCGAGCAGCACCACCTCGACGCCCTCGGCCTTCAGGATCTTCACGAAGGCGTCGTGCTGGGCCTGCATCGCCGGCAGGTCGGGCAGCTCCTTGCTGTGCCAGTACCAGCCGGCCTTCAGGTCGCCATAGCCCTCGACGAAGCCCAGCGGCTTCTTCGGGTCGACGACGTTGATCTCCTCGCCCGGGCGGTGCATCAGCACCACCCGCAGCTTGCCGACGTCGTTGTCGCAGCCCCAGTTGCGGCCCCAGCCGAACTCCAGCTCCGAGGCCGTCTCGAAGGCCGGCTCGGCCTCCGGCCCGAACATCTCGTAGATCGAGAATTGCTGGAAGGCGTAGTCGCTCATGATCGCCATTGGCAGGGTCTCCGGAAGCGGCGCTGGTATGGAAGCATGGTACTCCGGCGCCTCCGGTGGTCAATGGCGGCGGCGTTCCGTTGACTCCGGCCGGATGGCGTCCCTACCATACAAGCATGGCGGGGCCCGGCTGGGGTGGAGCCCCGGCCGCAAATCGGCAAGGAGGCAGGGCATGGTTTCGCGTTTCCGCATGGACAGCGTCCTGATTGCCGCCGAGCGCCTGCGCCTCGGCGAGATCGACCGCCGGCAGTTCCTGGTGGCGCTGGGCGCCGCCGGCGCCACGCTGGCCGCCGGCTCGACGGTCGGCCTGGCGGCGGAGAAGGAGGTGGTGATCTGCAACTGGGGCGGCGACGCGGTGAAGGCGTTCCAGGCCGCCTTCGGCGACCCCTTCACCAAGGCCACCGGCATCAAGGCGGTGGTGGTGGGCGAGGGGCCGGACAACGGCAAGATCCGCGCCATGGTCGAGGCCAAGAATGTCACCTGGGACGTCGCGGACACCAGCATCGCCGACAGCAAGTCGCTCGGCAACGACGGCTATCTCGAGCCGATCGACTACAGCGTCGTCGACAAGAGCAAGGTGCCGCCGGGCGACTTCGCGCCGAAGTTCGGCGTCGCCAACTATTTCTTCAGCAACGTGCTGGCCTACGACACCACCAAGGTGCCGAAGCCGCCGACCTCCTGGGCCGACTACTTCGACACCAAGACCTTCCCGGGCAAGCGCTCGATGTGCAAGTGGGTGCAGGCCCAGCTCGAGCCGGCGCTGATCGCCGACGGCGTGCCGGCCGACAAGATCTACCCGCTCGACGTCGACCGCGCCTTCAAGCGGGTCAAGGCGATCCTGCCCGACCTGCTGTTCTGGGAGAGCGGGGCGCAGTCGCAGCAGTACTTCCGCGACGGCGAGGTGGTGATGGGCAACATCTGGCACACCCGCGCCAACCTGCTGCGCAAGGAGACCAACGGCCGCATCGACTGGATCTGGGCCGGCGGCCTGGCGCAGTCGAGCGCCTGGACCGTGCCGAAGGGCAATCCGGCCGGCCATGCGGTGATGGACTTCATCGCGTCGAGCCAGTCGCCCGAGCAGCAGATCACGCTCCTCAAGCTGATGGGCAACGGGCCGGCCAACCCGGCGGCCGACGCGCTGCTGACCGACGATCTGCGCAAGATCAGCCCGACCTCGCCGGCCAACCTGAAGCAGCAGATCCTGGTGGACACCGAGTGGTACGGCAAGAACGTCGCCGACCTGCAGAACAAGTTCCTCGACCTGATCGCGTCCTGAGGCCGGGGCGCCGCCGGGCGGGAGCCGGGCGATAGGCTCGGCGGCAGCGCTGGCCGGAACGCCGGCTGGAACGCCGGCCGGCCGGCACGGGCGGGACCCGACCTACGGGCTCCTGATCGTGCCGGCCGCCCTCCTGGTGGCGGCCGCCTACGTCCTGCCGATCGCCCGGCTGCTGGTGATCAGCGTCACCGAGCCGGCCCCGGGCCTCGGCAACTACCTGTTCCTGCTGACCAGCCCGGCGATCCGCCGGGTGGTGATCACCACGCTGCGGGTGGCGGGCACCACCTCGATCTGCGCCCTGCTGCTGGGATACCTGCTGGCCTATGCCATGGTGATGCTGCCGCCGCGCCGGCAGCGCCTGCTGCTGTTCGCCCTGCTGGTGCCGTTCTGGCTGTCGGTGCTGGTGCGCAGCTTCGCCTGGATCACGCTGCTGCGCAGCCAGGGCCTGATCAACGGTGCGCTGGTCGGCTGGGGGGTGATCGACCAGCCGCTGCGGCTCGTCTACAACGAGCTCGGCGTGATGATCGGCATGGTCCACTACATGACGCCCTACGCGGTGTTCGTGCTCTACGCCCACATGCAGAGCATCGACCGCCGGCTGTGCGACGCGGCGCGCGGCCTCGGCGCCTCGCCGGGCCACGTCTTCTGGCGGGTCTGGCTGCCCTTGAGCCTGCCGGGGGTGGCGGCCGCGGCGATCCTGATCTTCATCTTCTCGCTCGGCTTCTACGTCACCCCCACGCTGCTCGGCGCCGGCAAGACGGTGATGGTCGCCGAGTACATCAACGTCCAGGTCAGCCAGACGCTGCGCTGGGGCATCGCGACGGCGCTCGCCACCATGCTGCTGGTCACCGTCGGGCTGCTCGTCTGGCTGCTCGGCCGGGTCGCCGATCTCGACCGGCTGTTCGGGGCGGCCCGGGCATGACGGCGCGCATGAGGCCGGCATGAGGACGCGCTGGACGCCGCTGCTGCAGGTCTCGGCGATCGCCGCGGCGCTGTTCCTGCTGCTGCCGATCCTCGTCGTGGTGCCGATCTCGCTCACCCCGCTCGACTATCTCTCGCTGCCGGAGGGCGGGCTCAGCCTGCGCCACTACGAGAGCCTGGCGGGCGATCCCGACTGGTCGTCGGCGATCGGCACCAGCCTGTCGGTGGCGCTGATCTCGGCGGCCTGCGCGGTGCTGCTCGGCACCGGCTTCGCGATCGGCGTCTGGCAGCACCGCTCGGCCTCGACCACGGCGCTGCGGCTGATGCTGTTCGCGCCGATGATCGTGCCGCCGATCATCTACGGCGTCGGCATCTTCCGGCTGTGGGCCGAGCTCGGCCTGCTCGACTCCTATCCCGGCCTGCTGGTCGTGCACACCATCCTCGGGCTGCCCTTCGTGGTGATGACCGTCGGCACCTCGCTCGCCACCCTCGACCGGCGCATGGAGCAGGCGGCGCGCAGCCTCGGCGCGCGGCCGCGCCAGATCGTGCTGCGCGTCGTGCTGCCCAACATCCTGCCCGGCATGGCGGCGGGCGCGCTGTTCGCCTTCGTCGGCTCCTGGGACGAGGTGGTGGTCACCCTGATGACGACCAGCCGGCGGCTGGTCACCCTGCAGCGCAAGATCTGGCAGGGCGTCATCGACTCGGTCGACCCGCGCATCGCCGCGGTCGGCACCTTGCTGATTCTCGTCACCATCGGCCTGCTGCTGCTCGAGCGCGTGCTGGCCGGGATGCGGCGGAGCTGATCGCCATGGCGCGGCTCGACCTCGAGGGCGTGACCAAGCTCTATGGCGGCACGGCGGCGGTGCGCGACGTCTCGGTGACCATCGCCGACGGCGAGTTCGTCACCCTGCTGGGCCCGTCGGGCTCGGGCAAGACGACGCTGCTGATGATCGTCGCCGGCTTCGTCGAGGCGTCGGCCGGCCGGGTGCTGGTCGACGGCCGCGACGTCACCGGCCTGCCGCCGGAGCGGCGCGACTTCGGCATGGTGTTCCAGGGCTACCAGCTGTTCCCGCACCTCAGCGTCGCCGGAAATGTCGGCTTCCCGCTGGCGGTGCGCGGCACGCCGGCGGCGCAGGCCGCGGCGAAGGTCAAGGCGGCGCTCGACCAGGTCCGCCTCGGCGAGCTCGGCCGCCGCCGTCCGAGCCAGCTCTCGGGCGGCCAGCAGCAGCGCGTCGCGCTGGCCCGCGCCCTGGTCTTCGCGCCGCGCCTGCTGCTGCTCGACGAGCCGCTCTCGGCGCTCGACAAGAACCTGCGCGCGGAGATGCAGGGCGAGCTCAAGGACCTGCACCGCCGCACCGGCGTGACCTTCGTCCTGGTCACCCACGACCAGGAGGAGGCGCTCGCCATGTCCGACCGCATCGTCCTGCTCAACGCCGGCGGGGTCGAGCAGGTCGGCGCGCCGCGCGAGCTCTACCGCCGGCCGCGCTCGCGCTTCGTCGCCGCCTTCCTCGGCGACAACAACCTGCTGCCCGCCACGGTGCGCGGCCGGGAGGCCGGCCGGGTCCGGCTGGATGCGCTCGGCGCCTCGGTTGCCGCGGCCGAGGACGGCACGGCCTGGATGCCCGGCGCGGCAGTGACGGTCGCGCTGCGGCCGGAGCACGTCGCCGTCAGCCGCGAGCGCGGCGGCCACGAGAACGTCGTCGCCGCCCGCGTCGTCGACACGGTCTATCACGGCAGCCGCGAGTTGGTGCTGCTCGAGGCCGGCGGCCGCCAGCTCTCGACCCACGTCGCGGCCGGTGCCGAGACGCGCTGGCAACCCGGCGAGGCGGTCTGGCTGGGCTGGTCGGCCGAGGACATGCACCTGCTGGCCGAGCCGACGACATAGCGGCGGCATCGTGCCGCCATCGTCCCGACGCGCGCGGCGCCTTACCCCGCGCGGCGCAGCGCGCCGGGCTCGGTGGTGAAGTACTCGGGGTGGCGGGCCTGGACCTCGGCGAGGTCGCCCTGCAGCTCGGCGAGATGCTCGGTCATGCGGCGCACCGCCAGGGCGGCGTCGCGCCGGCGCACCGCGTCGGCGATGCGGCCATGCTGCTGCACGACGCTGGCGAGATAGTCGACCTGGCCGAGCTTGAGGCGCAGCACGCGGCGGAGCTGGGCCGAGGCGCCCTCGCACAGCTCCCAGGCCAGCGGATGGCCGGCGGCGGTGGCCAGCGCGCGGTGGAACTCGAAGTCGAGGTCGAAGAACTGGTCGTGCGCGCCGGCCCGGGCCGCCTCGCCCTGGCGCCTGACCAGCGCCTGCAGGGTGCGCACCGTCTCCGGCCGGCACAGGCGGACCGCATCCTCCAGGATCCGCGTCTCGACCGCCTGGCGGATGAACTGCGCCTCCGCGACCGCCTCGGGGCTGATCTTGGCGACGAAGGTGCCGTATTGCGGGTAGATGTCGATCAGCGCCTCCTCGGCGAGCCGGATGAAGGCCTCGCGCACCGGCGAGCGGCTGACGCCGATCGCCTGCGCCACCTCCTTCTCCGACAGGGCCTGGCCGGGCCTGAGGCGCACCGCGACGATGGCGCTGCGCAGCGCCCGGTGCACCTGCTGGCCGACCGGCAGCCGCCGGTCGATGCTGCAGACCGGCAGGTCGAGGGCGATTGTCTCCATCATGCTGCCACCCTACCATAGCAGCCGGGCGGAGGGAGACGGGACATGGCCCTGCCGATCGCCGACCGCTGGTTCGAGCGGCGCCGCATCGACGACGATGTGACGCTGCTGTGGGAGCCGCACGTCTCGCCGCTGATCCGCTGCAACATCTGGCACGTGCGCGGCCGCGCGCGCGACCTGCTGGTCGATACCGGACTCGGCATCGTCAGCCTGGCGGCGGCCGCCCGCGACCTGTTCGGCAAGCCGCTCACCGCCGTCGCGACCCACACCCACTACGATCACGTCGGCGGCCTGCACGAGTTCCCCGACCGCGTCGTCCATCGCGCCGAGGCGGCGGCCATGGCCGACTTCCAGGACTTCGCGACGCTGATCTCGGCCGATCTCGGCGAGGCGGTGCTCGACCAGCTGGCGGCGAGCGGCTTCCACCTGCCCGAGGCCCTGGTCACGGCGCTGCCGGCGCCCTCCTATGCGCTGGAGGCGTATCGCGTCCTCTCGGCGCCCAGCCGCATCGTCGAGGAGGGCACCATGCTCGATCTCGGCAACCGGGCCTTCGAGGTGCTGCACCTTCCCGGCCATTCGCCGGGCAGCATCGGCCTGTGGGAGGCCGCCACCGGCACGCTGTTCTCCGGCGATGCCGTCTATGACGGCAAGCTGATCGACAACCTCGCCGGCTCGAGCATTCCCGACTATGTCGCGACCATGCGGCGGCTGCGCGACCTGCCGGTCCGGGTCGTGCATGGCGGCCATTGCCCGAGCTTCGGCCGCGACCGGCTGGTCGCCATCGTCGACGCCTATCTGCAGGAAAGGGATCCGTCATGAGCGAGCCTGCCCGGCGCCGCCCGGTGTCGCTGCGCGCCATCGACCTGCCGGAGTTCGGCAGCTCGGAGGAGGAGCCGCGGCTCGGCGCCGCCACCTACCGCGCCCGGCTGGCGCGGGCGCGCCGGCGCATGGCCGAGGCGGGGCTCGACCGGCTGCTGGTCTGGGGCGACCGCGAGCACCATGCCAACCTCGCCTACCTCACCGGCTACGATCCGCGCTTCGAGGAGGCGCTGCTGATCCTGGCCGCGGACGGCGTGCCGCGGCTGCTGGTCGGGCTCGAGGGCTGGGCCTATGCGACGCTCTGCCCGGTCGAGCTCGAGCGCGTGCTCTACCAGCCCTTCGGCCTGCTCGGCCAGCCGCGCGACGGGCTGGTGCCGCTGGAGCCGATCCTGGCCGGCAGCGGCATCGGCCCCGGCACCAGGATCGGCGTCGCCGGCTGGAAATATCGCGAGACCGGCAGCGCCGAGGAGCAGGCGCAGTGGCACGACGCGCCGTCCTACCTGATCGACCTGCTGCGCCGGATGACCGGGGGCGAGCGCCACGTCGTCAACGCCGCCCGCCTCTTCGCCGACCCCGCGACCGGCCTCAGGGCGGTCAACGAGGTCGAGCAGCTGGCAATGTTCGAGTACGCCGCCTGCGTCACCTCGACGGCGATGCGCGACCTGATCCGCGGCATCCGGCCGGGCATGACCGAATACCAGGCGGTGCAGCAGATGCGGCTCAACGGCATGCCGCTGTCGGTGCACCTGATGCTGTCGAGCGGGCCGCGCGCCGCCGTCGGGCTGGGCAGCCCGAGCAGCCGGCGGCTGGTCCGCGGCGAGTACGTCTCGGCGGCCTACGGCGTATGGGGTGCGCTCAATGCCCGCGGCGGCTTTCTGGCGGCGGGCGCGGACGAGCTGGCGCCCGGCATCCGCGACTATGTCGGGAAGCTGGTGGCGCCCTATTTCGCGGCCGTCGTCGAATGGTACGAGACGCTCGCCATCGGCCTGCCTGCCGGCCGGCTGCACGAGATCGTCCAGCGCCATCTCGGCGATCCCTTCTTCGGCATCGGCCTCAATCCTGGCCACCTGATCCATCTCGAGGAGTGGCTGAGCTCGCCGGTCCAGCCGGGCTCCGAGATCCCGCTCGCCTCGGGCATGGCGCTGCAATGCGACATCATCCCGGCGACCGGCACCGCCTACATGTCGACCAACATCGAGGACGGCATCGCGCTGGCCGACACGGCGCTGCGCGAGGCCTTCGCCGCCGACTATCCGGAGGCCTGGCGGCGCATCGAGGCGCGGCGCGCCTTCATGACCAGCCGGCTCGGCATCCGGCTGGCGCCCGAGGTGCTGCCCTTCTCCAACATCCCGGCCTGGCTGCCGCCCTTCCTGCTCAGCCCCGGCCAGGCGATGACGGCCTCGGCCGCCTGATCGTCCGCCCGGCGGGGCTCAGCGCGCCGCCGCGAGCGCCGGCTCGAGCAGCCGCTCGGCCTCGGCGAAGAGCGCCGGATCGACCGCCGCGCCCGACGCGGCGGCGTTCTCCGCGACCTGCTCGGGCCGGGTGGCGCCGACGATGGCCGCGGCCACCTCCGGCCGGCGCAGCACCCAGGCGAGCGCGAATTGGGCCGGCGTCAGCCCGGCCTGGCGGGCGAGCCCGGCGACGCGCTCCACCGCCTCCAGCACCGGCCGGCCGAGCCAGCCGCGCCGCATGAAGCTGCCCATGCTGCCGCTGGCGGCGCGGGAATCGACTGGTGGCACGGCGCCGGGCCGGTACTTGCCGGTGAGCACGCCCTGGCCGAGCGGCGACCAGACGATCTGCGCGATGCCGTTGGCGGCGCAGAGCGGCAGGATCTCCTGCTCCGGCTTCCGCCACAGCAGGGAGTATTGCGGCTGGCTGGCGGCGAAGCGCACCACGCCCGGGATCGCCAGCGCCGCGCGGACCTGATCGGCGCTCCACTCGCTGAAGCCGACGCAGCGCACCTTGCCCTGCCGCACCGCCTCGGTCAGCGCCTCCATCGTCTCGGCGAGCGGCGTGTCGGGGTCGTAGCGGTGGCACTGGTAGAGGTCGACATGATCGGTGCGCAGCCGCTTCAGCGAGGCGTCGAGCTGCTTGGCCACCTGGGCCCGCGACAGCCCCTCCTCGCCGTCGCCCATCGGAAAGAACAGCTTGGTCGCCAGCACGTAGGACTGGCGCGGCACCCCGGCCAGCGCCTCGCCGAGCAGCGTCTCGGCGGCGCCGTGGCCATAGACGTTGGCGGTGTCGATCAGCGTGATGCCGAGATCGAGCGCGCGGCGCACGCAGGCGATCGCCCGGGCCTTGTCGACCCCGCCGGAATAGGTCAGCCAGGAGCCGAGCGCGATCTCCGAGACCGCGATGCCGCTGCTGCCGAGCTGTCGGTACTGCATGGGACCCTCCCGGGCCGTTCCCGTCGCTAACCCGCGGCGCGCCGTTCGGTTCGCCGCTGGCGGAGCAGCCGGCCGAGCTGCGCCTGGGTGACGCCGGCCAGCACCAGCGCGCCGCCCGCCAGCTGCCAGCGGGTCGGCGGGGTGCCCATGGCCGCGGTGATGGCGATGGCGCCGATCGGGCAGAGATTGAGGAAGATCGAGGCGACGACGATGCCGAGCACGCGCACGCCGTGGTTCCACAGCAGCACGCCGGCGAAGATCGCCACCAGCCCGAGCCAGCCGACCAGCGCGACGTCGAGCGCGCTGCGCGGCGGGGCCGGCGGGAACGGCGCCGCGCCGAGCGCGCCGGCGGCGAGCCAGACCAGCCCGAGCATGGCGACCCCCGGCACCGCGGTGATGGCGGTGATGCGCAGCTGCGAGCAGCCGGCCAGCCAGCGCTGCGCGGTCAGCGAGTACCAGGTCCAGAAGACCTGGGCGAGCACGATCAGCAGCTCGCCGCCGCGCAGGTCGAAGGGGCTGCCCGCCCGGTCGAAGTCGATGGTGGCGAGCGCCGCGCCGCACACCACCAGCGCCACGCCCGGCAGCATGCGCCGGTCGGGCGCCTGGCGCTCGATGAGCCAGCTCATCAGCGCCGCGACGATCGGGCCGTTGGCGCCGACGATCGCCGCGGTGACCGGGTTGGCGTGGGCGACGCCGAGGGTGAAGAGCGGCGCGAAGCCGCCGATCCCGAGCATGCCGAGCACGATCACCTTCCAGGCCGGCACGCCGCTCGCCCAGAGCCGCCGCTCGCGCAGCCAGAGGGCGAGCAGCAGCAGCGGCAGGGCGGCGCCGTAGCGGGCGAAGGCGAGGAAGTAGCCGTCCCACAGCGGCAGCAGGTAGTGCAGCAGCGGGATGATCGAGGCCCAGGCCGCCGCCGTGGCCAGCATGCCGAGATTGGCCCTGGCCCGTGCCTGGGGAGAATGTGCCGCGCCCGGCCGCATGCCTCTTCCGATCCCGCAGTTCCCGGCCCTAAGCTCCGGTCCGGGCCGGCCGCAGCATAGCCGGGCCCGCGGCGGCTGAGGTGAGGGGCGATGACATACCAGACCATACGCTTTGAGAGGCGCGGGGCGATCGGGCTGCTGACGCTGCACCGGCCGGAGGTGCTGAACGCCATCGATTCGACGATGATCGCCGAGCTCAATGCCGCGCTCGACGCGGCCGAGGCCGACGACGGGCTGCGCGCCCTGGTCCTGACCGGGGCCGGCCGCGCCTTCTGCGCCGGCTTCGACCTCAAGGAGAATGCCGAGACAACGGCAGGCGGCGTCGCCCACTGGCGGCCGATCCTGGAGCGCGATCTCGCCATCATCATGCGCTTCTGGCGCTCGCCGCTGCCCACCGTGGCCGCGGTGAAGGGCTACGCCATCGCCGGCGGCTGCGAGCTGGCGATGGCCTGCGACATCACCGTGGCGGCCGCCGGCACCCGCTTCGGCGAGCCCGAGCTGCGCTTCGGCAGCGGCATCGTCGCCCTGCTGCTGCCGTGGATGTCCGGACCGAAGCGGGCCAAGGAGCTGCTGCTCACCGGCAACGACAGGATCACCGCCGAGCAGGCGCTGGCCATGGGCATCGTCAACCGCGTGGTGCCCGCCGGCGAGGAGCTCGACGCCGCGCTGGCCATCGCCCGCGACATCGCGGTGATGGACAAGGCGGCGGTGGCGCTGACCAAGAAGGCGATCAACCGCAGCTTCGACATCATGGGCATGGCCGACGCGCTCGAGATGGCGCTCGACATCGACGTCCAGATCGAGAGCCTGGAGACCCCGGAGAGCCGCACCTTCGCCGAGATCTCCCGCCGCGACGGCCTCAAGGCCGCGATCGCCTGGCGGGACGCACGGTTCGGCGGCGGGTGAACGCCCGCGGCGCGGCCGTGCCGACCTCGCCCTTCGACAAGCTCAGGACGAGGTTCGGGGGAGGCTGCGCAGCCTCTTGAGCCTCATCCTGAGCTTGTCGAAGGATGGGGCCGGCACGGCCTTTCGGCCCGCCAAGGATGGGGCCGGCACGGCCTTTCGGCCCGCCTAAGCCGGCGCGAACCCCTCGCGGAAAAATCGCAGCCAGTTGCCGCCCATGATGGCGGCGACCTCGTCGCGGGCAAATCCCACCTCGAGCAGCCCTTCCGTCAGGTTGGGGAAGTCGGCCGGGCTGCGGAACCACTCGGCCCACTCCGGCCAGCGCGGCTTCGGGCCGGCGGGGCCGCGGGTCCAGCGGCCGTTGCGCATCCAGTCGAGCACCGGGTCGGGCTGGTGGCGCACGCTGTCGGTGCCGATGCCGAGGCGCTCGACGCCCATCAGCTCGGCGGTGCGCGCCACCGCCTCGCAGAAGCGGCGCCGGGTGCAGCCCGGGCCGATATGGAGCGGGTAGAGCGAGAAGCCCAGCATGCCGCCGCTCTCGCCCAGCGCCTGCAGCACGCGGTCCGACTTGTTGCGGATGTTGTCGTGCAGGAACAGCGGGTCGGCGTGGCTGATCGTCACCGGCCGGGCCGAGAGGGCGATCGTCTCCAGCGTCGTGCGCTCGCCGCTGTGCGACAGGTCGATCACCATGCCGACCCGGTTCATCTCGGCGATCACCTCGCGGCCGAAGCGGGTGACGCCCGAGTCGTTGGGCTCGTAGCAGCCGCCGCCGAGCAGGCTCTGGTTGTTGTAGGTGAGCTGCATGATGCGCACGCCGAGCTCGTGGAAGATCTGCACGAGCCCGAGATCGTCCTCGATCGGCGAGCAGTTCTGGAAGCCGAACAGGATCGCCGTCCGCCCGCTCGCCCGGGCCGCCAGGATGTCGTCGGCGGTGCGCGCCTGGACGATCAGGTCGGCATGGCTCTCGAAGCGGCGGTGCCAGTCGCCGATCAGCTTCAGCGTCGCCCGCGCATCCTCCCAGTAGGCGAGCGTGACGTGCACGGCGCTGAGGCCGCCGGCGCGCAGCTCCTCCAGGGTGGCGCGGTCCCAGGCGCTGTATTGCAGCCCGTCGATGACGACGAGCCCGTCATGGAAGCTGCGGTCCATCGCCCGCCCCTCACGGGGCGGTGTAGGCCGTCTTCACCGTGGTGTAGAACTCGCGGGCGTAGCTGCCCTGCTCGCGCGGGCCATAGGAGGAGCCCTTCCGGCCGCCGAACGGCACGTGGTAGTCGAGGCCGGCGGTCGGCAGGTTGACCATCACCATGCCCGCCTCGGCGTTGCGCTTGAAGTGGCTGGCATGCTTGAGCGAGCCGGTGCAGATGCCGGCGACCAGGCCGAAGGGCGTGTCGTTGGCGACGGCCAGCGCCTCGTCGTAGTCCTTGACCCGGATGACGCTGGCGACCGGCCCGAAGACCTCCTCGCGGTTGATGCGCATGTCGTTGCGCGTCTCGGTGAAGAGCGCCGGGGCGAGGTAGTAGCCCGAGGTCTCGCGGTTGAGGCGCTCGCCGCCAAAGGCGAGCTTCGCGCCCTCCTGCCGGCCGATCTCGATGTAGGACATGTCCTGCTCGAGCTGGCCCTGGTCGACCACCGGCCCGATCTTCGTCGTCGGCTTCAGCGCGTGGTCGACCGGCAATGCCTTCAGCCGGCCGATCACGCCCTCGACGAAGCGGTCATGCACCGGCTCGGCGACGATCAGCCGGCTGCTCGCCGTGCAGCGCTGGCCGGTGGCGAAGAAGGCGCCGTTGACGGCGCTGTCGATCGCCTTCTCGAGATCGGCGTCGGCCAGCACCACCAGCGGGTTCTTGCCGCCCATCTCGAGCTGCACCCGGGCGAGCCGCGATGCCGCCCGCGCCGCCACGCCCTTGCCGGTGGCGACCGAGCCGGTGAAGGACACGGCGGCGACGTCGGGATGCCCGATGATCGCCTCGCCCACGGTGCGGCCGGCGCCCATGACCAGGTTGAACACGCCGGCCGGCGCGCCGGCCCGCACGATGATCTCGGCCAGCGCCCAGGCGCTGCCGACCACGAGCTGCGCCGGCTTGAACACCACGCAGTTGCCGAAGGCCAGCGCCGGCGCGATCTTCCAGGCGGGGATCGCCAGCGGGAAGTTCCACGGCGTGATCAGCCCGATGACGCCGAGCCCCTCGCGGGTCACCTCGAGGTCGATGCCGGGCCGCGTCGAGGGCAGCCGCTCGCCGCCGAGCCGCAGCGCCTCGCCGGCGAACCACTTGAAGATCTGGCCGGCGCGCATCGCCTCGCCGATGCCCTCGGCCAGCGTCTTGCCTTCCTCGCGCGACAGCAGCCGCCCGAGCTCCTCCTGGCGGGCCAGCACCTCGGTGCCGATCTTGTCGAGCAGGTCGGCGCGGACCTGCGGCGTGCTCCGGCTCCAGGCCGGGAAGGCGGCCTTCGCCGCCTCGATCGCGTCTCCGGCGTCGGCGGCCCCGGCGACCGCGTAGCGGCCGACGATGTCGGAGAGGTCGGACGGGTTGACGTTGTCGTAGAGCTCGCTCCCGGCGCGCCATTCGCCGGCGACGTAGTTGCGGAAGGGCTGCTCGGAGGAGGCGGTGCTGGCCATGGCGCGCTCGGGGTCGGTTGGAAGGGCGGCAGAGTGTAGCGGCCTTTTCCCGCCCGGCAAGCGGTGCGGCGGCGGCTGTCGTGGCGCCCGGCCGTTGCTTCGCTGGCGGCCTTGCCGTCGCGCGCGGGCCCGCGATAGAACCGCACGAGGATGGCCGAGACTGTGCAAGACGGCTGTGAAGGGCGCGGCGCGTGGCCGCGGAGCGCCGGGCATCGCGGCGCGACGTACCTCGGGGTCGGGGTCGCCCTGGTCGCCTGGCTGGCCGTCGAGATCGGCATCACCATCCTGATCGCCCGCGATCCGACCAACCGCACCACCTTCCCGGTCTATCGCGAGGCGGTCGGCGCCTGGATCGCCCGTCACCAGATCTACGGGCCGGGCATCCACGGCTTCCTCTACTTCCCACCGTCTCTGGCGCTGGCGGCGCCGTTCGTCCGCCTCGGCCAGCCGCTGTTCCATGCTGACCGCCGGTCCGCCGCGCCGGCCTGACAGCAGCAGCGCTGCTGTTCGCCAGGGGCTGCGCTACCAGGGCGCATGACGGGGCCGATGCACCGATCGATCGCCGCGGACGGCGCCGGCGGCGCGCTCCGGGCGGGAGCGCCGGGTGCTGCTGGTTGCGGCGACGATCTGGGCCGCCTTCCTGGTCGGCGTGCTCGCCACAGCGCTGCCGCATCCGAGGCACAACGTCGTCCCGGTCTACTTCGCGCCGCGGCCGTCAGCTGGTGGCAGTGGCGCCGCTGATGTACGGGCCGGGCATCCACGGATCCTCTATCTTCCGGCTTCGCGCCGCTGTTCGCGCCCTTCGCCGCGCTCGGCGGCCCGCTCGACGACCTGGCTGTGGCGCCGCTTCGGCTTCGCCCTGCCGACCTACGCGCTCGTCTCGGCCGCGGTTCGGCTGGCGGCGGGCGAGGCCTGGCGGCCGGTGCTCGCCGCCATGCTGCTGTCGCCTTGCCGGCGGCCGGCGTCGACCTGCAGAGCGGCCAGGCCACCGTCGTGATGCTGGGGCCGGCGAGCTGGCCGCCGTCGCGATCGCCGCCGGGCGCTGGTGGCCGGCAGCCGCCTGGCTCGGGCTGGCGCTGGCGCTGAAAAGCGCTGGCGCTGGTCAGCGTGCTGCTGGCCGCGGCGATCCACTCCGCGGCCTGCCTGCCGCTGCTGGTCGCGGTCGCGGCGGCCCTGCTGCTGGCCGCTGCTGAACGGCGATCCCTTCTATGTCGCGGAGCAATACCGCGCCGCCTTCGACAAGCTGCGGGTGGCCGAGGATCCCGGGCTCGGCGACTGGGCCTCGATCGATATGCTGCTGCGCCATTGCGGCCTGTTGCCGCCTGGCCGGGTCCTCACCCTGCTGCGGCTGGCGGCTGCGCTGGCGGTGCTCGGGCTGGCCTGGCTGGCGCGCCGCCGGCTGCTGCCGCTGGCCGCGGCGCTGTCCCCGCTGGCGCTCTCGGTCGCTCTACTCGCCCTTCAACCCGCGCGCCGAGGAGGGCACCTACATCATGCCTGCCTATCTCCTCGCGCTGCAGGCCGGCCTGGCGTGGGTCGAGCACGCCGGCGCGGCCGCCGGGCTGGCGCTGCTCTTGCCTGGCCCTCGGCACGCAGGCCTACAACCTGGCGCTGTTCCACGCCACCAAGGGCTGGCTGAAGCCGGCGATCGCGCTGCTCTATCTCGCCGCGCTCGGCAGCCCGCTCGACGAGCCGGTGCTGCGCGCCCGGCCGGCGCCGTCGACCCGGGCCGGGGCGTGAGGCCCGCGCCCGTCGCGCCCGCGCGGCAGCGGCGTCTGCTGGTGGCCGCGGCGATCGTCTGGGGTCTGTTCATCCTCGCCGTCACCCTGATCACGCTGCGCGATCCCGACGGCCGCACCGTGCTGTTCGCCTATCGCCAGGCGGCCGCGGCCTGGCTGCATGGCGAGCCGATGTACCGGCCGAGCATCCACGGCTTCCTCTATCTGCCGTCCTTCGCGCCGCTCTTCGCCCCGTTCCAGCTGCTGGGCAGCCCGGCGGGCGACTTGCTCTGGCGCTGGGCCGGGTTCGCGCTGCTCACGCTGGCGCTGGCGCGGCTGGCCCGGCTGGCGGCGGGCGAGGACTGGCGCGGCGTCCTCGCCGCCACCCTGGTGCTGGGCCTGCCCGCCGCCGGCATTGCGCTGCAGAACGGGCAGGCCACCGTGCCGATGTTCGCGCTGATGGTGCTGGGGGTCGTCGAGCTGGCCGGCGGGCGCTGCTGGCGGGCGGCGGCCTGCCTCGGGCTGGCCGTGGCGCTCAAGCCGCTGGCGCTGGTCCTGGTGCTGCTCGTCTTCGCGCTGCACCCGGCGGCGCGCCTGCCGCTGCTGGCGGCGGCCGCCGGCGTGCTGCTCCTGCCCTTCCTCAATCCCGATCCGGCCTACGTCATGGGCCAGTATGGCGCGGCGCTCGAGAAGCTGCGGATCGCCGAGGATCCGGGCCCCGGCCACTGGGCGACCTTCGACATGCTGCTCTGGCATCTCGGGCTCGCGCTGCCGGACCGGGTCATGACCGGGCTGCGGATCGCCGCCGCCATCGGCACCCTGGCGCTGGCCGCGCTGGCCGGGCGGCGGCTGCCGGCGCCGCTCGCGGCGGTGCTGCTGCTGACGCTCGCCGTCTGCTACCTGCTGCTCTTCAACCCGCGCACCGAGGAGAGCGGCTATCTCATGCTGGCCTACCCGCTGGCCCTGCTCGCCGCGCGCGCCCGCCTGGTCGACGGACGCCGCGGCCTGGCGGCGGCGCTGGCCCTGATCGGCCTCGGGCTCGGCATGCAGGCCTATAGCGGCGCGCTGTTCCACGCCACCCAGGACTGGCTGAAGCCGGCGCTCTGCCTGCTCTGCCTGCCGCTGCTGGTGGGCGCCCTCGGCGCGCCGGCCGCGCCGCCGCGGGTCGCCGCGGATCCCGGCTGACCATGCGCCGCCTGGTCCGCGCAGGCTGGGGCGTCTGGCTCATCTTCCTCGCCGTGGTCGCCGTGCTGACGCTGCGCCACCCCGACGCCCACAGCGTCCTGCCCGCCTACCGCGCCGGCGCCGAGGCCTGGTGGGCCGGCCGGGACATCTACGGCCCCGGCATCCATGGCTTCCTCTACCTGCC
Organism: Dongiaceae bacterium; assembly: GCA_046349435.1. Classification (GTDB taxonomy): domain Bacteria; phylum Pseudomonadota; class Alphaproteobacteria; order Dongiales; family Dongiaceae; genus JAXMCI01. Next base: position 64,404 of record JAXMCI010000021.1, on the reverse strand, counting down.
CGCCTTCGCGCTGCTGTTCTCGCCCTTCGCCTGGCTCGGCTCGCCGGCGGGCGACCTCGCCTGGCGGCTCGTCGGCTTCGCCCTGCTGACCTCGGCCTATGCGAGGCTGGCGCGGCTTGCCGCGCCGGACCAGGCGTCTCCGGTGCTGGCGGCGATGCTGCTCGCCGCCCTGCCGGCCTCCGGCGCGGCGCTGCAGAACGGCCAGGCGACGGTGCCGATGCTGGCGCTGATGATCCATGCCGTCGTCGATCTCGCCGACCGGCCCGGCGGCGGCTGGCGGCCCGGTCTGCTGCTGGCGCTGGCCGTCGCGGTGAAGCCGCTCGCCCTGGTGCTGGCGCTGCTCGCCGCGGCGCTGCGCCCGGCGGTGCGCCTGCCGCTCGCCCTCGGCCTCGCCGCCATCCTGCTGCTGCCCTTCCTCGCCGCCGATCCCGCCTGGGTCGCCGGCCAGTACGCCTCGGCCTGGACCAAGCTGACGGCTGCCGCCGATCCCGGGCTCGGCCGCTGGGCCGACCTCGGCATGCTGCTGGCCCGCCTCGGCTGGCAGCCGCCGGAGGCGGCGATGATGCTGCTCCGGATCGCCGGGGCGGTAGCCGCGCTGGCGCTGGCGGCCATAGCGGCGCGCCGCCTGCCGCCGGCCGACGCGGCGCTCGCCTGGCTGGCGCTCGCCTGCCTCTATCTGCTGCTGCTCAACCCGCGCGCCGAGGAGAACACCTACATCCTGCTGGCGCCGCTCGCGGCGCTGCTCGCCGGCCGGGCCTGGTTCCGCGACGGCCGCCGCCGGCCGGCCCTGCTGCTGCTGGCGCTCTGCCTGGCGCTCGGCAACCACGCCTATGGCGACCTCGTCTACCGGCCGACCGAGCTGTGGCTGAAGCCGCTGCTGGCGCTCGCCTTCGCCGTCTACCTGATCGGCTGGATCCGGCGCGGCGGCTCGGCTGCCGGGGCGGGCGTGGCGTCCTCCGGCGCGGCGCCCGCCGGCATCGCCTCCTCGAACCCGTAGGCGCGGCGCACGACATAGAGCGGCCGGCCCTTCACCTCGTCGAAGATGCGGCCGATATAGCTGCCCATGATCCCGAGGGTCAGCAACTGCATGCCGCCGAGGAACAGGATGGCGACGAAGATCGACTCGTAGCCCGGCACGTCGACGCCGAAGAAGATCGCCCGCAGCACCCGGATGACCGCGTAGAGGAACGTGGCGCCGGCGACCACCGCGCCGACCAGGCCCCAGATCTTCAGCGGCGCGTTGGAGAAGGCGGTGATGCCGTCCGCCGCCAGCCGCAGCAGCCGCAGCCGGCTCCAGCGGCTGCTGCCCTCGACGCGCCTCGCCTCGCGGTAGGGGATGCCGACCTGGCGGAAGCCGATCCAATTGTAGATGCCCTTCATGAAGCGCGAGCGCTCCGGCATCTGCCGCACCACCTCGACGACCCGGCGGTCGAGCAGCAGGTAGTCGCTGGCGTCGGTCGGCAGGCGCACCTCGGCGAGCAGCCGGAAGGTCAGGTAGAAGATCCGCCGCAGCTGCCGGTCGAGGCCGCGCGGCCGGTCGGCGCCGCTGCGCACCATGTGGACGATCTCGTAGCCCGCCGCCCATTGCGCCAGCATCTCCGGGATCGCCTCGGGCGGGTGCTGCAGGTCGGCGTCGAGCAGCACGACGGCGTCGCCGCGGGCATGGCCGAGGCCGGCGGTGACGGCGAACTCCTTGCCGAAGTTGCGCGACAGGTCGAGCACCCGCAGGCGCGGATCGCGCGCCCGGGCGGCGAGCAGCCGGGCCAGCGTGTCGTCGCCGCTGCCGTCGTTGACGCAGACGATCTCCGCCTCGGCCTCGATCCCGGCCAGCACCGCCGACACCCGCTCGACGAAGCGGCCGACATTCGCCGCCTCGTTGTAGAACGGCACCACGAGGGTCAGCAGCCGCAGCCGGCGGCCCGCGGCGGCGGGGCCGGAACTGTCGGCGGTGGCGGCAGTCTCGTTCACGGGTCGGCCGGGCTCCTCGGGGTGCGGCGCCGATTATCGCCTGTCGGACGGGCCGGAGCCAGCCGTCGCGCACGCCGCTGCGGCGCCGGGCCGGGCCGATGCGCTACGATCGCCCGCGCTGCCGCCGGACCCGCGCCGTCGCTCTCCGGCGGGCGGCGGCGCGACAGGGGAGACGGCCATGCCGCTGAAGGGCTACTCGGTGCTGAAGGGACGCCCCGTCGACAACCGGCTGGCGACCGGCGCCAGCCCGCACTACCAGATCCTGGTCTCGGCCGCGGGCGAGCTCCACCGGGTCGCCGTCAACGTCCGCTCGGCCGACGGCAGCGAGGTCGAGTTCCTCGTCCGCTCGCATCTCGAGCACCCCCTGACCGAGGGCCTCGCCGATCTCGCCGAGGGGCTGCATCGGCTGCCCAGCCGCCCCGGCGGGCTGGCGCTCGACTTCATCCGCGCCAACATCGCCCAGCCCTGGGAGTTCACGCCGCTGCCGCTCTCGGCCGCCGGCCCCGACAACGACCTCAACGAGAAGCTCGACGCCTCTGTCCGGCGCGCCATGTCCGACGAGCGGGCGATGCTCTGCGCCTTCGGCGTCCGCTGGGGTCCCGAGGCCGAGGCCGACCGCTATTTCGGCTTCCGGCCCGGGCGCGGCGTGCACGACGTCCATTTCAACCAGGGCAACCCGCCGGGGCCCTATGCCGCCGACAACGGGCCCTGGCAGGATGGCGGGCTGATCCTGCAGTTTCCCGACGTCGCCGGCGGCGCCGGGCAGTGGGTCGGGATCTTCCTCAAGTTCCGCAGCCAGGCCTGGCACTCCGACGACCGCACCGGCGACCTCGTGCTGCCGCCCGATCCCGACCATCCCGGCCGGCCGCACGGCCCGATCGCCCGCGACCGCATCCCGCCGCTCGGCGTGCCCGACGGGCTGGTGCGGATCGTCGCCGCCTGCGTCAACGACCGGCGTACGCCGGAGCGCGAGACGGTGACGCTGCTCAACACCGCCGACGTACCGGTCGACCTCACCGGCTGGTCGATCCGCGACAAGCAGAAGAACGCCATGGTCCTCCCCGGCACGGTCATCGCCCCCGGGGCGACGCTGCTCGTGGTGATGCGGCCGCCGGTGACCCTGTCGAACCAGGGCGGCCTCATCACCCTGGCCGACGCCCGGGGGATCAAGGTGCACGGCGTGTCCTACACCCGGGCGCAGGCGCGCCAGCCCGGCCGCACCATCCCGTTCCAGGACTGACCCTCCCCGGGAGGCCCGTGGCCCGGCCTGGCGCTGGCCGGCGGCGGCCGGCGATGCTAGGGTCCCCGCTCGAAACGAGGCGCCGGGGCGCCGGGGGCGGGGGGACGGAGATGAGCTTGACGCTGACAGAGAAGCTGCGCCGCGAGGTCGAGCGCTACCGCAACAAGGATTTCGTCAAGGCGGTGGTGGCGGTCTGCGCGCTGTCCGCCGCGGCCGACCCGAAGATCTCGCTCGCCACCCGCTACCGCGTCGACGCGGTGCTCGACCGGCTCGACCTGGTGCAGCTCTTCGACCGCACCAAGATCACCGAGCTGCTCGACGAGTACATCGCCGCCTTCAGCGCCGACCCCGACCGCACCGCCGAGATCCTGCACAACAAGATCCGCCGCGTCGCCGCCGACTACAAGCGTTCGCGCACTCTGCTGCGCATCGCCTACCTGATCATCGTCGCCGACGGGGTGGTGACCGCCGCCGAGCAGGCCGAGTTCGACCGCCTCTGCCGCATGCTCTCGATCGAGCCGGGCGCGGTGGAGAGCGGGCTGCAGACCGGGCCGGTGGGGGCGTAGGCGGCGCGGCCGGCCGAGCCTCTCAGGACGTCGGCAGGGCCTCAGTTGCGGTAGTCCGGCTCCTCGCGGTCGAGGATGGCCTGGATCTCGGCGAGGTGGAGCGCGGCGAAGTCGCCGTAGTCGATCTCCCACTGCCGGGCGGTCTTCTCCGCCACCTCGGGCGAGGCGACGCGCAGCGCGCGGCCGGTCATGTAGGCGGTGACCAGGGTCTCGGCGGCGCGCTCGAAGTAGAACAGCGTGTCGAACGCCTCGGCGACGTTGCGGCCGACCACCATGACGCCGTGATTGCCCATCACCAGCACCGACTTGCCGCCGAGGCAGGCGGGCAGGCGCTCGGCCTCCTCGCCCAGCCCGAGGCCGCCGAAATGCTCGTCGACGGCGATCCGGTTGTAGAAGCGCATGGTGTTCTGGTCGATCGGCGGCATGCCGGAATCCTTGAGGCAGCCCAGCACCGTCGCGTACTTGGGGTGGACGTGCAGGACGCAGCGCGCCTGCGGCAGGCTGCGGTGCACCGCGCCGTGGATCGCCCAGGCGGTCGGGTCGGGCGCGTCCGGCCGGTCCATGGTGGTCGGGTCGTTGGCGTCGAGCAGCAGCAGGTCGCTCGCCCGCATGCGCGAGAAGTGCCGGCCGTTCGGGTTGATCAGGAAGCGGCTGCCGTCCTCCGACACCGCCAGGCTGTAGTGGTTGGCGATGCCCTCGTGCATGTTGAGCCGGACCGTCCAGCGAAAGGCGGCGGCGAGCTGGCGGCGCTCCTCCTCGTGCCGGTCGTTGGCGCCGGCGGGGTAGCGGTGCAGGGCCTCTCTGGTCATGGCGGGCGGTCCTCGGCTAGCGTCGGGCTGCGGCGATTATCGCCGCTCCGCCGGCCCGCCGCAAACGGGGGCCGCCGGCGGCACCGCCACAGCCCACCCGAGGAGCCCAGCGCCATGCCCGTGCTGAACCGCATCGCCGCCTTCCAGGAGGAGATGGCCGCCTGGCGCCACGCGATCCATGCCCACCCGGAGACCGCCTTCGAGGAGCATCGCACCTCGGCCTTCGTCGCCCAGACGCTGCGCTCGTTCGGCCTCGCCGCCGAGCAGGGCCTGGCGCGCACCGGCGTGATCGCCCGGCTCGACGGCAAGGCGCCGGGCCCGGCGATCGGGCTGCGCGCCGACATGGACGCGCTGCACATCCACGAGATGACCGATGTCGCCCACGCCTCCCAGGTCGCGGGCAAGATGCATGCCTGCGGCCATGACGGCCACACCGCCATGCTGCTCGGCGCCGCCCGCTACCTCGCCGAGACGCGCAACTTCGCCGGCACCGTCTACTTCATCTTCCAGCCGGCCGAGGAGAACGAGGGCGGCGGCCGGGTGATGGTGGAGGAGGGGCTGTTCGACCGCTGCCCGATGGAGGCGGTCTACGGCCTGCACAACTGGCCGGGCCAGCCGGCCGGCACGATCGCCGTCTGGCCGGGCCCGATGATGGCCGCCTACGACGTGTTCGAGATCACCGTCACCGGCCGCGGCTCGCACGCCGCCATGCCGCACCAGGGCATCGATCCGGTGCTGGCGAGCGCCGCGCTGGTCACTGCGCTGCAGTCGATCGCCAGCCGCACCACCGACCCGCTGCAGTCGGCGGTGGTCAGCGTCACCCAGATCCATGGCGGCGACACCTGGAACGTGATCCCCGATTCGGTGGTGCTGCGCGGCACCGCCCGCAGCTTCCGGCCCGACGTGCAGGACGCCATCGAGGCCGGCATCCGGCGCATCGCCGCCGGGGTCGCCGCGGCGCACGGCGCCGCCGCCGAGGTGCGCTACGAGCGGCGCTATCCCGCCACCGTGAACAGCGCCGCCGAGGCCGAGGTCGCGGCCCGCGCCGCCGGCCAGGTGGTGGGCGACGGCAACGTGCTGCGCGCCCCCAGCCCGTCGATGGGCTCGGAGGACTTCGCCTTCATGCTGCAGGCGAGGCCCGGCAGCTATGTCTGGCTCGGCATCGGCGAGGACCGGCCGCGGCTGCACAATCCGCGGTACGACTTCGCCGACGAGGCGCTGGCGGTCGGCGCCAGCTACTGGGCCCGGCTGGTCGAGACGGCGCTGCCGCCGGCGGGCTGAGGCGCTGCGCCGCGCTTACAGCGCGACCACCATCCCGTCCTCCGCCGCCTCGCAGCCCGTCGCGGCGGCTGCGGCCAGCATGGCCGGCGTCATGTGGGTGAGGATCACCCGCCGCGCGCCGATCTCCGGCAGGTGCTGCGCGAGCGTCGCGAAGTCGAGGTGGTACTTGACCTTGCGGTCGGGGAAATAGGCCTCGGCGATGAACAGGTCGGCGCCGCGCGCCGCCTCGCCCAGCGCCTCGACCCATTCGGTGTCGCCGGAATAGGCGATGATGCGGCCGTCGACCTCCAGGCGCAGCGCGAAGGGCGGGGCGCCGCAGGGGTGCCGGACCTGATGGGGCGTGACCGCCACGCCCGCCACCTCGCGCGTCGCCTGCGGCGCCAGCTCGATCACCTCGAGGGGGAAGCGCCGCTCCACCGTGCCGGACCCCGGAAAGGCGTTCTCCATGGCGGCGGCCAGCCGCTCGGCCAGGCCGGGCGGGCCGGCGATCGCCAGCGGCGCGGTCCGCCGGCTGACCAGCTGGGCGTCGAGCAGCAGGTAGGGCAGGCCGCCGAAATGATCGCCATGCAGGTGGCTGATCAGCACGGCGCGGATCCCGTTCGGGTCGACCCCGAACTTGCGCATCGCGATCATCGACGAGGCGCCGCAATCGATCAGGAAGCCGCCGCGCCGGTCGCGCACCAGGAAGCAGGTGTTGAAGCGCCCGCCGCTGCCGAAGGCGTCGCCGGTGCCGAGGAAGTGGACGCGCAGCGGCTCGCGGTCGCCGCCGGTCGCGTCGGCCTGCGGCGCGGCGGGCCGCGGGCTCACGGCCCGACGACCCCGATCCATGGCGGCGGGCACGGGGCGTCCCGGCCTGGTTCGTCCTCGGATTCCGCTGCCACGGATGCCCCGTCGAGAGCCTGCAACCCGTCGAGAATACCCGGCGTCGCGGCGCTTGTCGCAGCCTGCTGGCGGTGCTGCCGGACTCGGGGCCGGCGCTATTCCCCCCAGCGGTCAGGCCCGGGCACCGGGCCGGTCATTTCTCGCCGGCGGCCACGATCAGCGTGCAGGGGCCGGCGAAGCCGTCGGGTCCCTCGAAGCTGCGCAGCGACTCCTCGATCTCGGCCCACGCCTCCGCCTTGCCGCGATCGTCCAGGCCGGAGAGCATCTGGTGAAGCGCGCCGAACGATTCCCGTTCGAAGCGCACGCACTCGGAAGCAGACGTCATGGAAAGGTTGGCGACCAGTTTCACGGCGGAGACATTGCGAAATCCCGCACGCTCGAACGCCGCCTCGATCGCACCGGATTGTCCGAGGCTGAAGGGTCCGGGCTGACCGGGCTGCGGCGGCGGCAACGAGGCGCGACGGCGGATGATCGAGACCGGGATCGAGAAGAAGCGGTTCTCGTCGGCCGTGGCATAGACGATGGCGCCGATCCAGCCGCCGGGCCGCAGGGCGCTGCGCATCGCCTTCAGGGCCTTGATCTGATCCGGGAAGTAGATCAGGCCGACGCGGGAAATGACGGCATCGAAGGACCCTGCGGGGACGGGCAGATCCTCCCCGTCGGCAACCATGGTCTCCACATTCGCCAGCCCGGCCGCCTGCGCGTTCGCCGCGCAATAGGCAAGGAGGTTCGGGGCGATGTCGGTGGCGAGCACCCGCCCCTTCGGTCCCACGCGTGCGGCTGCATGCAGCGACTGATCGCCGGCACCCGCCGCCACGTCGAGCACCTCGGCGCCCGCCCCGACATGCGCCATGTCGAGCATCAGGTCGGTTGCGGGCCCGAGCCATGAGCGCAGGACCGGGGTCCAGGCGTTCCATGCGCTTGCCGCCGACTGCCATTGTTCTCGCGTCGTATTCTTGTAGGTCGCCGCGTCGAAAACTGTGGCCATCATCGATCTCCCTTCGGTTCTCACCAGCACCCGCGCGCGGGATGAAAGGTGTCGGCGCGCATCGACAGGTGCTAATATCGACGCTGCGTGGGAAGCGGCGTGGAAAGCAGCGTGGGAGGCGAAAGATCCTCTTGACGGCGCAGCGCGGCGACAACGACACCGACAGGGACGGGGACAGCCACCTGGAGATCCGCGTCCTCGGCACCGTCGAGGTGATCAGGCGCGGTCGCCTGCAGCCGCTGCCGGCATCGCGAAAGACGCGCGCCCTGCTCGCCTACCTGGCGCTCGCGCCGCGGCCATGTGCGCGGGAGAATCTCTGCGACCTCCTGTGGAACGATGTCGCCGATCCGCGCGGCGAGCTGCGCTGGAGCCTGAGCAAGCTGCGGGCCGTTCTCGGGCCATGGCTGGTGGTCTGCGGGGACGGGATCGGGATCGCGCGCGAGGGCCTGAGCGTCGATGCCGTGGCGTTTCGCCGCCTCGCCGCCGAGCTCCTTGCCGGCCAGGAGCCGAAGGAACCCTTGCCGCCCTGGCGAGGCGATCCGCTCGCCAACGCCGGCATTCCGCAGTCCCACCGGTTCCAGGGCTGGTGGACGGCGGAGCGGGAGGCCCTGATGGAGCTTCACGCGCAGGTGCTCCGCCATGGCATAGACCGGCTCTGGGGGTCGCCTCGCGAAGCCCTGGCCGCGGCCCGCGACCTCGTGGCGCGTTATCCGCTCGACGAATGGGGGCACGGCCGCGTGGCGCAGGCCCTCAGGCGCGTCGGCCGCGGCGCCGAAGCACGGGACTATGTCGAGGCGGCGCGCCGGGCGCTGAGCCTCGAGCTCGGTCTCCCCGGCGCGGCCTTCATGACCTCGCTGCCTGCGGAGCCTCGCCGATCGGAGAGCGCCGCCGCCCCCGGCCGGCAACCACCCGGATTCGCCCGGAGGCGCGCCCTGCTCGGCGTGCTGCCGTTGCAGGTCCTCCCCGACGACCGGTCGATGGATGCGATCGCCGCTCGATTCAAGGCCGAGCTCGTCCACGGGCTATGGCGCAGCCGGGTCTGCGACGTGGCGGATTGCGACCAGGGATCCGACGCGGCGTCGCGGGATGCCGGCCTGACCTACGCCGTGCGCGGCACATTGACCCGGCTGGACGGCAGGGTTCGGCTGTCCCTGCGCTGCGTGAACGCGCAGCGCGGCGATGTCCTCTGGTTCGTGCAACTCGGCCCCGACGATATCGCAGCGGGACCTCCGGCGGGCTGGGTCGGCCGGTCGGTCGGGGCGATCCATTCGTCGATCCAGGTCGCCGAGATGCGGCGCGCGCAGCGGGGCGGCGGAGAGGATGACGGACCGGGCGACCCCCTGCTGGCGGCTCGGGCCTTCGCCAGCGCGCTCGAGCCGGCCGCCAATGGTCGCGCCCTGGAGGTCCTGGCCGAGGCCCTCGACCGCGACCCGCGCGATCCTCGGGCGCTGGCGCTGACGGCGTGGTGTCGCGCGCAGCGATGCGTCTACAACTGGGCCGAGGATGGCGACCGCGACCGGGGCGAGGCCGAGCGTCTGGCCAGGGCGGCGGCGCTCGAAGGCAGCGACGATCCCGACTGCCTGACGATCATCGGTGCCGCCCGAAGCCTCGTCGCGGACCATGGCGGCGCGGGCCTGCTGCTCGGCCGGGCCCTGCAGCTCGACCCGTACTCGTCGCTGGCGCGGGCGCGCAGCGGCTGGACTGCGAACTATCTGGATCGACCGGATCTGGCGATCCGCCATTTCCGCGCCGCGCTGCGCCTCGCGCCGCACGATCCGGCGAGCTTCAACAGCTTCATCGGGCTCGGGGTCGCCCACTTCATCAAGGGCGACAATGCCGGCGCGATCGGCCACATGGAGAGAGGCCTCGCGCTCAATCCCCGCGCCACCTGGGCCTACCGGAACCTGGTCCCCGCCTACGTCGCGGCCGGGCGGCAGGCCGATGGCGAGCGCGGGGTCGGCATGCTGCTGAGCGAGCACCCGGCCCTCAGCATCGCGGCGGTGCAGGGCGCGATGGTGTTTTCCGGCCCGGTCATGGCCCGGATCTCGGACGGGCTGGCTCACGCTGGCCTGTCCTGCGCCTGAGCCCGGCCGCGGCCGAGCGCCCCGCGGCCGGCAAGGCATCCAGGAGATCGTAGGTCGACGTCCGTACTGCCCGGCGCATCGTCAGTGGGTAGAGCCCTCTAGCAGGGGCCGGGCCGCAGGCGCAGCCAGTGCAGCATCACCGCCAGCCGGCGGAGGTCGCCGGTGTGATCCTGGAACGCCGGCCGGGAGGGGTTGCTCGGCTCGATGTCGATGGCGGCGGCGGGCACCGTCGCCGTCAGCGGGATGGCGTAGTCGTGCACGCCGCCATCGGCCGGCCGCAGGGTGGCGACCGCGTCGCCGAGGCGCACGGTGACCGGCAGGCCGACCTGCCAGCGGGCGGCATTGAAGCGCAGATCGAGGCATTGCTGCCCGGAAACCGGCGCGCGCAACAGGACCGACACGACGGGCCACCGGCGGGCTTCCGACCACCGGCCGGCCGGCTCGGGCCAGCTCAGGCCGAGCACATGGTCCACCTCGCGCGGATAGACGCCGTCCTGGCTGAAATCGATGCCGTCGGCGATGCTGCGGTCGGTCCGACGGATCTGCCAGTCGGTCGTGGCGTGGCGGATATAGTGGTCGCGGTACAGGGGGTCGACCTGCGGGTGGCGCGCCACCCAGGCGGTGACCGCATAGAAGGCGGCGAGGCCGCACAGGACAACGCCGTGCACGGCCGTCCATGCGGCGCCGCTAGATGAGCGCGGCATTGCCCGACAGCCATAGCGCGTTCATGGCGATCGAGGCGCCCCACAGCACCGGCAGCAGCACGAGCCTCGCCACCCGGTGCTGCGCCAGGATCGCCAGCACCAGCAGGAACGCCGGCTGCCAGAACACATAGCGCGGCATGCCGGAGATCGCGCCGCTCAGCGGCATCAGGATCGCCGCCGCGAGCATCAGGGCGAGGCCGACCTCGCCGCGCCGGCAGAGATAGAATGCCGCGGCCAGCCCGGCCAGGATCGTCAGGCCGAAGAAGCGGAACCAGCCGGGGACGACGAGGCAGGCCCACAGCAGCACGAACGGATTATCGGGAATCCTGTCCCAGGAGCCGACGACCATGCTCTGATAGGCGAGAAGGTCGCCGGTCCGCAGGTAGAGATGCCAGCAGAAGAGCGCGGTCCCGAGCGGGACGAGACCGATGGCCACCCAGGGCACGAGCGGCCCAGAGACGGGCCCCGGCGGGCGTGCCGGCCCGCCGCCCGGCCGCAGCAGCCGGGTGAGCATCGGCAGCACGACGCAGAGACCGACCAGCCGGGTCGCCGCGGCGCCGCCCCCGAGCAGCCCGGCGGACATCCAGCCGCCCCGGCGCAGCGCCACCAGGGCACTCGCCGTGAGCGCGAAATAGAGCGCCTCGCTGTATCCCGCGTGGGCGTAGACGGCATAGGGGCTGAACGCCACCAGGCTGCCCGCGAGCCAGGGGTCGAGCGCGATCCCGTACGCCTTGAGCAGGCGGAGGAAGGCGGCGATGCAGGCCGGCAGCAGGCAGCCCGTGGTCAGCAGCAGCGATGCCCCGGCGTTCAGCCCGGTGACGGCGCGGACCAGCCTGGCGAGCAGGGGCAGCAGCGGGAAGAAGCCCCAATTGGCCGCATCTCCGGCGGCAATGCCGCCGGGCGCGAGATGGTAGCCACCATCGACGATGCTGGCGTACCAGTTGCAGTCCCACTTGCAGAACGCGGTGAGCTGCAACGGCTGTCCCACCCACCAGAAATAGGCCGCGCCGGCCGCCCATGCCGACGCCTGGCTGGCGAGCCCGAGCGCGAGCGCGATCACGATGGTCTGCCGGTTGGCGGCGACCCACGCCCCGACCCCCCGGGTGGGACGCGCGCCGATGGCGTCCTGCAGGGTCACGATCGAGCCCCGGTCCCGCGGCGGACCGCTGCCTGAGCGGCGGCCGGCAGCTCTACCCAGCGCGGCCTCATCCCTTGAGGAGCCCCATGTTGCGCAGGCTGGCATGGCCGCGCTTGCCGATGATGACGTGGTCGTGCAGCGCGATGCCGAGCTTGCCGGCGATCTCCTGCACCTCGCGCGTCATCGCGATGTCGTCGCTCGACGGCGTCGGATCGCCGGACGGGTGGTTGTGCAGCATGATGATCGCCGAGGCGTGCAGCTCGAGCGCCCGCTTCACCACCTCGCGGGGATAGACCGGCGTGTGGTTGATCGTGCCGGTCTGCTGCTCCTCGTCGGCGATCAGCGCGTTGCGGTTGTCGAGGAAGAGCAGGCGGAACTGCTCGACCCTGGCGTGCGCCATGGCGGAGTGGCAGTACTCCAGCAGCTTCTTCCAGGAGCCGATCACCGGCCGCTGCAGCAGCGCCTCGCGCTGCATGCGCAGCGCGCAGGCGGCGACCACCTTGAGGGCGACCACCGAGGCGTCGCCCATGCCGGGCAGGCGCTTCAGCTCCTCCTGCTTCGCGGCGAAGACGCCGGCGAGGTCGTCGAACTCGCTGATCAGCGCCTTGGCCAGCGGCTTGACGTCGCCGCGCGGCTGCGCCTGGGAGAGCAGCAGCTCGATCAGCTCGTAATCGGACATGCCGGTGCCCTCGCCGTCGAGGAACCGCTCGCGCAGCCGCCGGCGATGGCCGAGATAGTCGGGCTTGTCCTCGCTCACCCCTAGGTTGCTCCCCGCCGAGGCGTCCCATGATGGACCAGGGCAAGGCGCCGGGGAAGCGGGCGTCGGCATCGGTCCTGGCGCTTGCGGCCGGCATTGGCGACCATGGCGCCGGAGCCGCGGAGGGGATCGCGCGATGCAGGCCGCAGGGCCGGTGGCGGTGGGAGCGTGGACGGCGCAGGCGATCCCCTGGGCGGCGCTGGAGGCCTTCGTGGCCGCCCACGCGCTGCCGCGGCTGCCGGCCGAGCCCCGCTGGATCCTGAACGAGCTGGTCGCCGCCCCCGGCAAGGTGGTGACGGCCGCGGCCGCCGGGCGGCTGCAGGCGGTGGCGGTGGTGGTGGATGCCGGGCAGAGCGACTCCGGCGCCGCCGAGCTGCTGCTGCTGGCGGCCCTGCCGGGCCAGCCGGACCCGCCGGCCGCCGTGGCGCTGGCGGCGGCCGCGGCGGAGCTGACCGCGGCGCCGGCGCTCGAGCTGGCGCTCGTCCCCCGCCTGGCGGCGGCGGAGCCGGCGTTGCGGGCGCAGGGCTTCGCCCCGGCCTACGCCACCTTCGAGATGCTGCTCGAACCGGCGACGGCCGCCCCGCCGCTGCCGCCGCCGGCCGGGATGGGCTGGTCGGATCTCGACGCGCGCTCGGTCGAGGCCTACGACGCGGCGGTGCGGGACGCCTTCGCCGGGTCGCCCGGGCTGCGCATCCCGCCGCCGGCGGTGCTGATCGCGGCGGCGCTGCGGCACCGGCCGCCGGCCCGGCTGCTCCGGCAGGGGGAGGTGGTCGCCGGCTTCGTGCGGCTCGGGCTGGAGGGGGAGGGGACCGGCCGCATCGAGCTGCTCGGGCGCCGGCGGCACTACCGCGGCCAGGGCCTCGGCCGCTGTCTCCTGGCCGAGGGCGTCGAGCGGCTGTGCCGCGCCGGCGCCCGCCGCATCGGCCTGGAGGTGGTGGCGGGCAATGCCCAGGCGCTCGGCCTCTACCGCAGCGCCGGCTTCGCGGTGGTCGAGGAGACCCGGGTTCTGGCCAGGCGGCTGCCGGGCGCCGGCCGGCGCTGAGCGGAGCCGCGGCTCAGGCCCGCGGCGGCTCCGGCGGGTCCAGCGCCAGCACCAGGGCGCGGGCCAGCAGGGTGAGGATCAGCCAGGCGACCACGCCCGCGACGGCCGCCGGCAGCAGGATCCAGGCGTGCCGCGGCGTGACCTGCTCGTAGAGCTGCAGCCGCAGCAGCACCTCGGTGCCGAGCACGGCGAGGGCGACCAGCGCCGCGGCGACCAGGGTGACGGTGCGCAGCGCGCGGCGGATGGCGGCGGCGTCGCCGGCCCGTATGGTGCGCAGGGCCGGCTCGCCCGCGCCGGCGATCAGGGGTTCGATGACGCTGCCCATGGTTCGAGGCTCCCGGCTCGTCTCGTCCGACTCGTCTCATCCGACTCGAGGCGCCGCCTGATCCGGCGCCGCTGACAGGAGAACACCCGAGGGAGGCCGGGCACTCCCCCGCCGGCCTCACGACTTTGTGGTCGTCGCGCGAGCCTTGGCCGCGGCCATGGCGGCGGCCAAGGCGTTCACGAGCCGTAGGGCGGCCGGTGCAGGCCCCGGGGCGACAGGGTGAAGATCTCGCAGCCCTCGGCGGTGACGCCGATGGTGTGCTCGAACTGGGCGGAGAGCGAGCGGTCGCGGGTCACCGCCGTCCAGTTGTCCTCGAGCACCTTCACCTCGTGGCGGCCGGCATTGATCATCGGCTCGACGGTGAAGAACATGCCCTCGCGCAGCACCGGGCCGTGGCCGGGCCGGCCGAAATGCAGCACGCTCGGCGCGTCGTGGAAGATCCGGCCGATGCCGTGGCCGCAGAAGTCGCGCACCACCGAGAAGCGCTGCGCCTCGGCGAAGCTCTGGATCGCGGCGCCGATGTCGGACAGCCGCGCCCCCGGCCGCACCTGGGCGATGCCGCGCATCATCGCCTCGTAGGTCGTGTCGATCAGCTTCTGCGCCTTCACCCCGATGCGCCCGACCGGGAACATCCGGCTGCTGTCGCCGTGCCAGCCGTCGAGGATCACCGTCACGTCGATGTTGACGCTGTCGCCCTCGAGCAGCCGCTTGTCGCCCGGGATCCCGTGGCAGACCACGTGGTTGACCGAGGTGCAGATCGACTTGGGGAAGCCGCGATAGTTGAGCGGCGCCGGGATCGCGCCGGCCGCCACGATGTAGTCGTGGCACAGCCGGTCGATCTCGCCGGTCGTCACCCCCGGCAGGACGTGCGGGGTGATGTAGTCGAGCACCTCCGCGGCGAGCCGGCCCGCGGCCCGCATGCCGGCGAACTCGGCCGGGCCGTGGATCTTGATTCGGCGGTCCTCGTCGCTGAAGGCGAGGGCCGCCTCGCCGCCGTGGTTCATCGCGTCTGCCCTTTTACGGAAGCGGCGCGCCGCTTCCGGATGGAAATCCGAATCTAAGCAACCTGGGATCAATAAATGGCGCCGCGCTGCGATTTGCAAGCCTCGGCAGCCCAGCGCAGGGCGGGCGGCGATGGCTTGACGGTTGCAACCACCCGCGCCGCAGGGCAATTTACCGGCCGGTGCGGCTCCCTTCGGGTGCGTTTCATGGCAAGACGGTTCCTGGTGCTGGCGCTTCTGCTGGGTGCGGTGCCGCTGCTCGGCGGCTGCGCCTGGTTCCAGTCCGCGATGGGCTGGGACCGCGCCAGGCCCGAAGACCGCAAGACCGCCTCCGACCTCGATGCCTGCAAGGCGCAGGCCCGCGCGGTCAACCAGCGCGATGCGCGGATCAGCCAGGACATCGGCGGCGGCGCCATGTTCAACGACACGACGCGCAGCGCCTATACCGACCAGACGCTGACGCGGAACATGAACTCGTTCGCCGCGCAGGAGCGCTTCACCCGGATCGTCGACGACTGCATGGCCGGGCAGGGCTACGGCGCCCCCGCGCCCGCGAAGCCGGCCGGCAGCGGCACCGCGCCGCCCCCGGGGGCCGCGCCGAGCGCCGCCCCCAGCCCGTGAGCGAGCCCGCCGCCCCGACCGCGGCGGTCCTGGTCATCGGCAACGAGATCCTCAGCGGCCGCACCAAGGACGTCAACCTCGGTTTCCTCGCCGAGCAGCTGACCCGGCTCGGGGTCCGGCTGCGCGAGGCCCGGGTGGTGTCCGACGTCGAGGACGAGATCGTCCGCGCCGTCGACGAGACGCGCCGGCGCTACGACTACGTCTTCACGACCGGCGGCATCGGCCCGACCCACGACGATATCACCGCCGGCTCGGTCGCCAGGGCCTTCGGCGTCCCGCTGATTCGCGATCCGCGCGCCGTGGCCCTGCTGGAGCGGCACTACCAGCCCGGGCAGCTCAACGAGGCCCGGCTGCGCATGGCCGAGATCCCGGAAGGCTCGATCCTGATCGACAACCCGGTGAGCGCCGCCCCCGGCTTCCAGATCGGCAACGTCTTCGTCATGGCCGGCGTGCCGGCGATCATGCAGGCGATGTTCGGCGGGCTGAAGCAGCGGCTGGTCGGCGGCCCGCCGATCCTGTCGCGCACGGTCAGCGCCTACATCGCCGAGGGCACCATCGCGGCCGGGCTGGCCGCCCTGCAGCAGCGCCATCCCGAGCTCGAGATCGGCAGCTACCCGTTCTTCCGCCAGGGCCGCTTCGGCGGCAGCTTCGTGCTGCGCGGTACCGACGCGGCGGCGCTCGCCACCGCCGCCGACGCGCTGAAGGCCCTGATCCGCGAGCTCGGCGCCGAGCCGATCGAGCTCGACCCCGCCTGACCGGAGGCCGGCAGGGCGACCGGGGCGGACCGCTTGCGGTACATGAAGTAGCGGCCTGGCGGAACGCCCGGGGGCAGCGGCATGTCGGCGAGCGAGGGATCCGACAGGGGCTGGCTGCTGAGCGCGAAGCCGCCGGCGGCCAGCGCCAGGGCGTACCCGGAGGCGAGCGCGGCCGCCAGCGCGGCATTGGCCGCCGCGTCGCCGTTGCCGATGTCGCTGTGGATCAGCACCGCCGGCGCGAGCCGGGCGCAGGCCGCCGGCAGCGTCTCCCAGATGTCGCCGAGATGCAGCAGGCCGACCGGCGGTATGCAGTCGGGATGGGCCGCAAGCTCACGGTCGAATACGACGATCTCCCGCCCGGGCAGGTGGGCTCGCAGGTGATCGTAGGTCCGGCCGTTGCCCAGCCCGATCTCGAGGACCGGCCCGGGCCGGTCGCGAATCTCGCCCGCGACCCAATCGAGGCAGGCCCGCTGGGCATGCATGCGCCGGATGAAGCTCTCCAATCGGCTCATGGCGTTCGCACCACTGTCACGGGCGTGCGCACGGCAGGACAGCCGGCCTGCAGCGGATCGCTCTGGCGGGTCGCGGCCCGCCGTCCCCGGCGGGCTCCCGTGAGACCCTCGATCGGCCTGGCTCGCTCGCCCTTCTCACCGCCATCCTCATAGGGAATGTTCCTCGTCGGGGCGTTGCGCCAGATCAAGCCGAAGGCGCGAGGAAGATCGCAGTCCGCGATCACCGGTCCGATCCCGACCAGATCCGGGGACGTCCACGACGCGGACGCATGGCGCGGTAAATGGCGATGGCACGCCTCGGCAAAGCCGTGATAGGTGGTCGGGCGGCATTGCGCCGGCTGATCGGCTTGCTTGGGAGCGTGGCGAAACCGGCAGACGCAGCGGACTTAAAATCCGCTGTCCGAAAGGACATACGGGTTCGAGTCCCGTCGCTCCCACCATGGTGGCATTGACCTGGGACTTCGCCGCGCCAAGGCGCCGACCGCAGCTGGCGCCCGATTGGCACCGCGGCTCGCGAGTCACCGTTCCGCGGCCGGTCGCATGGCGGCCTCGACCGCGTCGGCCGCCGTCGCGCCGCTTCGCGTCTGCACCGAGCTAGTGGACGATGCCGGCGAGGAACAGCGTCAGGTACGCGAACCACACGGTCAGGATCGCTCGGGCGAGCGGGTAAGCAATACGCTCCCATGGGGCCATGCTGGCTCTCCCTGGTGCTCCCGTTGGCCGGGGAACATTGGATCCGCCCTGTCGGTTCCGCGCCCGCCTTGGCGCTGCTGCAGCCCCTGGTTCGTCGACGTGCGCGTCCCCGAGCTCGGGCGGATCGCCCCGCGGCATCCTCCCAAGTCCATGCTGCAGGGAGCGTGGGGGGCCGGCAACCGGCCTGGCGCAGGACGAGGTCCGCGCGGCCGGAACGGCGGCGATGGCTCGCGTGCTCGCAGACCCGGGCGGCCGGCACCATATCCAGGGCATGGACCGGTTTACCATCCCGCGCCGCGGCGCCGTCCTGATCGCTGGCCCTCGCGCTGGCGTTGCCTGCCGGGCTGGCGGCGGCGGGGTCGCCGACGCTCTCGACCAACCAGACGCTGCAGCAAGTGCTGGGCAACCACCAGAGCCTGCCGGGGCCGGCCGATCCCGGCCTGCGGCTGCAGCAGGACCGCGCCTACCGGCAGCGGCTCTGGCAGCAGGATCTCTCGAAGCAGGGCGCCGCACGGGCCGGGCGGCAGCAGGGCATCCAGGGCAGCGGCGCGGCGCAGCAGCAGATGCGCCAGCGCGATCTCGACACCCAGCGCCAGCAGCAGCTGCAGTATCGGCAGCAGCAGCTCGAGGGCGAGGAATACCGCTACTTCCAGCAGCTGGAGACTCGGGGCCGCTGACCCGCCACCCCTGACCCGCGCTGGCCCGGCGGCGGCCGCGATGCTATAAGCCGGGCCGCCCCGGCGGGACCGGGGCCGTCGGGGGCAGGCATGGTCTACGCATCGTTGCACGAGCTGCTCGGCCGCCTGCCCGGCCGCCGGCTGCTGGTGGTCGGCGACGTGATGCTCGACCGCTACGTCTATGGCAGCGCCGAGCGGATCTCGCCCGAGGCGCCGATCCCGGTGCTGCGCATCCTGCGCGAGCAGGCGATGGCCGGGGGCGCCGGCAACGTCGCGCGCAACCTGGCGGCGATGGGCGGCACGGTGGCGCTGGTCGGCGTCGCCGGCGACGACCTGGCCGGCCGGGCGCTGCGCCGGCTGCTCGGCGAGGCAGGATCGATCGAGCCGGCGCTGGTCGCCGAGCCGGACCGCCCGACCACCGAGAAGACCCGCTTCGTCGCCGGCGGCCAGCAGATGATGCGGGCCGACCACGAGGATTCCCGGCCGCTGGCGCCGGAGACCGCCGCCGCCCTGCTGGACGCCGTCGAGGCCCGGCTCAAGGGCTCCGATCTGGTGGTGCTCTCCGACTACGCCAAGGGCGTGCTCGGCGATGCGGTGCTGCGCGGCGTCATCGCCCGGGCGCGGGCCGCCGGCGTGCCGGTGGTGGCCGACCCGAAGAGCCGCGACTTCGCCCGCTACGCCGGGGTGTCGCTGCTCAAGCCGAACCGCCAGGAGCTGGCCCAGGCGGTGCCGCTGGCCGACCATGGCGACGCGGCGGTCGCCGCCGCGGCGGAGCGGCTGCTCCACCCGGTCGACCTGCCGGCGATCCTGGTGACCCGCGGCGAGGCCGGCATCAGCCTGGTGCGCAGTGGCCAGCCGGCGGTGCATCTCAAGGCCGAGGCGCGCGAGGTGTTCGACGTCTCGGGCGCCGGCGACAGCGTGCTCTCGGCGCTGGCCATGGCGATGGCCGCCGGCGCCGACCTGGTCGAGGCGGCGCGGCTCGCCAACCTCGCCGGCGGCGTCGCCGTCGGCCGCACCGGCACGACCGCCGTCTCGCTCGCCGACCTCGCCCACGCGCTGCACGACCGGGCGGTCGACGCCTCCAGCGCCGCCAAGGTGGTCGACGTCGCCACCGCGCAGGCGCGGATCGGCTTCTGGCGCAGCGCCGGCAACCGCATCGGCTTCACCAATGGCTGCTTCGACCTGCTGCATCCCGGCCACCTCTCGCTGCTGTCGCAGGCGCGGGCCGGCTGCGACCGGCTGGTGATCGGGCTGAACAGCGACGCCTCGGTGCGCCGGCTGAAGGGCGAGCACCGGCCGGTGCAGAGCGAGGAGGCGCGCGCCACCGTGCTGGCCTCGCTCGCCATGGTCGACCTGGTGGTGCTGTTCGGCGCCGACACGCCCTACGAGCTGATCGCCGCGCTGCGCCCCGACCTGCTGGTCAAGGGCGCCGACTACCAGCTCGACCAGGTGGTCGGCGGCGACCTCGTCCGGAGCTATGGCGGCGAGGTGCTGCTGGCCCGGCTCGAGCCCGGCCACAGCACGACCTCGACGATCGGCCGCATCGGGCGGCGCGCCGGCTAGATCCGGCCGGCGAACAGGGGAGACCTTCGCGAACCATGATCTTCGTCACCGGCGGGGCCGGCTTCATCGGCTCCAACCTCGTCGCCGCGCTGTCCGAGCGCGGCCGCCAGGTCGCGGTCTGCGACCGCTTCGGCCACGATGCGAAGTGGCAGAACCTCGCCAAGCGCGAGCTGGTCGACGTGATGGGGCCGGAGGCGATGCTGGCCGCGCTCAACTTCCACAAGGCGGCGATCGAGGCGGTGATCCATCTCGGCGCCATCACCAGCACCAGCGCGACCGACGTCGACGCCATCGTCGCCAACAACTTCAACCTGTCGATGACGATGTGGCGCTGGTGCATCGCCAACGGCAAGCCGCTGATCTACGCCTCCTCGGCGGCGACCTACGGCGACGGCGAGCAGGGCTTCGCCGACGACGCGACGCCGGACGGGCTCGCCCGGCTGCGGCCGCGCAACCCCTATGGCTGGAGCAAGCATCTCTTCGACCGCGCGGTGATCCGCGCCGTGGCGGAGCGCCAGAAGCCGCCGCCGCAATGGGTCGGGCTCAAGTTCTTCAACGTCTACGGGCCGAACGAGTACCACAAGGGCTCGATGCAGAGCGTCATCGCCCGCAACCTGCCGCGGCTGGTCAAGGGCGAGGCGCTGCAGCTCTTCCGCTCGGAGCGCGCGGAGTACCCGGACGGCGGCCAGCGCCGCGACTTCATCTACGTCGTCGACGTGGTCGACGTGATCCTCTGGCTGCTCGACAACCCGAAGGTCTCCGGCCTCTTCAACCTCGGCACCGGCGAGGCGCGCAGCTGGCTCGATCTCGGCCGCGCCATCTTCGCCGCCATCGACCTGCCGGAGAAGATCGAGTTCATCGACCTGCCGAGGGAGATCGCCGGCGCCTACCAGTACCACACCCAGGCGGAGATGAGCCGGCTGCGCAAGGCCGGCTACGACGCGCAGTTCACCCCGCTGGAGGCCGGCGTCGCCGACTATGTCCGGCGCTACCTGATGACCACCGACCCCTATCGCTGAGCCGCCCAGCGGCGCAGCGCGGCCGCCGCCGCATCGAGACCGCCATGGAGATCCTCCCGCCCGGCATAGGCGAGCGCCGCCGCCGACCAGGCGGCCAGCCGTGCCGGGTCGAGCATCTCGCCCAGCGCCCGGGCGAGCGCCGCCGGGTGGAAGGGCTCGGCCAGCACCAGCCCGGCGCCGGCCCGCTCGAGGTGAGGCGCGAAGCCGCAATTGACCGTCGCCAGCACCGGCAGCCCGGCCACCACCGCCTCGAGGATCGCCTGGCCGGTGTTCTCCAGCCGCGCCGGATGGACCAGCAGGTCGGCGGCGAGCAGCAGCGCCGGCACGTCGTCGCGCGGCCCGAGCAGCAGCAGCCGGTCGGCGATGCCGAGCCGGGCCGCCTGCGCCCGGAGATGCGCGTCCCGGCCGCGGCCGGCGACGGCGAGACGGACGCCGCCGCGGCGCGCCGGCGGTGCGCGCGGCCAGCGCCGCCACGGTGCGGTCGACGCCCTTGGTGGCGTAGCTCGAGCCGAGCGCCAGCAGCAGCATCTCGCCCTCCGCCAGCCCGAGCGCGGCGCGCGCGGCGCCGCGCCGCGCCGCCCAGTCCGGCGGCCGGCGCCGGTCGCGGGCGATGCCGGCGGCAGCAGCAGCAGCCGGTCGGCGGGGGTGCCGTAGTGGCCGACGACGTCGCGCTGCTGCCCGGGCGACAGCAGCAGGCTGCGGGTCGCCGATGCCGGCCCGAACACGGCGCGCTCGAAGGCCAGCCGCCGGCGGTTGCGCGGCATCAGGCGCTGCCAGGCCGGGCGGGCCGCCAGCCGGGCGGCCAGGCAGGGGTCGCCGCCATAATAGGCGTCGAGCCCCGGCATGCGGTTGAAGCCGACGACGAACGCGCCGCCGCCGGCGGCCGCGGCCGGCAGGGCGCGCCGGGCGAAATCGGCGTCGGCGCCGTGATTGGTCCAGCCGCGCCGGCCGATCGCCTCGACCGCGATCCCAGCGGGCTGCGGCCCGTCCCAGGAACCGACCACGAAGCGCACCCGCTCGCCCGCCGCCGCCAGCCGCCCGGCGACGGCCAGCGCGTCGCGCTGCAGCCCGCCATGCGGGAAATACCGGAACAGCAGGAAGGCGAAATCCATAGAATGCGCCGGTGATGGAGCCGGTGATGGGATCGAGCGGTGCAGCATGGCGCGGCGGGGCCGCGCCCGAAAGAGCCTGATGGCCCGAAAGAGCCTGATGGCCGGTGCCGCTGCCGGCGCCGGCGAGCCGCGCCTGCTGCTGATCGGCTCGGCCTGGATCGGCGACATGGTGATCGCCCACAGCCTGATCCGGCTGCTCCGCCGCTGCACCCGGCGGCGCACCTCGCCGTGGTCGCGCCGCCGGCGACGCGGCCGCTGCTCGACTTCATGCCCGAGATCGATGCCGCCTTCGAGCTGGCCGCGCCGCACGGCCGGCTGGCGCTGGCGGCGCGCTGGCGGCTGGCGCGGCGGCTGGCCGCCGGCCGCTACCAGCGCGCGCTGGTGCTGCCGCGCTCGGCCAAGGCGGCGCTGATCCCGTTCCTGGCCGGCATCCCCGAGCGGGTCGGCTTCGGCGGCGAGGCGCGGCTCGGGCTGCTGACCGACGCCCGGCCCGACGCCGACCGCCGGCAGCGGCCGGAGCAGGCGCGCTTCGCCGCGCTGGCGCTGCCGCAGGGCGCGGCGCTGCCCGAGCTCCCGGCGCCGCGGCTGCAGGTCGCCGCCGGGCTGGCCGACGCCGCGCTGGCGGCGCACGGCCTGGCGCGGCGCCGGCCCCGGTGGTGCTGGCGCCCGGCGCCGAGTACGGGCCCTCGAAGCGCTGGCCGGCCGAGCACTTCGCCGCGCTGGCGCGGCAGCTGGCGGCGGCGGGCCGGCCGGTCTGGCTGCTCGGCGGGCCGGCCGACGCGCGCCGCCGGCGCGGCCATCGCGGCGGCGGCCGGCGCGGGTGCGCGACCTCACCGGGCGCACCACGCTGGCCGAGGCGGTGGCGCTGCTCGGGCTGGCCGACGCGGTGGTGAGCAACGATTCCGGCCTGATGCACGTCGCCGCCGCGCTCGGCCGCCGGCAGGTCGCGCTCTACGGCTCGAGCGACCCGCGCCGCACGCCGCCGCTCAACCCGGCGGCGCGCATCCTGACGCTCGGGCTCGATTGCAGCCCCTGCTTCGCCCGCGACTGCCCGCTCGGCCACCATCGCTGCCTGCGCGAGCTGCCGCCGGCGCGGGTCGCGGCGGCGCTGGCCGCCTGATGGCGACCGGCCGGGCCCTGCGGGCGCGCTACCGGATCGAGGCGGCGCTGATGCACACCGCGCTGGCGCTCGGGCGCCTGATTCCGCTCGACCTCGTCTCGGCCCTGGGCGGCGGGATCGGCCGGCTGATCGGCCGCCTGGCGCCGGTCAGCCGCGTCGGCCGGCGCAACCTCGAGGCCGCCTTCCCCGACAAGTCGCCGGCGGAGATCGCCGCCATCCTGGGCGGCGTCTGGGACAATCTCGGCCGCACCGTCGCCGAGTACCCGCATCTCCGCCGGATCTGGGACTACGATCCGTTCGCCGCGACGCCGGCGCCCCGCCCGCGCATCGAGCTGGTCGGCGCCGAGCAGTTCTTCGCCATGGCGCTCGACGACCGGCCGGGGCTGATCTTCACCGGCCATCTCGGCAACTGGGAGCTGCTGGCGGTCGGCGCCCAGGCGCACGGCCTCGACGTGGCGGTGATCTACCGCGCGCCCAACAACCCGGCGGCCGCCGAGCTGGTGCAGCGGCTGCGCGGCCCGGCCATGGGCCGGATGCTGCCCAACACGATGGAGGGCGCGGTCGCCGCCGTCGAGCTGCTCAAGGCCGGCGGCCATCTCGGGCTGCTGGTCGACCAGCATTTCAGCCGCGGCGTCGAGGTGCCCTTCTTCGGCCGGCCGGCCAAGGTGCCGGTGGCGCTGGCGCGGCTGGCGCGGCGCTTCGACTGCCCGGTGCGCGGCGCCTGGGTGGAGCGGCTCGGCGGCGCCCGCTTCCGCGTCACCATCACGCCGCCGATCGCGCTGCCGCGCAGCGACGACGAGGCCGCCGACATCCACGCCGCCACCGCGCTCGTCACCGCAATGCTCGAGGGCTGGGTGCGGGCGCGCCCGGAGCAGTGGCTCTGGCTGCACCGCCGCTGGCGGTAGCGCGCTACGCCGCCGTCGGGGTCGGTACGACGGCGGCGGGCGGCGGCGCGGCGTCCGCCGGCCCCGCCGGGACCGGCGCCTTGGCGGTGGCGACGGCGGCGGCGGGGGGCGTCAGCGCGCCCGCGACCTGCTCGACCGCCTCGGCGAGCGAGCGGGCAGCGAGGTCGGCGCCGGTGCCGGCCAGCGGGTCGCGCCGCGCCGCCTCCTCGGCGGTGAGCTGCCAGAAGCCGGCGAGCACGCGGATCCCCGGCAGGCGGCGGCGGATGCTGCGGCAGGCGCGCCGCGCGTTGGTGAAGGCGAGCCCGTCGACATAGGACAGGCAGACCAGCTCCGCCGCGGCGTACTTGTCGCGGTCCGGCCGGCCGCGGGTCAGCCGGTCGAGCGGCACCACCTGCGCGGAGAGCCCGCGCAGCCAGAGCAGCTGGGCGAGCATCACCGCCGCCGCCTCGTCGAGCTCGCTGCGGCCGCCGACGCAGAGCACCCGCACGGCGCGCAGGGCGGCCTCGTCGACCTCGCCCTGCCGCAGCAGGGCAGCGGGATCGAGCACCGTGCCGGCCGGATCCTCGGGACGGGCATCGTCGACGATGTTGTCCATCACCACCAGCGCGTCCTCGGCGAAGCGGCGGCGGCGCTCGGGCTCCAGCGCGCCGCGATCGGCATCGGCCTGGGCGAGGCCGAGCGCCGGGATCGCCACGCTGTCGTAGAACTGGACCAGCGGCTTGTCGCGCAGATACTCCTCGGCCTGGTCGGAGGCCTCCTCGGGGTCGTGCGCCAGCAGGCGCTGGTAGAAGGTCTCCTCGGGCGCCAGCACCGTGCCGCTGCCGAGCAGCACGTTGAGGAACTCGAGTTGCGGCACGTGGCGGCCGAGCACCACCAGGC
This sequence comes from Dongiaceae bacterium, assembly GCA_046349435.1. Taxonomy (GTDB): domain Bacteria; phylum Pseudomonadota; class Alphaproteobacteria; order Dongiales; family Dongiaceae; genus JAXMCI01. The sequence continues at coordinate 39,763 of JAXMCI010000021.1, read as the reverse complement.
AGACGGTCAGCGGGGTCGAGAGCAGCAGCCCGACGGGGCCCCAGAGCCACGCCCAGACCACCGCCGCGACGATCACCGCGATCGGCGTCAGCCCGGTGCTGTGGCCGTAGAGCCAGGGCTCGACGACGTTGCCGGTGATCAGCTCGACCACGACGAAGAGGGCGGCGCACCACAGCAGCATGCTCCAGCCCGGATCGACGGCGAGCACCAGCACCAGCGCCGGCGCGGCGGCGATCCACACCCCGATATAGGGGACGAAGCGCAACATCGCGGCGAGCAGGGCCCACAGCACGGCGTTGGGCACGCCGACCAGGAACAGGCCGATGCCGATCTGCACGCCGAAGGTGGCGTTGATCATCAGCTGCATCAGCAGGTAGCGACTGACCCGCGAGCCGGCGTCGTTCATCGCCTCGGTGGTGCGATGCAGGTCGCGCGGGCCGGCCAGGCGGATCAACCGGTCGCGCAGATCCTCGCGCTGCAGCAGGATGAAGACCACGAAGATGATGACGATGCCCATGGTGGCGAGCGGTCCCAGCAGCGGGCCGACGAAGCTCTCCAGCATCTGCAGCGGCGCCGGGTCGGGGGCGCGGATCTGCACCGGGATCGGCTGCTGCTCCTGGGCGGTGCCTTCGCTGGCGCCCGGGGTCGTGCCGCCCGCCGCGGTGGCGGCCGGCTTGGACTGCTTGCTGAATTCCTCCTGCAGGTTCTTCAGCATCTGCGAGGCGCGGCCGACCACGCCCGATCCCGGCGCGGCATCCTGCAGCACATGGATCTTGTGCGCGATGTTCCACTGGTAGAGAGGCAGCTTGCCCGCCAGGCTGACCGCCTCGCGGGCAACGAAGGCGCCGATGCCGAGGATCACCAGGAAGGCGAGCGCGACCACGATGATCACCGAGGTCACCCGGCCGGTCCCGCGCCGCACCAGCACCGTGGCCGGCGCCAGCGCGAAGCTGAGCAGCACGGCCAGCGCCAGCGGCACGAAGACCTCGCGCCCGAAATAGAGCCCCGCGGTCGCCACCACCACGACCAGCAGCGGCGGCCAGCCGCCGCCTGGCCGGGCCACCGGCGGAGCAAGCGCGGCGGAGCCGGGCTGCTCGAGCACCGGCCCGGACGCCTTCGCGATATCTGTCATGGATCCCGCCGCTGCCAGCCGCCCGACCATCGCAGCGGACGGGCCATCGTCAAGCTGAACGGCGGACGGGCCGGAACGTTCCCGGGCGGCGGCCCGGCAAGCGAAGAATGGGTGCCCCGAGGCGCGACGCCTCGGGGCACCGGCGCGCCGGCTAGCGGCGCCACATGTTGACGATCCGGCCGTTGTGGGCGTCGACCGCGAGCCGGACCTCGCGGCCGCGCGGGTCGACGGCGGTGTAGCGGTAGATGTCGCCGTCGCGGCCGGCGAAGTCGATGTGGCGGAAGCGCTGCTGGCGCAGCTGGTCGGCCACCATGCCGGCCGGCATCAGGCGGCGGCGCCAGTCGCCGCGATTGCGGTCACGATCCTGGTCCCAGCGCTGATCCTGGCGGTTCGCGCCCGGCCCGTAATAGTCCTGTCCGCAATTGTAGCAGTTGTCGTGGTCGGCCAGGGCAGGAGCGGCCGCCCCCAGGCTGGCAACCAGGCCGGCGGCGGCGATCAAGAGGGTCTTTCGCATGGTCCTTACCTCCTTATACCGGGCAGCGAGTCTCTCCTCCGCCCCTGAACCGCCCGTTCCGGGGCCGTTCAGGGCAGGTTCAGGCCGCTTGCCCTAGATCCGGGTTCCGGCGAAAGAGAGGCGGCCGGGACCTTCCGGCCGGTGGAGCCCCTTCATTCGGCGGACGCTCGCCCGTACAACACAGCGTGATGGCCAAGCGATCCCTCCTCCTCGCGATGGCGCTGCTGCCGCTGCTCGGCAGCCCGGCGGGGGCGGCGAGCGACCAGCAGCGGGCGCGCGAGGCGCTCCAGGCGGGCGAGATCCTGCCGCTCGGGGCGATCCTGTCCTCGGTCAACCGTCAGGTCGAAGGACGCGTGCTCAATGCCTGGCTGGAGAAGAACAAGCACGGCTGGATCTATCGGCTGAAGCTGCTCGATCGCGACGGCAACATCGTCGGCGTGGTGGCCGACGCGCGCACCGGCGAGGTGCTGCAGGTGTTCGCCCCGCGCCACTGAGGCGCCGGGCCAAGCGGAGAGGATGATGCGGATCCTGGTGGTTGAGGACGACGCCGATCTCGCCCGGCAGCTCGGCAAGGCGCTGCAGGAGGCGGGCTACGCGGTGGACGTCGCCAATGACGGCGAGGAGGGCCATTTCCTCGGGGACACCGAGCCCTACGACGCGGTGATCCTCGATCTCGGCCTGCCGGTGATCGACGGCCTGTCGGTGCTCGACCGCTGGCGGCGGGACGGGCGGACCATGCCGGTGCTGGTGCTGACCGCGCGCGACCGCTGGAGCGAGAAGGTCGCCGGCTTCGACGCCGGGGCCGACGACTACGTCGCCAAGCCCTTCCGCATGGAGGAGGTGCTGGCGCGGATCCGCGCGCTGATCCGGCGCGCCGCCGGGCACGCCTCGGCCGAGCTGGAGGCCGGCCCGGTCCGGGTCGACACCCGCAGCGGCCGCGTCACCCGCGACGGCACGCCGGTGAAGCTCACCGCCCAGGAGTACCGGCTGCTCTCCTACCTGATGCACCATCGCGGCAAGATCGTCTCCCGCCTGGAGCTGATCGAGCACATCTACGAGCAGGATTTCGACCGCGAATCGAACACCATCGAGGTCTTCGTCGGCCGGCTGCGGCGCAAGCTGGGGGACGATCTCATCGAGACCGTGCGCGGGCTCGGCTACCGCATTCCCGAGGCCGATGAGCGATAGGACGCCCGCGCCGGCGGGGACGTGGCGGCGTGGCGGCCCGACCTCGCTGGCGGTCCGCCTCAGCCTCGCCGCCGGGCTGTGGATCGCGCTGGCGCTGGTGGTCGCCGGGCTGGTGCTCTCGACGCTGTTCCGCGCCTCGGTCGAAAGCAGCTTCGACGCCCGGCTCGGCGTGCTGCTGGAGAGCCTGGTGGCCGTCGCCGACCTCGACCGCGACGGCCAGATGAACGTGCAGCAGCCGCTCGGCGAGCCGCGCTTCGACCAGATCTATTCCGGCTGGTACTGGCAGGTGGCCGGCCCGGACATGGCGCCGCTGCGCTCGCGCTCGCTGTGGGACCAGGGGCTGCCGGTCGGGCCCGAGCCGGCGCCCGGCGAGGTCGAGCGCTTCGCCGCCACCGGTCCCAACGGCGAGCCGCTGCGCGTCGCCGCCCGCAATATCACCTTCCCCGGCTCGCGCAACCGCTACCGCTTCGCCGTCGCCGGCGCGCTCGGCGACGTCGAGCGCGAGGTGCGGCAGTTCGATGCGACGCTCGCCTGGGCGCTCGGCGCGCTCGGCGTCGGGCTGGTCGTGGCGCTGCTGCTCCAGGTGCGCTTCGGGCTGCAGCCGCTGCGCCGGATCAGCGCCGGGCTGGTGGCGATCCGCACCGGCCGGGCGGCGCGGCTCGACGGCGCCTTCCCGCGCGAGATCGAGCCGCTGGCGCGCGAGCTCAACAACCTGCTCGAGCACAACGCCGTGGTGGTCGACCGCGCCCGCACCCATGTCAGCAACCTCGCCCATGCGCTGAAGACGCCGCTCGCCGTGCTGGTCAACGAGGCGGCGGGCGACAGCAGCCCGCTGGCCGAGACGGTGCGGCGGCAGGCGGCGGCGATGCGCGGCCAGGTCGAGCACTACCTGTCGCGCGCCCGCACGGCCGCCACCGCCGGCGTGCTCGGCGCGCGCACCGAGCTGGTGCCGGTGCTCGAGGATCTGCGCCGCACCCTGCTGCGCATCCACGCCGAGCGCGGCATCGCCATGGAGTGCCGCTGCGAGCCGGGCCTCGCCTTCCGCGGCGAGCGGCAGGATCTCGAGGAGATGCTCGGCAACCTGCTCGACAATGCCTGCAAGTGGGGCCGCTCGCAGGTGCGGGTGAGCGCGGCGGCCGCCGCCGACCGGGTCGAGGTGGTGATCGAGGATGACGGGCCGGGCCTCAGCCCGGAGCAGCGGGCCGCGCTGTTCCGCCGCGGCAAGCGCCTGGACGAGGGGGTGCCGGGCAGCGGCCACGGCCTCGCCATCGTGCGCGACATCGCCGAGCTCTATGGCGGCTCGGTGGCGCTGCAGGAATCGGCCGAGGGCGGCGTCGCCGCGCGGCTGGTGCTGCCGCGCGCGGTGGCGGCCGGCTGAACCCGGCCTGAACCGCGCTCGCGGCGAGAGTTCACCGGAGCGGCGATAGGGTCGTCCTGCATCGCGGTCGGCCGCGGGTCGGGTTGAAGGTCCGGCGCGCGCGCCGCGATCGCACAGGAACATCGTCCTCGCATGGGTCAAGCATGAACAACATCGCCCGATTCACCGCCGCGGGCCTGCTGTCGCTCGCGCTCGCCGGCTGCGCCGAGTACGGCCCGAAGGAGACGGTCGGCACCGTCGCGGGTGCCGGCGTCGGCGGCCTGCTCGGCTCGTTCATCGGCCATGGCGGCCCGGCCAAGGCGGCGGCCACCGGCGCGGGCGTACTGATCGGCGGCCTGATCGGCAACCAGATCGGCCGCTCGCTCGACCGCGCCGACCGCAACTATGCCGAAAGCACCTCGCAGCAGGCGCTGGAGTACAACCGCAGCGGCGAGCCGTCGGAATGGCGCAATCCCGACAGCGGCAACTATGGCACCGTCACGCCGGAGCGCACCTACGAGGACAATTACGGCCGCTACTGCCGGGAATACCAGCAGACCATCTTTGTCGGCGGCGAGCCGCAGCAGGCCTACGGCACCGCCTGCCGCCAGCCGGACGGCAGCTGGCAGGTGGTGAACGACGGCTGAGCGGCGCCGCTCACGGCATGAACTGCTCGAGGAGGATGCGCTCCTCGAGATTGTGCTCGGGGTCGAACAGCAGGGTCAGCGTGACGCCGCGATCCTCGCGCACGCTGACCTCGACGACGTCGCGCGCCTCGGTGTAGTCGGCCACGGCGCTGACCGGCCGCTTGTCGGATTCCTTGATGGTGAAGGTGACCTCGGCGGTGTGCGGCAGGACGGCGCCGCGCCACCGCCGCGGCCGGAAGGCGCTGATCGGGGTGAGGGCCAGGACGCCGGTGCCGAGCGGCAGGATCGGTCCGTGCGCCGACAGGTTGTAGGCGGTGCTGCCCGCCGGCGTGGCCACCAGGATGCCGTCGCAGATCAGCTCGGGCAGCCGCACCACGCCGTCGATGCGGATGGCGATCTTGGCGGCCTGCCGGCTCTCGCGCAGCAGCGACACCTCGTTGAGGGCGAGGGCCGCGACCTCGCTGCCGTCCATGGTGCGCGCGCGCATCCTGAGCGGGTGCAGCCGGATCGGCACCGCGGCGGCCAGCCGCCGCGGCAGGTCGTCCTCGCCATAGGCGTTGAGCAGGAACCCGACGGTGCCGCAGTTCATGCCGTAGATCGGCACGCCGCGCTCGAGCGAGCGGTGCAGCGTCTCCAGCATGAAGCCGTCGCCGCCCAGCGCCACGATGATGTCGGCCTCCTCCGGCGTCACCGTGCGGTAGCGGCGCGACAGCTTGGCGAGCGCCAGGCGGGCATCCTCGGTGTCGGCGGCGACGAAGGCGAAGCTCTGGCCGGTCACGGGCAGTTCCCTTGCTGGCGCACCGGCCCGGAGTATAGCGGCGGCGCCGGCCGCGGCGATGCCGCTCTTGCCTTGCCAAGGCGGGGCCGAGCCGCCACTCTCCTGGCCCGCTGCAATCCTTCCAGGGGGAGACGTCGATGAGATTGACCGGGCTGACCGCGGCCGCGCTGGCGGCGACCATCCTGCTGGCGGCCGGCCAGCCGCGCGCCGACGAGGCGCACCATGCCGGCTACTATTATCCGACGCCGACCTCGACCGAGACCTACCAGGCGCGGGTGCAGACCCTGGCCGAGGCCAACCGGACACGGCGGATCGCCTTCGTCACCGGCGTGACCCAGCAGCTGATGGCCGGCAAGTACGAGCCGAGCTTCGCGATCTTCGCCAAGGGCGACGAGGCCGACGAGCTGATCATCGTCGCCTTCGAGGAGGGCGAGATCAACACTGCCTACCGCGCCCGCGCACTGCTCGCCAACCTGACGGCGCTGTCGCGCCTGACGCCGTTCTTCCGCGACAACACGATCGCCGACCAGGCGACCTTCTTCGATCTCTGCAAGCTGCTGGGCTTCACCCAGGTCACCGTCAGCGACGGCGACAAGTTCGCCCTTCAGGTGAAGGTCGAGTAGCCAGCTGCCAGGCGTCGCCGGGCGGGCTTACGCCCGCTCGGCATCCTCGCTGGCGCTGTTCGGCGAGGCGCGCTACCCCGCCATCATGGGCCGCATCGCCATGCCGAGCCTGATCGCCCAGGCGGCTTCGCCGCTGCTCGGCGCCGTCGCCATGGACCGGCTCGGCGCCGGCGGCACGTTGGCCGCGCTGCTCGCAGTGGCGGCGCTCGATTGCGTGCTGGCAGCCGCGCTGTTCCTGCCGCGTTGGCCCCCAGCCGCGTGGTCCGGCCCTGAGCGCCGGCTCAGCCGCCGGTGACGCTCATATGGCGGGGGACGGCGGGGCCGCTCTGGCGGCGGTCGATGATGAAGTCGTGGCCCTTGGGCTTGCGGGCGATGGCGGCGCGGATGGCCGCCTCCAGCGCATCGTCGCTCTCGCTGGCGCGCAAGGGCGCGCGCAGGTCGGCGGCGTCCTCCTGTCCCAGGCACATATAGAGGGTGCCGGTGCAGGTCACCCGCACCCGGTTGCAGCTCTCGCAGAAATTATGGGTCAGCGGGGTGATGAATCCGAGCCGGCCGCCGGTCTCGCGCACCCGGACATACCGGGCCGGGCCGCCGGTGCGGTAGTCGGTGTCTTCCAGCGTCCAGCTCTGCGCCAGCCGGGCGCGCACGACGGAGAGCGGCAGGTACTGGTCGAGCCGGTTCTCGCCGCCGATGTCGCCCATCGGCATGACCTCGATGAAGGTCAGGTCGAAGCCGCGCTCGCCGCACCAGCCGACCATCCGGTCGAGCTCGTCCTCGTTGACGCCTTTCAGCGCCACCGCGTTGACCTTGACCTTGAGCCCGGCCGCGGCGGCGGCCTCGACGCCGCCCAGCACCTGGTCGAGCCGGCCCCAGCGGGTGATCGCCGCGAAGCGCTCGGGGTCGAGCGTGTCGATCGAGACGTTGACCCGCTCGACGCCGCAGGCCTTGAGCTCGGCAGCGTAGCGGGCGAGCTGGCTGCCGTTGGTGGTGAGCGTCAGCTCGTCGAGCGCGCCGCTCTGCCGGTGGCGGGACAGCGCGCGGAGCAGGCTCATCACGTTCTTGCGGACCAGCGGCTCGCCGCCGGTCAGGCGCAGCTTGCGCACGCCCAGCCGGACGAAGGCGCTGCACAGCCGGTCGAGCTCCTCCAGGGTCAGCAGCTCGGCCTTGGGCAGGAACGTCATGTCCTCGGCCATGCAGTAGACGCAGCGGAAGTCGCAGCGGTCGGTGACCGAGACGCGCAGATAGGTGATCGAGCGGCCGAACGGATCGAGCATCGGAACCTGCTGCAGGGGTGGCCCCCTGGATATAGGAGCGAATTAGTAGGATTTCAGCGCCGGGTTGGCAAGCCGGCCGGATTTCCGAGGGTCCGCCGAGCCCGCTCAGCGCGCGGCCGCCTCCCGCTCCCAGACCGCATTGCCGTCCTTGAGCACGAGCTCGACCTTGCGCAGCGCGCCCAGATCCTGCAGCGGGTCGCCGTCGACCACCACCAGGTCGGCGCGCAGCCCCTCGCGCAGGGTGCCCAGGCGGTCGGCGAGCCCGAGCGCGCGGGCATTGCCGCCGGTCGCCGCGGCGATGACCTCGAGGGCCGGCATGCCGATGGCGGCGAGGTTGGCCAGCTCGCGATGCAGCATGATGCCGCCGAACTGCATGTCGGTGCCGGGCAGCAGGGTGCCGCCCATCGCGCGGTAGCGCCGCATCCATTCCAGGCGCGCCTCGTTGGCCGCCCTGGCGCTCTCCAGGTCGTCGCGCGACCAGCCGCCGGTCAGCCGCCGCGCGAAGTCGACGAAGGCCTGGCGGTCGGCCGCGCTGAAGAGCGCGGTGAAGTCCGGATCGGCCTGCAGCTCGGCCACGCCCTCGCCGGCCGCGTACTGGTTCATCACCTGCATGCCGCAATAGGCGACCTTGCGCTCGACCATCGCGGCCATGATCGCCTCGGTCGCCGGCCAGTCGATCGTCGCCCACAGCCGGGAGGTCATCGCCAGCCGCTCCGGGATGCTGCCATAGCTGAGCAGCCGCTCGGCGGGCCAGGCGCGGCTGGCGCAGACGCGCGAGCTGGAATGCAGCTCGTCGATGCCGAGCCCGGCCGCCTCGCGCCCGTCGACCGCCCAGATCTGGCCGAGCACCGGCCGGCCGTGGCGGTGCGCCGCCTCGATCACCGCCCGCATCACCGGCGCGGTGACGCGCTGGGTGACGATCAGCGATTCGAGCCCGTGCTCGAGGATCAGGCGCTCCGCCGTCGCCGCCGCCGCCTCGGGCGTGTCGACCGGCACGCTCCATTCGGGATAGGCGACCGGCGGCTGGTCGATCATCGGGCCGCAGGAGAGGATCCGCGGACCGGCGATCTCGCCCGCCTCGACCCGCCGGCGCAGCCGCTCAACGACCGCCTGGTCGAGCCCGGCGAAGCGGATCGTCGTCACGCCGTTCCTGACATAGGCGCGCATGTCGGCATCGAAGGCGGCGTGGGTGTGCGCCTCGATCAGGCCGGGGACGACCGTCTTGCCGGACAGCCGGCGCCGGGCGACCGGCATGCCGTCGAAGCGGCCGGTGCGCGGCCCGGCATAGGCGATCCGGCCGCCCTCGACCAGCAGCATCGCGTCGGGCAGGGCCGGCCGGCCGGTCCCGTCGACCAGCAGGGCGCCTTCCAGCAGCATCGGCGGCGGCGTCATCGGCAGCTCAGCCGCGCATCACCGCGATCGCCTCGATCTCGACCAGCAGCTCCTCGAAGGCGAAGCCGGTCACCCGCACCTGCGTCGCGGCCGGCCCGGGGTCGGGATAGAACTCCTTCTGGATGCTGCCCATGGTCGCTGCCGCCTCCGCCACGCGGGCGCTGTCGCCGTCCACGTAATAGTAGCTGTTCAGCTTGACCACGTCGCGCTCGTCGCAGCCCGCCTCGCGCAGCGTGTTGTGGATGAAGCGGTAGACGTTGCGCGTCTGGGCGGCGAGGTCGCCGCCGACCGCCCGGGCCTTGTCGTCGGCCGAGATCTGGCCGCCGATGAAGACCAGCTCGCCGTTGCGCCAGCCCTGGGTGAAATCGTTGTTGCGGATGCTCCAGTCCCAGTGGTTGGCGGGCATCAGCCGCTGCTTGTCGCGGCCGAGCACGCCGATGCCCTCGGTCTGGATCAGCTCCTCGTTCCAGGGGAAGCCCTTGACGCGCACGCCGGTGCCGCAGGGCGTCGGCCGCGACCAGTGCTGCATGCGCACCCGCGTCATCTTCTCCCAGTAGTCGGTGACGTCGTGCCCCTCGCCGAGGAAGCGGTAGTAGGTGTTCTGGCGCATCAGGTTGTTGCGATCGCCGCCGGCCGCCTCGAGCACGCGCTCGACGGCGCCGAAGGCGTTGGCGGTCTGCGCCGCGATGTCGCCGACCCCGAGCAGCCGGCCCTGCGGGTCGAGCGAGCGCTGGCCGCCGACGAACACCACGTCGCCGACCTTCCAGCCATGCGAGAAGGGCAGCCCGCCGGCCCAGCCCCAGTGGCCGGGCGGCATGATGCGCTGCTTGGGCACGCCGATCGCCGCCACCGCCTCGACCTGGATCAGCGCGCCCTCGCGGTCGAGCCCGGCCCGGGTCTCGGTGGTCGTCGGGCCGGGATCGCGGAAGTGCGACAGCCGGACCTGGTCGAGCTGCGCCATGAAGCGGCCGAGCGCCGCATCGTCGCCGTCATAGTCGATGTAGACGTTGTGCTTGACCACGTCGGCCATCGTCGCGCCGGCTTCCGCGAGCACCCGCTTCACGGCGTCGAAGGCGCGCTCCGCCTGGCTGGCGATGTCGGCGCCGACCACCCGGCCGCGCTCGTCGAGCGACATCTGGCCGCCGACGAAAATGAGATTGCCGGCCCGCACCGCCTGGGTGGCCGTGCTGGAGGCGCCGCCGACATGGCCGCGCGGTGCGATCCGCTCCGTCTTCATCGCTTGTGTCTCCTCCCGTCCCTTGTCGTCGCCGATGCGGCCCGGGCTCGGTCCGTCGTCAGTCGCCGGGCTCGTCGCCCGGCACGGGCGACATCCATTTGTAGAGCTTCAGGCCCACCATCGTCTCGACCGAGGCGACCTTGCCGGTGGCGTGGCACTGCGCCTCGACGAAATCGTGCAGCTCGCTCACCTTCTGGAACTGCACCTCGACCAGCAGGTCGTAGCGCGCCGCCACGGCGATCACGTAGGTCACCTCGGGGCGGGCCGAGAAATGCAGCGCCAGCTCGTGCGGGCTGGTGCCGGGGGTGACGGTGATGCCCAGCATACCCCAGGACATGTTGCCGAAGCGGATCGGATCGATCACTGCGATGAAGCGCAGGAACCTCTCGGCCGTCAGCTGATTGACGCGGGCCCGCACCGTGCCTTCGGAAATGCCGAGCTTGCGGCCGATCGAGGCGTAGGAGCGCCGCCCGTCGAACTGCAGCATCGTCACGATCTGCCGGTCCAGCGCGTCGAGATCCTCGAGCGGCCCGACCGTCACGCCGCGCCCGATGCCGATGTTCGGCGCCGCGATCGCCGGCGGGGACGAGGGGCGGGGCCCGCGCTTGGCCTCGCGCTTCGTCACGGCGACGCTGCCGCGGGCTGGCGGGGCCGCTCGGGGAGAATCCGATTGCACGACGGAAGGGCCATATGGTTTACTTTTCCGTGGCTCCGGAGCGGTTTCCCTACGGGTTACGCAGCCAGGGCCGGGGAAGGCGACGGAATCCGAACGGATCCGTTCACTAGCACGGAACAATGGCAGGGGCCAGCACGATGGGCGACTGGGGCTTGGCGAAGCTGAAGGAAGTGCTGGCGCGGGGCCCCGAACCCCATCTGATGACGGGCGAGCAGTACAAGGACAGCCTGCGCGACGGCCGCCGGATCATCGACTGCACGGGGCGGCTGATCGAGGACGTGCCGACCCATCCGCACCTCAAGCGCTCGGTCGACCTCATCGCCGAGACCTTCGACGCCCAGTTCGAGCCGGCAACCCGCGACATCACCACCTACATCGACGAGAAGGACGGCAAGCGCTACGCCACCGGCTGGCAGGTGCCGACCACCATCGAGCATCTGCGCCGCCGCCGCGAGACGCTGCGGCTCAGCACCCGCAAGACGCTGGGCGTGTTCGGCCGGCCGCCGGACTACGGCTCGACCTGGGCCATGGGCTTCCTGTCCATCGCCGACAAGATCGAGGCGGACAACAAGGCCTTCGCCCAGAACGTCCGCGACTTCGTCGCCATGAGCAGCGCGCACAACGTGATCAGCGCCGATGTCGGCATCGACGTGCAGTCCGACCGCCGGGTTCCCCGCTCGCAGCGCCCGGCCCGGCTGCATGTCGTGGAGCGCCGTCCCGACGGCCTCGTGCTGTGCGGCGCCAAGTCCTGCGCCAGCATCGGCGCCATCGCCCACTTCAGCACCTGCGCCACGGCCTTCACGCCGGACCTCGACGACGTCGACGCGATCTTCTGCGCCGTGCCGATGAACGCCAAGGGCCTGACGCTGCTGCTGCGCGAGCCGACCGTCGACCCGGCCTGCGATCCCGAGGACCACCCGCTCGACTCGCACGGCGAGGAGATCGACAACCTGCTGATGTTCGACCACGTCTTCGTGCCCAACGAGTACGTGTTCGGCTTCAACAACAAGGTGCTGCTCGCCCTCTACAGCGAGTTCAGCGTGCTCGCCTTCTGGCACATCCTGTCGCGGCTGGCCTATCGCGGCGAGATCTTCGCCGCGGTCGCCCAGACCATCGTCGACATCCTCGGCACCGCCAACGTGCAGTCGGTGCGCAACGCCGTGGCCGAGATCATCGAGTACGCCGCGATGCTGCGCGCCGCCGTGGTCGCGTCGGAGGCGGAGGCCTATCACCGCAACGGCGTGCTGATCCCGTCGAATCGCTACCTGATCCCGGGCCGGCTGTTCTCGACCGAGAACTACCCCCGCATGCTGCACATCTTGCGGGACCTCAGCGGCCAGGGCATCATCAGCCGCTGGCCGAAGGCCGTCTGGGAGCAGCCCGAGCTGGGCAAGGTTCTCGAGGAGTGGATGCCGGGCGTCGGGGTCACCGCGCGGGAGAAGAACCGGTTCTTCAACCTCGTCTGGGACATCTGCTGCAGCGGCCACGCCACGCGGGTCGCGATGTTCGAGCACAACAACGCGACGCCGCCCTCGGTGATCCGCGAGCACGTGTACAATTACTGGGAACGCGGCGAGCCATGCGAGTTCATCCGCCGGTATGCGGGGATCAACCCCAGCCGGCAGGCGTGAGCAGGCGTATCAACCAAGCAAGGCAGGGGGCCACCATGGAGAAGAACGACAAGACGCAGGCGCCGGGGTCCGCCTCGGGCATCGTGCGCATCCGGAGCTTCGAGCCGATGTCGCGCCGCCGCTTCGGCCTGACGGCGGCCGCCGCCGGGCTCGGCCTCGGCCTCGGCTATCGCGCCAGGGGTGCGGCCGCCGCCACCGACATCGCCTATATGGGCTGGCAGGGCTATGACGACGCCATCGGCGCCGGCGACTTCCTGAAGAAGAACGGGCTGGTGCTGCAGACCACCTACATGGAGTCGCAGGAGCAGTGGATGACCGCCATGAAGGGCGGCAGCCGCGGCAATCTCGACGTCGGCACCCCCGTAGATTTCTACGTCCCCTTCACCGCCAAGGCCGGCCTGCTGGCGCCGCTCGACACCGCCAAGATCCCGAACCTGGAGCGGGTGTTCCCGCAGTTCCGCGACAGCGAGAACCTGCATGTCGACGGCAAGATGTACGCGGTGCCCCTGACCTGGGGCTCGCTGCCGCTGATGTACAACGCCGACGTCGTCAAGGAGGCGCCGACCTCCTGGTGGGAGCTGTTCAATCCCGCCTACAAGAAGAAGGCCGCCGTGGTCGAGGACTCGATCGGCGTCATGATGATCTTCAGCCGCATGGCGAACAAGACGATGACGCCCTGGTTCTGCACGCCGGAGATGCGGGACAAGACCGTCGAGCTGATGATCAAGTTCAAGAAGGAGCAGGCGCTGACCATCTGCGCCAGCTACGGCGACCTCGCGCAGCTGCTGGGCAGCGGCGAGGTGGTGATCGCGCAGGGCTGGGAGCCGGTCAGCACCTGGACCGGCGAGCACTCGCCGCCGATCAAGTGGAGCTACCCGAAGGAGGGCACCACCAACTTCGTCGACACCTACGCGATCTTCGCCGACGCGCCGCACATCGACATCGACCACCAGATCCTGAACCAGGTCCTGTCGGTCGAGGCCCAGGTGCAGAACGCGGAGAAGAACGCCGCGGCGGTCACCAACATGGATGCCGCGGCGAAGCTGAGCCCCAAGGCCCGGGGCCTCTACCCCTATGACGACGTCAAGGCCTTCTTCGAGAAGACGGGCGGGGCGACCAAGATGTTCCCGCTGGAGAAGGGCACGCAGTATCTCAGCTACGACGAGCTGCTGAAGGGCTGGGAGCAGTTCCTCAAGGCCTGATCCCCGTCCTCCGCGGGCGGACCCGCCGACCGACCGGGGGCCGCGATGCCATGCTGACCCAGCCGGCTTCGCGGCCCCTCGCGATCAGGGAATCCCAGTGACGCAACCGGCCGCTCCTCCCCTGGTGCGCCTGCAGGGGGTCGCCAAGTCCTATGGCGGCGTGGTGGCGGTGCGGCCGCTCGACCTCGAGATCCGCACCGGCGACTTCCTGGCCATCGTCGGCCCGTCCGGCTGCGGCAAGACCACGCTGCTCAACATGATCGCCGGCTTCATCGCGCCCGATGCCGGCCGCATCGAGATCGCCGGCGCCGACGTGACGCGGCTCGGGCCGGAGCGCCGGCCGACCAACATGGTGTTCCAGAGCTACGGCCTGTTCCCGCACATGACGGTGCGCCAGAACATCGCCTACGGCCTGCGCATCGCCAAGGTGGCGCCGGACGAGATCCGCCGCCGCGTCAAGGAGATGGTCGACCTCGTCCATCTCGAGGGGCTGGAGGACCGCTCGGTCCAGCATCTCTCCGGCGGCCAGGCGCAGCGCGTGGCGCTGTCGCGGGCGCTCGTCATGCGGCCCAAGGTGCTGCTGCTCGACGAGCCGCTGGCGGCGCTCGACCTGCAGCTGCGCAAGGCGATGCAGGAGGAGCTGCGCCGCATCCACCACTCGATCGGCGGCACCTTCGTCTTCGTCACCCACGACCAGGAGGAGGCGATGCGGCTGGCCAACCGCATCGCGGTGATGCAGGCCGGCCGCCTGATCCAGGACGGGTCGGCCGAGGAGATCTATGCCCGGCCGAAGACCCTGTTCGTCTCGACCTTCGTCGGCGAGGCCAACATCTTCCGCGGCGAGCGGCGGGGCGGCGAGGTCCGGCTCGAGATCGGCGCCGCCTTCGCCGCGCCGGGTCCGGACGGCAGGGTTGCCGCGGTGGTGCGGCCGCAGGCCATGGCGATCGCCGCCCGCGGCGGAATCTTCCGGAGGGCTCGGCGGTCCGGCTCGCCGGCTGCATCGAGGACGTCGTCTTCCTCGGCGCCAACATCCTCTACAAGGTCTCGGTCGGCGCCGCCTGGGTGACGGTGCAGCGGCCCGACGCGGCGAGCCGCGGCGACCTCGCGATCGGCGGCGAGGTCGATGTCGGCTGGAGTCCCGCGGCGCAGATCCTGCTGCCGGAGGAGCCGTGAGGGCGCTGCGCGGCGGCCTGCCGCTGATGGCGCCGTCGCTGGCGATCTTCCTGCTGATCTTCGCGGGGCCGGTCCTCTATTTCTTAGTCGTCAGCTTCTGGACCAAGGACGGGACCGACATGGTCCCGACCCTGGTCCTCGACAACTACGTCGAGACCTTCGCCGACTATTCGCGCCCGCTGGCCTTCACCTTCGGCATCGCCTTCGCGATCGGCGTCGTCACCACCCTGCTGGCCTTCTGCTACGCCTACGTGATCCGCTTCAAGGCGGGGCGCTTCGGGCTGCCGCTGCTGTTCGCCGCGCTCTTCACGCTGTTCGGCGGCTATCTCTCCAAGGTCTATGTCTGGAAGACGATCCTCGGCAAGATCGGGCTGCTCAACTCCGCCCTGCTGGCGCTCGGCCTGATCGACCAGCCGATCGGCCTCTTCCTCTACAGCCCGGTGGCCGTGGTGATCACGCTGACGCACTACATGCTGCCGCTCGCCATCCTGCCGATCTACGGCGCGCTGCGCTCGATCGACGACGCGCCGCTCAGGGGCGCGCGCGACCTCGGGGCCGGCCCGCTGCGGGTGCTGTGGGACGTCGTGCTGCCGCAGTGCAACGGCGGCATCCTGATCGCCTTCGCGCTGACCTTCCTGTTCGCCGCCGGCGACTGGGTGACGCCCAAGATCGTCGGCGGCCCCTACACCTCGATGATCGGCACCTTCATCGAGTACCAGTACGGCAGCCGCTTCAACCAGCCGCTCGGCGCGGCCATGGCCTTCACGGTGATCGGCCTCTGCGTGCTCGTGGTGGCGGCGATGGCGCTGCTGCTGCGCTGGAGCCTGCGGCCGCGATGACCGACCTGCGCACCGTGCTGTGGCGCGCCGGCGCCGGGCTGATCGCCGTCTTCATGCTGTCGCCGCTGGTGCTGCTGGTGCTGTTCGCCTTCAGCGACCGCGACCTGCTGAGCTTCCCGATCACCGGCCTCACCCTCGACTGGTTCGACAAGGTCCTCAACAACGACAAGTTCTGGGCCGCCTTCCAGAACAGCCTGATCGTCACCGGCACGGTCGGCGTGGTGACGACCGTGGTCGGCACCATGGGCGCGATCGGGCTCACCCGGCTGAGGCCGCGGCTCGCCGGCGTCGCCATCTCGGTGCTGTCGATCCCGGTCATGCTGCCGCCGCTGGTCCTCGCCGTCGCGCTGTCGAACTGGTACGCGACCGTCGGCATCCGGCTCGGCCTCGGGCCGGTCATCGCCGGCCACCTGGTGTTCACCCAGCCCTTCGTCATCCTGATCGTCCATGCGCGGCTCGCCGGCTTCGACAACGCCATCGTGCGCAGCGCGCGCGATCTCGGCGCCTCGCCGTTCCGGGCCTTCCTGACCGTGACCCTGCCGATCGTGCGCCCGACCATCGTCGGCGCCGCGCTGGTGGCGATGGCGCTGTCGCTCGACGACTTCATCCTGACCTTCTTCACCATCGGCGGCGGCAGCACGCTGCCGGTCTATCTCTGGGGGCTGATGCGCAAGGGCGTGAACCCGCAGATCAACGTCGCCTCGCTGATCCTGATCACCATCACCATCGGCGCCAGCCTGATCGCCATGCGCGCCACGCGCTATCGCGGCTGAGGGCGCAGCCGAAGCCGAGACGTCACCGCAGCAGGAGGAGGAAGCAAATGGCCCGCGGCAAATTCATCATG
The DNA here is from genome assembly GCA_046349435.1 of Dongiaceae bacterium. Lineage (GTDB taxonomy): Bacteria > Pseudomonadota > Alphaproteobacteria > Dongiales > Dongiaceae > JAXMCI01. The sequence goes on along the minus strand of JAXMCI010000021.1, from coordinate 23,256 downwards.
GTGGAGAACCCGGTTCCCTGGCCCAACGGCGCCAACTGCGCGGTGGCCTTCACCTGGGACATGGACGCCGACAGCATCCTGCATCTCGCCCATCCCGACGATGCCGACACCCGCGTCGCGACGATGACCGACCTGCGCTTCGGGCCCGAGGTGGCGGTGCCGCGCATCTGCCGGATGTTCGAGGCCTACGAGCTCAAGCTCACCTTCTTCGTCCCGGCCTGGTGCATCGAGGAGCACCCGAAGTCGGTGGAGCGCATGATGCAGGGCGGCCACGAGATCGCCCACCACGGCTACATGCACGAGCTGCCCAACCAGTTCACCCGCGAGCGCGAGACCTACTGGACCCAGCGCTCGACCGACGTCATCGTCAAGGTCACCGGCCAGCGGCCGCGCGGCTACCGGGCGCCCTGGGGCGCCTTCTCCAAGCACACCACCGCGATCCTGACCGAGCAGGGCTTCCTCTACGACAGCTCGCTGCTCGGCGACGACGTGCCCTACGTCATCCGCGACAAGGCCGGCCGCGAGCTGATCGAGATCCCGGTCAAGTGGCCGCTCGACGACTGGCCGCACTACCAGCACAGCGGCGACCTCGACTACATGATGCCGATCTCGGCGCCGCACCGCGCCAAGGAGGTCTTCATGTCGGAGTTCGAGGCGGCGTGGAAGTACAAGACCTTCTGGCAGTGCGTCTTCCATCCGTTCGTCTCCGGCCGCGTCTCGCGCATGGACGCGATCCGCGCCATGATCGAGGAGATGCAGGCCAAGGGCGGCGTCTGGTTCGCCACGCTGGAGGAGATCGCGCTGCACGTCCGCAAGCTGATCGACGACGGCACCTACAAGCCGCGCGTCCACGTCATGCCGATCAAGGACGGCCGCATCCCGGACATCCCGGTGGCCGCGGCCTCCGAGTAGGCGAGGGCAGGGCAGCCGCGATGTGCATGCTGTGCGGCGCGCTCGGGGTGGGTCGTCACTGGGCCGAGAAGGGCCGCGACGACCCCGCCCGGCGGCAGGAGCGGCGGCTGCGCATCCGGCTGCTCGACCGGCTGCTCCGGCATTACGGCCTGGCGGCGCAGCTCAGCGGCCGCGGCTATCTCGTCGGCCCGGCCGGGCGGCCGGCGGCCGAGGCCGGCAATCTCGGCGGCCTCTGGCTGGAGGCCGAGCGGCTGCGCGGCCGGCCGCTCGACCCGCTCGACCCGGCGCTGCTGGCGGCGCTCGACGAGGCCGGCCGATGACCGCCGCGCCCGAGGCGGCGCCGATCCCGGTGACGGTGATCACCGGTTTCCTCGGCAGCGGCAAGACGACGCTGCTGCGCCACCTGCTGGGCTTCCCCGAGCTCGCCGACACCGCCGTGCTGATCAACGAGCTCGGCGAGGTCGGGCTCGACCACCACCTGGTGCGGCAGATCGACGAGAACGTCGTCGTGCTGCCGAGCGGCTGCCTCTGCTGCAGCATCCGCGACGATCTCGGCGTCGCCATGCGCGAGCTGCTGGCCCGCCGCGACCTGGGCACGGTGCCGCCGTTCCGGCGGCTGGCGCTCGAGACCACCGGGCTGGCCGATCCCGTGCCGATCCTGCACACCCTGCTGACCGAGCCGGTGATCGACCGGGCCTTCCGGCTGCGCCGCGTCGTCGCCACGGTCGACGCCGTGCACGGCGACGGCCAGCTCGCCCGGCAGCCGGAATCGGTGAAGCAGGCGGCGATCGCCGACTGCATCGTCGTCACCAAGACCGACCTCGCGCCGGCGGACGACGTCGCCGCGCTGGAGCTGCGGCTGCGCCGGCTCAACCCGTCGGCGGCGATCCACGCGCAGGGCCTGGCCGGCCTGCGGCCGGACGACCTGCTGGCCGGCGCCGACTTCGACCCGGCCGGCAAGTCCGCGGACGTCCAGCGCGGGTTCAGGGAGGAGGGGGCCGGGCACGGCGATGCAGACGGCCACGCCCTGGGCCACGACGGCCACGACGGCCATGAGCACGGCACGCGCCACGACGAGCGCATCGCCGCCTGCAGCATGGTCTTCGACGAGCCGATCGACTGGAGCGCCTTCTGCATCTGGCTGACCATGCTGCTGCAGGCCCGCGGTCCCGACATCCTGCGCGTCAAGGGGCTGCTCGACGTGCCGGGCCGCAGCGGGCCGGTGGTGATCGACGGCGTCCAGCACATCGTCCACGACCCGATCCACCTCGAGCGCTGGACCGACGAGGACCGCCGCTCGCGCCTGGTGGTGATCGCCCGAGACATCCCGGCCGGCGCGCTGGAGGCGTCGCTCCGCACCTTCAACCGTGCCGCCCGGCGGCTGGCGAGCCGCGACGACGGCGCCGCGGCCGAGCCGGTCGCGACCGGCGCCGGCCGGCAGCTCGCCGGGCGGCCCTACCGCCGGGCCGGCGCGCCCTCCTGGATGAAGTAGGACGGCAGGGCCAGCGAGGGGCCCCGCCGCCGGCTCACTTGCTGTCGAACCAGAAGGTGTCCGGGCGGTAGATGCCGAAATAGGCGCCCGGCTCCCAGTTGTAGAAATCGCGCTCGGGCACGTTGCGCAGCTTCGGGCTGACCGCCACCGGCTGCGGCACCTCGCCGATCAGGCCGATGGTGAAGACCTGGTCGGCGTTGATCTGCAGGATGCGGCGCCAGGCGGCCTTCTGCTGCGATTCGTTGGCCGCCTGCTGCCAGTCGCCGTAGAGCTTCACCAGCTCGGCCGCCTCGGGCAGGTCGATCGGATCGCCCTCCTTGTGCCCGCTCTCTACCCACCGCCCCCAGCGCGGCCACTGGTTCTGCGTCACCGAGGAGGGCACCAGCTCGCGCGGGCTCATCGCCGGCGTCGCCAGCCCGCCGGAGAAGCCGGGCGCGATCGAGCTCGGCGCCTCGCCCTTGAACAGCCGCTCGCGGAAGTTCTCCGGCGTCGGCGCGCCGATCAGCAGCTCGATGCCGACCTTGCGCCAGCTCTCCTGGATCTGCTGCAGGATCGCCGTCTCCATCGGGTCGATGGCGCTCATCGCCACCAGCAGCGACAGCCGCCGCCCGTCGGGCAGCCGGCGGACGTTCTGCTGCGGATCGAGCTTGAGGCCGACCTCGGCCAGCAGCTCGTTGGCGCGCGCCGGGTCGAGCTCGCTCCAGGCGATCTGCTCGTCGGGATTGAACAGCGGGCTGTCCGGCAGCACGGTGTTGGCGCGCGGCAAAGCGCGCCCGCCATAGACCGCCTTGTTGATCGCGTTGCGGTCGATGGCGAGCGACAGGGCGCGGCGGAAGCGGACGTCCCGCAGCAGCGCGACCAGCCCCTTGTCGCGCGTGTTGAGGTTGGGATAGAGCGCGTATTGCGAGCCGCGCCCGCTCGGCCAGAGGCGCAGCTGCGGCCCGCCCTTGGCCGCCGCCTCCTCGAGCAGCGGCAGGTCGTCGAGGCTGAGCCCGCTCGCCTGCAGGTCGCTCTCGCCGCGCGCGGTGCGCGGCGGGATCTCCTTGCGCGGCACGGCGTCGAGGTGGATCGCGTCGATATAGGGCAGCTGGTGCCCCTGCGCGTCGATCCGGTGGTAGTAGGGGTTGCGGTGCAGCTCGATACCCTTGTCGGCGGACTTGGCGACGATCACCCAGGGCTGCAGGGTCGGCATGTCGGGGTTGGTCAGCCACAGGCTGGTGTCGCGCTGGCGGTGCAGCTCGGCCCAGTTGGCGAGCTTGCTCGCCGCCACCGCGTCGGCCAGCCGGATCGGGTCGGCGTGGCGCAGGTGGAACTGCTTGAGGTAGTGGGCCGGGCCGCACAGCACCAGCGGGTCGGCGCCGGCCAGCGCCGGCAGGAAGGCCTGGTTCGGCGTCGGCCAGCTGTACCGGATGGTCAGCGCGTCCAGCACCTCGACCTTGGGCGCGCGGCCGTCGACCAGCAGCGCCGGCGGCGGGCCGCCGGGCGTCAGGTCGCGGTCGGCGATCACGTCCTGCCAGTAGTAGCGGCAATCCTCGCTGGTGAAGGGCTGCCCGTCCGACCAGCGGTGCCCGGCGCGCAGATGCAGGGTGAAGACCCGCTCGTCCTGGACGTCGAGCTGCTTCAGGATGTCGGGCACGATGTTGTAGTCGAGGTCGTAGCCGACCAGCCGGGCATAGCCGAAGGGCTGGATCACCCGGGCGTCGCCGCCCTCGCCGATCAGCATGTGCAGCACGCCGCCCGGCCGTCCCGGCGTGCGCCCCTCGGCCTTGAGGTCGACCACCAGCGGCTGGTCGGGCAGCCGGTGCCCGACCGGCGGCAGCTCGCCCCTGGCCACCTGCCTGACCAGCGCCGGCACCTCCTGCAGCCGGGGCAGGTCGGCGGCGCGCGCCGCGGCCGCCGCGCCGGCCGAGGCCAGCGCGGCGAGGATCGCGGCGAGCAGCCGCCGGCGCATCGGGTCGAGCTCCCTGCCGCCCGGCCTCAGAAGCCGCCGGCGTTGGGGACGAAGAGCTGCTGGCCGTCGACCCGGAAGCCGGCGATGGTGCGCTGCCCCTCCGGCGAGACCAGCCAGTCGATGAAGGCCTGGCCGTCGGCCGCGTTGACGTGCGGGAAGCGGCGCGGATTGACCAGGGTGACGCCGTACTGGTTGTAGAGCCTGGGGTCGCCCTGCACCATCAGGGCGAGGTCGCGCTTGTTCTTGAACGCCACCCAGGTGGCGCGGTCGCTCAGCGTGTAGGCACCCATCGCCGCCGCGGTGTTGAGCGTCTGGCCCATGCCCGAGCCGGTCGACCAGTAGTAGTAGTTGGAGAGCGTCTTGGGATTGACGCCCGACTCCAGCCACAGCCGCATCTCGGCCCGGTTGGTGCCGCTGTCGTCGCCGCGCGAGACGAACAGGTTCTTGCCGTCGACGATGGCGGCGAGCGCCGCCGGCGCGTCGCGCGTGCCCTTGATCCCGGCCGGGTCGGAGGCCGGGCCGACGATGACGAAGTCGTTGTACATCAGCGGGTAGCGGCGCACGCCGTAGCCGGCGGCGACGAACGCCTCCTCGGCCTTGGTGTCGTGCACCAGCAGCACGTCGGCGTCGCCGTGCTCGGCCAGCCGGATCGCCTCGCCGGTGCCCTTGGCGACCACCCGCACCTCGATGCCGGTGCGCTGGGTGAAGATCGGCAGCAGGTACTCGTAGAGCCCGGAATCCTGGGTCGAGGTCGTCGAGGCGACGACGATGAAGTGCCCGGCGGCGGATGCCGGGGCGGCCGCCAGGGCCGGCGCGGCGAGCGCCGCTGCGGCGAGGCAGGCGAGGAAGCGGCGGCGAAGCATGGCGGGTCCCCTCTTGTCGTTTCTCGGTCTCACCAGTCGAGCGTGCCGGCGAGGAAGGCGCTGGCCTCCGCGGTCGCCGGGTCGGCGAAGAACGACGCGGCCGGCTGGCGCTCGAGCAGCCGGCCGCGATGCAGGAACAGGATCTCGTCGGCCAGCCGCCGCGCCAGCGCCAGGTCGTGGGTGGTCATCACCACCTTGGTGCCGGCCCGGTGGATGGCGTCGACGATGCCCTCGACGGCGCGCGCCGAGGACGGGTCGAGGCTGGCGGTCGGCTCGTCGAGGAACAGCACCTCCGGCTCGACTGCCCAGGCGCGGGCCAAAGCCAGCCGCTGCTGCTCGCCGCCGGACAGCGCCCGGGCCGGCTGGCCGGCGAGCGCCGCCAGGCCGGTGGCGGCGAGCGCGGCGGCGACCCGGGCCGCGCGGTCGCGCGCCCGGCCGCCGCGCAGCCGGAGCGCGTAGGCGACGTTCTCGGCGACCGAGCGGCGCAGCAGCACCGGCCGCTGGAAGACCATCGCCGGGCGGCGGCGGGCCGCCGCCGCCGGGACCCGCCAGCGGACCGCGCCGGCGGTCGGCTCGAGCAGCCCGTGGCAGAGCCGCAGCAGCAGGCTCTTGCCGGCCCCGTTGGGGCCCAGCACGATGCTGCGCGGCCCGGCGGCCAGGACGCAGGTGAGCGGCCCGAGCAGCCGCCGCCCGCCGGCCTCGAAGGTCAGGTCGGCGATGCTGAGCGGCAGGATCGGGGGCACCGCGTCGGCCAGCGCGGCGCTCATGCCGGCACCTGCCGCCCGATGCCGCCGAGCAGCGCGGCGGCACCGTTGACCAGCAGCGACAGCAGCAGCAGCACCAGCCCGAGGCCGAGCGCCAGCGGCAGGTCGCCCTTGCTGGTCTCCAGCACGATGGTGGTGGTCATCACCCGGGTGAGGTGCTCGATGTTGCCGCCGACGATCATCACCGCGCCGACCTCGGCGCTGGCCCGGCCGAAGCCGGCGAGCAGCGCGGTGGTGAGCGCGACGCGGCCCTCCCAGAGCAGGGTGCCGATGGTGCCGAGGCGCCGGGAGCCGAGCGAGCGGAGCTGCTCGCCATATTCCGCCCAGAGGTCCTCGATCACCTGGCGGGCCAGCGCCGCGACGATCGGCAGCACCAGCAGCAGCTGGGCGACGATCATCGCCGTCGGGGTGAACAGCAGCCCGAGCACGCCGAGCGGCCCGCTGCGCGACAGCAGCAGGTAGAGCAGCAGCCCGAGCACCACGGGCGGCAGGCCCATCAGGGCGTTGAGCAGCACGATCACCGCCCGGCGGCCGGGAAAGCGCGCCAGCGCCAGCGCCGCGCCGAGCGGCAGGCCGACCAGGCCGGCCAGCGCCACCGCGCTCAGGCTGACCGCCAGCGACAGCAGGACGATCTCCACCAGGCCGCGGTCCAGCGCGGCGACGAGGCGAAGGGCGTCGAGGAAGGCGGCGGCGATTTCGGTCATGGCACCGGAGGCCGGGAGCGCCCGCAGGCGCCGGGAATCTGCGGGTTTTGCCCGGCCTTGACAAGGAGCCTCTTGGGCGCGTCCCGGGCGCACCCGGGTTGCGCCGGCGGGGCCGGCATCCCATAGTCAGGCGGCATGAGCAGCTACCGCCTGCAGCCCGATCCCGAGGATCCCCGGCTGACCCGCCGGGTCGCCGGCATCGACCAGGACGGCCGGCCGATCGAGACCGCGGTGGTGGTCGAGCGGCCGCTCACCCTGTTCCTCAACGGCCAGGAGATCGTCACCATGATGACGATCGGCGACCACCCGGACTGCCTGGCCGTCGGCTACCTGCTGAACCAGAACATGCTGCGGCCGGACGACCGCCTCGAGGGCATCGAGCATGACGAGGAGCTCGGCGTCGTCGTCGTCCGCACCGGGCGGCGCACCGACTACGAGGAGAAGCTGCGCCGCAAGACGCTGACCTCGGGCTGCGCCCAGGGCACCGCCTTCGGCGACCTGATGGAGCGCTTCGACACGGTGCGGCTCGATCCCGCGGCCGAGCTTCGCACCTCCTGGCTCTACAGCCTGTCGCGCCAGATCAACACCACCCCCAGCCTCTACCTCGCCGCCGGGGCGATCCATGGCTGCGTGCTGTGCGAGGCCGACCGGCCGCTGCTCTACATGGAGGATGTCGGCCGCCACAACGCGATCGACAAGATCGCCGGCTACATGCACCTCAACGGCATCGCCGCCGCCGGCAAGATCTTCTACACCACCGGCCGGCTGACCAGCGAGATGGTGATCAAGACGGTGCAGATGGGCATCCCGATCCTGGTCTCGCGCTCGGGCTTCACCGCCTGGGGCGTCGAGCTGGCGCGGCGCGCCGACCTGACGCTGATCGGCCGCGCCAAGGGCCGCCGCTTCGTGGCGCTCGCCGGCGAGCACCGGCTGCGCTTCGACGCCGATCTCGCGGCGGTGCCGGAGGAGGGCGCCCGCCACCAGCGCAAGTCGGCGCGCGACGAGGAGGATGCGGCGTGAGCCGCGCCGGTGGCTGAGGCGGCGCCGGCGGTCGCCGGCATCCTGCTCGCCGGCGGCCAGTCGCGGCGCATGGGCGGCGGCGACAAGTGCCTGCTGCCGCTCGCCGGGCGGCCGCTCCTGGCGCACATCCTGGAGCGCGTCCGGCCGCAGGTCCGGGCGCTCGCCATCAACGCCAACGGGCCGCCGGAGCGCTTCGCCGCCTTCGGCCTGCCGGTGGTCGCCGACTCGGTGGCCGGGTTTCCCGGGCCGCTCGCCGGCATCCTGGCCGGGCTCGACTGGGCCGCCGCGGCGGCGCCGGGCTGCCCGTGGCTGGTCAGCATCCCGGGCGACGCGCCATTCCTGCCGCGCGACCTGGTGGCCCGGCTGCTCCAGGCGGTCGAGGGCGGCGCCGCCGATCTGGCCTGCGCCGCCAGCGGCGGGCGCAGCCATCCGGTGGTCGGGCTGTGGCCGCTCGCGCTGCGCGCCTCGCTGCGCGCCGCGGTGGCGGAGGAGGGGATCCGCAAGGTCGATCGCTGGACCGCCCGCTATCGCCTCGCCACGGTCGAGTTCGCGGCGGCGCCGGTCGACCCGTTCTTCAACGCCAACGAGCCCGGCGACCTGGCGACCGCCGAGCGGCTGGCGAAGGGGGCGGGCGCCTGAAGATGGCTCTTCGGCCGCGGCGCCGCAGCAGGTAAGCTGCGATGCACGGCGGTCGAGCAAGGCCGTCGAGGCCAGGGTCGCGGGCAGATGGGAGTCGGGGGCAGGAAGGCTTGATGTCTGCAGCGATCTCGGCGGAGGCGGGGCCCGTGCTGGCGACGCGCGGTCTGACCAAGACCTTCCGCCGGCTGACCGCGCTCAAGAACCAGAGCATCCAGGTGAACAGCGGCGAGATCGTCGGCGTGATCGGCCCGAACGGCTCGGGCAAGAGCACCTTCTTCAATCTCGTCACGGGGTTCCTGAAGCCGGATGCCGGCACCGTCCGCTTCGCGGGCCGGGAGATCCAGCACCTCAGCGCGCCGCAGATCGTGCGCCTGGGGGTGGCCCGGACCTTTCAGGGCACGCGGCTCTTCCCACAGCTCAGCGTTCGCGAGAATCTGCGCGCCGCCGCGCAGTTGCGCCATCCCCTCAGCGTCGTCGACGCCGTCCTGGGCTTGCCGCGGCTCTCGCACGTCAACCGGTCGGTGGACGCGCTGACGGACGAGCTCCTGGCGCTGATCGAGCTTGGCGCCAGGGCCGACGATCGCGCCGCCGACCTGCCCTACGGCGATCAGCGCCGGCTGGAGCTGGTGCGGGCGCTGGCGACGCGCCCGCGCCTGCTGATGCTCGACGAGCCGGCTGCCGGCATGAACGCGCCCGAGACCCGAAGCCTGCTCCGCCTGATCGACCATATCCGCCGGCACTACGGCGTCGCGGTGATCGTCGTCGAGCACGACATGGACCTCATCATGAACCTGTGCGATCGCATCCAGGTGCTGGCGCATGGCGAGTTCGTCTTCGAGGGCAGCCCCGCCGAGGTGCAGGCCAATCCCCGGGTCCGCGAGGTCTATCTTGGCCACGCCTGAGCGGGCCGCCGGGGCGCTGCAGGCCGTGTCCGGCGGGCGGCAGGCCGGGCCGTTGCTCGAGATCGCCGAGCTCAGCGTCAACTACGGCGCGGTCTCGGCGCTGCGCGGCGTTTCGCTGAGCGTTGCGGCCGGCGAGGTGGTGGCGCTGCTCGGCGCGAACGGAGCCGGCAAGAGCACGCTGCTGCGCACCGTCTCGGGCCTGATCCGGCCGCGCACCGGGCGCATCCTGCTCGCCGGCGAGGCCATCCATCGCCTGCCGCCGGCCAGGATCGTGCGATCCGGGGTGGCGCATTGCCCGGAGGGCCGCCGCGTCTTCGGCTCGCTGACCGTGGCGGAGAACCTTCGCCTCGGCGCGGCGGCGCGGGCCGATCGCGACGGCATCGATGCGGATCGCGGGCGGATCTACGCCATGTTCCCGATCCTGCGCGAGCGCATGACGCAGGCGGCCGGCACCCTCTCCGGCGGCGAGCAGCAGATGCTGGCGCTCGGCCGCGCCCTGATGGCCCGGCCGCAGGTCCTCCTGCTCGACGAGCCCTCCCTCGGCCTGGCGCCGTTGCTGGTTCGCCAGATCTTCCGCACCCTGGCCGAGCTCAAGGCGGAGGGCGTGACCATGCTGCTGGTCGAGCAGAACATCAACCTCGCCCTCGAGCTCGCCGACCGCGCCTACGTGCTGCGCACCGGCGAGATCACGCTCGCCGGGTCCGCCGCCGACCTCAAGGCCGACTACGAGTCGGTGGCCGCGGCCTATCTGGGGGCCCGGCAGTGAGCCTGGAGCTCTACATCGCCCAGCAGGTCATCAACGCGGTCAGCCTCGGCAGCCTCTATGCGCTGGTCGCCATCGGCCTCTCGATGATCTTCGGCATCCTGCGCATGACCAATTTCGCCCATGGCGACATGATGATGGTGGGGGCCTACGCCACCCTGGTCATGCAGCTGCTCGGCCTGGATTTCGGCTGGGCGGTCCTCGCCGGCATCGCGCTCGGGGCGATCGCCGGGGTGATCGTCGAGCGCGCCGCCTACCGGCCGGTCCGCCGCGCGCCGGAGGTGACGCTGCTGCTCACCAGCCTCGCCGTCACCTATATCCTGGAGAATCTCGGCATCCTGATCTTCAGCAGCTCGGGCCGGAACTTTCCGCTGCCCGACTGGATGAACAGCGCCTTCCAGCTCTTCGACGGCCAGATCACCTTCACCCAGATCAACCTGGTGACGCTGGTGATGACGGGCGTGGCGCTGGCCGCGCTCGGCTGGTTCGTCACCCGCACCGACCTCGGGCTCGGCATGCGCGCCGCCGCGGAGGACATGAGCGCCGCGCACCTCGTCGGCCTCGACGTCAACCGCCTGATCGTGGTGGCCTTCGCCACCGCCTCGGGCTTCGCCGGCCTCGCCGGCATCCTCTGGGCGGCGCAGGCCGGCGTGGTCACGCCGACCATGGGATTCACCCCGCTGCTCAAGGCCTTCGTCGCGGCGATCATCGGCGGCTTCGGCAGCATCGCGGGCGCCTTGCTCGGCGGCTACCTGCTCGGCGCGCTGGAGATCTTCATCGTCGCCTTCCTGCCGTCGGAGGTCTCCCCCTATCGCGACGCCATCGTCTTCACGCTGCTGATCGCCTTCCTGCTGTTCCGGCCCAACGGCCTGCTGAAGCGCTCCCAGGAGGTCAAGCTGTGAGCCGGGGAACGCGCTGGCTGGTGGTCGTCGTCGCCCTCGCCCTGCCGGCGCTGTTCAGCGTCGCGGCCCCGGCGCTGATGAACGACTACCTCGTGCGGGTGGTCACCGTGATCTGCATCAACGCCCTGCTGGTCGTCTCGATGGGGCTGGCCAACGGCTTCACCGGCGTCTTCTCGCTCGGCCATATCGGCTTCGTCGCGGTCGGCGCCTATGTCTCCGGGGTGCTCTCGCTGTCGCCGGCCAACAAGGCGAGCTACCTGCCCGACCTGCCGGCCTGGATCGCCGCGATCCACCTCGATTTCCTCTCCGCCACGATCGTCGCCGGCCTCGTCTGCGTCGTGCTGGCCTTCCTGGTCGGCGGGCCGCTGATGCGGCTCTCCGGCCACTTCGTCTCCGTCGCGACGCTCGGATTCCTCATCATCGTCAACGTCATGGTGGTGAACTCCGACACCTATACGCGGGGCGCCCGCACCTTCACCGGTGTTCCCATCCAGACCACGCTGCCCTGGGCGATGGGCTGGCTGCTGCTGGCGCTGGTCGTGCTCGCCCGCATCATCTACTCGCCGAAGGGGCGCGCCTGGCGCGCCGTGCGCGAGGACACCATCGCGGCGCAGGCGATCGGCATCGCCGTGCTGCCGACCCGGCTCTCGGCCTTCGTCATCGGCTCGTTCTTCGCCGGGGTGGGTGGCTCCCTCTACGGCCACTATCTCGGGTCCTTCTCGTCGGCCAGCTTCTACTTCGCCTACACCTTCTCGCTGATCAGCATGCTGGTGATCGGGGGCATGCGGAGCCTGACCGGCGCGCTGGTGGGCGTGCTCGTCGTCTCGCTGCTGAGCGAGCTGCTGCGCAACCTGGAGCGCGGCTTCGATCTCGGCTTCTTCGCCGTCCCGCCGGTCTATGGCGGCAGCCAGATCGTTCTCGGCGTGCTCTTCATCCTGATCATGATCTTCCGTCCGAGCGGCATCGTCGGCGATGTCGAGCTGTCGTTCGGACGCATCGCCGCGTTGCTTCACAGAGCCCGAAAGGAGACCAGCAGATGAACTGGACCAGAAGGACCATCGCGGGATTGGCCGTGACGGCCGGCCTTGCGATCGCTTGCGGCGCGTCGGTCCCGCACCCCGCCGCGGCGGACGACACCATCAAGATCGGCGCGCCCTTCAACGTCACCGGCGCGCTCTCCTCGGTCGACACGCCGGCGCTCAACGGCGCCAAGCTGAAGGCCAAGGAGATCAACGACGCCGGCGGCATCCTGGGCAAGAAGATCGAGCTGGTCATCTACGACACCAAGACCGATCCCACGGTGATCGCCTCGACGGCGAGCCAGCTGATCAACCAGGACAAGGTGCCGGTCGCGCTGGCCTTCACCGATTCCGACGCCGTGCTGGCGCTGGGGCCGATCTTCCAGACCGCGGGCGTGCCGGTGGTGACGCCGGGCGCCACCTCGCCCAAGCTTCCCGAGCAGGTCGGCACCGACCTGTTCCTCGCCTGCTTCGGCGACAACGTGCAGGCGGCGGCCGGCGCGGAGTTCGTGCTCAACAAGCTGAATGCCAAGACGGTCTACCTGCTGCGCGACAACACCACCGAGTACACGACGCTGCTCGCCAAGTACTTCAAGGAGGCCTACGAGCACGGCGGCGGCAAGATCGTCCTGTCGGACGACTACAAGCACGGCGACACGTCCTTCACCGCCCAGATCACCAAGCTGAAGGCGTTGCCGACCAAGCCCGACGTGCTCTACGTCTCGGCCCAGCCCGACGACATCGGCGTCGTCGTCAAGCAGATCCGCCAGGCCGGGCTGATGCAGCCGATCGTCGGCGGCGACGGCTACGATACGCCGCTGCTGCTCAGCGTCGGCGGCAAGGGGGCGAACAACGTCTATTTCTCGACCCACGCCTTCATGGCCGAGGACAGCACGCCCGGGATCGTCAAGTTCTTCAACGCCTACAAGGCGGCCTACAACACCCCGCCGGAGAACGCCTTCGCGGCCCTCGGCTACGACACGCTGGCCCTGATCGCCGATGCCATCACCCGGGCGGGCTCGACCGATCCCGCCAAGATCCGCGACGCGCTGGCGGCCACCCAGGGCTTCAAGGGGATCACCGGGTCGATCTCCTACGCCGCCGACAGCCGGGTCCCCGCCAAGACCGTGTCGATCATCGGGGTCAAGGACGACAAGCTGTTCCTGGCGGCGGAGATCACGCCGACCTGGATCGCCAAGCCGTGAGGATCCGGGGAGGCCGGGCCACCGGCCTCCCCCGTTCCCGCCAAGCGGGATGGAGCGACGATGATCGAGATTGAAGGCAAGACCGTGCTGACCGAGCTTTCCGAGCTCGTCGACCCGGCGCACGCCGCGCTGCTGGTGATCGACATGCAGCGCGACTTCATCGAGCCCGACGGCCTGTTCGCGTCGCTCGGGATCGATCTGTCCATGTATGTGCAGTCGCGGCCGCGGCTGGCCGCGCTGCTGGCTGCGGCGCGTCGCGCGGGGACGCTGGTCATCCACCTGCAGAACACCGCGCTGCCCGACCGGATGAGCGATTCGCCGGCCCAGATCCGCTTCAATCTGCGGATGCACAAGGACGCGCGCCGCAACCAGCCGCCGCTGCGCTACACGATCCCGGGCACGCCGGGGCACGACTTCGCCCCGGAGTTCGCCCCGCTCGGCAACGAGCTGGTGGTGCGCAAGTACCGCTCGAGCGGCTTCTGGGGGACCAACCTCGCCATGCTCCTGCGCAGCAACGGCATCAGGACGGTCGTGGTCGGCGGCTGCACGACGGAGGGCTGCGTCGAATCGACGGCCCGCGACGCCATGTTCAACGACCTCTATGTGGTGATCGCGGAGGATTGCGTCGCCAGCGACGACCGCGCCCAGCACGAGGCCTCGATGCTGCTGATGCGCCACCGCTTCGACATCGCCCCCGGCGACGAGATCCAGCGCCTCTGGCAGGCGCGCAATGCCGGCCGCAGCGGGGGCGCGGCATGAGCCGGCTCGCCAACCGCGTCGCGCTCGTCACCGGCGCGGCCTCGGGGATCGGCAAGGGCATCGCGCTGGCCTTCGCCCGGGAGGGCGCCGATCTCGTCGTCGCCGACCGGGTGGCGGAGGAGGGCGCGGCCGAGGTCATGGCCGGCATCCGGCAGGCCGGCCGCGCCGCCCTGTTCGTGCGCACCGACGTCGCCGACGAGGGCAGCGTGCGGGCCATGGCGGCGGCGGCGCTCGGCCGCTTCGGCCGGGTCGACATCCTGGTCAACAATGCCGGCATCTTCACGGAGTCCCTGATCGAGAACCTGTCGATCGAGGATTGGGACCGGGTGATGAACGTCAACCTGCGCGGCGTCTTCCTCTGCACCCGGGCGCTGATCGGGCAGATGCTGGAGCGGCGCGACGGCCGCATCATCAACATCGCCTCGCAGCTCGGCCAGATCGGCGGCCGGTCCATCGGGCACTACGCCGCGAGCAAGGCCGGCGTCATCGGGCTGACCAAGTCGCTGGCCCGCGAGGTGGCGCAGCGGCGTGCTGGTCAACGCCATCGCGCCCGGCCCGATCGAGACGCCGCTGCTCGCCAGCGAGACCGAGGAGTGGCGCAGCGGCAAGCTGGCGGAGCTGCCGATCGGGCGGTTCGGGACGGTCGACGAGGTGACGCCCACGGCCGTGCTGCTCGCCTCGGCGGAGGGCTCCTACTATGTCGGGCAGACCCTGGGGCCGAACGGCGGCGACGTGATGCTGTGAGGCGCAAGGGGAGGACGTGATGTTCAGTCTCGCGGGTCGCATAGCGCTCATCACCGGCGCCGCGTCGGGCATCGGCGCGGCCACCGCCCGGATCTTCGCCGAGGCGGGGGCGGACCTGGCGCTCGCCTGGTACCCCCGGACGGGCACGACATCGAGCCGGTGCGCCGGGCCGTGGAGCAGGCGGGCCGGCGGGTGGTGGTGGCGGAGGTCGACGTCACCAGGACCGCCGACGTCGACGCGCTGGTGGCGCGGGCCGTCCGCGATCTCGGCGGCCTGCACATCGCCGTCGCCAATGCCGGCATCGCCCGCAAGGTCGAGCTGGCCGATCTCGACGATGCCGCCTGGAGCAAGGTCCTCGAGGTCAACCTGAACGGTGCCTGGCGCTGCTTCCGGGCGGCCCTGCCGCACATGCGCCGCGCCGGCTACGGGCGCCTCATCGCCACCTCGTCGGTCGCCGGAACCGTCTCGGCCTGGCCGCTGCATGCGCACTACACGGCGTCCAAGGCCGGGCTGGTCGGCATGGTGCAGTCGCTGGCCGTCGAGTTCGCGGCCGACGGGATCACCGCCAATGCCGTCGCGCCCGGCGTGATCCGCACGCCACAGGCGCTCGATCCCGTCAACTCGCTCGGCCCCGCCGGGGTCGAGGCCGTGGCGCGGAAGATTCCCGCCGGCCGCGTCGGCCGCCCGGAGGACATCGCAAATGTCTTCCTCTTCCTGGCGAGCGCGGAGGCATCCTACGTGAACGGCCAGCTGCTCGTCGTCGACGGCGCGCGAAGCCTCGCCGGACTGGACTGACAGGCCGGACTTCCCTGGAGGAAAGATCGCATGAAGATGAACCCGCAGTTCTTTCGCAACACCGATATCGACGATGTGCCGGGCTTGCCGCGCGAGCTGGTCGGCTATGGCGAGCACCCGCCGCGCGTGCGCTGGCAGAACGGCGCCAAGGTGGCCATCAACATCGTCGTCAACTACGAGGAAGGGTCGGAGAAGACGTTCGCGATGGGCGACCGTCAGAACGACGGCATGTACGAGCTGCCCTTCGCCGTCGAGGACCAGAGGGACCTCGCGGTCGAGTCGATGTACGAGTACGGGTCGCGGGCCGGGATCTGGCGCATGTTCCGCGTCTTCGACGCGGCCGGCATCCCGGTGACGTTCTTCGGCTGCGCCGTGGCGTTCGAGCGCAACCCCGCGGTCGCGGCGAAGCTGGCGCGTCGCGGCGACGACGTGGCGGGCCACGGCTATCGCTGGAGCAACCACTACGAGATGAGCCGGGACGAGGAGCGCGAGGCGATCAGGCTCGCCATCGCCTCGATCGAGAAGACGACCGGCGCACGGCCGCTCGGCTGGTACTGCCGGGAGATGAGCACGAACACGCGCGAGCTCGTCGTCGAGGAGGGCGGTTTCCTCTACGATTCCGATTGCTACAGCGACGACCTGCCCTACTGGACCAAGGTCCATGGCCGCACCCATCTGGTGGTGCCGTACACGCTCGTCACCAACGATGCGCGCTACATCCTGGGGACCGGCTATGGCAGCCCGGAGCAGTTCTTCGAGCAGGCCAAGGCCTGCCTCGACCGCCTGCGCAACGACGGCGACGACCTGGGACGCATGATGTCGGTCGGGCTGCATCCGAGGATCACGGGAAACCCGGCGCGCTCCGACGGGCTGGCGCGGTTCATCGACTACGCCCGGACGTTCGACGACGTGGCCTTCATGCGCAGGATCGACATCGCGCAGAGCTTCGCGGCGCAGGTGCCGAAGCCGGCATAGCCCCGACCGCTGTCGGGAGGCGGCCCGGGCGCCCGGGCTGGTCCTGTACCCGGGATTCCGGGCACGGTGTGATTGTCCACTGGGGAGTTCGGCGATGGCCGTTCAAGCGGCGACGCGGGTGGTCGTCGCCCCGTTGCTTCCGAACAAGCCGTGGGGTGCCGCGGGTCGACGACCGCAGGGTGCTCAACGGATCTTCTACATTCTTCGCGCAGGGCGCCTGGCGCGACCTGCCGGACCGGTGGCCCGTACACGACGATCTACAACCGCTACAACGCTGGGCCAGGCGGTGCTGCGGATCTTCGAGGCGCTGGTGAGTCGCCGGACTCGCTTCATCTCGCTCGATCTCCGAGCCCATCGCACGCGGCGGGCGGAAAAAAGTCGGATCCGCCGGTGGCCGTTCTCGTGGAGGATTGACGACCAAGATCCACGTCGTCCCGACGCCAACGGCTGCCCGTACGTGCACCTCACGGCCGGCCAGGCCTCGACCAGTCGGCCGTGCCTGACCTGCTGGACGGGCTGAACCCGCAGCCGCCGGCGAAGGCTGTGCCCAGTACATCGTCGATCTGCTCGTGAGACGGGTCCAGCGCACATCCCGACGCTCAGCACTCGCAAGCAGCAGCGATCCGTGGAGCCGGCCATCTACCGCCAACGCAACCGGTCGAGCGCGCGCGGCTCGCATTATCGTCCGGTGCCACCGCCGTCGCCAGGACTTCCTCAGCCGTCGCCCTCGCCTCCGTAAGGCTTTGGTTGCGGCATTATGGTCCACGACCTGGGCCGGCGGCGCTGGCCGCCGATCGTCGCGCGGCGGGAACCGCCGGCCCGCCGGCCATGTTACAGCCATGCCAGACAGGCAGCAGCAGGGGTGCCGCATCCATGGAGCCAGCCGGCCGGTCTCGCCGCATCCTCTGCGTCTTCCCCGCCTACAGCCCCTCCTTCGGCACTTTCGAGCACGCCTACCCGATCATGGGCCGGGTGCGCGGCTTCATGCCGCCGCAGGGGCTGCTGGTGGTCGCCGCCGCGCTGCCGGCGCACTGGGAGGTGCGCTTCCGCGACGAGAACGTCACGGCGGCCAGCGACGCCGACTACGATTGGGCGGACGCGGTGCTGGCCAGCGGCATGCACATCCAGCGGCCGCAGCTCCAGGCGATCGCGCGGCGCGCGCGCAGGCACGGCAAGGCGAGCGCACTGGGCGGGCCCTCGGTCTCGGCCGCGCCCTGGCTCTACCCCGAGTTCGACTACCTTCATGTCGGCGAGCTCGGCGACGCCACCGACCGGCTGATCACGGCGCTCGCGGCGGATCCGGCGCCGCGCGCCAGCCAGCTGGTTCTGGAGACCGTCGAGCGCCGCCCGCTGAGCGAGTTCCCGCAGCCGGCCTACCGGCTGATCGACGCCACCCGGTATTTCCTCGGCAGCGTGCAGTTCTCCAGCGGCTGCCCCTATCGCTGCGAGTTCTGCGACATCCCCGCGCTCTACGGCCGCACGCCGCGCCTCAAGTCGCCCGAGCAGGTGGTGGCCGAGCTCGATGCGCTGCTCGAGCGCGGCAATCCCGGGTCCGTCTACTTCGTCGACGACAACTTCATCGCCAACCGCCGGGCGACCCGCGAGCTGCTGCCGCACCTCATCGCCTGGCAGCGCCGCCGCGGCTATCCCATCGAGCTCTCCTGCGAGGCGACGCTCAACCTGGCGCAGCGGCCCGACATCCTGGCGCTGATGCGCGAGGCCTACTTCACCACGGTGTTCTGCGGCATCGAGACGCCGGAGGTCGAGGCGCTGGCGGCGATCGACAAGAAGCACAACGCCACCATGCCGATCCTCGAGGCGGTGGCGGTGCTGAACCGCTACGGGATCGAGGTGGTGTCCGGCATCATCCTCGGGCTCGACAGCGACACGCCGGACACCGCCGACCGGGTGCTCGAGTTCATCGAGCGCTCGGCCATCCCGATGCTGACCATCAACCTGCTGCAGGCGCTGCCGCGCACGCCGCTCTGGGACCGGCTCGCCGCCGAGGGCCGGCTGGTCGACGAGCCCGGCCGCGAGTCGAACGTCGTCTTCCGGCTGCCCTACGAGGAGGTGCTGGCGCAGTGGCGGCGCTGCATCGCGGAGGCCTACCGGCCGGAGGCGCTCTATCGCCGCTTCGCCCACAACATCCGGCACACCTTCCCCAACCGCATCACCCCGCCGAACAGCCCGGAGCGCGCCTCCTGGGCCAACATCAGCCGCGGCCTGCGCATGCTGCGCAACGTGCTGCTGCGGATCGGCGTGGGCAGCGACTATCGCCGGGTCTTCTGGGACACCGCGCTGCCGCTGCTGCGCCAGGGTCGCATTGCCGACCTGCTGCACGTCGCGATCGTCGCGCACCACCTGATCTGCTTCGCGCGCGAGGCGACCGCCGGCCGGCAGAACGCCTCCTTCTACTCCTCGATCGCGCGCCGCCGCCGGCTCGCCGCCTGACTACGGGCCGAGCAGGAACTCGGCGAGCAGGTCCCACTCCCCGGGGGTCAGCAGGCGCGGCGCATGCCCGGCCTGGGGTATCGTGGCGCTGCGCACGGCCGGCAATGCCTGCAGGATCCGCCGCTGGGTCGCGCTGTCGCGGTACGGGCTCTCGCTGCCGTAGAGCAGCAGGATGCGCTCGGCCGCGATCGCCGAGAGGATGGCGAGCATGTCGGGATAGCCTGCCGGCATGACGACTCTCATTCCCTCGCGGAACGGACGCGAGGCGATGACGAGGCGGCCATCCCGCTCCATGAGCTGCGAGGCGAGGTAGCGGCGGAGCAGCGCGGGGGCGACGCGCTCGGAATCGCGGTTGCGCAGCAGCTCGCGCTGCCGCCGGTCGAGGCAGGCGATGCCCTCCTCCAGGGTCTCGAAGACGAGCTCGGACTCGATGCTCAGGCGAAGCAGCGTCTCTTCGGCGAAGGGATGCGCCTCCAGGGCGAGGTCGTTGAGGACCACGCGCCGGGCCGGCATCCCTCGCTTGGCGAGGAGGAGGGCCAGCCGCACGGCGCCCCAGGAGGTCCCGAGGAGAAAGCGGGCGCCGGGATCGGGCGCGTAGTGCCGGATGAGCCCGGCGAGGCAGTGGGCGACGTTCGCGCGCCCGCACGCCCCGTCCGGCCCCATCTCCGCCGCGCTCCCGGTCCAGAGGCTGCGCCCGTGGCCCGGCATGTCGGGGGCGACGACCTCAAGCCCGCGCGCTGCCAGCGCCTCCGCCAGGGCCTCGAAATCGAGCCCCGTGGTGCTCAGCCCATGGATGCAGAGGAGCGTCCCGCGGCTCGCCGCCGCCGGCGCCCAGCGATGCACGCAGAGCCGGTTCTCGATGCCGCCGCGGACGATGATGAGCAGGTCTTCGCGCCGCGCCGGCGCCGTCCCGCCGCCCCGCGCGGCGCGCCCGTCCTGCTGTTGCGCCCCGATCTCCTGCCGCATTCCGCCATCCCGTCCGCCGAGCGCCCCCGCGGCGCCGCCTCGCGCCTCTCATAGCCCAGCCCGGCGGGCGGGTCGACCGCCGGCAAGGCTACGGCCGCGCGTCCTGCAGCCGCGCGATCGCGGCCTCGTCCCAGTCGAGCCCCAGGCCCGGGCCGCGGGCCGTGAGCCGGCCCTCGACCGGCTGCGGCGGGTCGCGCAGGATCGGGCCGGCGAGGTCGAGATGCTCCAGCCAGTGCGCGGTCGGGGTCGCCGCCAGCAGGTGGGCGCTCGCCTCGACGAAGATGTGGCTCGAGACCGGCAGCGCCGCGGCCTCGGCCAGGGCCGCCGCCTGCATCCAGCCGGTCACGCCGCCGATCTTCATGACGTCGGGCATGGCGAGGTCGCAGGCGCCGGCGGCGATCGCGTCCGCCATGCCCCGCGGGAACCACCAGTTCTCGCCGGTCTGGATCGGCACGGCCGAGGCGGCGCGCACCCGGGCATGGCCGGCCAGGTCCTCGGCCGCGACCGGCTCCTCGACCCAGTGCAGGTCGAACCCGGCCAGGCGTGCAATGCGCCGGCCGGCCTCGACGGGGTCGAGCGACTGGTTGTAGTCGACCATCAGGGCGACCTCCGGCCCGACGATGCCGCGCACTGCCTGCACCGTGGCGACATCCTGGGCCAGGCTGCCGCCGCCGATCTTGATCTTGATCCCGGCGAAGCCCGACTCGACGGAGCGCCGCAGCTCGCCTTCATCGGCCACGGGATCGACCATGCCGAAGCTGTCATAGGCGGGCAGGGGCCGCGGCTCGGCGCCGAGCAGCCGTGCCAGCGGCTGCTCCCGGGCACGGGCGAGCGCGTCCCACAGCGCCATGTCGAGGCCGGCCAGCGCCATGCCGACCAGGCCCTGCCGGCCGAGCAGCCGGAAGCGCCGGTCGAGGTCGCGCTGCCGGTCGAGCGGCGCCACCGGGCGGCCGCGCAGCTCCGGCGCGATCTCGCCGATCAGCCGCGCGAGCGGCGCCAGCGCCGGCCGCGCATAGGCGAAGAGGTAGGCGCGGCCGGGCACGCCTTCCTCGGTGGCGAGATCGACCAGCACCAGCGGGGCCATCGGTATCGCACCCACGGCGGTGCGCAGCGGGCGGCGCAGCGGCACCTCGACCGCCCGCGCCACGACATCGCGAATCGTCAGTCCGGATCCTGCCATCGTCCTCTCCCTTGCCGCGGCGAACGCCCGGGCAGCATCATCCGGCGGAGGGTTGAGGAACACTCACTAGGCGGTATACATGAGGGGCACGGCAGCGCCGACCCGGCGGCGCATCCTCGACGCGGCCTACGGCCTGTTCTATCGCAACGGCTTCGCCCGCGTCGGCGTCGACCAGGTGGCGGCGCGGGCCGGGGTGACGAAGCGCACGCTCTACTACCACTTCGACAGCAAGGACGCCCTGCTGGCCGCCGTGCTCGAGCTGCAGCACGAGCTGGCGCTGGCCCGCATCCGGCAATGGGGCGACAAGCTGCCGCGCGATCCAGCCGCGATGGTCGAGAGCCTGTTCGCCGATCTCGCCGCCTGGTCGCGCCGGCGGGGCTGGGCGGGCGCCGGCTTCACCCGGCTGGTGATGGAGCTGGCCGATCTGCCCGGGCATCCCGCGCGCGCCGCGGCGAGCCGCCACAAGCGCGCCATCGAGGACTGGCTGGCTGCCGAGCTCGGCGCCCGCGGGATGGCGGCGCCGGAGGCGCGGGCGCGCGAGATCGCGCTGCTGCTCGAGGGCACGACGGCGCTGATCCTGATCCACCGCGATCCGACGATCGCCGCCGCGGCGGCGGCGGCCGCGCGCCGGCTGCTCGGCGCCTAGCTCTTGGCGATCACCAGGTAGGCGTGCACGTAGTCCATGGCGTGCCCCTCCGGCCGTTCGCGCACCAGCGCCTCGTAGCGCGCGTAGTAGCGGTCGATCAGGGCGCGGCGCTCGGCTTCCGGACGGTCGGGCGAGAGCGCGCCGAAGAAGGTGCTCTCGGTCCAGGAGCGCAGCGTCGGGACGTAGCTGCGGGCGAAGCGCTCGGCGTCGCCATGGGCGGCGAAGGCGGCCGCGTAGGGGCAGCGCACGACGCGGGTCTCGACATGCTCGAGCCGGAGGCCGGCGCGATGCACGGGGTCGTCGGGATCCTGCAGCGGCGCGACGAACTCGGCGACGTCCTTGTAGTATTGCGGCAGGGTCATCGCCTGGAGCTCGGCCGGCGTGACCGCGCCGGCGTCCAAGAGCTCCCGCCACAGCCGGGCGAAGGTGTCGAACATGTTGACCCCGCCGGTCGCGCCGAGATAGCGCCCGGCCTCGTCGCGGCAGAAATTCACCAGCACCAGCCGCCCGCCCGGCCGCAGCTCGGCGGCGCGGTGCAGCAGGATCGCCTGCCAGTCGGCGCGGCCCTGCCGCGCGAAGGCCGCGCGCTCGGCCCCGGTCGCGCCCACCGCCTGGACGTGGCCGGTGATGTCGCAGGGCTTGGTGCTCAGCCAGTGCATCGCCGTGGCCGAGAAGCCCAGCGACAGCGAGCCCGGCGGCAGGATCGGCCGGTAGAACGATGTGGCCGAGGCGAAGACGTGCAGCCCGGGAATGGCGGCCAGCCGCTGCGCCCCCGGGCCGCCGCCATGAAGGTAGGCGAACAGCGCATTGAAGTCGTTGCGCGGCAGGTCGGTGTAGACCATCGCCAGCGGCAGGTCCGGAGCGCGGCGGCGCACCGCCTCGAGCGTGCGGGCGACCGCGTCGAGCGAGGTGCCGCCATCGGCGCAGCCGAAGTCGGCCATGGTGAAGCAGGGGCCGTCGAGCGGGATGCGGTCGAGGGCATCGAGCAGCAGCGGCGCGGCTCCGTCGATGACGTCCTTGGCCCCGGCGGTGGCGAGCGAGTAGTAGCCGCCGCCCTTCATCGCGATGCCGCTCGTCGCGTCCGACATGCTCGCTCCTGCCATGAGATCGGCGGGCAGCTTAGGTCGCGTCCGCCGGCCGGGCAATCGATCGGGGCGCCGCCCCTGCCACGCATCGGCGCCTCGGCGACATTGTGAATAAATCCATGTACTTAGCTCGCGGGCGGCGGTGGCCGGCATCACAACATTACCACAGGCCCGGGCGCCCCCCCTCGGGCATACTCCGCCTTGTCCCAGCCACCGCCGGCCTCGCCGGCGGCTCGGCGGACACCGCCAAAGTCCGGCGTCGCCCTTGCGATGCGGACTTTGCCACCCACACGCAACTTGAACCCCGCTGCGGCGGGGTTCTTTTTTTGCCCTGCGCGATCCCCCGCGCGGGGGGAGCAACCACCGCGTCGCGGCGGCGCCGGCGGTGCGGCGCTGTCGCTACGCCAGGAACGGGCTGTCCTGGCGGACCTCGATCAGCGTCGGCGCGTCGGCAGCGAAGGCCTCGCGCAGTGCCGCGCCGAGACCGGCGAGGCTGTCCGGCCGCATGGCGCGGCAGCC
>JAXMCI010000020.1:0-134902 GCA_046349435.1 Dongiaceae bacterium | reverse complement strand
CAGCAGCACGATCCGGCCGCGCGTGACGCGGCGCATCTCGCGCAGCCCGGCGCCCTGGTCGGGCCAATGATGGATGGTGAGGATCGCCATCGACGCGTCGAAGCTGCGGTCCGCGAAGGGCAGCCGGTCGGCGCGGGCCTGGATCGCCCTGGCGGCCCCCGGGCCGCGCTTCCGGATCATCTCGATCGAAGGCTCGACCGCGGTGACCGCCCGATCGGCGGGCTCGTAGGAGCCCGAACCGGCGCCGACATTCAGGACGGACTGCGCCGGCCCGAGCGCGCGCTCGATGATCGCGGCTATTCGCGGGTCGGGCCTGCGCAGCGCCGCGTAGTTGACCCCGATGATGTCGTAGCGCTCGCCCATCGCGTCCCGCTCCGCCGGGGTGCCGTCGTTCCGGCGGCGCGCGGCGTCACGCCACGCGAGCCGCCGGCCGCGGCGCCCGCACCCTCAGTCCCGCCGCCTGCAGCCCTTCGACGAGCCGCGCCTCGTCCTCCGGCCGGCGCAGCGGTACGACCTGGCGGAGCCAGGCGAGGACCGCCGCGTCGTCGGGCGGCACGGGGCCTGCCCAGCGGCCGCGCAGCTCGGCGAGGAAGCGGCGCAGGGTGGCGCGGGCCTCGCCGCGGCGGCCGAGCAGGCCGCAGGCGGCGGCGCGCCAGGCGGCGCCCTCGGGCACGGCGGCCGGCACCGGCGCGACGGCGGCGGCCGCCTCCTCGTAGGCGCCGTGCAGGAAGTAGATCGAGGCGAGGTAGGCGAGATAGTAGTCGGGATGCAGCGGGTTGCGCCGGATCGCGGCCCGGGCCAGCACCAGCCCGCGCTCGGCGTGGCCGAGATAGGCCAGCGCCTGGGCCTGGCTGATCATGATGTTGGCGTCGTTCGGGTTGAGCCGGCCCGCCGTCTCGAAATGCTTCTCGGCGGTCGCGAAGTCGCGGGCCAGCGCATGGCTCCAGGCGAGGTCGAGATGGTTGCGCGCGTCGTTCGGGTCGAGCGCCACGGCGCGGCGGGCATGCTCGAAGGCGAGCGCCCGGTCGGCGACATCGGTCGGCGTGCCGGGGTTGAGGATGTTCCGCGAGTTGCGGATCGCGGCCAGGCTGGCATAGGCGCGGGCGAAGCCGGGATCGAGCGCGACCGCCGTCTCCAGCAGCTTCACCGCCTCGGCATCGGCCGCCTCGGTCCAGCGCTCCATCAGCTTGGCCGCCCGCAGGAAGCAGTCATAGGCGCCGAGGCTCTTGGGCGGCAGGCGGGCCGCGTCGCTGACCCGGTCCTCGACCAGCGCGATCTCCAGCCGGCTGACGATCTGGCCCACGACCTCGTCCTGGACGGCGAAGAGCTCCTCGGCGCGGCAGTCGTAGCGCTCGCCCCAGACATGCCCGCCATCGGCGCAGCGGACCAGCTCGACGGTGATGCGGATGTCGCTGGCGCGGCGCCGCACCGTGCCGAGCAGGGCGTACTGGACGCCGAGCTCGTGGCCGAGGCGGCGCAAATCGACCTCGGGCTGGCGGAACGCGAAGGTGCTGGCGCGGGCGACCACGAACAGCGTGCGGAAGCGCGACAGCTCGGTGATGATGTCGGCGGTGATGCCGTCGCTGAAGTAGCTGTCGGCGGCGGGGCGGTCGAGGCCGGCCAGCGGCAGCACGGCGATCGACGGCTTGCTCGGCAACGTCGGCCAGGCATGGCGGGGGGCGGCGGCCGCGCCGGAGCGCCGGCCGGGCAGCCGCACATGGAAGGCGCGCAGCGGCCCGGAGATGTTCTTGGCCCGCACCGGCCCGCCATCGACGAAGGCGAAGGCGGTCTCGTCCTTGACCTGCTGGTAGGCCGGGCCGGAGAGGCAGATGCCGCCGACCTCGGCGGCGCGCTCCAGCCGGGCCGCGATGTTGACGGCGTTGCCGAAGATGTCGCCGCCGTCGGCGATCACCTCGCCGGCATTGATGCCGATGCGGAACTCGATGCGCCGGTCGGCGGGGGTGCGGCCATTGCCGCGGCGCATCGCCCGCTGGATCCTGACGGCGCATTCCAGCGCGTCGGCGACGCCACCGAACTCGGCGAGGAAGCCGTCGCCGGTGGTCTTGAAGATCCGGCCCAGGCACTGCGCGACGTGCGGATGGACGCAGCGGTTCAGCCGCCGCTTCAGGACGTCGAGCGTCTGCCGCTCGTCGCGCTCCATCAGGCGGCTGTAGCCGGCGACGTCCGCGACCATGATCGCGGCGTTGCGTCGTTCCCTGGTCGCCGGCTGCATCATGATGTGTGGTCGGCGGTGCCCGATTGCGCTCGTCGGCGCCACTATACAGGGGGCGAGCGGCCGCAGCAGCGTCCGCGTCAGCGTGCCGCCGCCAGGCTCGACGCGGGAGAAAGGCGGGACCGCGGCGAGGGCGGTGGCGCTCGCCCGGCGGCCGCCTCTATCATGCCGGTCCGCGCGGCAGGCCAGGGCTCGGGAACATGGACTCATTGCCGGTCATCGACATCGCGCCGCTCCTCGATCCGGGCGCCGCCGCGGGCCGCGCCGCCGTCGCCGGCGCGATCGAGACCGCCTGCCGCGGCAGCGGCTTCTTCTATGTCCGCAACCACGGCGTCCCCGACGCGGTGATCGCCCGGCTCGACGCCGAGAGCCGGCGCTTCTTCGCCCTGCCGCGGCCGGCCAAGGCGGCGATCGCCATGGAGCATGGCGGGCCGGCCTGGCGCGGCTGGTTCCCGCTCGAGGGCGAGCTGACCTCCGGCCGGCCCGACCAGAAGGAAGGGCTCTATTTCGGGACCGAGCTGCCGCCGGACGATCCCCGCGTCACGGCGGGCTGGCCGCTGCACGGCGCCAACCAGTGGCCGGCGGCGCAGCCGACCCTGCGCCCGGCGGTCGAGGACTACATGGCGGCGACGACGCGGGCGGCCCAGGCGGTGCTCGAGGGCGTGGCGCTCGCCCTGGGGCTCGAGGCCGACTACTTCGCCCGGACCTACACCGCCGAGCCGACCGTCCTGTTCCGCATCTTCCTCTATCCCGCCGACCGGGTCAGCGACGCCACCCCCTGGGGGGTCGGGGAGCATACCGACTACGGGCTGCTGACCCTGCTCGCCCAGGACGATCGCGGCGGCCTGCAGGTGAAGTCGCCGCGCGGCTGGATCGACGCGCCGCCGCTGCCCGGCACGCTGGTCTGCAACATCGGCGACATCCTCGACCGGCTGACCGGCGGCTGGTTCCGCTCCACGCCGCACCGCGTGCGCAACGGCAGCGGGCGCGACCGGCTGTCCTTCCCGCTGTTCCTCGATCCGGGCTTCGATGCCGAGATCCGCTCCCTGCCGCCGCAGGCGCGGATCGGCGACGGCCGGCCCGGCGAGCGCTGGGACGGCGCCGACGTGCACCGCATCGCCGGCCCCTACGGCGACTACCTGCTGGGCAAGGTCGGCAAGGTCTTCCCGGGGCTCAAGGCCAAGGTGCTGTAGCTGGTGCTGCAGGGGAGGGCGGCGCCCGGCGGTCGTCGGTCGCCGTCACCAGGCCGGGGCCGTCACGGCGCCGGCGCGGCCACCCGCACCGGCGTGCCCCCGACCAGCGAGTCCGAGGGATCGAGGATCACCTGGTCGGCCGGCGTCAGCCCGGAGACGACCTCGACGGCGCTGCCATAGTCGCGGCCGATGGCGATCGGCACCAGCTCGGCCTTGCCGTCGCGGACCACCGCGACGCGCAGCCCCTCCTTGCGGAACAGCAGCGTGTTGACCGGCACGGTGACCGACCGGACCTGCCGCGGCAGGCTGAGATGGACGAAGGCATAGGCGCCCGGCAGCAGCGTGCCGTCGGGATTGTCGACGTCGACCTCGACCTTGAGGGTGCGCGTCGTCGAGTCGATGGCGTTGGCGGTGCGCGCGACGGTGCCGTGGAAGACGCGGTCGGGATACTCGTCCAGCTTGATCGACGCCGGCATGCCGATCCGCACCGCGCGCGAATAGGTCTCCGGCAGCGCGACATAGACCCGCAGCCGGTCGATCGCCGAGAGGTGGAAGAGCTCGCGGCTGCTGCCGTTGTCGCCGGCATTGATCAGCGCGCCGACGTCCGTCTTGCGCTGGGTGATGACGCCGTCGAACGGGGCGTAGACCTTCTCGAAGGACTGCAGCTCCTGCAGCCGGGCGACGTTGGCCTGGTGCGATTCCACGGTCGCCTTGGCCGCCTCGTAGCTCGCCGCGGCATTGTCGCGCAGCTGCGCCGACAGGTAGCCGGTCTTGGCCAGGGTCTCGTCGCGGGTGGCGGTGATCTCGGCCAGCTTCATGTTGGCGATCGCCGTCTGGAGGTCGGCCTGCGCCTGCAGCAGCTGCTGGTCGACCTCGGGCGCGGCGATCACCGCCAGCAGGTCACCCTGCTTGACGTGCGTGCCGATGTCGTGCGTCCAGCTCTGCAGATAGCCGTTGGTGCGGGCGTAGATGTGCGTCGCGGTGAAGGCCTGGACGTCGCCCGGCAGGCGGATCTCCTCCGCCGGCGCGCCTTCCTTGGGCAGCACGACGGCGACGGTGGGCACCGCCGCCGCCACCGTGGCCTGCGCCAGCTCGGCCTCCCCCGCGGCGCGCTCGCCGATGCCGTACCAGATGCCGGCGCCGAGCGCCGCCGCGAGCAGCGCGGCGGCGGCGAGGCCGAGCCCCCGGCGGCGCCCCGGCGGCGCCTCGGGCAGGCCGGCCGCGGTCATCGGGCGACCGCCGGCCGCGGCGCGGCGCGGCGGTGGAGCAGGCTGAACACGGTCGGCACGAAGACCAGCGTGGCGACCGTGGCGGCGAGCAGCCCGCCGATCACCGCCCGGCCGAGCGGCGCGTTCTCCTCGCCGCCATCGCCGAGCCCGAGCGCCATCGGCACCATGCCGATGATCATCGCCAGCGCCGTCATCAGCACCGGCCGCAGCCGGGTCGCGCCGGCCTCGACCGCGGCGAGCGCGGCATCGCCGTGCTCGGCCAGCCGCTCGCGCGCGAAGGACACCACCAGGATGCTGTTGGCGGTCGCCACGCCCATGCACATGATCGCCCCCATCAGCGCCGGAACGCTCAGCGTCGTGTGGCTGAAGAACAGGAACAGCACGATCCCGGCGAGCGCCGCCGGCAGCGCGGTGATGATGATGAAGGGATCGACCCAGGACTGGAAGTTGACCACGATCAGCAGGTAGACGAGCACGATCGAGAAGGCGAGGCCGCCCAGCAGGTCGACATAGGAGCGCTGCATGGTGTCGACCTGGCCGCGCACGGTGATGAAGCTGCCGCGCGGCAGCAGCGTGCGGGCCTCGGCGACGATGCGCTCGATGTCGCGCCCGACCGCGCCGAGGTCGCGGTCCTGGACCGCGGCGAAGACGTCGACGACGCGGGTGATGTTGTACTGGGAGATGACCTGCATCTCGCTCGATCGTCCGATGCTCGCGACGTCCCCCAGGATCCGGCTGCCATTGTCGGCATCCACCGGGATGTTGCGGAGGTCCTCGAGCGATTGTACCTGATATTGCGGAGTCTGCGCGACCAGGCTGTAGTTGACGCCGTTCTCCGGGTCGAGGAAGTACATCGGCGTCACCTGGCCGCTGCCGCTCAGCGTGTTGAGCATGCTCTCGGCGACGTCGCGCTCGCTGAGCCCGGCCTGGGCGGCCTTGGTGCGCTCGACGGCGATGCGCAGGGTGGGATAGTCGAACTGCTGCTGGACCCGCGCGTCGACGATGCCGGCGACCTGGCGCAGCTCGCCCAGCACGTGGTTGGCGACGCGCCGGCTGGCCTCGACATCCTTGCCGGCGATCTGGATGTCGACCG
This sequence comes from Dongiaceae bacterium, assembly GCA_046349435.1. Lineage (GTDB taxonomy): Bacteria > Pseudomonadota > Alphaproteobacteria > Dongiales > Dongiaceae > JAXMCI01. The sequence continues at coordinate 129,154 of JAXMCI010000020.1, read as the reverse complement.
GGGCCGGGATGCCGAAATTGAGGATCTGGGTCACCATGTCGGCCGGCAGGAAGTAGAACAGGGTGCCGGGGAAGGCGCGCGGCAGCTCCTGCCGCAGCAGGCGCACATAGCCGGCGGTCGGGCGGTGATCCGGGCGCAGCGAGATCAGGATGTCGGCGTCGGCCGCGCCGATCAGCCCGGAGGTCGACTGCATCAGGTTGATGGTGCTGTAGGGCAGCCCGATATTGTCGAGGATGCCGTCGATCTCGGCCGCCGGGATGCGGCTGCGCACGAAGCTCTCCACCTGGTCGGCCAGCCGCGCCGTCTCCTCGATCCGGGTGCCGGTGCGGGCCCGCATGTGCAGGATCATCTGCCCGTTGTCGGTCGCCGGGAAGAAGTCCTGGCCGAGCCAGGGCACCAGCAGGCCGGCGGCCAGGCAGGCGGCGAGGAAGCCGGGGATGAACAGGGCGCGCCGCCGCACCAGCCCGGCGAGCAGCGCGCGGTAGCGCGCGCGGAAGGCGTCGAAGGCGCGGTCGAAGCGGCGCGGCCGCCGCACGCCCGGATGCGCCTCGCGCAGCAGGTAATTCGCCAGCGTCGGCACCAGCGTGCGCGACAGCAGGTAGGACCACAGCATGGCGAAGACCACCGCCTTGGCGAGCGGCACGAAGAGGTACTTGGCGACCCCGGCCAGGAAGAACATCGGCAGGAAGACGATGCAGATGCACAGCGTGGCGACCAGCGCCGGCACCGCGATCTGCGCGGCGCCCTCGAGGATCGCCGTCTGCAGCGGGGCACCGAGCTCGCGGTGGCGCTCGATGTTCTCGATGGTCACCGAGGCGTCGTCGACCAGGATGCCGACCGAGAGCGCCAGCCCGCCCAGGGTCATGATGTTGATCGTCTCGCCGGTCAGCCCGAGCACGATGATCGAGCCCAGGATCGACAGCGGGATGGAGATCGCGATGATGACGGTGCTGCGCCAGCTGCCGAGGAAGACCAGGATCATCAGGGCGGTGAGGCCGGTGGCGATCAGCGTCTCGCGCACCACGCCCAGCACCGCCGAGGCGACGAAGGTCGACTGGTCGGCGAACTGCGCGACCTTGAGGTTGGGCGGCAGCGTCTGCAGCGCCCGCTGCAGCGCGGTGCGGATCCCGGCGACGACGTCCAGCGTCGAGGCGTCGCCCGCCTTGAGCACGCTCATCAGCACGCCGCGGCGGCCGTCCTGGCGGACGACATTGGTCTGCGGCAACGAGCCGTCGGCGACGGTCGCGACGTCGCGCAGATAGGTCGTGACGCCGCCCGAGACGGCGATCGGCAGGTCGTTGAGCGCCGCCACGGTGGCCGGCTGGGTGTTGGCGCGGACGTCGTATTCGAGGTCGGCCAGCTTCATCGTGCCGGAGGGCAGCACCACGTTCTGCTTCGACACCGCGTCGAGGATGTCGATCGGCGCCAATCCCCTGGCCTGCATCAGGCGCGGGTCGACGTTGATCGTCACGGCGCGCTGCTTGCCGCCATAGGGGTAGGGCACCACCGCCCCGGGCACGGTGATCAGCTGGATGCGCAGGAAGTTCAGGCCGATGTCGTTGAGCTGCTGCTCGGAGAGGCCCTCGCCGGAGAGCCCGAGCTGCAGCACCGGCACGCTGGAGGCCGTGTAGGTGATCATCAGCGGCGGCTGCATGCCGGTCGGCATGGAGCGCAGCGCGGTCTGCGCGATGGCGCCGATCTGGGCGTTGGCGCGGTCGATGCTGGCACCGGGCTGGAGGTAGACCTTGATCACCGAGGAGCCGGCGACGGTCGTCGACTCCATGTGCTCGATGTTGTCGACCGTCGCCGTCATCACCCGCTCGAAGGTGGTGGTGACGCGGCCCTCCATCTCCTCGCTGTTGAGGCCGTTATAGCTCCAGGCGACCGCGATGGCGGGGATGTCGATGCTCGGGAAGATGTCGGTCGGCGTCCGCAGGATGACGATCGGGCTGACGATGAGGATCAGCAGCGCCAGCACGATGAAGGTATAGGGGCGGCTGAGCGCGACCCTGACGATCCACACCGGTCCCGATTCCCCGCGGCGACGGAGGGCAGGGGCTTCGCAAGCCGCGGCCACCGGCCCGATCCGGGCGGGCGGCCGACCGCCGGTCCCCCGTCCGGCGATGCAATCCTGAATAGCAGGCGGCTGCGGCGGCGGGCAACGGCAAAGCTGGCGGCGTCAGGCCGCGGCGGAGCCCCGGTGCGCCGCCACCGCCGGGCCGAACAGGCGGTCGAGGAAGCCCATGAACCAGTCATGCTGGCGGGCGTCGTGCTGCGCCATCAGCGCGTCCTGCGCCGCCCGCTCCTGGACGCCGGGGCGGCCCCAGGGCGCCTCGGGCCGCATCTGCCAGCGCCGGAAGCCGGCCGGCGTCTGCTCGGCGTGGAACTGGAAGGCGAAGGCGGACGGGCCGTAGCGGAAGGCCTGCCGGGCGAAGCCCTCGCTCGCGGCGAGGAGCTCGGCGCCAGCCGGCAGCTGGAACTCGTGGAAATGCGACTCGGCCACCACCAGCCGCTCCGGCAGCCAGGCGCGACCGGCCGCGGTGGCGCGGATCTCGTAGTAGCCGAACTCGTGCGGCTCGCCCGGCCTCGGCCCGACCGCGGCACCCAGCACATGGGCGATCGACTGCGCGCCCTGGCAGATGCCGAGCAGCGGCACCTGGCGCGCGATGCAGTCGGCGATCCACCGGTTCTCGTCATGCAGGAAGGGGTGGCGCGCCTCCTCGAAGACGTTGAACGGGCCGCCATAGAGGACGCTGCCGATCACCGACGAATCGACCGCGCCCAGCGGCTCGCCCTTGAAGGGCTTGCGGATCTCCGGCTCGATGCCGTGGAAGCGGAACCAGGTGACGACGCGGTCGTCGTCGGGCTCGTCGCCATGCCGGATCAGGACTATGCGCGCCATCGCCGCCTCCATCGGGCGCCGGTCGGGAGCACCGCCGGCGCCCTGAGTGATGACGAGCGGCCGCCGGCCTGTCCAGCCGGACGATGACGGCGTCAGTTGCCGATGGTGGCCAGGCGGTCGACGAACAGCTGCAGCTCCTGCAGATCCGCCATCAGGACCGGGCTGAGGTCGGTGGCGTCGTCGGCCATCACCGCGGAGCGCAGCGAATCGAGCACCACCGGCATGCCGCCGGCATCGACCCGCAGGACGGCATGCATCTGGTGCGTCACCGGCAGCGTGCCGACCACCAGCTTGAGGTTGTCGTCGCCGACGCCCGCCAGCCGCGCCAGCCACAGCTTCATGATGGCGTAGCCCTTGCAGTCGGTGACGCCCTTGGCGATCACCTCGGGCGGCGTCGGCCAGTGGTTGCGCTCGCCCCAGACCTCGGTGTCGCCGGCGTAGCGGAAGGACCCGTTGACGCGATCGTTGATCGCCACCAGCCGCTCGCCGACCGGCCGGCTCCTCAGGCCCTCGGCCCAGCGCGCCCAGCCGTCGAGCGCGGCATCGCGCTCGCGGCCGCTGTCCTCGACGATCCAGTCGCGCACCCGCTGCCATTTCGGCAGCCGGCCGAGGTCGGTGGAGATGATGGTGGCGCCGGAGGGGTCGGGGCGCGCGGGCCTCGTCGTGATCGCCGGCAGGAACGGCGGCAGGAACGGCGGCAGGCTGCGGACCGTGAGCTGATCGGGAGGGTCGAGGCGATGCGCGGCCACCAGTGCGCCGAGGCGGCTGGCGGCCAGGCTGCTGCCGCGATCGGCGGCGAGGCGATACCAGGCGGCCGCCTCGAGGGGATCCTGGCGCACGCCGGTCCCCGTCTCCAGCATGGCGCCGAGCAGCAGCTGGCCCTCGGCATCGCCGGCCTCCGCCGCGCGGCGGCAGGCGGCGATCTGCAGCACGCGGCAATCCTCGATGTCGCCGGCCCGCGCCTCGGGCGCAACCAGCGGCAAGACCAGGACGAACAGCGGCACGGCCAGAGCGCGCGGCCGGCCCCGGCGCAGCCACCCCCCCGCACGGCGCCGGCCCGACGGCGCCGCGGCAAGACTCGAACGAACCATAGACCCCCCGATGGCCCGGAATACTAGGCGTCGATCATAACGAGGCAGGCAAGCCACTTATTCCGCTTGGCGTATCGTGACAATCGAGAGGCGTGGATTCACGAGCAGGCGGGCGCCGCCCGGTCGGTCGGGGTCGAGGCCAGAGGGGTGGCGGCGGGGCGCCCGGCGGAATCGAAGACGACCAGCAGGTCGCCGGCGAGCGGCGTCGGGGTGCGGTCGGGGGCCAGCACCGCGCGGATCGCCGGGTCCTCGGCGGCGAGGCGCTCGTAGCGCCAGTCGAGCACCCCGTGACGATCGAGGAAGCGGTTCATCGCCGCCGCGATGCGCACGCAGCCCTGCGAGGCGGGCCGGCCGAGGCGGCTCTCCAGCAGATCAGGGTCGGTGGCGTGGAGCAGCAGCCGGATCTCGCCGGTCTCGCCATCGTCGCGCCAGCCCTTCACCGCCGTCTGCCAGCCGAAGTCCCAGACCCGCATCCCTGCCGCGCCGAGCCCGCGGATGCCGTTCTCGTTGACCGTTCCCAGCGCGCGGTAATCGAGAATCGCCTCGGTGTGGGCGAACACACCGGTGGGGGTGATGTAGTACCCCTTCCGCCCGGCCTGGCCGGTCGACACCTTGCCGCCGCCGATCACTAGCCAACCGGCCACCGGCCCTCCGGCCACCTCCGGCGCGGCAAGGATGATGCAGAGCTGCTGGACCTGGGGATTGCGGTCGACGGCAACGAGAAGCTGCGGCCGGTCGATCCGGACCCCGGCGCCGGCCAGCGCATCGGCGGCGGCGGCGATCCAGGCCCGCGGATCGGGCCCGCAATCCGTCCGCGCCGGGACCTCCCGCGCGAGAGCGGCCCGCAGCGCCTCCGCCTCGGCCGCGGACGCCGGGGCAGGCGGCGCGGGCGGCGGCGCGGGCGCGACGACGGCCGGGCCGGGCGGTGGCCGCGGCGATGCCGGCGGCGGCGCCGGCCCGGCGCAGGCGGCGGCCAGCAGCAACAGCGCCGGCCAGGCGAAACGGCCAATGCGCATCGGCATCCCCCATTCGCGACGGCGAGCCGCCGTCCCGCCGGCATCTTGACCGGGACGCGCGCGCCGGCAAAGGCCCGGCGCCCGGCCGCATGCGCTACGATGCAGCGGTACGGCACGCCAACAGCACGGCACGAGCCTTGGCCAATGATGGGCAGCGAGACCGGCACGGACTACCTCGCCAACCTGCGCCGCGAGCTGACGCGGGCGCTGGCGCGCCAGCAGCGGGCCGAGCGCGAGCGGGACGAGGCCCTGGCCGAGGTCGCGCGGCTGCGCGCGCTGCTGCAGCGCCTCGGACATGCGGCCGATCCCTGACGGACAAGTTTCGCGTGTGATTAATTCCCTGTAATCCGCCGGGAAAGGCGTGCAATCGCCGGCACCGACCGTGCTACGGTCGGCCCGGGTGGGATCTCAGAGCGCGGAATGTCGGGTCCGAGGCTCTGATGTGTGGAATAGGCGGAGTGGTTGTGTTCGGCCGGGGCGCCAATGCGCGCGTCTCGTCCGATGAGCTGGTGGCCATGCGCGAGGCGATGCGGACGCGCGGGCCGGACGGTGCGGGCCTCTGGATCTCGAGCGACGGGACCGTCGGCTTCTGTCACCGGCGGCTGGCGATCATCGATCCACGGCCCGAGTCCGACCAGCCGATGCAGACCGCAGACGGCGCCTATCGCATCGTCTTCAACGGCGAGATCCTGAACTACCGGGAGCTGCGCGCCGAGCTCGCCCAGCACGGCGACGTCTTCCGCACCGGCTCCGACACCGAGGTGCTGCTGCAGCTCTACGCCCGGCACGGGCCGGCGATGGTCGGGCGGCTGCGCGGCATGTTCGCCTTCGCCATCTGGGACGAGGCGCGGCGCCATCTCTTCGCCGCCCGCGATCCGTTCGGCATCCGGCCCTTCTACTACGCGGCGGCCAACGGGGTCTGCCGCTTCGCCTCGCAGGTCAAGGCGCTGCGCGCCGGCGGCGGCGTCGAGACGACGCCCGAGCCGGCCGGCCATGTCGGCTTCCTGCTGCTCGGCTACGTGCCGGAGCCCTACACGCTGCATCGCGAGATCCGCGCGCTGCCGGCCGGCCACACGCTCACGGTCAGCGCCGAGGGCGCGCGGCTGGCCCGCTACTTCGACATCCCGGCCACGCTCGCCGCGGCCGCCGGGCAGCCTGTCCCGGACTCGCCGCAGGCCCGCCGGGCCCTGCTGCGCGATGCGCTGCTCGACAGCGTGCGCCACCACCTCGTGGCCGACGTAACGGTCGGGATCTTCCTGTCGGCGGGCCTCGATTCCACCGCGCTGCTGGCGCTCGGCGCCGAGCTCGCGGGACCCGAGCTGCGCACCGTCACGCTGGGCTTCCCGGAATGCCGCGGCACCGAGAACGACGAGACCGGGCTGGCGCGCGAGAGCGCCCGGCAGCTCGGCGCGGCGCACGCGACGCACTGGATCGACGCCGCGGATTTCGCGGCCGAGCACGACCGGCTGCTCGCCGCCATGGACCAGCCCTCGATCGACGGCGTCAACACCTACTTCGTGGCCCGCGCGGCGGCCCGCTCCGGCCTCAAGGTGGCGCTCTCCGGCCTCGGCGGCGACGAGCTGTTCGGCAGCTACCCGAGCTTCGGCCAGATCCCCCGGCTGGTGCGCCGGCTGGGGCCGCTGCGCCGCGCCCCGGCGCTGGGCCGCGCGCTGCGGCGGGTCAGCGCGCCGGCCCTGCGCCGCCTGACCTCGCCGAAATATGCCGGGCTGCTCGAGTACGGCACCGACTATGGGGGCGCCTACCTGCTGCGCCGCGGGCTGTTCATGCCCTGGGAGCTGCCCGGGCTGCTCGACCCGGAGATGGTGCGCGAGGGGTGGAAGACGCTCGATCCGCTGACCCGGCTGGAGCGCACCACCGAGGGGGTGCCGACGGCCCGCGCCAAGGTCTCGGCGCTCGAGCTCAGCTGGTACATGCGCGGCCAGCTGCTGCGCGACGCCGACTGGGCCGGGCTGGCGCATTCGGTCGAGGTCCGCCCGCCGCTGGTCGACAGCCAGCTGCTGCAGCGCCTGGCGCCGCTGATCGTCTCGCCGCAGCCGCCGACCAAGAGCGAGCTCGCCGACTGCCTCGGCGCCGCCCTGCCGCCGGCGATCCGGCAGCGGCGCAAGACCGGCTTCGTCGCGCCGGTCGCCGACTGGCACCGGCGGCGCACCGGCCGGCCGGCCCGCGGCCTGCGGGACTGGGCGCTGCACGTCTATCGCGAGGCCGAGCGCGGACGATGAGAGTGCTGGCGCTGCTGCCGGAGGCCTACGGCGCCGGCGGCGGGATCGCGCAATTCGACCGCGACCTGCTCGCCGCCGCCGCCCGGGCGCCGGCGGTCTCGGAGATCGTCACCCTGCTGCGGCGCCTGCCCGGCGCGGCGGGACCGGTGCCCGAGCGGGTGCGGCTGGTGCCGTCGGCCGCCCGCGGCAAGCTCGCCTTCGCCGGCGCGGCGCTGCACCAGGCGCTGCTCGGCGGCCGCTTCCAGCTGGTGCTGTGCGGCCACCTGCGTCTCCTGCCGCTGGCGCATCGCGCGGCCCGGCTGGCCGGCGCGCGGCAGCTGCTGGTCGTCTACGGCATCGATGCCTGGCAGCCCTCGGGCGGCGCCGCGGACCGGCTGGTGCCCCGGGTCGACCGCGTGCTGTCGATCAGCGAGCTGACGCGCCAGCGGCTGATCGCCTGGTCCGGGCTGGCGCCGGAGCGCGCCGTGGTGCTGCCGCCGACGGTCGATCTGCGGCCCTTCGGGCCAGGCCCGCGCAGCCCGGCGCTGGCCGCGCGCTACGGGCTGCAGGGCAAGGCCGTGCTGCTGACCCTGGGCCGGCTCGCCGCCGCCGAGCGCTACAAGGGCATCGACGAGGTGCTGGAGTGCCTGCCGGCGCTGCTTGCCGCGCGGCCGGACCTCGCCTATCTCGTCGCCGGCGACGGCGACGACCGGCCGCGGCTGGAGGCGAAGGCGGCGGCCCTCGGGCTCGGCGGCCGGGTGGTGTTCTGCGGCCGCGTGCCGGAGGCCGAGAAGGCCGAGCACTACCGGCTGGCCGACGCCTTCGTGATGCCCGGGCGCGGGGAGGGGTTCGGCATCGTCTATCTCGAGGCGATGGCCTGCGGCATCCCGGTGCTGGGCAGCCGGCTCGACGCCAGCCGCGAGGCCCTGCGCCAGGGCGAGCTCGGCATCCTGGTCGACCCGGACGACGCCGCCGCGCTGCAGGCCGGCATCCTGGCTGCGCTGGCGCGGCCCAAGGCCGTGCCGGCAGGCCTCGCGCACTTCCATGCCGACCGGTTCGCCGAGCGGGTCGCCGCATTGCTGGCCTCGCTGGCGCCCGGCGGCGGCGCTATGATCCCCGGCGCCGCCGCAGCCAGGGAAGTCTGAGCGCATGTCGACCGAGCCGATCCGCCCCGATGCCATCCTCGAGCCGGGGCTGCCCGCCCGCTTCCAGGCGGACGGCGCCGTGACGCTGCGCGGGCTGTTCGCCGACTGGGTCGAGCCGCTGCGCCGCGGCGTCGAGCGCAACATGGCCGAGCCCGGGCCCTACGGCGCCGAGAACGTGCGGCCGCAGGATGGCGGCGGGCGCTTCTTCGACGATTACTGCAACTGGCAGCGGATCCCCGAATTCACCGAGTTCATGCGCCACTCGCCGGCCGCGGCGGTGGCGGGCGCGCTGATGGGCTCGCGCGCCGTACAGGTCTTCCACGACCACGTCCTGGTCAAGGAGCCGGCGACGCCGAAGCCGACGCCCTGGCACCAGGACATCCCCTACTACTGCGTCGAGGGCATGCAGACCGCCAGCTTCTGGATCCCGCTCGACCCGGTGGACGAGGGCAACACGCTGCAGCTGGTCCTTGGCTCGCACCTCTGGCCGAAGCTGCTGCGGCCGAAGAAATGGGCCGGCGGCGAGGACTTCTACGCCAACGACGCCGAGTTCATGGACCTGCCGGACATCGCCGGCGGCGGCTACCGGATCCTGGCGCCGGCGCTGCAGCCGGGCGACGCCATCGTCTTCAACTACCGCACGGTGCACGGCGCCGGCGGCAATCCCGGGGCCGGCCGGCGGCGCGCCTTCTCGGCCCGCTTCGTCGGCGACGACGCGCATTTCGTCGAGCGGCCCGGCCGCACCTCGCCGCCCTATCCCGGCATCGGCCAGCACCCCGGCGAGCGGCTGCGCGAGGACTGGTTCCCGACGGTGTGGCGGGCCTGAGGCTCCAGGCTAGCCGGCCGGGAAGAACGCCACGGTGCGCACCTCGATGCTCTCCCGCGGCACGGCGCCGGCCGGCGCGGCGGGGTTGACGAAGGCGGTGTGGGCGGCCAGCCGCGCGCGGCCGTCGGTCGCCGAGTCGTAGCACTTGATCAGCAGCAGCTCGTCGCGGCGCATCCGCGGGAAGTAGTACCAGCGGTGGCCGGGATCGGCCCTGAGGGCGAAGACCTCGCCGGTGCGGTCGGGATAGCGCAGGTCGATGGCGACGAGGTCGCGCGGATCGATGCTGCGGGCATCGCAGAGCGCGAGCGGCGAGTCCTCGACCGGCTCGGTGATCGGCCGCCAGGCATTGACGAAGGCGAAGCGGCCGGCCAGCCGCCGCTCAGCCTCGGCGGGACCGAGCAGGGCGCGCACCCGCTGCGGTGCCGAGGCGAAGGTGTAGTCGTTGTGCACCCGCAGCACGGGCGAGCGGATCTCCGGGACGCCGGCGGCCTCCTTCGGCGCGGAGCGCACATTGTGGTCGAAGGCGAGCACCGCCTCGGCGCCGGTTTCCTCCCGGATCAGCTGCTCGACCTCGCGGTAGTAGGCGCCGAGGATCGCCTGCCGGTCGGAGAACCCGCCGACGGCGCTGCGGTGCGGGCGCAGCGCGAAGCCCTGGAGGTCGAGCGAGAAGGGGCCGGCGGCGCGGCCGTCGTGGATCGGCATGGCCTGCGCCGCGTAGACGCCCGAGCGCTCCGGCTCGCCGGGCGGCGGGGGATACATGTAGGTGAAGGGCTTGCCCGGCCCCGGGACCAGGTAGTTCAGCGCCGCGACGACGCGCTCGCCGCCGGCGGGTAGCCGGAGATCGATCTGCTGGTTCATCGCACTCTCCACGACGGCCGGTATGGGGCTCGATCGACGGCCGCCGATCTGATGTGGATGCGGGGCAAGGCGCCTCGCCAGCGAATAAATCTCATGCGCTCGTCAAGCGGACCTTGCGCTGGCCAGCCCGGGGGCGCTGGGCCATGATGCGCCGGCCGGCCGGTTGCGGCCGGGCAGGAGAGGAGGCGGGGCGATGGACCGGGACACCGCCGAGCGCGCAGCCCGCACGTTGTGGGAGTCCCACCGCCGGGGCGACAGCTACGCCAACCTGACCGGCGCGCTGCGGCCCGCCGGCATCGACGAGGCCTATCGCATCCAGGACGCATTCCACGACCTGGCGCGGCCGGTGAACGGGCCGATCGCCGGCTGGAAGATCGCCACCACGACGGCGGTGATGCAGCAGCTGATGGGCATCGACCGGCCCTGCGCCGGCGCGATCTTCGCGAAGACGGTGCACCGCAGCCCGGCGCGGCTGCGCGCCGCCGACCATGTCAGCCTGAAGATCGAGTGCGAGCTCGCCTTCCGGCTCGGCGCCGACCTGCCGGCCGCCGCTGCCCCCTTCACCGCCGAGAGCGTCGCCGCGGCGGTGGCCGCCGTGATGCCGGCCTTCGAGCTGGTCGACGACCGGCGCGCCGTCTACAAGGAGACCGAGGCGCTGAGCCTGATCGCCGACAATTGCTGGAACCAGGGGGTGGTGCTCGGGGCGCCGCAGCCGCTGCCGGCGACGGCCGGGCTCGCGGCGCTGCGCGGGCGGCTCGAGGTCGCCGGCCGGCCGCCGGTCGAGGGCGGCGCCGACGGGCCGCTGCGGGCGCTCGCCTGGGTGGCCAACCTGGTGACCGGCCGCGGCGGCACGATCCGCGCCGGCATGATCGTCATGACCGGCAGCCTGGTGCCGACCGCGCCGATCGCCGCCGGCGAGACCGCGATCTTCACGGTGGACGGGCTGGGCTCGGCCCGTCTCGAGGTGGTGTAGGCAGGGCAGGGAGGACGCATGGATCTCGGGATCAGGGGCCGCACGGCGATCGTCTGCGCCGGCAGCCGGGGGCTCGGCAGGGGCTGCGCCGCGGCGCTGGCCGCGGAGGGCGTGCGCATCGTGCTCAACGGCCGCGACGGCGCCGTCCTCGCCGCCACCGCGGCGGCGCTGCGCGCCGCCTCCGGGGCGGAGATCGTCGAGGTGCCGGCCGACGTCAACACCGAGGCGGGCCGGGCCGCCCTGCTCGCCGCCTGCCCCGACCCCGACATCCTGGTGAACAATTCGGGCGGGCCCCCGCCCGGCGACTTCCGCGACTGGGGCGAGGGCGACTGGCACACCGCGCTGCAGGCCAACATGGTGTCGCCGATCCTGCTGATCCGGGCGGTGGTCGACGGCATGATCGCCCGCCGCTTCGGCCGCATCGTCAACATCACCTCGGCGGCGGTGAAGGCGCCCTATCCGGCACTCGGCCTGTCGAACGGCGCGCGCGCCGGCCTGACCGGCTTCGTCGCCGGCCTGTCGCGCCAGGTGGTGCGGCACGGCGTCACCATCAACAACCTGCTGCCCGGCTCGCACGACACCGACCGGCTGCGCGCCGTGGTGGCGCGCGACGCCAAGGCCAAGGGCATCGCCATGGAGCAGGCCTACGAGGAGGCCCGCGCCGGGGAGGTCGCCGGGCGCTTCGGCACGATCGAGGAATTCGGCGCCGCCTGCGCCTTCCTGTGCGGCGACAAGGCGGGCTACATCACCGGCCAGAACCTGCTGCTCGACGGCGGCTACTACCACGGCACGCTCTAGCCGCTCGCCACCGCCCGCGTCGCCGCAGCGCGCCGGCCGCGCTTGTCCGCCCGCGGCCGGTCGGATACTGCTGGCCGGCGCTTGATCGGAGGATGCGATGGAGAAGGTCGGGTTCGTCGGGCTGGGGCGGATGGGCAGGAGCATGGCCGCCAACCTGCAGCGCAAGGGATTCGCGCTGCTGGTGCACGACATCGCGCCGGCCCCCTGCGAGGCGCTGGTCGCGCTCGGCGCGCGGGCCGCGGCCGACGTCCCATCGCTGGCCCGCGAGTGCAGCATCGTCTGCACCATGCTGCCCGCCTCCCGGGAGGTCGACGCGGTGGTGCTCGGCCCGGACGGCATCTTCGCCCATGCACGGCCCGGCACGCTGGTGCTGGAGATGTCGACGGTCGACCCCGCCACCACCGACCGCCTCCATGCCGAGGCGGCGCGGCGCGGCATGCAGGCGGTCGACGCGCCGGTCGGGCGGCTGGCCAGCCCTGCCGACCGCGGCGAGTGCCTCTTCATGGTCGGCGCCGGCGGCGCCGAGCTGGCCCGCGTCACGCCGCTGCTGCAGGCGATGGGCACCACCATCCTGCATTGCGGCGCGGGCGGCTCGGGCACCCGGATGAAGCTGGTCAACAACTACCTGGCGATCACCCTCTGCCAGCTCAACGCCGAGGCGCTCGCCCTGTCGCAGCGGCTCGGGCTCGACCTGGTGCGCACGCTCGAGGTGCTCTACGGCACCAGCGCGACCAACGGCCAGCTCCGGCTGAACTGGCCGAACAAGGTGCTGGCCGGCGACACCAGCCCCGGCTTCACCATCGACCTCGCCCACAAGGACCTGTCGCTGATCGTCGACGCCGCCAATGCCGCCAAGGTGCCGATGCCGGTGGCCGCGATGGCGCGCGAGGCCTTCTCGATGGCACGCAGCCGCGGCTACGGCCAGCAGGATTTCTCGGCCATGGCCGACCTGCTCTGCGACATGGCGCAGATCGAGCGGCCGCGGGTGCCGGCGGGCTGGACGCCGCCGCGCTGACGGCCGGGAGCCGCCCGGCAGGTGATTGACAGCCGGCGATCCTCGGCCATCCTGCCGGCCGCGCTCGCAGGCGATTCGCAGGGGACGAGGTGCAGGCAACCACGGCAACCGCGGATAGCATCGGGATCGCGGCTGCGACCGAGCCGCGATTTTCGGTGGTCATCGCCGTCTGCAACGAGGCCGAGAACGTCGAGGCGGTGACCCGCGAGCTGATCGACACGCTGCGCGGCAGCGCCGCCTACGAGATCGTCTATGTCGACGACGGCAGCACCGACGACACCGCGGCACGGCTGATCGCGCTGCGCCGGGCCGGCTCCCCGCTGCGGCTGATCCGCCACGACCGGCGCTGCGGCAAGAGCCGGGCGATGGCGACCGGGGTGTGGGCCGCCCGCGCCGCCTGGATCGCGACGATGGACGGGGACGGGCAGGACGACCCGGCGGAAGTGGCGACGATGCTCGATCTCGCCTGGCGCAGCCCGGCCCCACCGCTGGTCGCCGGCATCCGCGCCCGCCGCCGCGACCCGTGGCACCGCCAGGTCGCGACCCGGGTCGGCAACGGCGTCCGGCAATGGCTGCTGCGCGACAATTGCCGCGACTCCGCCTGCGGCCTCAAGGTGTTCCGCCGCGACGACTATCTCCGGCTGCCGGCCTTCGAGGGCCAGCACCGCTTCCTGCCGGCCCTGTTCCAGCTCTACGGCCACCCGCTGATCTGCCACGAGGTACGGCACCGGCCGCGCCTGAGGGGCCGCAGCAAGTACACCAACCTGCGGCGGGCCATGGTCGGGATCGCCGACCTGCGCGGGGTGCTCTGGCTGCGCCGCCGCACCCGGCTGCCCGGCCGGGTCGTCGAGGAATAGCGTTGCGCGTCCCGGCGCGCCTGGCTCCCACCCTGGCCCTGCTGCTGCTCGCCCTGGCGCTGTTCCTGCCGGGCCAGGGGAGCCTGCCGCCGTTCGACCGCGACGAGTCGCGCTACGCCCAGGCGACGGCGCAGATGCTGGAGAGCGGCAACTGGCTCGACATCCGCTTCCAGGACGAGCCGCGCTGGCGCTATCCGGCCGGGATCTACTGGCTGCAGGCGGCGGCCGTGTCGCTCACCGGCGAGGCCGGGGCGCGTGCGATCTGGAGCTTCCGGCTGCCCTCCCTGCTCGGCGCGATCGCCGCCGTGCTGCTGACCCTGGCAATCGGCGAACGGCTCCTCGGCGCCGCCGCCGGGCGGGTCGCGGCGGCGCTGCTCGCCGCCAGCCTGCTCCTGGGCACCGAGGCGCGCCTCGCCAAGACCGACGCCATGCTGCTGGCCACGGTGCTGCTGGCGCAGCTGGCGCTGGCGACGATCTATCTCGGGCGCGACGCGCAACGACCGCCGGGCCGCTGGTGGGCCGCGCTCTTCTGGGGCGCGCTCGGCGCGGCGGCGATGATCAAGGGTCCGATCGTCCTGCTGGTCAGCGGCGGCACCGTCCTGCTGCTCGGCCTCAGCGAGCGGCGCTGGCGCTGGCTCGCCCTGCTGCGTCCGGCCTGGGGCGTGCCGCTGATGCTGCTCGTCCTGCTGCCCTGGGTGATCGCCATCGAGCTGATCAGCCACGGCCAGTTCTTCGCCGAGGCGCTCGGCAGGAACATGCTGGCCAAGATGGCCGAGGGACAGCAGTCGCACGGCGCGCCGCCCGGCTACTACCTGATGCTGTTCCCGGTCACCTTCTGGCCGGGATCGCTGCTCGCGGTGCTGGCGGTGCCCTTCGCCTGGCGCGAGCGGCGGTCGCCCGCGGTGCGCTTCTGCCTCGCCTGGATCCTGCCGACCTGGCTGGTCTTCGAGCTGGTCGCCACCAAGCTGCCGCACTACGTGCTGCCGACCTACCCGGCGATCGCCTGCCTGGCGGCCGGCGGGCTGCTCGGCGGCTGGCCCCGGCTCTGGCGTCCCTGGGCCTACTGGACGGCGGCGGGGATCTGGACGGCGATCGGGCTGGCGCTCGCCGCCCTGCCGCTGGCCGCGCGCCTCTATCTCGGTGGCGGCATCGATCCCTGGCTGGCGCTCTCGCTGGCGGTCGCCGCGCCGCTGGTCGCCGCCGCGCCGCTGCTGCTGCGGCGGGATCGCGGCGGGCTCGCGCTCGCCGCCGCGCTGGCCGCCGCCTGGGTGATCTATGCCGCAGCCGCCAGCCGCGGCCTGCCGCGCTGGAGCCGCTCTGGCTCAGCCCGCGCATCGCCGCCGCGGTCGCGCGCGACCGGCCCTGCCCGGATTCGCGGCTCGCCAGCGTTCCCTTCGGGGAGCCGAGCCTGGTGTTCCTGGTTGGCACCGGAACCCGGCTCGTCGATACCGGGGAGGCCGCCGCCCACCTCGCCGCCGACCCGCGCTGCGCGCTCGCCCTGGTGGGGGCCGACGAGCAGCCGGAGTTCCTGGCGCGGCTCGCCGCGCTCGGCATCGCGCCGCGCGCGCTCGACCGGATCGACGGGATCAACTATTCCAAGGGGCGCCGCCTGTCGCTCACGCTCTATGCCGGACCGCAGGCGCGCTGACCGGCCGGACGAGGACCCGTGACGCCGTGAACGCCTATCTCCAGGGCCTGAGCCAGCTGGACCGGCTGTGGATCGCCGTCGGGTTCCTCGGCCAGTTCCTGTTCATGATGCGCTTCCTCTGGCAATGGGTGCAGAGCGAGCGCCGCCGGCGCAGCTACATTCCGATCGCCTTCTGGTACTTCAGCCTGGCCGGCGGCACCGTGCTGCTGGCCTATGCCATCCACCGGCGGGATCCGGTGTTCATCACCGGCCAGGCGCTCGGCCTGGTCGTCTACCTCCGCAACCTCGCCCTGATCCGCGGCGAGCGGCGCCGCACCGCCCCGGCCGGCGCCGGCGAGGCCGTGCGCGACTGAGATGCGGCTGCCCGATCCCGTCCGGCTACGCCTCGGGCTGCGCATGGTCGCGGCCGGGGTCGCCGCCTACGGCGCCTCGCTGCTGATCGGCGCGCCGCAGGGCTTCTGGGCGGTCGTCTCGGCCCTGCTGATCATGCAGGGCAGCGTCGGCGGCACGCTGAAGGCGGGCGTCGACCGGGTGATCGGCACCGTCATCGGCGCCGCGGTGGGCGCCGGCGGGGTGATGCTGCACGGCGCCGTTCCGGAGCTGCCCGTGGTCGTCCTGCTCGGGCTCGCGCTGCTGCCGACCGGCCTGGCGGCGGCGATCAGCCCGACCTTCCGCGCCGCGCCGATCTCCGCCGCCATCGTCATGCTGAGCGCCGGCGGCACGGGCTGGCCGCTCGACACGGCGTCGCTCCGGGTGGTCGAGATCGGCGTCGGCAGCCTGGTCGGCATGGCCGCGGCCCTGTTCGTCCTGCCGAGCCGGGCCGAGCACCTGCTGCTCGACCGGGTGGCGGACGCGCTCGAGGCGATGGGCGCGCTGATCGAGGGCTATCTGGTGACCCGGCCCGGCGACCAGGCGCTGGAGGAGATGCGCCGGCACATGCGCAAGGCGATCGCCGCGGCGGAGATCGCCGCGGCGGAGACCCGGCCGGAGCGCGTGCTGCGGCGCGGCGACCATCCGGAGGTCGAGCCGCTGATCCGCACCCTCTACCGGCTGCGCAACGGCGTCGCCTTCATCGGCCGGGCGGCCGGCCGCGCCGCGCCCGAGGTCGAGGAAACGGCCGGCCGGGCGCTGGCGGCCTTCGTCGCCGACTGCGCGGCGGCGCTACGCGTCGGCCGGCCGGCCCCGGCCGGCCGGGCCCTGGCCGCCGCCGCCGCCGCGGTCGAGATGGCCAAGCCCGACTCGCCGCTCGCCTTCGGGGTCGGCGCCATCCGGCACGACCTCGACGACCTGGTGGAGCGGATCGGCGAGCAGGCCGGCCACCTGCCGCCCGCTCAGTAGCCGCCGGCTCAGTAGCCCTTCGCGCGGTCGGCGAGATTGAGCAGCGGCCGGCCGGCGAGCAGCCGGCCGTAATTCTCCGCCACTTCCTCGATATGGGCCGAGCCGTTGCTGCCGCCGCCGGTGTGCGGCGTGACGGTCACCCGCGGATGCCGCCACAGCGGGCTGTCGGCGGGCAGCGGCTCGGTGGCGAAGACGTCGAGGCTGGCAGCCGAGAGCCGTCCGGAGTCGAGCGCCGCCACCAGGTCCGCCTCGACGACCAGGCTGCCGCGCCCGACATTGACCAGGTGGGCGCCCGGCTTCATCGCGGCGAACGCGGCGGCGTCGAAGAGCGCGACGGTGCGGTCGGTCTCCGGCAGCACCGCGACGACATGGTCGCAGCGCGCCAGCAGCGGCGCCAGCGCCGGGCGGCCGTGCGAGCAGGCGACGCCCTCGATGGTCTTGGCGCTGTCGCTCCAGCCGAGCACGCGGAATCCGAGGTCGCGCAGCAGGTGGGCGGCATGCCGGCCGATATATCCCAGCCCGAGCACGCCTACCGTCCGTTCCGAGGTCGGCGGCACCTCGACGCGTCGCCAGGCGGCCTGGCGCTGCAGATCGGCATAGTCCTCGACGCGGAGGTGCCGGGCGAGCACCGCATGCACGACATAGGCGCCGAGCCCGCGGGCGATGAACGGGTCCTTGAGCCGGGTCACCGCCACCGATTCGGGCAGCGACGGATCGCGGAGCACGTCGCCAGCGCCGTGGCCGAGATAGCCGACCCAGCGCAGCCGCGGGAACGCGCCGTAGCCGCCGCGCAGCGCGGCCGGGCTGTCGAGCAGGATGACCTCGACCTCGGCCGGATCGCCGCAGGCCGGCCAGACCGTCAGCGCGACCGGTCCGCGGCGCGCCAGCGCCGCCCGCAGCGCCTCGGGGTCGGGCTCGTAGTCGCTGACCAGGACAACACGCATCGTGCGGGCTCGCGGCTGGCTGAGAATCCCGTCCCCACTAGCAGCCCGGCCCGCCGGCGCACAAGGCCGGTCCGCCATGATCGTCGATGCATGCAGCCGGCAGATGTGGCAGACTGGGGGTGGGACACGGTTCCCGCGCCGTCACTGGGGACGGCGGGTGCGGCAAGCGGGGGAAGGCCATGGGTGGTGAGGCGTTGCGAGGTATGGCGCGGGCTCTGATGCTGATCTGCGCGGTGCTGCTGACGCCGATGGCCGCGCTGGCGGCCGGAACGGCCGAGCCGGCCACCGTCCAGGGCAACGACCTGCCGGTGCCGCGCGACCTGCACGGCGACGTCAGCCATCTGCAGGTCGCCGGCGTCGCGATCGGCGCCGTCGCCGGGGCGCTGCTCGGCAACTTCCTGTCCGGCGGCCTGATGACGCCGGTGCTGACCGCCGGCTGGGCCGATGCCGGGGCGGCGGGCTTGACGGCGACGGGGGTGGAGTACAGCCTTTCGCTGGTCGCCACCGCGGTCACCACCAGCCTCGGCGCGTTCGTCGGCAGCTGGTTGACCGGCGGGCATTGAGCGCTGCTCCGCGTGCAGTCCTGGGCCCTCTTTTTTGCACTGCACAAACGGCTACGCCACCGGTAGCCTGGCGACTCAGGCAGGAGATCGAGCCGTGATGAAGCCGAAGAAGAAGTCGATCGCCAAGCAGAACTACCGGACCCGCTACGAGCCGCCGACGATCGACGAGGCGGTGTTCGCGGCGCAGGGCATGAGCGAGGTGCTCAGCGAGCAGATCGAGATCGTCGCCATGCTGATGGGCGTGTCGCAGGAGGAGGCGAGCCGCTGCGTCATGGAGCGCAGCCGTCCGCAGCGCACCATCGCCCGCACCGTGATGTCGCGGCGCACCGGCACCGAGCGCACCGTCGTGGTCGAGCGCAAGCCGACCCGCCGCATCATCATGCCGCAGCGGCTGGGCGGCGAGTTCTAGGACTTCGCCACCCCGACCGTATCGGCGACCTCGGCCCCGCGCAGGCCCATCGGCCGGGCGGGACCCGCCGTGGTGTCGCGGGCCGTCTGGTGCTCCATCTCGGCATTGAGCTCGGCGCCCGCCAGGACGATGTAGGCGGAGAGATAGAGCCACATCAGCAGCACGACGATGGCGCCGAGCGAGCCGTAGGTCCTGTCGTAGGACCCGAAGCTGCCGACATAGAGCGAGAACAGCGCCGAGGCGGCGATCCACAGCACCGTCGCGATCACCGCGCCCCAGCTCACCCAGCGCCAGCGCGGCTGGTCGCGTGACGGCGCGAAGCGGTAGAGCGCCGCCAGCCCGATCATCACGATCACCACCAGCACCGGCCAGCGGACGATCGAGGAGATCGTCCTGCCGGCCTCGCCGAGCGGCAGCAGGTCGATGACCGCCGGCAGCACGGCCACCAGCGCCAGCGTCACGACGCCGAACAGGATGGCGCACAGGGTGAGCGCGAGGCTGACCAGCAGGAACCGGACGAAGCTGCGCTTCTCCTCCTCCTCGTAGGCGACGTTGAGCGCGGTCATCATGGTGGCCATGCCCGCCCGTGTGCTCCACAGCGCCAGCCCGAGGCTGACCAGCAGGCTGAAGCCGAGCTTGGTGGGTGGCTTGGCGACGATCGCCTTCAGCTGGTCGGAGATGATGCCGACCGCCTCGTGCGGCAGCACGACGCTCAGCGAATCGACCTGGCTCTGCACCGTGCCGGGATCGAAGACCAGCCCGTAGATGGAGATGAAGGCCGCCAGGCCGGGCGGGATCGAGGTCAGCGCGTAGAACGCCACGCCCGCGGCGATGATCGAGATGTTGTCGCGGGAGAGCCGGTCCCAGACGCGCAGCAGGATGTCCTTCCAGCCGCGGGCGGGGATCTCGCCCGGCGTCTCGGCCTGGCGGCCGCGGCCGCTCTGGTTGACGGTGGCCGGATCGGTGCGGCCGGTACGGCGGGCCCGCCCGACGCGGGGCGGCTGCGCCTGGCCGCCGGCTGCCTCCGGCGGGTCCTCGGCGTCGCGCGCCGGCCGGCGCGCGGCGCCCGCCGCCCAGTAGACGAAGCCGAGGCTGGCCAGCAGCCAAGCCATCCGGCGGACCGGCTCGAACGGGCGGACTCTGTCCTCGGGCATGCCCCTGGCCTCCTCGTCGCAGCAGCAACACGGCCGCCCCGGCAACGGTTCGCCCCTGACATTCCATGGCTGTTCCACGGCCATTGCACCGGTCCGGGGTCGGTGCGATGAATCGCGGCCCCTGCCGCCCCTCGGACCGCGATGAGCCGCCCCGGTCGATGACCTCCCCCCGATGAGCGCCGCTCCCGCCGTCGCTCCCGCCGCCGGGGCCGCGGGCGACCGCAACGGCTCGCCCGGCCGCGCGCTCCTGCTCATGCTGGCCGCGACCCTGCTGTTCGCCAGCATGAACGGCGCGGCCAAGGCGCTGGGGCCCGGCTACTCGCCGATCCAGCTGATCTGCTTCCGCAATCTCTTCGCCCTGCTGCCGCTGGCCTTCGGCCTGTGGCAGCGCGGCGCCTCGCTTGACGAGCTGCGGGCGCGCCGGCCGATGTCGCACGTCATGCGCTCGCTGGTCGGCCTCGCCTCGCTCGGCTGCTACTTCTACGTCTATCCGCGGCTGCCGCTGGCCACCGTCACGGCGATCAGCTTCGCCGCGCCGCTCTGCGTCGCCGCGTTGTCCCGCTGGCTGCTCGGCGAGCATGTCGGGCCGCGCCGGGTGGCGGCGATCCTGGCCGGGTTCGGCGGCGTGCTGGTGATCCTGCGGCCGAGCGTGGCGGGCCTCGACCTGCCGACGCTGGTCGCCGTGCTGGCGACGCTGCTCTATTCCCTGGTGATGATCTTCATGCGGCGGCTCAACCGCACCGAGACGCCGAGCGCCATCGTCTTCTACTACCTGGTGACCTCGATCGTGCTCTCGGGGATGGCGCTGCCCTTCTACTGGACCACGCCCGACCTGCGCGGCTGGCTGCTGCTGCTGGCGCTCGGGCTGTCGGGCGGCTTCGGGCAGATCGCCATGACCACCGCCTTCCGTCATGCCGACGCGGCCTTCGTGGCGCCGTTCGACTACACCGGCATCGTGTGGGCGAGCGCCATCGGCTGGCTGTTCTGGGGCGAGGTGCCCGGCGGCCGGCTCTGGCTCGGGGTCGCCATCATCATCGCCAGCGGCCTCTACATCACCCACCGCGAGGCCCGGCTGCGGCGCAGCGCGCGCCGGGGCGCCGGTTTTGCTTGAGTCGACGCGCCGCGACGGGAAAGATGGCGCCGGGCAAACAGGGCAGGGGCGGGCTGGCGATGCGGCGGGTGGAGCGATGAGCGCGGCGGGACATCCCCTGGTCAGGCTGCGCGGGCTCTCCAAGCGCTTCGGCGCCACCGAGGCGGTGCGGCCCCTCGACCTCGACATCCAGGCCGGCGACTTCCTCGCCATCCTCGGGCCGTCCGGCTGCGGCAAGACCACGCTGCTGCGGATGATCGGCGGCTTCATCGCGCCGTCCGCCGGCAGCATCGAGATCGGCGGCGCCGACGTCACCCGCCTCGGGCCGGAGCGGCGGCCGACCAACATGGTGTTCCAGGGCTACGGCCTGTTCCCGCACATGAACGTGCGCCAGAACATCGCCTACGGGCTGCGCATCGCGCGCACCCCGCAGCGCGAGATCGACGAGCGCGTCAAGGCGATCCTGGCGCTCGGCCGGCTGGAGGCCCTGGCCGAGCGCGGCGTGCACGAGCTGTCGGGCGGCCAGCAGCAGCGCGTCGCGCTGGCCCGCGCGCTGATCATGCGGCCGTCGGTGCTGCTGCTCGACGAGCCGCTCGCCGCGCTCGACCTCAAGCTGCGCCAGGCGATGCAGGAGGAGCTGCGCCGGCTGCACCAGCAGATCGGCGGCACCTTCGTCTTCGTCACCCACGACCAGGGCGAGGCGCTGGCGCTGGCCAACCGCATCGCGGTCATGGAATCGGGCCGCATGGTGCAGGAGGGCGGGCCCGAGGAGATCTACTCGGCGCCGCGCACCCGCTTCGTCGCCACATTCATCGGCGCCGCCAACATCTTCCCCGGCCGCCGGGCCGGCGGCCGGGTGCAGCTGGAGACCGGCGACGCGTTCGCCGATACCGGCCCCGACGGCCCGGTGGTCGCGGTGGTGCGGCCGGAGGCCATGCAGGTCGGCCGCGACGAGCTGGTCGCCGACGTCCGCATCACCGGCACCGTCCAGGACCTGGTCTTCCTCGGCACCCACATCCGCTATGTCGTGCAGCCGGAGAAGGGGCCGGAGATCATCGTCCACAATCCCGACCTCCGGCACCGCACCAGCGTCTGCGTCGGGCAGCAGGTGATGGTCGGCTGGCGGCTCGAGGACCAGCGCGTCGTCCCGGACGAGTAGCCCTAGCCGCGGTAGCGGGTGAGCCAGAGGGCGAGCAGGGTCGAGCCCACCGTCATCCCGAGAATCAGCGTGCCGATCGCGTTGGCGGCCGGCGTCAGCGCGGTGCGGATCATCCCCCAGACGAAGGTCGGCAGCGTGTTGCCGCCGCCGATCGTGAAGAAGGTGATGACGAAATCGTCGACCGAGAGGGCGACGGCGATCAGCGCCGCGCCGATCACCGTCGGCCGGATGATCGGCAGGGTGACGGTGACGAAGGCCCGCATCGGCGAGGCGCCGAGGTCGCGCGCGCTCTCCACCACCCGGTCGTCGAAGGTCCGCATCCGGGCATAGACGACGAGCACGACGAAGGGCAGGGTGAAGAGCAGGTGGCTGAGGATCACGGTGAGCAGGCTGAGCCTCAGCCCGATCCCGACATAGAAGCTGAGCAGCGCCACCGCCAGCACCAGCGGCGGCAGCATAAGCGGCAGGCAGAGCGCCGCCATGGCGGCGCTGGCGCGGCGCGCCGGCAGCCGCGACAGGCCCATGGCCGCCATCGTCCCGGCGATCGCCGAGATGACGCCGACCACGCCGCCGATCAGCAGCGAGTTGCGCAGCGCCCCGGGGAAGGCGCGGTGGTTCAGCATGGTCTGCCACCAGCGCAGCGACCAGGCCTCGATCGGGAAGTTGGCCATGCCGCTGCTGCTGAAGGAGAACAGCACCACCAGCACCAGCGGGGTCAGCAGGAACAGCACGAAGAGGGCGCCGACGGCGCGCCAGGCGATGGTGGCGAGCGGGCTCATCGCGGCTGCCAGCGGGCCGCCAGCGCGTTGCTCGCCAGGATCAGCAGCAGCGCCAGGAACAGCACGGTGAAGGACATCGCGGAGCCGAGCGGCCAGTTGAAGAAGTTGCCGAACTGCGGAACGATCAGCGTGCCGATCATGGTGATGGTGCCGCCGACCAGCAGCGGCGTCACGTAGTCGCCCGTCGAGACCAGGAAGCAGAGCACGAAGGCGGCGGTGAGGCCGGGCCGGCAGCGCGGCAGGACGATGTCCGACATCACCGACCAGGGCCGGGCGCCCAGGTCGCGCGCCGCCTCGAGCTCGATCTCGCTGAGCCCGCGCAGCGAGGAGTAGATCGGCAGCACGGCGAGCGGCAGCAGGAAGTGGACCAAGGTCACCACCACCGCGCCCGGCGTGTAGAACAGCGCGGTGATCGGCTGGTCGATGATGCCGAGGCTGAGCAGCGCGGTGTTGAGGGCCCCCTGGTTGCCGAGAATGGTCTTCCAGGCATAGATCTTCATCAGGTAGCCGCCGAACAGCGTGACCAGCGCGATGAACAGCAGCAGCGGCCCCCAGCGGCCGGCCTTGAAGCGGATCAGGTAGGCGTAGACGAAGCCCAGCGCCGTCGTCAGCAGCCCGATGGCGAAGGCCAGCCCGAGGGTCAGGACGAGGGAGTTGGTGTGCTCCGCGAAGGTCCGGACGTAGTTGTTGAGGGTGAAGCCGGCGACCATCTTGTAGTTGGCCACCGACCAGAAGCTGATGACGAAGAAGTAGACGAACGGCGCCACGAACAGCGCCGTGAAGATGGCGGCCGTCGGCACGATCAGCAGGTAGGCGGCGCGTCGGCTGTGCATGGAACCGAGAGGGGACCGGCTGGACTCCAGGCGAAGTCTAGACATGCTCCGCGACGCAGGGCCAGACGGATTGCAGCCGGACCCTGCTTGGCCCGTCCGCCGGGCTGGGGCTATGGTGATCGCCTCATCGGGCAGGCGAGAGGACCCATGACGGATCATGCGACGCGGCCGCCGCTGCGCTGGGAGGAGCTGGTCGCCGTTCCGGCCGAGGCGCTGGCCGCCCGCGGCCGCATTCCGCTGCGCATCTTCCCGGAAGCCGGCGCGATGTTCGCCGAGCTCGCCCGGACGGTCGCCGACCTGATCAAGGCGCGCAACGCGGCCGGCCAGCCGACGCGGCTGATCTTTCCGGTCGGCCCGAAGCGGCACTATCCGCTGCTTGCCGAGATCTGCAACCGCGAGCGGATCAGCTGGCGCGACTGCCACTGCTGGACCATGGACGAATGGCTCGACTGGGAGTGCCGGCCGCTGCCGCTCGACCATCCCTTCTCGCTCGAGGGCTACATGCGCCGCAGCCTCTACGAGCAGCTCGACCCGGATCTCAGGCCGCCCGAGGCGCAGCTCTGCTTTCCCTCGCCGCGCAACTTCCTCGAGCTCGGCGACCGGCTGGCGGCGCTCGGCGGCGCCGATCTCTGCATCGCCGGCTTCGGCTTCTCCGGCCACATCGCCTTCAACGAGCCGCCGGCCTCGCGCTGGTACCGCATCCCGGCCGAGACCTTCCGCGGCTCGCGCGCCCGCATCCTGCCGATCAACGACGAGACCTTCATCGCCATCGCCCATCGCGCCGCCGGCGGCAACACAAGGGCGATCCCGCCGATGGCGGTGACGCTCGGCATGCGCGACCTGCTGAGCGCCCGGCGCATGATCCTGGTCAGCGACGGCGGCGCCTGGAAGCAGACCATCCTGCGCGTCATGCTGCTGCACGAGCCGACCGTGGAGTACCCCTGCACCTTCGTGCAGGGCCATCCCGACGCCTGCGTCTGGGTCGATCCGGCGACCGCGGCGGCCCCCGACGCCGACATCGCCGAGGTCCGGCGCGCGCCGCAATGACCGAGGGCAGCGGCGAGCGTTTCGACATCGCCATGGTCGGCAGCCACGCCTACGGCCTGTTCATGGATTGCGAGCGCCTGCCGGAGCCCAGCGAGTCGATCATCGGCTGGAACTTCCGCCAGCCGGACGACGGCGGCAAGGGCACCAACCAGGCGATCTGCGCCGGCAAGCTCGGGGCCGCCGTGCTGTTCATCGGCAAGGTTGGCGACGATGCGCCGGCGCGCCACCTCGCCGACTGGCTCGCCCGCTGCAAGGTCGATGCACGGTTCCTCCATCGCGATCCCGCCAGCTACACCGGCGTCGGCTTCGTCGTCATCGACCGCCGCGGCGAGGTGATGATCGTCAGCGACATGGGCGCCAACGCCCGGCTGACCCGCGCCGAGATCGATGCCGCGGTGCCGACGATGCGCCGTGCCCGCTTCTTCATGACCCAGTTCGAGATGCCGCCGGAGCTGGCGCTCTACGCCACCCGCGTCGCCCGGCGCGAGGGGCTGACCACGGTGCTGGTGCCGGCGCCGATGGCGCCGCTGCCGGACGAGCCGCTCGACCATGTCGACATCGTCACGCCGAACGAGACCGAGGCGCGGCAGCTGGCCGGCTACGCGGCGGACGAGAAGGTGGCGCCGGCGCGGCTTGCCGAGCGCATCCGCGACCGCTGGCGCATCGACAACGTCGTCATCACCCGCGGCCGCGACGGGGTCCATGCGCGCTGCGGCGGCGAGACCCTGGAGCTGCCGATCTTCCCGGTCGAGACGGTCAACACCACCGGGGCCGGCGACGCCTTCGCGGCGGCCATGGTGGTGGCGCTGGCGCGCGGCGCCGGCTGGGCGCAGGCGCTCGAGACCGGGGCCGCGGCGGCCGCCATCTCGGTGCAGCACGACGCCACCTGGCCGGCCTATCCGACGCCCGAGATCCTGCGCGCCTTCCTCGCCGCGCGCGGGCGTCCCTGCATCCTGTAGAGGTCGAGGACGATGGCCAGGGACCCGCGCTACGACCCGCTGTTCGAGCCGATCCGGATCGGACCGAGGACGCTGAAGAACCGCTTCTTCCAGGTGCCGCAATGCACCGGCGCCGGGGTGCTGCGGCCGGGCGCCAACGCCGCCCATCGCGAGGTCAAGGCGGAGGGCGGCTGGGCCGCGCTCTGCACCGAGGCCTGCATGATCCACCCCGAGACCGACCAGCCGGTCAACAACGTGACCACCCTCTGGGACGAGGGCGACGTCATCAACCACCGCCACATGGTCGAGGCCGTGCATCGCTGGGATGCCCTGGCCGGGATCGAGCTCTGCCACGCCGGCGGACTGGCCAACGCGCTCGACAGCCGCGCCGTCTCGCCGGCGCTGCACCAGTTCGCCAGCCCCTGGATGCCGCAGACCTACACCTATGGCGCGGAGGTCGAGGATCTCCAGCGGATCGTGCGGGCCTTCGGGCTGGCGGCGCGGCGCGCCGTCGATGCCGGGTTCGACATCGTCTATGTCCACGGCACGCACGGCGCCCTGCCGGTGCAGGCGCTGTCCCGCCATTTCAACCGGCGCACCGACGGCTATGGCGGCTGCTTCGAGAACCGCGCCCGGCTGTGGCTGGAGATCCTCGAGGCGGTGCGCGAGGGCGTCGCCGGGCAGTGCGCCGTCGCCACCCGCTTCTCGATCGACCAGCTCTCCGGCCCGGCCGGCGTCGAGGCCGGCGACGAGGGGCTGGCCTTCGTCGAGCTGGTCGCCCGCCGCGGCCTGCTCGACCTGATCGACGTCAACATCAGCAGCCTGCAGGAATGGGGCGAGGATGCCGGCCCGTCGCGCTTCCACAAGGCCAACCACCAGGCGCCCTGGACCTCCGAGGTGAAGCGCCTCGCCGGGATCCCGGTGGTCGGCGTCGGCCGCTTCACCGATCCCGACGAGATGCTGAAGGTGGTCAAGGGCGGGCAGTACGACATCGTCGGCTGCGCCCGGCCGTCGATCGCCGACCCCTGGCTGCCGCGCAAGATCGACGAGGGCCGGGTCGAGGACATCGCCGAGTGCATCGGCTGCAACATGTGCATCGCGCGCTTCGAGTACGGCGTGCCGATCGTCTGCACGCAGAACCCGACGGCGCTCGAGGAATATCGCCGCGGCTGGCACCCCGAGCGCTTCGCGCCGGCGCCGGCGGCGGACATCGTTCTCGTGGTCGGCGCCGGGCCGGCCGGCCTGGAATGCGCCCGCGTGCTCGGCCGGCGCGGCTGCCAGGTGCATCTCTGCGACGGCGAGGCGGAGCTCGGCGGCCATCTCCGGCAGGTCGTGCAGCTGCCCGGCCTCGCCGAGTGGGCGCGGGTGATCCGGCTGCGCGAGGGCCAGCTGCAACGCATGGCCAACGTCACCCTGCTGCGCGGCGCCGGCCGGGTGACGGCCGACGACCTGCTCGGCTACGGCGCCGCCCGGATCGTGCTGGCGACCGGCGCGCACTGGGTGGGCGACGGCACCAGCGGGCTCGGGCCCGACGTGATCCCGGGCGTCGACGCGACGCTGCCCGGCTTCGTCACGCCGGAGCAGCTCTGGGCGGGCAAGCCGGTCGGGCATCGCGTCGCGGTGCTCGACGGCGACGGCTACTTCATGGCCATCGGGCTGGCCGAGCAGCTCGCCGACCGCGGCCATGCGGTGACGCTGGTGACGCCCTTCGACAAGGCGATGCCGCTGACCGACTGGACGCTCGAAGGGCCCAACCTCCGCCGCATGATGCGCGAGAAGGGCATCGGCCAGCGGCTGGCGCACTGGGTCGAGCGGGTCGAGCCGGGCCTGCGCCTGTCGCTCGTCGACCTCTATGGCGAGGGCTCGCGCCGCACCACCGCGCCGCAGCCGGGCCAGCCGCCGCGCCGCCCGGCGCCGGTCAGCGAGGTGCTCGAGGCCGACAGCGTCGTGCTGTGCACGTCGCGCCGCTCCGAGACCGGGCTGTGGACGGCGCTGGCGGCGCGCCGCGACGAGTGGGCGGGGCAGGGGATCGCCGGGGTCTATCGCGCCGGCGACTGCCTGGCGCCGCGCTACCTCGCCGACGCCATCTTCGACGGCCACCGCCTCGGCCGCGAGATCGACTCGCCCGACCCGCAGCGCCCGCGCGCCTTCATCCGGGAGCGACAGATCTGGGGCGGCGAGGTGTTCCCGAAGCTCGGCGACGCGGTGCTGTGAGGATGGGGCGGCACGGCGCCTACTTCTCGATCATCTCCTTCATCGAGAGCAGGCCCTTGAAGGCGGTGTAGCCGGAGTCGACCGGGAAGATGCCGCCGGTGACGCGGCGGGCCTTGTCGGAGGCGAGGAACACTGCGAAAGCGGCGATGTCCTCCGGGTCGAGGATGCCCATCAGGTGCAGCGACTCGAACTGGGCGCGGTCCGCGGGATTGCTGAGGAACGGCGCCTGGTGCGGCGTGTCGACGAAGCCGGGGCAGACGGCGTTGACCCGCACGCCCTCGGGCGAGAGGCCGGCGGCGAGCGAGCGGGTCATCGCGACGACGCCGCCCTTGGCCGCGGTGTAGGCGTCGATGCCGGCCTGGCCGATCAGCGCGTCGGTGGTGGCGGTCAGGACGATCGAGCCCGAGCGCTGCTGCAGCATCTGGCGGCCGACATACTTGCAGCAGAGGAAGGTGCCGGTGAGCACGAGGTCGATGATCTGCTGCCACACCGCCTCGGGCAGCTCGGTGGCGCGCCGGTCCTCGCGGTTGACCAGCGGCACGTTCATGGCGTTGTGGAACAGCACGTCGATCCGCCCGTAATGGGCGACCGTGCCGGCGACCAGCGCCTGGACGCTGTCGCTGCTGCGCACGTCGACCGGCAGGAACGTGGCGCGGCCGCCGGCCGCCTCGATCTCGGCGACCACGGCGCGGCCGCTGTCGGGGCGGATCTCCGCCACGACCACGGCCGCGCCGGCCTCGGCCATCAGCCGGGCGCCGGCCGCGCCGATGCCGGACCCGGCGCCGGTGACGATCGCGATCTTGCCGTCGAGATCCGCCATGGCGCCGGGATCCTTCCGCTGCCGATCAGGCCGACTTGAAGCGCTGGTAGGCGTCCTGCCAGTCCTGCCAGGTGGCGTGTGTGCCGTCCGACTTCAGCGGCGGGAAGCCGAACATGCGCGCCTTCTGGCTGAACGAGGCGAGGTCGTCATAGGGGTAGATGTTGCGCGAGGCCTTGAGCTGGGCGATCGCGTCCTTGTTGACGATGCCCTGCAGCAGGTCGTCGCCGATCTTCACCTGCGCCGGGACGTCGATCACCTTGTTGCAGAGCTTGTGGTCGACCTCGCGGTTCGGCGCATCCTTGGCGATGCAGTAGCTGTCGAGCCAGGCGAAGGTGCCCTCCTTGGGGTAGGTGTAGTCGATCGCCTTGCCCTTGTCGGCGCAGAACTTCTTGATCGTCTCCCAGCCGCTGAAGGTGATCACGATGTCGCCGCGCGACAGCGCGTCGGCCATGTCGCCCCAGCTCACCGCGACGACCCGCACCTGCTCCTTCTTCAGCTTCGTCAGGTAGTCCTCGGCCTGCTTCAGCTGGTCCTTGGTCAGCAGGGTCGGCACCTTGGCGTCGGTCGCCAGCAGCGCCGCCAGCATCATGTTGCCGACCGGGTCGTCCATCATGCCGACCTTGCCCTTGTACTCCGGCTTCCAGAGGTCGGCCCAGGCGGCCGGCGCGCCGCCGGTGGCCTTGGGGTCGTACATCATCGGCGCGGAGCCCCAGGTGAACGGCACGGAGTAGCGCTTGCCGTCGTGCAGCACGTTGGGATCGTCGCGGAACAGCGGCTCGCAGACCTTGAGGTTCGGCACCAGCGATTCGTCGATCTCGTCGATCAGCCCGGCCTCGCGCAGCAGCGGGATATAGCCCATGTAGGGCGTCACGATGTCGATCTGGCCGACGCCGCCGGCGGTCAGCTTGCTGACGATCTCGTCGTTGTTGCCGATGTAGGTGGTGCTGAGATTGATGTCGTTCTTCTTCAGCCAGTCCTCGGTGGCGAGGCCCTCGTCATAGCCCTGCCAGCCGAGGAAGGTGATGTCGGTCGCCGCGCTGGCGGCCCGCGGCCGCAGGCCGGCCGCCGCCAGGCCGCCGAGCGCCGCGGCGCCCTGCAGGAAGTGCCGCCGCGTCACGGGCGCGTAGCTGCGCACGTGGATCAGTCCGGATTTATGCATGGTTTTGCCTCCCGTCATCGTCTTGGTGGCGCATTCAAGGACCCGGGACGGCCGCTGTCAACGGAGCCTCATCCGGGGTACCAGACGATGCGGGGATCGTCCGCCGCGCGCCGATAGCTCCAGGCGGCGTCGGCCAGGCGGGCGAGGTCGTAGCGCGGCCGCCAGCCGAGCAGGAAGCGGGCCTTGCTGTTGTCCAGCCAGGTGCCGTGGAAGCCGGTCGGCACCGGCTCCGACGGCAGGCCGCGGGTGGCGGCGAGGTGGGCGGCCAGCCTGCCGTAGTCGACCGGCTCGTCCATGCAGACGTTGAAGAGCTGCTGGTGGGCGCGGGGATGCTCGAGCGCGATCAGGATCGCGTCGACCAGGTCGTCGACATGGACGAAGTTGCGCAGCACCGGCCGACCGTCCGGATCGAGCATCACCGGCACGGCGCCCTGCGCCTGCAGCGACGCGGCGCGCTCGGGACCGACGAGATCGCACCAGCGCGGCCCGCCGAAGACGTCCGGCCCGAAGGTGTGGGCGTAGCGGAAGTCGTCCTTCTCCATGATCCAGGGCGCCCGCACGCAGCAGCCGGCGAAGCCGTACATGAGGTAGTACTGCTCCAGCATCACCTCCTCGAGCACCTTGGAGAGCGCGTAGCAGCCGGGATAGGCGCTGTGGCGCTGCGTCTCCGTCACCGGGATCGGGTGCGGGTAGAAGAAGTGCCCCATCCCGGCATCGCCGCCGACCAGCACGAGGCGGCGGAAATCGGCGCTGGCACGGCACGCCTCGAGCAGCCAGAACATGCCCTTGACCGCGACGTCCATGATCTGGTCGGGGGTCTCCTTGCAGGTGGCGAGGTGAAGCACGTGGCTGACCCCGGCCACCGCGGCCTCGACATCCTCCCGCCGCGCCATGTCGCCGCGCACCACCTCGAGCCGCGGCCGCGCCGGCAAGGCGCGGTTGTGGCAGAGCGCGCGCAGCTCGATCCCGGCGAGCGCGGGATCCTCGAGCACGCGGCGAATCAGGGCCTGGCCGACCTTGCCGGCCGCCCCGGTGACAAGCAGCTTCATCGAATCGCCTCCCTCGCCAATGGCGGGAGGAGGCTAGCACGGGAGCGGGAAAAGCGGGGACCGGCCCGCCCGGGTCAGCGATCGGTCAGCGATGCCAGCGCGGCCGGCGCAGATGGAGGCCGGCCAGGCTGTCCGACCGCTCCGAGCTGCCGTTGACCAGGTCGACGCAGCTGTAGGTGCCGTCGCCGCGGCGCGAGACGATGAGACGGGTGTGCCCGTCGATCTCGTCGGCGACCACGAAGCTGTCCTTGCCGCGGCCGCGCCGCCGCTGGCCGTTCGGCCAGAGCGCCAGCAGCGCCGCGAGATCCTCGCGGGTCAGCAGCTCGGGCCCGGCCGCCGGGACGTCCGCCCCGGCCGGATCGCTGGGCAGGCTGACCGGCTCGATCACCTCGATGGCGGCGGTGGCGGCGGTGGGCTGCAGCCGCGCCGGCGGCGGCGCCTCGGTGCCGGCGAGCGCGCCCGCCACCAGGCTCCAGGCGGGCAGGTCCGCCGCGGCCTCCGCCAGCTGGCGCAGCGACGCCGCCCGCAGCTCCACGGCACCCTCGTCGTTGACGCCGAGATAGGTGCCGTCGGGCAGCCGGATCACGGCCACCGCCCGGCCGTCGCCGGCCAGCGGCCGAATCACGAAGCTGTCGAAAGCATCCTGCGTGCGGTGACGCCCCTGCGGGCACGCCGCATAAAGCCGCAGCAGATCGCCGAGGCTGAAGCCCCGGCCGGCAGGCTCGACGCCCATTCGGACCTTCTCCGCCCCCACGCCGCGCTTCAAACAGCGGGCAAGGCGGCGGGTTCCTCAGGTGTTCCGGCTTCCCGGCGACGCCGCCCTACTTCACCGCGCAGACCTTGGTGAGCAGCCCGGTCTTGTCCGGATCCGTCAGCACGATGGCGCGCAGCCCCTGCTGCGACGCGATCGGCTGCATCAGCAGCTGCTTCTGCGGGAAGGCCGAAAGGATGTGGGTCTGCTCCAGCTTGCCGTCGGCGCCGAAGACCTGCAGCTTGATCGGGTTCTCGCCGGCCGAGATGTAGTAGACCTCGTATCGCGGAGAGGGCTGGTCGACGATGATGAAGACCTTGTCGGCGATCCTGACGGACATGCCGCCCTGCACCCCCATGTCGAGGCTGGCGTCGTGGATCTCCAGCGGCTCGCCGCTGCCGTCGGCCGAGGTGGCGATGGTGAAGGGATCGGCGATCACCGAGGACACCCCGCTCTGCCCGTCCTTGTAGAACAGGAAGTCGGCGCAGGTTCGGTCGCCCGGCGGCGGCGGCGGCGGTGCCGCCATGGCCGTCTCGGCGCCCGACGGCTCGGCGGGCGCGGCCTGGTCCGCGCTCGGCGCCGGCATCAGCGCCGCGGCCGGCGGCTGGCTCAGGGAGGACGAAGCGGTAGTGGGGGCGGCGGTCTGGTCGGTCGGCACCGGGTCCTCGAGCCCGAGATCCTCGCACCCTGCCAGGCAGAGCATGGCCACCAGCGGCAACAGCCTCTTCATCACGCGCGAACCCCTTCTGACATCCGGACCATGGAACGTCCGGCTGCCAGTTTAGCCAAGGCCGGCCGCCGACGCACGGCCTCAGGCTGGGGCCCGGCCTTTTCGGGCGCCCGCCCCCTTCCAGACCTCTAGAGATGAATGCCGCATTCGGTCTTGGCGCGTCCGGCCCAGCGGCCGGACCGGGGATCGGCTCCCGGCGCCACCCGGTCGGTGCACGGCATGCAGCCGATCGACAGGAAGCCGTCGGCCTCCAGCGGGTGGGGCGGCAGGTCGCGGGCGGCGAAGGCGTCGAGGATCCGGTCGCGGGACCAGCCGGCCAGCGGATTGACCTTGACCCGCCCTTCGGCCGCCTCGATGGCGGCGAGCCCGGTCCGCCGGCCGCCCTGGTAACGCTTGCGCCCGGAGATGCAGGCCGCGAAGCCGGCCAGCGCGGCGCGCAGCGGCTCGACCTTGCGCAGCGCGCAGCAGGCGTCGGCATCGCGCAGCCACAGGTCGCCGGCGGCATCGCGCCGCTCGACCTGGACGGGGTCGGGCCGCACGACCCGCAGATCGGTCAGGCCGAGGCGCCGCACCAGCTGGTCGCGGTAGCGCAGCGTCTCGCCGAACAGCTTGCCGGTGTCGAGGAAGACGACCGGGACCGAGCGGTCGATGCGGGCCACCATGTCGAGCAGCAGCGCCGCCTCCGAGCCGAAGGAGGAGAGCAGCGCGATGCGCCCCGGGAACTCGCGCTCGATCAGGGGGGCGAGCAGGTCCTCGCCCTCGAGCCCGCGGTACCGATCGCCGAGCCGGGCCGCCAGGCCGGTCGCACCGTCGACTTCACCCACGCGCATCCTCCTCCGGGACGGCTGCGGGGCGGGACGGAGGGCGATCCGCCGGATGCCGGAGCCGTCCTTCCGAGGTACGCTCCGGCTATCGTGCCGACAAACGAGAAGTCCTTGCCGAGACGGATAGAAAAACTTCGGCGCGCGGCGGCAAGGCCGTGCCGACCTCGCCCTTCGACAGGCTCAGAACGAGGTTGAAGGGGCGCGCGCGATCTCGGGGGCCTCATCCTGAGCTTGTCGCAGGATGGGGCCCGGCACGGCGCCGGGGGACGCGCGCCGCCGCGATCGCCTCGTCTCAGGAATCGGTCAGCGCCGGGGCCCGGGCGGTCGCCAGTTCCTGCAGCAGCCGCTGGGCGAAGCCGCGGCACTGGCCGCGGATGTCGGGCACCGCCGTGATCTCCCACAGCGCGCCCTTGGTCGGCGGGCCGAGCGCGTAGAGGCGGCGCGAGCTGCGGCCGTGATGGTCGACCAGGCTGAGGTCCTCGTCGACGTCGAGGCCGAGCCGCAGCGGGTCCGGCCGCGCCACGCCGGTCGACAGCAGGCTGCGCACCAGCGGGTCGCGGATCCGCGCGAAATCGGTCTCCGGGCCGGCGCAGTTGATCAGCCGGTCGGCGCGGACCTGGCGGGGGGCCGCCTCGCCGTGGAAGGCGAGGGTCACCGCGACGCCGCTGCCGTCCGGCTCGACCCCGCGCAGCCGGCCGCGCGCGATGCGCAGCCGCCCGGTGGCCCGGAGCGCCACGATGCGGTCGGCGACCGACGGCGCCATGCGGTGGCGATGGATCTCCCAGTAGGGGCGGACGTGGCGCAGGAAGCGGCGGCGCTCGGCCAGCGGCAGCCCGCGCCACAGCGCCTGGGTATGCGGCCGGATGGCGTCGATCACGCCGCGCCAGTCCTGGCCGGCCGCCGCCGCGCGCCGCGCCTCGCCGCGGATCCGGCGGAGCAGGGCCTGCGCCGTAGCGGGCAGGGGAGCGCCGCCGAGGAAGTCGGCATGGGGCGTCGCCGGCGCATGGGCATGGGGCAGCTTGCCGCGGCGCGAGACGGCGAGGATCGGGCCGCGATGTCCCTGGCTGTCCAGGGTCAGCACCAGGTCGACCATGGTCAGCCCGGTGCCGAGCACCATCACCGATTCGGTCCGGCCGATGCCGGCGAGGCGCTCGAGATCCCACGGGTCGCCGAGATAGGCAGGCCCGTCGGCAATCTCCGGCACGGCACCGGCCGGCAGCACCGGCGGGAAGTTGCCGACGCAGAGCACGGCGGCGTCGACCGTGTGGCTCTCGCCGTCGCCGGTCGCCAGCGCCACGCCGAGCGGCACCTCGGCGACGCTGATCACGTTGGTGTCGTAGGTCAGCAACCGGGCGCGGCCGGCGGCCTGCGCGGCGGTATGGCCGAGCAGCTCGGCCACGTAGTCGCCGAACAGGCCGCGCGGCACGAAGCGGTGACGCAGGTCGTCGATCTCGGCCGGCTGCGACGCGCCCTCGCGGCGGGAGAGCCAGCGCAGGAAGTCGGCCGGCTCGTCGGGAAAGGCGCTCATGTTCGAGGTGCGCACGTTGAGCACGTGCCCGGCATTGGCGGTCGAGTAGGCGAGGCCGCGGCCGAATCGGCCGGCGCCGTCGAACAGCTTGATGGTCGAGCCGGGCGGGACCGTGGCCAGCAGGTGCACCGCCAGCAGGCTGCCCGTGAATCCCGCCCCGACGATCGCGATGCTGACGCCGCCCGCGGCGTTCAGACCAGGCTGCGACATGGCCATCATGGTTTCGTCTCCCGCACTGCCTCTGCTGCGCCCGGCGACCGGCGGCCTGCCCGGGCGCGGCCATCATCGGCCGATCCGCGCCGGGCCCAACCCAATAAATCTTGCGTTGCGGGCAAGGATTTCTTGTCCAGCGGGACGCAGCGCCCGAAACGCCAGCGGGCCGCCCCGAGGGGCGGCCCGCGCACGGCCGGCGAGGCGAGGGGCGCGGCCTATTCGAGCTTCTGCCGGAACGACTGGTGGCAGCCGCCGCAGCCGGTCTTGCCCATCACGTCGAACTGCGCGGCGATCGCCTGGGCGTCGCCGCCCTTGGCCACCTCGGCGAGCTTGGTCGCCTGCTCGTGCAGGGCCGCGGCGTCCGCCTTGAACTTGTCCCAGTCCTGCCAGATGGCCGGCTTGGCGCCGGTCTTGCCCGGAAACTCGTCGAGGCTGGTGCCCTTGGGGAAGAGGTCCGGAATCTTCGTCGCATCGGCGGCGATCGCCTGGGCGGCGGCGGCCACGTCGGCGGCGGTGCCCTGGCCCTGGGTGAACTGGTAGATCGCCTTGGCGTTCTTGCCCTGGTCCTTCATCAGGTCGCGGCGCTGGCTGATCACCGCTGCCGGATCGTCCGCCACCGCGCTGGCGAGCACGGTGAAGCCGACGGCAAGGGCGAGCACGCCCCCGAGCAAGGCTTTGGTCCGGGTAAGCATCGAATGTCCTCCAGGCTGAAGCGCAAGATATCGTGGTGCGGCGGCCGGTCACCGGGAGGCCCGGGCTGGCGTCGCCGAAGCTTCGGGGACGCCAGCGCCGTCTGTAAAGTCAACAAACCGGGTCGGAGCCAAACGATTTCGTGATCCGGGCGCCGGTATCTCGCTGAGCGCGCAAGGAAATCTGGTTACGCCGCGGAAACTCCGGATGCCCGTCCCGGACCGACCCCGGACCGATCCCGGCCTCAGCCCTTGCGGGCCGTTGGGCTTGGGTCCATAAATTGGTTATGCGCGGACCGTGGACCAAATCGGCGGCGTGGACCAGATCGGCGGCTCTGGCCGTCGCCGTGATCCTGCCGGGGTTGCTGGCCGCCTGTGCCGCCCCGGAGCCGAGGCCGGCCTTTGTCCCCTACGGCGACAGCGGCAATTTCGGCTACAGCGAAACCCGCCTCGCCGAGGACTCCTACCAGGTGACCTACGTCACCCCCTACGTGCAAGCCTCGGCCGACCCCCAGGCGCGGGACGCCGAGCTCGCCGACCAGAAGAACAAGGCCTACGAGCTCGCCCTCTGGCGGGCCGCCCAGCTGGCCGAGAAGGCCGGCTACCCGGCCTTCGCCATCGAGAACGAGAGCCGCGACGCCGACGTGACGGTGCGCACGCAGCCGACCTTCTCGCAGCCCTACGATCCGCTGTGGAACTACTACGACAACGGGCCGCCCTACCAGCAGTCGCCGTTCTACGGCAGCTATCCCTCGCAGTCGGGCGCCGGCTACTACCACCAGGGCACCAACAGCTACAACGCCTACGCCGCCAGCGCAGTGGCGACGATCACGGCGCAGCTGCGGGTGCACCTGCTGAAGGAGGCGGCCACGGGCAGCCTCGACAGCAAGGCGACCGCCACCCAGCTGGCCGCCCGCTATGGCAGCGCGACCTATCCCGCGTCGAGCTATCCGAGGCCGACCGATCCCGCCTATTGAGCCTGCCGGCGGGGCGACAGGGCTCCGTCCTCGCAGTGGATGCGCCAGGCGAGCAGGGCGGCGTTGAGCAGCGAGAAGACCAGCGCGATCCGCCAGGCGCCGAAGGCGAGCGGCAGCAGCGCGATCTCGCCGACGATCACCACGTAGTTCGGGTGGCGGCACCAGCGATAGGGGCCGCTCGCCACCAGCGGCGCGTCGGGCAGGCTGATGATCCGCGTCGTCCAGAACCGGCCGAGATGGGTCATCACCCAGAGCCGGCCGACCTGGAGGAGCAGGAAGGCGGCGAGCGCCGGCCAGACGATCGCAGCGCTCCACGGGACCAGCAGCCAGAGCGCGGCGAGCCAGGCACTGTGCAGCAGCACGATCAGCGGGTAGTGCCCGGCGCCGATCTCGACGGCGCCGGCCGCCAGCAGCCGCCGCACGTTGCGGCGGCTCAGCCACAGCTCCGCAAGGCGCTGCAGCGTGACAGCGAGCAGGATCGCCTCGACCGGGCTCATGCCGACTCGATCACCTGGAAGGCCGCGGTGAAGCCGGGACCGAGCGCCGACATCAGGTAGCGGCCGGCCAGCCCGCGCCTCACCATCCGCTCGAGCACGAACAGCACCGTCACCGCCGACATGTTGCCATAGTGCCGCAGCACCTCGCGGGCGTCCACCAGCCGCCCCGCCGGCAGCTCGAAGGCTTCCTCCAGCGCCTCGATCACCTTGGTGCCGCCGGGATGGCAGATCATTCCGGCGAAGTCGGCGAGCCCGAGCCCGAGCCGGTGCAGGAAGCCGTCGAGGGCGCCGCGATAGGCGGTTCGCACCAGGGTCGGGATGTCGCGCGAGAACAGCACGCCGAGCCCGTCCTCCTCGACCCGCCAGCCCATCACGTCGAGCGAGCGCGGCCAGGTATGCAGCCCGGCGGCGCCGAGCCGCGGCCCGTCGCCCTCGACCCCGACGAGCGCCGCGGCGGCGCCGTCGCCGAACAGGGCGGCGGCGACGATGTTGCTCTGCGAGTTGTCGCCGAAGCGGAAGGTGAGGGCGCAGAGCTCGACCACCAGGAACAGCACCCGGCCGGGGATCGCCTGCGCCATGGTCGCGGCATGGGACAGGCCGATGACGCCGCCGGCGCAGCCCAGCCCGAACACCGGCAGCCGGCGCACGTCGGGCCTGAGGCCGAGGCGCTCGATCAGCAGCGCGTCGAGGCTGGGCGTGGTGATGCCGGTGGTGGAGACGGCGACCACGCCGTCGACGTCGGACAGCCTGAGGCCCGCGGCGTCGACGCAGCGCCGGGCGGCGTCGGCCAGCAGGTCGACGGCGTTGTCGACGAACAGCCGGCTGCGCTCGACCCAGCCATGCGGCTCGAGGAACCACTCGCCGGGGACGCAGCAATGGCGGTTCTCGATCCCGGAATTGCCGAACACCGGCAGCATGCGGCGGATCTCGGAGCGGTCGCGGTCGAACAGCCGCATGGCATGCTCGACCACCAGGTCCTGCGGCACGGTATGCGGCGGGACGGCGGTGGCCAGCGACAGCAGGCGGGGGATGGCGTTCATCGGCGGGACCGAACCGGCGGCATCGTCTGGGTCACCCTGTTGATGTGGGCCGCTCCGGGGCCGGCCACGTCACAACTTCGTGTAGACAAGCGGCGGCGGGCGCGCGTTCAATCGCCGGCCGACAATGGCGGGGAGGCCGCCGATGTTCCAGGGCTTTGCGCGCGGGCGGGTGGCCGGCGCCGGTGCCGAGATCGCCTACGTGACCGGCGGCAAGGGCCCGCCGCTGCTCCTGCTGCACGGCTATCCGCAGACCAAGGCGATCTGGGACCGGGTCGCCGCCGGGCTCGCCGCCGACTTCACGGTGGTCGCCGCCGACCTGCGCGGCTATGGCGAGAGCGGCAAGCCGGCGGGCGGCGGCGACCATGCCGCCTACGCCAAGCGCACCATGGCGGCGGACCAGGTGGCGCTGATGGAAGGCCTCGGCTTCAGCCGGTTCTGCCTGGTCGGCCACGATCGCGGCGGCCGCGTCGCCCATCGGCTGGCGCTCGACCATCCCGATCGGGTCGAGCGCGTAGCGGTGCTCGACATCGTGCCGACCCGGACCATGTACCGCGCGACCAACCGGGCGATCGCCACCGCCTACTTCCACTGGTTCTTCCTGATCCAGCCGCACGACCTGCCGGAGCGGCTGATCGGCGCCGATCCCGACCGCTGGCTCGACCAGTGCTTCGGCCGCTGGGGCGCCGGCGAGCTGATGCGGCCGGAGGCGGTCGCCGAGTATCGCCGCTGCTTCCGCGAGCCGGCCGCCATCCATGCCAGTTGCGAGGATTACCGCGCCGCCGCCTCGATCGATCTCGAGCATGACGAGGCCGATCTCGACCGCCGTATCGCCGCCCCGCTGCTGGCGCTGTGGGGCGCGCGCGGCCTGGTCGGGCGGGAGTTCGACGTGCTGGCCTGCTGGCGCGAGCGGGCGGAGCGGGTCGAGGGCGAGGCGCTCGAATGCGGCCACTACCTGCCGGAGGAGCGTCCGGCGGAAACCACGGCGGCGTTGCGCCGCTTTCTCCTGGCGTAGCGGAACCCGGCGCGATGGTGGCGCGTTCGCCCGGCAGCAGCCTATGATGGATCGATGGCGACCGACCCCGCGAGCGCCCCGACACCGACCCCGCCGCCGCCGACCATCCAGCTGCGGCCGCGGCTGATGCAGCGGCTGCGCGCCTATCTCATCGCCGGCGTGCTGATGACCGCGCCGGTCGGCATCACGATCTACGTCGCCTGGCTGTTCCTCACCTTCATCGACGCCCGCGTCGTGCCGCTGATCCCGCAGGCCTACAACCCCGAGCGCTACCTGCCCTTCAGCGTGCCCGGCATCGGCCTGGTGGTGCTGGTGGTCGTGCTGACCCTGATCGGGGCGCTGACCGCCGGCTATGTCGGACGGCTGCTGCTGCAGACCAGCGAGCGCATCTTCGCCAGCATGCCGGTGATCCGCAGCCTCTATTCGACGGTCAAGCAGATCGTCGAGACGGTGCTGGCAAACCGCACCGCCTTCCGCGAGGTCGTGCTGCTGGAGTATCCGCGGCGCGGCACCTGGTCGCTCGGCTTCATCACCGGCACGGTGCAGGGCGAGGCGCAGAACGTCTCCGACGAGGAGATGGTGAGCGTCGTGATCCCGACCGTGCCGCTGCCGACCGCTGGCTATCTCGTCTTCCTGCCGCGCAGCGAGGTGGTGGTCCTCGACATGACGGTGGAGGAGGGCATGAAGATGGCGATCTCGGGCGGCATCGTCGCGCCGCCGGCGCGCCGCTCCCCGCCGCCGCGCCGCGACCGCCCCGTCGAGCTCGCCGCCGGCAGCGGCGGCCGCTGAACCGGTCCAACCCCGCCGCCCGCATCCGGGCATCAGATCACCAGGAGAGCACCCCTTGAGCGAGATCTCGGCGACGCACCCGCCGCGGGCGGCGGCCGGCGGCACCGCGTTCGCGGTGCTGGCGACGATCAGCGTCTGCCACATGCTGAACGATACGATGCAGTCGCTGCTGCCCGCCATCTATCCGATGCTGAAGAGCGGCTTCCATCTCGATTTCGGCCAAATCGGGCTGATCACCTTCACCTTCCAGCTCACCGCCTCGCTGCTGCAGCCCGGCGTCGGCCTCTACACCGACCGCCACCCGATGCCCTATTCGCTGACCATCGGCATGGGCTTCACCCTGATCGGCCTGCTGCTGCTCTCGACCGCCGGCAGCTTCCCCCAGCTCCTGCTCGCCGCCGCCCTGATCGGCATGGGCTCCTCGGTGTTCCACCCGGAATCCTCGCGGGTCGCCCGCATGGCCGCGGGCGGCCGCCACGGGCTGGCCCAGTCGCTGTTCCAGGTCGGCGGCAATTGCGGCTCGGCGATCGGCCCGCTGCTCGCCGCCTTCGTCGTGCTGCCGTTCGGCCAGGGCAGCGTCGCCTGGTTCGGCCTGCTGGCGGTGCTCGGCATGGTGCTGCTCGCCAATGTCGGGCGCTGGTACCAGCGCGCCCGGGCCGGCCGCAGCCGGGCCCGCGTCGCCGGCACGGAGCGCCCGGCGCTGCCGCGCCGCCGGGTGATCGGCTCGATCGCCGTGCTGCTGGCGCTGATCTTCTCCAAGCACTTCTATCTCGCCAGCCTGACCAGCTACTACACCTTCTATCTGATCAACCGCTTCGGCGTTGGCGTGCAGAACGCCCAGCTGCTGCTCTTCCTGTTCCTCGGCGCGGCCGCCGTCGGCACCATCGCCGGCGGGCCGATTGGCGACCGCATCGGGCGCAAGTACGTGATCTGGGTCTCGATCCTGGGCGTGCTGCCCTTCACCCTGGCGCTGCCCTACGTCGACTTGTTCTGGACCGCGGTGCTCAGCGTGGTGATCGGCCTGATCCTGTCCTCCGCCTTCTCCGCCATCATCGTCTACGCGCAGGAGCTGGTGCCGGGGCGGGTCGGGATGATCGCCGGCCTGTTCTTCGGCTTCGCCTTCGGCATGGGCGGCCTCGGCGCGGCCGCGCTGGGCGAGCTCGCCGACCTCACCGACATCACCTTCGTCTATCGCGTCTGCGCCTTCCTGCCGGCGCTGGGCCTGCTCACCGTCTTCCTGCCCAACCTCGAGACGGAG
Organism: Dongiaceae bacterium; assembly: GCA_046349435.1. Taxonomy (GTDB): domain Bacteria; phylum Pseudomonadota; class Alphaproteobacteria; order Dongiales; family Dongiaceae; genus JAXMCI01. The sequence goes on along the minus strand of JAXMCI010000020.1, from coordinate 88,002 downwards.
CATCGCCGCGCCCGGCGGGCGTAGTCCCGCCAGGCGCCCCGGCGCCGCAAGCCGGGCCTTACGCCCGGCTGTAGCCCAGGCCGGGCGGTGTTGCCGGGGCCGACGGGCGTGCCGCGCGGCGACGGCCGAAGTGCCACTGGCTCTAGCCTGAGCGCAGCGTGCCGACGACGGCGTCGCGCTCGAAGAGGTAGAGGAGGGTCCTCAGCGCCTCGCCGCGCGGGCTCTCGAGCTGCGGGTCGCGCTCGACCACCAGCCGGGCATCGTCGCGGGCCGTCGCGAGCAGGTCGGCATGGACCGAGAGGTCGGCCAGCCGGAAGGCGGGCAGGCCGCTCTGCTTGTTGCCGAGGAGGTCGCCGGCGCCGCGCAGCCGGAGGTCCTCCTCGGCGATGCGAAAGCCGTCGTCGGTCTCGCGCAGGACCCGGAGGCGGGACTCGGCGACCGAGCCGAGCGGTGCCTGGTAGAGCAGCAGGCAGCTCGACGGGCGCTCGCCGCGGCCGATGCGGCCGCGCAGCTGGTGCAGCTGGGCGAGCCCGAAGCGCTCGGCATGCTCGACCACCATGACCGTGGCGGCCGGCACGTCGACGCCGACCTCGATCACCGTGGTGGCGACCAGGATGGCCGTGCGCCCGCGGGCGAAATCCTCCATCGCGGCGTCGCGCTCGGCGGCCTTCAGCCGGCCATGGACCAGGCCGACCCGGGCGCCGAAGCGGGCCTGGAGCACGGCGTGGCGCTCGCCCGCCGCCGCGATGTCGAGCGATTCCGATTCCTCGACCAGGGGGCAGACCCAGTAGACGCGGTCGCCGGCCGCGACCGCGCGGCCGACCGCGGCGACCACCTCCTCGAGCCGCTCCAGCGGCAGCGCCCGGGTGGCGACCGGCTTGCGCCCGGCCGGCTTCTCGGTCAGGCGCGAGACGTCGAGATCGCCGTAGCTCGCCAGCATCAGGGTACGCGGGATCGGCGTCGCGCTCATCACCAGCAGGTCGACGGCACGGCCCTTGGCGGCGAGCCCGAGCCGCTGCTGCACGCCGAAGCGATGCTGCTCGTCGACCACCGCCAGCCCGAGATCGGCGAAGCCGACATCGTCCTGGACCAGCGCATGGGTGCCGATCGCCAGCCGCGTCGCGCCGCTGGCCAGCCCGGCGAGCAGCCCCGCCCGGGCGGCACCCTTGTCCCGCCCGGTCAGCAGCACCGCCTCGACCCCGGCGGCCTGCGCCAGCGGAGCGATCGTCGCATGGTGCTGCCGGGCGAGGATCTCGGTCGGCGCCAGCAGCGCCGCCTGGGCGCCGGCCTCGACCGCGTTCAGCATGGCGAGCAGCGCCACCACCGTCTTGCCGCTGCCGACGTCGCCCTGCAGCAGGCGCAGCATCGGCCGCGGCTCGGCCATGTCGGCGACGATCTCCGCCAGCGCCGCCTGCTGGGAGCCGGTGAGCGCGAAGGGCAGGGCGGCCACGGCGCGGGCGCGCAGCCGGCCGTCGCCCGACAGCACGCGGCCGGGCCGCCGGCGCAGCTGGGCGCGGACCAGCGCCATGGCGAGCTGGCCGGCCAGCAGCTCGTCATAGGCCAGCCGCCGCCGGGCCGGCGCGCCGGGCTCGAGGTCGCCCGCACCCTGCGGCCGGTGCGCGGCCAGCAGCGCCTCGCGCCAGCCGGACCAGCCGGTGCGGCGGCGGAACTCGGGGTCGAGCCAGTCCGGCAGCTCGGGCGCCCGCTCGAGCGCGGCGTGCACGGCGCGGACCAGCAGCTTGGGCGGCAGCCCGGCGGTCAGCCCGTAGACCGGCTCGACGACCTGGATGGCGGGCAGCTCGGCCGCCGGCACGACATGATCGGGATGGGCCATCTGCAGCATGTCGCCGTAGCGCTCGACGCGGCCGCTGACCGCCCGGCGATCGCCGACCGGCAGCAGCCGCTCGATCCAGTCCGGCCGGGCGTTGAAGAAGACCAGCTCGAGCCGGCCGCCATCCTCGCCGCGGCAGCGCACCTTGAAGGGGTGCCGCGGCTGGCCGGGCTTGAGATGCGCCTCGACCTGGACCACCAGCGTGACCACCGCGCCGGCGGGTGCCGCGGCCAGCGGCGCCGAGACGCGGCGGTCGACGATGCCGGTCGGCAGGTGCCAGCAGAGGCCGACCACGGCCGGGCCGGTGAGCCGCTCGAGCAGCTTGGCGAAGCGCGGCCCGATGCCGGGCAGCGCGGTCGGCTGGGCGAACAGCGGGAACAGGATGGCGGGGCGCATCGGCGGCTTGGGTCGGCCTCTCGGTTGCCCTATATCCTAGCCCCATGACGGGCGGTGCGGACATGGCGGAGGACCCGCTGGCGATCGAGCGCAAGCGCCTGCGCTTCCGCAGCTGGCACCGCGGCACGCGCGAGGCCGACCTGCTGCTCGGGCGCTTCGCCGACCGCCATCTCGCCGCCATGGACGGGACGGACCTCGCCGACTTCGCGGCCCTGCTGGAGCTGCCCGACCCCGACCTGCTCGACTGGGTCGGCGGCCGGGCGGAGCTGCCGGCGGGGCACGACAACCCGGTCGCCCGCCGGCTGCGGGACTTTCGGCCGCATCGGCCATGAGACGCGCGGCCAAGCCGCGGGAAACCCTTGACCCGGGCGATGGCGGTGGACGAGAACAGCAGCCTTCCGCCAGAGCCGAATCCGCGTCCTTGAACCTGCAACGCCTGACATTCGCCCGCCTCGGCCGCTCGGTGATCGCCGGGGTGCCCGAGGGCTACGATGCGCTGCTGCTGGCGCGGCTGGTCTCCGGCCTGCCGGCGGCGCCGGCGGCCGAGCTGCTGCATGTCGCGCGCGACGACTCGCGCATGGCGCAGCTCGCCGACGGCCTGCGCTTCTTCGCCCCCGGGCTCGAGGTTCTCACCATCCCGGCCTGGGACTGCCTGCCCTATGACCGGGTATCGCCGCACCGCGACCTGGTCAGCCGGCGAATCGACAGCCTGACCCAGCTGGCGGCGCCGCGGCCGTCGGCGAGCCCGCGCATCGTGCTGACCACCATCGCGGCGGTGCTGCAGCGGGTGCCGCCGCGCGCCGCGCTCGCCCGCTCGGTGCTGGAGATCGCCGCCGGACGGCCGCTGGTGCCGGACGCGCTGGTCGCCTTCCTCGGCCACAACGGCTATGCCCGCGCCGAGACGGTGCGCGAGCCCGGCGAGTACGCGGTGCGCGGCGGCATCGTCGACCTGTTCCCGCCGGGCGCCGCCCTGCCGCTGCGCGTCGACTTCTTCGGCGACGAGATCGAGCAGATCCGCAGCTTCGACCCGCTGACCCAGCGCAGCGCCGGCCAGCTCAAGGGCTTCGCCCTCAAGCCGGTGAGCGAGGTCCAGCTCGATGCCGGCACGATCGAGCGCTTCCGCTCCGGCTACCGCCAGCGCTTCGGCAACGTCGCCGACGACCCGCTCTACGAGGCGATCAGCGCCGGCCGGCTCTATGCCGGCATGGAGCACTGGCTGCCGCTGTTCTATCCCCGGCTGGAGACGCTGTTCGACTACCTGCCCGAGGCGCCGGTCAGCCTCGACCACCAGGGCGAGGAGGTGGCGACCGCCCGCTTCGACCTGATCGCCGACTTCTTCCGGGCCCGCACCGACCTGCAGCGCGCCGAGGCGGCCGCCGGCGCCGCCTACCGCCCGCTGCCGCCCAACCTGCTCTACCTCGAGCCCGCCGAGTGGAGCGGCCTGCTCGAGCGCCGCCCGGGTGGCGCCTTCTCGCCCTTCGCGCCGCCCGAGGCCGAGCTCGCCGGCAGCGCCGCGATGCTCGACGGCGGCGGCCGGCCGGGGCGCAACTTCGGCGCCGAGCGGGCGCAGCCCGGCACCAGCCTCTACGATGCGGTCGCCGCGCACATCGCCGACGAGCAGCGGCTCGGCCGCAAGGTGGTGCTGGCGGCCTACAGCGCCGGCAGCCTGGACCGGCTGTCGCACGTGCTGCGCGACCATGGCGTGGCCGGGCAGCAGCCGGTCGCCGACGGCCCGGCCGTCGAGGCGCTGCCGCCGGGCGCGCTCGGCCTGGCGGTGCTCGGGCTGGAGCAGGGGTTCGTCACCGAGGGGCTGGCCGTGCTCGGCGAGCAGGACATCCTCGGCGACCGGCTGCAGCGGCCGCAGAAGGCGCGCCGACGGTCCGACAAGTTCCTCGCCGAGCTCGCCAACTTCGCCGCCGGCGACTACGTCGTGCATGTCGAGCACGGCATCGGCCGCTATGACGGGCTGGCCACGCTCGAGGTCGGCGGCGCGCCGCACGACTGCCTGCGCGTGCTCTATGACGGCGGCGACAAGCTGTTCGTCCCGGTCGAGAACATCGAGGTGCTGTCGCGCTACGGCGCCGAGGACTCGGTGGTCCAGCTCGACCGGCTGGGCGGCGCCGGCTGGCAGTCGCGCAAGGCGCGGATCAAGCAGCGCATCCGCGAGATCGCCGGCCAGCTGATCCGGATGGCCGCCGAGCGCCAGGTGCGGCCGGGCGCGGTGATGGCTCCCCCCGAGGGGCTCTACGACGAGTTCTGCGCCCGCTTCCCCTATGCCGAGACCGAGGACCAGAGCCGGGCGATCGACGAGGCGCTGGCCGATCTCGGCGCCGGCCGGCCGATGGACCGGCTGATCTGCGGCGATGTCGGCTTCGGCAAGACCGAGGTGGCGCTGCGCGCCGCCTTCGTCGCCGCCAGCAACGGCTTCCAGGTCGCGGTGGTGACGCCGACCACCTTGCTCTGCCGGCAGCACTACAACACCTTCCGGCAGCGCTTCGCCGGGCTGCCGATGCGGGTCGCCCAGCTGTCGCGGCTGGTCACCGGCCGCGAGGCGGCCGAGGTCAAGCGCGACCTCGCCGCGGGCAAGATCGACATCGTCGTCGGCACCCACGCGCTGCTCGGCAAGGCGGTGGGCTTCGAGCGGCTCGGCCTGCTGATCGTCGACGAGGAGCAGCATTTCGGCGTCGGCCAGAAGGAGCGCCTGAAGGAGCTGCGTACCGACGTCCACGTGCTGACCCTGACCGCGACGCCGATCCCGCGCACCCTGCAGATGGCGCTGACCGGGGTGCGCGAGATGAGCCTGATCTCGACCCCGCCGGTCGACCGGCTGGCGGTGCGCACCTTCGTGCTGCCCTACGACGCGGTCGTCGTGCGCGAGGCGATCATCCGCGAGCACTATCGCGGCGGGCAGACCTTCTATGTCTGCCCGCGCATCGAGGATCTCGACAAGGTCGCCGAGCGGCTGCGCAAGCTGGTGCCGGAGATCCGCTTCGTCATGGCGCACGGGCGGATGTCGGCGACCGAGCTGGAGAAGGCGATGACCGCCTTCTACGACCGCGAGTACCAGCTGCTGCTGTCGACCAACATCATCGAGTCCGGCCTCGACATCCCGACCGCCAACACGATGATCGTGCACCGCTCGGAGATGTTCGGGCTGGCCCAGCTCTACCAGCTGCGCGGCCGCATCGGCCGCGCCAAGATGCGCGGCTACGCCTATCTCACCCTGCCGCCCGGCCGGGTGCTGTCGGAGACGGCGCAGAAGCGCCTCAAGGTGATGCAGACGCTCGACCAGCTCGGCGCCGGCTTCACGCTCGCCAGCCACGACATGGACATCCGCGGCGCCGGCAACCTGCTCGGCGAGGAGCAGTCGGGCCACGTCAAGGAGGTCGGCGTCGAGCTCTACCAGCACATGCTGGAGGAGGCGGTGGCCGAGGCGCGCGGCCAGGTCGCGGCCGACATCGACTGGACGCCGCAGATCAATGTCGGCACCTCGGTGCTGATCCCCGAGGGCTACGTCGCCGATCTCGGCGTCCGGCTCGGCCTCTATCGCCGCATCGCCACGCTGGTCGACAGCCAGGAGATCGAGAGCTTCGCCGCCGAGATGGTCGACCGCTTCGGGCCCCTGCCGGTCGAGGTCGAGAACCTGCTCAGCATCATCGCCATCAAGAAGCTCTGCCGCGACGCCGGCATCGACAAGGTCGAGGCCGGCCCGAAGGGCGCCGTGCTCTCTTTCCGCGGCAACCGCTTCGCGCAGCCCGCCAAGCTGGTCGACTTCATCGGCCGCAACGCCAACAGCATCTCGGTGCGCCCCGACCACAAGCTCGTCTATCGCCAGGGCTGGGACGACCCGCGCCGCCGCATCGCCGGCGTGCAGCGGCTGATGGAGCGGCTGGCGGCGATCGCCGCGTAGCCCGCGCTCAGGCCTGCGGCGGATCGGCCTGCAGGCCGGCAACCAGCGCGTCGAAGGCCGGATTGCCGCGCAGCCGTGCGAGCTGCGTGTCGGTCTGGATCTGCCCCAGAAGCCAGGGCCGCAGCCGCGGCATGCGCGAGACGATGTAGTCGAGGTTCTCGAGCGCCAGCTCCGGCTTGCCCAGGCAGGCGAAGACGCAGGCCACATTGTAGCGGGCGTTGAAGGCATCAAGTATTCGAATCGCGCCGTGCCCAGCTCTCGGCCTCGTCGGTCACCAGGCTCGAACGAGAGAGCGGCCAGGATCGACGCCGCTTCCGCATTGTCGGGATGCCGATGCAGCTCGGCATCGAGCCGCGGCAGCAGCTGGGTCTCGGCGATCGCCACACACTCCTCGCGCCGGCCGCCCACCAGCAGCACCTCGCAAAGGTCGCAGAGCGACTGGACGTCGTCGGTGCCGAGCTCGGCGGCACGCCGCAGGAGCCCCTCGGCCTTGACGAGATTGCCGGACATCCGGCAGGCCCGGCCATAGTAGAGGAAGGCCTCGAAGAGCCCGCCATCCAGCGCGACCGCCCGCTCGAACGAGGCCGCCGCCTCGTCGAACCGGCCATCGGCCGAGAGGGCGAGGCCCTCGGAAGCGTGCGCCTCCGCCAGGTTTGGCGCGAGCTGCAGGGCCCTGCTGCTGTTGGCCAGGATCTGCTCGAAGGAGACGTCGACATCGCCCAGGAGCCACAGCATGGCGTCGCAATCGGCGATGCCCGCATAGGCCCTCGCATAGCCGGGATCGATCTCGACCGCGCGGGAGAAGAGCTGACGAGCGGTCCTCAGGACCCGCTTGCTGCCCGATCCCGACCGCCAGGTCGCGCGGGCCTGCAGGTAGATCTGGTAGGCGTCGGGATTGAGGGTCGCCCGCCGGGTGATGCTGGCGAGCTCCTCCGGCAGCAGCCTGAGCTTGAGCGCCGCGACCACCCTCGCCGCAATCTCGTCCTGCAGCGCAAAGACGTCGCCGATGTCCCGATCGTACCGCTCGGCCCAGAGATGGCCCCCCGTCTCGCCGTCGATGAGCTGGGCGGTGATGCGAAGACGGGTCCCCGACTTCCTGACGCTGCCCTCCAGGACGTAGGCGACGCCCAGCCGACGGGCGAGCTGGACAATTTCGACCGCCTGCCCCTTGAAGGTGAACGCCGTGTTGCGCGCTACGACGAAGACGGTCGAGACCCGCGACAGGTCGGTGATGATGTCCTCGGTTATGCCGTCGCTGAAATACTCCTGCTCCGGGTCGCCGCTCATGTTGGCAAAGGGCAGGACGACGATCGACGCCTTGCGCGGCGCCGCGGCCGCCGGCGCCGGAGCCATGTCGGGGCGGCGCACGCGATAGAGCCGGACCGGCTCGGCGACGTTCTTCAGGGCCCGCTCGCCGAGATCCTCGAAGGAGAGGTCGACCTTGCCGCGGACCTGGGCATGGACAGCCGCCGAGACGAGGATGCCGCCGGGCTCGGCCTCGCTCTCCAGGCGCGCAGCGATATTGACGCCATCGCCGTAGAGATCGCTGCCTTCGACGATCACGTCACCGAGGTTGATCCCGATCCGCAGGACGATGCGGCGGTCGACGGGCCGATCGGCGTCGGCGCTTGCCATGGCCCGCTGCAGCTCGCTCGCACAGGAAACGGCCTCGACCGCGCTCGAGAACTCGACCAGCGCCCCGTCGCCCAGCAGCTTGACGATACGGCCGCCATGGCGGCCCACCAGCGGCTGCAGGATCTCCCGGCGGCGGCGCTTGAGCAGGGCCAGCGTGCCCGCCTCGTCGGCCTGCATCAGCCGGGTGTAGCCGACGACGTCGGCAGCCATGATCGCAGCGAGCCGGCGCACCACAGGGGACTCAGCCATCGGCCACCGGCCCCCTGGCAACAATGCCCGGCAGCGGCGTGAGGGCAAGGTTCGCTGCCATCCGTGCCCCGCGTTCCAGCCTCTTGGCGCTGAGAGCAGCCGCTGATGGCTGCCCGGCACATCATGACGATCCCGCCGCCGAATGACGAGAGCCTATGTCGCCCCGGGCCGTTCGCCGGCGGCATCCGATTCTGCCGCAGGCCGGCCATGGGGACGATTCCGCCGGCCGCTTCGTCCCGTCCGGTCGAGGTGACGTGACTCAGCCGAGGCGGACGAAGGCTGCGATGAGGATCGCGTAGAGCAGTGCGATGGCGGCCGCGCCGGCGGCGTCGACGAGCAGCGACGGCTTCGTGGGACGCAGCCACCATTGCAGCCAGCGCCCGGCCAGCGGCACCAGGCGGCTGAGCAGCAGGACGCTGACCAGGTTGCCGATGAAGAGCGCGGCGGCGAAGGGCAGGCCGATGAGACGGATCAGCAGGGGGCCGTGAACCAGCAGCCCGAAGAGGAAGACGACGGGGTAGAGCAGCAGCAGCACCAGCATGTTCTGCTTCCAGGCCGCCGGCTGCGCGCCGCCCTCCTGGCCGCCCGGGAACCACTGGTCGAAGCCGGTGCGCACGGTGCGGGCGTGGAAGCCCTCGGTCAGGCCCTCGGCCTCGGCCAGCATGCGCTGGCGCTCGGGCGAGCCGAGCCAGGCCTGCAGGTGGGCGTCGCTGTCGAAGCGCAGGATCGACAGCCAGACCTCCTGCAGGCCGGGGATCGGCGGCTCGAAGCGGTAGCCCTGGAAGCCCGGCGCCTTGGCCTGCAGCGCCGCCATGCGGCGCTCCCAGTGGCGATAGGCCTGCTCCTGGCCCGGGCGGATGCGGGTCGAGATGACGATCGAGACCGGGGCAGGGGTCCCGGCCGCCTCGCCCTCCGGCACGATGTGGACGTCGTCGTTGCCGAGCAGCAGCGGCGCGATCTCGTCGACCCGGCGCAGCCGGTCGGCGGCGTTGAGCCAGGCCTTGGCGTCGGCGGCGCTGGCGAAGCGCTGCAGGATCACCCAGTCGGTCTGCTCGGGCGGGCTCGGCGGCATGACCGTCTGCCCGCGGAAGCCGGGCTGGGCCGCCGCCACCCGCGCCATCTCGTCCTGCCAGCGGGCGAAGGTGGCGTCGCCCCCGGCGCGGACCCGCGTCTGGGTGACGAGGGTGACCGGCCGATCGCCCTCGCTCACGCCGCCGGACCCAGCCGGTCGTAGATCCGGTCCGCGGTGAAGGGCAGGTGGGCGAAGCGCACGCCCACCGCGTCGGCGAGCGCATTGGCGATCGCCGGCGCCACCGGGTTGATCGCGCATTCGCCCTGCGACTTCGCGCCCAGCGGCCCGAACCGGTCGTAGGTGTCGGCGAAATGGACCTCGGTGCGCGGCACGTCGGGGAAGGCGGGGATGCGGTAGTTGCGCAGCGAGGGGTTGACGATCCGCCCCTCGGCGTCGTGCACCATGTTCTCGATCAGCGCCCAGCCCAGCCCCATGGCGATCGCGCCCTCGATCTGGCCGCGGCACTGCATCGGGTTGATCGGCCGGCCGATGTCGGCGGCATGGACGCTCTGCAGGATGCGGATCTCGCCGGTGACGCGATGCACGGCGAGCCGGATGCCCTGCACGTTGAAGGCGATGGTGCGGGGCGAGAGATAGGCCTTGCGCCGCGCCTCGAAGCGGTGACCCGCCTGCTGCCCGGCGGCGTGCAGGTCGGCGAGCGCGATGCGCCGGTTGCCGCGCACCACGGCATCCTCCTCGAGCTGCCACTCCTTCGGGTCGGTCCCGGTGTGGCGGCCGGCGAACGCCAGGATGTTGTCGCGCAGCGCGCCCGCCGTGAGGTTGATCGCCTGGCCTGCCACCACCGTGCCGGTGCTGGCGAAGGTACCGGTGTCGTAGGGCGTGAGGTCGGTGTCGGCGTTGACGATGTCGATCTGCCCGGCGCGCGCGCCGAGCACGCCGGCCGCGATCTGGCGATGCGAGGTCACCGACCCGTTGCCCATCTCGGTCGAGCCGACCGCGAGGTGGTAGCGCCCGTCGGGGCGCAGCGCCATCTGCGCGCCCGAGCGGTGCTCGGTCGGCGGCCCGCACTCCAGCGAGGCCAGCGCCACGCCGGTGCCGACGGCCCAGTGCGGCCCGTCCGGCGGCGCCGACCCGCCGCCGGCGGCCAGCGCCTGCTCGACGCGATCGAGGCACTGGTCGAGCCCGTAGCTGCCGAAATCGACGTCGCTCGGCTCCTGCCAGATCGATTCGATCCAGTCACCCGGCCGGATCATGTTCTTCCGGCGCATGGCGAAGGGATCGAGGCCGATCAGCCGGGCCAGCTCGTCGATCGCCGACTCGATGGCGAAGGTGGTCTGCGAGGCGCCGTAGCCGCGGAAGCCGCCGGCCGGCACCAGGTTGGTGTAGACGGCGACGCCGTCGGCCTTCTTGTTCGGGCAGCGATAGGTGGCGAGCGGGCTGCCCAGCGAGGCGGCCAGCGTCTCGCCGGCATGGCCGCCATAGGCCCCGGTGTTGGAGACGACGCGCAGCTCGAGCGCGGTCAGGGTGCCGTCGCGCTTGGCGCCGATCTTGACGTGCGTCGTCATCTGGTGGCGCGTCGTGGCGCCGACGAACTGCTCCTCGCGGGTGAACTCCCACTTCACCGGGCGGCCGGTCTTCAGGGTCGCCAGCACGCAGAGATCCTCGGAGATCATCTCCTGCTTGCCGCCGAAGCCGCCGCCGACCCGCTCGGTGAAGACGTGCACGTTCTGCGGGAACAGCCCGAACAGGTAGCAGAGCTTCTGCTTGGCGATGAACGGCGCCTGCGAGCTGGTGCGGACATGCAGCCGGCCGCGCTCGTCCTGCCAGGCGATCGAGCCGTGCGTCTCGAGATGGGCGTGCTGGACGCGCGAGGTCGAGTAGGTCAGCTCGTGCACCGCGTCGGCCTCGCGGAAGCCGTCGGCGACGCTGCCGATCTCGCCGCGCAGCTCGAGATAGATGTTGCCCTTCGCCTCGCCGACCTTGTGGTGCAACCGCGGCGCCTCCGGCGCCATCGCCGCGACCGGGTCGAACACCGCCGGCAGCAGCTCGTACTCGACCTCCAGCGCGCGGCACCCGGCCTCGGCGGCGCCTTCCGTCTCGGCGACCACCGCGGCGACCCGCTGGCCGACGAAGCGCACGACGTCGTCGAGCAGGTAGCTGTCGTCGGGATCGACGAGATGGTCCTCGTGCGTGGCCGTGCTGTAGAGCCGCCGGGGCACATCCTCCCAGGTGAAGACCTCGACCACGCCCGGCACGGCCAGCGCCCGCTCGCGGCCGATCCGCTTGACCCGCGCGTGGGCGTGCGGCGAGCGCAGCACCTTGAGGTGCAGCAGCCCCTCGACCGCGAGGTCCATGGTGTAGCGCGCCTTGCCGGTGACGATCGCCTCGGCGAAGGGGTTCTGCAGGCTGGCGCCGCAGGCCCGGCCGGCGATGTCGGGCTCGACCTCGCTGACGCCGGCGACCGCATCGGCGATGGCGCGGTAGCCGGTACAGCGGCAGAGATTGCTCTTCAGGGCGCGCGGCAGGTCGGCGCGGCGCGTCTCGTCGAGCGACGCCGCGGTCATGATCATGCCGGCCGCGCAGAAGCCGCACTGGAAGGCCTGGGCGTCGAGGAAGGCCTGCTGCATGGGATGCAGGCCGTCGGGCCCGGCGAGCCCCTCGATCGTCGTCACCGCGCGGCCGCCGGCGCGGAAGGCCGGGACCAGGCAGGAATGCACCGGCGTGCCGTCGAGCCACACGGTGCAGGCGCCGCAATCGCCGGCGTCGCAGCCCTTCTTGACGCCGAAGCAGCCGCGCTCCCGCAGCCAGGTGCGCAGGCACTGGCCGGGCGCGGGCTCGGCCGAATGCAGCTTGCCGTTGACCGTGACCTTCATGACACACCTCCGGCGAGCTCGGCGCGGATCTCCTCGGCGAAATGCAGCGCGACGTGCCGCTTGTAGGGCGCGCTGCCATGGACGTCGGCGAACCAGCGCTCGGCCGGGATCGCCGCCAGGGCGCGCTGCAGCGCATCGGCCGCGGGCGGCGCGGCGAAGCGCAGCTGCACCGGACGGTCGGTGGCGGCCGTGACGGTGAGCAGCAGCTCCCCGTCGGCCCGGTCGGGGCGGGTGCCGACGATCAGCGCGGCGGAGCGGCCGAGCTGGGTCAGCGCGGTGCGGCGGAAGGCGAAGCGGCGGCGCAGCGACTCCGCGGGAATGGCGACCGAGCGCAGCAGCTCGCCCGGCCGCAGCAGGTTCCGGTGGTTGCCGGTGACGAACTCCATGACCGGCACGCGGCGCTGCGAGCCGTCCGGCGACAGCAGCAGCAGCGTCGCCTCCAGCGCCGCGGTCAGCGAGGTCATCGGGCCGGCCGGCAGCGACATGCAGATGTTGCCGCCGACGCTCGCCATGTTCCAGACCTTGAACGAGCCGAGCAGCGAGGTGCAGCAGAGGCGGACCAGCGGCGCCGCGCGCCAGCGCGCGGTCTCCGCCCATCTCTCCAGAGCGGCGATGCGGCAGGTCGCGGCGATCTCCAGCCCGGCTTCGCTCTCCTGCAGGGCCGGCCAGCCCAGCGCGTCGAGGTCGATCAGCCGGTCGAGCGCCGGCTGCGGCTCGGAGAACAGCCAGGTGCCGCCGCCGAGCCAGGCGGTGCCCTCCCGCCAGGGCGGCAGGTCGGCCAGCGAGGCCGGCCTGACGACCGACCTTATGGTCTCGAGATTCATGCTGTTCCCCCCGTGATGCCCGCGCCCGTCAGCTCCCCCCCGGGGTCAGCTGCCGGAATAGACCTCGACCACCTGCATCATGCCCAGCTCCTCATGGTTCATCATGTGGCAGTGGAGCATGTAGAGGCCGGTGAAATCGAGGAAGCGCGAGCGGAAGACGATGCTGCCGTTGCGCGGCAGGACGACGGTGTCGAGCCACACCGGCGGCACCGGCTCGCCATTCACCCGCACCAGCTGGAAGGGGTTGGTGTGGATGTGGAAGATGTGGTCGTGGAAGTGCTTGTTGACGATCGTCCACTCCTCGACAGCGCCCAGCCGGACGCGCTGGTCGACCCGGTGCGGATCGAACACCTTGCCGTCGATCAGGAAGCGGAACTCGCGCCAGGTGCCGGCGGCCTCGGCCTCCGGGGTGTCGGCGGAGAAGACGAGCTGCCGGCGGTTGGTGATCTCGTGGTCCGCAATATCGCGGAATGGCCCGGGCGGCAGCGCCGCCGGCAGCCGCATCGCCGCCGGCTCGCCGCGCACCACCACGGTGGCGACGAGGCCGGTGGGCGAGGGATAGCCCTGGTCGTAGGGCAGGGCGCGCAGCTCGTAGGTCCCGGGCGCGCCGCCCTGGACCAGCAGGTCGATGCGCTGGCCGGGCACGATCAGCATGCCATCGGCGGCGTCGTGGGCGTGGTCGGCGGTGCGGACCTCGCCGAGGCCGAGCCCCGGCATGGCGATGCCGTCGCGCGCGATCGGATGCAGCCTGTGGCCCTGCAGCTGCAGGAACAGATCGTCCTGGTAGCCGGCGTGCAGCAGGCGCCAGCGCTGCACCTCGCCCGGCCGGATCTCGATCGTCGGCGCGCGCTGGCCGTTGACGGTGAGGAAGCGCGTCGCCGTCTCGGGGAACAGCGTCTCGAAGCCCTCGACCGTGCCCAGCCCGTCGAACACCGCCTCGCCCAGCACCAGCAGGCGCTCGCGCGCCGCGGCGATCTCCGGCACCCCGGCGAAGTCGCCCTCGATGATCAGCGCGCCGGCTGCGCCGCTCGCCATCTGGATGTCGGCGCTGCCGTGATGGTGCGGGTGGTACCAGTAGGTTCCGGCGGGATGGTCGGCCGGAATCTCGACCTCGACCTCGTAGGTGCCGCCCGGCGCCATCGAGCGCATCACGTTGTCGCCGATGCCGCTCGGGGTGACGTGCAGCCCGTGCAGATGCAGGTTCGTGGTGTTGAGGTGATGCGGCTGGTCGGGATAGCTCGGCATGGTGTCGCGGTTGGGCGGCAGGTCGTTGACCAGGTGGATCTTCAGCCGGTCGCCGGGCCGCAGCTTCAGGGTCGGCCCGGGGACCATGCCCTCGTAGGTGCGGACCCAGAGGCGGTAGCCGCCGATGTCGCGATAGGCATAGGCCATCCGCAAGGTCGTCTCGAGCACCCCGCCGGCGGACTGCCGCACCTCCGGCTCCGCGAGCGGCGCACCGGGCGTGAAGGGCACGCGGCGGACGCCGATGCCGTCGGGGGACAGGCCGGCGCCGTGGTCGTGAGTCTCGGCGCGGCCGGCGCGGGCGAGCAGGACGGGTAGCAGCAGGGCCGGGCCGGCACCGCCAAGCAGCTGGCGTCGTGACAGTCGCATCGGTCGAGGATCCAATCCCTAGAAGCTGAGGGCCGCCAGCCGGCCGGCGTTGCGGTTGTGGGCACGAATCACCGGCGCCATGTCGAGAGTGGCGATGCGGCCGTCCTCGACCACGAGCTTGCCGCCGACCACGGTGTGGCAGGCCCGGGTCGGGGCGCACATCACGACGGCGGCCACCGGATCGGCGAGGCCGCCGGCATAGGCGATGTCGCCGAGGTCGAGGGTGAAGAAGTCGGCGCACTTGCCCGGCTCGAGCGAGCCGATGTCGCTGCGGCCGAGCACGGCGGCACCGCCGAGGGTGGCGATCTCCAGCGCGTCGCGCGCGGTCATCCACTCCCGGGCGCGCAGCGGGTCGGAGGTCGAGAGGACGGTCCGCGGGCCCTCGGGCGGCAGCAGGCCGAGCTTCAGCCGGGCGAGCAGCAGCGCCTCGCGCACCTCGACCAGCAGGTTGGAGCCGTCGTTGCTCGCCGAGCCGTCGACGCCGAGCCCCGTGCGCACCCCGGCGTCGCGGTACTTCTTGACCGGCGCGATGCCGGAGGCGAGCCGCATGTTGGAGGAGGGGCAGTGGCAGACGCCGACGCCGCGGTCGGCGAACAGCCGGATCTCGTCGTCGTCGACATGGATGGCGTGGGCGTACCAGACGTCGCCCCCCACCCAGTCGAGCGACTCCATGTAGGCGACCGGCCGGAGCCCCTTGTGCTCCAGCGTGTAGCGCTCCTCGTCGAGCGTCTCGCAGAGGTGGGTGTGGAGATGGACGCCGTAGTGACGCGCCAGCTTCGCCGACTGGCGCATCAGCTCCGGCGTCACCGAGAAGGGCGAGCAGGGGCCCAGCACCAGCTGCAGCATCGCGCCCGGCTTCGGGTCGTGATAGCGCTCGATGACCCGCGCGCTGTCCTCGAGGATGGCGTCCTCGGCCTCGACGCACTCGTCGGGCGGCAGGCCGCCCTTGGACTGGCCGAGCGACATGGAGCCGCGCGAGACGACGAAGCGCAGCCCGATCTCGCGCGCGGCGTCGATCTGGTCGTCGACCCGGCAGCCGTTCTGGAAGACATAGGCGTGGTCGAAGACGGTGGTGCAGCCGGAGAGCGCGAGCTCGCCGCAACCGATCAGCACCGCCGTGCGGGTATCCTCGGGGGTGCGGCTCGACCAGACCCGGTAATGCGCCTTGAGCCAGGGGAAGAGGTTGGTGTTCTGGCCGCCCGGCAGGTTGCGGGTCAGCACCTGGTCGAGATGGTGATGGCAGTTGACCAGCCCGGGCAGGACGATATGGCCCGCGAGGTCGATGACCCGGTCGGCGGTCCCGGGCAGCGTCTCGGTCGGGCCGACCTGGACGATGACGCCGTCCCGGGCGAACAGCCCGGCGTTCCTCAGCTCCCGCCGCTGCCCGTCCATGGTGACGAGCAGGTCGGCGTTCCGCGCCAGCAGAGTGCCCACGTTTCCCCCGAAACCCACACGCCATGGCACGCTGCGCGCCCGCGGCGGCCGCCGTCGCTTCAGCTTTGCTTGATCACGCCCCTCATTCGCAGTCGTATCACAGGCGGGACGGGCGGGCCAGTGCCGGGCCTGGGATTCAGGTCCGCAAGCCCCGCAGCACCGCCTCGGTGCCGGCCACCACGCCGAAGATGCCGCCTTCGACCGTGGTCATGTGCACCGCGGCGGCATGCGCGTAGGCATCGCCGCTGGCGCAGGCGTCCTCGACCAGCAGGCACTGGAAGTTGCGGTCGTTGGCCTCGCGCAGCGTGGTGTGGACGCAGACGTCGGTGGTGCAGCCGGTGAAGATCAGGTGGCTGATGCCGCGCCAGCGCAGCACATGCTCGAGGTCGGTGTAGCAGAAGGCGCCGTTGGCGGTCTTGTCGACGATCGGCTCGCCGGGCGCCGGCGGCAGCTCCGGCACGATCTCGAAGCCGCGCCCGCCGCGGGTGAGCAGCGGGCCGTTCGGCCCGGGCCCGCCGACCTCGACGCCGGCGCGGGCGTTGCGGAAGCGCTCATAGGGCGTCAGGTCGGCGAGGTCGGCGCGATAGCCCTGCCGCGTCCAGACGACCAGCAGGCCGGCCGCCCGGGCCGCCGCGACCAGGCTGCCGATCGCCGGGATGATGGCGCGCAGCGGGGCCGGGTCGTAGCCCTTGAGGGCGAAGTAGCCGTCCGGCGCGAGGAAGTCGACCTGCATGTCGATGACGAGCAGCGCCGTGGCGGCCGGGTCGAGGCGCCCGCGATAGGGAAAGTCGAACGGCCGCGCCGCAATGCTCATCGGTCCTCCAGCAGCGGATCGTCGAGCAGCGGCTCGACCAGCGGGCGGGTATCGCGGCTGTGCAGTACCGGCACCACCTCGAAGGTGACGCCGGCGCCGTGCCAGCCGAGGATCCAGCGCTGCAGGATGGCGAGGTCGTCGCACTCCATCAGCTGGAAGCAGCGGTGGAAGCCGGCCTCGATCCAGCTGTCGACGTAGCGCAGCCCGTCCGGCAGCTGGCGCCCGCGCTCGCGCAGGCGGCGATAGGCGGGCAGCGGATCGCTGCCGGCGAAGCGCTCGACGATCATGAAGAGCAACGAGGTCGGCTCCCAAGCAGGCTGTCGTAGCGGGTGACACAGACTTGCAGTGGCCTGTGCTCATTCTTGTCATTGCCGGGCTTGACCCGGCAATCCATAGCTGCAGCAACCTGGATGCCCGGGTCAAGCCCGGGCATGACATAAGGGAAGGGGCGGGCGAACTGCTCTGGCAGAGTTGTGCGTGCCTGCTGAGACGCTGGCCTGCTCACACGCTCGCCCGGCTGGTCTCCAGCTTCGCCCGGTCGTCCTCGCGGGCGAGGTCGAAGAGCTGGTAGAGGGCCTCGGGCTCCTGGGCGCCGGAGAGCGCGAAGCGGCCGTTGAAGACGAAGCAGGGCACGCCGTTGATGCCCTGGCGCCGCGCCTGCGCGTCCTCGGCCAGCACGGCGTCGGTCTCCGAGCGGCCGTCGAGGAAGGCCTCGACCTCGGCCTGGCCGAGCCCGACCCCGACGGCGATGTCGGCCAGCACCCGCTTGTCGCCGATGTCGGCGCCGCGCAGGAAGTAGGCGGTGAAGAGGGCCTCGGCCAGGACCCCCTGGCGGCTGCCCGCGGCCAGCCGCAGCAGGCGGTGCGAGGCCAGCGTGTTGGGGGTGCGCTTGATCCGGTCGAAGGCGAACGGGATGCCCTCGCCCCGGCCGGCCTGGCGCACCGCCTCGTAGATCCGCTCGGCGCGCTCGCTGCCGCCGAACTTGAGGTCGAGATAGGTGCGGCGGTCCATGCCGTCGGCGGCCATCCCGGGATTGAGCTGGAAGGCCCGCCAGCGGATCTGCAGCCCGGGCTGCGGCCGCTCGGCCAGGGCGCGCTCCAGCCGCCGCTTGCCGACGAAGCACCAGGGACAGATCGTGTCGGAGTAGATGTCGAGCCGCATGGCGCTGACCCACCTGCCAGCGGCGCCGGGGGTCCTCCCGGCCGGCGGCTTGACGGGGCGCGGCGGGCGGCCGACGATGGCGCCGAACCCGGTTACTCTGACGCGACGCCGCGAAAGTTACAACCATGGCCGACCGCGCCGATCGCTCGATCCACGAGCAGCAGCTCGACCGCCGACCCGCCAACCATGCGCCGCTGACGCCGCTGGGCTTCCTCGCGCGCGCCGCTGCCGTTCACCCGGCCAAGCCGGCGGTGATCCACGGCGACCGCGTCTTCGACTATCGCAGCTTCGCCGAGCGCTGCCGGCGGCTGGCCTCGGCGCTGGCGGCGCGGGGCATCGGCCCGGGCGACACGGTCGCCGTGCTCGCCGGCAACGTCCCGGCGACGCTCGAGGCGCATTACGGCGTGCCGATGGCCGGGGCGGTGCTCAACGCGCTCAACATCCGGCTCGACGCGCCGAGCATCGCCTTCTGCCTGGAGCATGGCGAGGCCAAGGCGCTGATCGTCGACCGCGAGTTCGGCGCGGTCGCCGCGGCGGCGCTGCGGCGGATGGCGCGGCGCCCGCCGGTGATCGACATCGAGGACCCGGTCGGCGGGCTGCCGCCGGGCGAGGCCAGCGCCATGGCCGAGATCGAGTACGAGGCGTGGCTGGCCGCCGCCGATCCCGGCTTCGTGCCGCCGCCGCTGGCCGACGAGTGGCAGGCGATCAGCCTGAACTACACCTCGGGGACGACCGGCAACCCGAAGGGCGTCGTCTATCACCATCGCGGCGCCTACCTCAACGCGCTGTCGGACATCCTGAGCTTCGGGCTCGATGCCGGCTCGGTCTTCCTCTGGACCCTGCCGATGTTCCACTGCAACGGCTGGTCCTTCACCTGGGCGGTGACGGCGGCGGCCGGCACGCATGTCTGCCTGCGCAAGGTCGACCCGGCGCTGATCTACCCGCTGATCGAGCGCCACGGCGTCACCCATCTCTGCGGCGCGCCGATCGTCCTCAACCTGCTGGCCAACGCGCCCGAGAGCGTGCGCCGTCCGCTCGGCCGCACCGTGCGGGTCGGCACCGGCGGCGCGGCGCCGCCCTCGGCGATCATCGCGGCGATGGAGCGCAACGGCTTCGCCGTCACCCATCTCTACGGCCTGACCGAGAGCTACGGACCGGCGCTGGTCTGCGCGCCGCAGGACGACTGGCCGGACCTGACCCACGACGAGCGCTGCCGCCGCATGTCCCGCCAGGGGGTGCCGATGGTGGGCTTCGCCGGCGCCATGGTGGCCGACCCCGAGACCATGGCGCCGCTGCCGGCCGACGGCCAGGCCATGGGCGAGGTCATGCTGCGCGGCAACACGGTGATGAAGGGCTATCTCAAGAACCCGACCGCGACGGCGGCCGCCTTCCGCGGCGGCTGGTTCCACAGCGGCGACCTCGGGGTCCGCCACCCCGACGGCTACATCGAGATCAAGGACCGCTCCAAGGACATCATCATCTCGGGCGGCGAGAACATCTCGAGCCTGGAGGTGGAGGAGGTGCTCTACCGCCATCCGGCGGTGCTCGAGGCCGCCGTGGTGGCGCGGCCGGACGAGAAATGGGGCGAGACGCCCTGCGCCTTCGTCACGCTGCGGCCGGGCATCGAGCCGGTCGAGGCCGAGACGCTGATCGAATGGTGCCGGGCCAACATGGCGCGCTTCAAGGCGCCGCGCACCGTGGTGTTCGGGCCGCTGCCGAAGACCTCGACCGGCAAGATCCAGAAGTTCGAGCTGCGCGAGCAGGCGCGCGCCCTGCCGCCGGACGGGCCGGCCACCGGCTGAGCGGGCCATGGGCTGATCGGCATGAGCGATCTCGGCGCCCGGCTCGGGGTCGTCTTCGACCAGCTCAACCCCTACAACACCGGAAATCTCGTCCTCTATTTTACCTGGCTGGTGGTCTATACCTATACGGCGATCGCCGTCTGGCGGTCGCAGCGCCCCTGGTTCCGCGGGATCTGCTTCCTGGTCAACCAGCTCTTCTCGGTCGGCATCCTGATGTCCTGGACCCTCACCGGACTGCTCGCCTACGCCTACTGGCGCGAGTCGCTGGCGACGCTCTGCGGCACGCTGCTGCTCTGCGTCGCGGGCTTCCGCCGCCGGCCGCCGCGGGGCGGGGCATGAGCGCGCCCGGCATCGCCGGCCGCGCCGCGCTGGTCACCGGCGCCTCCAGCGGCCTCGGCCGGCACTTCGCGCTGACCCTGGCGCGGGCCGGCGCCAAGGTCGCGCTCGCCGCCCGGCGGGCCGACCGCATCGGCGCGCTGGCCGCCGAGATCGCCGCCTTCGACGGCCGCGCCGTGCCGATCGTCATGGACGTCACCAGCGCGGCCAGCATCGAGGCCGGCATCGCCGCGGCCGAGACCGAGCTCGGGCCGCTCGCCATCCTGGTCAACAATGCCGGGGTCGCCGCACCGGCCGGCGTGCTCGACATCACCGAGGCCGACTGGGACCGGGTGGTCGACACCGACCTCAAGGGCGTCTTCCTGGTCGCCCAGGCGACCGCCCGCCACATGGCGCGGCACGGCCATGGCGGCAGCATCGTCAACATCGCCTCGGTGCTCGCCGGCATGGTGGCGCCGGGGGTCGCCTCCTACTGCGCCGCCAAGGGCGGGGTGGCGCAGCTGACCCGGGCGATGGCGCTGGAGCTGGCGCGGCACCGCATCCGGGTCAACGCGCTCTGCCCCGGCTTCGTCGAGACGGACCTGAACCGCGACTACCTGACCAGCCCGGCCGGGCAGGCGATGGCGCAGCGCATCCCGCAGCGCCGCATCGGCCGGCCCGAGGACCTCGACGGCGCCCTGCTGCTGCTCGCCTCCGACGCCTCCGCCTACATGACCGGCAGCCTGATCACCATCGACGGCGGCCACAGCCTGACCGGGATCTGAACCCATGGATTTCGCCCTCTCCCCGGAGATCGAGGACTATCGCCGGCGCATCGCCGCCTTCGTCGAGCGGCACGTCATGCCGCTGGAGTCCGATGCCGCCGCCTGGGACGCGCACGAGAACATCGCCGAGGCGCCGCTGCAGACGCTGCGCGCGCTGGCCCGCGCCGAGGGGCTGTGGGCGCTGCAGATGCCCAAGGCGCGCGGCGGTGGCGGCCTGCCGGTGACCGGGATGGCGGCCTGCTACGAGGCGATGAACCGCTCGATCTTCGGACCGGTGGTGTTCAACAGCGCCGCGCCCGACGACGGCAACATGATCCTGCTCGAGAAGGTCGCGACCGAGGCGCAGAAGGAGCGCTGGCTGCAGCCGATCATCGACGGCAAGGTGCGCTCCGCCTTCGTCATGACCGAGCCGGCGCCGGGCGCCGGCTCCGACCCGGCCGGGATGATGCGCACCCGGGCGCGCCGCCAGGGCGATCGCTGGATCGTCGAGGGCCACAAGTGGTTCATCACCGGCGCCGAGGTCGCGCAGCACTTCATCCTGGTGGCGCGCACCGGCGACGACCCGCGGCGCGGCCTCACCACCTTCCTGTTCCACCGCGACCAGCCCGGCTGGGAGATCGTGCGGCGCATCCCGATCATGGGCCCGGAGGAGCATGGCGGCCATTGCGAGCTGCGCTTCCACGGCCTCGAGATCCCCGACGAGAACCGGCTGATGGGCGAGGGCGAGGGGATGAAGGCGACCCAGATCCGGCTGGGCACCGCGCGCCTCACCCACTGCATGCGCTGGCTCGGCCTGGCCAAGCGGTCGCTGGAGATCGCCGGCGCCTACGTCGCCGACCGCGACAGCTTCGGCAGCAAGCTGTCCGGCCACGAGGGCGTGCAGTGGATGCTGGGCGAGGCGGCGATGGCGATCGAGGTCGGCCGGCTGCTGACGATGCGCGCCGCCGCCCGGCTCGACCGCGGCGAGCGGGCGCAGAGCGCGGTGGCGATGGCCAAGATCCAGGTCGCCGACACGCTGCACAAGGCGGTCGACACGGCGATCCAGCTCTGCGGCGCCCGCGGCTATTCGCGCGACACGATCCTCGAATGGATCTACCGCTACGCCCGGCAGGCCCGGCTGGTCGACGGCGCCTCCGAGGTGCACAAGATGGTGCTGGCCCGCAGCTGGCTCTCGGCCGGGGACGCGTTCTGGTCGTGGGACTGAGCGGGTCGGCGGCGGCCGACGACCTCGCCGCCGACGGCCCGCGGGCCCGGCTCGCGGCGTTCGTCAGGGCGGCGCTCGGCGCCAGCACGGTCGAGGTCGCCCTGGCAAGGCCGCTCTCCGGCGGCGCGATCCAGGAGAACTGGGCCGTCGACCTCGTCGTCGAGGGCGGCAGCCGGCCGGGGCGGCACGCGCTGGTGCTGCGCCGCGACGCGATCTCCGGCGTGTCGACCAGCCTGGGCCGTGCCGAGGAGTTCGCCGTGCTGCAGGTCGCCCGGGCGGCCGGCGTCACGGTGCCGGAGCCCTGGCTGCTCTGCACCGACCGGGCGGTGCTCGGCCGCGACTTCTACCTGATGCAGCACATGCCGGGCACCGCCGCCGGCCATCGCATCGTGCGCGACCCGGCGCTGGGGGGACCGCACGACGCCCTGGCCGAGCGGCTCGGCGCCGAGCTCGGCCGGCTGCACCGCGTGACGCCCGGCAACCTCGCCGGCCATGCCCAGGGCGACGCGCACCGGCTGGACTTCCTGCCGCTGCCGCACCCCGGCCCGGCGCTGGCGCAGATCGCCCGCTACCGCGCCATGCTCGACCGCCACGGCCGGCCGCGGCCGGCGCTGGAATGGGGGCTGCGCTGGCTCGAGCTGGCGGCGCCCCCGGCCGGGCCGCTGGTCCTCTGCCACCAGGACTTCCGCACCGGCAACTACCTGGTCGACGGGTCCGGCCTGGTCGCCGTGCTCGACTGGGAGTTCTGCGGCTGGAGCGACCCGATGGCCGATCTCGGCTGGTTCTGCGCGAAATGCTGGCGCTTCGGCGCGATCGAGCGCGAGGCCGGCGGCATCGCCGGGCGGGCCCCGTTCTACCGCGGCTACGAGCGGGCCAGCGGCACCGCGGTCGATCCGGCGGCGGTGCGCTACTGGGAGGTGATGGCGCATCTGCGCTGGGCCGTCATCGCGCTCGAGCAGGCCGACCGCTTCCTGGTGCAGGGCGATCCCCGGCTCGAGCTGGCGCTGACCGGCCGCATCCCGGCCGAGCTCGAATGGGAGATCCTGGCGCTGACCGAGGAGGAGCCATGAGCGCCGACCAGCCGGACGGCGGCATGCTGCTCGCCGCGGCGCGCCGGCTGCTGCTCGAGGAGCTGCTGCCGCTGCTGCCGCCGGAGCGGCGCTATGAGGGGCTGATGATCGGCAACGCCATGGCGATCGCCGGGCGGGAGCTGGCCGACGGCGGCGCGGCCGGGCGGGCCGCGGCATCGCGGCTGGCCGCCTTCTGCGGCGACACGGCGGCGCCGGCCGAGGCGCTGGAGCGGCGGCTCGCCGCCGGGATCCGCGCCGGACGCTACGACCGGGGGGCCGCGCGCGGCGCGCTGCTGGCGCTGCTGCGCGAGGATCTGCGCGACCGGCTGCGCCTTGCCAACCCGAAGGCGCTGGGGTAGGGCGGCCGGCATGGCAGGCGAGGGGACGGCCGACTACGGCGCGCTGGTCGAGCTCTCGCCGCTGGTGCGCCGCGTGCTGGCCCGCAATCCCGGCCCCTTCACCGAGCGCGGCACCGCGACCTTCGTCGTCGGGCGCGGGCGGGTGGCGGTGATCGACCCCGGCCCCGACGATCCGGCCCATGTGGCAGCCCTGCTCGCGGGGCTGCGCGGCGAGACGATCGGCCACATCCTGGTCACCCACACCCACCGCGACCATTCGCCGGCGGTGCCGGCGCTGCAGGCGGCGACGGGCGCGCCGAGCTACGGCTTCGGGCCGCATGGCGTGGCCGACGACCCGTCGGCCGACACCGCCTTCCGGCCCGACCACCGCCTGGCCGACGGCGATGCGATCGGCGGGCCGGGCTGGCGGCTGCAGGCGCTGCACACGCCCGGCCATGCCTCGAATCATCTCTGCTTCGCCCTGCCCGAGGAGCGCACGCTGTTCTCCGGCGACCACGTGATGGGCTGGTCGACGACGGTGATCGTGCCGCCCGACGGCGACATGGCGGTCTACCGCCGCTCGCTGGAGCGGCTGCTCGATCGGGACGATGCGCTCTACCGGCCGACCCACGGGAAGCCGATCGAGGCGCCGCAGGCCCAGGTTCGCCGGCTGCTCGAGCACCGCCGGCAGCGCGCCGAGGCGATCCTGGCCCGGCTGCGGGCGGGCGACCGCACGGTGCCGGAGCTGGTGGCCGCGATCTATATCGGGCTGCCGGCCGCGCTCCGGGGCGCCGCGGGGCAGTCGGTGCTGGCCCAGCTGATCGAGCTGGCCGCGGAGGGGGCGGTGGCCGTCGAAGGGGCGCTCGACCGGACCGGCAGCTTCCGCCCGGCGCGATAGGGCTGCGCCCGGCTGCGGCACCGTGCTAATGGCTGCCGACATCGCCGCCGCCCGGAGCCTGCCATGTACCTGCCCCAATCCTTCCGCGAGGACCGGCTGCCGGTCCTGCACGATGCCATCCGCGCCTGCGGCCTCGGCCTGCTGATCACCGTCACGCCGGACGGCCCGGCGGCGACGCCGCTGCCGATGCTGCTCGACCCCGAGGCCGGCGAGAAGGGCACGCTCTACGGACATCTGGCGCGGGCCAACCGGCAGTGGCGCGACACCCTGCCGGGCAGCCGCGCGCTCGCCGTCTTCGCCGGGCCGGACGCCTATGTCAGCCCGGGCTGGTACCCGAGCAAGCAGGAGACCGGCCGGGTCGTGCCGACCTGGAACTACATCGCCGTGCAGGCGGGCGGGGTGGCGACCTTCTTCGAGGAGCCGGCGCGGCTGCACGCGCTCGTCAGCCGCCTGACCGACCGCCAGGAGGCGGGCCGGACGAAGCCCTGGAAGGTCTCCGACGCGCCGGAGCCGTTCATCGAGCAGCAGCTTCGCGCCATCGTCGGCGTCGCCCTGCCGATCGACCGCCTGGAAGGCAAGTGGAAGCTCAGCCAGAACCGCGACGAGCCCGACCGGCAGGGGGTGATCGCCGGCCTCGGCGAGGAACCGGGCGCGGCGGCGGCCGCCATCCTGTCGGCGATGCGATCGGGCAGGAAGTCCTAGGAGCGCGTGCGGCGCAACGGTCGGGCGCGGCCGGCTCAGGCGCGGTGGGGCTCGCCGACGCCGCGCTGCAGCCGGCGCCCGGAGCGGTCGCGGCCGGCATCGAGCGTGTCGGCCTCGACATCGAGCTCGGCCGCCGCGCGGCGCACCTGCACGGCAACGCGTTCGGGAAGCCTGGCCGCGACGTCGCGCATTCCGGTCGCGACAACCCGCTTCCGGCTGGCAGAGTTCGGATCACGATCCAAGATTGCCACCCGATCTTAGGTATTATGGCTTCTCTGGCGGGCGAATGTATCGCCGCCTACATGCATGTCGAGTCGAAAGTTGCGCCTGCGACGCCAAGTCTCCGGGCCCGTCGGCGCAACTGCAGGATCAAACGCGGAACCGCCGGGCCGCGCCGCCGGTTGCGTAGCCATGGGCGAGGGTGGACATGGCGGGCGGCAGCGGCGGCGGGGCATGCGCAGGGCGGCCATGGTCGTGACCGGCCTGCAGGGCACCGCGCTGGTGGGGCTGGTCGGGTTCTGCCTGCTGACGCTGGCCAACCCGCCGTCCCCGCCCTCGGCGGTCACTGTCGAGTTCGACGTTCCGCCGGCGGATCCGGCCCCGGTCGCCGCCGCGGTGCCGGCTCAGGAGCGCGCCGCAGCCGCCGTGACGCTCGCCACCCCGGCCGAGGCAGCCAGTCCGGCCGAGGCGGCCAGTCCCGGCGCGGCCGCCAGTTCCGATCCGCCGCCGGCGCCGCCGGCGCCGACACCCGAACCCGTCGAAGCGGCCATCGCGCTCTCCTTGCCCGAGGGGCCAGCCATTTCCGACCCGCCGCCGGCCCCGCAGATGCAGGAATTGGCGGCAGTCGGCACCAGCGGAAGCGCCAGCGCCGATCCGGCGCCGGCCGCAACCGCGCCGCCGCCCTCCAAGCCGCCCGCGCCCGCCGACGCCCCGGCGGCCACCGCCGCCCGACCGCCGCTCGCGGTTGCAGCCGTCGAAGCTGCCGCAGCCACCCCCGACGACGCCGCCATGGCCGCTCCGCCGCTCGTACCGGCCGCGCTTGCGGTCGCGCTTGCCGAGCCGGCCCGACCTGCCGTCCTGCCGCCGACGCGCCGCCACCGGCGCCGCCGGCGATGACCCTGCGGCCGCCGCGCCCTGCGATGGAGACCGCGCTGCCCCGGCTGCGCCACTTGGCGGCGCTGGAAGCGGATCCCGTGCCGCCGCCGCGCCCGGCGGCGGCGCAGCCTCGGGCCAAGCCGGCCGCGCCGGCGCGCCCTCGTCGCGCGCGCCGCACCCGCGAAACCGAAGCCGGTCGCGCCGCCGCCGCGCGCGACCCCGCTCCGGCCCGGCCGCCGGCCGGCGGGAACGCTCCGGACGACGGCTCGGACGAGGGCTTCATCTCGGCGCTCGGCTTCGCCGGCGCCGCCGGCCAGTGATCCCGCGGCCGCGGCGCCATCCTGCGAGCCGGCCGGCCCCCTGATTCAGATCAACGCGAGCGCCGCGCCCGGCATCTATCGTTGCTCCCGCGTCTGCCAGCGGCGAGTGTTGGAAGCGGGTGATGGGGAACGAGCGGGACCTGCGGAGGATGCCGGCCAGAGCGGCGGGGTCGGAGCCGTTGCGGGTGCTCCTGCTCGAGGACGAGCCGGTCGTCGCGCTCGAGCTCGAGGCCTTCCTGCGCGAGCTCGGTGCCGAGGTCGTGGTCAGCGCCGGAGCCACCGAGACGGCGCTGCGCGTCGCGCTCGCCACCCCGCTCGACGCCGCCCTGCTCGACATCCAGATCGGGACGGGGCTCGGCGGTATCGATCTGGCCCGCCAGCTCAAGACGCTCGGCATCGCCGTCATCTTCGTCACCGGCTTCGCCGCGGCCCTGGAGGACCAGGCGGAGATGCGCGGCCTGCATCCCTACGCCCTGTTCACCAAGCCCTACCAGCCCCGGGCGCTGGCCCGCACCCTGCACCGCCTGGCCCGGGAACGCGGCCGCCGCCTCGGCGGGGCGGGCGCAGAGGATCGTCCGCCACCGGCCGGCTGACCTGGAGCCTGTCGCCTAGCCGCCCGGGCCGCGGGCGCCGGGGCCGAGAACCTCGACCGCGGCCTCGACGGGACCGGCCTTCTCGAACGTGAAGACCAGGGGAAAGCGCTCGCCCTGGCGCAGCGGCTGCCGCAGCCCGGTGAGCATGACATGCAGGCCGCCGGGCTTCAGCTCGAGCCGCGCGCCCGGCGCCAGATCGACGACCGTGACCGGGCGCATCGTCGCCAGCCCGCCCTCGACGACGCTGACATGGAGCTGCGCCCGGGCGGCCACCGGGCTGGTCACCGCCACCAGCCGGTCGGCGGTGCCGCTGTCGTTGACGATGGTGGCGTAGGCCGCTCCCGGCGCGGCGGCGCCCGGCGTCGCCCGCGACCAGGCCGCCTCGACCCTGGGCGGCGGCGCTGCGGCGGCGGCGGCCGACGTCAGCACGACCAGCAGGATGGCGGCCAGGATCGCGGCGGATCTCATCCGTCCTCGCCGGGGATTCCGGGCGGGATCTCTGGCGCCCGCGCTCACGGCGCGACGACGTCCCAGCCGTCCGGGCGCCAGCGCAGCAGCGTGGGCGGGTCCGGCCGCTGCGCCTCGGCCGCGGCACGGGCAGCGATCGCCGCCAGGGCCGCGCGATCCCCACCCTCGCCATAGACCAGCCTGTCGATCCCGGCCGCCGCCACCACCAGACGTCCCTTCAGCCGGCGCGACAGGGGCGCCCACTGCTCGTGCAGCAGCAGCCGGCTCGATGCGTAGAAGTCGCCGGACAGGACGACGACGCCGTGGCGCGGTGGATCGGGCAGGGCGACCGCCGCCGGCGGCAGCGCGGCGGCGACGTTGCGCTCGGCCAGCGCGATGGCCGCCGCCTCGCCGAGGCCGAGCTTGGCGGCCTCGCCGCTGGTCAGCGTCTCGATCCCGAGCGGATGGTCGACGACGCAGAGCAGCCAGAGATCGCCGGCCAGCGGCCGGGCGACCGGCTGGGCGACGTCGACGCCGCCGGCCAGCCGGCGGGCCTCCGCGACCTGCGCGGCGCTGCGCACCACGACCCTCAGCTGCTCCGGCCGGATCGGCGCAGCGGCTTCCGACGCGGTCGCCGCCATGCGACGGACATAGTCCTCGACCGCGCCGTCGCAGGCCGGCAGGTCCTGGCGGCAGCGCTGCAGCAAGGGTTCGAGCTCGATCCCGATCGGCGCGGTCGATAGCTCCAGCGACAGCAGCAGCGGCCCGCTCACGGTCACCCGGGCGGCCGGCAGGGCGCGGCGGAACCCCTCTGCCACGGCAGCGGTGAAGCCCGCCGGGTCCATCGGCGGGGCGGCGGCGGCCGGCAGCCAGCCGAGCGCCAGGACGGCCAGCGCCGCCGCGGCGCGGCGGAGGGCCGCGCCCGGGCGGCGAGGAGGGTGGCGGTCGGGCAAGCTTTGCATTGGCGGGTGGACACAGCGGCGGCCGGTCGGACGATGCTCCACCAATCGGGCCGGGCTGGCAAGCGGCGGGGGCGGCCGCGCCGGCGCCGCGACGGATCGTGCCGACCCACGAACAAATTCCTATGAAGGTCGAGAAACCCGGGCCGCCCGAACCGGCTTTATCGCTCTATGGAGTTATCTTCCGTGCCGCGCGTCCTGGTTGTCGAGGACGTCCTGCTGGTCGCCATGGACATCGAGCTGATGCTTCGCGGCGCGGGCTACGAGGTGGTCGGCCCGGTCGGCCGGCTGCGGCCGGCGGTCGAGCTCGCCAGCGCCGCGGCGATCGACTGCGCGCTGCTCGATCTCGATCTGCGCGGCGCGCTGTCGACGCCGGTCGCCTACGCGCTGCGGCGCCGCGGCATCCCCTTCGCCTTCGTCACCGGCGATGCGCACAGTGGCATGCTGCCCGCCGATCTGCTGGACCGGCCTGTGCTGGAGAAGCCGCTCTCGGAACAACGCTGCCTGGCGACGGTGACGCAGCTTCTGGCAGAGCAGCACGACCAGCCGGCCGGCAACTCGGGAGCGGCGGCACGACGCTGAGCGGCGCGCCCCCTGCGGCACGCCCTCGGCGGCACGAACACCTTCCTGCCGCGCCTCGCCACCGTGGCCGCCACACGCGGCGCGCGTTTCGGCGGCGTGATTTGCACTTGACGCGCGGACCCGGCGCCGCCTAGCCTGACCACAAGTTCGCGTGGGGGTTGGGTCGATGTGCGCGCGGGAGCCGGCCCGGATCGCAGTCGCGGCGTCTCGAGGGTCCGCGCCGCAATTGTGGAAGAACGTGCGGATTGCTGCGGTCCGCGCTCGCGAGCCCGCCAGCCACCGACCCGCGCAGCAGCCGCTTCGCTCGCAGGATGCAGCGTCCGCGCCGCGCTGGCGCGGCCCCTGGCCCGGCCTTCGCTGGCAGCCCGGCACCGTGCGTCTTTCCGGGGTCGTCCCGCAAGATCGGGGCCGGCTCGCGCGCGGGCTGCCGTCGGTCACGGCCGTCGAAACCAAGTCTGCACTTCGGCCCGCCGCGGCTTCCTGCTGCGCAACGCCGATCGTCTTATTGCGAGGGAGATCGTCATGACCATGAGATCTGCAGGTCACCGGATCCGGCTCGCGGCCTCCCTGCTCGCTCTCCTGGGGATCGGCCTGGCCGCTTCGGCCTGCTCGGGCGGGAGCGGCCCGGCTGCGAACGGCGCGCCGCAATCGCAGATCGTCATCACCAAGCAGGTCTGGGCCTGGTACCAGCAATATGTCGGGGAGGGCATGCCCGGCGCCTTCGCCGTCTCGCGGGACGGCCGTCGGGCGCAGTACGTCTACTGCGCCAACTCCGAGGCCCTCACCGCAGCGCGGCCCTGCCAGAACGCGCAGATCTCGCAGCAGGCGCGGATCGCCTGCGGCGACGACTGCGTCATCTTCGCCGAGGGCGCTTCGATCATCGTTCCCTATCGCGTGGAGTAGCGGGACCCGCGGCAGGGCAGGGGGTGCCGGCGCGGCAGGCGAGTGGCCACCACTGCCCGGGGGCGGCCACTCGCTCGCGCGTCTCGCCGGAGGTGCCTGATCAGAGCGGCTTGTACTTGCCGTCGTGCCAGACGTAGAGGATGAACTGCGGCTCGACGATGTCGCCCTTCTTGTCGTAGCCGATCTTGCCGATGACGGTGTCGATCGACCGGCCGCCATGCAGCGCCTCGGCGATCTTCTGGTTGTCGAGCGATCCCGCCCACTGCGCGCCCTGGGCGTAGACCTGCATGGCCGCGTAGCTGTAGAGCGTGTAGCCCTCGGGATTGAAGCCCTGGGCCTTGAAGCGCTCGACGATCGCCTTGGCCTCAGGCGCGATGGTCGGATCGGGCGCGAAGGTCATCAGCACGCCTTCGCCGCCCGGCCCCGAGATCGACCAGAACTCGCTGGTCATCAGCGAGTCGGGTCCGATCAGCTGCGCCTTCAGCCCGGCCTCGGCCGACTGCCGGGCGATCAGCGCGGCTTCCGTATGGTAGCCGCCATAGTAGATCGCCTCGACGCCGGCCGCCTTCATCTTGCCGATCGCCGCCGAGAAATCGCGGTCGCCCTGGTTCACGGAGTCGAAGAGCGCCTCCGTGATGCCGGCGGCGTTGAGCTGTCCCTTGACGTCGTCCGCCAGGCTTCGCCCGGCCGTGCGATGTTCACCCGGCTGATGCCGCTGCTCGCGATGACCGCCGACAGCATGGCGCGGCGGGCCGCGGTGAGCTCGCCGCGGCAGCTGCTCTCCGCCGCCGCCGCGTCGCCCCGCGCCAGCGCCTCGAGGATCGCCTCGTGGCCGAGGCGCCAGTTCTCGCTCTCGTCGACCGCGCCCATGGTGAGGAAGGTGATGCGCGCGAACTCGTCCAGGATCTGCGCCAGCATCCGATGGAGCCGCCCGTTGCCGCCGCACAGCGCGATCGTCAGGTGGAAGTCGCGATTGGCCTGGATGTAGCGGCGCTGGGTGTCGCGCTGGCCGGGGCGGAAGCTGATCGCCGCCAGGCGGCGCAGGGTCGCCAGCGCGCCGGTCGTCATGCGGGCCGCGGCCAGGCGGGTGACCGCCGGCTCGACCAGCTCGCGCACCGCGAAGATCTCCTCGATGTCGTGCAGCGAGATCGGCGCCACGCGATAGCCGCGGCGCGGCAGAGGCTGGATCAGGCCCTCCTGGTCCAGCCGGGCGAGGGCGCCGCGCACCGCCGCCTTGGTCAGCGCCAGCGAGTCCATCAGCGCTTCCTGCGACACCGTGGCGCCCGGCGCCACGCGGCACTCGATGATCTCCCGCTTGATCGCGTCGTAGGCCGCGTCGGTCAGGCCGCGCGGCGCGGCGGCGCGCAGCTTCGCGGCGGCTTCGGCCGGCCCGCTCATCGCCTCCCCCGCGGGACCGCTCAGGCCTGGCGCGCCAGCTGCGACTCGTCGATCGGCACCACCGGCGTGGTGTCGCGCAGCACGATCCAGTCGGGCCGGCGCGACCCGGTGTGCCGGTTCTCGACCGAGTTCAGCGTCAGCGACATCAGCATGCGGCCCCAGGGCGACAGGTTCGGGCCCGACCCGTGGACGATGTTGGTGTGGGCGAAGATCACCGAGCCGGCCGGGCCCTTCGGCGCGGCGATGCCGCGCTCCCTGGCGTACTGCTCGACCCAGTCCCGGGAGATCCAGCGGCCGGGATAGCTGGTCGAGGTGGTGTCGATGTCCATCACGTGCGCCTTGCCGCCATGGGTGCCCGGGATCAGCATCAGCGGGCCGTTGAACTCGCCGACCTCCTCGAAGAAGACCAGCACGTTGACGGCGCGCGGCTCGGGCATCCCGTCATCCTCGAGGTAGGTGGGATAGTCCTGGTGCCACGGCCAGATGTCGCCGGTGAACGGCCATTTCAGGTTGACGATGCTCTGGAAGATGTAGACGTCGCTGCCGACGATCTGCCGGGCGGCGTTGATCAGCCGGGGATGGCGCACGAAGCGGCCGAGAACGTCGTCGAAGACGTGGCCGTTCATCACCGAGCGCACGGTCTTGCCGTCCTTCTCGACGATCACCTCGCGCCGCCGCTCGCGGCAGAGCTCGAGGATGCGCTGGCGCACCGCGGCGATCTCGTCGCTCGCGATCAGCCCCGGCAGGAAGGTGAAGCCGGTCCGGCGGTATTCCTCGAGCTGCGTCTCGCTCAGCATGCCTTGCGTTCCCATGGCTGCACTCCCTACGACGACTGGTTGAAGGTCGCCCAGATGTCATGCGCGGAATCGGCGTAGCTGCGCTGCCAGCGCGCCGACATGTTGGCCATCGCCTCCAGCGGCGTCCGCCCCTGGGCGGCGGCGAACCGCCGGAGCGCGCCGCGCTCCCCGGCCTCGTCGACCAGCACCACCTCGTCGCCGGGCACGCAGTCCGCCGCGTCGCCGAGGTCGAGGGTGGTATGCTCCAGCGAGATGCTCACCACCGGCACCGGGCGGCCGCGCACCAGGGCGGTCGCCGTGCCCGGCTGCTTCAGCGTGCCGAGGCCGGACGACAGCCCGACGGGCAGCACGCCCATCACCTTGCCCTGGCGCACGCCGTAGAGGCCGCCGATCGCCAGGTCGGAACCCTGCCCGTGCCGGCCGACATGGATCAGGCGCGACCGGATCCGCCGCAGCGCCGGCCGGAAGCCGCCGAGGTCGAAGGCCGTGTCGTCGGAGAAGGGCGACAGGCCGTAGAGCAGGTGGCCGACGCAGACCGCGTTCGCGGCATCGCCCAGGCCCGCCGCCACCGCCGAGCTGGCCCGCGCCTGGGTCACCGGCGGCCGGATCCCGGCATCGGCGAGCCGCCGGAGCAGCGCATCGAACAGGCCGAGCTGCCGGCGGGCCCAGTCGCAGCCGGCGGCGTCGCCGAAGGGCAGGTGGGTGTAGAGGCCGCCGACGATCACCCGGTCCAGCCGGGCGACCGCCTGGATCAGCTCGACCGCATCCTCCAGCGGGACGCCCAGCCGGCCGAGCCCGCAATCGACCTTGACGTAGACCTCGCGCGGCTGCTGCGCGGCACTGCCGACCGCGCGCGCCAGTTCCAGGTTGTAGACGGTCGGGATCAGGTCGTGCGCCAGCAGCCGCGGCACCTCGTCCGGCAGGTAGGCGCCGAAGATGACGATCGGCAGGCCGAGACCCGCCTGCCGCATGGCGATCGCCTCGCCGATATTGCCGGTGAAGAGGCCGAAGGCGCCGAGCCGGGCGGTGATCTTCGCCACCTCGAGCGCGCCGTAGCCGTAGGCGTCGGCCTTGAGCGACGGCATGACCCGCGTGCCGGCGCCGACCCGCCGCTCGATCTCCCGGTAGTTCGACCGGATGGTCTCGGTGTCGATCTCCATCTCGGCGAGGCCGCCGCTGCCCTGGCTCACTCCGGTCTCCCAGATCGCGCTCGGTGACATGTCATCCTAGCGGGATCCGGATGCTACGAACAAGAGGCATTTGCAGCCGCCCGGCGGCTCGCCCAGCCGGACGGGCCCCGCAGAGACCCGGCCTCGCTACTTGGTGCCTCGCAACCAGCGCTTCAGCAGCTTGCGCACCGGCCCGCGCTTCTTCTTCGCGCCGCGCTCGAGCCGCTTGGGCTCGACCCAGCACATCTGCACGCTCCGCCGCTCGCCCTCGCAGCGACTGAAGCCATGGAACGAGCGTTCATTCCGGCGAAAGGCCAGCAGCGTTCCGCCGGCCGGCTCGACCTCGGTCAGGTAGTCGTCGATATCGTGCTCGGAGCGCAGCATGCGCAGCCGGCCGCCCGGCTGGTGCCAGTCCCTGTTGAGGTAAACGAGAACGGTGATCTTCTTGGTCACGGAATCGTTGTGAATGTAGCCGTCGTCCGGGGCCGCGAAGCGGCGCACCGTCATCTGCGTGGGATAGGGGCCGAGGTCCACGCCGAACTTGGCGCCGAAGCACCGCCGCATCGCCTCACCGGTCATCGCGGCGACGAAGGCGCGGAAGCCCGGTCCGTAGCTCAGTCCCTCGAGCGGGAAGTTTCCGGGATCGGCGATCGTCGGATAGTCCGCGTTGATCGCCTGCAGCGCCGCCGGCCGCACGAAACCTTGGACCACGACGTGGTCGCAGGGCTCGCTCAGCAGGGGCGCCGCGGCAAGCCGTCCGAAATCCAGTAGTGCGTCGGCCGCCGGCGCGCCGGCGCCGACGGCCCGCAGATCCGCGCCCAGCTGCCGCATGCTCATGCGTCACCTCCTCCTAACTAACTGATTTTACCAATCGGGCCGGGGTGGCGCTCTCATCGAAAATGAGCAGAGAGCCATGCCGATCCCACCCCTGCAGCCGACGCGGGAGCCGGCGGCGCGAGCGCCGATCGTGCCGGTCACGCCGGGCAGGCCGACGGGGATGCCGGACCTGCGGCCGCCGGCGCAGCTATGCCGTGCGGCTCGGCATGACGGCCGCCATGCTGGTCTCCACGATGACGAGCTGCGGGTCGGGCGCATCGAGAAGCGCCGGCAGCCCCTCCAGGCCGGCCACCGTGCCGATCCGCGTCGTGGCGAAGCCGTAGGCTCTGCCGATCAGCCCGAGGTCGGGATTGGCGAAGCTGGTCCCGACGCTTCGCCCGGGGTAGTTCCTCTCCTGGTGGATCCGGATCGACCCATAGGCGCGGTTCTCGGAGACGATGATCTTGAGCGGCAGCCGGCGCTCGATCGCCACCGCCAGCTCGCCGCCGGTCATCAGCAACCCGCCATCGCCGACGAGGCAGACCACCTGCCGCCCGGGCGCCCGCAGGCCGGCCGCGACGGCCGCCGGGATCCCGAATCCCATCGCGCCGGAGATCGGGGCGAGCAGTCGCTGCGGCGGCCTGAATTCGATGACCCGGTAGGCCGGCGCGGCGAAGGTGCCGGCATCGAGCGTGACGATCGCGTCCGACGCGAGGTGGCGCCCGAGGCGATCGACCACCAGCTCGAACGGGACGCCATCGTCGACGTCGAAGGTCCGCACGGCCGCGATCCTGCGCCGCTCCGCCGCGAGCGCGTCGATCCATTCGCGGCGATCGGGAAGCACGCCGTCCGGCCGGCCGATCGCATCGATCAGCGCGATCGGCGCGCAGGCGATCGAGAGATCGCTGGCGAAGTGCGTGCCGATGACGGCCGGGTCCTCGTGAACATGGACCAGCGCCTGCGCCGGGCGGACCAGCTGCGGGAAGCTGTAGCCCTGCGTCGTGATGTCCGTCAGGCGGGCGCCGAGCACGACCAGCAGGTCCGCCTGCTCCAGCAGCCGCATCTGCGCGGCCGGATTGCTCAGGCCCATGTCGCCGGCATAGAGGCGATGGCCGTTCGGCAGCAGATCCTGGCAGCGGAACGCGACGACCGACGGCAGGTCCCACGCCTCCAGGAACCCGAGCAGCCGCTCGCGCTCGCCCGGCCGGCCGATGCCGCTCCCCGAGATCGCCAGGGGCCGCCTCGCCGCGGCGAGGCGGCGGCTGAGCTCGGCGAGCGATCCGGGGGCCGGCGCGGCGGCGACCGCCGACTGGGGCCTGACGACGTCGACCGGGCACGGGGCGGTCAGGACGTCTTCCGGTATCGCGAGGACGACCGGCCCGGGAACGCCGACGGTCGCGGCCTGCAGCGCGCGCAGCAAGGTCTCCGCGGCGCGCCGCGGATCGGTGATCTCCGCCGTCCACTTGGCGATCGACCCGAACATCGCGTCGTAGTCGATCTCCTGGAAGGAATCCCGGCGGACGTCGCAGGTCGCGACCTGGCCGATCAGCAGCAGGAACGGCACGCCGTCCTGCTGCGCGGTGTGCACGGCGATCGCGGCATTGCAGGCGCCCGGACCGCGGCTGACGCAGGCGACGCCGGGCCGCCCCGTCAGCCTGGCGTCCGCCAGCGCCATGAAGCCGGCGCCGCTCTCGTGCCGGCAGACGACGGTGTCGACGTCGCGCCGCCCGTAGAGCGCGTCGAGCAGGCCGAGATAGCTCTCGCCGGGCACGCAGAACACCCGGTCGATGCCGTGCGCCGCCAGCGTCTCGACGATGAGCTCGCCGACGGTGGTCATGCCGCAGGCTCCGGCGGTCGGCTGCGCATTTCCCGGTCTCGAGGGTGGTGACGGTGATGAGCGTCGGGTCTCAAGGCAGTTCTCTCCGGGGCTCGCCCGCCGGCCGGCAGGGCGGGGCGGCCGGCGAGGTGCTCGCCCGGCCGCATCCCACACCGCCTTTGCCGGTTCAGTGCAGCTGCGTCAATGCGTCGTCCAGGAAGCGGTCGAGATCGGTGTCGCCGCCCTTGGCGATCAGCTCCTCGTTCATCTCGAGCAGCAGGACGCGCGTCCGCGCCAGCGTGCTCCGCCAGTCGATGGCCGCCCGGTCGACGGTGAAGCGGCGGTCCTCCGGCCAGCGATGATGGAACCGGGTGTAGTAGTAGAAGTAGTCGACCTGACCGAACAGCCGGCACCTCGTGATCGCCCCGAGCGGGCCCTTCAGGAAGCTGCCGCCGAGCGCGAGCAGGGTACTCTCGGCGCCGGCCGTCGTGGCGCGGCAGCTCACCGTGCCGAGCCCGACGCGATAGTCCACCGGCGGCCGGCGGAGATTGAGCAGGATCGCGAGATCGGCATCGTCCCCGTTCGGCGGGCTGTCCCAGCCGACCTCGCCGACGGCGAGGCCGCCGAGATCGACACCGGAGATCCTGCCGGCCTCCTCGATCACCACGCGCGCCATGCGCCACGCGGCCAGCCGGCTCCAGTGAATCCCGCCGCGCGGGAACGGCGGCAGCGGGTCGGCCCGCTTCATCGCCATCACCGCCTCGTACCCGTCGACGACGTGGACGCCGCGCTCGGCCAGGGCGCCGGCCAGCAGGCGCCGCGGGCCGGCGGGATCGGCCGGCGGAGGGCAGGCCGCCGGCAGCAGCTCCGGCATCACCGTCGCCTTGCTCGGCGCGATCAGGACGATCAGCGCCCGGCCCGCGCGCTCGAACCGGTCGCGCAGCGCGGCGATGCGGTCCGCCCGTCGCTGCAGCCGCTCGGCATCCGGGCGCGAGCTGCACCACGCCTCGACGTAGGATTGCCAGAACAGCGCCCCGCCGCGGCCGACGACGATCGAGCGGTCCATGGGGGAGACGGCGAAGAGGTCGTAGGAGAGCTGGTTGGCGAGCTCGACCGCGGCGTGGCGCGGCGGCAGCGCCTGGGTCAGCCAGGCCTCGAGGCCGCGCTGGAAGGAGCGGTCCCTCCACGTCGTCCAGGTCGGCGCGGCCGGATCGGGGGCCGGCGGCTCCTTGGCCAGCGGCTCCTGCTTCAGGGACGGCACCCACGGCGCCGCCGCGCCGAGCAGGAGCGGGATGCCGAGGATCGCCGGCAGCAGCAGCCCGATCGCGCGCTGGATCCGGGTGAGGCGGGTCGGGCTCGCCGCCATGGCTAGAACCGGAAGTAGAGGAAGGGGTGGGCGCTGACCGTCAGCACCCGGGCGGCGGACAGCAGCAGCAGCAGGGCGGATCCTGCCAGCCCGAGGGTGCGGATCGAGGTGCCGGCCCCCCAGCCCCGGTCGAGCAGGGCGCCGAGCCGCGTCGCCGGCAGGATGCAGAGAGCGAGCCCGACCACCAGGGCCACCCGCAGGTCGAGGCTCACCAGCAGGTAGCCGGCGGTGCCGCGCCCCGGGCTCGCCATGGCCAGCAGGTAGCGGCCGGCCTCGGCGAGGTCGGCGGCGCGGAACAGCACCCAGCCGATCGTCACCGCCAGGAAGGTCAGGGCCATGGCGAGCGCACGCGGCAGGCGTTCCAGCCAGCGCCGCAGGAACAGGCGCTCGAGGCTGAGGAACAGCCCGTGATAGGCGCCCCAGGCCACGAACTTCCAGTCGGCCCCGTGCCACAGGCCCGAGGCGAGGAAGCAGAGCCAGAGATTGAAGCCGAGGCGCGGCCGCGAGACCCGGTCGCCGCCGAGCGGGATGTAGAGATAGTCCCGGATCCAGGTCGTCAGCGAGATGTGCCAGCGCCGCCAGAACTCGTGGAAGCCGACCGCCAGGTAGGGCCGGTCGAAGTTCTCCATCAACCGGAATCCCAGCGCGCGGCCGAGCCCGATCGCCATGTCGGAATAGCCGGAGAAGTCGAGGAAGATCTGCAGCGAGAAGGCGACCGCGCCGAGCCAGGCGAGCCCGCAGCCGAGCTCGCCGGCGGGCCGGCCGAAGGCCATGCCGACGATCTCGCCCAGCGGATCGGCGAGCAGCACCTTCTTGCCGAGCCCGGCGGCAAAGCGCGCCAGCCCGAGGATCAGATCGTCGGTGCGGCGCGGCCGCGCTGCGAGCTGCGGGGCGATGTCGCGGTACTTCAGGATCGGGCCGGCGAGCAGCTTCGGGAACAGCAGGACGAAGAGCAGGTAGTCCTGCGGCCGGCGCGCCACCGGCCCGGTGCCGCGGAACACGTCCACGGCGTAGGTGATCTTCTCGAAGACGATGAAGGAGACGCCGATCGGCAGCATCACTTCTTGCCAGGGCCCGGAGGCCGGCGCCCAGCAGGTGCCGCGACAGCCAGTCGAGGTTGGCAAAGGCGAAGTTCGCGTACTTGAACCACGCGAGCAGCAGCAGGTTGGCGCCGACCGCCGCCGCAAGCCACAGGCGGCGCCGCCAGCCGGCGCTGCGCGTCATCGCGGCGACGAGGACGAGGTCCAGCAGCGCCGAGGCGACCGCGATCCAGACGAAGACCGGCTCGCCCCAGGCGTAGAACAGCAGGCTGGCGCCGAGAATGACGAGATTGACCGCGCGCCGCGGGGCGAGCGCGTGCACGGCCAGGAACAGCGGCAGGAAGCCGAGCAGGAAGAGCGGCGATGCGAACAGCACGGGACCCGGCCTGTCCCCCCAGCCGGTGAGATGTCTCCGGCAGGCTAGCAGCTACGGCCTTGCTGCTGCCAGCGTCGCCGAAGTTCGAGCAGGATCGGGGTCGCTGGGAGGATGGGGGGCTGACGCAGGTGGAGGCGGCGGAGAGTTCTGGGTGCCGAACAGGTCGTGTGGGAGCGAAAGGCAGCATATTTCCGAGACTTCTAGAGGGCTGAATAGCCTCCCACCCCATCCGCCAGCCCTCCAGTGGTCGCCGCTGGAAGCTCTTGCAACAGCTTCGACCGGAGCCGACGGTCCGGCGGTGGGGCGGTCGGACTCATGAGTTCGAATCCTGGGCGTTCCGCCGAACTGGATCGGCGAGAGGGACATATCGAGTGTCGGCGACAGTGGCCTCGCAAGCCGTTGACCGTCTAAAGAGGTATGATATCTTCATATCTAATACGAGTGGCGACGGGTGGCGATTTGCTGAAGCGCATTCCAGGCCCGCGTGTGACCCAACAGGTGCAGGAGAGGGTCACGGCCCATATGGCCGCGCAGAAGTTCGAGACGGGGGACCGGCTGCCCTCGCTGGGTGACCTGACGCGGATGCTGGGCGTTAGCCGGCCCTCGGTACGCGAGGGACTCCGCGCGCTGGAGGCGCTCGGCATCATCGAGATCCGCCACGGCTCCGGGATCTTCGTCGCCAGCGGCTTGCCACCGCTCTCCGGGCAGCCGGCGCTCACCGCGAACGGCCGGGTCGCCCGGCGGCTCTCGGAGGAGATGCTGGCGGTCCGGCTGGCAGTGGAGCCGGAGGTGGCGGCGCTTGCCGCGGTCCGCGCCACCGATCGCGACCTGGCCCGCCTGCGGCGGAATATCGAGGAGTTCGGGCGCGACCTCGACAAGATGGCCAATCCGCCTTCCGACGTCTCCTTCCATTTCAATCTCTGCCGAGCGGCGCACAACAGCGGCTTCACCGAGATCATGAAGTGGATCTCGCGCTTCTACGTGGCCGACGCGAAGCTGCCGGAGCAGCGCGATGTCGAGGACCATGCGCGAATCCTGGACGCGGTCGAGCGGCGCAACGCGAAGGCCGCGCGGGCCGAGATGAAGCGGCATCTCCGTTGGATCGGCAAGGTGATGAAGGAGCGACCGCGCCACGGCGGGGACCGGCTGCCGCTCGCGGCCGTCCAGGACGGAGAGGACGACACCGGGGACGTCGACCAGAATGGTTGAGCCGCTCGTTGAGGTCGAGAGCGTCAGGAAGCGCTTCGGGGATCTGCTGGTCCTCGACGACCTCTCCTTCTCCGTGGCCCGCAGCGAGAAGCTCGCGCTGATCGGCCCATCGGGCTCCGGCAAGAGCACCATTCTCAGGATCCTGATGACGCTCGAGCCGATCGATGGCGGGCACATAAGGATCGCCGGCGAGCAGCTATTGCACATCGAGCGCAACGGCGCGCTGGTGCCGGCCGACGCTCAGCATCTTCGCCGGATGCGCGCGAAGATCGGCATGGTGTTTCAGCTCTTCAACCTGTTCCCGCACATGTCCGTGCTGGAGAACGTGATCCTGGCGCCACGGCTGAACCGGGGAATCGACCGGACGACCGCCGTACGCGAGGCGATCGAGCTCCTGGACATGGTGGGCCTGGCCGACAAGGCGCACGCCATGCCGTCGCAGCTTTCGGGCGGCCAGAAGCAGCGTGTGGCGATCGCCCGGGCGCTCGCGCTGAAGCCCGAGATCATGCTGTTCGACGAGGTGACCTCGGCGCTCGATCCCGAGCTTGTCGAGGAGGTGCTCAACGTCATGCGCCGGCTCGGCAAGGAGACCGACATGACGATGATCCTCGTCACTCACGAGATGAGCTTCGCCCACGATTTCGCCGACAGGGTCATGTTCCTGGACCAGGGCAGGATCGTGGAGAGCGGCCCGCCGGACGACATCTTCACCCGCCCGAAGGAGGAGCGCACCCGCACCTTCCTGCGGAAGATCATCGCCGCCGGGCTTCGGGTGTGAGCGTCCGTCCGGCATGCCATGGGGACATGGCCGGTTCCATCAACGGCAGAAGCAAGGGGAGGTGACTATGAGTACCAGGCAGAAGACCAGTCGTAGGGTGATCGCGGCGCTGGCAGCGCTTGGTGCCGGCGCGTTCATCCTGACGATGGCGGAACGCGCCGTCGCCGACGACACGCTCGACCAGGCCAAGCAACAGGGATTCATCCGCATCGCAATCGGGAACGAG
Source organism: Dongiaceae bacterium (assembly GCA_046349435.1). GTDB lineage: Bacteria > Pseudomonadota > Alphaproteobacteria > Dongiales > Dongiaceae > JAXMCI01. The sequence continues at coordinate 47,227 of JAXMCI010000020.1, read as the reverse complement.
CCGCCCTTCACGGCCATCAAGCCCGATGGCAGCGTGTCGGGCGCCTCACCCGACATGGCACGCATGATCTTCAAGCAGATGGGCATTCCCGACGTCTCCGCATCGGTCTCTGAGATGGGGGCAATGATCGCCGGGCTGCAGGCGCACCGCTTCGATGCGGTGACCGCGGGCCTCTTCATAAAGCCGGAGCGGTGCGCTGCCGTCCTATTCTCGGAGCCGATGCTGTGCGACACCGTCGCCTTCATCGTGAAGAAGGGCAATCCGTTCAACCTGCACAACTTCAAGGACATCGCCAACAACCCGAAGGTCCGCATGAGCACGGTCGGCGGATCGGTGCAGGAGCGCCTGGCGATCGAGGCCGGGGTACCGCGCGACCGCATTGTGCTGCAGCCCGACCCCGAGGCCGGCGTCAAGATGCTTCAGGACGATCGCGCCGACGTGGACGCAATGACCGTGCTCTCGATCGCGGACCTGATGAAGAAGGCGAACGACCCGAACGTCGAGATGGTTGCCCCGGTGGGCGCGCCGATCTATTGCGACGGCGTCGCCTTCCGCAAGCAGGATACCGCGCTGCGGGACGCCTTCGACAAGGTACTGGCGCAGATGAAGGCCTCGGGCGAGTTTGCCAAGGTCATCGAGCCCTATGGCTTCTCGGCTGCCACCGCAATGGCGACGAGCCGCGAGAAGCTCTGCGGCGGCCCCAACTGAGCTGACGGCGGGAGGCGCTCGGCCCGAGCGCCTCCTCCATCGCGCGGATCGATCCCATGCACGATTGGGCGGCCTACATCCCCCTGATGCTCCAGGGCGCGTGGATGACCCTGCGGCTGACGGCGCTCGGCTGCGCCATCGCGCTGGCTATAGCCTTCGCCGTCGGCCTCGCGCGTCTGTCGCGAAGGCCCGTCGTTCGGGCGGCGGCGACCCTCTACACGGAGTTCTTCCGCGGCACCTCGGTCTTCGTCCAGCTCTTCTGGGCCTACTATGTGCTGCCGCTGTTCGGCTTGTCGCTGTCCCCCTTCGTCGCCGGCGCCGCGGTGCTGGGCCTCAATGTCGGCGCGTATGGCGCCGAGACGGTGCGGGGCGCCGTCCAGTCGGTCGACCGCGACCAGCTCGAGGCTTGTACCGCGCTGAACCTCACCCGCTACAGGGCCCTGCGGCACGTGATCGTGCCCCAGGCAATTCCGGTCATGCTGCCGGTCTTCGGCAACAACGCGATCGAGCTGCTGAAGTCGACCGCCGTCGTATCGCTCATCTCGCTGGCGGACCTGACCTTCCAGGCGCAGGTCGCGCGCGCCCAGACCGGCAGTGACTTCATGCCGTTCCTCTTCATCCTCATCGTTTATTTCTGCATCTCCTCGGCTATCTCCTTCTCGGTGCGCGGGCTCGAGCGGCGGCTGACCCGAGGCCTCGACCGGCTGGGCGCGTGACGGAAGATGACCTGGGACTGGAAGTTCGTCATCGAGATCCTGCCGGACCTGCTGGAAGGGGTGAAGATCACCATCCTGGCCACCCTGCTCGGCGCCTGCGTGGCGGCCGTGCTCGGCCTGATCTTCATGCTCGCCCGGAAGTCCCGGATCCGCGTGCTCGCCAGGACCGCCACCTTCGGCTGCGAGTTCATCCGCGGCACCCCCCTGCTCGTGCAGCTCTATTTCATCTTCTACATTCTCCCGGATCTCGGCGTCAGGCTGCCACCCCTTGCCGCCGGCGTGATCGGTCTCGGCATCCACTACGCGACCTACACTGCGGAGGTCTACCGCGCCGGCATCGACGCGGTTCCGCGCGGTCAGTGGGAGGCGGCGTTGGCCTGCAATCTCAGCCCCTGGCAGACCTGGCGCTACGTCGTGCTGCCGCAGGGCGTGCCGCCGATGATCCCCGCGCTGGCCAACTATCTGATCACGATGTTCAAGGAGACGCCGCTGCTCTCGGTGGTGACGATCCTCGAGCTGATGGGTCAGGCGCGGATCATCTCGAACTACACCTTCCGCTATCTCGAGCCGATGACCATGGTCGGGGTCATCTTCCTGATCATCAGCCTGATTTCGATCGTGCTCCTGCGTGCCCTGGAGCGCCGGTTCGGGCGGCTCGGCAAGGCGGGACCTGGAATGACGCGCTAGCGAGGGAGTGACCGGACGTGACCGCTGGAACAAAGCACGCCAAAGTGATCGAGGGCACGGGTCCCCTGGTCGAGCCGCTGCCCTTCTCCGATGCCGAGTATGAGCGTCGCCTGCGCCTGCTGCACTCGGCGATGGCGGATCAGGGGCTCGACATATTCGTGTCGTTCACCCCGGAGAACATCTACTACATGACCGGTCATGACTCGCCTGGGTACTACTTCTACCAGGCCTCGGTCGTCGCCCGCGGCGAGAAGCCGATCAACGTCCTGCGACGGATCGAGACGACCAACACGCTCCTGCGCTCATGGAGCCGGCGCGCCGTCGCCTACCAGGATTTCGAGGACCCGATTGCGGCGACCCTGGCCCTTCTCGACGATCTCGGCGTCGCCTCTCGCCGCGTCGGCGTGGAGGCGGACAGCTACTTCGCCACGCCGCGGCAATGGAGGAACCTGATCGAGGGCATTAGGGCGCGCGGCGGCGAGGTTGTGGACGCCAAGCTCGTCGAGCCACTTCGGGTGGTGAAGTCCGAGGAGGAGCTGGCCCATATCCGGCAGGGCGCGCGCATTGTCGAGACGGCGCTGCGGGCCACCATCGCCGCCTCCCGCGAGGGACTGACGGAAAACGACGTGGCAGCGGAGATGTGGCGGGCCCTGGTCTGCGCCGGCGGAGAATATGCCGGGCTGCCGCCCTTCATCGTCAGTGGCCCGCGCTCCAGCCTATGCCATGCGACCTGGGGCGGGCGGCGGCTCGAGAAGGGCGACGTGCTCGCCTATGAGCTGCCGGGTGTCGTCAAGCGCTACATTGCGCCGATCTTCCGCTGCGGCACCGTCGGGCCGCCGCCGGCCGACGTTGCGAGGCTGAACGAGGCCTGTGTCGGGGCATTGGAGGCAGCCATCGCCGCGATCCGTCCCGGCGCCATCTCCGGCGAGGTGCATGCGGCGAGCCGGGGCCATTTCGTGAAGGCCGGGTTCGGCGCCGAGCACGGACATCGCACCGGCTACTCCGTCGGGATCAACTATCCGCCGGACTGGGGTGAGGGCCACATCATGTCGCTGTCGCATGGTGATGAGCGCGAGCTTCGGGCGGGGATGGTGTTTCACCTGGTGCCGGGGGTGATCGTGCCCGGAAAGTACATCGTCAGCTGCACGGACACCGTGCTGGTCACCGAAACCGGCTGCGAGCTTATAACCAATTTCCCCCGCGCGCTGTTCGTCGTCTGAGGTTTGGCGCGTCCAGTCGCGGACGCGCTCCCGCCCAAGCATCGGTGAGGAAGGCTGCAAGGCATGATTGACCTCCACGACATCGAGGTCGCCCGCGAACGCATCGCGGGCTGGGTGCGCCGCACGCCCACGACGAAGCTGGCCCAGCTGAAGGCGCCGCCGGAGATTGACGCCGCGGTGACACTGAAGCTCGAGGCGCTGCAGGTCACGGGATCGTTCAAGGCGCGGGGCGCGATGAACCGCCTGCGCGGCGGCACCAGCGCGCCGAGGGCGCTGGTCACCGCGTCCGGCGGCAATCACGGCGTGGCGGTGGCGCGGACCGCGTTTGTCGCCGGCATTCCGGCGACGATCTTCGTCTCGCGGAGCGTCGCTGCCGACAAGATCCGCAAGATCGAGGCGTGGAACGGCACCGTCGAGGTGGTCGGTAGCGAGTGGACCGAGTCGAACGAGGCGGCGCTCGCCCATGCGGACCGCACCGGCGCCACCTACTTTCACCCCTTCGCGGACCCGCTGGTCGTGGCGGGGCAGGGGACGCTCGGGCTTGAGATCCTCGAGGACATGCGCGAGCTCGACCTGCTGCTCGTCGCAATCGGCGGCGGCGGGCTGATCGCCGGCATCTCGACGGCCGTCCGGGCGCTGCGGCCGGCGGTCAGGATCGTCGGCATCGAGCCGCAAGGCTCCCCTACCATCAGGGCCTGCCTCGACGCCGGCCGCCTGGTCGCCCTCCCCGAGGTGACCTCCCGCGTCGCGACGATGTCCTGCCGCAAGACGGACGAGCGCATCTTCGAGATCGCCCGGCGAAACGTGGACGACATCGTCCTGGTCAGCGACGACGCGATGCAGGACGCCGCGCGATGGCTATGGTCGGAAATGGCCGTCGCCGCCGATCTCTCCGGGGCGGCCTCGATCGCGGCCCTGCGCAGCGGCGCCGTCGATCTGGCCGGCGCCAAGCATGTCTGCGCGCTGGTCTGCGGCGCCGGGCCGGACGGGCTGGCGTGAGCGGGGAAGGCGAAATGAGCGTGCGCGCATCCGAGCCCGGCAGCTATCGGTTCATCGAGGGCGTGACCAGGATTCCGGCGGCGTAGCGGCGCTCGACGGGTATGAGGGTGGTGCGGCGCACTGGCGGATGGGGTGGGATTCGAACCCACGAGGAGCTGACGCCCCTGGCGGTTTTCAAGACCGCTGCCTTCAACCACTCGGCCACCCATCCCTGGCAGGAGGATCAATAGCCCAAGCCGCGGCGCGGGGAAACGGCGAGAGGGCCTCCGCTGGCAGGCGGCCGAGAGCATCGGAGCGCACCCGGCTCACATCGCCCATAGGAAGATCGCAGCGACGAGGCAGGCCATCAAGCCGAGGAAGATCACCACCGAGATCGGGATCTGGGGCGGCTCGGTGGCCGGGTCATAGGAGAATATGGCTCGCCTGGGGTTGAGGTAGACGATCTCGACGTTCCGGCTGATCGCGGCGGGATCCCGCTTGTCCCGGTAGTCGGTGCCCTTTGCCTCGAGCCGCTGGCCGTTGAGCGAGAACTCCGCCACCGGCACGTAGTGAACACCGCCTTCGCCCTGCTCCTCGTTCCAGCGGACGATCCGACCCGGGGCGCGCGAGCCGAGCAGGAACAGGCGGCGACGCTCTCTCCGGAGGTAGATCAGCCCGGCAATGAACAGGAGGGTCAGGGCAATGGTCAGGGCACCGATCAATACGGCATTCATGCTCGCGACTCCGTTCCCTGCGTGACAACGGGCCTCGCTCCTGTCCTGCCGCTCAGCGCGCTGACTGCGACGAAGCGCTCGATCGCTCGCAGGACGCCGGCTGGTAGCTTACCACGGCGGCGCCGAGTCGCCGCCAGCCCGGCCGCGTTCCGGCGCGCGGAGGATCCCACGTGATGCCGCACGGCCGCGCCACGGCCCTCGCCGACCTGCTCGCCGCGGCGCGCGGCTGCACGTTGTGCGCGGCGCACCTGCCGCACGGGGCCCGGCCGGTGCTGCGCCTGCAAGGCTCGGCGCGGCTGCTGATCGTCAGCCAGGCCCCGGGCGCCCGGGTCCACGAATCCGGCATCCCCTGGCAGGACGCCAGCGGCGACCGGCTGCGCGACTGGCTCGGGCTGGCGCCGGAGCGGTTCTACGACGCCGGCCGCGTCGCCATCATGCCGATGGGCTTCTGCTATCCCGGGCGGGCGCCGCGCGGCGGGGACCGGCCGCCGCGGCCGGAGTGTGCGCCGCTCTGGCACCCCCGGCTGCTGCCGCACCTGCCGGCGCTGCGGCTGACCCTGCTGGTCGGCGCCCACGCGCAGCGGCGCTACTGGCCCGGCGCGGCGGGCCAGGCGATGACGGAGACGGTGCGCGGCTTCCGCGCCGCGCCGACCGGGCTGCTGCCGCTGCCGCATCCGAGCTGGCGCAGCACGCTGTGGATGCGCCGCAACCTGTGGTTCGAGGCCGAGCTGCTGCCCGTGCTGCGCGGCGCCGTCGAGGCGGCGCTGGCGGGCTGACCGGCCGCGGGGCTCACGGCTGACCAAGATTGGCCTTCAGCGCCCGCAGGTAGGGGCTGTCGCCGACATCCCAGAGGCGGCCGAGGTTGCGCTGGATGTCGGGCCTGGCGTCCCAGGCGGCGGCGGTCTCGCTGTAGACGCCCGCCACCTGGATCGGGACGGAGACCAGCATGGCGAGGCCGAGCGCCGCGCCGGCGGCGATCCGGCCCGGGCGCAGCGTCGGCCAGGCCATGACGATCAGCAGCAGAATCGGGCCCTGCAGCTCGGTCATGAAGCGCGGCCCGTAGCTCCAACCGCCCCACCAGAAGCGCCAGCAGGTGTTGATGAAGAGCAGCAGGACGATGCCGACCACCAGGGCGAGCGCGAGGTCGCGGCGCAGCACCGCCGGCCGAACGGCGAGCAGCGCGGCGAGCAGCAGGGTCGCCGGGAAGTAGATCAGCAGCCCGCGGGCCGGGCTGACCAGCACGCCGGGAAGGTGCGCCAGGAAGAGGTCGGGCCGGAAGTTCGGGGTGCCGCGGCCATAGCCGCCCAGCAGGTTCCCGAACGCCCACCAGTTGTACCAGGCGATCGGCACCGCCACGATCAGCGCGGCGAGCAGCACGAGGGGCGCGCGCGACGGCTGGCGGCGCAGCGCCACAAGGAAGAGCGGGGCGGCGAAGACGAGGTTGGTCGGGCGCACGATGACCGCCAGCCCGAGCGCCAGCCCGAGCAGCACCGCGCCGGCCCGGCCCGGCGATCCCGGGCGCGCCAGGCAGGCGACGCCGGCCAGGATCATCAGCGCCCCCGGCCCGTGCTGCCAGAGCGACTGCGAGCCGATCGCCATCATCTGCGAGCCGAAGGCGAACTGGGCCGTGAGCGCCGCCGCCAGCGGCAGCCCGGCGCCGAGGGCGAGCGCGGTCCGCCAGAAGACCGCGACCGCGAGAGCCGCGAGGATCGCCGCGGCCCATTTCTGCCAGTGCTCCAGGGCCAGGGTCCGCCATTCGGCGGGCGAGAGCGACGGGTGGGTCCAGGCCTGCCACAGGATCGGCCCGGCCAGGATCGGCGTGGCGACGATCGCCGCGCCGATCGGGAAGAGCGAGGCCAGCCCCCGCGGCGTCTCCACCACCCAGTAATGGCCGGGCTGGCGCTCCTCGTCCGCGAATCGGTCGAGCGTCACCGTTCCGTCGAGCACGAGCGTGATCGGGATGAGCGCGGTCGCGACGGCGTCCCCGCTGTAGAGCGTGCGCCCGTTCGCGCCGTAGACGGCGAGCGAGACCAGGAACCAGGCCGCGGCCGTGAGCAGCAGGACGCTGGAGGAACGGGCCACCCTTCACCACCGGCGAGCATCGCGGGCCGGCGATGGTACGGCAGACGGGGCCGGGCGGCGACCCCCGCCTCCGGCTTGACGCGTGCCCCCGATCCGGATGTCCTATCGTGGGGCAGACAGGGGAGGGCGCCGTGGCGGAGCTGTTCGAGGTTCACGAGGAGATCTTCCGGCGCTGCGTGCTGTGGGGGCCGGAGCTCGAGTGCCTCTACACCGGCACGCAGTTCGGCGAGGGCCCGGTCTGGTTCGGCGACGCCGGCGCGTTCGTCTGGAGCGACATCCCGGGCAACCGCCTGCTGCGCTACGTCGACGGCCAGGTGAGCGTGTTCCGCAGCCCGAGCAACCATACCAACGGCAACACCCGCGACCGTCAGGGCCGCCTGCTGAGCTGCGAGCATAGCGGCCGGCGGGTCAGCCGCACGGAGCTCGACGGCTCGATCACCGTGATCGCCGACTCCTTCCAGGGCCGCCGCCTCAACTCGCCCAACGACGTCGTCGTGAAGTCCGACGACTCGATCTGGTTCACCGATTCCAGCTACGGGATCCTGAACGACTGGGAGGGCATCAAGGCGCCGCAGGAGCAGGACCGCTGCAACGTGTACCGGGTCGATCCGGCCAGCGGGCAGATCGAGGTGGTGGCGGACGACCTGGAGATGCCGAACGGTCTGGCCTTCAGCCCCGACGAGCGCATCCTCTACATCTCCGACACCGGCCTCACCGAGCGCCCGGACGGGGCGCACCACATCCGCGCCTACGATGTCGTCGACGAGCGCCGGCTGGCGCGCGGCCGCCTGCTGGCCGAGGTCAGCCCCGGCTTCCCCGACGGCTTCCGCGTCGATACCGAGGGCTTCATCTGGACCAGCGCCGGCGACGGCGCGCAATGCTTCTCGCCCGGCGGCGCGCTGCTCGGGCGGATCAGGGTGCCCGAGTCGATCGCCAACCTGACCTTCGGCGGGCCGCGCCGCAACCGCCTGTTCATGACCGGCGTCAAGTCGCTCTGGGCGATCTACGTCAACCGCCAGGGCTGCCAGACGCCGTGACCGGCGAGGCGCAGCCGGCGGCAGGGAGGCTCCCGATGACGAACGCGACGCCCGGCGCCGGCCGGCGCGTGCTGATCACCGGCGGCGGCGGCGGCATCGGCGCCGTCACCGGGCGGCACCTGGCGGCCAAGGGCTGGCGCGTCGCGCTGCTCGACCGCGACGGCGCGGCGGCCGAGCGCGTCGCCGCCTCGATCGGGCCGGACCGGGGGCTGGGCTTCGGCGGCGACGTCTGCGACGGCGCCGCCGTGGAGGCCGCGCTCGCCGGCATGGACGCCGCCTGGGGCGGCATCGACGACCTGATCAACAATGCCGGCACCTGGGACCACGACCCGCTGCTCGAGCTGACGCTGGAGCGCTGGCAGCGGGTCTTCGCCGTCAACCTGTTCGCGCCGATCGAGATCGCCAACGCCGCGGTGCGGCGCATGCGACGGGGCGGCGCCATAGTCAACGTGTCCTCGGTGCTGGGGCAGGTGGCGGCGCCGACCCGCGGTCCCTATTGCGTGTCGAAGAGCGCGCTGATCGCGCTGACCAAGATGCAGGCGATCGAGTGGGCGGAGCGCGGCATCCGCGTCAACGCCATCGCGCCCGGCTACATCCTCAACGAGCCGACCCGGGCGCTCGCCGACGCCGGCAGCTTCGACATGTCGGCGATCAACCGCCGCACCCCGATGGGCCGCTTCGGCAGCGAGCAGGAGGTCGCCGAGGGCATCGCCTTCCTGCTGTCGCCGGAGCAGGCCGCCTACGTCACCGGCCACACGCTCGAGGTCAATGGCGGCTGGACCGCCTACGGCTTCATCTGACGATGCCCGACTTCACCGTCGACTTCACCGGCCGCGTCCTGCTGCTCACCGGCGCCTGCGGCGGCATCGGCCGGGCGATCGCCGAGGCGTTCGCGGCCGCCGGCGCCGCGGTGCTGCTGGCCGACCTCGACGCCGCGGCCACCGCCGACGCGGCCCGCGCCATCGACCCCTCCGGCCGGCTGACCGAGGGCATCGGGCTCGACGCCGCCGACCCGGCCGAGGTCGACCGCGCCGTGGCCCGGGCGCTCGAGCGCTTCGGCCGGCTCGACTTCCTGGTCACCGCCGCCGCCGTCTACGAGGACCATCTCTTCGAGACGATGACCGACGAGCAGTGGCGGCGGACGCTGTCGATCGACCTCGACGGCGTGTTCTACGCCTGCCGCCGGGCTGCGCCGGTGCTGGCCGACGGCGGCGCCATCGTCAACCTCGCTTCGGAGGCGGCCCATCTGGGCGGCAGCCGCGCCCATTCGCACTACGGCGCGGCCAAGGCCGGCGTGCTGGCGCTGACCCGCAGCATCGCCCGCGAGCTGGCGCCGCGGATCCGCGTCAACGCCGTCTCGCCCGGCACCATCGACACGCCGATGGTCGCCCGCTTCCTGGCGGCGCACGGGCCCGGCTATGTCGACACCATCCCGATGCGCCGGCTCGGCCGGCCGCGCGACGTCGCCCAGGCCGTGGCCTTCCTCTGCAGCGACGCCGCCGGCTACATCACCGGCACCACCATCCACGTCAACGGCGGCACCTTCACCGGCGGCTGACGCCGGAGCCCGCCGCGACCGGCACCGGCCGCGCCGCGCGCCGGCGCTCGGCGACGAAGACGATCAGGCCGGAGAGGATGATGAGGGCGCCGCCGGCGAACACCCGGAGGCCCGGGATGTCGCCCCAGATGACGTAGCCGAGCACGAAGGCCCAGACCAGGGAGGTGTACTCGAAGGGGGCCACCACCGAGGCCGGCGCCCGCCGGATCGCCTCGAAGATGAGGAACTGGCCGGCGGCGCCGAACAGGCCGAGCATCAGCAGCAGCAGCGACTCGCGCAGCGGCGGCGTCTGCCACAGCCACGGCATGGTGACGCCGCCGGCGACCAGGAAGAACAGGCTGGAGGTCAGCACCTGGACCAGGTTGGTCTCGTCGCGCGAGATCAGCCGGATCAGCAGCATCGACCAGCCCCACAGCCCGGCCGCCAGCAGCGCCAGCAGGGCCGGCACGATCGCCCCGCCGGTCCCGCCCGAGGCGGCGGCGAGCAGCACGCCGGCGAAGCCGACCCCGACGGCGAGCCAGCGCTGCAGCGGCACGCGCTCGCCGAGCACGGGCAGGGACAGCGCCGTCACCAGCACCGGGGCGCCGAAATAGATCGTGGTGAGCTGGGCCAGCGGCAGGGTGCGGGCGGCCGAGTAGTAGCTGAGCCAGGCGCACAGCAGCAGCAGCCCGCGCAGCATCAGGCGCCACCGCGCCGGCGAGGTGAAGGTGCGCCGCCACACCGCGCCGCGGCCCATCGCCGTGGCGATCACCACGATGGTGATGGAGCGGACGAACAGCACCTGCCAGACGGTCAGGCCGGCGACCAGCCACTTGATGGTCGCGTCCTGCAGGGCGAAGGTGAAGAAGGCGGCGATGGTCAGGTAGATGCCGGAGACCACCCGATCCTGGCCGCTCCGCTGCATCGGTCCCGCCTGGCGCCCCGCGCCGCGCGAATCTTGGCGGCGGGCCGAGTGTCGGGCAGGATCCGCGGCGCCGCAAGGCGATCGCCCGGCGCGCCGCGCAGGGCAGACCTGCAGGAGGATCGGGACTGGTGCGCCGAGCGGACGACGGCATTGCGCAGCTTCGCCGCCGGCTGGCCGGGCTGCCCGCCTTCGCCGGCCGCGATCTCGCCGCGCTCGAGGTCACCCCGCTGCCCGGCCTGACCAACCGCAGCTTCCTGCTGCGCGACGGGACGGAGCGGCTGGTGCTGCGGCTCGCCGGCGCCGGCAGCGAGGCCTATGTCGACCGCGCCGCCGAGGCCGCGGCGATGGCGGAGGCGGCGGCGCTCGGGCTGGCGCCGCCGGTGATCGCGGCGCTGCCGGAGGAGGGGCTGCTGCTGACCCGATTCCTGCCCGGCGCCCGGCCGCTCGCTGCCGCCGATCTCGCCGACCCCGGGCTGCGCGCGGCGGCGGCCCGGCTGCTGCGGCGGCTGCACGGCAGCGGGATCCGGCTGCGGCACCGGCGGGACCTCGCCGCCACGCTCGCGGCGTACCGGCGGCTAGCGGTCGAGCGGGGCCAGGCGGAGCCGGCGGCACTGACGGAAGCCTGCGCGGTTGCGGCGCCGCTGCTGGACGCGCTGCGCGGCGCTGCGCCGGCCGAGGTGCCGTGCCACATCGATCCGGTGCCGGCGAACTTCCTGCTGGTTCCCTCTCCCGCGCCAGCGGGCGAGGGGGCGGGACCGCGTCTCTACCTGATCGACTGGGAGTACGCCTCGATGTGCGAGCCGGCCTGGGATCTGGCCGATCTCGCCGGCGAGGCCGGGCTCGACGCGGCCGGGCGGGCGGCGCTGCTCGCGGCATACGGCGCCGTGCCGGGGGACGGGCTGGCGGAGCGGGTGGCGCTGCTGCTGCCGCTGCTGCATCTGCTGGCGGCCGCCTGGGCGGCGCTGCAGCGCGCCTCGGGCAATCCGCAGGGCGATTTCGCGGATCTGGTGACGGCGCGGCTGGCCGCCTTCTATGCTGCGCGTCCCCCGCCCTGAAGCCGGAGACCGCCATGCCCGACCTGATCGCCGAGCGCGCCCGACGCCTCTATGACGAGACGGTCGTCTGGGATGCCCACTCCGGCTTCGCGCCCGACCCGTCGGCCGACCTCTCCAACCTTGCGCTGTGGCGCGCCGCCGGGGTCAGCTACCTCTCGATCGACGTCGGCTTCGACGTCATGCCGTGGACCGACACGGTGCGCTCGCTGGCCGCGTTCCGCCGCTGGATCCTGGCGCATCCACAGGACTACGCGCTGGTCGGCAGCGTCGCCGAGGTGGTCGCGGCCAAGCAGGCCGGGCGGCTCGCCGTGACCTTCGACATCGAGGGCATGAACGCGCTGAACGGCTCGCTCGACATGGTCTCGCTCTACCATGCGCTGGGCGTCCGCCAGATGCTCTTCGCCTACAACCGCAACAACCTGGCGGGCGGCGGCTGCCACGACGAGGAGACCGGGCTGACGCCGTTCGGCCGCGCCGTGATCGCCGAGATGAACCGGCTCGGCATGCTGGTCGACTGCTCGCATTGCAGCTACCGCACCTCGATGGAGGCGATGGCGGCTTCGGCGGCGCCGGTGATCTTCTCGCACTCCAACCCGCGCGGCCTGTGGGTGCATGGCCGCAACATCCGCGACGAGCAGATCCGCGCCTGTGCCGCCACCGGCGGCGTGGTCGGGATCAACGGCATCGGCATCTTCCTCGGCGCCAACGACATCAGCAGCAAGGCGCTGGCCGACCACATCGACTACGTCGCCCAGCTGGTCGGGCCGCAGCATGTCGGCATCGGGCTCGACTACGCCTTCGAGGTCGAGGGCACCGGCATCGACGAGGTGCTCAAGGCCAATCCGCAATACTGGCCGCCGGGCAACGCCTACGACACGCCCGGCATCGTCATCGCCGCGCCGAGGCAGCTCGTCGAGGTGGCGGAGATCCTGCTGCGCCGCGGCCACGCCGAGGCCGACCTGCGCGGCGTGCTCGGCGGCAACTTCATGCGCGTCGCCGGCCAAGTCTGGAAGTAGCCATAGCGCTGCCGGCCGACGGCGGCATCCCCGGCGCCGCCGCATGGAGCGGCGGGTCAAGCACAGCGATGACAAGAGCGGGCGTGGGCGTCGACCGCTCCCAAGCCTGTCATCGCCGGGCTTAATTCGGCGATCCAGGGACGCCGCGCCGGCATCGGAGGCCGCGTCATCCCCTCGTCATCGCGCTTCCCTGGGTCGCCGGCCGCTCCTATAGTGACCGCACTCAACGGGGTGCCCGCATGCGGGCTGAGAGGTGCCGGAGGTCAGGCGCCAACCCGACGAACCTGATCCGGGTAATGCCGGCGGAGGGATATGGGCAGCAGCTTCAGTCGACGCATTGCGTCGCCTCCGCCCGGCGGAAGGAGGCGATCATGACACTCGTTCGCTTGGGCCTCGCGGCGCTCGCCGCGTTGCTGATCTCGGGCCGGTCGCAGGCGGCCGACCTGCCGGTGCTGACCGTCTACACCTACAGCTCCTTCGTCGCCGACTGGGGGCCGGGCCCGGCCGTCAAGAAGGCGTTCGAGGCGGAGTGCGGCTGCCGCGTCGAGTTCGTGGCGCCGGGCGACGCGGTCGAGATCCTGACGCGGCTGCGGCTCGAGGGAACGTCGACCAAGGCCGACGTCGTGCTCGGTCTCGACCTCAACCTCGCGGCCGAGGCGGCGGCCACCGGCCTGTTCGCGCCGCACGGCATGGATCTCTCGAAGGTCGACCTGCCGCTGCCCTGGATCGACCGCGACTTCGTGCCGTTCGACTACGGCTACTTCGCCTTCGTCTACGACAAGAACCGGCTGGCCAACCCGCCGACCAGCCTGAAGGCGCTGGTCGACGGCGATCCCGCCCAGAAGATCCTGATCGAGGATCCGCGCACCAGCACGCCGGGTCTCGGCCTGCTGCTCTGGGTCCGCCAGGTCTATGGCGACAAGGCGGGCGAGGCCTGGGCCAAGCTGCGGCCACGGGTGCTGACCGTGGCCAAGAGCTGGGACGAGGCCTACGGCCTGTTCCTCAAGGGCGAGGCGCCGCTGGTGCTGAGCTACACCACCTCGCCGGCCTACCACGTGCTGGCCGAGAAGAAGGACAACTACGCCGCCGCGCTGTTCTCCGAGGGGCACTACCTGCAGGTCGAGATCGCCGGCCGCACCGTCACCTCGAAGCAGCCGGAGCTGGCGCAGCGCTTCCTGCAGTTCGTCGTCTCGCCGGCCTTCCAGTCGATCATTCCGCAGACCAACTGGATGTACCCGGTGGCGAAGCCGCCGGGCGGCCTGCCGCCAGTGTTCGACGCCTTCCGGCCGCAGCACGCGCTGCTCACGCCCAGCGCCGAGGTGGCCGAGAACAGCAAGGCCTGGATCGCCGAATGGCTGACGGCGATGAGCCGCTGATCGCCCGGCTGTGGCCGGGCGCGCTGGCGCTCGGCCTCATCGCCCTGCTGGTCGGCGGCGCACTGGCGGCGCTGCTCGCGGCGGCGCCGTCGCTCGATCCGGCGGCGCTCGCCGGCGACCGCTACCTGCGCGGGGTGGTGACCTTCACCCTGGCGCAGGCGGCGGCCTCGACGCTGCTCAGCGTCGGGCTCGGCCTGCCGGTGGCGCGCGCTCTGGCGCGGCGCGAGCATTTCCCCGGCCGCGCCTTGCTGCTGCGGCTGCTCGGGCTGCCGCTGGTCATGCCGGCGATCGTCGCCATCCTCGGCATCGTCGCCGTCTATGGCCGCAGCGGCTGGCTGAGCCAGGCGGGCGGCGTCGCCGGCCTGCCGCCGCTGACGCTGCTCTATGGCTGGGGCGGCGTGCTGATCGGCCACGTCTTCTTCAACCTGCCGCTGGCGGTGCGGCTGCTGCTGCCGGCCTGGCAGGCGGTGCCGGGCGAGACCTGGCGCACCGCCGCGCAGCTCGGCATGGGCTCCGGCGCGATCTTCCGGCTGATCGAGTGGCCGCTGCTGCGCCAGGTCCTGCCGGGCATCGCCGGCCTCGTCTTCATGCTCTGCTTCGCCAGCTTCGCCGTGGTGCTGACGCTGGGCGGCGGTCCCGCCGCCACGACGCTCGAGGTGGCGATCTACCAGGCGCTGCGCTTCGACTTCGACCCGGCCCGCGCCGTGCTGCTGGCCCTGCTGCAGCTGCTGCTCTGCGCGGTGCTGGTCGGCCTCGGCCAGGCCTGGATGCGCGCCGCGCCGCTGACCCCGACGGTGCAGCGCCCGGCCGACCGGCCGGACCGTGCCGCCCGGCTCGGGCGCCTGGCGGACGGGACGGCCATCCTGCTCGCCGCCCTGTTCGTCGGCCTGCCCCTGCTCGCGCTGCTGCGCGAAGGGGCAGGGGGGCCGCTGTCCGAGAGCCTCGCCAACCCCGCCCTGTGGCAGGCCGCCGGCCGCAGCCTGGCGATCGCGCTCGCCGCCGCGCTGCTCGCCGGGCTGCTCGGCGGTGCGCTGGCCCAGGCGGGCCGCGAGCTGCGCCTGCGCGCGCGCCGGCCGCGGGCGGCCGCCGCCGTCGAGCTGGCCGGCGCGCTGGTGCTGGTCGTCTCGCCGCTGGCGCTCGGGGCCGGGCTCTTCCTGCTGCTGCGGCCGGTGACCGACGTGTTCGCGCTCGCCCCGGCGCTGGTCGTGCTGATCAACGGGCTGATGGCGCTGCCCTACGTGCTGCGGCTGCTGGCCCCGGCGCTGGCCCGCGAGGCGGAGCTCAACGACCGGCTCTGCGCCAGCCTCGGCATGGCCGGCTGGGACCGCTGGCGGCTCGCCGCCTGGCCGGCGCTGCGCCGACCGCTCGGGCTGGCGCTCGGGCTGGCGGCCGCGCTCTCGACCGGCGATCTCGGCGCCATCGCGCTGTTCGGCACGCAGGACAACCAGACCCTGCCGCTGCTGCTCTACCAGCAGATGGGCAGCTACCGCACCGGGCCGGCGGCGGTCACCGCGCTGCTGCTGCTCGGGCTCTGCCTCGGGCTGTTCTGGCTGATCGAGCGAGGAGTGGGCGGCCGTGAGCCTGCTTGAGGTCGAGGCGGTCGTCTTCCGCTACGAGGCGATGACGATGCGCTTCACGCTCGCCGCCGAGCGCGGCGAGTTCCTCGCCATCGTCGGCCCGAGCGGCGCCGGCAAGAGCACCCTCTTGTCGCTGATCGCCGGATTCGACCGGCCGCTCTCCGGCCGCATCCGGGTGGCCGGCCGCGACATCACCGGCGATCCGCCGGCGGCCCGCCCGGTCACCATGCTGTTCCAGGACCACAACCTGTTCGCCCATCTCGACGCCGCCAGCAATGTCGGGCTCGGCATCAATCCAGGCCTCCGGCTCGGCGCCGCCGACCGCGCCCGGGTCGCCGAGGCGCTGGCCCGCGTCGGGCTCGCCGGCAAGGAACGGCGGCTGCCCTCGCAGCTCTCCGGCGGCGAGCGGCAGCGCGTCGCGCTCGCCCGCAGCCTGGTCCGGCAGCGGCCGCTGCTGCTGCTCGACGAGCCCTTCGCGGCGCTCGGGCCGGCGCTGCGCCGCGAGATGCTGGAGCTGGTCGACCGCATGCGGCGCGAGCGCGACCTCACCGTGCTGATGGTGACGCACCAGCCGGACGATGCCCGGCTCGCCGCCGACCGCACCGCCTGGGTGGAGGAGGGGACGGTGCGCCGCATCGCGCCCACCCCGGTGCTGTTCGCCGACCCGGCGCTGCGCGCCTATCTCGGCGAGCTGCCGCCGGTGGCTTGACGGACCGCCTGACGGACCCCCGGGCTTGTCAGGCGCCGCCGCCCCCGTCAGAGTCGCGCCCGCGATGCCGTCCCCGCGCTCCCCGGCCTGCCGCGCCGCGCTCCTCGTCCTGGCCGCCCTGGCGCTGCTCGCGCCGCGGCCCGCGGCGGCGGAGGACGCGCCCGGCGCGCCCACCCTGCAGCAGCATTTCGCGGCCTGGACGCTGGGCTGCTACCCGCCGCGCCCGCCGACCGGGCCGCGCCTGCTCGAGCCGGAGGCGCAGAGCACCAGGCAGGCCTGCCAGATCGAGCAGCCGGTCCGGCTGGCCGACCAGGACAAGGTGGCGGCCGTGGTGCGGGTCCGGCTGCTCGGCCCGAAGCGGCAGCCCTTCCTGCTCTTCGTGCTGCCGCCCAACACCGACCCGAAGACCGGCCTCAGCTTTGCCGTCGGCGAGCAGGGCGACGCCGAGCAGGTGCGGATCCGCAACTGCACGCCGCGCGAGTGCGTCGCGGCACGCACCCTCGACGAGGACCTGCTGGAGCGGCTCGGCCACGCCGAGTCGCTGCTGATCGGCTTCCGGCCGGGCGGCAAGTCGGTCGCGGCCCTGCTGGCGCTGGCCGGCTTCACCGAGGCCTACCGGGCCCTGCTCGCGAACGACGGACGATAGGGCACCCCATGTTCATCGTCTCCAAGCTGTTCTGGATGGCCGCCGAGCCGAGCAACGCCTTCGCGCTGCTGGTGATCCTCGCCGCCATCCTGCTGCTGACGCGCTGGCGCCGCTGGGGCGTGCGGCTGACGGTCGTGCTGGCGGTCGCGGCGGCGGCGATCATGATGCTGCCGGTCGGCGCCTGGCTGGAGATCCCGATCGAGGACCGCTTCCCGCCGCCCTCGCCGATGCCTGCCCATGTCGACGGCATCATCGTGCTCGGCGGCGCGGTCAGCACGGTGCTGACCGAGAAGCGCGGCCAGCCGACGGTCAACGAGCATGCCGAGCGCTTCCTGGCGCTGGCCGAGCTGGCGCGCCGCTATCCCGAGGCGAAGCTCGTCTATTCCGGCGGCAGCGGCCTCGCCTTCATGCCCGACTACAAGGAGGCCGACGCCGCCAGGGCGGTGATCGAGCAGCTCGGCATCGACCCGAAGCGGATGATCTACGAGCGCGAGTCGCGCAACACCGTCGAGAACGTCCGCTTCTCCAAGGCGCTGGTGCAGCCCAAGCCGGGCGAGGTCTGGCTGCTGGTCACCTCGGGCTGGCACATGCCGCGCTCGGTCGGCATCTTCCGGCAGCAGGGCTGGGAGGTGATCCCCTATCCCGTCGACTACCTGACCGACGGCGAGTACTGGAAGATCCGCGATCCCGGCTTCGGCGAGGGCCTCGGCATGCTGCATCGCGGCCTCAAGGAGTGGATCGGGATGATCGCCTACCACATCCTCGGCTACACCGATTCCTGGTTCCCCGGGCCGCGCTGAGCGGCCGTGCGCGACGGATTTTGCCGTGGCGGCTGCGGCGCCGCTGTGGCACAAGGGCGGCATCGACAACAGCTTCGATTCGGGGGAAGGGATGGTCATCGGCCGCGCCCTGAGACGCGCCGTCTGCCTCGCCGGCCTCGTGCTGCTGCTGGCCGCGGGCGCGGCGCAGGCGCAGGACTTCGCCAGCTGGATGGCGCAGCTGCGCCGCGACGCGCTCGCCGACGGCGTGTCGCAGGCGACCGTCAACGCGGCGCTCAGCGACGTGCGGCCGATCGACCGGGTGATCGAGCTCGACCGCCAGCAGCCCGAGTTCACCATGACCTTCCAGCAATATGCCGAGCGGGTGGTGCCGCCGGCCCGGGTCGAGCGCGGCCGCGCGCTGCTCGCCCAGAACCGGGCGCTGCTCACCGCCATCGGGCAGCGCTTCGGCGTGCAGCCGCGCTTCATCGTGGCGCTGTGGGCGATCGAGTCGGATTTCGGCCGGGTGATGGGCGACTACCCGATCATCGATGCGCTGGCGACGCTCGCCTATGACGGCCGGCGCAGCAAGTTCTTCCGCGGCGAATTGATGCACGCGCTGCACATCCTCGACGAGCAGCGCCTGCCGGTCGAGCGGCTGACCGGCTCCTGGGCCGGCGCCATGGGCCAGTGCCAGTTCATGCCGTCCAGCTATCGCCGCTACGCCGTCGACTACACCGGCGACGGCAAGGCGGACATCTGGGACAACCAGTCCGACGTCTTCGCCTCGATCGCCAACTATCTCGGCTCGCTCGGCTGGAACGCCAAGCAGAACTGGGGCATGGAGGTCGACCTGCCGGCCAATTTCAACAGCCGGCTGGGCGACGGCAAGACGCTGAAGACGGTCAGCGAGTGGGCCCGGCTGGGCGTGCGCACCGCGCTCGGCAAGGCGCTGCCGGCGAGCAGCACCAAGGCCGCCATCGTGCTGCCGGCCGGCATCTCGGGCCCGGCCTACCTGGCGCTGCCCAACTACCGCGTGATCATGCGCTGGAACCCCTCCGACTTCTTCGCCATCGCGACCGGCCTGCTCGCCGACCGCATCGGCGAGAACTAGGCCGCCGCCGCGGATGCGTCTGCGGGGCAGGGCAGGGGCAGCGCTCGCCGCCGCGCTCGTCCTCGGCCTGGCGCTCGCCGGGTGCGGCGAGACCGAGACGGCCAAGCCGGTGACCCACGCCGCGCCGGCCCAGCCGCGGCTGCTCTACAAGGTCGGCCAGCCCTACCAGATCAACGGCATCTGGTACTACCCGAAGGTCGACTACGACTACGACGAGACCGGCATCGCCTCCTGGTACGGCCCGGACTTCCACGGCAAGGACACGGCGCTGGGCGAGCCCTACGACATGAACGAGCTGACCGCGGCCCACCGCACCCTGCCGATGCCCAGCATGGTGCGGGTCACCAACCTGGAGAACGGCCGGGTGCTGGCGCTGCGGGTCAACGATCGCGGTCCCTACAAGAAGGGGCGCATCCTCGACGTCTCGCGCCGCGCCGCGCAGCTGCTGGGCTTCGACGCCGACGGCACGGCCCGGGTGCGCGTCCAGATCATGGCCGAGGAGAGCCGCGAGATGGCGCTGGCGGCGCAGGCCGGCAGCCAGGTCGCGCTGCAGCCGGGCGAGAGCCGGCCGCAGGCGGCGCCGACCAAGCCCGTCGTGGCCGAGGCCCTGCCGCCGCCGCCCGGCACCTCGGCCGCGCCGCAGAAGCCGGCCGCCGCCGCGCCGGCCCGGGCGGCCGCCGCGCCGCAGCCGGCGATCGCCGCGGCGGCGATCCAGCCGGACGGGCGGGTGACGCGCGTGCCGGTCCGCCCGACGCGGATCTACATCCAGGCCGGCGCCTTCGCCAACCAGGGCAACGCGACCAAGCTGCGCGCCAAGCTGGCGACGCTGGGCAGCACCGCGGTGACGCCGATCAGCGTCGACGGGCAGCGCTTCTTCCGGGTCCGGCTCGGCCCGATCGCCACCGTCGAGCAGGCCGACGCGATGCTCGACCGCGTCGTCGGCGCCGGCGTGCCGCAGGCCCGCATCGTCGTCGATTGATGGCCATGGCCGCGCCACAATCTCCTGGCAAAGCGGCCGCATCAGGCCGACCCTCACCCGAGGTCACGATGAAGCAGGATACGATCTCCGCCGCGCTACGCCGCGCGCTGGCCGCCGCCGCGGCGCTGGTGCTGCTGCTCGCCGGTCCCGCCGCCCAGGCCATCGAATCGACCGCCCGGCAGGCCTACCTGATCGATTTCCAGACCGGCACGGTGCTCTACGACAAGGCCGGCGAGGAGCAGATGCATCCCTCCTCGATGAGCAAGCTGATGACGATCTACCTCGTCTTCGAGCGGCTGAAGTCGGGCAAGGTCAAGCTCGCCGACACGCTGACGGTGAGCGAGAAGGCGTGGCGGATGCAGGGCTCCAAGATGTTCACGCCGCTCGGCTCGCAGATCAGCATCGAGGACCTGCTGCGCGGCATCATCATCCAGTCCGGCAACGACGCCTGCGTCGTCATGGCCGAGGGGCTGGCCGGCAGCGAGGAGGCCTTCGTCGACCTGATGAACAAGAAGGCGAAGGAGATCGGGCTGACCGGCAGCCACTTCGTCAACTCGACCGGCTGGCCCGACCCGCAGCACTACATGACGGCGCGCGACCTGGCGGTGCTGGCGCACCACCTGATCGAGGACTTCCCGGAGTACTACCACTACTTCTCCGAGGAGAGCTTCGTCTTCCACGGCATCAAGCAGGGCAACCGCAACCCGCTGCTCTACAAGGACTTCGGCGCCGACGGGCTGAAGACCGGCCACACCGAGGATGCCGGCTTCGGCCTGACCGCCTCGGTCAAGCGCGACAATCGCCGCATCATCATGGTGCTGAACGGCCTCGGCTCGATGCAGGCGCGCGCCGACGAGGGCCGCCGCATGATGGACTGGGCGTTCCGCGAGACCGAGAACGTCCAGGTCGCCAAGGCCGGCCAGCGGCTCGAGGACGCGCCGGTCTGGATGGGCCAGAGCCCGACCGTGCCGCTGGCGCTGCCCGGCGACTACGTCGTCACCCTGCCGCGCGGCGCCAGGGACACCCTTCAGGCCAAGGCGGTGTTCGACGGGCCGATCGCGGCGCCCGTCACCGCCGGCCAGAAGCTCGGCAAGCTGCTGATCACCGGCCCCGACATGCCGCCCATCGAGCTGCCGCTGGTCGCCGGCGCCGACGTCCCGCGCCTCGGCCCCTTCGGCCGCGCCTACGTCGCCTTCCGGCACCTGGTGCTCGGGAGCAGCTAGGCCGGCCCAGGGAGACGCGCCGATGAGCGCGCGCGGCCGCTTCATCGTGCTCGAGGGCGTCGACGGCAGCGGCAAGACGACGGTGCTGGCCGACCTGGCCGCGGCGCTCGATGCCGCCGGCCGGGCGCCGCTGGTGACCCGCGAGCCCGGCGGCACGGAGGAGGGGCTGGCGCTGCGCCGGCTGCTGCTCGCCCGCGACGGCCATCGCTGGACGCCGATGGCCGAGCTGCTGCTGATCAACGCGGCGCGCGCCCAGCATGTCGAGGCGGTGATCGCCCCGGCGCTGGCGGCCGGGCGGGTGGTGCTGTGCGACCGCTTCGTCGGCTCGACCCTCGCCTACCAGGGCGGCGGCCGCGGCCTGCCGGCGGACACCGTGCTGGCGCTGCACGGCATCGCCACCGGCGATCTGTGGCCCGACCTCACCATCCTGCTCGACCTCGAGCCCGAGCGCGCAGTGGCCCGCAGCCGGCGCCGGCTGGCCGCGTCGGGCAGCGACGAGGGACGCTTCGAGGCGCTCGATATCGACTTCCACCGGCGGGTGCGGCAGTCGTTCCTGGACCAGGCGGCGGCACGGCCGGCGACGCACGCGGTGATCGATGCCGACCGGCCGCTCGAGGCCGTCCTGGCCGATGCGCGGCGCGCGCTCGCCGACAATCTGCGCTGAGGGGCTTGTCCTTTCGCCGGCGCCGAATACCTGCTTTGATGCCGCGGCCGGCGGCAACCAATCCGCCCTCCGCCGGTTCGCTCCTGGGGCGGGAACGGGGACTGCATGGCTAGCGAAACGCTGCACGAGGATCCGGCCAAGCTCGGGCCCGATACGATCGACCGTCATCGCGCGATCTCCTCCCTGATGGAGGAGCTGGAGGCGGTCGACTGGTACGACCAGCGGGTCAAGGCGACGGCCAACGAGGAGCTGCGCACCATCCTCGCGCACAACCGCGACGAGGAGAAGGAGCACGCCGCCATGGTGCTCGAATGGCTGCGCCGCCAGGACCCCGTGCTCGACGAGCATCTGCGCACCTTCCTGTTCTCGAAGGGCTCGATCGTCGGCGAGGAAGCGGCGATGACGGGCGGCGGAAGCGGCGAGGGCAGCGGCGAGGCCGCGCCGGCCAAGAGCGGCGACGGCAGTCTCGGGATCGGCAGCCTGAAGCGGGCGGGGGGCCTCTGATGAACCATCTTATGCGCAAGCTGGCACCGATCTCCGGCGCCGGCTGGGAAGCGATCGAGGACGAGGCCCGCCGCACCATCAAGCGCACGCTGGCCGGGCGCCGGCTGGTCGACTTCGTCGGGCCGCTCGGCTGGACCGCCTCGGCGGTCGGGATCGGCCGCACCCGCGCCATCGAGCCGCCGCCCGGCGGCGAGATCGAGGCGCGCCAGCGCCAGGCCCTGCCGCTGGTCGAGCTGCGGGTTCCCTTCGAGCTCAGCCGCCGCGAGCTCGAGGCGCTCGACCGCGGCGCCAAGGACTTCGACACCGAGCCGGTGGTCAACGCCGCCCGGCGCATCGCGCTGGCCGAGGACCGCGCCATCTTCCACGGCTATCCCGCCGCCGGGATCCGCGGCATCGCCGAGGCGCAGGCCGCCGCGACGGTGACCCTGACCGACGACTTCCAGGCCTATCCGGTGGCCGTCGCCAACGCCCTCAACCTGCTGCGCGACGCCGGCGTCGACGGGCCCTACGCGGTGGCGCTGGGCGAGCGCTGCTACACCGGGCTGACCGAGACCACCCAGGGCGGCTACCCCGTGCTGGAGCATGTCCGCCGGCTGGTCGACGGGCCGCTGGTCTGGGCGCCGGCGGTGAACGGGGCGGTGGTGCTGTCGCTGCGCGGCGGCGATTTCGAGCTGACGGTCGGGCAGGATTTCTCGATCGGCTATCTCGATCACGACGCCGAGCGGGTGCGGCTCTACATCGAGGAGAGCTTCACCTTCTGGCTGCTCTCGCCGCAGGCCGCCATCCCGCTGGCCTACGCCGGGTAGCCGCAAGCCGGAGCCGATGCCCGCGACCGTGGCGGAGACCGCCGGGGCGCTGCCGCCGCGGGCCAATCCCGAGCTGATCGGGCACGCGGCGGCCGAGCGCGCGCTGGCCGACGCGTACGCCTCGGGCCGCCTCGCCCATGCCTGGCTGATCGCCGGGCCGCGCGGCATCGGCAAGGCGACGCTCGCCTTCCGCTTCGCCCGCTGGCTGCTGGCCGGCGGCGCGGCGGGGGAGGGGCCGGGCCTGTTCGGAGCGCCCGCGCCGTCCTCGGACCTCGCCGTGCCGGCCGAGGATCCCGTGTTCCGGCTGGTGGCGAGCGGCGGCCATCCCGACCTGCTGACCGTCGAGCGCAGCGTCGACGAGAAGAGCGAGCGGCTGCGCACCGAGATCACCGTCGCGGACGTGCGCGCGGTCGGCGGCTTCCTGCGGCTGACCCCGGCGATGGGCGGCTGGCGGATCGTCGTCGTCGACGGCGCCGACGAGATGAACCGCAACGCCGCCAACGCGCTGCTCAAGCTGCTGGAGGAGCCGCCGGGCCGCTCGCTGCTGCTGCTCGTCTGCCACGCGCCCGGCCAGCTGCTGCCGACCATCCGCTCGCGCTGCCGCCGGCTCGACCTGCCGCCGCTCGGCGAGGAGGATCTCGCGCGGCTGCTGGCGGCGCGCTGTCCCGCGCTCGATGCCGAGGACCGCGCGCTGCTGGTGCGGCTGGCCGAGGGCAGCATCGGCCGGGCGCTCGACCTCGCCGCCGAGGGCGGGGCCGAGCTGCAGCGCATCATCGGCGGCATGCTGGCGGCGCTGCCGCGCAGCGACACCGCGGCGCTGCACGCGCTCGGCGACCGCATGGGGCGCAGCGGCGGCGAGGCGCTGTTCCGCACCGCCACGGTGCTGCTGCAGGGCTGGCTGGCACGGCTGATCCGGCTCGGCGCCGCGGCGCCGCTGCCGGAGGTGGCGCCCGGCGAGGCCGCGGCGATGCGCCGCCTGCTGGCGGCCGGCAGCCTTGATCAATGGCTGTCCCTGTGGGAAAAGACCCAGCGCCTGGTCGCCCAGACGGACGCCGTCAATCTCGACCGCAAGCATGTTTGGCTGACCCTGCTCCTCGACATCGAGGCCGTGGCCCGCGGTTAGCTCGAGGAGCCGGCCCGCCGGCCGGCGCGATCGCCCGCCAACGGGAGCCTCAGGAATGCCGGAGCAGCGCTACTACCTGACCACGCCGATCTACTACGTCAACGACGCGCCGCATATCGGGCACGCCTACACGACGCTCGCCTGCGACGTGCTCGCCCGCTTCAAGCGGCTGGAGGGCAGCGAGGTCAGGTTCCTCACCGGCACCGACGAGCATGGCCAGAAGGTCGAGAAGTCGGCGGCGCGCGCCGGGCTCGACCCCAAGGCCTTCACCGACCGGGTGTCGCAGAACTTCCGCGACCTCGCCGACGTGATGGGCTTCAGCCACGACGACTTCATCCGCACCACCGAGCCGCGGCACATCCGCTCCTGCCAGGCGCTGTGGCGCCGGCTCAAGGCCAATGGCGAGATCTATCTCGGCTCCTATTCCGGCTGGTACGCGGTGCGCGACGAGGCCTTCTACGCCGAGGACGAGCTCGCCAAGGGCCCGGACGGCAAGCTGCGGGCGCCGAGCGGCGCCGAGGTCGAATGGGTCGAGGAGCCGAGCTATTTCTTCCGGCTGTCGCAATGGCAGGAGAAGCTGCTCGCCTTCTACGAGGCCAACCCGGACTTCATCGCGCCGGAGAGCCGGCGCAACGAGGTGATCAGCTTCGTCAAGGGCGGGCTCAAGGACCTCTCGGTGTCGCGCACCAGCTTCCGCTGGGGCGTGCCGGTGCCGGACGATCCCGCGCACATCATGTATGTCTGGCTCGACGCGCTGACCAACTACATCACCGCGGTCGGATTCCCCGATCTCGAGGCCGCCGACTGGAAGCGTTTCTGGCCGGCCGACCTGCACATGGTCGGCAAGGACATCCTGCGCTTCCACGCCGTCTACTGGCCGGCCTTCCTGATGGCCGCCGACCTGCCGCCGCCGCGGCGGGTCTTCGCCCATGGCTGGTGGACCAACGAGGGGCAGAAGATCTCCAAGTCGCTGGGCAACGTCATCGACCCCGTGGCGCTGGTCGAGCGCTACGGGCTCGACGCCGTGCGCTACTTCCTGCTCCGCGAGGTGCCGTTCGGCAATGACGGCGACTTCTCGCACAAGGCGATGATCGGGCGGCTGAACAGCGAGCTGGCCAACGGCTTCGGCAACCTGGCGCAGCGCACCCTGTCCTTCATCGCCAAGAACGCCGGCGGCACGGTGCCGGCGCCCGGCACCTTCACCGACCGCGACCGCGAGCTGCTGCTGGTCTCGGCGTCCCGGCTGGTGCTGGTCCGCCACGCCATGGAGGAGCAGGCCTTCCACGTCGCGCTGCAGCGCTGGTTCGACATCGTCGACCTCGCCAACAAGTACATCGACGAGCAGGCCCCCTGGGCGCTGCGCAAGAGCGACCCGGCGCGCATGGCGACGGTGCTCTACGTGCTGGTGGAGACGCTGCGCCACATCGCCATCCTGGCGCTGCCCTTCATGCCCGGCTCGGCCGGCCGGCTGCTCGACCAGCTCGGCGTCGCCGCCGACCCGGCCGCGCGCGGCTTCGCCACGCTGGCGGTGCCGCCGGGCGAGGTGCTGGCGCCGGCGGCGCTGGTCCCGGGCGCCGCACTGCCGCCGCCGCAGGGCATCTTCCCGCGCTTCGTCGAGGGTGCCGCGGAGGGCAGGGGCTGATGCTGGTCGACAGCCACTGCCACCTCGATTTCCCCGAGCTCTCGGTCGACCGGCAGGCGCTGCTGGAACGGGCCGCCGCGGCCGGGGTTGACACGATGGTGACGATCTGCACCAAGCTGACCGAGTTCGAGAAGGTGCTGGCCATCGCCGAGGCGCATCCCGCGATCTGGTGCTCGGTCGGCATCCATCCGCACGAGGCGGCGCACCAGCCCGAGGCGACCACCGCGGCGCTGCTCGAGCGGGCGCGCCATCCCCGCGTCGTCGGCATCGGCGAGACCGGGCTCGACTTCCACTACGACCACAGCCCGCGCGACCGCCAGGCGGAGGTGTTCCGGGCGCACATCGCGGCCGCCGCGGCCGCCGGGCTGCCGCTCATCGTGCACAGCCGCGAGGCTGACCGCGAGACCGCGGAGATGCTCGCCGAGGGCGCCGCGGCCGGGCCGCTGACCGGCGTCATCCATTGCTTCAGCTCCGGGCCGTATCTCGCTGAAAAGGCGCTGGAACTCGGCTTCTACATTTCGCTCTCGGGGATCCTGACGTTCCGCAACGCCAAGACGTTGCAGGGGATCGCGCGGGAGCTGCCGGCCGACCGCATCCTGGTGGAGACGGATGCGCCGTACCTTGCGCCGGTGCCGCATCGCGGGCGGCGCAACGAGCCGGCCTTCGTCGCCGACACGGCGCGCTTCCTCGCCGAGCTGCGCGGCGAAAGCCCGGAAGCCATCGCCCGCCAGACCACGGAGAACTTCTTCCGTCTGTTCGGCCGCGCCCGGCCAGTGGCCGAAGCCGCCTGATGCGGGTGACCGTCCTGGGCTGCGGCGGCTCCGGCGGCGTGCCGCTGCTCGGGCTGGGCTGGGGCGCCTGCAACCCCGCCAACCCGCGCAACCGGCGCCGCCGGGTTTCCATCCTGGTCGAGCAGGGCGACACCGCCATCCTGGTCGACGCCTCGCCGGACCTGCGCCAGCAGCTGCTCGACGCCGACTGCCAGCGGCTCGACGCCGTGCTGTTCACCCACGACCATGCCGACCACACCCACGGCATCGACGACCTGCGCTTCGTCAAGCGGCCGGCGGGCGGCCTGCCGGCCCATGCCGACGCGGCGACCATGGCGACGCTGGCCCGGCGCTTCGACTACATCTTCCGCCAGAACCAGGCCGGCTCCGGCATCCTCTACAAGCCGTTCCTCGAGCCGCGGCCCGTCGACGGCCCGTTCGCGATCGGCGGACTGCCGGTCACGCCGTTCGAGCAGGACCACGGATACGGCACGAAGACCGTCGGCTATCGCATTGGCAACATGGCATATTCGACCGACGTGGTCGGGCTGCCCGAGGCCTCGATGGCGGTCCTGCAGGGGCTCGATCTCTGGGTCGTCGACTGCCTGCGCTTCGAGCCGCATCCGACGCACGCGCATTTCGACCTGACGATGAGCTGGATCGAGCGGCTGCGGCCGCGCCGCGCCGTGCTGACCCATCTCAACCACATGGTCGACTACGACACGCTCGCCGCGCGCTGCCCACCAGGCGTCGAGCCTGGCTATGATGGGCTGGTTGTCGAGCTGGAGTGAGCTTTCTCTCCGGCCGGCGTGGGCGAGGGCAAGGCCTGGGAGGCGTGGAATGCTGCTTGAGGCGATGTGCTGCTCGGCCGAGGGTCGGCAGCTGCGGCGGATCGGCGTCGATCAGCTGGTGATCGCCGGCTGGACCGGCCGCAACAAGTCGGCGGTGCAGCACCACATCGACGAGCTCGCGGCGATCGGCGTCGCACCGCCGGCCTCGGTGCCCTGCTTCTACCGCTGCTCGGTCGGGCTGCTGACCAGCGCGCCCGTCATCCAGGTGCTCGGCACCGAGTCGAGCGGCGAGGTCGAGTTCGTCCTGCTGTTCCTGGAGGACGGCATCTGGGTCGGCGTCGGCTCCGACCACACCGACCGCAAGGTCGAGGCCTACTCGATCCCGGTTTCCAAGCAGATGTGCCCGAAGCCGCTTTCGGCCGAATTCTGGCCGATGGCCGAACTGGCGGATCACTGGGACCGGCTCGAACTCTCCTCGGTGATCGAGGAGGAGGGGCCGGCAGTGACCTACCAGGAGGGCGCCGTGACCGCCATGCTGGCACCTCCCGACCTGATTGCCGCCTATCGTGCGGCCGGCGGCGAGCCGCGGCCTGGAACAGTGATGTTCGGCGGGACGCTGGCCGCCCAGGGCGGGGTGCGCCCGGCGCGGCGCTTCGAGGCGCGGCTCGACGATCCCGTGCGCGGCCGGCGCCTCGCCCACCGCTACGAGACGGAGTGCCTGCCGCTGGCCTGAGCCTCGGCTCAGGCCAGATCGATCATCATGTTGCCGTGCGCGTCGAGCGCGGCGCGGGCGCCGGGCGGGACGACGCAGGAGGCGTCGTACTCCTCGATGATCGCTGGCCCGTACACCGGGCGGGCGAGGTCCTCGCGGAACAGCACCGGCGTCTCCAGCCAGCCGGCGGCCGCCCCGAAGTATGCGCGGCGCGCCTCCGGCCGGGCGCGCACGGAAGCGGATACCGGCCGGACCGCGGCCCGTGCCCGGGCCGGCTCGAGGCCCCGGCCGATGACCTGCACGGCCATCAGCTCCACCGGCTCGTCGCGGCCGGCGCGATGGCCGTAGGTGGCTTCGTGCTCCTGGCCGAACGCCTCCTCGAGGGCCGCCAGGCCGGCCGCGTCGCGCGGCCGTTCCGGCAGGGTCACCGTCAGCTCGAAGCTCTGCCCCTGGTAGTGCAGGGTGGCAGTATGCTGCAGCCGGGCCGCCGCCCCGCGGAAGCCGCTGCGGGCCAGCTGAGCCATGGCATCCCGCTCCAGCGCCCCCCAAATCCGGTCGAGCTCCACAGGGTCGACCTGCCGCACCAGCCGACGGAGCGAGCGCGAGAAATGATGCTCGACCGCCGAATCGAGCAGCCCGAGCGCGGAGAAGACGCCGGGGCAGGGCGGCACGACGACCCGACCGATGCCGAGCTCGCGCGCCATCGCGGCGGCGAAGATGGGGCCGTTGCCGCCGAACGCCACCAGCGCGAACAGCCGGGGATCGCGGCCGCGCTCGGTCGAGACCGACTTGATCGCCCGGATCATGGTGGCGGCGGCGATACGGAAGGCACCATGCGCCGCCTCCTCGAGGGCGAGGCCGAGCGGCCGGGCGATCGCCGCCTCGAGCACGGCGCGCGACCGCTCGGCGCGGATCGGGAGCGCGCCGCCGACGAGATAGTCGGGGTTGAGGTAGCCGAGCACGAGATTGGCGTCGGTCACCGTGGGCCGGTCGCCGCCCTGGTCGTAGCAGGCCGGCCCCGGCACCGCGCCGGCACTCTCCGGCCCGACCTGCATGACGCCGGCGGGGTCGATCCAGACGATCGAGCCGCCGCCCGCCCCGACCTCGGCGAGGTCGATCGCGGGCACCTTCAGCGAGTAGCCCGCGCCGGAGAGCAGGCGGGAGCCGACCATGGCGCCGGCGCCCACCTGGAACTCGACGGCGCGGCTGACCCGGCCGCTCTCGATCAGCGAGGCCTTGGCGGTGGTGCCGCCCATGTCGAAGCTGATGACGTTGCCGACCCCGATGTCCCGCGCCAGGCCCTGCGCCCCGATCACTCCGGCGGCGGGACCGGATTCGATGATGTTCATCGGCCGCTCCGCCGCGGCATCCGCGGTGGTCAGCCCGCCATTGCTCTGCATCAGCAGCAGCGGCGCGCGGAAGCCGCCCTCGTCCAGGCGGCGCTGCAGCGCGGCAATATAGGCGGCCACCACCGGCATGACGTAGGCGTTGATCACGGTGGTCGAGGTGCGCTCGTACTCGCGGATCTCCGGCAGCACCTCGAAGGAGATGCAGCAGGGCAGTCCGGGCGCCTTCCGCGCCACGATCCCCTTGATCCGCTGCTCGTGCACGGGGTTGGCATAGGCGTTGATCAGGCAAACCGCGATCGCCTCGACACCCTCGGCCAACAGCCGGTCGACGGCGCGCTCGGCGTCGGCCGGGTCGAGCGGCCGGTCGACCCGGCCATGGGCGTCGACCCGCTCGTCGACCGTCATCCGCAGGTAGCGCTCGATCAGCGGCGCCGGCTTCTCCCAATGGAGATCGTAGAGCCGCGGCATGCGCAGCGTGCGGATCTCCAGCACGTCGCGGAAGCCGCGGGTGGTGACGAGGCCGGTGCGCGCGCCCTTCTTCTCGAGGATGGCGTTGGAGGCGACAGTGGTGCCGTGGCGAATCCCGGCGACGTCGCCGACCGAAAAGCCGCCCTCGGCGAAGGCCTCGCCGAGCCCGCGCAGGATGCCGCTCGAATAGTCGCCGACCGTCGAGGACACCTTCTTGACGGCGAGGCGGCCATCGTCGCTGCGCACGACGATGTCGGTGAAGGTGCCGCCGATATCGACGCCGATCTGCAGCCCGGCCATCGTCAGGCTGCCGCGTCGCCGGCGGGGGTCGCGTCGGAGGGCGGTTCCCAGGCGACCGGATCGGGGCGCCCGGCCGGCCGCCGCGCCCGCAGCGCCGCTCGCAGATCGCGGGTCGCCACCTCGTCGATGCGCCAGCCCCGCGCCTCGATGACCACCCCGTAGTCCCGGCGTGCCGAGGCCAGCGACACCATCTCGTTGCGCACGTCGCGCAGCACTGCGGCCGGATCCCGCTCGAGCGGGTCGCCCCAGCCGCCGGCGCCGGCCAGCTCGTGGCGGAAGACGTCGCCGGCGCGGATTGTGCGGGTCAGCTTGCTCGGCAGATCCTCCGCTGCGCCCTCGGGGTTGAGCGTGTTGCGCGAGGGCTTGCCGGGATGGCCGCCATAGAGCCCATAGGGGCGGAAACGGCGGCGGTCGGAGCGGACCTGCAGCATGCCCTCGGCCTCGAGGAAGCGGTAGTCGCGGCGGTAGGGCGTGCCGCCGCGGAACTTGCCCGGGCCGGCCCGGTCGGCGACGAACTCGTAGGCGAGGATCTGGATGGGATACTCCCACTCCGTCACCTCGACCGGCTGCGAGGACATGTTGGCGAACATGTTGGAGTTGCCGTCGAGCCCGTCGCTCCAGGGCCGCCCGCCCCAGGTGCCGCAGGTGAAGTCGACATAGACGAAGGGCTGGCGCTCGGCATCGTAGCCGCCGATCGAGATGCCCGTATTGCCACCGTCCGAGGCCGCCATCACCCTGTCGGGGAGCATCATGGCGAGCGCTCCGAAGCAGCAATCGACCATGCGGAAGCCGGTCAGGCCGCGCGCCGCGCAGGCCGCCGGCAGCACCGCGTTGGCAATGGTTCCCGGCGGCGCGATCACCTCGATCGGGCGGAAGGCCCCCTGGTTGTTGGGGATCGCCTGCGGCAGCACCGACTTGATCGCGGTGTAGGTCGCCGCCTTGGTGAAGGACAGGGTGTTGTTGATGGCGCCCCTGACCTGCGGCGCGCTGCCCGTCCAGTCGGCGGTGATCCGGTCGCCCTGCTTGGTGAGGGTGACGAAGAGGCGGATCGGCTGGTCGCGGTCGATGCCGTCGTCGTCGATCCAGTCCTGGAAGCTCCAGCAGCCATCGGGCAGCGCGGCGATCGCCGCGCGGGCCAGCCGCTCGGCATGGTCGAGGACCTCGCGCATGCGCAGCGCCACGCCCTCGGCGCCGTGCCGGCCGACCAGCTCGTGGAACTGCCGCTCGGCGATGTGGCAGGCGGAGAGCTGGGCCCGCAGATCGCCGAGCAGCTTGACCGGCAGCCGGACGTTGCGCTCGATGAGCGCGAACAGGGTCTCGTTGCGTTGCCCGCGCTCGTACATCTTCAGCGGCGGGATGCGCAGCCCCTCTTGGAAGATCTCGGTCGAGTCCGAGGCGTTCGAGCCGGCGACCCGGCCGCCGACGTCGATATGGTGGCAGACGGTGGCGGCGAAGGCGGCGTGCCGTCCCTCGACGAAGATCGGCTTGATGACGAAGATGTCCGGCAGGTGCATGCCGCCGTCGAACGGGTCGTTCATGATGAAGACGTCGTCCGGCTCGATGCGGCCGGCGAAGCGGCGGACGATGACCTCGAGCGCGGTCGGGATCGAGCCGAGATGGCCCGGCATGGTCAGGCCCTGCGCCACCACCTCGCCCTCGGCGCTGGCGAAGGCGGTCGAGTAGTCCATGTTGTCCTTGAGCACCCCGGAATAGGTGGTGCGCAGGATGGTGAGCGCCATCTCGTCGGCGATCGAGAAGACCGCATTGCGGAAGAGCTCGGTCTCGATGGGATCGATGCGGCTGGACATCTCGGGCGCTTCTCCCAGGGGCAACCGCGGCGGGTCGGCCGCCGGCGATCCTAGGAACGCGAGTTGATAAAGTGAAATTGGTAGTTTAGCGTTTTTCGATCAGCTTTCCTGATTTCAGGAGGCTCGGCCTTGACCAGCAAGTCGTCCCTCGCCCAGCTCGAGGCCTTCTTCTGGGTCGCCCGGCTCGGCGGCTTCCGGCCGGCCGCCGAGCGGCTGCATCGCAGCCAGCCGACCATCTCGCTGCGGGTGCACGAGCTCGAGAGCGGCCTGGGCGCCCGGCTCTTCGACCGCGGCGGCCACCGCGTGCAGCTGACCGCCGCCGGCCGCGAGATGCTGGGCTATGTCGAGCGGATCCTGGCCCTGACCGAGGAGATGGAGGGGCGGGTCGGACGCAGCGACCCGCTGCACGGGCTGCTCCGCCTCGGGGTCAACGACACCTTCGCGCTGGCCTGCCTGAGCGAGCTGCTGACCGCGCTGGAGCGGCTCTATCCCGAGCTGCGCGTCGATGTCAGCGTCGACATCAGCACCATGTTGTCGGAGCAGCTGAACCAGACGCAGCTCGACGTCGCCTTCCTGGTGGCGCCGGAGGTCGATGCCGCGGTTGCCACCGAGCGGCTCGGCTGGGTCGAGAACTCCTGGGTGGCGAGCCCGCTGCTGCGTCTGCCGAGCTGCCCGGTGACGCCGAACGACCTGGTCGAGCACCGTGTGCTGACCACGCCGCCGCCGTCCTACATGCACACCTCGATCACCCGCTGGTTCGCCGAGGGCGGGGCCGAGATGCGGCGGGTCAGCACCTGCAAGAGCCTGCCGATCCTCGCCCATCTCGCCGCCTGCGGCTGCGGCGTGGCGGTGCTGCCCAGCGCCATCATCGCCGACGAGCTGGCCGACGACCGGCTGCGGCTGCTGCCGGCTGATCCGCCGCTGCGGCCGCTCGAGATGTTCGCCGCGCACCAGGATGCCGAGGCCAATCCCGGCATCCGTGTCGTCATCGACCTGGCTCGCGACGTGCTGGCGGCGTCACGCCTGCTGCGGAAATAGGCAGCGGGTCACCAGATTGGAAAAAACAAATCGGTTTCCTCGGAAATACTCATTAGGCTTTATCGGGCCGCTTTCCTAAGCTCGGCGAAAGCGCCGCGAGAAGCCTGGGAGCCGGGCATCGCCGAAAGCCTGCATGCCTGTCCGGGGCGTGGGCGGCGCGTTCCCGCACGGCGCGGAGCGCCGGCGGCGCGACATCAAGGCAGAGCAGGGGAGCGGCACCGATGGGTAGGCTGAGCAGAGCGAGCAAGCTTCTGGCCGGCGCTGCGGCGCTGGCGGTGATCGGCACGATCGGGTGGGCGGGCATGGCCGGCGCGGCCGACACCGCGCTGGTGATGGCGATCCCCGGCACGCCCGCGGCGATCGACGGCGAGCAGGCCCTCACTTCCGAGGGCGAGATGATGATGGCCAACGTCCATGGCGGCGACCTCTTCAGCTACAAGCTGCTGAAGGGCGCGGCGGGCGGTGCCGACTCGGTCGACCTGCGCTCGACCGGGGACCAGGGCGTCACCGGCCTGCTCGCCCAGTCCTGGGAAGCCAGCCCCGACGGCAAGACCTACACCATCACCCTCAAGACCGACATGCTGAGCCCGGCCGGCAACCCGTTCACGGCCGAGGATTACCGTTGGGCCTGGGAGCGCCGGTTCGCCGTCAAGTCGGTCGGCAAGTTCATGGGCGACGTGCTCGGCATCGACGGGCCCGAGAGCGTCGAGGTCGTCGATCCCCACACGGTGCGCATCAAGCTGCGCGGCACCTCGCCGATCTTTTTCAAGGTGCTCGCCCAGAACTACTATGGTGGCCCCTTCGACATGGTCGATGCCAAGAAGCACGGCGGCAGCGATCCCTGGGCCAAGGACTGGCTGCGCACCCATTCGGAGGGCTTCGGCCCCTATCAGGTCGACCATGTGACGCCGGGCAGCGAGACCGTGCTGAAGGTCAACCCGAACTGGAAGAGCGATCCCCAGCCGCAGTTCAAGCGGATCATCCTGAAGGCGGTGCCGGAATCGAGCGCCCGGCTGGCGCTGCTCAAGGCCGGCCAGATCGACATCGCCTGGGGGCTCAGCGAGCGCGAGCTGCAGGAGGTCGCCAAGGACGCCAATCTGCAGGTGGTGCGGGCCGAGTCGAACAAGCAGCTCTATCTCGGGCTGGTCACCAACAAGCCGCCGTTCGACAACAAGAAGCTCCGCCAGGCGGTCGCCTGGGCGACGCCCTACCAGGACATCATCGAGAAGGTCTATTACGGCCACGCCCGCCGGATGACCAGCATCGTGCCGGACATCTATGCCGGCTACACCAAGACCTACGGCTACGAGCTGGACGTCGCCAAGGCCAAGGCGCTGCTCGCCGAGGCCGGCTTCCCCAACGGCTTCGACGTCACGCTGTCCTACAACGCGGCGCAGAAGGAATCGGAGGAGACCTCGATCCTGGTGAAGAGCGCCTGGGAGCAGATCGGCATCCGCGTCACCCTGCAGGCGCTGCCGACCGCGGTCTGGGCCGAACAGAAATATGGCAAGAAGCTGCAGGCCTTCACCGAGAACGAGCAGTGGCCGTGGACCGGCGACGGCGGCTATGCCAGCTGGGTCTATCTCGGCAACGGCGCGGAGAACTATCTCAACGCCGTCAGCTTCGACAACAAGGAGTACAATGCGCTGCTCGAGAAGGCGATGCGCATGCTCGATTCGCCGGAGCGGCAGGCGATCCTGACCAAGCTGCAGGAGATCGTCGCCGACGAGATGCCATGGGTGCAGATCGCCTGGTTCGACTGGACAGTCGCGGCCAAGAAGAGCCTCGGCGGTTTCGTCTGGACGCCGGACAACCAGATCCGCTTCGTCTATCTGCATCGTCCGTAGGGCACGGGGCGGCGCCGCCTCGACCGGCGCCGCCCCGCCCGATCAGAGCTGACGGAGGCCGGCATGTGCACCAACATCGCAGCTTCGGGCGCCAGCGTCCGCGACCGCGGCAAGCCGCTGATCGCCAGCGTCAGCGACGATCCGTACGACATCCGCACCAAGGTCATCGTCGAGCGCCCAGGGGATGGCTACGCCTATGTCGGCACGGCGCTGCGGCCGCTCGGCACCAGCGTCTCGGCGGCCGAGTACTCGGACAGCACCGCCGGTACGCCGACCCGCGGCCTAAACGAGAAGGGGCTGGCCTTCACCTGGGCCTTCGCCTGGGAGCGGCCCGACCACCGGCCGCCGCCGGACGCCCTCAAGTCCCACCAGGCCTGGGGCGAGGTGATGCGGCGCTGCGCCACCGTCGCCGAGGCGGTCCGGCTGCTCGACCAGCTGCCCCGCGACTTCGGCGCCGCCGGCATGCTGGCCGACCGCCGCGGCGACTGCGCCCTGGTGGAGGTCGGGCGGCAGCATGTCGCGGTGCGCCGGCGGCTGCCCGACGAGACGGGCGGCACCGGGGTCAACGTCAATTGCTGGTTCGACCTGCAGGCCGAGGACGGCGATCCCAAGGCCGGCATGGACGTGCCGACCGTGCCGAACGCCACGCGCTACGCCCGCGCGACGGCGCGGCTCGCCGCGGTCGACGGCCATATCGGGCTGCTCGAGATGCGCGACGCGCTCTGCGACCACGGCCACCGCGAGCGCTTCGCCGGGGAGAACACGCTGGTCCGCGGCCACGGATTCTCGGTGTGCAACCATGGCAGCCTGGGCAAGTCGCGCTTCGATCCGGCCGAGCCCGCCTGGGGCACGGTCAGCGCCGAGATCATCGATCCCGCCGCCGGGCTGCTCTGGTACGCCTTCGGCTGGCCCTGCGGCGAGCCGGCCGAGCACGGCGACCAGCTGCTTCAGGAGGCCTCCTGGGGTCGCTTCATCGGCTTCCCGCTCGACGGGCTGCCGGCCGGCGACTACACGACCCTGAGCGGCGAGCTGACGCCGCTGGCCATCCGCCACCTCGACAGGCTGGTGCCGTTCCCGGCCGCCGCCTCCGCCTGAGCCGGGACCGGGTCGGGCGGGCCGATGGCGTTCCTCCGATACACGCTGCGGCGCCTGCTGTTCCTGGTGCCGCAGCTCGTCGCCGTCTCGCTCATCGTCTTCTTCCTGATCCGGCTGCTGCCGGGGGATCCCGCCTATCTCATCGCCGGGCAGTTTGCCACCCAGGAGCGGGTCGCCGAGGTGCGCCACGATCTCGGCCTCGACCGGCCGCTCTACGAGCAGTATCTGCTCTATGTCGGCCGCGTCCTGCACGGCGATTTCGGCCAGTCTTGGCGGACCTCGCAGGCGGTCACCGAGGACATCGCCCGGCGGCTGCCGGCGACGCTCGAGCTGATCCTGCTGGCGGGCGGGCTGTCGGTGCTGCTCGGCATCCCGATCGGCGTCTATACCGCGGTCAAGCGCCGCGGCGTCGGCGACAAGGTGCTGTTCGTCTACGGCATGCTGTCCGGGTCGATCCCCGATTTCTGGCTCGGCCTGATCCTGATGTACCTGTTCTTCTCGGTGCTGGGCTGGCTGCCCGGCCCGATCGGGCGGCTCGACCCGATCGACGAGCCGCCGCCGACCCTCACCGGGATGTACAGCATCGACGCGCTGGTCACCGGCCAGTGGGACGTGCTGGTCTCGGCGGTTCGCCACCTGGTGCTGCCGGTGGCGACCCTGGTTCTCGTCTACATGACGCTGATCATCAAGAACACCCGCACGACCGTCGAGGAGATGCTGCGCTCCGACTTCGTCGAGCATGCCCGGGCGCTCGGCCTGTCGCGCGGCACGCAGCTGCGCTACGCGTTGCGCAACGCCATGCCGCCGGTGGTGACGGTCGTCGGCATCGTCTTCTGGTACCTGCTGGGCGGCGCGGTGCTGGTCGAGACGGTGTTCGCCTGGGGCGGGCTCGGGCAGTACGGCGTCGAGGCGGTGATCAACTCCGACTACGCGCCGCTGCAGGCCTTCGTGCTGCTCGCCGCGATCTTCACCCTGTTCGTCTTCCTGCTGGTCGATCTCGCATATTTCCTGATCGATCCGCGGATCAACGCCTAGGGGAGGGGCAGGGTATGGCGATGCAGCCGGTCGACAGCCTCGCCCCGACCCGTCCGGGGGTCGCCGCATGGCGGGCACTCGCCGGCTTCCTCGCCTTCGCGCGCCGCCGGCCCTCGGTGATGTTCGGCCTGGTCGTCGTGGTCGTGACCCTGTTCCTCGCAATCACCGGGCCCCTGGTGGCACCCTACGATCCGGAGCTGGCGCTGCCGGGCCTGGGGCTGCAGCCGCCCTCCTGGGCCCATCCCATGGGCACCGACGTCTCCGGCATGGACATCCTGTCGCGGGTCATCGCGGCGCCGCGCATCGACCTCACCATCGCGCTGGTCTCCTCGCTGGTGGCGTTCGTCGGCGGCGTGCTGCTGGGCGTCATCTCCGGCTACTTCGCCGGCACCCCGGGGATCGGCAAGGTGGTCAGCGGCACCATCATGCGCAGCGCCGACATCCTGCAGGCCTTTCCGGTCTTCATCTTCGCGCTGGCGCTGGTCGGCTTCCGCGGCCCAGGCATCGTTAACGTCATCGCCGCGCTCGCCTTCCTCAACATTCCGTACTTCCTGCGCGTCACCCGAGGCGCCGTCTTCCAGGTGCGCGAGCGACCCTTCATCGAGGCGGCGCGCTGCGCCGGCAACTCGGAGCTGCGCATCGCCTTTGTCCATGTCATGCCCAACGCGATCGGCCCGGCGCTGGCCAATATCTCGCCCGGGATCGGTTTCGCCATCCTGCTCACCGCGGCGCTGAGCTTCGTCGGCGCCGGCGTGCCGAAGCCGACCCCGGAATGGGGCTCGATGATCTCGATCGGCGCGCCCAACATGATGACCGGCCAGTGGTGGACGGCCTTCTTCCCTGGCGTAGCGCTCGGCCTTACCGTGCTCGGCTACGCGCTGTTCGGCGACGGGCTGCGCGAGCATATGGACCCGGTGAAGAGGCGATAGCGGTGGTACTGCCGCTGCTCGAGGTGAGCGATCTCACCGTGTCGAACCGGGCGGGTGCAGCGCCGGTCCGCATCCTCGACGATGTCGGCTTCACGCTGGCCGCCGGCCAGACTCTGGGCGTGGTCGGGGAATCCGGCTCGGGCAAGACGGTGCTGATCCGGGCCGTGCTCGGGCTGCTGGAGCCGCCCTGGCAAGTCGAGGCGGGCAGCGTGCGCCTCAACGGCGACGACCTGCTGCGGCGGAGCGAGGCGGAACTGCTGCGGCTGCGCGGCAAGGAGCTGGCGCTGACCTCGCCGGAGCCGCGCAAGCACCTCAACCCGCTGCTGCGGATCGGCGAGCAGCTGGTCAAGGTGCTGCGCGCCCACGCCGCCATGCCGCATCGCGAGGCCCGGGAACGCGCCGTGGCGCTGCTGCGCCAGGTCGGCATCCCCGATCCGGAGCGGCGGGCCTATGCCTATCCGCACGAGCTCAGCGGCGGCATGTGCCAGCGGGTGATCATCGCCATGGCGCTGGCCCATTCGCCGAAGCTGATCCTGGCCGACGAGCCGACCGCCGGGCTCGACGTGACGATCTCGCGCCAGATCCTCGACCTGATGCAGGAGCTGGTGCGCCAGGCACACTCCTCGCTGATCCTCGTCTCGCGCGACCTCGGCGTCGTGGCGCACTATTGCGAGCGGGTGGCGGTGATGCACGCCGGGCGGATCGTCGAGATCGGCGACGTGCCCGGCTTCTTCGCAGCGGCAGTGCATCCCTACAGCCGCAACCTGCTGCGCGCCGCCGCGGCGCGTGACCAGGCCCACGAGCCGACGCTGCCGCAGAGCGGGACGGGGGCGCCGCAGGGGCCGGGCGGCTGCAGCTATGCCGGCCGCTGCGCGCTGGCCGAGCGGGCCTGCCGCGAGCGGGTGCCGGCGCTGGAGGCGGTTGCGGCCGACTACAGCGTCCGCTGCCGCCGGCAGGACGAGATCCGCTCCGGCCGGGTAAGCGCCTGATGGACGGCCCGCTGCTCGAGGTCCGCAACCTCGTGAAGCATTTCCCGATCGGCCATGGCCGTGCCGTCCGCGCGGTCAACCACGTCTCCTTCGCCATCGCCCGCGGCGAGGCGCTGGCGCTGGTCGGCGAGAGCGGGTCGGGCAAGACCACGCTGGGCCGCTGCGTGCTGCGGCTGATCGAGCCGACGGAAGGCGCGATCCTGTTCCGCGGCCAGGACATCACCGGGCTGGGGCGCGATGCGCTGCGCCAGTTCCGGCGCCGCGTCCAGATGGTGTTCCAGGAACCCTACGACTCGCTCAGTCCGCGAATGCGAATCGGTCGCATCATCGAGGAGCCGCTGCGGCTGCGCGACGAGCTCAGCCCGGCGGCGCGCGCCCAGCGCGTCCGCGAGGTTCTCGCCATGGTGCGGCTCGACGCATCCGCAGTCGACAAG
Source organism: Dongiaceae bacterium (assembly GCA_046349435.1). Lineage (GTDB taxonomy): Bacteria > Pseudomonadota > Alphaproteobacteria > Dongiales > Dongiaceae > JAXMCI01. The sequence goes on along the minus strand of JAXMCI010000020.1, from coordinate 7,846 downwards.
TATCCGCACCAGTTCAGCGCCGGCGAGCAGCAGCGCATCGCCATCGCTCGGGCGATCTCGACTGAGCCGGAACTCGTGGTACTGGACGAGCCGACCTCGGCCCTCGACGTCTCGGTGCGGGCCGAGATCCTGAACCTGCTCAGCGACCTGCAGCGGCGGCTGCAGTTCAGCTACCTCCTGATCTCGCACGACCTGACGGCGGTGCGGCGGGTCTGCGACCGGGTAGCGGTGATGTATCTCGGCAAGATCGTCGAGACCGCCAGCACGGCGGAGATCTTCGAGCGGCCGCTGCACCCATACAGCCGGGCGCTGCTGTCGTCGGTGCTGTATCCCGATCCCAGGCAGGTGCTGCCGCGCTTCCTGCTGGCGGGGGAGATCCCGAGCCCGATCGACCTGCCGGCCGGCTGCCATCTGCACCAGCGCTGCCCGTGGGCGGTGGAGCAGTGCCGTTCGGTCTATCCGTCACTGGCCGAGCTGCTGCCAGGACGGTCGGTTTCCTGCCTCAGGGCGGCTGAGAACAACGACCTGCAAGCCACTGACTTAACTGGATAGAACAAGCGTCGGACACCAGCGTCACCCGACCTTGATCAGATTTTTCCATAATATACATTATGCGATATTCGGATCTGGTGCAGGCGACCCCGCAGGCGCCATGGACAGCGGCCGCGCGGCACCTACTATGGCCACGCCAACCGCCGTCCTTCTCCGACCCAGAGGCCGCCATGATCACGCAGACCGACGCCGACGAGGTGCAGCGGCTCCGCCACGAGCTCGCCGCGCTCAGCCGGTTGCCGGCCAGCCAGGCCCGCACCATGCCGCCGGCCTACTACACCTCCGAGGCCTTCCTGGCCTTCGAGCGCGAGACCCTGTTCCGCCGCGAATGGGTCTGCCTCGGCCATGCGGCGGAGATCGCCCGGCCCGGCGACTACTTCACCACGGAGCTGGTCGGCGAGCCGCTCCTCGTCGTCCGCGGCGACGACGACCGGATCCGGGTGCTGTCGAACGTCTGCCGCCACCGCGCCAACCTGGTCGCCAAGGGCTCCGGCAACGCCCGGCGCTTCGCCTGCAGCTATCACGCCTGGAGCTACCATCAGGACGGCCGGCTCGCCGCCGCGCCGCTGATGGCCGGCTCGCCGGCCTTCGACAAGGCGGGCTGCCGGCTGCCGGAGTTCGCCTGCGAGATCTGGCAGGACTTCATCTTCGTCAATCTCGACGGCAAGGCGGAGCCGCTGGCGCCCCGGGTCGACGGTTTCCTGCCGGCGATCCGCAACTATCACCACCCCGGCCGGCACCATCAGTTCGTCGGCGAGGAGGTCTGGCGGACCAACTGGAAGTGCCTGGTCGAGAACTTCATGGAGGGCTACCACCTGAGCTTCGCCCACCTGAAGACCCTGCACCCGATCACCCCGACCGCGCTCTGCCGCAAGATCCCGACGCCGTTCGGCATGACCGCCTACACCTCGGGCTACGACCCGAGCGTGCCGGAGCGCGGCCCCTACCATCCCGACCTCACCGCCGAGGAGCGCCGCTACTCCGTCCTGTTCAGCGTCTTCCCCAACCTGACGCTCTCGATCGTGCCGAACGTCACGCTCTACCTCATCGTCCGGCCGATCGACGCCGATTCGGTCGGGGTGCGCTGGGGCCTCGCCGGGACGCTCGACGATCCCAACCACCCCGACGTGATCCGCTACCGCGACCTCTGCCTGGCCTTCAATGCCGAGGACCGGGCCCAGCTCGAGGCGGTGCAGAAAGGCATGAAGTCGCGCCACTATGGCGGCGGGACGCTGGCGCCGGCCGATTACGAGGGCACGATCTGGGACTTCACCCAGTACATGGCCGCCCGGCTGGGCAGCGAGGCGGCGCCGCGGCCCCGAGACCGAGCTCGGGACCGCAGCGCCGCCAGGTGAGCCCCCTCGCCTACGAGGCGGCGAACCACCAGCGCTCGGCGGCACGGCCGCCGTCGAGATCCCACTCGCCGGACAGCTTGTCCTCGTGCTGCACCCGGGCGCTCGTCGCGTCGACGAAGTCGGCGAAGGCGAACACCGTCGAGCCGCCTTGGTCACGGATGATGCGCTGGCACTCCGAGTACATCTCGCGCCGCTTGGCGACGTCGAACTCGCTGCGCGCCGCCACCACCAGGGCGTTGACCCGCTCGTTGTTGAAGCGGGTCTCGTTCCAGCCGATCTTCAGGCCCTCGTCGGTATAGGCCAGCGAGAGCATGGCGTCCTCGTTGGTCCGGCCGCTCCAGCGCGAGGCGCAGAGCGGCTTCTTGGTCCAGACGTCGTCCCAGTAGCCGTCCTCCGGCGTCTTGACGACCTCGATGTTGATGCCGGCCTTGGCGGCGTGCTCCTTGAACACCACGGCCGCGTCGGTGGCGCCGGCGAACGGCGTCTCGGAGACGAAGAGCTGGACCGCGAGATCCGACTTGCCCGCCTTCTTCAGCAGGAACTTGGCCTTCTCCGGGTCGTAGACGCGCTGCTCGATCGAGGGGTCGTAGAACTCGTAGCCGACGCCGAGCGGCTGGTCGTTGCCGACCGTGCCGAAGCCGTGCAGCACGCGCTTCACCATGTCCTGGCGATCGACGGCGTACTTCATGGCGTTGCGCACGTCGACGTCCTTGAACGGATCCATGTCGACCAGCATCGGGAACACGTAGTGCGCCTTGCTGGCGGTCCTGATCACCTTGACCTTGGCGTTCTTCTCGAGCAGCGACACGATCTTCGGGTCGACGAAGTTGAAGGCGTCGATCTGGCCGGTGACCAGCGCGTTGACCCGCGCCGAGCCGTCCTTGATCGCCGTCATCTCGACCGAATCGAAGTGCGCCCGTCCGGCCTTCCAGTAGTTGGGGTTGCGCTTGACCAGCGAGCGCAGGCCGGGCTTCCACTCCTCGAGGATGTAGCCGCCCGTCCCCATCCCGTCCTCGAACTTGGTGGCGCCGTCCGGGACGATCATGAAGGAGTAGTTGGCGGCCAGCGCCGGGAAGCCCACGTTGCCGGCCGAGAGCGTGAACACCACCGTGCTGTCGCCGTCGGCCTTGATGTCGGTGAGGCTCGCCAGCATCGGCTTGGCGGTCGACTTCGAGCTCTCCCCCTGATGGTGGCGGAAGGAGTAGATCACGTCGGCCGGGGTCAGCGGCTTGCCGTTGTGGAAGGTCACGCCCTTGCGCAGCTTGAAGATCCAGGTTTTCGCGTCCTTCGACCCCTCCCAGCTCTCGGCGAGCTCGGGAACCAGCACGCCGCCCGGTCCGATCTCGACCAGGCCGTTGCGCAGCTGGAACTGCAGGTAGGTCTGGAACCGCGTGTCGATGTTGGCCGGGTCGAGGTCGTCCTGCGTCGCGTAGTCGGCGACGCCGATTCGAAAATGGCCGCCCTTGCTGGGCGTCGCCGCGCGGCCGAGCCGCGGCAGCGTCGCCGCCACCCCGAGCGCCGCAGCGCCGACGAGGAATCCACGCCGATCAACCGGCCCGATGATACTCATGCACGCCTCCCCCTTCTGAGCGAGCTTTCCCTGGCTTGCCGCCGTGCGGCAACATCACTGTGGAATGAGCCGCCGCTCCCGTCCGGGAAGCGGTGGCCCGGAGACAACAAAGCATGACGGACAGCACCCTGCCAACCAATCCGATGGACCGCCTGCTCGAGATCATGGCCCGGCTGCGCGATCCCCGGAGCGGCTGCCCCTGGGACCGCGAGCAGAGCTTCGCCACCATCGCGCCCTACACCATCGAGGAGGCGCACGAGGTCGCCGACGCCATCGCGCGCGGCGCGATGGACGACCTGCGCGACGAGCTCGGCGACCTGCTGCTGCAGGTGGTGTTCCACGCCCAGATGGCCGGCGAAGCCGGGCTCTTTGCCTTCAGTGACGTCGCAAACGCCATATCGACCAAAATGATTGCGCGGCATCCTCATGTCTTCGGTGAGGAACGGGTGGACACCGCCGAAGCCCAGACCCGGGCCTGGGAGGAGCACAAGGCGGCGGAGCGCGCACGCGCCGCGGCCGAGCGCGGCGAGACGCCGAGCGTGCTCGACGGGGTGGCGCTCGGCCTGCCCGCCCTGATGCGGGCGGAGAAGCTGCAGAAGCGGGCGGCCCGAATCGGGTTCGAATGGCCCGGACCGGCTCAGCCGCTTCTGAAGATCGAGGAGGAACTCTCTGAAATAAAACAGGAGATCGAATCGGGGGGAGAGCAGGAGCGGATCGCGGAGGAGGTCGGCGACCTGCTTTTCGCCGCCGTCGCCCTCGCCCGCTCGCTGGCGGTCGATCCGGAGACGGCGCTGCGGGAGGCCAACCGGAAGTTCGAGAAGCGCTTCCGCCAGGTCGAGACCCGCGCCCCGGAAGGCGCGCCCCTCAGCGCCCTCCAGGATCTATGGATCGAAGCGAAGAACGATAGATAATCAATTGAAATACATCAGATCAAAGGCAGCGATTCGCTCCCCGGCATAGGCTCTGACCGCCTCATCCCCGGTGCCGAGCGCGTCGCCCAGCGCGACGAGGTCGAGCAGCCGCGCCAGCGCCATCCACGCGGCCGGGAGAACGCCGCCGGCGCTCCGGTAGCCCGCGGCCAGCCCTGCGGCGAAGGCGGCACCGGGGTCGTCGCGCAGCAGCGTGCCGAGATCGAGCAGCGGCGTGCCCGCATGGCAGAGCTCCCAGTCGAGCACCGCGGCCACCCGCCAGGCCTCCCCCTGCCCGGCCACCAGCAGATTGGCGCCGCGCAGGTCGCCATGGACCAGCCGGCTGTCCGCGGCGAGCTCGGCGAGCAGCGCGCGATGCCGGGCGCCAAATGCGGCGACGCTCCGGCAGGCCTCGGCGCCGAGCAGCGCCGCGGCCGGCCCGGTCAGCAGGGTCCGCTCGATCAGCGCGGCCGGGCTCTCCGGCCAGGGCGTCACCGCCAGCCGCGCATCGAGCATCCCGCTGCACCCGAAGCGTTCCGCCGCGATGGCGGCGACGGTCGCGCCGCAGGCCCGCCCGAGCGCCGTCCGCACCGCCGGATCGGCACCGGACAGGGCGCGGTCCAGGGACTGCCCGTCCCGCCATTCCAGCAGGGCATAAGGCTGGCCGCCGACGGCACCCTCGGGATCGAGATGGAGGAAGCGCGCGACCGGCACGCGCCCGCCGACCCGGGCGGCGATCGCCCGCTCCTTCTCCGCCGCCGCGGGATCGTGCGGGTAGAGCCGCAGCACGAGATCCGGCGAACCGTCGTCGAGCGCAAGGCGCCAGCCGGGATGCAGCAGCCCGCCGGCGAGCGGCCGGGCGGCGGCGACGCGCCGGCCCGGGCGGGCCGGCTGCACCAGGGCGGTCAGCGCGGCGAGGTCGGGCGCCGTGGCGCCCGACATGTCAGTCGTTGGCCAGCAGGTGGATCAGGCTGGAGGTGTCCCAGCGCCGGCCGCCGCGCGCCTGGACCTGGGCGTAGAGCTGGTCGATCAGCGCGGTGATCGGCAGGCGCGCGCCGTTGCGCCGGCCCTCGGCCAGGCAGATCGAGAGGTCCTTGCGCATCCAGTCGACGGCGAAGCCGAAATCGAACTTGCCGGCAAACATGGTAGCGGCGCGGTTGTCCATCTGCCAGGACTGGGCGGCGCCCTTCGAGATGACCTCGACCAGCCTGGCGCCGTCGAGCCCGGCCCGCTGCGCGAAGTTGAGCCCCTCGGAGAGGCCCTGCAGCAGCCCGGCGATGCAGATCTGGTTGACCATCTTGGCGAGCTGGCCGGAGCCGGTCGGGCCCATCAGGACGCAGGCGCGGGCGTAGCTGTCGATCACCGGCTTGGCGCTGTCGAAGCATTCCTCGTCGCCGCCGACCATGACCGTCAGCTTGCCGTTCTCGGCGCCGGCCTGGCCGCCCGAGACCGGCGCATCGAGGAAGCCGACGCCGAGCCCGCGGGCCCGGTCGGCGATCTCGCGCGCGACCTCGGCCGAGGCCGTGGTGTGGTCGACCAGGATCGCGCCCGGCTGCATGCCGGCGAGCGCGCCGTCCTCGCCATGGACGACGCTGCGCAGGTCGTCGTCGTTGCCGACGCAGACGAAGACCAGCGCCGCCCCGGCCGCCGCCTCGGCCGGCGTCGGCGCGCTGCGGCCGCCGTGCTTCTGCGTCCAGGCCGCGGCCCGCGCCGCAGTGCGGTTGTAGACGGTGACCCGGTGTCCCTTGGCGGCGAGATGGCCGGCCATCGGGAAGCCCATCACCCCGAGGCCGATGAAGGCCACGCTTTCGCCCGTCGCGCTCATGATCCGTCCCCTCCCTCGTGTCTCACTCGTCCGGCCCGAGCAGCGTGTCGTAGAGCCGTTCCCAGCTCGCCGGGTCGGGCGCCAGCAGCAGCGCGTCGGCATCGATCCGCGACGGCCGGTAGCGGCCGCCGTCGAGATAGGCGGCATGGCCGCCCGCCTCGGCGTGCAGCAGCACGCCCGGCGCATGATCCCAGGGCATCAGCTTGGTGAACAGCAGGAAGTCGACCTCGCCCGCCGCCACCCGGATGTATTCGTGGCCGGCGCAGCGCAGGCTGCGCACCGCCTGGACGCGGCCGCGCCGCGACTGCAGGCGCCGCCCGAGCTCCGGCCGGCCGAAATGCCCGGCCATCACCGGCCCGCGCATCGCGGCGGGATCGGCCGGCGCGGTACTGACCCGCAGCCGCTCGCCGGCGAGGAACGCCCCCTCGCCCGCCGCGGCAATGGCGGTCTTGCCGGCGACGGGGTCGTGGATCCAGCCGGCGCGGAGCTCGCCGCCCACGACCAGCGCAACCATCACCGCGAAGACCGGCTTGCCCTCGGCGAAGTTGGCGGTGCCGTCGATCGGGTCGATGATCCAGACCGGCGCCTCCTCCGACAGCCGGTCGATCAGCCGCGGGTCGGAGTGGGCGGCCTCCTCGCCGAGCATCACCGAGCCGGGGGCCAGCGCCGCCAGCCGGGGCTCCAGCGCCGCCTCGGTCGCCTCGTCGGCGACGGTGACGAAATCGCCCGGCCCCTTCTCGCGGATGTCGCCCGCGGCGAGCTTGCGGAACCGGGGCACCACCTCCTCGGCGGCGACCTCGGCGATCACCGCGGCGACGCGGTCGATGTCGATGACGGCCATGATCCTGCCTGTGGCTGGCGGGTCTTCAGGCGCCCGGACCGGCGGCATGCCGGCGGCGCGCCGCACTCTCCGCCTCGCGATGGAAGCGGGCGAGGTCGGCGGGGTCGAGGGCGACCCGGACATAGACATGGCCCTCGTCCTCGCGGCGCTCGATGACCTCGCCATGATCGTAGAGCCAGGCCAGCCGCGCCCCCTCGTCGTGGCGCAGCCGGAGATCGACCGTCTGCCGGCCGGCCGCCAGCCGCGCGTCGATCGCCGCCAGCAGGCCCGGCACGCCCTCGCCGGTCACCGCCGAGACGGCCAGGCGGTGGCCGTCGCGATCGAGCTGCTGCTGCAGCACCTCGCGCGCCTCGGCATCGAGCAGGTCGATCTTGTTCAGCACCTCGAGCAGCCCGTGCTCGACCACCTCGCCGAGGCCGAGCTCGCGCAGCACCGCCTCGACGTCCTCGCGCTGCGCCTCGCTCTCGGGATGGGCGATGTCGCGGACATGCAGCACGAGGTCGGCCTCCTGCACCTCCTCGAGGGTGGCACGGAAGGCGGCGACCAGGTCGGTCGGCAGGTCGGAAATGAATCCCACGGTGTCGGACAGGATGATCGCCCGCCCGCTCGGCAGCCGGACCGAGCGCATGGTCGGGTCCAGCGTGGCGAAGAGCAGGTCCTTGGCCAGCACCTCGGCCCGGGTCAGCCGGTTGAACAGGGTCGACTTGCCGGCATTGGTGTAGCCGACCAGCGCCACCACCGGGTAGGGCACGCGCTTGCGGGCGCGGCGATGCAGCCCGCGCGTGCGCTTCACCT
>JAXMCI010000019.1:0-142699 GCA_046349435.1 Dongiaceae bacterium | reverse complement strand
CTTGCCCGAGGGTCGCGCTTCGCTCATTCGCCATGCCACCCTCGCTGTTACCTACGGTGTTACCTGCCGCCCTTTTCATGGTCGCGATGCGCCGCCGAAATAGCCGATAAGGCATTGATTGTGTTGGTGAGCGCGCCGGGGATCGAACCCGGGACCTCCTGATTAAAAGTCAGATGCTCTACCGCTGAGCTACGCGCCCGCCCGAAGGCCGTCCCGCGGCCGATCGATTATCACGGCGGGGGGCAAAGGGGAACCCGGCCCCTGCCCTTCCTGCCCTGCCCGCCCCTCAGCCCGCCACCGGCCCGCCGTTGCTCTTCTCCTGCGCGAAGCGGCGCTGCAGGTGGGCGGCGACGCCGGGGGTGACGAAATGGGTGACGTCGCCGCCGAGCCGGCCGATCTCCTTGACGAAGCGCGAGGAGATGAACTGGTGGCGGTCCGAGGCCATCAGGAAGATGGTGTCGATCGCCGGGTTCAGCCGGGCGTTCATCCCGGCCATCTGGAACTCGTACTCGAAGTCGGAGACGGCGCGCAGGCCGCGGATGATGACGCGGGCGCCAAGGCCCTCGACGAAATGCATCAGCAGGGTGTCGAAGGGGCGCACCTGGATGCGCTGCGGCTCGCTCTCCTTGCAGAGCCCGGCGATCTCCTCCTCGAGGATGCCGACCCGCTCCTCGAGGGTGAAGAGCGGTCCCTTGCCGGCATTGCCGGCGACGCCGATGACCAGCTGGTCGACCAGCCGGACCGCCCGCTTGATGATGTCGATATGGCCGTTGGTGATCGGGTCGAAGGTGCCGGGATAGACCCCCACGCGAGGGCTACTCATTGCCGTTCTCCGCGCCGTTCTCCGCCCCGTTCTCCGGGCCATTCTCCGGGCCCGCGTCCGGCTCCGCGGCGACGCCGTCGGCGGCCTCGCCCTCGCCGTTGGCCGCCTCGGCCGGGACCGCCGCGGCGTCGAGGCGGCTGACCGACACGACCTTCTCGCCCTCGTCGACGCGGAACACCACGACGCCCTGGGTGCGCCGGCCGGCGATGCGGATGTCGTCGACCGGGCAGCGCATCAGCCGGCCGCTGTCGGTGACCAGCACGATCTGGTCGCGCTGCGTCACCGGGAAGCTCGCCACCACCGTGCCGTTGCGGCCGGAGGTCTCGATGTTGACGATCCCCTGCCCGCCCCGGTTGGTGATGCGGTACTCGTAGGCCGAGCTGCGCTTGCCGAAGCCGTTCTCGGTGAGGGTCAGCACCAGCTCCTCGGCCGCCTCGAGCTCGGCGAAGCGCTCCGGCGCCAGCGTCGTGGGCCGCGCCTCGGCCTCGCCGTCGGCGCCCGCCTCGGCGTCCTCGGCTGCCTCTGCCGCCTCGCTCTCGGCCGCCACGGCCTCCGCGTCGGCCGCCTCGGCCTCGCCGCGGGCGCGGCGCCGGGCGCCGGCCAGCTGCAGGTAGGCGGCGCGCTCGTCGGCGCCGGCCTCGACATGGCGCAGGATCGACAGCGAGATGACGTGGTCGCCGGCGGCCAGCCGGATGCCGCGCACGCCGGTCGAGGTGCGGCCGGTGAAGACCCGCAGGTCGGCGACCTGGAAGCGGATCGACTTGCCGCCGGCGGTCGCCAGCAGCACGTCCTGGTCGTCGCTGCAGGCCTCGACGCCGATCAGCCGGTCGCCCGGCTCCAGCCGCATCGCGATCTTGCCGTTGGCGCGCACGTCGGCGAAGTCGGACAGCCGGTTGCGCCGGATGTCGCCGCTCGCCGTGGCGAACAGCACGGACAGCGAGTCCCAGCTCGTCTCGTCCTCGGGCAGCGGCATCAGCGTCGAGATCGTCTCGCCGGAATCGAGCGGCAGCAGGTTGTTCCACGGCTTGCCGCGCGCCTGCGGCGTGCCCAGCGGCAGGCGGTAGACCTTGAGCTTGTAGGCCATGCCGGCGGTCGAGAAGCAGAGCATCGGCGTGTGGGTGTGGGCGACGAACAGCCGGCTGACCGCATCCTCCTCGCGCGTGCTCATCGCCGAGCGGCCGCGGCCGCCGCGGCGCTGCGAGCGATAGGCCGAGAGCGGCACCCGCTTGACGTAGCCGCCATGGGTCACGGTGACGACCATGTCCTCGCGCTGGATCAGGTCCTCGATGTCGTGCTCGAACTCGTTCTCGGTGAGCCGGGTGCGCCGCGGCGTGGCGAACTGCTCGCGGATGCTGCCCAGCTCGCTGCGCAGGTTGTCGAGCCGCCGGGCGCGCGAGGACAGGATCGCCTGCAGGTCGGCGATCTGGACGGCGACCTCGCGCATCTCCTCGGCGATCTTCTCGCGCTCGAGGCCGGTCAGCCGCTGCAGCCGGAGCTCGAGGATGGCGCGCGCCTGCGCCTCGGAGAGCCGGTAGGTGCCGTCGGCGGCGACGCCGCGGCCGGGCTCGTCGATCAGCGCGATCAGCGGCGCGGTGTCGGCCGCCGGCCAGGCTCGCGCCATCAGCCCCTCGCGCGCCGTGGTCGGGTCCGGCGCGGCGCGGATCAGCGCGATGATCTCGTCGATGTTGGCGACCGCGATGACCAGCCCGATCAGCACGTGGGCGCGCTCCTGCGCCTTGCCGAGCTCGAAGCGGGTGCGCCGGGTGATGACCTCCTCGCGGAACGCGCAGAAGGCGACCAGCACGTCCTTGATGGTCATCAGCTCCGGGCGGCCGGCGTTGAGCGCCAGCATGTTGACGCCGAAGCTGGTCTGCAGCGGGGTGTAGCGATAGAGCTGGTTGAGCACGATCTCGGGCATCGCATCGCGCTTCAGCTCGATCACCACCCGCACGCCGTCGCGGTCGCTCTCGTCGCGCAGGTCGGAGATGCCCTCGATGATCTTCTCCTGCACCACCTCGGCGATGCGCTCGATCATCCGCGCCTTGTTGACCTGGAAGGGGATCTCCGTGACGACGATCGCCTCGCGGTCCTTGCGCAGCGTCTCGGTATGGGTCTTGCCGCGCATCACCACCGAGCCGCGGCCGGTGTGGTAGGCCTCGCGGATGCCGGCCCGGCCGAGGATCTCGGCGCCGGTCGGGAAGTCCGGCCCGGGCACGTGCTGCATCAGCCGGTCGATCGAGATCGCCGGGTCGTCGAGATAGGCGAGGCAGGCGTCGATCACCTCGCCCAGGTTGTGCGTCGGGATGTTGGTCGCCATCCCCACGGCGATCCCGTTGGCGCCGTTGACCAGCAGGTTGGGGAAGCGCGCCGGCAGGACGGTCGGTTCCTCCGACGACTCGTCGTAGCTCGGCTGGAAGGCGACGGTGTCCTTGTCGATGTCCTCGAGCAGCGCGTCGGCGGCGCGGTCGAGGCGGATCTCGGTGTAGCGCATCGCCGCCGGCGGATCGCCGTCCATCGAGCCGAAATTGCCCTGGCCGTCGATCAGCGTCAGGCGCATGGAGAAGTCCTGCGCCATGCGCACCAGCGCGTCGTAGATCGCCGCGTCGCCGTGCGGGTGATACTTGCCCATGACGTCGCCGACGACGCGGGCCGACTTGCGGTAGGGCCGGTTCCAGTCGTAGCCGGCTTCCTTCATCGCGTAGAGGATGCGCCGGTGCACCGGCTTGAGGCCGTCGCGCACGTCGGGCAGCGCGCGCGAGACGATGACGCTCATCGCGTAGTCGAGGTAGGAGCGGCGCATCTCCTCCTCGATGGTGACGGGCGTGATGTCGCGGGCAGGCGGCAGGGGGGTGTCGGTCACGATCGGATTGGCCGGTCTGTCGGGGGTGGGAACGATCGCCGGACGGCGCTGCCCGGGCAGGCGGCGGCCCGGGTCTTTCGAATGCTTTCGATCACGCGGACTTTACCAGATTCCGCACGTGCGAAACAACATTTTGCCAGTGCGAATTGGCAGTGCGGAAGGGTTCCCGCGACGGCCTGGGCTAGCGTGATGGCGCCGGCCGCCGAGCCCGCCGCCGCTGCCGGCGCCGGGCCACCCAGCGCAGGGCTGCGACGGCGAGCAGGATGCCAGCCAGAAGACGACCTTGCGAGGGCCAGAGCCGTGCTGCGTCAGCGCCGCGATCGCCAGCGCGAGCAGCCCGATCCAGGCGGCGGCCACGATGACGATGCCACCAGCGGCGGGGTCGCGGCGCGAAGGGCGAGCGCCCGGCGCGCAGCCGTCGACCAGTCGAGGCCCCAGCGCGACAGGATGGCGATCACCGCGCCGACCGCGACGAGGCGGGCGGCGCCGGCGACGAAGCCGTCGGCGAGGGCCGACCAGCGCGGCGCCGCCGGTCACCGGCCAGGATCGCGTGCGTCGCTGCGCCGCCGTCCCGGCTGCCGGCGCCACGAGCTCGGCATAGAGGCGGCCCATGCTCTGCAGCCACCAGCGCAGGAAGATCCACGCCGACCAGCAGCAGCGCCCCCGGAGTCGGCAGACGGATCGCCAGCCAGAGCAGCAGCAGGCCGGTTCCACGCAGGATCTTACAGCATGGCGGCGCCGACGATCCACGGGCGCCGCCTTCCGGACGCGGCGGGCGAGATCGACGGCGCACTGAACCGGCCGGGCAGCCATGCCCATGCACCTCCAGCCCGCTCAGCAGCGGCCGCCAGTCGAGCAGCCACCCATAGCCCAGGCCCATCGGCTGGCCGGCCGTGCCGTGATGAGCCGGGCGGCCAGCCCGGCCCGGCTGCGAGGCCGCTCGGCAGCCCCTGCTCCAGGACCACCAGCGCCCGCCCGCAGGCGGGCCGCGACGTGGCCAGGAGATGGGTTCGCCGATCGCGGCGACAGGCGATCTGCCGTCCTCCTGCCCGGCCGTCCTCAGCACCAGCCGCAGCGTGGCGGCCGGCAGGTCGACCTGCCCCATGGTGACCACCGCGAGGGGCAAGGGTGGCATCCTCGGCGAGCGCCAGCGGCAGCGTGTCCTGATGGTCTGCAGCGCCCCGGCCGCGGCGGCCACCCGCCTCCCTTCAGCAGCGTGTTGACGCGCTCGACCTCGGCGGCCAGCTCGGGCCGAGCGCATGGTCGGGCGCCGGCGCCGCCGGCTCGGCGCGCTCCACGGTGCCGCCGGCGGTCACGGCGCGGGCGTCATCCCGGCCGACTCCATCCTCCGCGCCACGCAGCGCCGCCTCGTAGGCGTGCCCGCAGGCGCTGGAATGCCGCGGATCGCGCTCGGCGTCGATCGACCGCAGGCGCGCGGCATAGGCCCGGCGGATGGCCTTGGCCTCGACGGTCGGCTCGAGGCCGAGCACCGCCCAGAGGCTCATCGGCCGGCCTCGGCTACCCGGGCAGCAGGTCGGTGTCGATCATCGTCGAGCGCGCGGCCGAGCCCGCCGGCGCGTCGCCGATCTCGCGCGGATCCTGCCGCTCCAGCACGGCCATGAAGGCGGTGATCCAGGCGCCGATCCGCGTCCGCTCGGCCCTGTCCGCTCCTCGTAGAGCGCTTGGCGCGCGGGCCAGCAGGGCGGCGTTCTCGGCCTGCTCGCGCGGCGGAATCTTGAGGGCGAGGCCGGCGAGGCGCTCGCGATCTCGGCCGAGAGGCGGCCCGGATTGCCCTCGATCACCAGGCGGCTCTTGCCGGCCGGTGCTCGCCACCGTCGCCTCGACCTCGAGCAGGCCGCTGCTGTCGTAGCTGAAGGGATGTCGATCCCCTCACGGCCGGCGGCGGCCGGCGGGACGGCGACCTCGAGCTCGCCCAGCGGAATGTTCTCGGCGGCCAGCCGCGACTCGTCTGCCAGACCTTGACGGTCATCGCGCGCTGCCGGTCGCGGGTGGTGAACAGCTGCTCGGCACGGCTCGCCGGGATCACCGTGTTGCGCTCGATCAGCGGCAGGAAGAAGCCCGGGATCAGCCGGCCATCCGGCTCTCGTGGGCCACCTCGACGCCCAGCGAGAAGGGCGCCACGTCGGTCATCACCAGCTCGCCCAGCGCGGCGTCGCGGCCGACCAGGCCGCCTGCACCGCGGCGCCGCGGGCGACCACCTCGTCGGGATCGACGAGCTGCACCGGCAGCCGCTGGAACAGCCGGGCGATCAGCCGGCGGAACATCGGCCCGCGAGGCGCCGCCGGCCAGCACGACCTTGGCGACCGTGTCGGGGTGGAGCGCGTCGCGCAGCGCCCGCTCGATCGGCATCCGGATGCGGCCGAGCAGCGGCTGCGCCGCGCTCGAGCTCGGCACGGGTGAGCGTCCAGTCCAGCGGCGTCTCTCCGATGTTCAGCGACAGCGGTGCCCGGTCGGCCTCGCTCAGCCGCAGCTTCGCCTGCTCGGCCTGCCGGCGCAGCGCGGCCTCCACCGTTGCCGGCGCGCGTCCAGCGCATCGCGATGCCGGCTGCGGAAGCCGGCGACGACGAGGTCGACGAAATCCTCGCCGCCGAGCTGGCTGTCGCCGGCCGCCGCCCGCACCTCGATGACGCCCTCGAAGCGCTGCAGCACCGAGACGTCGAAGGTGCCGCCGCCGAGGTCGACGACGACGAAATATTCGTCCTCGGCGGCATCCTGCAGGCCGTGGGCGAGCGGCGGCGGTCGGCTCGCTGATCAGCCGCCGCACCGTCAGGCCGGCGAGCTCGCCAGCCGCGGTGGTGGCGCGGCGCTGCGGCTCGTTGAAATAGGCCGGCACGGTGATGATCGCCTGTGCACCGGCTCGCCGAGGAAGGCCTCGGCGTCGGCCTTGAGCGAGCGCAGCACCAGCGCCGACAGCTCTTCCGGCCGGAAGCCGCTTGCCCAGCGTCAGCTCGCGATTGGTGCCCATCAGCCGCTTGAAGGCGGCGGCGGTGAGGTCGGGATGCGAGACCAGCCGCTCCCGCGCGCCGCCCCGACCAGCACCGCCCCGTCGTCGCTGATGCCGACGGCCGACGGCGTCAGCCGCTGGCCGAGCGCGTTCGGGATGAGCACGGTCTGGCCGTCGCGCCAGATCGCCGCCAGGCTGTTGGTGGTGCCGAGATCGATGCCGATCAGCATCGCAGACGAACTCGCCGCGCGGTTGCAGACGGCTCAGCTTGTCTCACGCCGATGCGGAAAAGACCAGTGCCGGTCGGCGTACGGTCGGAGGGCGACGTCGCCGCCGGCTAGAACGGGATGTCGTCGTCGAGGTCGCCGCCCATCGGGGCCGGGGCGCCGCGGCCACCACCGCCGCCCTCGCCACGGCCGCCCTCGCCACGGCCGCCGCCGCTCTCGCTGCGGCCGCCGCCCATCCCGCCGCTGCCGCCCCCGCCGCCATAGGCGGGCTCGGCCGGGCCCTCGCCGTAGCCTCCCCCGCCCGCGCCGGCGCCGCCGCCATCGCCGCGGCCGTCGAGCATGGTGAGCTCGCCGCGGAAGCGCTGCAGGACGATCTCGGTCGTGTAGCGCTCCTGGCCCTGCTGGTCGGTCCATTTGCGGGTCTGCAGCTGGCCCTCGACATAGACCTTGGCGCCCTTGCGCAGATAGCGCTCGACGATCTCGGCCAGCCGGTCGTTGAAGACCGCGACGCGGTGCCACTCCGTGCGCTCGCGCCGCTCGCCGGAGTTGCGGTCCTTCCAGCTCTCGGAGGTGGCAAGCGTGAAGTTCGCCACCTTGGTGCCGTCCTGCAACGTCCGGATCTCGGGATCGCGGCCGAGATTGCCGATCAGGATCACCTTGTTGACGCTGCCAGCCATCGCTTCACCTGTCCGTCGCGGGGGATCGAGGGCGCACAGTAGCGACGCCCGCCCCGGCGATCCATGGGGAACTATGCGATATTCATGTTCTCTGTTTGTTCGTGATATGTCAAGCCCGCGGCGAGAAGGTCGGCTCGCCCGGCGCCAGCTCGTTGGTGATGCAGTGGCGGAGATAGACGCTGAGCTCGGGCGAGTCGAGCGGCAGCTGCCCGCATTCGGCCAGCCGGCGGCGCAGCGCGACCTCGGCGCCGAGATAGTGCCAGACGACGCGCAGGCAGTAGATCGTGCGGCTGCCGTCCGGGGCGATGCCCAGCATGATCCCCGAGAGGTAGGTCAGGCCGCGATAGTCGGTGCCGTCGAGGATGGTGCAGAAGGCGGCGGGCGCGCCGGCCTGCTGCTCCAGCACGATCAGCTTGCCGCCGCGCGGCGCGGCGATCCCGCGATACTTCACCGTCGAGGGCAGCCCGGCGGCGCCGTGCGGATAGCGCTCCACCGTGCGGCTGACCAGCCGGCCCTCGACCAGGCCGAGCCGGGTCAGGCAGCGATGCACCTCCGGCACGTTCCGGTCGGGCTGGCAGTAGACATGGTAGAAGCCGAGATAGCGCTCGACCGCGCCCGCATCGGCGCCGTCGGTCAGCGATCCGACGAAGGCGGCGATCGGGTCCTGGCGCTCCTGCAGCCGCGGCGGCCGCAGCCGGACCAGCGCCGCGAAGGCGGCGTGGTCGAGGAAGATCTCGTGATCCTCCATGCCGAAGAAGTCGCTGAGCCGGCGCAGCGTGCGCAGCGACGGCGTCGCGGCGCCGGTCAGGTAGCGCTCGAGCTGCTGGCGGTTGATGCCGGCGCGGCGGCAGACGTCGGAGACCGAGCGGCCGTAGCTGCAGAGCAGCCGGAGGTTGCGCGGGAAATCGGCGACGGCCACCGGGGTCTCCTTTGCGCTGATTTGTGCGCTTCCGCCGCAGCCAGCGCAAGGGCGCGGCGCAGATGGGGTTTGCCGTGCCGGGCCGCCAGCCCCTAGCCTCGGGCAGCAGCAGGGAGGTGGCCAATGGGCGTCGCGGAGCGCGAGACGTCGCGGCGAGGCGGTCGCGAGGCGCGGCGGGCGGCGCGCGCCGCCCCGCTGCCGGAGAACGAGCGGCCGGTCCGGCCGGGGCTGGCCGGCGGCCGCTACAAGCCGCTCGACGACACCGACGTGCTGCGGATCCACCGCGCCGCGCTCAAGGTGCTGGACGAGATCGGGCTGACCGGGGCGCCGCCGTCGGGCATCGAGGTCATGACCGCTGCCGGCGCCCGGCTCGGCGACAATGGCCGCCTCACCTTCCCGCCGGCGATGATCGAGGACATGATCGCCAAGGCCGGCCGGCGCTTCACCCTCTTCGGCCAGCATTCGCGGCACGATCTCGAGCCCTGGGGCAACAAGGTGCATTTCGGCACCGCCGGGGCGGCGGTCTGCATGGTCGACGCGGAAACCGGCGAGTACCGCGATTCCACGGTGCGCGACCTCTACGACATGGCGCGCATCGTCGACCAGCTCGAGCATGTCCACTTCTTCCAGCGCCCGGTGGTCTGCCGCGACATCGACGACCCCTTCGAGATGGATTTCAACACCTGCTACGCCTGCGTCGCCGGCACCTCCAAGCATGTCGGCACCAGCTGGGGCGACATCCCGCAGCTGCTCGCCACCATCGAGATGCTGCATCTGATCAGCGGCGGCGAGGCGCAGTGGCGGGCACGGCCCTTCGTCAGCCAGTCCAACTGCTTCGTCGTGCCGCCGCTGAAGTTCGCCACCGACGCCTGCCGCTGCCTCGAGGTGGCGGTCGCGGCTGGGATGCCGGTGTTCCTGGTCTCGGCCGGCCAGGCCGGCGCCACCTCGCCGGCGGCGCTTGCCGGCTCGCTGGTGCTGGAGATCGCCGAGTGCCTGGCCGGGCTCGCCTACGTCAACGCCATCCGGCCGGGGGCGCCGGCGATCTTCGGGCCCTATTGCTTCATCTCCGACCTGCGCACCGGCGCCATGTCGGGCGGCAGCCCGGAGCAGGCGCTGCTCTCGGCCGCCGCGGCGCAGATCACCCAGTTCTACGACCTGACCTGCGGCACCGCCGCGGGGATGACCGACTCGAAGATCCCCGACGCGCAGTCGGGCTACGAGAAGGCCTACAACCTGGCGCTGGTCGGCAATGCCGGCGCCAACCTGATCTACGAGGCGGCCGGGATGATGGCGAGCCTGCTCGGGTTCAGCCACGAGCAGCTGGTGATCGACAACGACATCATCGGCGCGACGCAGCGCACCATCCGCGGCATCGAGGTGAGCGAGGACGCGCTCTCGCTCGACACCATCCGCGAGGTCTGCCTCGCCGGCCCCGGGCACTTCCTCGCCGCCGAGCAGACGCTGCAGCGCATGCAGCGCGAATACGTCTATCCGCTGGTCGGCGACCGCAGCAACCCGAAGGAATGGGCCGAGCGCGGCCGCACCAGCGTGGTCGACCGCGCCCGCGTCCGGGTGCAGGAGATCCTGGCCGGCTACCATCCTGGCCACCTGCCGCCAGCGATCGACGCGGCGATCCGCGCCCGGCTGCCGGTGCGGCTGCCGGAAGCGGCGATGCGGGTGGGAGCCTGAGCCATGCAGCTTGCCGAATATGCCGCCCTCGACGGGCTCGGCCTCGCCCACCTCGTGCGCACCGGCCAGGTCTCGCCGCGCGAGCTCGCCGCCACCGCGCTGCGGGCGATCGCCGTGGCCAACCCCGCCGTCCAGGCGGTGATCGAGACCTACGAGGACGCCGCCGACGCGCTCGACGAGGCGGCGCTCGGCACCGGGCCGTTCCGCGGCGTGCCCTTCCTGATCAAGGATGTCGGCCAGTCCTTCGGCGGCCGCAAGTGCGAGCAGGGCAGCCGGCTCGGCCGCGGCATGGTGGTGGCGAAGGACGACTACTTCGCCGGGCTGGTGAAGGCCTCCGGCGTGACCCTGGTCGGGCGCTCCAACACGCCCGAGTTCTCCATGGCGCTGTGCTCGGAGAACCTGCTGTTCGGCAATACCACGACGCCGTGGAAGGCGGGCTACTCGACCAGCGGCTCGACCGGCGGCGGCGCGGCGGCGGTGGCGGCCGGCATGGTGCCGATCGCGCACGGCTCCGACATGGGCGGCTCGATCCGCGGGCCCGCCGCCTGGTGCGGCACCATCGGCCTCTACCCGTCGCGCGGCCGGGTCTCCTCCGGGCCGCTGTTCGACGAGGGCGGCCACGGCATGACGCAGCGCTTCGCCATGACCCGCACCATGCGCGACACCGCGACCATGCTCGACTGCCTGGGCCGGCCGCAGCCGGGCGACCCCTTCGTCATCGCCCGTCCGCCCTTGCCCTTCGCCGCTTATCTCGAGCGGCCGGCCGAGCCGCTGCGCATCGCCTGGTCGGCGGCGCCGCTGATGGACGCGCCGATCGATCCCGAGGTGGCGGCCGCGGTGCAGGCCACCGCCCGGGTGCTGGAAGGGCTCGGCCATCACGTCGAGGAGGCCGCGCCGCCGCTCGACCTGCCGGCGATCGACCGGGCCTGCACCGCCGTCTGGTATTTCGGCTTCGACCAGTGGCTCGACGACCTGGCGCGGCGCACCGGCCGCGTGGTCGGGCCCGACACCGTCGAGCGCATGACGCTGCGCTTCTACGAATGGTCGAAGCGGCTGCCCTGCGAGCGCTATCTCGCGGCGCTCGAGGAGTTCAACCAGATCCGCCGCGGGGTCGGCCGGTTCTTCACCCGGTACGACATCTGGCTGAGCCCGACCTGCGCGCAGGTCTCCCGCCCGTTCGGCACCTACGGCATGAACCAGGACATGCAGCCGGAGGAGTTCCTGGCCTACGAGGAGCGGCCCTGCCAGTTCCTGGTGCCCTACAACGTCACCGGCCAGCCGGCGATCTCGCTGCCCCTGGCGCTGCATTCCAGCGGCCTGCCGATCGGCGTCCAGCTCGGCGCCCGGCACAGCGAGGAGCACCTGCTGATCCAGCTCGGCGCCGCGCTCGAGCAGGCGATGCCCTGGCGCGGCCGCGTCCCGCCGCTGCACGTCTCGCGGCTGGCGGGTTGAAAAGTCCGCTGATGACGACGTTCAATGCACCGTCATCCCGGCGAAAGCCGTCCATGGTCCCGCATCGCGCTGGCGGAGGCATGGATCCGGCTTTCGCACGCGGGAGAGGGAGACGGCACGGAATGGAGTCACGTGATGCGGAGCCATGCGCGGGTCGCCATCGTCGGCGGCGGGATGATGGGCGTCGGGCTGCTCTACCACCTCGCGCTCGAGGGCTGGACCGACATCGTGCTGCTCGAGAAGGGCGAGCTGACCTCCGGCTCGACCTGGCACGCCGCCGGCCAGTGCGCCAGCATCTCGGGCAGCTACAACATCGCCAAGATCCACCGCTACGGCCACGAGCTCTATCCCCGGCTGGAGGCGATGACCGGCCAGTACACCGGCTGGCACGGCTGCGGCGGCATCCGGCTGGCCACCACCGAGGCCGAGGTCGACTGGCTGCGCTACGTGCTGGGATTCGCCCGCTCGATCGGCTTCTCGATGGAGGTGGTCGGCCCCGACGAGATCCGCCGCCACAATCCGTTCGTCAACCTCGACGGCGTGATCGCCGGCGGGCTGACGCTGGATGACGGGCATGTCGACCCCGCCGGCTGCTGCAACGCCATGGCGATCGCCGCACGGCGGCTCGGCGCCGAGATCGTGCGGGGCAACCGGGTCACCGGCATCGAGGCGCTGCCCACGGGCGAATGGCGGGTCGTCACCGAGCAGGGCGCGGTGATCGCCGAGCATGTCGTCAACGCCGCCGGCTGCTACGCCCGCGAGGTCGGCGCGATGATCGGCGTCGCGGTGCCGATCATCAACATGGAGCACCACTACCTCGTCACCGAGGCGGTGCCCGAGTTCCTCGCCCGCGACGCCGAGATCCCGGTGATGCGCGACCACTGGACCGCCGGCTATTACCGCCAGGAGCAGAAGGCCGGCCTGATCGGCATCTACGAGCACGAGGCCGCGGCCGAGGCCTGGGCGGCGCGCGGCGGCAGCCCGGACTGGTCGGCCAGCAACGAGCTCTTCCCCGGCGACCTCGACCGCATCGCCTTCTGGCTGGAGCGCGCCCTGGTGCGCATGCCGATCTTCGCCAAGGTCGGCATCAAGCGGGTGGTCAACGGCGCGATCCCGCACACCCCGGACGGCTCCCCCCTGCTCGGCCCGGCGGCCGGCGTCCGAAACGCCTGGATGTGCTGCGGCTCCTCGATCGGCATCGCCCAGGGGGCCGGCTGCGGCAAGTACCTGGCGCAGTGGATGGTGCATGGCGCGGCCGACATCAACATGCGCGAGTTCGACCCGCGCCGCTTCGGCGGCTGGGCCGACCCGGACTACACCAGGGGCAAGTCGTTCGACGACTACCAGCACATGTTCGTGCTGCACTTCCCCGGCGAGGAGCGCATGGCCGCCCGCCCCCGCCGCACCTCGCCGCTCCACGACCGGCTGCGCGCCAAGGGCGCCATCCACGGCGAGACGGCCGGCTGGGAGCGGCCGAAATGGTTCTCGCCCGGCGGCGCCGGCGAGACGCCGGGCTTCCGCCGCTCCAACGCCTTCCCGGCGGTCGCCGCCGAGTGCCGGGCGGTGCGCGAGCGGGTCGGCGTCATCGACCTCACCGGCTTCGCCAAGCTCGAGGTGACCGGGCCGGATGCCGGCCGCTACCTCGACCGCGTGCTGGCCAACCGGCTGCCGCGGCGCGACGGCGGCATCGGGCTCGCCCACCTGCTGACCGAGAGCGGGCGGATCGAGAGCGAGCTCACCGTCACCCGGCTTGCCGCCGACCGCTGGTACCTCGCCTCCAGCGCCGCCGCCGAGATCCGCGACCTCGACCTGCTGCGCCGCGGCCGGCTGCCGACCGAGGCGGTCGGGGTACGCAACGTCACCGACGCGATCGGCGTGCTGGTGCTCGCCGGGCCGCGCTCGCGCGCGCTGCTCGCCGGGCTGACCGCGGCCGACCTCTCGACCGCCGCCTGGCCGTGGCTCACCGGCCGCGAGATCGAGGTCGCCGGTATTCCCGTGCGGGCGCTGCGCGTCGGCTATGTCGGCGAGCTCGGCTGGGAGCTGCACGCGCCGATCGGTCGGCTGGCCGAGCTCTACGACCGGGTCTGGCAGGCGGGAGAACCGCTCGGCCTCGCCGATTTCGGGCTCTACGCGCTCAACAGCCTGCGGCTGGAGAAGGCCTATCGCGGCTGGGGCAGCGAGCTGACCAACGAGATCACCCCGGTCGAGGCCGACCTGATGCGCTTCGTGGCGATGGGCAAGGGCGATTTCGTCGGCCGCGCCGGCGTCGAGCGCGCCCTGGCGCAGCCGCAGCCGACCCGGCTGGTCCATCTCGGGGTCGAGGCCGCCGATGCCGACCCGATGGGCGGCGAGGCGGTGATGTCGGGCGGGCGCTGCGTCGGGATCGCCACCTCGGGCGGCTACGGCCACTGCGTCGGGCGGTCGCTGGCCTTCGCCTATGTCGAGCCGGCGCTGGCCGCGCCGGGCACCCGGCTCGAGCTGCTGATCCTCGGCGAGACGCGGCCGGCGGAGGTGCTGGCGGGTGCGCTCTGGGATCCCGGCAACGCGCGGCTGCGGGCGTGAGCGCGCTTGCCAGCCCGGCCGGCCGCGTGAGATCACCTGCGCCGTCCTCAGGCGAGCAGGGAGTGGCCCGGGCATGACCGTCCGCAGGAAGTTTCCGCGCCGCGTCACGGTGTGGCGCGACGTCTTCATCCCGCTGTCGGACGGCACCCGGCTGGCCGCGCAGATCTGGCTGCCCCGGGATGCCGCCCGCAATCCCGTGCCGGCCATCCTGGAGTACCTGCCCTACCGCAAGCGCGACGGCACCAGCGAGCGCGACGCGCTGACCCATCCCTACTATGCCGGCTTCGGCTATGCCGGGGTGCGCGTCGACATGCGCGGCTCCGGCGATTCCGATGGCGTGCTGCTCGACGAGTACACGAAGCAGGAGCAGGACGACGCGCTCGAGGTCATCGCCTGGCTGGCGGCGCAGCCCTGGTGCAGCGGCGCGGTCGGCATGATCGGCATCTCCTGGGGCGGCTTCAACGGGCTGCAGGTCGCCGCCCGCCGTCCGCCGGCCCTCAAGGCGGTGGTCTCGCTCTGCTCGACCGACGACCGCTACGCCGACGACATCCACTTCATGGGCGGCTGCCTGCTGGTCGACAAGTGGAGCTGGGGCTCGACCATGCTGTCGATCACCTCGACCCCGCCGGACCCGGCGCTGGTCGGCCGGCGCTGGCGCGAGCTCTGGATGCGGCGGCTCGAGGAGAGCGGCCTCTGGGTCGCCGACTGGCACCGCCTGCAGCGCCGCAGCGAGTTCTACAGGCACGGCTCGGTCTGCGAGGATTACGGCGCGATCGACTGCCCGGTCTATCTCGTCGGCGGCTGGGCCGACGGCTACTCCAACGCCATCTTCCGCCTGCTCGCCGGCCTGAAGGTGCCGCGCAAGGGGCTGGTCGGCCCGTGGGCCCACAAGTACCCGCATTTCGCCGAGCCCGGCCCGCGCATCGGCTTCCTGCAGGAGACCCTGCGCTGGTGGGACAAGTGGCTGAAGGGCGTCGAGACCGGCATCATGGACGAGCCGATGCTGCGCGCCTGGATGGAGGATCCCGTCCCGCCCCGCACCCACTATGACGAGCGGCCGGGCCGCTGGGTCGCCGAGGCGAGCTGGCCCTCGCCGCGCATCCGGCCGCTGGCGCTGCCGCTCGGCGACCGGCGGCTGGGCGGCGACGGCGCGCGCCCGGCGCTGACCGTCTCGTCGCCGCAGACCGTCGGGCTCGCCGCCGGCAAGTGGTGCGCCTACGGGCTGGAATGCGACCTGCCCGACGACCAGCGGATCGAGGCCGGCGGCTCGCTGGTCTTCGACGGCGAGGTCCTGGCGGCGCCCTGCGAGATCCTCGGCGCGCCGGTGGTCGAGCTCGAGCTCGCCGCCGACCGGCCGGTGGCGATGGTCGCCGCCGTGCTCTCCGAGGTGCTGCCCGACGGCGCCGCCACCCGGGTGACCTACGGGCTGCTCAACCTCACCCACCGCAGGAGCCACGAGGCGCCCGAGCCGCTGCGCCCCGGCAGACGCTATCGGGTGCGCCTGCAACTCAATGACTGCGCCCACCGCTTCGGCAAGGGCAACCGCATCCGGCTGGCGCTCTCGACCAGCTACTGGCCGATCGCCTGGCCGGCTCCCGAGCCGGTGACGCTCACCATCCACACCGCCGGCAGCCGGCTGGTCCTGCCGGCGCGGCCGCGCAACCCGGCCGATGCCCGCCTGCCCGCCTTCCCGCCAGCGGAATCGGCTGCCCCGCTGCGCCAGACCGAGCTGCGGCCGGCGCGGTCCGACTGGTCGATCACCAGGGATATCGCCACCGGCGAGGTGCGCTGGCGGCGCGAGGCCGACGAGGGCCAGCGGCGGCTCGACGAGATCGACTGGACGGTCGGGGTGCGCACCGACAAGACGCTCGCCATCCGGCCGGACGACCCGCTTTCCGCCCGGGCCGCGGTGCGGACCGAGAAGGAGTTCAGCCGCGGCCGCTGGTCGGTCCGCATCGTCTCGGAGGTCGGCATGGGGGTGACGAAGGACGCCTTCCGCATCACCGCCTCGCTGACCGCCTTCGAGGGCCGCCGGCAGGTCTTCGCCCGGCAATGGGACGAGGAGATTCCCCGCGACCTGGTATGACCCAAGGGAGGCGGAGACCCTTCGCGATCCTCCGCGCTTTGCGATAAGGTGCGGCCATAACGGCCGTCCCCACCGACAGGGAGTTTTGAGACCATGAGCCAGAAGAAGGGATTGACCCGGCGCCAGGTGCTCGCCGGCTCCGCCGCGCTCGGCGCCGCCGCCATGATGCGGCCGCGCTTCTCCGCCGCGGCCGAGAGCGGCGGCATCCTCAAGGTGCGCGACTACTCCGACATACAGGTGCTCGACCCGAGCAACATGAAGTCGATGCCGGACAACGACGTCATGCAGTGCATCTTCAACGGCCTGGTGCACCAGAAGGGCGGCGACAAGTGGGACTGGGAGCTGGATGCGGCCCGGGAGATCAAGCAGCTCGACGACAAGCACGTCGCCTTCACGCTGCGCGACGACATCGGCTGGACCAACGGCTTCGGCGAGATGACGGCCGAGGACGTCAAGTACTCCTACGAGCGCATCGCCGACCCCAAGAACGAGTCGGCCTATCATGACGACTGGGCGCTGCTCGACCATGTCGAGGTCAAGGACAAGCGCTCCGGCGTCATCGTGCTGAAAGACGCCTTCGCCCCGCTCTGGCTCAGCACCCTGCCCGCCGCCAGCGGCCTCATCATGTGCAAGGCGGCGCTGGAGAAGGCCGGCGGCAAGTTCACCACCACCGTCCCGGCCAGCTCCGGCCGCTACGTCATCAAGGACTGGCAGCCCAAGCAGAAGACCGTGCTCGCGCGCAGCGACGGCTGGAAGGGCGAGAAGCCCTTCTACGACGAGATCCACATCTTCCCGATCGACGACGACAAGACCGCGGAGCTCGCCTTCCAGTCGGGCGACATCGACTGGACCTGGGTCAGCGTCTCCTCGATCGAGCGGCTGGAGAAGGACCCGCCGAAGGGCTCGAAGATCCTGCGCATGCCGTCGCTGGCCTATGTCTGGATGGGCATGAACAACGAGGCCAAGCCCTTCGACAACCAGAAGGTCCGCCGCGCGGTGCAGCTGTCCATCAACGTCCAGGACGTGCTCGACGCCGCCTATTTCGGCGCCGCCGCGCCGTCGACCGGCATCGTCGCGCCCGGCCTCGTCGGCCACCGCGAGAAGAACCTCTACAGCCGCGACATCGACCAGGCCAAGAAGCTGCTCGCCGAGGCCGGCTACCCCAACGGCTTCGAGTGCACGCTCGACATCCTGAACAAGCAGGAGCGGGTCAACGCCGCCCAGGCGATCCAGGCCCAGCTCGCCGAGATCGGCATCAAGGTCGCCATCCAGCAGCACGATTCCGGCACCTTCTGGTCGCTCGGCGACCAGAAGGCCGGCGACTCCTACAAGAAGATCCAGCTCATCCTCGACCGCTTCTCGATGGAGCCGGACCCGAGCTGGGCGACCGCCTGGTTCACCCCCGAGCAGATCGGCATCTGGAACTGGGAGCGCTGGAACAGCCCCGAGTTCGGCGAGCTGCACAAGAAGGGCCTGGTCGAGCTCGATCCGGCCAAGCGCGACGTCATGTACAAGAAGATGCAGGACCTGATGGAGGAGTCGGGCTCCTACGTCTTCCTCACCCACGAGGTGACCGGCGTGCTCTACCGGGAGAGCATCGTCCCGGTGATGTGGCCGAACGGCGTGCCGATCCTCTACAAGTTCCGCAAGGCCTAGGCACGACGTCGTTGTCCGCCGCGCCTCTGCCCTTTCTTGTCATTGCCGGGCTTGACCCGGCAATCCATGGCTGCCGCAAGCTGGATGCCCGGGTCGGGCCCGGGCATGACAGGAAGGGGCGTGGCCGGCACGGTCCAGCCGGATGAACCCTCGTCTGGGCTGAAAGTCCTAGCCCCCTCTCCCGCTCGCGCGGGAGAGGGGATCTGGCCTGGAGACGCTGCCCCCCTCGTGCTGCCCTATCTCCTGAAGCGGCTGGTCATCTCCGTCGCGATCGTCGCCCTGGCGATCGCGCTGATCTTCTGCATGATCTACGTCATCCCCGGCGATCCGGTGAAGGTGGCGCTCGGCCCGCGCGCCAC
Source organism: Dongiaceae bacterium (assembly GCA_046349435.1). Lineage (GTDB taxonomy): Bacteria > Pseudomonadota > Alphaproteobacteria > Dongiales > Dongiaceae > JAXMCI01. The sequence goes on along the minus strand of JAXMCI010000019.1, from coordinate 124,424 downwards.
GCCGGCGATGGTGGCGACATTCCGCGCCCGGATGGGCCTCGACCTGCCGCTGCCGACCCAGCTGGCCAACTACTTCCTGCAGATCCTGCGCGGCGACCTCGGCATCGAGGTGATGTCGGAGCGCAGCGTCACGCTGTCGATCGCCGAGGTGCTGCCCTACACGCTGGCGCTGATCGCCGGCAGCATGGGCTGGTCGATCCTGGTCGGCATCCCGCTCGGCTGCTACGCGGCGATCCACCGCGGCTCGTGGATCGACCGGCTGACCGGCATCCTCTCGGTCGGCACCATCACCATCCCGCCCTTCGTGGTGGCGGTGTACTCGCTGATCGTCTTCGCCGTCTGGCTGCACTGGTTCCCGGTCATCGGCGCCGGCGAGTCGGGCGACCTCGGCGACCAGCTCTGGCATCTCGTGCTGCCCTCGCTGGCGGTCGGCCTCGGCTGGGTGGGGTACCTCGCCCGCATGGTGCGGGCCTCGATGCTCGAGGTGCTCGGCGAGAACCATGTCCGCATGGCGCGCGCCTTCGGCATCCCGCGCTCGACCATCACCTACCGCTACGCGCTGCGGCTGGCCATCCTGCCGACCCTGACCGTGCTCGGCATCGGCATCGGGAACCTGCTGTCGAGCGCGGTGTTCGCCGAGATCGTGTTCGCCCGCCCCGGCATCGGCAAGCTCGCCTATGACGCCATCATCCTGCGCAACTACCCGCTGGTCACCGGCACCATCCTGGTGACCACCGCCTTCTACGTGCTGGTCAACCTGGCGACCGACCTGCTCGTCGCCGGCCTCGATCCCCGTGTCCGCCAAAGCCTCCGCTGACCCGGCGCCGGCGCCGCAGCCGCGCTCGGCGGCCCGCGCGGTGATCGGCCGGCTGCTCGCCGAGCCGCTCGGCGTGCTCGGCCTGGTGCTGGTGCTGGCCGTCGTGCTGGGCGCCGTCTTCGCCGATCACCTGACGCCCTACGACCCGATCAAGATGGTGGTGCGCGACCGCTTCCAGCCGCCCTCGCTGGTCCATCTGCTCGGCACCGACCATCTCGGGCGCGACCTGCTGTCGCGCGTGCTGCATGGCGGCCGCATCGCGCTCGGCCTGTCGGTCTCGGCGACGCTCGCCTCGCTGCTGCTGGGGGCCGTCCTCGGCCTGGTCGCCGGCTACGGGCCGCGCTGGCTCGACCACGCCATGGTGCTGCTGTTCGACGCGATCCGCTCCTTCCCGACGGTGATGATCGCGCTGGCGCTCGCCATCCTGGTCGGGCGCAGCCTGTGGACGGTGTTCTTCGTCGTCATCGCCGTGTTCGCGCCGGGCTACGGCCGCATCGTGCGGACCCAGACCATCGCGCTGCGCAACGCCGAGTTCGTGCTCGCCACCCGCGCCGTCGGCGCCGGGCTGGTGCGGGTGCTGGCCGTGCACATCCTGCCCAACATCATCGGCCCGGTGCTGATCGTCGCCTGCATGGACATCCCGGTGGTGATCACCATCGAGGCCGGGATGAGCTTCCTCGGCCTCGGCGTGCCGCCGCCCGCCCCGTCCTGGGGCACCATCCTCAACGAGGGCCAGAACTACATCCAGGAGAGCGCCTGGCCGTCGATCGCCGGCGGGCTCGCCCTGATCCTGGCGACGCTGGGCTTCACCTTCCTCGGCGAGACGCTGCGCGACGTCATCGACCCGCGGCTGCGGCGGGAGGGCTGAGCCGTGGCCGACGTGCTGCTCGCCGTCGACGGCCTGTCCGTCGCCTTCGCCTCGGCGGCCGGCCCGCTGCGCGCGCTGCGCGAGGTCAGCCTGTCGGTGCCGCGCGGCCGCATCGTCGGGCTGGTCGGCGAGTCCGGCTGCGGCAAGTCGACCCTGATCAACGCCGTGCTCGGGCTGCTCGCGGCCAATGGCCGGGTGACCGGCGGGCGCATCCTGTTCGACGGCCAGGACCTGCTGACCCTGGGCGAGGCCGGCATGCAGCGGCTGCGCGGCGACCGCATCTCGGTCGTCTTCCAGGACCCGATGACGGCGCTCAACCCGGTGCTGTCGGTCGGCGCGCAGATGACCGCCATCCAGTACCGCGCGCGGCGCTCGGCGGCGGAGAAGCGGCAGCGCGCCGCCGCCATGCTGGCCAAGGTCGGCATCCCCGATCCGGCGCGCCGGCTCGGCCAGTATCCGCACGAGTTCTCCGGCGGCATGCGCCAGCGCATCTGCATCGCCATGGCGCTGATGGCCGAGCCCGACCTGCTGATCGCCGACGAGCCGACCACCGCGCTCGACGCCACCCTGGAAGTCCAGGTCATCAACCTGATCCGCAACCTGCAGCGGGATTTCCACTGCTCGATCCTCTTCATCTCGCATCACCTCGGCGTCATCGCCGAGCTCTGCGACGAGGTGGTGGTGATGTATGCCGGCGAGGTCGTCGAGCAGGGCGACGTGCGCGACATCTTCCGGCGCCCGGCCCACCCCTACACACGCAAGCTGCTGGAGTGCGATCCCGCGCGCATCGACCAGCCGGCGCGCCAGCTGCCGGTGATCCCGGGCGACATCCCGAGCCTGCTCGCCCTGCCCTCGGGCTGCGTCTTCCGCGACCGCTGCGACCGGGCGATCCCGCGCTGCGCCGCCGAGCATCCGGCGCTGCGGCCGGTCCGGCCCGGCGGCATCGCCGCCTGCCACCGCGCCGAGGAGGAGCTGGCCGGCATGGCGGCGGAGGCGGCTGGGTGAGCGCGCTGCTCGAGGTCGAGGACCTCCGCGTCCGCTTCCGCGTCGCCGGCCTGCTTGGCAGCGCGCTGCGCGGCGGCCCCACCCACATCGAGGCGGTGGCCGGCGTCTCCTTCGCGCTCGACGAAGGCCGGACCCTGGCGCTGGTCGGCGAGTCCGGCAGCGGCAAGACGACGATCGCCCGCGCGATCATCGGGCTGCTGCCGGTGCAGTCCGGGCGGATCCGCTTCGCCGGGCAGGACATCACCGGCCGCGGCGACGCCGCGATGCGGCCGGTGCGCCGCGACATGGCGATGATGTGGCAGGACCCGGTGGGCTCGCTGAGCCCGCGCCTCACCGTGCGCTCGCTGCTGAGCGAGCCGTTCCGCGTGCACGGGCTCACCGACCGCGACCTCGCGGCCGAGGCGCGCCGGCTGCTCGACCTGGTCGGCCTTCCCGCCGCCTTCGCCGAGCGCTACCCGCACCAGCTCTCGGGCGGCCAGGCGCGCCGCGTCGGCGTCGCCCGCGCCGTGGCGCTGCAGCCTCGGCTGGTCATCGCCGACGAGCCGACCGCCGGGCTCGACGTCTCGATCCAGGGCGAGGTGCTGAACCTGCTCAACGACCTGCAGGACCGGCTCGGGCTGGCCATCCTGATCATCACCCACAATCTCGCCGTGGTCCGCCACGTCGCGCACCGCACCGCGGTGATGTATCTCGGCCGGATCGTCGAGCAGGCGCCGACCGCCGCGCTGTTCGCCGCCCCGCGCCATCCCTATGCCGAGGCCCTGCTGGCGGCGAGCCCCGAGCCCGACCCGGACGCCCGGCACCGGCGCATCGAGCTCGCCGGCGAGGTGCCGAGCCTGCTGCAGCGGCCGCCGGGCTGCGAGTTCCACCCGCGCTGCCCGCGCGCGCAGCCGCGCTGCCGCGGCGAGGCGCCGGCCTTCACGGTGCACGGCGACCGCGGCTGGTCCTGCCACTTCCCGGTCGGCGAGGCGGCCGCCGCGACGGGACTTTGATCGGACTTTGATCCTGCCGCCATGGACGATCGGCGGGGCCGATGCTAGGCTTGCGCCAGGTGGCAAAGGGGGGAATGGCGATGATCCGCATGGTGTTCCGACGGCTGGCCGTGGCCGGCTTGGCTGCTGCGCTGATCGGCTCCTGGGCGGCGGGCGCCCGCGCGGCGAGCGGCGACGACGCGCCGGCCAACAAGTACAAGATGAACTCGAACCAGTTCCAGGGCGTGAGCTGCATCCTCGGCGGCTTCGCCACGGCGGGCGCCAGCTACATCTACAGCGACGTGGTCGCCGTCGCCGCCACGGGCGCCGTCACCAATCCGGTGCTGACGCTGCCGATCCTCGCCGCCGGCTTCGCTGCCGGTTGCGGCGTCTTCGCCACCATGGCCCCCGGGCTCTACTGGATGTACGAGATGCTCGGCGGCCCGACCAAGCCGGCGACGCCCTGATCGCCTAGAAGTCGATCCCGGCCGGCGGCAGGTCGCCGACGGCCGCGCGGCCGTCGCGCGAGCCCTCATAGGCCTGCCAGGCCAGCTCGTGCAGGTAGTAGCCGACGCTGTTGACCGCGGCGCCGATGAAGGTGATCGCCCCGGCGGCATTGGCGTTGCCGGTGACCGAGAAGCTGACCAGCAGGTCGAGGCTGGAGCCGACGACGCGCCAGCTCAGGGTCTTCCACAGCGCGACCGCGCCTCCCCGCGGCGCCGCGGCGGACGCCGCGGCCAAGCCTTCGCGCCGCCCTGCGCAGCGGCGCTCCAGGGCGCCGGCGGCGGCAGCATTGCCGCCGCGCGGCCGGCGAAGCCCGAGCGCAGGGCGCGCAGCGCGGGGTGGGCCCAGGCGACCAGGCCGGCGATCGCCGCCGCCCGGCGGGGATCGTCGGCCACCGCCGCCGGCGACCACGGGCTGGCCACCCAGCGCGGATCGTGCGGCACGCCCTCGCCCGCGATCGCCGCGCGGACGGAGCCATAGATCGAGGCGGCGCCTCCGAGCCAGCCGCCGCCCGCCGGCTCGGCCCGCGCTGCGACCGGCGGCATGCCGAGCAGGTCGGGATTGAAGTAGTAGCGGACGTCGAGCAGGTCGATATCGTCGGCGATGCGGAACCCGACCGCCAGCCAGGTGGCGGGAACGGTCCAGCCCTGTGACCGGATCGCCCGGTCGGCAGCCGTCCACACCGCCGCGGAGCCCGGCCCGGCCGCGTGCACCAGGTGCGTGACGTAGCTGCACACCGCCAGCAGCGAGCCGGCGCCCGAGCGGATCTCGGTCCAATGCAGGTCGGAGCGGCTGCAGGCGCCGGGCAGGCCCGAGCCCACCGCCTCGCTGTCGATCGCCGCCTGGATCACCACCAGCCCCGCGACGGTGGTGCCGGAGAGGCTGGCGAGGACCGCGCCGTGCAGCACCGGTCTACCGGCCGGTGCCGGCTGCTGCGCCTCGGCGACGAGGTGCCAGGGGCCGCCGGGCAGCGGCACCTGCATGCCGAGCATGGCGAAGCTGCCTTCGACCTCCGGCAGTGCGTCATCGGCCGCCGCCGGCGACACACACGCCAGCAGCAGAACGAGGCCGAACAGGGCCGCCCTGGCCCGAACGAGGATTGACGTCATGCCTGAATCCCTCGCGACCGGCCGCAGTGTGGGCCGGGGCGGCACAGGCTGGCAAGCGATCGCGGCGCCGCCGCTGCGTCCCCCTGGCGGCCGGCCGGATTCGCGGTACAGTCCGGGCGGAATCGCTGGAGGGGGATCATCGCATGTGGCTGATGGGCGGGCGCGTCTTCGAGGGCGGCGCCGGGACGTTTCGCGTCGCCGACCTCAGGGTCGAGGGCAACCGGATCGCTGAGATCGGCCGCGCCCCGGCCGGTGCCGAGGGCATCGACCTCGCCGGCGCCTGGCTGCTGCCGGGCTTCTTCGACTGCCATGTCCACATCACGCTCGATACGCGGCATCCCGACCCGAACAACCCATGGCGCGACGCCATGCCCGGCACCATCGTGCTGCACACCGCGCGGATGGCGCGCGACCTGCTGATGTGCGGCATCACCACGGCGCGCGACGTCGGCGGCTGGGACTTTCACGAGATCGCCGTGCGCGAGGCGATCAACGCCGGCTGGATTCCCGGCCCCCGCCTCTACTGCTCCGGCCGCCTGCTCACCATCACCTCGAGCACCACGCCCTACTATCGCGGCATGTACGAGGAGGCCGACGGCGTCGACGCGGTGCGCGCCGCGGCGCGCAAGCAGCTCGCCAACGGCGCCGACTTCATCAAGCTGCTCGCCACCGGCGCGATCACCTCGACCAAGTACGAGAAGGCCGAGGCGATCCAGTACCGCCGCGAGGAGATCGAGGCGGCGGTCGGCATCGCCACCGACAACCTGACCTACGTCGCCGCCCACTGCCACGCGCTGGACGGCATCCGCAACGCCGTCGAGGCCGGCTGCCGCTCGATCGAGCATGGCAGCTTCGGCGACGAGGCGGCCTACCGGCTGATGGCCGAGCGCGGCGCCTTCCTCGTCCCCACCCTGTGCACGACGCCGGCGATGATGAGCGACCCGACCTTCGCCGGCCGCGTCCCGCCGCACATCCGCGAGCGCTACGAATCGGTGCACGCGATCCGGGTCGGCAACGTCAAGCTGGCCCGGCGCTGCGGCGTGCGCATCGTCATGGGCACCGACGTCGGCACCCCCGGCAATCATTGCGGCGACAACATGCAGGAGCTCGAGGTGATGGTCCGCGAGATCGGCCTGACGCCGCTCGAGGCGATCCGCGCCGCGACCACCGAGGCGGCCGAGATGATGGGCCTCGCCGACCGGCTCGGCACGCTGGCCCCGGGGCGGCTCGCCGACGTCATCGCCGTGCCGGCCGATCCGCTGGGCGACATCGCGGCGATGCGCGACGTCTTCTTCGTCATGAAGGACGGCAGGGTCTGCCGTAACGACCGCGGCTGAGGCGCCGCGCTTTCCGGGAGGTCGCGATGCTGCGAGGCACCCTGCTCGCGCTGCTGCTGCTCGCCGCCGGGCAGGCCGCGGCGCCGGCCCGCGCCGCCGAGTCGCTGGACGCCATGCTCACCCCCTATCTCGCGCAGTACGGCCTGCCCGCGCTCGGCGCGGCGGTCGTCAAGGACGGCCAGGTGATCGCCGTCGGCGCGGTCGGCACCCGGCGCGCCGGCGCGCAGCTGCCGGTCTCGCCTGCCGACCGCTTCCACATCGGCTCCGACACCAAGGCGATCACCGCGCTGCTCGCCGGCATCCTCGTGGACGAGGGCAGGCTGCGCTGGGATTCGACCCCGGCCGAGCTCTTCCCGGAGCTCGCCGCCGGCATGGACCCCGGCTTCCGCGCCATCACGCTGGAGCAGATGCTCGCGCACCTCAGCGGCATACCCGGCGACAACGAGGCGTTCGGCAAGCTGCTCGGCGAGTCCTTCCTGCAGCCCGGCAACCTCGACGATCTCCGCTACTGGCTGGTCGGCCAGTGGCGCGGCGAGAAGCTGGCCAGCCCGTCCGGCACCCGCTGGGCCTACGCCAACATGAACTACGTCCTGGCCGGCGCGATGATCGAGCGCGCCACGGGCCGGACCTGGGAGGAGCTGCTGCAGGAGCGGGTGCTCGGCCCGCTCGGCCTCGCCTCCGCCGGCTTCGGCCCGCAGGCCAGCCTCGGCAAGGTCGACGCGCCGCTCGGCCACCTGCTGGTCGACGGCAAGCCCAAGGCCATGCTGGCCGGGCCGAACGGCGACAACCCGCTGGTCATCGGTCCCGCCGGCACGGTGCACATGTCGCTGCTCGACTTCGCCGCCTGGGCGGGCTGGAACGCCGGCGAGCAGCGGCGCGGACCGGTCCTGGTGAAGCCGGAGACGATGCGCCGGCTGCACGCCATGCTGACCGACATCCCGACCCGGCCGAACGCGGCGCCGGGAACGCCGAAGAACGGCCGCTACGGCCTCGGCTGGGGGCAGGTCCAGTTCGACTGGGCGGCGCAGCCCTTCCTCTTCCATGGCGGCTCCAACACCATGAACCTGGCCCACATCCTGGTCCAGCCCGCCACCGACCTTGCCATGGTGCTGATGACCAACATCAGCGGCCCGCAGGCCGACGCCGCCTTCATCGCGCTGGAGAAGGCGCTTTACGAACGGTTCCGCCCGGCCACGCCCTGAAACTAACGCCCGCGCCGGGCGTTCAAACCCTGGCGCCGGAGGAACGGGCGCCTGCGATGCCAGGGAGGACCCGATGCCGGCGCCACGCTTCTCCGCCCGTCTCCGCCCGCTCAAGCTGCTGATCGCCGCGCTCGGTACGCTCGCGGCCGGGACCGCCGCCGCGGCCGGCCTGCCGTCCGGCTATCCCGCCGACTACCAGGGCATCGTCGACGCGGCGACGAAGGAAGGCAAGGTGGTGATCTACAGCACCACCGACGCGGCGCTGGCCAATCCGCTGGTCCAGGCCTTCGAGGCCCGCTATCCCGGCATCGGGGTCGAATATTCCGACCTCAACTCGACCGAGCTCTACAACCGCTACATAGCCGAGGTCGCGGCGGGGGCCGGCACCGGCGACCTGCTGTGGTCCTCGGCCACCGACCTGCAGTTCAAGCTGGTCGCCGATGGCGACGCGCTGACCTACGCCTCGCCGGAGATCCCCAGCCTGCCGGGCTGGGCGGTGTGGAAGGAGCAGGCGTACGGCACGACGGCCGAGCCGCTGGCCATCGTCTACAACAAGCGGCTGGTGCCGCCGGGCGACGTGCCGAAGAGCCACGCGGACCTGCTGAAGCTTCTGCAGACGAAGACCGAGGCCTACAAGGGCAAGATCTGCGCCTACGACCCGGAGCGGTCGGGTGTCGGCTTCGTCCAGCTGACCCAGGACGCCGCGGCCTGGCCGCAGGCCTGGGACCTGTTCCAGGCCTTCGGCAAGGCGCAGATCAAGCTCTACACCTCGGTCGGCGCAATGCTCGAGCGGGTCGGCTCCGGCGAGCATCTCATCGCCTACGACGTCTTCGGCTCCTATGCCATCGCCCGGGCCAAGAAGGACCCGAGCATCGCCTGGGTGCTGCCGAGCGACTTCACGCTGGTGACCTCGCGCGTCGCCTTCATCTCGGCCAAGGCGCGGGCGCCCAACGCGGCCAAGCTCTTCCTCGACTTCATGCTGTCGCAGGAAGGCCAGACGATCCTCGCCAAGGCCGACCTGCACGCCATCCGCGCCGACGTCGAGGGCGAGGCCACAGCCAAGTCCACGGCGGCGCTGGTCGGCGACAAGGCGCGGCCGATCCCGATCGACGACTCGCTGCTGAAGAACCTGTCGCCGATGGCCCGGGTCGCCTTCATCAAGAAGTGGCAGGCGGCGATGCAGGGCGGCTGACCGCCGCGCCGTGAGCATCGCCAGCGCCCGGCGCGCCCCGCGGCCGGGGCCGGGCGTCGGGCTGCTGCGCTGGCCGGCCATCGCCGTCGCCGGGCTGGCGGTCGCGGCGCCGCTGGCGCTGATCGTCTACCAGAGCTTCCTCTCCGATCCCTTCTTCACGCCGAGCGCCAGCGTGACGCTCGACGCCTGGCGCTTCGTGCTGGCCGACCCCGATTTCTGGCGGGCGCTGTGGACCACGCTCGCGCTCGCCGCCGGGATGACCGTCATCGCCGTGCCGGTCGGCGCCATCCTCGCCTTCCTCGTCGTCCGCACCGACCTGCCGGGGCGGCGCTGGCTCGAGCTGGCGCTGATGATCCCGGTGTTCAGCTCGGCCGTGGTGCTGGCCTTCGGCTACGTCGTCGCGGCGGGGCCGGTCGGGCTGGTCTCGACCGCGGTGAAGTCGGTCCTGGGATTCCTTCCCTGGGACATCTACTCGCTGCCCGCCCTCATCGCGATCGCCGGCCTGACCCACGTGCCGCACGTCTATCTCTACGCCGCGGCCGGGCTGCGCGGCATCGGCAGCGACCTCGAGGAGGCGGCGCGCATGGCCGGCGCCTCGCCGCTGCGGGTCGCGCTCACCGTCAGCCTGCCGATGATCCGCCCGTCGCTCGCCTTCGCCGCGGTGCTGGTCTTCTTCCTCGGCTTCGAGCTGTTCGGCCTGCCGCTGGTGCTGGGCGACCCGGCGCACCGGCTGGTGCTCACCACCTATCTCTACAAGCTGACCAACATCCTGGGCACGCCGAGCTACCAGCTGATGGCCGTGGTGGTGGTGTGCATCATCCTGATCGCCATCCCCTTGATCGTGCTGCAGCGCCGGCTGCTGCGCGACGCCGGGCGCTACGTCTCGATGCGCGGCAAGGGCCTGCGCGTCCAGCCGCTGCGGCTCGGCGGCTGGCGCTGGCCGGCGCTGGCCCTGATCCTGCTCTGGCTGCTGGTCACCGTCGTCGTACCGGTCGGCGGCGTGGCGCTGCGCTCGATCGTGGTCTCCTGGGGCGAGGGCGTGCGGCTGCTCGACGTCCTCACCCTGCAGCACTATCGCGAGCTGCTCGACTACCCCAACATCCTGCGCGGCATCCTCAACACGCTCGGCATCGGGGTGATCGGCGGCGCGGCGGCGATCGTCTGCTACACCCTGCTGGCGATTGCCGTCCATCGCTGGGCCTCGCCCTGGGTGAGGGCCGTCGACTACCTCGTGCTGGCGCCCCGCGCGATGCCCGGCATCGTCGCCGGCCTGGCGATCCTGTGGATCTTCCTCTTCGTCCGGCCGCTGGCGCCGCTGCGCCAGACCATGCTCTCGGTCTGGCTCGCCTACAGCATCGTCTGGCTGGCCTACGGCATGCGGCTGGTCCAGGGCACGCTGCTGCAGATCGGCGGCGAGCTCGAGGAGGCGGCGCAGGTCGCCGGCGCCGGCGCCCTGAAGGTGCGCCGCGACGTCACCCTGCCGCTCGCCTGGAACGGCATGCTCGCCGCCTGGGTGCTGGTGTTCCTGATCTTCGTGCGGGAGTACTCCACCGGCGTCTACCTGCTCGGCCCGGGAACGGAGGTGATCGGCTCGCTGCTCGTCTCGCTCTGGGGCACCGGCGCGGTCGACCTCGTCGCCGCGCTCTCGGTCGTCAACCTCGCGCTGATCGGGCTCGGGCTTGCCGCGGCGCTGCGACTGGGAGCGAGACTCCATGCCTGACCTGGTGGTGAGCGACGTCGCCGTCCGGCTCGGCGGCCTGGAGATCCTCAAGGGCGTCTCCTTCACCGCGCAGCCGGGCGGCATCGTCGCGCTGCTCGGCGCGTCGGGCAGCGGCAAGACCACCCTGCTGCGCTGCGTCGCCGGGCTGGAGCGGCCGGAGCGCGGCCGCATCGCCGTCGGCGACCGGGTGCTGTTCGACGCCGCCCGCGGGATCGACCTGCCGGCCGAGCGCCGCGGCCTCGGCCTGGTCTTCCAGTCCTACGCCCTCTGGCCGCATAAGAGCGTATTCGAGAACGTCGCCTACGGGCTGCGGCTGCGCCGCGTGCCGCGCGCCGAGATCGCCGGCCGGGTCGAGCAGGCGCTGGCCCGCCTCGACCTCGCCGGTCTCGGCGGGCGCTACACCCACCAGCTCTCCGGCGGCCAGCAGCAGCGCGTCGCCATCGCCCGGGCGCTGGTCTACGAGCCGCCGGTCATCCTGCTCGACGAGCCTCTCTCCAACCTCGACGCCAAGCTGCGCGAGGAGGCGCGGGCCTGGCTGAAGACGCTGATCCGCGACCTCGGCCTGACGGCGCTCTGCGTCACCCACGACCAGGTCGAGGCGATGTCGCTGGCCGACCGGCTGCTGCTGCTGCGGGACGGCCGGGCGGAGCAGCAGGGCAGCCCGAAGGAGATCTACGCCGCGCCGCAGAGCCTCTTCGCGGCCGAGTTCATGGGCTCCAACAACCGCATCGAGGGCCGGCTGGAGCCGGCCGCCGCCGGCCGCGCCCGGCTGCGGGTCGAGGATGTGGTGCTGGAGGGCCTGTGGCAGGGCGCCGGCGTGCCGCAGCCGGGGGCGCCGGCCGTCGGGGTGATCCGGCTGGAGCGCGTGAGGCTGGCCGATTCGCCGGGGCCGGGCCGGGTGCCGATGCGGCTGGAGACGGCGATGTACCTGGGCGAGCGCTACGAGCTCGCGCTGCGCCGCGGCACCTGGGTCGCCCGCGCCTTCGCCGCCGAGCCGCCCGACTCGGCGGAGCTGCTGGTCGAGCTGCCGGCCGAGGCGCTCTGGATCTACCCGGGCTGAGCAGCTATTCCGGGCTGAGCAGCGATGGCCGATCCGGCTCCCCGCCCTCGCCTTCATGACAAGAACGGAACGTGCACGCCGGAGTCGCTTTCGCGACCCCGGAGGACTATATCTGGGTGGGCGTCCCGACCGCCCGAACCCCGTCCGTCCCGAGGCCCATGAACCAGCGATCTGCGGGTACCCTGCTCTCCGTGCGCGGCGCGCGCGAGCACAACCTGAAGAACGTCGACGTCGACATGCCGCGCGACAGCCTGGTGGTGATCACCGGCCTGTCGGGCTCCGGCAAGTCCTCGCTCGCCTTCGACACGATCTATGCCGAGGGCCAGCGGCGCTACGTCGAGTCGCTGTCGGCCTATGCCCGCCAGTTCCTCGAGCTGATGCAGAAGCCCGACGTCGATTCCATCGAGGGGCTGTCGCCGGCGATCTCGATCGAGCAGAAGACGACCTCGAAGAACCCGCGCTCGACGGTCGGCACGGTGACCGAGATCTACGACTACCTGCGGCTGCTCTACGCCCGGGTCGGGGTCCCCTACTCGCCCGCCACCGGCCTGCCGATCGAGAGCCAGACGGTCAGCCAGATGGTCGACCGCATCGTGGCGATGCCCGAGGGCACCCGCCTCTACCTGCTCGCGCCGATCATCCGCGGCCGCAAGGGCGAGTACCGCAAGGAGCTGGCCGACCTCCAGAAGCGCGGCTTCCAGCGGGTCAAGATCGACGGCAAGCTCTACGAGATCGGCGAGGCGCCGTCGCTCAACAAGAAGCTGAAGCACGACATCGAGGTCGTCGTCGACCGCGTCGTCGTCCGGCCCGGCCTGGAGAGCCGGCTGGCCGACAGCCTGGAGACGGCGCTCGGGCTGGCCGACGGGCTGGTCTTCGCCGAGCCGGCCGATGGCGGCGAGCGGGTGACCTTCTCCGCCCGGTTCGCCTGCCCGGTCTCGGGCTTCACCATCGACGAGATCGAGCCGCGGCTCTTCTCCTTCAACAACCCGTTCGGCGCCTGCCCGAGCTGCGACGGGCTCGGCACGAGGCTGTTCTTCGACCCCGACCTGGTGGTGCCGGACGAGCGCAAGAGCCTGCGTGAGGGCGCCATCGCGCCCTGGGCGCACTCGACCTCGCAATACTACCAGCAGACCCTGGACAGCCTCGCCCGGCACTTCCGGGTCGACATGAACACGCCGTGGAAGGCGCTGCCCGAGGCGGTGCGCAAGGCGATCCTGTTCGGCACCGGCGAGGAGCCGGTGACCATGAGCTACGACGACGGGCTGCGCAGCTACCGCACCAGCAAGCCCTTCGAGGGCGTCATCACCAACATGGAGCGGCGCTGGCGCGAGACCGACAGCGCCTGGGTCCGCGAGGAGCTCGGCCGCTTCCACAATGCCAGCCCGTGCGAGGCCTGCCGCGGCGACCGGCTGAAGCCGGAGGCGCTGGCGGTCAAGATCGACCGGCTCAACATCGCCGAGGTCTCGCGCTTCTCGATTGCCCAGGCGGTCGAGTGGTTCCGCCGGCTGGAGACCGTGCTGAGCGACAAGCAGCGCGAGATCGCCTACCGCATCCTCAAGGAGATCAACGAGCGGCTGGGCTTCCTCAACAGCGTCGGGCTGGAGTATCTGACGCTGTCGCGCGCCTCGGGCACGCTGTCGGGCGGCGAGAGCCAGCGCATCCGGCTGGCCTCCCAGATCGGCTCCGGCCTGACCGGCGTGCTCTACGTGCTCGACGAGCCCTCGATCGGGCTGCACCAGCGCGACAATGCCCGGCTGCTCGAGACGCTGAAGCGGCTGCGCGACCTCGGCAACACGGTGCTGGTGGTCGAGCATGACGAGGAGGCGATCCGGGCCGCCGACTATCTCGTCGACATGGGGCCGGCCGCCGGCATCCATGGCGGGCGGGTGGTGGCGTCGGGCACGCCCGAGGCCGTCATGCGCAACCCGGAGAGCCTGACCGCGCAGTACCTCACCGGCCTGCGCCAGGTGCCGCTGCCCCGGACGCGGCGGCGCGGCGCTCCGGGCCAGGCGCTGGCCATCGTCGGCGCCACCACGAACAACCTGAAGAACGTCAGCGTCGAGATCCCGCTCGGCACCTTCACCTGCGTCACCGGCGTGTCGGGCGGCGGCAAGTCGACGCTGATCATCGAGACGCTCTACAAGGCGCTGGCCCGCCGGCTCAACGGCGCGCGCGAGCAGCCGGGCGCGCATGAGCGCATCGACGGCGTCGAGTGGCTCGACAAGATCGTCGACATCGACCAGTCGCCGATCGGCCGCACGCCGCGCTCCAACCCCGCCACCTACACCGGCGCCTTCACGCCGATCCGCGACTGGTTTGCCGGGCTGCCGGAGGCGACCGCGCGGGGCTACAAGCCGGGCCGCTTCTCCTTCAACGTCAAGGGCGGCCGCTGCGAGGCCTGCCAGGGCGACGGCGTCATCAAGATCGAGATGCACTTCCTGCCCGACGTCTACGTGCAGTGCGACGTCTGCAAGGGCAAGCGCTACAACCGCGAGACGCTCGAGGTGCTGTTCAAGGGCAAGTCCGTCGCCGACGTGCTCGACATGACGGTCGAGGAAGGCGCCGAGTTCTTCAAGGCGGTGCCCTCGATCCGCGACAAGCTGCTGACGCTCGGCCGGGTCGGCCTCGACTACATCCATGTCGGCCAGCCGGCGACGACGCTGTCGGGCGGCGAGGCGCAGCGCGTCAAGCTCGCCAAGGAGCTGGCGCGGCGCGCCACCGGCCGCACCCTCTACATCCTCGACGAGCCGACCACCGGCCTGCATTTCGAGGATGTCCGCAAGCTGCTCGAGGTGCTGCACGCGCTGGTCGACCAGGGCAACACGGTGGTGGTGATCGAGCACAATCTCGAGGTCATCAAGACCGCCGACTGGATCATCGATCTCGGCCCGGAGGGCGGCGACAAGGGCGGCCGCGTCGTGGCCATGGGCACACCCGAGGCGGTGGCCCGCGTGCCGGAGAGCTACACCGGCCGCTACCTCGCGCCCTATCTCAAGACCGGCGCCACCGCCCCGGCGGCGGCGCGGCCGCGCAAGCGGGCCTGAGCGGCGACAGGGAGGAAGCGATGTACAGGCTCTACTACGCACCGGGCGCCGCCAACATGGCGCCGCACGCCGTCCTCGAGGAGGTCGGCGCCCCCTACGAGCTGGTGCTGGTCGACATCGACAAGGGCCGGCAGTTCGACCCGGACTACCTCAAGCTCAATCCCAATGCGCGGGTCCCGACCCTGGTCGACGGCGAGCTCGTGATGTACGAGGCCGCGGCGATCCTGCTGCATCTCTGCGAGCGCCATCCGCAGGCGATGCTGATGCCGGCGCCGGGCGAGCATGACCGCCCGGCGTTCCTGCAGTGGCTGGTGTATTTCACCAACACGGTGCAGGAGTGCCTGATGCAGTGGTGGCACCCCGACAACTACCTGACCGACCCGGCCATGCAGCGTGCGCTGAAGGACAGCGCCGAGCAGCGGCTGGACCGCATGTGGGCACAGATCGATGGCGCCCTCGGGCCCTACCTGCTCGGCCGCCGGTTCAGCGCCGCCGACCTCTATCTCTACATGCTGGTGCGCTGGTCCCGTCAGATGGCCAAGCCCGGCTGGACTCACGCCAATATCGGCCATCTCGTCCGGCTGGTCGGCGAGCGGCCGGCGATGCAGCGCACCCTGCGCAGCGAGGGTCTGGAGCCCTCCGGCGCGTGAACGAGGCCGCCGGCACCGTGCATGTCGTCGGTGGCGGGCTGGCCGGCGCCGAGGCGGCCTGGCAGCTGACGCGCGCCGGCGTCCCCGTGGTGCTGCACGAGATGCGGCCGCTGCGCCGCACCGAGGCGCACGCCACCGACCGGCTGGCCGAGCTCGTCTGCTCCAACTCCTTCCGCTCCGACGACGCGCAGAGCAACGCGGTCGGCCTGCTGCACGAGGAGATGCGGCGCTGCGGCTCGCTGATCCTGGCCTGCGCCGACGCCCACAAGCTGCCGGCCGGCGGCGCGCTCGCCGTCGACCGGGACGGCTTCGCCGCCGCGGTCACCGAGCGGCTGCTCGCCGAGCCGCTGGTCCGGCTGGAGCGCGGCGAGGTCGCCGGCCTGCCGCCGGCCGGCTGGGACAGCGTGATCCTGGCGACCGGCCCCCTCACCTCCCCGGCGCTGGCCGCGGCGATCGCGGCGCTGACCGGCGAGGAGTCCCTGGCCTTCTTCGACGCCATCGCGCCCATCGTGCATCGCGAGACCGTCGACCTCGACAAGGCCTGGTTCCAGTCCCGCTACGACAAGGCGGGACCGGGCGGCGGGGGCGCCGACTACATCAACTGCGCGCTCGACCGCGAGGGGTACGAGGCCTTCGTCGCCGCGCTGCTCGCCGGCGAGAAGACCTCCTTCAAGGAGTGGGAGGCGAGCACGCCCTATTTCGAGGGCTGCCTGCCGATCGAGGTGATGGCGGCGCGCGGCCCGGAGACGCTGCGCTTCGGGCCGATGAAGCCGGTCGGGCTGACCGACCCGCATACCGGCCGGCGGCCCCACGCCGTGGTCCAGCTCCGCCAGGACAACGCGCTCGGCACGCTGTTCAACCTGGTGGGCTTCCAGACCAAGCTGAAGCATGCCGAGCAGGTGCGCATCTTCCGCACCATCCCGGGCCTGGAGCGGGCCGAGTTCGCCCGGCTCGGCGGGCTGCACCGGAATACCTTCCTCAACAGCCCGCGCCTGCTCGACGGCGCCCTGCGGCTCAAGGCCGAGCCGCGGCTGCGCTTCGCCGGCCAGGTCACCGGCGTCGAGGGCTATGTCGAGAGCGCGGCGATCGGGCTGCTGGCCGGACGCTTCGCCGCGGCCGAGCGGAGCGGCGCGGCGGTCGAGCCGCCGCCGCCGACCACGGCGCTGGGCGCGTTGCTGCGCCACATCACCGGCGGCGCGGACGCCGCCACCTTCCAGCCGATGAACGTGAATTTCGGGCTGTTCCCGCCGATCCCGGACGCCGCCGGCGGCCGCAAGGGCCGGCTGGCGCGCAAGCCGGCGCTGTCGGCCCGGGCGCTGGCCGATCTCGACCGCTGGCTGGGCCGCCGCGAGGCGGCCGCCTGATCAGATCCGGCCGGCGAGGCTCGCCGCCAGCAGCCGCCAGGCGCGGCCGGGCGGCGGCTCCTGGACCAGCCGCGTGAACGGGTCGTAGCCGGCCCGGGCGAGGCGGCGCAGGTGCTGGCGCGCCAGCACCGCGGGCAGCAGGGCCGGCAGCAGGCGCCGCGGCAGCCCGCGGGCGGCCGCCCGTCCCTCCGCCAGCCGGGCCTCCGCCCGTTCCGCCACCGTCCGGCACGCCTCGCGCAGCGCCGGCGAGCCGTGCAGCTCGAACAGCGCACCGACCTCGAGCCCGGTGGCGTCGATCACCGATTGCGGCAGGTAGAGCCGCCGCTCCCGGGCATGGAACGGCACGGCCCGCAGCAGCCCGGCCAGCGCGAAGGCCGTGCCGGCCGCGTCGGCCGCCGCCCCCGCCGCTGCGGTGACTCCGCCCTCGGCGAGAATGCCGGCCGCCAGCCGCCCGAGCGCGCCGGAGGTGGCCGAGGCATAGGCCTCGAGCGCCTCGAGGCTGGCCGGAGGCTGCTCGTCCATGTCGGCCTCGCGTGCGTCGATCAGCCGGTCGAACAGGCCGCGCTCCAGCCGGTGCGCCCGGATCGCGGCGGCGAGCGGCTCCACCACGGCGTGATGGCGCGGCGAGCCCTGGTAGATCCCGGCGATGCTGTCGCGCCACCATTGCAGCCGCATCAGCCCGATCAGCGGCTGGCTGACCCGCTCGCGGGCGCGCGCCACCTCGAGGTTGAAGGCGTAGAGCGCGATCAGCGCGTCCCGCCGCCCGGCCGGCGCGAACAGCACGGTGAGGAAGCGGTCGTGGTCCTGCCGGCGAAGCTCGGCGGCGATGTCCGGCAGCGCCTCGCTCATCGCGCCGCGGCCTGTCGAGGATCGCGGCCGCGGGCTAGGATGTTTCCCATCGACCTCGGTCGGGACCGCCGGGCACGGCACGGTTCGGAGGGAGCAGGATGACCGCGATGCGATACGGACCCGGCATGACGATGGCATTGGGCGTGCTGGCCTTCGCGCTGGCCGGCTGCCAGCAGCCGGCGGCCGGCCGGCCCGGGACGGGCGTCGAGCCGGCCGCCTTCGGCAGCGGCGCCCCTGGCGGCGCGCTCGACCCGGAGGACCGGATGCTGGTCAACGCCGCGGCGCAGCACGCGCTGGAGACCGCGCCGGACGGCACACCGGTGGGCTGGACCAATCCGTCGAGCGGGCATTCCGGCGCGGTCATGCCGATGCGGAGCTACCAGACGGGCGACGGCCTCCGCTGCCGGGTGTTCCGCCAGACCATCGCCGGCGACGGCCAGCTGCAGCGCTCGGCCGGCACGGCCTGCCGCCAGGCCGACGGCTCCTGGAAGGTCGTCGACAGCTGACCTCATCCGGGCCGGGCTACGGCACCGCGATCAGCGCGGCGGCGACGCGGCGGCCTTCGGCCATCAGCACGTTGTAGGTCCGGCAGGCGGCGCCGGTATCCATCGGCTCGACAACCACGCCGGCCTGGCGCAGCGGCCGCCGCAGCGCCTCGCCGACCAGCGCCATGCGCGCGCCGCAGCCGAGCAGCAGCACCTCGACGGCACCGGCCGCGCCGGCGGCGCGCACCGGATCGAGGCTGGCCGCGTCGATCGCCGCGGCGCTGCTCACCGCCCAGCTCTCGGTGCGGTCGGGGAAGATCAGGACCGAGCCCTCGAACAGCACGCCGCTGACGCGGAAGCGCCCGTCGCCGTAGGATTCGATGACCTGCCGGCCGGACGGGATCAGCGGCGTGACGTCCATGGCCGTCCGCCGCGCGGCCGCTACTGGCCCGCTTGCCCCGCGTCGGCCGGCAGCCCGGGCTCGGGCGCGGCCTTGGCGTCGCCGGCGTTCCGGCGCAGGTGCATGTAGATCAGCATCGGGCTGGCCACGAAGATGGTCGAGTAGGTGCCGATGCAGATGCCCCAGATCATCGCCAGGGCGAAGCCGCGGATCACCTCGCCGCCGAACAGGTAGAGGGCGACGACGGAGAGCAGGGTCAGCGCGCTGGTGACGGTGGTCCGGGACAGCGTCTTGTTGATCGACAGGTTGAGGATGTCGCGGACCGGCATCTTCTTGTACTTGCGCAGCTCGGCGCGGATGCGGTCGTAGACCACCACCGTGTCGTTCACCGAATAGCCGGCGATGGTCAGGATGGCGGCGACGGTGGTCAGGTTGAACTCGATCTGGAACAGCGAGAACAGCCCGGCCGCGGTGATGCAGTCGTGGAAGGTGGCGACGATGGCGTTGACGCCGAACTGCCATTCGTAGCGGAACCAGATGTAGAGGGCGATGCCGAGCAGCGCCAGGCCGACCGCGATGAGCGCGGTCTGGACCAGCTCGCTGCCGACCTTGGGGCCGACGAACTCGGTCCGCCTATAGTCGTAGCCGCTGCCGAGGGCGGTCTTGACGGCGCTGACGGCGCGCTGCTGGGCGCCCTCGTCCCCCTGCTGCCGCTGGATGCGGACCAGCACCGTGTCGGGGCTGCCGAACTCCTGCAGCGCGACCTCGCCGAGGCCGAGATTGTCGAGCTTGGCCCGCATCGCGCCGAGATCGGCGGCCGGCGCTTGTGCCTTGACCTCGATCAGGATGCCGCCGGCGAAGTCGATGCCGAAGTTGAAGCCCCTGGTGGCGATCGATGCCACCGAGACGATGGTGATGACCAGCGAGAACACGAAGCAGAGCTTGTGCCATCGCATGAAGTCGATCTTGGTGTCCGGCGGGACGAGGTGGAGCGGGTGGAAGCGCATCAGATCACCAGCTCCTTCGGCCGCGTCCGCTTGAACCACAGCGCGGTGATCATCCGGGTGACCATGACGGCGGTGAACAGCGAGATCGCGATGCCGACCGTCAGCGTCAGCCCGAAGCCCTTGATCGTGCCGGTGCCGAACATGAAGAGCAGGAACGAGGAGATCAGCGTGGTGACGTGTGAGTCGATGATGGTGCGCATCGCCTCGCCGTAGCCGTGGTCGATGGCGGTGACCGGGCTGCGGCCGGAGCGCAGCTCCTCGCGGATGCGCTCATAGACCAGCACGTTGGCGTCGACCGCCATGCCCAGCGTCAGCACGATGCCGGCGATGCCGGGCAGGGTCAGGGTGGCGTTGAAGATCGACAGGCCGCCGATCAGCAGGACGGCGTTGAAGACCAGCGCGACGTTGGCGAACAGCCCGAACAGGCCGTAGAGCAGCACCATCGCGATGACGATCAGCACGATGCCGACGATGCAGGCGAGCTTGCCGGCGGCGATCGAGTCGGCGCCGAGGTCGGCGCCGACCGTGCGCTCCTCGATCACCGTCAGCGGCGCCGGCAGGGCGCCGGCCCGCAGCAGCAGCGCCAGGTCCTGCGCCGACTGGGTGGTGAAGCTGCCGCTGATCTCGCCGCTGCCGCCGAGGATCGCCTCGCGGATACGCGGCGCGCTGATCACCTTGTTGTCGAGCACGATGGCGAAGGGCTTGCCGACGTTCTCGCGGGTCGCCTCGCCGAACCGCCTGGCGCCGACCGAATCGAACTTGAAGGTGACGACCGGCAGGCCCTCGCGGAAGCTCGGCTGGGCGTCGACCAGGTTCTCGCCGCTGACCATGACGCGCTTCTGGACGACGTAGTCCTTGGGATAGCCCTTGGCGGGATCCTCGGCGCTCGGCAGCACCTCGTCGGTCGGCGGCAGCTGGCCGGCCTTGGCCGCCTCCGGCGAGACGTTCACGTCGACCAGCCGGAAGGTCATCTTCGCGGTCTCGCCGATCAGCTGCTTGACCCGCTCGGGCTCGCGCACGCCCGGCAGCTGCACCAGGATGCGGTCCTCGCCCTGGCGCTGGATGGTCGGCTCCTGGGTGCCGAACTGGTCGATGCGGCGGCGCACGATCTCGATCGACTGGTCGACCGCGTGGCTCTTCAGGTCGCGCAGCTCGTCGCTGTTGTAGACGAAGGTTGCGGTGCCGTCGGAGCCGAGGTCGAGCTGCATCCGGTTGCCGTTGGCGATCTGCCGCAGGATCGGCCGGGCGGCGTCGACCGCCGAGGGGTCGCGCAGCTTGACCACGGCGCTCTGGTCCTGCACGCCGAGCGCGGTGTAGCCGATGCTCGCCTTGCGCAGCTCGACCCGGATGGAATCGACCACCGAGGTCAGCCGCTCATGGACCAGCTGGTTGACCCCGACCTCGAACAGCAGATGCGAGCCGCCCTGCAGGTCGAGACCGAGATTGAGCCGCGAGTGCGGCAGCCAGGAGGGCAGCGCGTCGGACTGCTGGCGGGTCAGCAGGTTGGGCAGGGCGAAAATCGTGCCGAGCACCAGCACCGCGACGATGGACCAGATCTTCCAGGGCGGAAAATGCAGCATGGCGGTTCAGCCCGCGGGATCGCCGAGCGCGGCGGTCAGCGGTCCTTCTTGTCCTTCTCGGTGGCCGCCTCGGCCGGCTCGCCCTTGGGCTCGGCCGGCACGGTCTTCGACAGCACCTCGGTGATCGAGCTGCGCAGCACCCGCACGCGGACGCCTTCGGAGACCTCGACCTGGAGCTCGCTGTCGCTGATCACCTTGGTGACCTGGCCGATGATGCCGCCGCCCGTCACCACCCGGTCGCCGCGCTTGACGCCGGAGATCAGGGCGCGGTGGTCCTTCATCTTCTTCTGCTGCGGGCGGATCAGGAGGAAGTAGAAGATCGGGATGATCAGCACGAACGGGATGAGCATATCCAGTCCGCCGCCACCCGTCGCCGCCGGGGCTGCCGCCTGCGCATACGCCGTCGAGATCAGCATAATCCTCTCCGAGAACCGCGCCCGGCGCGCGGCCGGCGGACTATAGCCGCCCTCCCGTCAATTGCAACGACTTGCGCCACCGCCATGCCACGGCGAAGTCGACCTCCCGCGGCCCCGTGCCGGGCCCCATCCTTCGACAAGCCCAGGATGAAGCCTTGGGCATCGCGCGACGCACCCTCGAACCTCGCCCTGAGCCTGTCCAAGGGCGATCTCGGCCGGCCGTGCCGCCGTGACGGCGCCCGCTCGCAGCGCATTGACCCCTCCGGCAGGCTCCGCTTAGGTTCCGCACCCCCTGCCGGACGGTCTGCCCATGAGCGATACCGAACTCCTCGCCCTGCTGCGCCGCGTCGCCGACGCGCTGGAGCGCGCCGGCCCGCCGCTGCGGCCGTCGGCCGATCCGGACTCCGCCGACGCCTTCGTCTGGCATGCCGAGGGCGAATGGCTGGAGCCGGTGGCCAGGGTCAGCCGGGTGCCGCTCGGCCTGCTGCGCGGCATCGATCGGGCGCGCGACCAGCTGCTCGACAACACCAGCCGCTTCGCCGCCGGCTTCCCGGCCAACAACGCGCTGCTCTGGGGCGCCCGCGGCACCGGCAAGAGCTCGCTGGTCAAGGCGGTGCATGCCGAGGTCTCGGCCCGGCCGGGGCCGGAGGGCGGGCCCGGGCTGGCGCTGATCGAGATCCACCGCGAGGACCTCGCCTCGCTGCCCGCCCTGCTCCGCCGGCTGCGCGGCCGGCGGCGCCGCTTCCTGCTGTTCTGCGACGACCTCTCCTTCGACGGCGGCGACACCAGCTACAAGTCGCTGAAGGCGGTGCTGGAGGGCGGCGTCGAGGGACGGCCGGGCAACGTGCTGTTCTACGCCACCTCCAACCGGCGCCACCTGATGCCGCGCGAGATGATCGAGAACGAGCGCTCGACGGCGATCAACCCGGCCGAGGTGGTCGAGGAGAAGGTGTCGCTGTCCGACCGCTTCGGCCTCTGGCTCGGCTTCCACAATTGCGACCAGGACACCTACTTCGCCATGGTCGAGGGCTATGCCCGGCATTTCGGGCTCGAGAAGCCCGTGGCCGAGCTGCGCGCCGAGGCCAACGAGTGGTCGGTGACCCGCGGCTCGCGCTCCGGCCGGGTCGCCTGGCAGTACATCCAGGATCTCGCCGGCCGGCTCGGCCGCCCGCTCGACTGAGGCGGCCCGCCGGGCCGCCGACGAGGCTCAGCTCGCGCCGAGATAGGCCTGCGGGTCGACCGCCTCGGTGTTGTGCCGCAGCTCGAAATGGAGCTGCGGGCTGGTGACGTTGCCGGTCGCCCCGGCCTTGGCGATGACCTGGCCGCGCTTGACCGTGTCGCCGCGCTTGACCAGCAGCGTCTCGTTATGGGCGTAGGCGCTCATCCAGCCGTTGGGATGGCGGATGAGCAGCAGGTTGCCGAAGCCCTTCAGCTCGTTGCCGGAATAGGCGACCACGCCGCCATCGGCGGCGTGCACCGGCGTGCCGACCGGGACGGCGATGTTGATGCCGTCATTGTGCAGCCCGTTGGCGATGCTGCCGAACTTGGCGACCACCTTGCCATCGACCGGCCACATGAACTTGCCCGCCGTCGCCGGCTTGGCCTCGCTGGCGGCGGGCTTCGCCTCGGCCGGCTTGGCCGCCGCCGCAGTCTCGGGCGGAGTCTCGGGCGGCTTTGCCGCCGCCTCGGCCGACGCCTGGCCGGCGGCCGGCGGCGGCGGCACGGCGGGCGGGTTCGTCTCCACCGGCGGTGCCGCCTTGGCCAGCGACTCCGGGGCGCCGGCGGTCGGCGCGCGGCGCAGGCGGCGGTCGGCGTTGCCGCGGCGGCGGCCGGGGGCGCCGGCTTGGCTGCGACGCCGGGGGGCGGCGCCAGCGGCGTGGCGGTCACGCCGGAGTGCCCGGTGGGCGGCGGCGGCGGGGGGGCCGGCTCGCCTGCGGCCGACGGCGCGGCGGCCGAGGGAACCGCGGCGGGTGCCGGGGCCGGCGGCACGGCGCTCGCGCTCTGGGTCGCGGCGCCGGCTGGGCTCGGCAGGATCAGCCGCTGCCCGATCAGCAGCTTGTAGGGCGGCACCAGGTTGTTGGTGCGGATCAGCTCGCGCCGGTCGACGCCGAAGCGTCGGGCCAGGCCGTAGACGCTGTCCCCCGGCGCCACGACGTAGGTCGACGGGACGGCTGGCGCCACGACCGGCTCGACCGGCGGCGCGGCCGGCGGCGGCACGTCGGCGACACCGCTCGGCCGCCCGCTCATGTTGCAGCCGGCGAGCAGGAACAAGGCCAGCCCGGTCAGCAGGATCGGCCGCAATGCACGCATCAGCGCCCCCGTCACGCCACGCCCGGTCACCGGTCAGGCCAGCCGCGCCGTGTCCGGCTCGTCCGGCACGGCGGGCTCGTCGGCCGCCTCGGCCGCGGCCTCCGCCTGGCTCGGAATCCCGGTGCGCAGCGGCACGAAGCGCACCGCGCCGAGATCCTCGCGCAGCGGCCCCTCGGCGGTCCGGGTCACCCGCACCAGCCGCTGGTCGCCGTGGTCGGCGCCGACCGGCAGCACCATGATACCGCCGATCGCGAGCTGGTCGTAGAGCGCTTGCGGCATCTCCGGCGCGGCGGCGGTGATGATGATGCGGTCGAACGGCGCCTGCCCCGGCCAGCCCAGCCGCCCGTCGCCCGCCTTGGCCGTCACGTTGTAGAGGCGCAGCTCGACCAGCCGCCGCTCCGCCTCGCGCAGCAGCGGCCGGTGCCGCTCGATGCTGTAGACCCGGCGGGCGAGCCGCGACAGCACGGCGGCCTGGTAGCCCGAGCCGGTGCCGATCTCCAGCACCTTGTGGCGCGGCTGCAGCCGCAGCGCCTGGGTCATCAGCGCCACCACCTGCGGCTGGCTCAGCGTCTGCCCCAGCCCGATCGGCAGGGCGCGGTCCTCATAGGCCTGGTCGAGGAAGGGCGGCGGCACGAAGGCCTCCCGCGGCACCCGCTCGATCGCCCCCAGGACCGCCGTGTCCGTGATGCCGGACCGGCGCAGCGTCATGATGAGGCGGATCTTGCGGGCGGCGAGGCTCATGGGAACAGCTTGGCGAGGCTCCGCAGGGTCCGTTCGTGGGTGAGGTCGAGATGCAGCGGCGTCACCGAGATGGCGCCCTCGAAGGTCGCCGCGAGGTCGGTGTCGGGCTCGGTCGATTCGTCGCTGGAGAAGTCGCCCACCCAGAGATAGGGCCGGCCGACCGGGTCGCGCGCCTCGACCACCTCGATGTTGCCGGCCCGCCGGCCCTGGCGCACCACCCGCATGCCGGTGACCTTGGCCGCCGGGATGGCCGGGAAGTTGACGTTGATCAGGATGCCGTCGCCCCAGGCCGCCGAGGCGAGCCGGCGGACCACCTCGGGCGCCCAGTGCTCCGCCGCGCTCCAGGAAATGTTGGTGCCGCTGCGCAGCTGCGACATCGCGATCGACGGGATGCTGAGCAGCGTCGCCTCCATCGCCGCCGCGATGGTCCCGGAATAGGTGATGTCCTCGCCGAGATTGGCGCCGCGATTGACGCCGGAGAGCACGAGGTCGGGGGCCTTGCGCGGGATCAGCTTGTTGACCGCGACCAGCACGCAGTCGGTCGGCGTGCCGTCGACCGCGTAGCGCCGGCCGGAGAGCCGGCGCACCTGCAGCGGGCGGCGCAGGGTCAGCGAGTGCGCCGCCCCGCTCTGCTCGATCTCCGGCGCCACCACCCAGACGTCGCGCGACAGGCTGCGCGCCACCTTCTCCAGCACCTTGAGGCCGGGCGCGTTGATCCCGTCGTCGTTGGTGACGAGGATCCGCGCGGTCGACAGGTCGAGCGGCGCCTTAAGCATTGCGGATCACCTCGAGGCCGCCGAGATAGGGCCGCAGCGCCGGCGGCACGACGATCGAGCCGTCGACTTCCTGGTAGTTCTCCAGCACGGCGATCAGCGTGCGGCCGACCGCCAGGCCGGAACCATTGAGCGTGTGCACGAATCGGGTCCCCTTCTCGCCCTCGGGGCGGTAGCGCGCCTTCATCCGGCGGGCCTGGAAATCGCCGCAGTTGGAGCAGCTCGAGATCTCGCGGTAGGCGCCCTGCCCCGGCAGCCAGACCTCGATGTCGTAGGTCTTCTCCGACGCGAAGCCCATGTCGCCGGACGACAGCACCATCACACGATAGGGCAGGCCGAGCCGCTGCAGCACCGCCTCGGCGCAGCGCGTCATCCGCTCGTGCTCGGCCGCCGACTGCTCGGGGCGGGTGATCGAGACCAGCTCGACCTTGGCGAACTGGTGCTGCCGGATCATGCCGCGCGTGTCGCGGCCGGCCGCGCCCGCCTCGGAGCGGAAGCACGGGGTGAAGGCCGTGTAGCGCTGCGGCAGCTCCTCGGCGGCGAAGATGCGGTCATGGCCGAGGTTGGTCAGCGGCACCTCGGCGGTCGGCACCAGCCACAGGCCGGTGGTGGTGCGGAACAGGTCCTCGGCGAACTTCGGCAGCTGGCCGACGCCGTAGACCGCGGCATCGCGGACCAGCAGCGGCGGCGAGACCTCGGTGTAGCCGAACTCCATGGTGTGGAGGTCGAGCATCAGCTGGCCGAGCGCCCGCTCGAGCCGCGCCAGCGCCCCCTTCAGCACGACGAAGCGCGCGCCGGAGATCGCCGAGGCGGCGGCGAAGTCCATCAGGCCGAGCGCCTCGCCGAGCTCGAAATGCTGCTTCGGCGCGAAGTTGAAGGCGCGCGGCTCGCCGTGGCGGCGGATCTCGACATTGCTGGCGGCGTCCGGCCCGTCGGGCACGTCGGCGGCCGGCCGGTTGGGCAGCGCCGCGAGCAGCGCGTCGAGCTCGGCGGCGAGCGCCGCCTCGCTGCGCTCCGTCTCGGCCATCTGCTCCTTCAGGCTGGCCACCTCCTGGGTCAGCCGCTCGGCCAGCACCGCGCCGTCGGGCTGGCGGCGCGCCATGCCGATCTGCTTCGATGCCTCGTTGCGCTTCTGCTGCAGGTCCTGGAGCGCAGTCTGGGCGCCGCGGCGGCCGGCGTCGAGCGCGAGCACGCGCTCGGACAGCGGCGCCAGGCCGCGGCGCGTGAGCGCCGCGTCGAACGCGGCGGGATCATCGCGAATCGATCTCAGGTCGTGCATCGGCCGGCCGTCTCGGAAGGTCGCTGTTTATAGGGCTTGGCCGGAAGGCCGTCCATGGCCTGGCCGCCGCTTCGCGCCGGAGCGGCGCCTCAGGAGCGCAGCACGTCCCGCGTCGCCGCCTCCTGCTGCGCCTCGCGCCGCGCGCGCTGCCGCTCGATCAGGCGCGCCGCCAGGATCGAGGCCTCGTAGAGCAGCAGCAGCGGGATGGCCAGGCTGATCTGGCTGATCGGGTCGGGCGGGGTGACGATGGCGGCGAAGATGAAGACGCCGACGATGGCGTAGCGCCGCTTGCGGACCAGCGATTCGGTGCCGATCAGGCCGGCCCGCACCAGCAGCGTCAGCAGCACCGGCAGCTGGAAGGAGATGCCGAAGGCGAGGATCAGCTTCATCACGAGGCCGATATACTCGCTGACCCTGGCCTCGAGCTGCACCGGCAGCGTCTCGGGACCGCCCGGATTCTGGAATCCCAGGAAGAACCGCCAGGCGAGCGGCATCATGACGTAGTAGAGGAAGGCCGAGCCGACCAGGAAGAGGATCGGCGAGGCGATCAGGAACGGCAGGAAGGCCGAGCGCTCGTGCTTGTAGAGCCCCGGCGCGACGAACAGCCAGATCTGGCTGGCGAAGATCGGGAAGGCGAGCACGGCGGCCCCGAACAGGGCGATCTTCACCTCGGTGAAGAAGACCTCGGTCAGGCCGGTGTAGATGAAGCGCCGGCCGGTCTCCTTGAGCAGGATGTCGGCCAGGGGCTGCGCCAGGAAGTTGAAGATCCGGTCGCGGAAGACCCAGCAGATCGCGAACGCGACGACCAGCGCGATGCTCGAATAGACCAGCCTTTGCCGCAGCTCGACCAGATGGTCGAGCAGCGGCATCTTCTTGGCTTCTTCCGGATCGTCGGTCACGCCAAATCCCGCTCAGCCGGCCTTCTGCCCCGAAGGCATGTCGTCGATCGCGGGGCCGCCGCCGGCCATCACCGATTCAGGCGCGATCGCCACCGGCTCGGGCGGCAGCACTGCAGCGGGGCGGCTCGGTACCGGTTCCGCCATCGTCTCGTCCGAGAT
The DNA here is from genome assembly GCA_046349435.1 of Dongiaceae bacterium. Classification (GTDB taxonomy): domain Bacteria; phylum Pseudomonadota; class Alphaproteobacteria; order Dongiales; family Dongiaceae; genus JAXMCI01. Next base: position 96,683 of record JAXMCI010000019.1, on the reverse strand, counting down.
GCTCGCCGTGGCGGTCGGCATCACCGTTTCCGCCTGCGCGGCGAACGGCGCCGGCGGCGCCGCCGCGGCATCGCCGGACGGCTCCGTCGCTGCGCCTGGCACCGCGGAGATCGTCGCGGCCGGCGACGAGGCCGCATCCTCGATCCGCTCGCTCATGGTGCGCTGCAGCTCGCCGGTCGGGTCGACCACCTTGGCCACCTCGCCCTTGATGTCCATGCTGGTCACCGACTGGATCGTCCGCCGCGCCTCGTCGAGCTCGGCTTCGCGAACGATCTGGTCGATCCCGCCCTGGAACTCCGACGCCATCTTGCGCGCATAGCGCAGGAACTGCGTCACGGTGCGCAGCGCGTTGGGCAGCTCCTTCGGGCCGATCACCACCAGGGCGACCACCGCGATGATCGCCATCTCGGACCAGCCGATATCGAACATCCCTCGACCCCGGAGACTGCCTGCCGGAGGTTATCCCCGCCGGCTCAGCCGGCAGCCTTGTCGCGCTGCGAGATCGGGGTCGTGCCGCCGTTCGCGGTGAGGTCCTCTTCCTTGTCCTTCTCTTCCTTCAGGCCCTTTTTGAAGGCGTTGATGCCCTGGCCCATGTCCTTCATCAGCCGCGGGATCTTGCCGGCGCCGCCGAACAGCAGCAACACGACCGCCAGCACGATCAGCCAGTGCCACATGCTCATGCTACCCATTGCGTACGTCTCCTCTCGTGCCTCGCGCGGCCGGACTATGGCAAAAAGCCCACAGCCCCGCAATCCATGCTTGCCCAGTCCTGTTATTTAAGCCTTTGACCGGCCGATAAAAGGCCTGTCGGCATCCGGTCACGTTTCCGGCGTCTCCGCCGGCTGCGGCTCGGGCTCGTCCTCGAGCACGGCATCCTCGACGGAGCGGGCGAGAGCCTCCTCGTCGAAGTCCTCCTCGTCGTCGCCCTCGTCCTCCTCCTCGGCGGCGCCCACACCCCCCGCAGCGGCGAGCGCCTGGGTGCCGAGCACGGCGATGGCCGAGCGGGTCTCGAGCAGGCCGGCGGCCCGCAACTCCTCCATGCCGGGCAGCGCATCGCGCCCCTCCAGCCCGAAATGGTCGTAGAAGGCCTCGGTGGTCACCCAGGTCACCGGCCGGCCGGGCGTGCGCCGGCGGCCCTTGGGGCGGATCCAGCTCGCCTCGAGCAGCGAATCGAGCGTGCCCTTGGACAGCGCCACGCCACGGATCTCCTCGATCTCGGCCCGCGTCACCGGCTGGTGGTAGGCGATGATGGCCAGCGTCTCGACCGCGGCGCGCGACAGCTTGCGCGGCAGCTCGCGCTCGATCTGCAGGAGGTGAGCGAGGTCGGGCGCGGTCCGGAAGGCCCAGCGGCCATCGCGGCACACCAGGTTGACGCCGCGATTGCCGTAGAGCCCGGCCAGCTCCTCGAGCAGCGCGCCGACCACCGCGCCCTGCGGCAGGCGCTTGGCCAGCGCCTCCGCGGCCAGCGGCTCGGACGCGGCGAACAGCATGGCCTCGAGCAGGCGCAGCGACTGGAAGTGATCCTCGCGGAAGCCGCCCTCGCCGGGATGCGCCCCCTCCGGCTCCCCCTCTTCCGGCCGCTCCTCTTCCGGCTGCGCTGCATCCGGCTGCGCTTCGTCCAGCCGTTCTTCGTCCGGCTGCTCCTCGCCCGGCTGGGCTTGGCTCGGTACTTCTTCGCTCATGGGGCCTCGGTCGGCGCCGGCGCGGCGCGCAGGAAGATCGGTCCGAAGGTGCCGTCCTGGCGCAGCTCGGCGCGACCGGAGCGGACCAGCTCCAGCGTGGCCGCGAAGGTGGCGGCAAGCGCCGCGCGCCGCCGCAGCCCGTCGCGCATGTCGGGCGGCAGATAGTGGAACAGGCTGTGCCAGTCGGGCGACTGGCCGAGCATGCCGCGCAGCCGGTGCAGCGCGTCGTCCATCGAGTAGAGGTCGTTGGGCAGGATGCGCAGCTGGCCGGGCTGGCGCCGGTCGACCTGCTCGCCATAGGCCTTCAGCAGCTCGTAGAGCGAGAGCTTGTAGACCGCCCGGGTGACCACCGTGACGCCCTCGGGCGCGCCCCGCGCGAAGACGTCGCGGCCGAGCTGGGCGCGCTCCAGCAGCGCCTTGCCCGCCTTCTGCATCGCCTCCAGCCGCTGCAGCTGGAAGGCAAGCGCGGCGGCGAGCTCGGCGCCGGTCGGCTCGGCCTCGCCCTCGGGCTCGGGCAGCAGCAGCCGCGACTTGAGATAGGCGAGCCAGGCCGCCATCACGAGGTAGTCGGCGGCCAGCTCCAGTCGCAGCCGGCGGGCCCGCGAGACGAAGGCGAGGTACTGGTCGGCGAGGTCGAGGATCGAGATCCTGGTGAGGTCGACCTTCTGGTCGCGGGCGAGGTTCAGCAGAACGTCGATCGGCCCCTCGTAGCCGTCGAGGTCGAGCACGAACTGGGCGTCGCTGACCACGTCCTGCGGCGCGTCCGCCTCGAAGCTCTCGGTCTCGCTCATCGCGCGCCGTCAGCTCAGCCCGAATATGCGAACGATTCCATCAGCGAGCCACTCCGCCGGCCCCAGGACCAGCCAGGCAAAGGGGTTGATCGACACTCCGATCAGATTGCCGGCCTGCGGCAGGACGAAGAAAACCAGCAGCACCACCAGGATACCGTATCGCCCGAGCTTTGAATAACGGATGGCGAGAGAACGGGGCAGAACGCTGACCACGAGGTGGCTGCCATCGAGGGGTGGCACGGGCAGCAGATTGAAGAGGGCAATCACCAGGTTGAAATGCAGGGACCACCACAGCGCACCCCCCACCCAATCGTGCGCAAGGCTCGGAATCCAGGGTTCCGCGAAGCCGAGCGCCGCCGAGATCGTGGCCAACAGCAGGTTCATGCCAGGTCCCGCCAGCGCAACCAGCACCATGTCACGGCGTGGGTGACGCATGCGGCTCGCGTTGATCGGGACGGGCTTGGCATAGCCGAACAGCATCGAGCCCTGCGCGGCGAAGTAGAGCATGAGCGGCATCAGGATCGACCCGAACGGATCGATATGCCGTACCGGGTTGAGGGTGACTCGCCCTTGGCGGTAGGCGGTATCGTCGCCCAGCCAATAGGCAACGATCCCGTGCGCCGCCTCGTGGCAAGTGATCGCCAGCAGTGTCGGCAGAGCGATGACGGCAAGGGTCTGGATCGCGCTGAAGAGCGTATCGTCTGCCATGCTGCCCTATTTACGCCGCCAGCAGGCGGTCGAGCTCGGCCTGCAGCGCGGCCCGGTCGCAGGGCTCGGCCGGCGCCGGCCGGGAGCGCGCGATGCGCGCCATCGCCGCGTCGGAGAGCGGCCGGAGGCCATCGGCGACGCCGCGCATCTCCTCGGGATCGCCGTTGCAGTGCAGCGCGACATCGATCCCGGCATCGAGCGCGCGGCGGGTCCGCTCCGTGTAGGTGCCGCCGAGCGCCTTCATCGAGAGATCGTCGGTGAGCAGCAGCCCGTCGAAGCCGATGGCGCCGCGGATCGCCCCGCCGATCACCGTGCGCGACAGCGTCGCCGGGCGCTGCGGATCGAGCGCGCGGAAGACGATATGGCAGGTGATCCCCCAGATGCGGCGGCGGGCATGCTGGCGGAACGGCAGGAAGTCGCTCTCCGCCAGGACCGAGAGCGGCGCGTCCACCACCGGCAGCTCGTGGTGGCTGTCCACCACGGCGCGGCCATGGCCGGGCATGTGCTTGAGCATCGGGATCACGCCACCCGCCGTCACGCCGTCGATGAAGCTGCCGGCAAGCGCGCCGACGATGGCCGGGTCGGAGGCGAAGGACCGATCGCCGACGACTATCTCATGGGCACCCGGGACGCGAAGATCAAGGACCGGGGCGCAGAGCACATCGATGCCGACCTCGGCGACGTCGGCGGCGATCAGCCGTCCGTCGAGCCGGGCCGCGGCGCAGGCCGCCTCCGGGCCGCGGCGCGCATGCAGCTCGCCCAGCTTGCCGGCGGCGGGTCTGGCGGGCCAGTGCGGCGGCCGCATCCGGGCCACCCGCCCGCCCTCCTGGTCGACCAGCACGGGGGCGTCGGCGCGCCCGACGGACTCGCGCAGGTCGGCCACCAGGGCACGCAGCTGCGCCGGGTCGGCGACGTTGCGCGCGAACAGGATGAAGCCGAGCGGGTCGACGCTGCGGTAGAAGCGCCGCTCCGCCGCCGTCAGCTCCGTCCCGTGGCAGCCGAGGATGGCCGCCGCGGGCCTCACCGGGGTTGCCGGGTCACGGCCGCACCACCAGGCATTGCTGGTTCTGCTGCTTGAGGTCGGCGCAGATCTTCTGCGCCGCGGCGGCGTCGGCCAGCGGCCCGGCCTGGACCCGGTAGTAGATGCCCTTCTTGCCGAGGTCGGCCCGCTGCACGGTGAGCTTCAGGCCGCCCAGGACGCTGCCGTACTGGCCCTGCAGCTTGTCCCACTCGGCCTTCGCCAGGCCGACCGACTTCATCGCCCCGAGCTGCACGCGGTAGACCTTGCCGGCGGCCGGCTTGTCCGCAGCGGGCGCGGTCGCCACGGCCGGCTTCACCGGAGCGGCGGGTGCGACGGCGGGCTTGGGCGCCGCCGCCGGCGCCGCCGCCAGCACGGGTCTGGCGGTTCCGTCCAGGTTGGGCTTCGGGGCGGGCAGCGGCGGCAGCCGCCCCTGCGGCTCCCCCGGGGTGACCTCGGGAATCTCGGCGACCGACGAGTCGCCCGCCGGCTCGGCGGGCGCCGCGTCGCTCGCGACCGGTGGCGCGGGCGCGGCGGGAGACGGTGCCGGAGCTGGGGCCGGGGCCGGCGCGGGGGCCTCGGCCACGGGCGCGGCCGCTTCGGCGGCGGCCGGCGGCGCGGTGCGGCCGGCTGCGTCGAGCCTCGGGCGCCATCGCCTGCTGCGGTGCGGGTTCGGGTGCCGCGGCTGGCGGCGAGGCCGGCGCTGCCGCGACGGGGGCCGTCGGCTGCGGGGCCTCGGCCGGCGGCGGTGCCGGCTCGGGCGCAGCGGCCACGGTGGGTGCCGGCGCGGGTGCCGGCTCGGCCGCAGGCGCGGGCGCAGCGGCCACGGCGGGTGCCGGCTCGGGTGCCGGGACCACGGCGGCCTCGGCCGGCGCGGGTGCCGCGGCAGTCGGCGCCGTGGCTTGCGCCGGCTCGGGCGCCGCGACGCTCGGCGGCGCGCCGGCATCGGCGGCGGGCGGCTGGGCTGGGGCCGGCGCCTCCACGACTGCGGCGGATGCGGTCTCCGGCTGCGCCGCGGGTGCTCGGTCCGGCGCCGGTGCCTCCACCGGCTGCAGCTCGGGCATGTCGGACGGCGGCGGCGGCTCGGCCAGCGGCACCGCGGCGATCGACTGGGCGGGGGTCGGCACGGAGTCGGACGCCGGGGCGGTGTCGGTGACGGCCGGCGGCGCCTCGGCGGGGCGGTCTGGGCCGCCCCGGCGGCGGGTGCTGCCGCCGGGGCGCTGGCCGGCGCCGCTGCCGTGGCCGGCGCGGGCGCCGGCGGCGCGGCCGGCGCCTCGGGTGGCGGCAGCAGGTGCTCGACCTGCGGCGGCGCGCTCTGGCCGGCGATCTGGTTGTAGATCAGCTTGTCCTGGTCCGGGACGTCCATGCCGCCCTCGGCCTTCGGGCGGACCTTGTCGGGCCCCTGCTCCGCCGCGACCACCGGGACGTTCGCGCCGTCGCTCGCCGGCTCGCCGAGCGTCGACCGGTAGACCCACCAGACGACGCCGCCGACGACGAGCAGCGCCGCCAGCACGGCGGCGACCGGCAGGACGCGGATGCCGCCGCGGGCGCGCTGCGGCCGCTCGCGCCGCTCGGCGGCCAGCCGCGGGCGCGGAGCCGGCGGCGGCGGGATGTCCGGGGCGGGCTCGACGCCCTCGAGAAGGTCGGTGCGCGGCGCGCGAGCGGCAGCCTGGGCGGCGCGGGCGGCCCCCTCGCCGCGTCGCGCCTCGAAGGCGGCAAGAGCAGCCCCGACATCGTCGGGTCGCGGGACCTCGGGCGGCATTACCGCATCTCCTCCACTGGTTCGACCCCGATGATCCCCAGTCCCGATGCGATGACGATGGCCAGCGACTGCACCAGCGCCAGGCGCGCGATCGTCGTGGCCCGGTCCTCGGGCTGCAGGAATCTCAGGCTCGCCTCGGTGTTTCCCCGGTTCCAGAGGGCGTGAAAGGCCGAAGCCAGGTCGTAGAGATAGAAGGCCACCCGATGCGGCTCGTGGGCCTCCGCCGCCGTCTCGACGAGTCGCGGCCATCCCGCCATCAGCTTGATCAAACCAATCTCGGCGGGGTCGGTCAAGCAACCGAGGGGGGCCTCGGCCAGTGCCGCCGGCGACAGGTCGCCGCCGGCCGGCTCGGCCGCGGCGTGGCGCAGCACCGAGCGCGCCCGGGCATGGGCGTACTGGACGTAGAAGACCGGGTTGTCGCGCGATTGCTCGAGCACCTTCTCCAGGTCGAAATCGAGCGGCGCGTCGTTTTTGCGGGTCAGCATGATGAAGCGCACGACCCCGCGGCCGACTTCATCCACGACCTCACGCAAGGTCACGAAGGTGCCGGCCCGCTTCGACATTTTAACCGGCTGGCCGCCGCGCAGCAGCTTCACCAGCTGGGTGATCTTGACGTCGAGCGAGGCCTGCCCGGCGCTGATCGCGGTGACCGCCGCCTGCATCCGCTTGACGTAGCCGCCGTGGTCGGCACCCCAGACGTCGATCAGCAGGTTGCAGCCGCGCCGGATCTTGTCGAGATGGTAGGCGATGTCGGCGGCGAAGTAGGTCCAGCTGCCGTCCGACTTCTTCAGCGGCCGGTCGACGTCGTCGCCGAAGTCGCTGGCCTTGAACAGAGTCTGCGGCCGCGGCTCCCAGTCCTCGACCGGCTTGCCCTTGGGCGGCTCGAGCACCCCGGTGTAGATCAGCCCGCGCGCCTGCAGGGTCTCCAGCGCCGCCTCGACGCCGCCCGCCTCGACCAGGGCGCGCTCCGAGCTGAAGCGCTCCTGCTCGACGCCGAGCGCCGCCAGGTCGTCGCGGATCAGCACCAGCATCGTATCGATGGCGAAGCCGCGGATCGGCGCCAGCCACGCCGATTCGGGCTGGTCGAGCCAGCGCCGCCCGTCGCGGGCCGCCAGCGCCGCGCCGACCGGCTTCAGGTAGTCGCCGGGGTAGAAGCCCTCGGGGATCACCGCCTCGCCCTCGCCGAGCGCCTCGCGGTAGCGCAGGTAGACGGAGCGGGCCAGCGTGTCGACCTGGCCGCCGGCATCGTTGATGTAGTACTCGCGGGTGACTCGGTAGCCGGCCTTGGCGAGCAGCGCGGCGAGCGCGTCGCCGAACACCGCGCCGCGGGCATGGGCGACGTGCAGCGGCCCGGTCGGGTTGGCCGAGACGTACTCGACGTTGACGGGGCTGCCGGCGCCGAGATCCGAGGCGCCGTACTCCACGCCGGCCCTCAGGATGTCGCGCAGCCGCTCGCGCCAGAAGGCGTCGGCCAGCCGGAGGTTGATGAAGCCCGGGCCGGCGATCTCGACGGCGGTCACCTCGGGCAGCGCCGCCAGCCGGGGCCGCAGCGCCTCGGCCAGCGCCCGCGGATTGGTTCCGGCCGGCTTGGCCAGGACCATCGCCACGTTGGTCGCGAGGTCGCCATGCCCGGCCTCGCGCGGCGGCTCGACGGCGACCCGGGCGAGATCGAGGCCGGCGGGAAGCTCGCCGGCGGCCTGGGCGGCCTCGACGGCGGCGACCACGGCGGCGCGGAAGTGCTTGAAGACGTTCATCGGCGGCCCAGGCGGCAGGTCACAGATAGGGGTCGAAGAGGCGGCGGTGCTCGTCGAGCGCGAAGCGGTCGGTCATGCCGGCGATGTAGTCGGCCACGACGCGCGCGGTCCCGGCGGTCCCGGCTCCGTCCGTCATGGCATACCACTCGGTCGGCAGCCGGTCCGGGTCCTCGACATAGAGCTGGAACAGCTCGCCGACCACGCGGCGCGCCTTGCCGGTCATCCGGTTGACCTTGTAGTGGCGATACATCCGCTTGAACAGGAATTGTTTGAGAGCCCGGTCGCTGTCGGCCATGGCGGCCGAGAAGCCCACCACGGCGGCCCTCGCCGCCCGCACTGCGTCCGGCCCGGCAGGCGCCGGCGCGGCGAGGCGGCGGCGCGTCTCGGCCAGCACGTCGGCGACCATGCGGTCGATCAGCCGGCGCACCGCCTCGTGGATCAGCCGGCCGGGATCGAGCCCGGGATGGCGCGCCTCGACCTCGGCGAAGACCGGCCCGACCAGCGGCAGCGGCGCCAGGTCGGCGACGCTGAAGAGCCCGGCCCGCAGCCCGTCGTCGATGTCGTGGTTGTTGTAGGCGATGTCGTCGGCGACCGCCGCGACCTGCGCCTCGGCGGCCGGCCAGCCCTCGAGCCGGAGGTCGCGGCAGGAGGCGCTGTAGGCGGCGATGGTGGGTGGCACGCCGTGGGCGCGCGCCTTGATCCCGGCGTCCGGCCCGGTCAGCGGGCCGTTGTGCTTGGCGATGCCCTCCAGGCATTCCCAGGTCAGGTTGAGCCCGTCGAAGGCGGCATAGCGCCGCTCGAGCTGGGTCAGCACCCGGAAGGTCTGCTCGTTGTGGTCGAAGCCGCCGCGCCCGGCCATGGCGGCCGCAAGCGCCTCCTCCCCGGCATGGCCGAAGGGCGGATGGCCGAGGTCGTGCGCCAGCGCGATCGCCTCGGCGAGGTCCTCGTCGAGCCCGAGCGAGCGCGCCAGCGAGCGGGCGATCTGGGCGACCTCGATGCTGTGGGTCAGGCGGGTACGGTAGTGGTCGCCCTCGTGGAAGACGAAGACCTGGGTCTTGTACTTCAGCCGGCGGAAGGCCGTGCTGTGGATGATGCGGTCGCGGTCGCGCTGGAACTCGGTGCGGGTCGGGCTCGGCGGCTCGGCGACCAGCCGTCCGAGCGAGCGGTCGGGATCGCAGGCATAGGGCTGTCGCGGCGGGAACTCCGGCATGGGCGGACAGTAAGGGAAAGCGACACGGCGGGACAGCGCCGCCGCCGGGGTCGAGGCGGCGCACCTTCGCGGTGGCTGGTCCGCCTTGGTCAAGGCGACGGCCGGCCTTGGTCAAGGCGAGCGGAATGACTAGATTAGGCAGGACCGTTCCGCGGGCCGGCATGAACAGAGACCGGCATGGAGAGAGAGATGAGCGATCCCGAGCGCAGCATCACCATCACCGAGAGCGCCGCCCGGCGCCTGGCGGAGCTGATCGCGGCCGAGGCGGGCCAGGACCTGATGTTCCGCGTCGCGGTCACCGGCGGCGGCTGCTCCGGCTTCCAGTACAACTTCTCGTTCGACGACACCCGGCTGGAGGAGGACCGGACCTTCGGCCGCGATGGCGTCACCGTGGTGGTCGACGACGTCTCGCTCGACCTGCTGAAGGGCGCCGAGATCGACTTCGTCGAGGACCTCGCCGGCTCCGCCTTCCAGGTGCGCAATCCCAACGCGACCGCGTCCTGCGGCTGCGGCAACTCCTTCGCCGCCTGAGGCGCCGCCTTGCGCATCGCCACCTGGAACGTCAACTCGCTGAAGACCCGCATCGGCGCGGTGCTGGACTGGCTGCGCAGCGCGCATCCCGACGTCGTGCTGCTGCAGGAGATCAAGTGCCTGACCGACGACGTGCCGCGGCTGGAGATCGAGGATCTCGGCTACAACCTCGTGGCGGTCGGCCAGAAGAGCTACAACGGCGTGGCCCTGCTCAGCCGCCACCCGATGACGGTCGAGCGCACGGCGCTGCCGGGCGACGAGGGCGATCCTCAGGCGCGCTACATCGAGGTGCTGGTCGAGCCGCCGGCCGAGAACGGTGCCGCCCGGCCGGTGGTGCGGGTCGCCTCGCTCTACCTGCCCAACGGCAACCCGGTCGACAGCGAGAAGTACCCCTACAAGCTCGGCTGGATGCGCCGGCTGCGCCGCCACGCCGAGGAACTGCTGGCCCATGAGGAGCCGGTGGTGCTGGGCGGCGACTACAATGTCTGCCCGACCGACGACGACGTCTACGACCCGACCGGCTGGCGCGACGACGCGCTGTGCCGGCTGGAGACGCGGCGCGAGTTCCGCTCGCTGATCAACCTCGGCTACACCGATGCGATCCGGGCGATCCACCCGCAGCCGCACTTCTACAGCTTCTGGGACTACCAGGCCGGGCGCTGGCAGCGCGACGAGGGGCTGCGCATCGACCACCTGCTGCTGTCGCCACAGGCGGCGGACCGCCTCGCCGACGCCGGCATCGACCGCGGCCCGCGCGGCCGCGAGCGCCCCTCCGACCACACCCCGGTGTGGTGCGAGCTGGCGGTCTAGCGCCCCCTACCCCGCCGGCTTCGACGCCGTCGCGAGATGGGCGGCGGTCGGGATCTCGATGCCGCTGCCGCACATGAAGGCGCCGCCCCGCTCGACCAGCGTCGCCAGGATCCGCTGCTGCACGGCCGGCGCCTGGCGGTCGAACAGCATGCGGTTGCGCACCATGCCCTCCTTGAGCATCAGCACGAGATCCTCCGGCCGGCGGGCCCGCCAGGTGAAGGTGAGGTCGCGGCCCGTGACCTCCGCGAACCCCGCCTCGTGCAGCAGCCGGTCGCGGGCGGCGGGGTCGGCGAACTGAAAGAAGGGCGGCGCCGGCGGCAGGCCGACGTCCAGGTCGGCGAGCTCGCGGAAGGTCGACAGGAAGAGGTCGAACAGCGCCCCGCCCTGCTCCGGCCCGTGCCAGACGGCGTAGGCGAACCGGCCGCCCGGCCGCAGCACGCGGTGGAACTCGGCCAGCACGGCCTCCGGCCGCTCCATATGGAGCAGGCCGAAGCAGCAGGTCACGGCATCGAAGCTGGCATCGGCATAGGGCAGCGCCTCGGCACTGCCGACGCGGAAGGCGATCCCCGGAAAGTCGCGGCTGGCCCGCGCCACCATCGACGGCGCGATGTCGATCCCTTCCGCTGCCGCGCCGCGCTCCGCGGCCGCCCTGGCGAGATGCCCCGTCCCCGAGGCGACGTCGAGCAGGCGCTTGCCCCGCACATCGCCCAGGCCGTCGAGCAGCGGGCCGAAGGCCTGGCTCGTCCAGTGCAGCGTCCAGCGGTCGTAGTCGGCGGCGTTACGGTCCCAGCCGTCGCGCTCCAGCGCCGTGAACGTCTCCTCAGCCACGGATGGGCGGCCCCTCGCCTGACAAACAATGGAATCGGAGCGATCCACCCCATGTCCCGCGGGTGAGCGACATCGGATCGGTCGCTCCGAGGACAATCCTTCACCCGGCCAGCGACCGCAGGATCGCATTGCCACTATAGGCGGTGCGCCGGTTTCCGTCATCTCCGGAGGCGGGCGGTCGTGCCTTGACATCTGTGTGCTACATGCATATATTGGTCCCATGTCCGACGCTCGCACCGGCAATCTTCTCGGCGCCCTTGCCCTCGCCCTGACCGACGCGATGACCGCGGCCACCGAGCACGGGGCACGGCACGGCGCCGCCGCGCCGGCGGCGCTGGTCTGCATCCACAACTATCCCGGCCTCTCGATCGAGCGGCTGCGGACGATCCTGCAGCTCTCCCACTCCGGGACCGTGCGCCTGGTCGACCGGCTGGTCGCCGACCGGCTGGTCGAGCGTGCCGCGGGCCCGGATCAGCGCAGCGTGGCGCTGCGGCTGACGCCGGCCGGCGCCACCGCGGTCGCGGCCGTTCTCGCCGAGCGGCGCCGCGTGCTCGACGAGGCGCTGCACGGCCTCGATGCCGGCGAGCGCGGCGCGCTGGTGCCGCTGCTCGAAAAGCTGCTGGCCCGGACCAGCGCCGGCCGCCGTTCCGCCGACCACATCTGCCGGCTGTGCGACGACGCGGCGTGCCCGCTCCCGCAATGCCCCGTCCTGGATTGACCCCCATGCGACAGCCTCCCGCGCGGATTCCCCGCAGGACCGACGAGGGCAGCTTCCTCAACGAGGTCTGGCGGCTCTTCCTGTTCTCGCGCGTGCTGCACCTGCCGCCGCCGCGCGAGCGCGACCGGCGCTAGCCGGCCGCAGCCGGCATCAGCCGCACGCCCGGCCGCAGCCTGCGATAGGCGAGCCGGCGGTGGTCGACCGGGCTGGCGCCCGGGGCTGCGACGATCAGGATGGCGCCGGCGATCGGCTCGAAGTCGGCGCGGAAATGCACCGAGCTCTTCAGTGCCAGGATGGGATGGCGGGCCGGGTCGGCGCCGAGATGGCGGAACATCGCCTGGTCGGCGGCCTGCTGCTTGCGGCTGGAGACGGCGATCCGCACCCCGCCGGTCTCGAGCAGGGCCATCGGCCCGAGCTGCATGCGGGCTCCCTTGTAGAACGGGCCCTCGCCGGTGAAGGCGCCGTCGCCCAGGCGCACGACGCGGAAGCGCGCCTGGAGCGGCCGGCTGTCCGGCACCGGCGAGCGGCCGCCGAGCGCGAGCGCGAGTTCGGTCCCCTCCCCCGCCTCGTGCGCCGCCGCCGCGGCGGCGGGATCGCAGATCAGGCCGGAGAGGGCGCCGCGGGCGCCGTGCCGGACCAGCGCCTCGGTGACCGCCATGGTGTCGGAGTCGCAGCCGGCACCTGGATTGTCCTGCGTATCCGCCAGCACCACCGGCCGGCCGCCAGCCGCCGCCTGGCGCATCGCCTCGGCAACCGCCTCGTCGGGCGACCAGATGCGTCCGGCGAAAGCGGGCTCGGCGGCGGCGAGCTCGGCCGCCAGTGCCGCGGCCGCGGCGTCGGCCGCCGCCTTCGTGCTGCCGTAGGCCAGCACCGACGGGCCGCACTCCGCGATGTCGGCCTGCGGGAAACCCATCGCCAGCGACAGGCCGAGCAGCTCGCCGCCCGCCGTCTCGCGCGCGGCGAGGCCGCCATAGAGCCCTGCCCCCGGCGCGATCATCGTGCACTGCCAGGGCAGCGGCACCAGGAAGTCGAGCTTGCGGAAGGCCTTGGCCGGCCGCGCGCCGGCCAGCAGCGGGGGCAGCGCGCGGGCCGCCCGGGCGCCGGTCTCGGCCATGTCGACATGCGGGTAGGTGCGATAGGCGACCAGCAGCGTCGCATGCTCGACCATCGCCGCGGTGACGTTGGCGTGCAGGTCGAGGCTGGCGACCAGCGGCAGGTCGGGGCCGACCAGCGCGCGGATCCGGCGCAGCAGCTCGCCCTCGCCGTCCTCGAGATGCGCGGCCACCATGGCGCCATGCAGGTCGAGATAGATCGCGTCGAGCCGGCCGGCCGCCCGGATCGCCTCGAGCAGCCAGCCGGCGATCGTCTCGTAGGCGTCCGCCTCGACCAGGCCGAGCGGCGAGGCCGAGCACCAGAGCAGCGGCACCAGCTCGTGCCCGGCAGCCGCGGCCGCCTCGGCGAAGCCCGCCGCCGGCAGGTTGATGCCGGCGATCGCCGGCAGCAGCTCGGGCCCGCGCACCAGCCCGGGCCAGGCGTCGGGCGCCACGAAGTCCGCGAGCCGCGCCGGCGTCGGCGCGAAGCTGTTCGTCTCGTGCTGGAACCCGCCGATGGCGATCCGGGCCATGACCGTCAGATCTCGATCAGCCGGTTGGTGAGCTCGTCCTTGTCGTCCGGCTGCCGCGGAAAATGCTCGGCCAGCAGCTCGCCGCAGCCGGCGACCGCCGCGACGAAGCCCTCGGCGATGCGCCCGGCGCGGACCCGGGTGGTGAACTCCGCCACGATGCCGTCCCAGGCGCCTTCCGGCACCCGGGCATGGATGCCGCGGTCGGCGATGATCTCGACATAGCGCTCGGCCACCGCGACGAACAGCAGCACGCCGTGGCGCTCGGCCGTCTCGTGCAGGCCGCGGGCATAGAACTGCTCGCGGGCGAGCCGGGCGGCGCGCTGCAGCTTCACCGCGCGCGGCACCAGCGCCATGGTGACCGGCGTCCACAGGAAGAGCAGCGAGAGCGTGGCGAAGACCGCGATCTGGATGAGGAACAGCGGCAGCGCGCGCGTCTCCAGCCGCAGCGCGAACAGCACCGGCGGGATGGTCATCGCCAGCACGCTGGCATAGAGGATCGGCAGGAACAGGTAGGTGTCGCAGCGCTGCGCGATCACCGTGACGAGCTCGCCGCCGGTCTTCGCCTCGGCGGCGCGGATCGCATCCTCGATGCGCTTGCGGCCGTCGCTGTCGATGAAGGCCATGGGGCTACCAGCGCCCGGTGGCGCCGCCGCCACCCGAGGAGCCGCCGCCGCCGGAGAAGCCGCCGCCCGAGAAGCCGCCCCCGGAGCTGCCGCCCCCGGAACTGCCGCCGCCGCCGCTGCTCCAGCCGCCGCCGCGCCCCCAGCCCCCGCCGAACCCGCCGCCGAACCCGCCATAGCCGCGATGGCGGCGGTAGCGGCTGAGGAAGAGCAAGGCGATGACCCAGATGGCGACGATGACGAAGGGCAGGAACGAGCCCTGGTCGCCCTCGCTGGCCGGCACCTGCTGGGTGATGACCCGCTCGCTCGGCTTGTAGGTCGGATCGAGCACCGCGAGGATGCCGTCGACGCCCGCGAAGATCCCCGCCTCGTAGCCGCCGGCGCGGAACTGCGGCAGGATGCGCTGCTGGATGATGGCGCTGCTCAGCGCGTCGGTCAGCGTGCCCTCGAGGCCGTAGCCGACCTCGATCTTGACCTCCCGCTCCTTCGGCGCCACCAGCAGCAGCGCGCCATTGTTGGTGCCGCGCTGGCCGATGCCCCAGGCCCTGAACAGGCCGTTGGCGTACTCCTCGATCGCATAGCCCTGCAGGGTCGGCACCGTCGCGACGACGACCTGAGTCGAGCGGGCCCGCTCGAAATCGGCCAGCTTGGCCTCGAGCGCGGCCCGCCCGGTCCGCGACAGCAGGCCGGCATTGTCGACGACGCGGCCGGTCAGCGCGGGGTAGTCGGGAACGGCGCCGAGCGCCGGCGTGCCGGCGAGCGCGCCGACCAGCAGCAGCAGGATGAGGTGGAGACGGATCACGAGCCGTTGCCGAAATCCACCTTCGGCGCGCCCTGGGCGCCCTGGTCGGCGGTGAAGCTCTCCTTCACCTGCGCGTCGGGATAGAGGATGGCGGCGATCCAGCGGCCGGGGATGGTGCGCAGCACGGTGTTGTACTGGCGCACCGTCTCGATGTAGTCGCGCCGCGCCACCGAGATGCGGTTCTCGGTGCCCTCGAGCTGCGACTGCAGCGACAGGAAGTTCTGGTTCGCCTTGAGGTCGGGGTAGCGCTCGCTGACCACCATCAGCCGCGACAGCGCCTGGGTCAGCTGCCCCTGGTTCTGCTGGAAGGCCTGGAACGCCGCCGGGTTGGTCAGGATGTCGGGCGGCACCTGCATCTGCGCCACCTTGGAGCGCGCCTCGGTGACCTCGCGCAGCACCTGCTCCTCGTGCTGGGCGTAGCCCTTCACCGTGGCGACCAGGTTCGGGATCAGGTCGGCGCGCCGCTGGTACTGGTTCTGCACCTGCGCCCAGGCCGCCTTGACCTGCTCGTCCAGGGTCGGGATCTCGTTGACGCCGCAGCCGGACAGGGTGACCAGGGCGAGGAGAAGCGCAACGAAGCCAGCCAGACGACGCCCCCTCTCCCGCCTGCCGGAGAGGGTCGGGGTGATGGTCGTGCGGCTCGCTCCACCCTCACCCTCCCGCCCTAGCGGGCGGGCCCCTCCCTCTCCCGCGCGCGCGGGAGAGGGGCTCAGGACGAAAGCCGTCATGGCTGGCCTCCTCGATTAGCCTCAGATGTCGGCGAAGACGTGCGTCTCGGCCTTGCCGCCGGGGTGGCACACCGCGCCCTTCTCGGCGTCGCCGACGGTCTGGGCGTAGCGCCAGATCGCGCCCGACTGGTAGTCGTGGCGGCGCGGCTTCCAGGCCTTGCGGCGCTCGGCCAGCTCGGCGTCGCTGAGATCGACCTCGAGCGTGCCCTTGGCCGCATCGATGCGGATCACGTCGCCGTTGCGCAGCAGGCCGATCGGGCCGCCGACCGCCGCCTCCGGCCCGACATGGCCGATGCAGAAGCCGCGGGTCGCACCGGAGAAGCGGCCGTCGGTGATCAGCGCCACCTGGTCGCCCATGCCCTGGCCGTAGATGGCGGCGGTGGTGGCCAGCATCTCGCGCATGCCCGGCCCGCCGCGCGGCCCCTCGTAGCGGATGACGAGGACCTCGCCCGGCTGGTAGTCGCGGCGCTCGACCGCGGCGTAGGCGTCCTCCTCGCAGTCGAAGCAGCGCGCCTTGCCGGTGAACTGCAGCGTCTTCATGCCGGCGACCTTCACGATGGCGCCCTGCGGCGCCAGGTTGCCGCGCAGCCCGACCACGCCGCCGGTCGGCGAGATCGGGTTGCTGGTCGGCCGGATGACGTCCTGGTCGGTCGGGAAGGCGACCTCGGCGAGGTTCTCGGCGATCGTCTTGCCGGTCACCGTGATGCAGTCGCCGTGCAGGTAGCCGCCATCGAGCAGGGCCTTCATCAGGATCGGCACGCCGCCGACCTCGAACAGGTCCTTGGCGACGTAGCGGCCGCCCGGCTTGAGGTCGCCGATATAGGGGGTCTTCTTGAAGATGGCGCAGACATCGTGCAGGTCGAAGTCGATGCCGGCCTCGTGCGCGATCGCCGGCAGGTGCAGCCCGGCATTGGTCGAGCCGCCCGAGGCGGCCACCACCATGGCGGCGTTCTCCAGCGAGCGCCGGGTGACGATGTCGCGCGGCCTGAGGTTGCGGGCGATCAGCTTCATGATGGCCTCGCCCGAGGCCTCGGCATAGGCGTCGCGCGACTCGTAGGGCGCCGGGGCGCCGGCCGAGCCGGGCAGCGCCAGCCCGATCGCCTCGGAGACGCAGGCCATGGTGTTGGCGGTGAACTGGCCGCCGCAGGAGCCGGCCGACGGGCACGCCACGCATTCGAGCTCGTGCAGGTCGTGCTCGCTCATCTTGCCGGCGGAGTGCGCGCCGACCGCCTCGAACACGTCCTGCACGGTGACGTCGCGGCCGCGGAAGCGGCCGGGCAGGATCGAGCCGCCATACATGAACACCGACGGGACGTTGAGCCGCACCATGGCCATCATCAGCCCGGGCAGCGACTTGTCGCAGCCGGCGAGGCCGACCAGCGCGTCGTAGCAATGGCCGCGCATGGTGAGCTCGACCGAGTCGGCGATCACCTCGCGGCTGACCAGCGACGACTTCATGCCGGCATGGCCCATGGCGATGCCGTCGGTCACCGTGATGGTGGTGAACTCGCGCGGCGTGCCGCCGGCCGCCTTGACGCCCTTCTTGGCTGCCTGGGCCTGGCGGGCCAGCGCGATGTTGCAGGGCGCCGCCTCGTTCCAGGTGGTCGCCACCCCGACGAAGGGCTGGGCGATCTCCTCGGCGGTCATGCCCATGGCGTAGTAGTAGGAGCGGTGCGGCGCGCTGGCCGGGCCGACCGAGACGTGGCGGCTGGGCAGCTTGGACTTGTCGAACGTGCCGGTCATGGGCGGTTCCCCCGGTTCTGGCTCGGTTTTCCGTGGCCGCGGAGCATAGTCAGGCGCCCCCGCCGCCTCCAGCGCATTATCCGCATACGGCTTCGCCTGCCGCGCGCGGCTCCCCCTCAGGGCGCCGGCCGGAGGGCCAGCTGCCGCCGCTCTCCCACGCTGCCGGCGACCTGGTCGAGCGGCTCCTGCAGCAGGTAGAAGACCGGCCCGGGCAGCGTGTCGGTGACGACGAACTCGAGCCGCGCGGTGCCGCCGATCGGCACCTCGCCGTCGGTGAAGACGATGGCGTCGAACGGCTCGTCGATGTCCTCGCGGCCACGGAAGGGCGCCCCGCCCTCGGTCCGGCCGGCCGTCGCGCCCTGGCCGAAGGACAGCCCGTCGCCGTAGTCGCTCTGCTGGTCGAGCTCCTTGCGCAGCTCGACCTGGTAGCGCAGCCAGCGATGGTCGGTGCGGTTGGTGACGATCTTGCGCATGGCGAAACCGGCGCCGTGCTGCGAGCCGATCAGGTTGCCGAAGGCCTTGTCGAGGCCGCGCACCACCAGCACCGGGTTCTGCGGCCCGGTCACCGTCTCCTCGACGACGATCGGGTCGTCGGGCGTCCCCTTGCCGCTGACCCGCTCCAGGGTGAAGCCGCCGAGCTCGTCGCTGAAGCTGAGGCCGTTGGCGGCGAGCGAGCGCGCCGCGGCGGGCGCTGCCGCGAGCCAGAGGAGCAGCGCGACGGCGGGAAGCAGCCGCCTCATTCGGCGTCGGCCTGCCGCTCGGGCGCCGCGGCGGCGAAGGGCGGGAGCTCGCGGCAGCGCGCATCGATCGCGACCAGCGTCGGGCAGGCGCCGAGGTCGCATTCGAACCGCCGCGCATTGGCCATCTGCGGCACCAGGCAGCAATCCGCCAGGGTCGGGCCGGCGCCGTAGCAGAAGCCGCCGCCCGGCCCGCGCCGCACCAGCTGCTCCAGCGCGGCGAGCCCGCTCTCGACCCAGTGGCGGTACCAGGCGCCGACGGCCGCCTCCCCCTGCCCCAGCTCGCGGCGCAGCCGCTCGAGCACCCGCAGGTTGTTGAGCGGGTGGATGTCGGCGGCGACCGCCAGCGCCATGGCGCGGATCAGGGCGCGGTCGAGCGGGCCGCCGGGCAGCAGCGGCGGCTGCGGCCGGATCTCGTCGAGATATTCGATGATGGCCAGCGACTGGGTCAGGATCGCGCCGTCGTTCGTCTCCAGCGCCGGCACCAGCCCCTGCGGGTTGCGGGCGACATAGTCGGGCCGGTGCTGCTCGCCGCCGTCGCGCAGCAGGTGCACCGCCACGGTGTCGTGGGGCAATTGCTTGAGATTGAGAGCGATCCGCACCCGGTAGACGGCCGAGCTGCGGAAATAGCCGTAGAGCCTCACGCCGCTACCCCCGGGTCGTAGCGCTCGACGCGCTGCTCGATGGCGCCGAACGGGCTGCCGCCGGCGGCGTCGCGCAGCTCGATGCGGATCGTCTCGCCGAAGGCGAGGAAGGGCGTGCGCGGCGCGCCGTCCTCCAGCGTCTCGCGGGTGCGCGCCTCGGCGATGCAGGAGGAGCCGGCCGCCGGGTCGCGGTTGGCGACGGTGCCGGAGCCGACGATGGTGCCGGCGCCGAGCCGCCGGGTGCGCGCGGCATGGGCGATCAGGGTCGGGAAGTCGAACACCATGTCGCGGCCGCAATCCGGCCGGCCGAACGGCACGCCGTTGCGCGAGCTGAGCAGCGGGCCGTGCAGCCGGCCGTCGCGCCAGGCGTCGCCGAGCTCGTCGGGCGTGACGGCGACCGGCGAGCAGGCGCTCGCCGGCTTGCTCTGGAAGAAGCCGAAGCCCTTGGCCAGCTCGCCCGGGATCAGGTGGCGCAGGCTGACGTCGTTGAGCAGCATCACCAGCCGGATGTGCGCCGCCGCCGCGGCCGGCGCGATGCCCATCGGCACGTCGTCGGTGATCACCGCGACCTCGGCCTCGAAGTCGATGCCCCAGCCTTCCTCCGCCAGCCGGATCGGCTCGGTCGGGCCGAGGAAGCCGTCGCTCAGCCCCTGGTACATCAGCGGGTCGGTCCAGAAGCTCGGCGGCAACTCGGCGCCGCGGGCCCGGCGCACCAGCTCGACATGCACGACATAGGCGCTGCCGTCGGCGAACTGGTAGGCGCGCGGCAGCGGGGCGGCGAGCGCGGCGGGATCGAGCGCGAAGGCGTCGGCCGGCGGATCGCTCTCCAGCCGCGCGGCCGCCGCCGCCAGCGCCGGCGCCGCGCGCGGCCAGTCGGCGAGCGCCGCCTGCAGCGTCGCGGCGATCCCCGGCACCGCGACGGCCCGCGACAGGTCGCGCGAGGCGACGACGAGGGTGCCGTCGCGGCCGCCGGCGCGCAGGCTGGCGAGCTTCATTGGGGCACCTCCCTCGCCGCCGGCGGAGCCACGCTCAGCGCGGCTTCCAGCTGTCGACGTAGCCGGCCCACTCGACGGCGCGGGCGGCCTCGCCCGGCGCGAGGGCGTCGCGGGTGTCGATCATCACGGCGTACTCGTCGGTGGCGGCCTTCTTCGGCTGCAGCATGTTGGCCAGCGCCTTGGGGTGCGGGCCGTGGGTGAAGCCGCAGGGGTGCCAGGTCACCATGCCGGGATGGATGTTGTCGCGGCTGAAGAAGTCGCCGGCATGGTAGAAGATCACCTCGTCGTAGTCGTCGTTGCTGTGGAAGAACGGCACCTTGATGGCGCCGGGATCGCTCTCGAACGGGCGCGGCGCGAAGGTGCAGATCACGAACCGGTTGGCGACGAAGGTGGTGTGCGCCGAGGGCGGCAGGTGGTAGCGCGCGCTCATCAGCGGCCGGATGTCGGCGACGTTGATGCGCGCGACGCAGAGGTCGCCGTGCCAGCCGACCGCATCGAGCGGGTTGAACGGAAAGGTCGCGACGCTGATCGCGTCGCCGCGCTTGATCCGCACCGGCCAGGGCGTCTCCGTCTGCTGCGCGCGGAAGGCCTCGTCGATCGCCGGCAGGTCGAGCATCGCCGCGTCGAAGATGGCGTGCGCGCCGACCAGCCCCTTCTCCGGCAGCATGTAGCTCGAGCCGGTCGCCTCGATCAGCAGGGCCGTCACCGGCTCGGCGCAGTCGAGCCGCCACATCGTGCCGCGCGGCACGACGACGTAGTCGCCCGCCCGGACGGCGAGATGGCCGAAGTCGCAATAGAGCTCGCCCCGCCCCTGGTGCAGGAAGATCAGCTCGTCGCCGTCGGCGTTGCGCACGAGATGGTCCATCCGCCCGGCGGCGCGCCACAGCCGCAGCTTCATGTGGGCGTTGCCGAGGATGAGCGGCGCCTCCCAGGGCGAGGGCTCGGTGCGGTCGAGGCGGGCCAGGTCGAAGGCGCGCGGCCGGAGCGGCCCCTCGAACGACACCCAGGCGGTCGGCGGGTGGCGGTGATAGAGGTGCGCGCTCGGCCCGAAGAAGCCCTCCTTGCCGATCTCGCGCTCGTAGGTGCCGGGCGGAAGATCGGCATGGGCCTGGCGCGAGGCGACGCCCTCGACCCGCGGGAAGGCGATGTAGCGGCGGCTGCTCATGCCTTGTCTCTCATCCCCTGTCTCTCACGCCATGTCGGGGGTGTCGGACCACCCCTCCCGGTTGCCGCGCTGCAGCACGCGGTCGGTCGGCACGACGTCGCCGGCCGGGATCTCGGGCAGCTCCCGCAGCACCTCGTAGTACGGCGTGAAGTCGGGCTGCGTCGCCTCGAACAGCTCGGCGAAGCTGTCGATCACGAAGTAGGTCTTCTGGAAGCTGTCGATGCGATACTGGGTGCGCATGATGCGCAGCAGGTCGAAGCCGACCCGGTTCGGCCCGGGGCTGTCGAGGCAGTAGATCGACTCGCCCTTGGAGGACAGGATTCCCGAGCCGTAGATGCGCAGGCCGGCCGGGGTGCGGATCAGCCCGAACTCGACGGTGAACCAGTAGAGCCGGCCGAGGAAGCGCAGCGCGTCGAGCCGCAGCGCCTTCAGCGCGCCCTCGCCGTAGAGCTGCATGTAGTCGGCGAAGACCGGGTTCATCAGCAGCGGCACGTGGCCGTAGATGTCGTGGAAGGCGTCCGGCTCCTGCAGGTAGTCCATCTGCTCGGGCCGGCGGATCCACCAGGTCACCGGGAAGCGCCGGTTGGCGAGATGCTCGAAGAAGATCGCGTCGGGCACCAGCCCCGGAACGGCGACGATGCGCCAGCCGGTGGCGCGCTCCAGCACCTCGCTCAGCCGCTCGAAGCGCGGCAGCTTGTCGGCCACGACGCCGAGCCCGTCGAGCCCGGCGAGGAACTCGTCGCAGGCGCGGCCGCGCAGCAGCCGCGCCTGGCGCTCGAACAGGGTCCGCCAGGTGGCGTGGTCGACGGCGCCGTAGCGCTCATAGGGCTGGTCCAGCGTGAAGTCGGGCCGGGTCTCGTCGGTGAGCGTGGCGACGCTGTACATGCAGCCTCCGATCTCCCCCTGCCCGCACTCCTCTTGTCATGCCCGGGCTTGACCCGGGCATCCAGCCTGCGGCGCCGACTGGATTGCCGGGTCAAGCCCGGCAATGACTAGGGAGAGCGTCAGGGGCATCCCGCTCACTCCGGCCGCAGCACGCCGCGGCGGATCTGGTCGAGCTCGATCGACTCGAAGAGGGCGCGGAAATTGCCTTCGCCGAAGCCCTCGTCGCCCTTGCGCTGGATGATCTCGAAGAAGATCGGGCCGATCACCGTGTCGGTGAAGATCTGCAGCAGCCGGCCGCCGTCGGCGGTCGGCGCGCCGTCGATCAGGATGCGGTTGCGGGCGAGCCGCGCGAGATCCTCGCCATGGGCCGGGAGCCGCGCCTCGACCTGCTCGTAATAGGCGTCCGGCACGGTCTGGAAGGCGACGTCGCGCCGGCGCAGCGCCTCGACGGTCCCGTAGATGTCGTCGGTGCCGAGCGCGATGTGCTGGATGCCCTCGCCGCGATAGGCGGCGAGATACTCGGCGATCTGCGAGCGGTCGTCGGCGGATTCGTTGATCGGGATGCGGATCTTGCCGCAGGGGCTGGTCATCGCCCGCGACTTGAGGCCGGTGAGCTTGCCCTCGATGTCGAAGTACCTGATCTCGCGGAAGTTGAAGAGCCGCTCGTAGAACTCGGCCCACTCGGTCATCCGGCCGCGATGGACGTTGTGCGTGAGATGGTCGATGCGGACGAGCCCGACGCCGCGCGGCGCGGGATCGGCACCCTCGACCGGCACGAAGTCGACGTCGTAGATGCTGCCGCGCGGGCCGTAGCGGTCGACCAGGTAGATCAGGCTGTCGCCGATCCCCTTGATGGCGGGGATGTTGAGCTCCATCGGCCCGACCTTGCCCTGGACGCCCCAGGCGCCGAGCTCGACGGCGCGGCGATAGGCCCGGGCGGCGTCCTTCACCCGGAAGGCGATGGCGCAGACGCTGGGCCCATGGATGCGCGCGAAGCTCTGGGCGAAGCTCTCCGGCTCGGCGTTGACGATGAAGTTGACGTCGCCCTGCCGGTAGTGGGTGACGTCCTTGGAGCGGTGGCGCGCCACCGCGACGAAGCCCATCTGCTCGAACAGCCGGCCGAGCGCCGCGGTGTCCTGCGCGGTGTACTCGACGAACTCGAACCCGTCGGTGCCCATCGGGTTGGCGTCGCTGACGACGCCGGGCTCGAAAGCCCCGCTCACGCCCGCCATGCATCCTCCCGTGCGCCTCCGGCCGCGGCGGCCGGTCGCCTATGATATAGGAAATGAGCCGTCGGCGCCCAAGGGTCAGCTCCCTCTCCCGCTTGCGGGAGAGGGCCGGGGTGAGGGTCGCGACGCCGGCCTCACCCTCACCCTCCCATCGCTGGCGCGATGGGCCCCTCCCTCTCCCACTTCGTGGGCGAGGGGATTCAGATCCCCGCCAGGCGCTCCACGGCGATGGCCAGCTTGGCATGGGCCTGGGCGGCGTCGGCGAGGCGCTGGCGCTGCTCCTCGACGACCTCGGGCGGCGCCTTGGCGACGAAGCCGGCATTGCCGAGCTTCTTCTCGAGCTTCTCCATCTCCGTGGCGACGCGGCCGAGCTCCTTGGCCAGCCGCGCCCGCTCCTGCCCGAGGTCGATGACGCCGGCGAGCGGCAGCACCAGCGTCGCCTCGTCGAGCACGATCTGCACCGCGCCGCCGGGCACGCCGCCGGCCGGCGCCGGGTCGATCGCCTCGAGCCGGGCCAGCCGCAGGATCGGCTCGCGCTGGGCCTCGAGCCGGGCCAGCGTCGCCGGGGCGGCGTCGCGCAGCTGCGCTGGCAGCTTGGCGCCGGCCGGAACGTTCATCTCGGCGCGCACCGCGCGCACCTCGCTGATCAGCCGGATCGCCCAGTCGAGCTCGGCCTTGGCAGCCGCGTCGGCGAGGCCGGCGGGGAAGCTCGGCCACGCCGCACGGATCAGCTTCTCCTCGGTCGCGCCGGGCAGCGCCACCTGCGGCCACAGCTCCTCGGTGAGGAAGGGCATGAAGGGGTGCAGCAGGTGCAGGATCTGGCCGAGCACCCAAGCGGCGGTGGCGCGCGTCTCGGCGGCGGCCGCCGCGTCCTCGCCGGTCAGCACCGGCTTGGCGAACTCGATGTACCAGTCGCAGAAGCCGTGCCAGACGAAATGATAGAGCGCGTTGGCCGCGTCGTTGAAGCGGTAGGCGGCGAGCGCCTCCTCCGCCTTGGCCGCCGCGCCGGCGACCTCGCCGACGATCCAGCGGTTGAGGGTGAGGCGGTTGGCGGCGGGGTCGTAGCCGGCCACCGGGGCGCAGCCATTGACCAGGCAGAAGCGCGTCGCGTTCCACAGCTTGGTGGCGAAGTTGCGGTAGCCCTCGACGCGCGACTCGGCGAGCTTGATGTCGCGCCCCTGGGCGGCCAGCGCCGCCAGGGTGAAGCGCACGGCGTCGGCGCCGTAGCGGTCGATCAGGTCGAGGGGGTCGATGATGTTGCCCTTCGACTTCGACATCTTCTGGCCGTGCTCGTCGCGCACCAGGGCGTGGATGTAGACGGTGCGGAACGGCACGTCGCCCATGAAGTGGATGCCCATCATCATCATCCGGGCGACCCAGAAGAAGATGATGTCGAAGCCGGTGACCAGAACGTCGCCGGGGTAGTAGCGCGCCAGCTCCTTCGTCGGCTCCGGCCAGCCGAGCGTCGAGAACGGCCACAGCGCCGAGGAGAACCAGGTGTCGAGCACGTCGTCGTCGCGGCGCAGGTCGGTCTGCCGGCCATAGTGCTTCTCGGCGGCGGCCAGCGCCTCGGCCTCGCTCTCGGCGACGAAGACCTCGCCGTCCGGGCCCCACCAGGCCGGGATCTGGTGGCCCCACCAGAGCTGGCGCGAGATGCACCAGGGCTGGATGTTGCGCATCCACTGGTAGTAGGTCGCGGTCCACTGCTCCGGCACGAAGCGGGTCCGCCCCTCCTCCACCGCGGCGATCGCCGGCCGGGCCAGCGTCGCGGCATCGACGTACCACTGGTCGGTCAGCCACGGCTCGATGACCACCCCCGAGCGGTCGCCGTAGGGCAAGGTCATCGCGTGGTCCTCGACCTTCTCGAGCAGGCCCGCCGCCTCGAGGTCGGCGATCACCCGCGTGCGCGCCACCTCGCGGTCAAGGCCGCGATAGGGCTCCGGCACCGAGTCGATCAGCCGGGCATCGGCGTCGAAGATGTTGATCTGCGGCAGGCCGTGCCGCCTGCCGACCTCGAAGTCGTTGAAGTCGTGCGCCGGGGTGATCTTCACCGCGCCGCTGCCGGTGGCCGGGTCGGCATAGGCGTCGGCGACGATCGGGATGCGGCGGCCGACCAGCGGCAGCACGACGTGGCGGCCGACCAGACCGCGATAGCGCTCGTCATCGGGATGGACCGCCACCGCGGTGTCGCCCAGCATCGTCTCCGGACGGGTGGTGGCGACGACGATGTGGCGCCCCGGCTCGCCCTCGATCGGGTAGCGCAGGTGCCAGATCCTGCCCTTGACCTCGCGCTGCTCGACCTCCAGGTCGGAGATCGCGGTGTGCAGCTTGGGGTCCCAGTTGACCAGCCGCTTGTCGCGGTAGATCAGCCCCTTGCGGTAGAGCTCGACGAACACCTTGCGGACCGCGCGGCTCAGCCCCTCGTCCATGGTGAAGCGCTCGCGCGCCCAGTCGGCCGAGGCGCCGAGCCGGCGCAGCTGGCGCACGATGGTGCCGCCGGACTCCTCCTTCCACTCCCAGACCTTGGCGATGAAGGGCTCCCGGCCGAGCTGCTGCCGGGTCTTGCCCTGCTTGCCCAGCTCGCGCTCCACCACCATCTGCGTGGCGATGCCGGCATGGTCGGTGCCGGGCTGCCACAGCGCGTCCTCGCCGCGCATCCGGCGATAGCGGATCAGCACGTCCTGCAGCGTGAAGGTCAGCGCGTGGCCCATATGCAGGCTGCCCGTGACGTTGGGCGGCGGCATCATGATGGTGTAGGGCCGCGCGTTCGCGCCGGGATCGGCGGCGAAGTCGCCGCGCCGCTCCCAGGCGCCATATTGCCTCGCCTCGACCTCGGCGGGTCGAAAGGTCTTGTCCAGCATCACCGCTGCCCCCGGCTGTCGATGTCCTGGCCGCCGCGCCCGGTCGGGCCGGCGGCGGCCGCTCAGAGCCCCTGCTCGGCGCGCGCCACGATCCGCCGGATCTCCTCGCGGACCAGCCGCTCGACCAGCGGCGGCAGGCGGGCGTCGAGCCAGTCCGACAGCAGCGGCGGCAGCGCCTCGCGCACCAGCGCCTCCAGCGTCGGGTCGCCGCCCAGCGACAGCTCGTTGGCCTGCGTCACGTTGCGCACCAGCTCGCGCAGCAGCGCCGCCGACGCGGCCGCCCGCTCCTCGGAGATCAGGCCCGGGCCGGGCAGCGGCGCCCCTTCCGGCTGGCGGCGCGGCGCCGTCTCCTCGCCGCGCTGGAACACCGGGTCGCGCCGCGGGCCGGCGGGCGACGCCACCGGATCGAGCCGGGCCGGCTCGTTCTCGGCGACGACCTCGGTCAGCAGCAGCACCTCGGCCGAGGGTCGCTCGGGCGGCAGCCCGTCATCGGCCGGCGCGGCCCCGTTCCGCGCGAAGCTGGGGTCGCGCCGCTGCACCGAATCCTGGCTGATGATGCGCCGGATCGAGGTCAGGATCTCCTCCATCGAGGGCTGTCTGCGCTGCTCGCTCATCGGCTTTCCACTCGCACGCTATTCCTTCTCGCCGCCGCCGATCCCCCACCACTTGTCGCGCACCTGCTTGTAGTGGCTCTCGGGGTCGTAATAGGAAACCTTGAGCCCGAGATTGCGTGCCGTGAGGCGACCAACCGCCGCGAGCACGCTGTAGCAGGCGACGATCTCGTCGTGCTGGGCGCCGACCAGGTTGACCTGCGACTGCAGCAGCGTCTGCTCGGCGTCGAGCACGTCGAGCACGGTCCGGGCGCCGACCTGGGCCTCCTGGCGCACGCCCTCGAGCGCGATCGTGTTCGCCTTGACCTGGGCCTGGAACGAGACGATCTGGGAGCGCGCCGTCGAGAGCTGCTGCCAGGCGGTGGTGGCGTTCTGCACCGCCGAGCGCCGCTGCTGGTCGATCTCCAGCCGGCGCTGGCCGGCCGTCTGCTTGGCCTGGCGCACCTGCGAGTCGGGATTGCCCGCCTGGTACAGCGGGATCGTCACCTGGGCGATGATCGAGGCGCTGTTGACGGTGAGATCCTTGACGTTCGAGGTGTCGGTGCCGCGGCTCAGCGTGCCGACCAGCGAGGCGCTCGGCAGCATCTGGCCGAAGGCGACGTCGACCTGGTCGCGGGCGGCGCGCTCGACATACTGGGCCGAGATCACGTCCGGATTGTTGACCGAGCCCGCCACCGTCTCCCCCTCGTTGGCCGGCAGCAGCTTGATCGGCGGCGGCGGCGAGACGAGGTTGACCGGCGGGTCGCCGATGAACTCGGTGTAGCGGGCGCGCGACGAGGTCAGGTTGCCGGCCGCCTGGATGCGCTGGGCGATCGCCAGCGCCAGCGCCGCCTCGGCCTGGGCGACGTCGGTGCGCGTCACCTCGCCGACGTTGAAGCGGTCGCGGGTGGCCTCGAGGTCGCGGCGCAGCACCTGCTCGTTGTTGATGGTGAGCTGCAGCACGGCGGTGTCGCGCACCACGTCCATGTAGGCCTGCACCGAGCTCAGCAGGATGCTCTGCTCGGTCGCCAGCAGCAGGGCCCGCTGGGCGCGGACGTTGTTCTCCGCGGCGCTGGTCGCGGCCACGGTGCGGCCGCCCTGGTAGAGCGGCTGGGTGATGGTGAGGTCGACGCCGCGGGGGTCGAGCCCGTAGCGGTTCGACTCGGTCTGCGGCGTGTCGGTCTTGATCGCCTCGGTGCCGACCTGGCCCTGGATGGCGATGGTCGGCCGCCAGCCCGACAGTGCCTGAGGCACCTGCTCGTCGACGGCCCGCAGCTGGGCCCGCGCGGCGCGCAGCTGCGGGTTGTTGGCGTAGGCGGTGGCCAGCGAATCGAGCAGCTGCTGCGCCGCAGCCGGCGTCGCCGCCGCCAGGCTCAGGACGAGCGCGGCCAGCCCGAGGATCGTCAGCAGCCTCATCCCTGGCGAAACTCCCATCCCCACGCGCCTCGCTAGTACCGTGCCAGTCCGGGCTCGACCGTCAGAGCCCAGTCGTCGATCCCGCCGGCCAGCGAGGCGGCGCGCGGAAAGCCGTGCTGGCGCAGCCAGAGCGCCGCCTGCAGGCTGCGCCCGCCGTGATGGCAGTAGACCACGAGGTCGCCCTCGGCGGGCAGCTCGCCGGCCCGCGCGATGAGCTGGCCGAGCGGGATGTGGCTGCTGCCGGCGATGGCGCAGATCTCGCGTTCCCAGCCCTCGCGGACGTCGAGCACGGCGACCGGACGGCCCGCGGCGAGCCGCGACTGCAGCTCGGCGGTGTCGATCTCCAGCGGCGTGTCCTGCTGCACCCGCGCCAGCCCGCTCAGAAAATGAACCCAGGATCGCGGCTGAACCCGGGCAGCGGCGCGACTGCCGCCTCGAACAGCGGCCGGCTGGAGACGGTTCCGCCGATCCGCTCCATCAGGGTGGCGCGCCGCGGGGCGCCCTGGCCCAGCACGGTCACCAGCCGCCCGCCCTCGGCCAGCTGGTCGAGGATCGGCTGCGGCACGAACTCGACCGCGCCGTCGATCAGGATGACGTTGTAGGGCGCCTGCCGGGGGCAGCCCTCGGTCAGGCGGCCCTCGACCAGCGAGACGTTGTCGATGCCGAGCTCGGCCAGCGCCTGGCCGGCCTGGGCGAGCAGCGCCTTGTCGCTCTCCAGCGCCACCACCGAGGCGGCCAGCCGCGCCAGCACGGCCGCGGCATAGCCGGTGGCGCCGCCGACGACCAGGACGGTGTCGCCGGGCTCGACCGCGGCGATCTGCAGCAGCCGGCCCAGCACCATCGGCTCCATCAGGCAGCGCCCGCCGCCGAGCGGCACGTCCTCGTCGACATAGGCGCGGCTGCGATAGGGCGGCGGCACGAAGCGCTCGCGCGGCAGGCTGGCGAAGGCGTCCAGCAGCGGCGGGTCGATCACCCGGTTGGTCCGGATCTGGCTCTCGACCATGTTGAAGCGGGCGGCGGCGAAGTCCATGCAGGGCAGCCTTGGCGTTGCTCGCAGTTGCGAAATCGGTTGCAGTTCGGGTTATATCTGCATCGATTGCGAATGACAATCTGCCGAGGTTGAAACCCGGCCGCGCCGGAGCCTCCGCAGGCCCGCCTCGCCCGCTTGACCCCGCCAGCCCCCGCCCCTATAAGCCGGCCCAGCCTCGGCGGCCTCGGCCCCGACCACCGGCCCGGTGGCAGAGTGGCTATGCAGAGGACTGCAAATCCTCGTACATCGGTTCGATTCCGGTCCGGGCCTCCAAGCTCAAGCCATATCGCGGTCGCGGCCGGCCGCCGAGCTTGCCACGTCGAGCCCATCGAGCAGCTCGATGATCCGCTCGGGCATGTTGGTGTTGATCGCCACCAGGTCGCCGGCCGCCGGCTGCGTCAGGATGTAGCGCATCGCCGCCTCGTGCGAGGGAATGCAGGCGATCGCCCGCCCGGCCACGCCGGCGGCGAGCAGGCCCTCGCGCAGCAACCCGGGCACCGCGTCGGGATCGGGCCGCGGCGCCATGGTCGAGTTGGTGCAGACATAGCGGTCGAAGGCGCCGGCCAGCCTCCGGCCGGTCTCGCGGACCAGGTCGTCGGCGACGTCGCCGGCCCGCATGATGTAGAGCCACCGGCGGCCCGCCACCGGCAGGCGCGCGGCGGTGCGGGCCATCTCCTCCAGCGCCTCGAAGCCGAAGGCGTGGTCGAGCAGGATGCGCAGGCCGCGGCGCTCGATGATGGTGCTCCGCCCCTGCGCGTCGGCGAAGTCCGTCTTGAAGGCGGCGAGCCCGGCGCGGATCCGGTCGGGCGTCATGCCGAGCCCGTGGGCGATCGCCGCCGCGAACATCGCGTTCCACAGCTTGCCCTCATGCAGCCCGCCGAGCGTCGCCGGGATCGCCGCGGCCGCGGCGACGGCTTCGGCGCGGCCGCCGTCGCACAGGATGATCACCGCCTGCTCTCCGGCGCCGCGCAGGAACACGCCGCAGCCGCCCGCGGCGAGATGGTCGCTGAGCGCCGGCGCGGCGGCGTCGCGGGCGACCAGGCAGAGGCGCCCGGCCCGCGCGCCGTCGCGCATCGCCAGGCACAGCGGGTCCTCGGCGTTCAACACCAGCATGCGGCGGGCGCGCCGCGCGACGATCCCCTTGATGCGGGCGAGCTGGCCGCGGTCGGCGATGCCGTCCATGCCGATGTGGTTGTCGCGGACGTTGAGGACGGCCCCGACCTCGACGTCGTCGATCACCATGCCGTCCTTCAGCAGCCCGCCGCGGGCGAGCTCGAAGACGCCGGCCTCGACCAGCGGGTTGAGCAGCAGCTCGCGGGCCCAGACGCCGCCGGCGCAATCGCCCGAGCGCAGCCTCTCCTCGCCGACGCTGACGCCCACCGTGGTGCAGCGCCCGACCTGCAGCCCGGCGACCGCCAGGATGCGGGCCACCATGTTGGCGGTGGTCGTCTTGCCGAGGCTGCCGGTGATGCCGCAGGTCGGGATCCGGCCGTCGCCGCCCGGCGGCAGCAGGGCGCGGACGATGTCCTCGGCCGCGCTGCTGCCGGGATCGGCCAGCTGCTGCGGCGGCAGGTCCGGCAGCGCGTTCAGTGCGCGCACCAAGCCGCCCGCCTCCTGCCAGGGGCGGGCGACGTCCGCGATCATGAAGTCGATGCCGACGGTGCCGAGCTGCAGCACCGCGGCGGCCCGCTCGAGGATGCGGCGGTTCTCGGGATGCAGCGCGGCGGTGGCGTCGACCGCCGTATCCCCGGCGGCGTTCCGGCGGGTGACCGAGACGACCCGGCCGCCGGCCACCAGCACGCGATGATCCTCGCCGGCGGCGAACCGCTCGACCAGCGCCGTGCCGTGCTCGGCGGCCACCCGGCGGAACGCGGCCGCCACCGCCTCGGCACCGGCCAGGTTCACGCCGACCGCCTTGCCGCCGCCGCGGCAGGGCCTGACCACGACGGGATAGCCCAGGCTCTCGGCCGCGTTGATCGCCTCGGCCTCGCTGCCCACCTCGCGCATCGGCAGCACGGGCACGCCGGCGGCGCGGAGCAGCCGGTTGGTCAGGGCCTTGTTCTGCGCCATGTGCCGCGAGACGAAGCCGGTGGAATCGGCCGTGGTGTGGCGCAGGAAGCGCCGATGCGCCCCCTGCCCGATCTGCACGAACTGGCCGGGCACGTCGAGCCGGTACCACGGCACGTCGAGCCGCGCGGCGGCGCGCGCCAGCACGAGGGTGTTGAGGTCCGCCCCCAGGCGCCGTGCGGCCCGCTCGAAGGCCGCCAGCGCCGTCCTGAAATCGTCCGAGGCCTCCTCGCCGGGCCGGCAGGCCAGCAGCGCCTTGCAGGCGCAGTCCCAGGCCAGCAGGCCGACCCGCTCGTGCTCGCAGCCGAGGAACGCGACCAGCCGCGTCCCCGCTCGCTCGAGCATGCGCACCGGCGGCGGGTGGATGGAGCACCGCGCCAGCAGCGCCCCGGCGACGCGGCAGAGCACCTCGCCCAGGCCGATGCGGAGCCCGGCCCAGTCGCGCCCGAGCTCGGCCAGGCCGAGCGCCGCGAAGACCGGCTCGCAACGCTCGGGCGAGACCGGGAGCGGGCGGCCCGGGCCGGCCGGCTGCGGCAGCTCGGTCACCACGACCAGGCCGCCGGAGTCCTCGTAGACGTTCGGACCCGAGAGGTACTGGAAGCCCGTGATCCGCATGGTCCCGCCCCGGCGGGCCGAAGGCCCGCGCCCCGGGCAGCAGGATGGAGTTTGCCGAGGCAGGCTGGCAAGCCCGGCTCAGGCCGGTCAGCCGGTCATGCCCGCCGCGGCGATGCCGCTGGAACGGCCCGCGCGTGGCTCGTACTATCGCCGGCAACTGCCGCCCGTTCCGCGTGTCGGCCGGACGGCAGGGAGATGGGGACGGAGACGTTGCGGCGGCGCGGCCGATCGAGCGCCCGTTCCTGCTGGCTGCGCGGCGCATCCTGCCAGTCCACGGGAGGCGGGAATGGATGTGGGGCGGTGGCTCGAGAGCCTCGGGATGGGGGCCTACGCCGAGGCCTTCGCGGCGAACGGCGTCGACGCCGCCCTGCTGCGCGAGCTCTCGAACGACGACCTCAAGGATCTCGGAGTCGACCGGCTGGCCGATCGCAAGCGCCTGCTCAAGGCGATCGGCGAGCTGCCCCGGGACGGCTCGGGGGCTGCCGCGGCGCCGGCGACGGCCGCGCTGCCCGAAGGGGATCGGCGGCAGGTCACCGTGCTGTTCGCCGATCTGTCGGGCTTCACCCGCCTGTCCGGCCGGCTGGGCGCCGAGGCGACCCATGAGCTGCTGAACCGGTACTTCCACATCGTCGACGGCATCGTCGAGCGGTCCGGCGGCACCATCGACAAGCATATCGGCGACAACGTCATGGCCCTGTTCGGCGCGCCGGTGGCGCACGCCGACGACCCGGAGCGGGCCGTCGGCGCGGCGCTCGACATCCACCTCGCCATGGCCGGCCTCGGCGCGGAGCTGGGATACGACCTGACCGCCCATGTCGGGATCGCCACCGGCCAGGTCGTGGCCAGCGGCACCGGCAGCAGCGCCTTCCGCGAGTACACCGTGACCGGCGACGCGGTGAACCTCGCGGCCCGCCTGCAGGACAAGGCGGGGGCCGCGGAGACGCTGATCTCCGACGGGCTGAAGCGGATCGTCGCCGGCCGCTTCGAATGCGACGCGCTCGGCGAGATCGAGATGAAGGGCATCGCCGCGCCGGTCCGCGTCTGGCGGGTGACGGCGCGCAAGGCGCGCGACACCGCGATCGGCCAGACCGCCCTGGTCGGCCGCCAGGCGGAGCTGGCGTCGTTCGGCGACATCCTCGATGCCTGCCGGGCCGGCAGCGGCCAGGCGATCCTGGTGCGGGCCGAGGCCGGCATGGGCAAGTCGCGGCTGATCGAGGAGTTCGCGACGGTGGCGGCGAACCGGGGCTGCGCCGTCCACCGGACCCTCGTGCTCGATTTCGGCGCGGGCGAGGGCCAGGACCCGCTGCGCTCCGTGGTGCGCAGCCTGCTCGGCCTGGCGCCCGCCGCCGCCGGGCCGGCGCGGCTGCGCGCGGCCGCCGCGGCCGCGGCGGACGGCGCGGTCACGCCCGACCAGCGCGCCTTCCTCTGCGAGCTCCTCGACCTGCCCATTCCCGAGGAGGACCGGCCGATCTTCGCGGCGATGGATCGCGCGATGCGCCATGACGGCGTGCGCGCGGTGACGGCGAGCCTGCTGCGCAGGGCATGCACGGACCGCCCGGCGATGATCGTCGTCGAGGATCTGCACTGGGCCGACCGGCCGAGCCTCGCCCATCTCGCCGGGATGGCGGCGGCCGTCGCCCGCTGCCGGGCCCTGCTCGTCCTGACCACGCGGGTCGAGGGCGACCCGGTCGACGACGGCTGGCGCGCCGCCGCCGGCGGCTGCCCGATGACGACGATCGACCTCGCGCCGCTGCGCGTCGAGGACGCCATCGCCTTCGCGGCTTCGTTCATCGGCGCCGACGACCCGCTGCTGCTGCATTGCGTGGCCCGCGCCGAAGGCAACCCGCTGTTCCTCGAGCAGCTGGTCCGGGGCATCGAGGAGAGCCGCGGGGCGGACGTCCCGGGGACGATCCAGTCCATCGTGCTGGCCAGGACCGATCGCCTGCCGCCGGCCGATCGGCGGGCGCTGCAGGCCGCCTCCGTCCTCGGCCAGCGCTTCGCCGTCGAGGCGCTGCGGCATCTCCTGGACGATCGCCGCTACGCCTGCGAGGCGCTGGTCGGCCACGCCCTGCTGCGGCCGGCCGGCGACAGCTACCTGTTCGCCCATGCGCTGATCCGCGAGGCGATCTACGCCTCGATGCTGAGCGCGCAGGCCCGTGAGCTGCACCGGCGGACCGCCGGCTGGTTCGCCGAGCGCGACCCGCTGCTCCATGCCGAGCATCTCGATCGCGCCGGGGATCCCGGGGCTGCGGCGGCCTGCCTGCGCGCCGCCGAGCTCGAGGCCGGACGCTACAATTATGAGACGGCGCTGCGCCTGGTCGAGCGCGGGCTGCGGGCGGCGGCCGACCCCGCCGGCCGCTTCGCGCTGTCCGTCATGCAGGGGCAGCTCCTGAACGATCTCGGCGACATGCCGGGATCCCTGCAGGCCTGTGCGGCGGCGCTCGACGCCGCCCCGGACGCGCCGGCACGATGCCAGGCCCTGCTCGGCCTGGCCGCGGCCAAGCGGGTCACCGACGACCTGGAGGGCGCGCTGGCCGACCTGCGCCAGGCCGAGGAGATCGCCGTCGCGATCCCGCTGACCGCCGAGCGCGCCCGCATCCATACGATGCGCGGCAACCTGATGTTCCCGCGGGGCGACATCGAGGCCTGCCTGCGCGAGCACGGCCTCGGCCTGCAGCTCGCGCGCGAGGCCGGCTCGGCGGCGCTCGAGGCGGCCGCGCTCGGCGGCCTGGGCGACGCCGAGTACGCGCGCGGCCGCATGCGCAGCGCCCATCGCGAGCTCGTCGGCTGCGTCGAGGTCTCCCGCGCGCACGGCCTGGGCCGGGTCGAGGTCGCCAACCTCGCCCAGGTGGCGCACGCCATGCTCTATCTCGGGCCGCAGGACGCGGCGCTCGATACCGCGCTGGAGGCCGTGCGCATGGCCGAGCGCGTCGGGCACCGGCGCGCCGAGCTCAATGCCCGGGCCGCGGCGATCTTCGCGCTGTTCGCGCTCGACGAGCGGGACCGCTGCCGCGAGCAGATCGAGCTGGCGCGCGCGGTGGCGCAGCGCCTCGGGGCGGCTCGCTTCGAGCAGCCCTGCCGCCAGTATCTCGGCGGTCTCGAGCTCGCCGACGGGCGCCGCGCCGCCGCCGTCGAGACGCTGCGCGCGGCGGCCGAGGTCGCGCAGCGGACGGGGCCGGCCTTCCACGGGCCGCAGATCTACGGGCTGCTGGCCCGGGCTCTCGATGAACCCGGCGAGAAGCGGCGCGCCCTGGCCGAGGGCGAGGCGATCATCCGGCGCGGCTGCGTCGGCCACAACGAGCTGCGGTTCTACCCGGATGCGATGGCGGTGGCCCGCTCGCTCGGCGATCACGCGGAGGCCGAGCGCCATGCCGCGGCGCTCGAGGCCTTCACCCGGCCGGAGCCCCTGGCCTGGAGCGACCTGCACCTGGCCTGCGGCCGCGCGCTCGCGGCCTTCGCCCGGGGCGACCGCGGCGAGGCGGGCCCGGCCGGCCTGCATCGGCTGCGCGCGGAGGCCGGCCGGCTCGGCGTCAGGGCCCTGCTGCCGGACCTCGATTCGGCACTGGCCGCCGGCTGACCGGCGGGCCGCGGCCTCAGACGGCGAGCACGCGCTCCACGCCGACGCCGCGGCAGTCCATCTCGTACTCGAGCCCGACGACCGGCGGCCGGGCGAAGTGCCAGGTGACGCCGTGGCGGGCGGCGCCGCGCGCCACCAGCAGCTCGGCGAGGAACGGGTGGATGTCGTGCACGCTGTAGACCTGGACGCCGGTCGCGTCGTGCCAGCCGGCGCCGAGCGCCGCCATGCGGCGCTGCATCTCGTCCATCACCCAGCCCGCCTTGCGGCGCAGCCCGGCCGGGCTGAGGTCGCCGCGGGCCACGATGTGGTCGGCGTAGCTCGCGCGCCCCTCGGGCGCCTCGCCGCTGCCGGCGACGACGAAGCCGGCGCCGGCGCCGGAATCGGGCACGGTGTAGCAGAAGGCATGGAAGCCGGGCTCGGCCGGGCGATCGAGCTCCGGGCAGACGTTGGAGCGCGCCACCGGGTTGGCCCCGGCCGCGAGCAGGCCCCAGGCCTCCAGCACGCCGACATAGTGGCGGTTGAAGGCGGTGAAGCCGGCCTCGTCGAACGGCGCCGGGGAGCGCAGCTCGCAGGCGCAGAAGGCGGTCGGCGGCCGGCCGGCGGCGCGGAGATGCGCGGCGACCCGCTCGAAGCCGGCCGCCAGCGGGACCACCTCGGCGAAGCGCACCCGCTCGATGCGATGCCCGGGCAGCGCGGCGACCCCGGCGGAATACTGGAACACGCCCTTGAGGAAGCGGTAGCCGCCGGCGGGAAACGCGATGACGTCGCTCATGGGGTCTCCTCGAATCCGCGGCGCGGGGCGATGGTCGGGGCCCGCCGCGATCCTGTCAATCGCCGCCGCCCCGGCGCATCAGCATGCGGCGGGCGCCGCCGATGGAGACGCCCGCGAAGAGCAGGAACATCACCGAGGCCGGCAGGAGATAGGACGAGTTGATCGCCTTGAACGAGGTGACGTCGATGAGGGCGACGACCAGCGCCAGGGCGAGGCCGCCCAGCAGCGGCGCGGTGGCGACGACCAGCAGGCCGGCCCCCCGGCCGCGGAGCGCGCCGACGGCGAGCACCAGCCAGGCGGCGACGCCGACGACGGCGAGCCCGGGACCGATCGCCGCATAGAGTCGCGCCAG
This sequence comes from Dongiaceae bacterium, assembly GCA_046349435.1. Taxonomy (GTDB): domain Bacteria; phylum Pseudomonadota; class Alphaproteobacteria; order Dongiales; family Dongiaceae; genus JAXMCI01. The sequence goes on along the minus strand of JAXMCI010000019.1, from coordinate 60,419 downwards.
CGCGCCCAGCACGGCGAGCCGGGCCTGGCGCGGCCAGCGCGGCACCCAGTCGCGGCTCGTCTCCACCCGGTCGAGATAGAGCCAGCCCTTCGGCTCGGCGAGATCGCGGCTGCCCGTGCCGCCGACCCCGAGCGGAAAGGCCAGCTCCCGCCCGGCCGCCGACAGGACCAGCTCGCAGGGCGCCGGGCAGTCGCCGGACAGGACGAAGCGCAGCCGGTGCGCGGCGGGGTCGGCGAAGCGGGCGGCGACGTCGGCACCCTCGAGCCAAATGGGGGCGATGGGCAGCGGCCGGCCCGCGGACCGCAGCGCCACCGCGAACGGCTCGTGCCCCGGCAGATAGACCCAGCCCGCCACCGAGCGGACCAGCGTGGTGGGCGTCGCGCGATCGGCCGCCACCTCGGCATGGGTGAAGGCGGTCATCTGGCCGATATAGAGGGCGCCCGCCTCGCTCGGCCGCTGCTGCGGGCGGCCGCCCTCGAAGCCGACGACCAGGCGGACGGCCCTGGCGAGCGCGGCCGGCAGCTGGCGCGCCAGCAGCGCCCGGTCGAGCGGCGGCATCAGGCCGCTGTGCGGCGGTCCGCAGGACAGCCGCCCGCTGTCGCAGGCGGCATCGACCTCCGCCGCCAGCGCGGAGAGGAAGGCGGCCAGCGCGACGCCGCTGTCGGCATGGCCGGCCGCGCGCGCCCCGCTCAGCACCGCCCAGAGCATGTGGCCGCCGCCGATATCGCCGCAGACCGCGAGGTCGGGATAGGCGGCCGGGCAGCCGATCCCGACCCAGCCCTCGATGCCGGGGCGCATCGCGGCGAAGCGCGGGCTCTCCCGATAGAGCGCCTGGCGGACCGCCGCCGGCACCGGGACGTAGCGGGTCGGCCCGGGCTGCACCCGCAGCAGAGCGCCATAGGCGTCGCGGAAGGGCCGCTCGCGAAAGACATTGGTCGCGAAGACGCCGTAGGCGATGCGGTTGACGCCGGCCACCGACAGGTCGACCAGCAGGAACGCGGCGAGCGGCGGCAGCAGCACGGCCAGCGCCCGCCAGCGCGGCCCGCCGGCCCGGCGCCGGAAGCGGGCCAGTGCCGCGGCCGCGAGCAGCAGGCCCAGCGCCGGGGTCAGCCACAGCCCCTCCTCCCGGGTCAGCCAGAAGAGGCCGGAGAGGAGCCCCAGCCCGATCCCCCAGGCGGCGGTCGGCCGGCCGCGGCGGGCGGCGCCGTAGAGCCCGATCGCCGCCGAGATCGTCAGCAGCGCCAGCGCCGGATAGAGGCGCTCCCGCTCGATCCGGTCGATCGCCGTGGTGAACGGGTTGAAGAGGATCAGGGCGAGGATCGCCAGGCGCGAGGCGGGATGCGGCAGGAAGGCGCGCAGCGCCGCGGCCGCGGTCAGTGCAGCGGCGGCATAGATCGAGTCCAGCAGCAGAGGCAGGGGGAAGCCGAGGACGAAGCCGGCGGCCATCACCGCCGAGAGCATGGGGCCCTTGGCGAGGGTCAGCTCGTCATAGGTCCCGAGCCAGCCCGACCGGGCGATGCTGGCGGCCAGGCGCACGAAGAGGGCGTCGTCGTGCGCGGCGCCCTCGAGCACCGCCGTCAGCTTGCCGCTGGCCAGCCAGAGCTTGAGCAGGACCAGGAGCAGCGCGGCCGCCCGCCACCCGGCCGCCCGCCACCCGGCCGGCCGCAGCAAGCCGGCGATGGCCGGCCAAGTCCTTCCCGACGATGCCACCGCTCAGCCTCACCCGTCCCGCCGGCAAGTCGACCATGAAACGGCGGGCCCGGTCCAGCCGCCGGAACTGCCGGCCCGCCCGCATTCCCTGGCAGTGGAAAGAACCCCGGGAGCCTTCCGGCCGCTCAACTGTTAAGACACCATGACGAACGAACCTGTACACCCCCATGCCGGAGCAACCTACAAGCTGCTGCGCGCCCCCGGCGAAGCCTTTGCGGTGGAAGTGGCCATTCCCGGCATGAACCCGACCCTGGTCACCGGCTTCGGCGCCGAATCCGAGGCGGAACGCTGGATCGAGCGCCACAAGCAGGCGGTGGCGGCCGGCCCGCCATCGCGCCGCCGGCGGCCCTTCCGCGAGCGCGCCTAGCCGGCTCCCTATTGCGGCCGCGGCAATGCCGCCAAGTACTCGGTGTAGTCGAGGCCGGGCAAGGGCGGCAGCCCGTCCGCGCGGGCCGGGTCGAACATCGGGCTCGGCCGCGCCGGGGCGAAGCTGCCGGCCGCGTGGTGGTCCGGGTTGTCGATGATGGCCGAAACCCGGCCGCCCGGTGCCAGGTCGAGGCTGAGCCACGCGGTCGTCCAGCCGAAGCCCTGGCGGCGCAGGACCTGCAGGCCGATCCGGTCGGCGGCGAGCGGCGTCGTCTCGAACGGGACCAGCCCGCGGCCGCTCGCCAGCGCCGTCCGGAAGACGTCGAGATAGCCCGCCCACTGGGCCGTGGCGCAGATATGCCAGGCGAGCTGCGCCACCGCGGTGATCGTCAGCAGCGGCCGCGCCAGCCGCAGCCAGTCCGCCCCGGGGCGCCAGTCCCGGGCCGCGGCCGCCAGCAGCAGCAGGCCGAGGGCGGCGGGCAGCAGGCCGCTGATAGACCGGGCGGCGAAGTGCGGCGCCGCGGTGAACCGTGCCGGGTCGAGGAGCGGCGCCAGGGCCGCATAGGCCGCGATCGCGCCGAAGGGAGCCAGCCACAGCCGCTCCCGCCCGCGGAACAGCGCCGGGCGCCAGGCGGCCTCCGCCAGCAGCAGCGCGGCGCCGAGGCCGAGCGCCAGCGGCCAGTTGAGGGCCTCGTACCGCCGGTCCCACAGGAAGGCCCCGGTGAGCAGGCCGCGGATGAAGCCGGCCCGGTTCGATGGATTGCGCGGCTCGATGATGAAGAAGAGCGCGATCGCGGCCGCGGCGACGAACCAGGCCACAAGCACCGCCCATACCCAGCGCTGCCGCGCCTCCGGCTGACGCAGCCAGCGCCAGCCGGCGACGCCTGCGAGCAGCGGGCCGAGGACCACGACCGTGTCGTAGAGGCCGATCATCGGCAGCGCCAGCGCCAGCAGGAGCGCGGCGTCGCGCCGCCGCTGGGCCGGCCGGAGCAGCAGCGCCAGGAGCACCGGCCAGAACAGCAGCGCCGCCGCGTTGGCCTGGTGCAGGCCGTAGAAGCTGCTGCCCATCCAGCCGATCAGCAGCGAGAGCAGCGGGAACAGGAGCAGCTGCCGGCGGTCGCTTGGCACCAGCCACCAGCAGAGCGCCAGCGACAGCGGCGCCAGGTAGTAGTACCCGGCGCCGAGCAGGCAGGCGAGCAGCCGGAAATCGGTGACGCCGAGCCGGGCCGCCAGCACCATCGGCCACTGGAGGAGCGCGTCGGCGACGATGCGGTTCGGATCGAGGTTGCTGACGCCGTGCGCGAGCAGCGAGCGCGGCAGCACCGCGGCGCCGTCCCCCGCCAGGGCCTGCAGCGACAGGATGGCGTAGCCGATGCGGACGAGCAGCAGGGCGCCGACGGCAGCGGCCGCCCCTTGCCAGAGCCGCCCCACGCCGGGCGGCTCCACGGCCCCGGCCACGGGGCATCGCTGGCCCGCCGCGTCCCACACCATGCGCTTCCCCCTCGCAGCCTGCGAGTCGAGCACGAGTCCGGTGCTGCGGTCCAGGGCCGGACTTGCCGGCCGGGCCCGGCGGATGGATGCTCGAGCGGATCCGGCAGCGGCAGCGGCAGCGTGCCATGAAGATTGCCACCTTCAACGTCAACGGCATCAACGGCCGCCTGCCGGTGCTGCTGCGCTGGCTGGACGAGGCGTCGCCCGACATCGTCTGCCTGCAGGAGCTGAAGGCGCCGGACGAGAAGTTCCCCGCGGCGGCGCTGCGCGAGCGCGGCTACGGCGCGATCTGGCACGGCCAGAAGAGCTGGAACGGCGTCGCCATCCTGGCCCGCGGCCGCCGGCTGGTGGAGACGCGGCGCGGCCTGCCGGGGGGCGGCGACGACGCCCAGAGCCGCTATATCGAGGCGGCGGTCGACGGGCTGCTGGTCGGCTGCCTCTACCTGCCCAACGGCAATCCGGCGCCCGGCCCGAAATTCGACTACAAGCTGGCCTGGTTCGCCCGCCTCGCGGCACACGCCGCGGACCTGCTGGCCAGCGGCCAGCCCGTGCTGCTCGCCGGCGACTACAACGTCATGCCGACCGAGCTCGACGTCTACAAGCCCGAGCGCTGGGTCGACGACGCGCTGTTCCGGCCGGAGGTGCGCGCCGCCTTCCACGCGCTGGTCGGCCAAGGCTGGACCGACGCGCTGCGCAGCCTGCATCCCGGCGAGCGCATCTACACCTTCTGGGACTATTTCCGGAACGCCTGGGGCCGCGACGCCGGGCTGCGCATCGACCACCTGCTGCTCAGCCCCGCGCTGCAGCCGCGGCTGGTGGCGGCGGGCGTCGACCGCGCGGTGCGCGGCTGGGAGAAGGCGAGCGACCACGCCCCGGCCTGGATCGAGCTCGCCGCCGCCGGCCGGTCCCGGCGATAGCTCGCCTGTCGGTTTCGCGCAGCGCCCCGCACTGCCCCACCGGCCCCAGCACGATTGCGCCCTCGCGCACCGGCCGGCCGCGGCGGAAGCGGTCGACGGCGAAGGGCGCGATGCGCTCGTCGACGCGGTCGGCCAGGATCCAGGCGGCGATCAGGTCGCCCGCGGCCGGGGCACCGGCGAAGCCATAGAACCAGCCCGCCGACATGGCAGAGATTGTCGAGGTCGGGATGGGGGCCGAGCAGCGGCCCCCATGCGGGGGTGGCGTGCAGCAGCCCCGCAACGAGGCGGGACACTTCAAGGCCGGCATGACGACCATGTTCACCGCGCGCCGTGACTCCCGCGCCCTGACTCCCGCGGCCGGGGGCGCGGCCGGTCCGCCGCACCCCCGCCGCGCGGACCCGGGACGAGGCCGGGCGACCGGGAGCCGGCGCTCTCGTCGCGGCTGGCCAAGGCGGGGCGATCTGCGCTATCGCTCTAGCGCCCGCCGCCGCCCGGTTGCCGTCGCATGCGCCGCCTCGCCCGTCCCGCCCTCGCCGCCCTCCTGCTGCTGCTCGCCGCCCCGGCGGCGCGCGCCGACGGCACGGCGATCGGGCATTGGCAGTACAGCCAGCGCAGCGAGGCCGGAGGCATCTTCGCCACCGCGGTGCTGCCGGGCGAGGATCCTGGCACCAAGCTGATCCTGCAATGCATTCCCTCGGCGGACGCCAAGGAGCTGTTCCTCGCGGTCGGCGCCGAGACGACGATGGACTTCAAGACGCAGGGCGCCGGCAGCATCGTCGTCGACCAGGATCCGCCGACCGAGGCGCACTGGGCGTTCCTCGAGAAGCTGATGATCCTCAACGAGACGGATAAGCCGGGCTTCAACGCCGACCTCATGCGCCGGCTGGCGACCGCCAGCACGCTGATGGTGCGGACCCAGGCCGGCGACGGCTCGGCCTTCACCGCGCACTTCGTGCTCGACCGCGCCGCCGACGTGGTGACGCGGCTGTTCGGTGCCTGCGCGGTGGAATAGGGCGCGTGCCGATGATCGCCCTCGACCACCTGCCCGGCCGGACCGGCGCCGGCCGGCGGGTCGCCTGCGGCCCGGCCCCGCGGCGCCCTTCCCGACCGTTGCCCATCCCCGTCCATCGCGCGGCCGTCCCGCGCTAGGAGCCCTGCACATGGACAAGATTCCGAACGTGTCGTTCGCCCTGATCTCCGGCAGCGCCGCCTGGGGCATCACCTTCCCCGAGGATCTCGCCGAGCCCGGCGTGCGGGTGGTGCAGAAGAACATGACCTTCGACACGCCCTGGGGCCCGACCGAGCTGTGGAAGCTGCTCGAGGTCGACGGCAGCCTGACGCCGGACGGCCAGCCGCGCCGCATCCTCAACGTCTTCTCGCATGGCTGGCCGGTGAACAGCATCGACCACTCGGCCAGCCGCCGCGTCGCCTGGGCGCTGCAGCAGGCGGGCGTGAAGAAGGTGCTGTCGAGCAGCACGGCGGGATCGCTGAACCGCGCCATCCTGGCCCGCGACTTCGTCATCGCCGCCGACATCCTGGAGCTGTCGCAGACCGCCTACTCGCTGCTGCCCGGCCGCTTCGAATATTCCTGCAGCGCGCGCCAGATGATCTGCCCGAATCTCGCCGGCGTGCTGGAGGAGACGGCGCGCGCCGCCTGGCCGGCGGGGTCGCGCGTCTACGGCCAGTCGAGCGGGCTGGTGTCCGCGCATGCCTGGGGCCCCCGCTTCCAGACCGCCGCCGAGGTCATCGCCTACCGCTCGCTCGGCGCCGACTTCACCAACCACAGCATCGCGCCGGAGGCGACGCTGGCCCGCGAGATCGGCGCCTGCTTCGTCAACTGCACCTACATCACGGCGGCCTTCGCCGACTACTTCGGGCCGCCGCGGGGCTCGCTGCTCACCGGCAACGTGCACCAGGAGATGGTGCCGGTCGCCTCGCGCATCGCCCTCAAGGCGATCGCCCGGGCCGAGCTCACCGATTCCTGCGGCTGCGCCGGCCAGCGCACCATCTGGCCGGTCGATTTCCGCCCGAAGGACTGACGCCGGCAGGACGGTCCCGGCCTGCCCGGGCTCCCTCCCCGCTCACGCGGGCGAGGCACCCCGATCAGGCCAGCGCGGCCTGCACGGCGGCGATGATGCGGTCCTGCGTCTCCGGCTCGAGATAGGCGTGCATCGGCAGGCTGACGACCTGGCGGGCCAGCCGCTCTGAGACCGGCAGGCCGCCGGGCGCGGTGCGGCAGCCGGCGTAGCAGAGCTGCCGGTGCAGCGGCAGCGGATAGTGGATGGCGGTCGGGATGCCGTCCTCGCGCAACGCGGCGACGATGCGGTCGCGCCGCTCGCTGATCACCGTGTACTGCGCCCAGACCGAGCGCACGCCGGGTGCGATCGCCGGCACCGCGACGCAGCCGGCGAGCCCGGAATCGTAGCGCTCGGCGACGCGCTGGCGGGCCTCGATCTCCTCGGCGAAGATCTGCAGCTTCTCGATCAGGATCGCCGCCTGCAACGTGTCGAGCCGGCTGTTCATCCCGACCCGCGGATGGTCGTACTTGTCGGTGCCCTGGCCGTGCAGCCGCAGCGAGCGGAGCAGCGCCGCGCGCTCGGCGTCGTCGGTCAGCACCGCGCCGCCGTCGCCGTAGCAGCCGAGCGGCTTGGCGGGATAGAAGCTCACCGTGGTGAGCTGGCCCAGCGTCCCGACGCGGCGGCCGTCGCGCACCGCGCCGAAGCTCTGCGCGGCATCGGCCAGCAGCTTCAGCCCGTGCCGGCCGGCGATGCCGGCCAGGGCGGCGTAGTCGGCCGGCTGGCCGAACATGTCGACGGCGACGACCATGCGCGGCCGCGGCCCGCCCTCGGCGGCGAGCCGGTCGAGCGTCGCCGCGACGCTGGCCGGATCGATGTTGAAGTCGCGCGCCCCGACATCGACGAACACCGGCTCGGCGCCGGCCAGCACCACCGCCTCGGCGGCCGCGGTGAAGTTGAAGGACGGCAGCAGCACGGCGTCGCCCCGCCCGATCCCCTCGCTCATCAGCGCGAGCTGAAGCGCGTCGGTGCCGTTGGCGCAGGTCACCGCATGGGCGGCGCCGGAGAAGGCGGCGAGGGCGCGCTCCAGCTCGGCCACCTCCGGCCCGAGCACGAAGATCCCGTGATCGAGGACGCGGGCGATGGCCCGCTCGATCCGACCGCCGAGCCGGGTCCGCTGCGCCTGCAGGTCGATGAAGGCGATCGGTCCCGCGACCGCCTCGACCCGCTTCAGGTTCCTCGCATTCATCGAAGCCCCATCCACCGCCACCTCCGCGGGGCGGCGATCCCATGTCCACCAGCTGGCCCGCGCCGGACCCGTCGTCGCGCGCCGTCAATGCCCCCGAGCCCGATCACTCCGCCACGACCAGCGCCGCTTGCGCAAGCGAAATCGTCTGCAACTCCTGCGAAAGCCGAAGCGTGACGGAATCGCCGGGAGAGGCTAGCCCGCAACGCGCCGCGGCGCCACGAGATCCGCGCGGCGTGCCGCGATCGCCGCGGCGCTCGGCAGGCTCGGCTGCGCGCCGGGCGTGAGGCAGGCGAGGCCCCCCGCCACCGCGGCACGATGCAGCGCCTCGGGCAGGGCGCCGCCGTCGTCGATGGTGGCGGCGAAGGCGCCGACGAAGGCATCGCCGGCGCCGACCGTGTCGACCGGGGTGATCGGCAGGGCACCGACGCGCCAGAGCGCCCCGTCCGCGGCGGCGGCGGCGCCGTCGCCGCCCAGCGTGACGATGCAGGCGATGCCGGCCGCCGCCGCAATGGCGCGGGCGGCCGCGATCGGGTCGCCGGCCGCGAGGCCAGCCGCGGCGGCGACCGTCATCGCCTCGCCGCCATTGACCACCAGCCAGTCGAGGCGGGACAGCACGGCGGCCGGGATCGGCGCCGCCGGCGCCGCGTTCAGCAGGATGCGCCAGCCGCGCGCGCGGGCGCGCTCGACCACCGCCCAGCTCGCCTCCGGCGCGACCTCCATCTGCAGCAGCAGCAGGCCGGGCACAGCGAGCAGCGGGTCGCCGAGCTGCCCGGCGGCGACCCGGCGGTTGGCGCCCGACGCGACGACGATCATGTTCTCGCCGCGGGCATCGACGCAGATCATCGCAGCGCCGGTCGGCTCGGCCACCCGGGCGACCTGCGACAGGTCGACCGCGGCGTCCTTCAGGTCGGCCAGCGCGCGGGCGGCGAAGTCGTCCTCGCCGACGGCGCCCACCATGCGCACCGCGGCGCCCGCCCGGGCGGCGGCCAGCGCCTGGTTGGCCCCCTTCCCGCCCGGCGCCAGGCGGTAGCCGGGGCCGAGCACCGTCTCGCCGGGGCGCGGCAGGGCCTCGACCGCGACGATCAGGTCGATGTTGATCGAGCCGAAGACGGTGATCATGGCACGCTCCTCAGGCCGGTGCCGGCCGCGACGCGCGTCAGCAGCGTGAAGGTGGCGGGCTCGCCCGACGCGGAGAGCGCGATCCGCACCCCTTCCGGGGTCACCTGCGGCTCCTGGATCCGGTTGCCGATCAGGCAGAGCAGCACGTCGCGGCCGGCGACGCCGTGGCATTCCAGGGTCGCCCCGCCGGCCGGCACCGGCGGCAGCTGCAGGGCGATGCGGTCGGCCGCGACATGCAGGTGGCGGAGGCGCCCGGGGAGGTCGGTGCGCAGCCGGACCCGGCCGTCGATCCACAGGGTGAGCGCGCCGTCGGCGCTCTCCAGCACCGTCGTCCCCGCCGGGGTCAGCAGCGGGCCGAGGCGGACCGGGCGGGCCGGGTCGTGGGTGACCTCCCAGCCGCCCCAGGGCGTCACATCGGTGATCTCGGCGACGGCGAGCAGCGGCATCAGCGCGCCCCAGGCATAGAAGCCGTCGGTGTCGGGCTGGTCGAGGGCTGCCCCGGTCTCGGAATTGTAGTTCTCCGGGCAGCGCCGCTCGGCCCATTCGGCGGCGAACAGCCTCTCGGCGTTCTCGGCGAGCCGCGTCGCCTCGGCATCGAGCCCGTAGCGGCGCAGCCCGTGATAGACGAGGAAGGTCAGCACCGGCCAGATGCGGCCGCGCCAGTAGACGTTGTCCTTGAAGCTGGGATCGTCGCGCGCCACCGAGGGCAGCAGCCAGGGCCCGCCGAACTTGGCGGGATCGGCGAGCAGCTTCGCCAGGGCCGCCGCCTGCTCGCGGCTGGCCGCGCCGCAGAGCAGCGGATAGAAGCTGGTCGGCGACAGCGCCTGCACGAACTTGCCGGACCACAGCCGGTTGGCGAAGACGCCGCGCCCGGCGTCCCACAGCGTCTCGGCGATGCGGCGGCGCAGCCCGTCGGCCCGCGCCGCCAGCCGGTCGGCGATCGCCTGCTCGCCGAGGGTGGCGGCGATCAGCGCCAGGATCTCGCCGTCGAGCGCCACCAGGCTGTTCAGCCCGACATCCTCGCAGTCGAGGGTCTGGCTCTCCGCCATGAAGGTCGCCTCGTCATGGATCGGCGCATTGTCCATGCTCGAATCGTCCTTGGCGGCCATCTTGGTGCCGCGATAGAGCCCCTCGCCGACCGGCGAGGAACCGTGCTCGAGCAGGCCGTTGCGGTTGCCGTCGCGCTCCCGCCACCACCATTCGTGCTGCGCCAGCAGCGGCCGGAAGGCGGCCGCCAGCAGGTCGCGCGCGCCGCTGCGGCGATGGATCATCCACAGCACGAAGGCGCCGATCGGCGGCTGCGAGCGGTCGACCCAGACGTCGCGCTCGGTCGACAGGCCCGGCAGGTTGCCGGCCGGCGTCGCCTCGCCGAGCAGCGCGGCCAGCGTCTCGCGGGCGATGCCGACATCGAGCAGCCCGGTCATCAGCGCGTTCAGCAGGCTGTCGGTGACCCACAGGCAGAAGCTGCCGAACTTCGGCCCGAGCCAGGCTCGGGTGGCGGTGACGTAGGGCCGGCGCCTGACGGGATCGAGCACCTGGTTCCAGGCCATCACGTCGCGCACCGCGTCGAGCGCGCCGGCCGAGCGGCCGCGATGCAGCGCCGGCAGCTCGCGCGCCGGCGCCGCCAGGGCGGCGGCCGCCATCTCGCCGGCGAGGTCCTGGCGGTCGGCGATCGCGGCGGCGAAGCGGAAGCTCGGCATCTCGTCGAGCTGGTAGCGCAGCACCGCGAGGCGGCCCGCGACGCCGCGCGAGCCGAGATAGAAGTAGCCCTTCTCGGCGAGCTCGCGCTCCAGCGCCTCCGGCGAGTCGTGGAAGGTGGTGAGCAGCGCCGGCCGCTCGCCGCGCACCACGATGCGGCGCGGCCCGGCGGCCGCGACGAGGTCGCCATTGGCCGGGTCGACCCACCACTGCGAGCTGCCGAAGGGCGGCCCGGCGTCGAGCTCGAGGCAGAGCAGCACCCAGAAGCGCAGCCCCCACTCGCCGAGCTTGACGGCCCGCCATTCGCCGCGGACGGCGAACGGGTCGCTCTTCTGCCAGCGCCAGGCCAGCTCGGTGCCGGCATGGTGCAGCCCGAGCTCGATGACCCCGCCGTCGAGGTCGTGGGACTGCAGGCGCGGCCGGGCCGCCATCGGGAAGCGGGTGAGGCTGCCGGTGCTGGCCGCGTAGGCGCAGGGCGTGATGCGCAGCCCGAGCGCCGGGAAGACCAGCCGCGCCGGCAGCTCGGCATCCCAGCTGTTCCAGGCTCGCTCCAGCGGGATCAGCGATTCGGCCATGGCGGGGTCCTGCTGTCGGGGAATGGAGGAAGGGCGGCTCGCGGGCGGCGCCGCCGCGCTACGGCGCGGCTGCCCAGCGGGCGAGGAAGGCCTCGGCGGAGAGGCACTCGATCTGGGTCGGCAGCCGCGGCGCCAGGGCCCCGAGCACGGCGCCGTGCGCGTCGTCCGAGGCGCTGGTCAGGGCGTCCTCGATCAGGATCACCCCGAGCCCGCGATCGATCGCCGGCAGAGCGGTCGCCAGCACGCACATGTCGGTCTCGATGCCGCAGAACGCCAGCGTCTCCGGCCGCCGCCGCGCCAGCGCCTGCCGGAAGGCGGCGCTCTCGAACGCTGAATAGGTGGTCTTGTCGCAGACCTCGGCCGGCGGCACGTGACGGCGGAGCGGCGGCACCAGCTCCAGCATCGCCGGATCCATCTCGGCCAGCGTCACCGACGACCAGCGGCGATAGTACTCGCGCCACCGCCCGGGCGCGGCCTCCGGCGAGGCCGGCGTCATGAAGCGGGTGAAGATCGTCTCGGCCGGCCGCGCCGCGGCCAGCCGGTCGACGGTCGGCAGGATCTCGCCGAAGCGCGGCGCCTGCCACGCCGTGGCCTCGGCGAACAGGCGCTGCATGTCGACGACGACGAGGAGGATCGACCCGCGCAGGGGCTCGTCCGGGGCGCTCACGGCTCGACCGCGACCGTATGCGCCGCCGACCAGGCCACCCAGACCGGCTCGCCCGGCTCGAACGGGCGTGCATTGCGGTTCTGCTCGAAGACTGTCAGGTCGGGCTCGCTCTCAGCCACACCGTCGAGGCGCAGCTTGTAGGTGATGGAGCTGCCGGAATAGACGGATTGCCGGATCACCCCGCGCAGCCGGTTTGTGTCGGCGCCGTCCGGCGGCGGCGGGCCGTCGCCCTGCAGCGCGAACTTCTCCGGCCGGACCGCCAGCAGCGCGCTCTCGGGCGGCGGCAGGTCCGGGGTCAGCGCCACGGCGACCTCCTGGCCGCCCTCCAGCCGGTAACGGGCGCCGCCGGCGGTGCGGCCGGCCAGCCGCGCGGCAAAGAAGTTGGCGTCGCCGAGGAAGTTGGCGGCGAAGCGGGTGCGCGGCCGCTCATAGACCTCGCCCGGGCTGCCGACCTGCACGGCGCGGCCCTCGTCGAAGATGGCGATGCGGTCGGACAGGGTCAGCGCCTCCTCCTGGTCGTGCGTGACGAACACCGTCGTGATGCCGACCTCGCGCTGGATCTGGCGCAGCTCGATCTGCATCTGCTGGCGCAGCCGCTTGTCGAGCGCGCCGAGCGGCTCGTCGAGCAGCAGCACGCGCGGCCGGGTGATCAGGGCGCGGGCCAGCGCGACGCGCTGCTGCTGGCCGCCGGAGAGCTGGCTCGGCCGCCGCGCCTCGAGCCCGGAGAGCCGGACCAGGCCGAGCATGCGCTCGACCTCGCCCTTGACCTGCCGCGACCGCTGCCCGCGCACGGTGAGCCCGAAGGCGACGTTGTCGAACACAGTCATGTGCGGGAACAGGGCGTAGCTCTGGAACACCATGCCGATGTCGCGGCGATGCACCGGCTTGGCCCGGATGTCCTCGCCGTCGAAGCGGATCTCGCCGGCGTCGGGCTGCACGAAGCCGGCGATGGCGCGCAGCAGCGTCGTCTTGCCGCTGCCGCTCGGGCCGAGCAGGCCGAAGAACTCGCCCTCGCCGAAGGTCAGCGAGACGGCGTCGAGGGCGACGACCGTCTCGTAGCGCTTGCTCACCCCGACGATGTCGACGACGCTCACCCCGCCTCCTCTAGCGCTCGCCGGTGAACCGGTAGAACCGGGCCACCAATAGCATCAGACCCATCGATACCAGGATGATGATCGTCGAGACCGCGTTGATCTCCGGCGTGAAGCCCTTGCGGATCGCCGAGTAGATCTCGACCGGCAGGGTCGACAGGCCGGGCGCCGAGAGGAAGTAGGAGATGACGAACTGGTCGAAGGAGACGGCGAAGGCGAACAGCCCCGCCGCCACCATGCCCGGCGCAAGAAGCGGCGCGGTGACGCGCCGGAAGGTGGTCCAGGGGGTGGCGCCGAGCGTCGCCGCCGCCTCCTCGAGCGCCGCCGGGAAGGAGGACAGCCGGGCGCCGACGACGACCACGACATAGGGCAGCGACAGCGCGACGTGGCCGAGCAGCACGGCGTGCAGCCCGCGGCCGACGCCGGTCCAGAAGAACAGGATCAGCATGGCGATGCCGATGATCAGCCAGGGAATCGTGATCGGCGGGAACAGCAGCAGCTGCAGCAGGGTGCGGCCGCGGAAGCGGTAGCGCGCGAAGGCCAGCGCCGCCATGGTGCCGAGCGCCGTCGCGATGATCGTATTGGCGACCGCCAGCTCGACGCTGTGGATGGCGGCGTCGATCAGCTTGTCGTTCTGCGCCAACGCCTCGAACCAGATCGTGTCGAAGACGATCGGCACCTGGTAGAGCGGCGAGCGGTTGAAGGCCATCACCATCATCACGATGATCGGCACGTAGAGGAACGCGACCACCAGGGCGAGATAGAGGCCGCCGATCGTGCGGAGCGTGCGCGACATCGGCTAGCTGACCTGCAGGCGACGCCGCAGCAGCGGATAGGCGAGCGCCAGGATGAGCAGCACGATGCCCAGCATGATGAAGGAGAGCGCCGCGCCGAGCGGCCAGTTGAAGACGGCGATGAACTGGTCCTCGATCACCGTGCCGAGCATGATCCCCTTGGGGCCGCCGAGGATGCGCGGCTCCATGAAGGCGCCGATCGCCGGCACGAAGATCAGCACGACGCCGCCGGCGAGCCCGGGCAGGCTGAGCGGCAGCACGATGCGGCGGAACACGGTGAAGCCCGGGGCGCCCAGGCTGCGCGCCGCCTCGAGCAGCCGGTCGTCGATGGCCTGCAGCGAGATGTAGCAGGTCAGGATCATGTAGGGCACGAAGGAGTGGACCAGCCCGATGACGATCGCCGGGTAGGTGTAGAGCAGCCCGATCGCCGAGGCCTGCGGATCGACCAGCCGGACCGCCATGTCGATGATCCCGCCGTCGCGCAGCACCATGGTCCAGGAGAAGGTGCGGACCAGGCCGTTGCTCCAGAACGGCAGGATGATCAGCAGGAACACCGCCTCGCGCCAGCGGCTGCGCATCACCTTGGCCAGCACCAGCGCCGCGGGATAGCCGACCAGCACGCAGAAGAAGGTGACGTGGAATCCCAGCTTGATCGAGCGCCAGGCGAGGAACTGGTAGAGCGGCTTGACGAAGAAGGTGCGGTAGTTCGCCAGCGTCGCCTCGGCCTGGTGGCCGGCGAGCGGCGCCACCGTCAGGAAGCTGAAATAGAGCATCGCCGACAGCGGCAGGAAGATGGTGAGCGCCAGCCAGAGATAGGCCGGCGCCGTCAGCCCCAGCACCGCCCAGCGGCGCCGCGCATCCGGCCCGCCCCGCAGGGTCGCTGTCGCCGCCATTGCCGGCTTCTCGGGACGAGCAGGCCGGCTCCCTCCCCCGCCGTCGGCGCGGGAGGGAGCCGTAGCCGTCACTGGGCGTAGTACGCCTTAACCTCGTCCCACATCTCCTGGTACTGCTTCTTCTTCTCCTCCGGGATCGGCAGGGTGAAGTGCAGCCGCGACATCGCCTCCTTGTTGGCGATGAGGGCGCGGCCCGGGTCGCTGGCCGGCAGCTGGTTCACGGCGGCGACGTTGGCCGAGATCGGCGCGCCGACGTCGGTCTGCCACTTCACGTAGAACTCCGGGCTGACCATGAAGTCGACGAACTTGGTGGCGATGTCGGGATGCTGCGAGCCCTTGACCACCGCCATGCCGTCGAACCAGCCGATCGCCCCCTCCTTCGGGAAGAACGGCTCGACCGGCAGGTTGAACTTGCGCTGCGCCCGCCAGGTGGCGCTCAGCCAGTAGGTGCCGAGGTCGAACTGCCCGGCCTGCATGTCCTTGTTCCAGTCGTCCTCGGTCGACCACAGCTTCTTCAGCTGCGGCTTGAGGGCCTTCAGCTTCTCCTCGACCTTCCCCAGGTCGGCCGGGTCGTTCATGTCCTGCCCGGTCGCGAGCGCGCCCCAGTTGACCGCCTCGCGGGAGTCGTCGCGGATCACCACCCGGCCGGCATGGGCGGGATCCCACAGCGCCGCCAGCGAATCGGGCGCCGGCTTGACCTTGTCCTTGTTGTAGGCGGCGGCGGTCACGCCCCACACCCAGGAGATCGCGTAGTGCTCGCCGTTGTGCACGAGGAGCGGCGAATCGCGCAGCGCCGGGTTGAGGTCCTGGAAGTGAGTGACCTTGGAGACGTTGATGGGCTGGACCAGCCCCTCGCTCACCGCCTGCGGCACGAAGTTGCTGTTCAGCAGCACCACGTCGTAGGCGCCGGGCGAAGTGCGCAGCTTGGTCAGCATCTCCTGCTCGGAGTTGAAGTAGTCGTGCACGACCTTGAAGCCGGTCGCCTTCTCGAACATCGCCACGGCCCAGGGCTCGTCGCTGCCGTAGCCCTGCCAGTTCAGCACCCGGATCTCGTTGGCGGCGGCGGCCGGCGTGGCGCTGGCCACCAGGCCGAGCGCGGCGGCCGCGGCGACGCCGAGGCCGGCGACGGTGCCGAAAAGCATCCTTCGCGTGATCATTCCAAAACCTCCCCTGTCACAGGCCCGCAGCGGCGCACCCGGTGCGCCCCGGCCTCGGGCGCCATTAACACGCCCGCGCCGGGGACGGTCAAGGCGGAGCCGGGCGGGCAAGTGCACCGCCGGGCGCAACCGCGCTTGACAAGCCGTCCCCGCACCTTATTTTGCAATCATTACCGAACTGGTCAGGTTTCCACGGAGGCGATCCGGGCAAGCCCGGGCGACAGGCATGATCAAGCTCAGCCGTCTAGCCGATTACGGGGTGGTGCTGGCCGGGCGCATGGCGCTCCGCCCGACGCTGTTCCACAACGCCATGGAGCTGGCCGAGGGCAGCGGCCTGCCGACGCCGACGGTGAGCAAGATCCTGGCCGCGCTGGCGCGGGAGGGCGTCCTGGTGTCGCAGCGCGGCGTCAAGGGCGGCTACCGGCTGGCCCGCGCCCCGGAGGCGATCAGCGTCGCCGAGATCATCGCCGCGCTCGACGGCCCGATCGCGCTGACCATGTGCATCGAGCACGGCAACGGTGCCTGCGACGTCGAGGCGATCTGTCCCAGCCGGCGCGGCTGGACCCGGGTCAACGACGCGGTTCGCGCCGCGCTGGAGAGCGTGTCGCTGGCCGAGATGGCCGGCACCGCCCCGCTCTCCGTCCCGCCCCGCGAGCTCGTCCCCGAGCTGTTGCCAGAGCATGCCGCCGGGCTGCTCGCCACCGCCTGACCCAAGGAAGCGTTTCTTCCCCATGAGCTCACCCGCCGACACCATCGCCGCGGACACCGTCGAGACCGTCAAGTCGCTCGGCGAGAAGTACCGCTATGGCTTCGTCACCGACATCGAGGCGGAAACCGCGCCGCGCGGCCTCGACGAGAGCACGGTGCGGTTCATCTCGGCCAAGAAGAACGAGCCGGAGTGGCTGCTCGAGTGGCGCCTGCGCGCCTTCCGCGCCTGGCGCGAGATGACCGAGCCGTCCTGGGCGAAGCTCGGCTATCCGCCGATCGACTACCAGGACGCCTACTACTACTCCGCCCCCAAGGTGAAGGCGGCGCCCAAGAGCCTGGACGAGCTCGACCCGGAGCTGCTGCGCACCTACGAGAAGCTCGGCATCCCCCTGCGCGAGCAGGAGCGGCTGGCCGGCATCGCGGTCGACGCGGTGTTCGACAGCGTCTCGGTCGCCACCACCTTCCGGGCCAAGCTGGAGGAGGCGGGCGTGATCTTCTGCTCGATCTCCGACGCGGTCCAGAAGCACCCCGAGCTGGTCCGCAAGTATCTCGGCAGCGTCGTCCCCTACTCCGACAACTTCTTCGCGACGCTGAACTCGGCGGTCTTCACCGACGGCTCCTTCGCCTACATCCCGAAGGGCGTGCGCTGCCCGATGGAGCTGTCGACCTATTTCCGCATCAACGCGGCGCAGACCGGGCAGTTCGAGCGCACGCTGATCATCGCCGACGCCGGCAGCTACGTCAGCTACCTCGAGGGCTGCACCGCGCCGATGCGCGACGAGAACCAGCTGCACGCCGCGGTGGTCGAGCTGGTGGCGCTCGACGACGCCGAGATCAAGTACTCGACGGTGCAGAACTGGTACCCCGGCGACGAGAACGGCAAGGGCGGCATCTACAATTTCGTCACCAAGCGCGGCGCCTGCCGCGGCCGCAACTCGAAGATCTCCTGGACCCAGGTGGAGACCGGCTCGGCGATCACCTGGAAGTATCCGAGCTGCATCCTGCAGGGCGAGAACTCGGTCGGGAAGTTCTTCTCGATCGCCATCACCAACAACATGCAGCAGGCCGACACCGGCACCAAGATGATCCATATCGGCAAGAACAGCCGCAGCACGATCGTCTCCAAGGGAATCTCGGCCGGCCGCGCCAGCAGCACCTATCGCGGCCTGGTCAAGATCCAGCCGGGCGCCGCCAACGCCCGCAACCACACCCAGTGCGACTCGCTGCTGATCGGCGACCGCTGCGGCGCCCACACCGTGCCCTACATCGAGACCCGCAACCGCACCGCCCGGGTCGAGCACGAGGCGACGACCTCGAAGATCAGCGAAGACCAGCTCTTCTACTGCCGGCAGCGCGGCCTCTCGGCCGAGGATGCGGTGTCGCTGATCGTCAACGGCTTCTGCCGCGAGGTGCTGCAGGAGCTGCCGATGGAATTCGCGGTCGAGGCGCAGAAGCTGGTCGGCCTCAGCCTGGAAGGCAGCGTCGGCTGACCCCCGCCCCCCGCAGCAACGGATCCCCAATGGCCATGCTCGAGATCAAGGACCTCCAGGCCAGCGTCGGCGGCAAGCCGATCCTGCACGGCCTGTCGCTCACCGTCGGCGCCGGCGAGGTGCACGCCATCATGGGCCCGAACGGCTCCGGCAAGAGCACGCTCGCCTATGTGCTGGCCGGCCGCGAGGGTTACGAGGTCACCGGCGGCTCGGTCACCTTCCGCGGCCGCGACCTGCTGGCGCTGACCCCCGAGCTGCGCGCCCGCGAAGGGCTGTTCCTGGGATTCCAGTATCCCGTCGAGATCGCCGGGGTCGGCACCGCCAGCTTCCTCAAGGCGGCGGTCAACGCGGTGCGCCGGCATCGCGGCGAGCCGGAGCTCGACGCCATGGAGTTCCTCAAGCTGATGCGGGCCAAGCGCAAGCTGCTGGCGATCGACGAGGAGATGCTGCGCCGGCCGCTCAATGTCGGCTTCTCCGGCGGCGAGAAGAAGCGGGCCGAGATGCTGCAGATGGCGCTGCTCGAGCCGTCTCTGGCGGTGCTCGACGAGACCGATTCCGGCCTCGACATCGACGCGCTCAAGGTGGTCGGCGACGGCATCAACGCGATGCGCGCGCCGGACCGCGCCATCCTGATGATCACGCACTACCAGCGGCTGCTCGGCTACGTCGTGCCCGACCACGTCCATGTGCTGGCGCAGGGCCGCATCCAGCGCTCCGGCGGCAAGGAGCTGGCGCTGGAGCTGGAGCGCGAGGGCTATGGCGATCTCGCGACCCGGCGGGGTGCCGCCTGATGGCCGAGCTGGCGCCCGCGATCGCCCGGCAATGGGCGGCGCCGCGCCCCGGCGAGGCGGTCGAGCTGGCCGCGCTGCGGAACGACGCCATGGCGCGGTTCGAGCGCCAGGGCCTGCCGACGCCGCGGGTCGAGGCCTGGCGCTACACCAGGCTCGCCAACATGGCGCAGATTCCCTTCGCCGCGCCGGCCAACGACGGCGCGCCCGTCACGGCCCCGGCGCCGCTGCTCGCCGACGCGCTCCGCATCCTGCTGGTGAACGGGCGGCTGCGGCCCGACCTGGCGCCGCTGCCCGCCCTGCCCGCCGGCCTCGCCGTGCGCGGCATCACCGAGGCCCTCGCCGCCGATCCCGCGCTGGCCGGTGCGCTCGGCGCCGAGGCCGAGCCGATGGTGTCGCTCAACGCCGCGCTGCTCAGCGGCGGCGTGCTGATCGAGCTGGCGCCCGGCACCGCGCTCGACCGGCCGATCGAGCTGGTCTCGGTCGGCAGCGCCGGCCCCGGCGCGCCGGTCGCCTTCCATCCCCGCCACCTGCTGCGGCTCGGCGAGGGATCCGCCCTCACCCTGCTGGAGAGCCACGTCGGCAGCGGCGCCTACTGGTCGAACCCGGTGCTGCAGGCCGAGCTGGCGCGCGGCGCGCGGCTGACCCACCTCAAGCTGCAGGAGGAGGCGCCGGAGGCCTTCCACATCGCGCACGGCGCGGTGCGGCTCGCGGCCGAGGCGCGCTATGACGCGCTGGTGCTGCAGGGCGGCGCGGCGCTGGCCCGCCATGCCCTGCGCATCGCGCTCGACGGCGCGGGCGCCGCGTGCTCCGTCTCCGGCCTCTATCTCGGGCGTGGGCGCCAGCACCTCGACAACACCCTGGAGGTGATCCATGCCGCGCCCGGCGCCTCCAGCCGCCAGCTCTTCAAGGGCGTCCTGGCCGACCGCGCCCGTGGCGTCTTCCAGGGCCGCATCGTGGTCGAGCGGGGCGCGCAGAAGAGCGACGGCCAGCAGCTCTGCCGCACGCTGCTGCTGTCCGACCAGGCCGAGATCGACATCAAGCCCGAGCTCGAGATCTACGCCGACGACGTCAAGTGCAGCCACGGCGCGACGGCCGGCGACATCGACGACGACGCGCTCTTCTACCTGCGCGCCCGCGGCATCGACCGGTCGACGGCGCGGCGCATGCTGATCGAGGCCTTCTTCGGCGAGCTGCTGGACGAGGTCGAGGACGAGCCGCTGCGGCTGGCGCTGGGCGGCCGGGTCCGATCCTGGCTGGCTGGCCTGGCCGACGAGGAGAGCCGATGAACGCCGCCGCGCGCACCGTGCCCGCGACCGACACGCGCCGCAACTCCGCGCCCTACGAGGTCGAGCGGATCCGCGCCGACTTCCCGATCCTGGCCCGGCCGATCCGCGGCAAGCCGCTGGTCTTCCTCGACAGCGCCGCCAGCGCCCAGAAGCCCCGCCAGGTGCTCGAGGCGATGCGCCGCTGCTACGAGGAGGAGTACGCCAACGTCCATCGCGGCGTGTACTGGCTGAGCGCGCGCGCGACCGAGGCCTACGAGGGCGCCCGGGCCAAGGTGCGGCGCTTCCTCAATGCCGCCGAGGACCGCGAGATCATCTTCACCCGCGGCGCCACCGAGGCGATCAACCTGGTCGCCGCGAGCTACGGCGACCGCTTCCTCAACCCCGGCGACGAGGTCGTGCTCTCCGCCCTCGAGCACCACTCCAACATCGTGCCCTGGCAGCTCCTGCGCGACCGCCGCGGCATCGTGCTCAGGGTGGTGCCGGTCGACGACAGCGGCGCCTTCCTGCTCGACGAGTACCTGAAGCTGCTCGGGCCGCGCACCAGGCTGGTCGCGGTCGCCCACATCGCCAACTCGATTGGCACGCTGCTGCCGCTGCCCGAGATCGTCGCCGCGGCGCACCGGGCCGGCGCGCGGGTGCTGGTCGACGGCTGCCAGGCGGTGCCGCACCAGGCGGTCGACGTCCAGGCGCTGGGCGCCGACTTCTACGCCTTCTCCGGCCACAAGCTCTACGGCCCGACCGGGATCGGCGTGCTCTATGGCCGCGCCGAGCTGCTGGAATCGATGCCGCCCTGGCAGGGCGGCGGCGACATGATCCGCACCGTCACCTTCGAGCACACCGAATTTGCCGGCATTCCCGCCCGGTTCGAGGCCGGCACGCCGAACATCGCCGGCGCGATCGGGCTGGGTGCCGCCTGCGACTATGTCGAGGCGATCGGGCTCGACGCGGTGGCGGCGCACGAGCAGGCGCTGCTCGCCTACGGCACCGAGCGGCTGTCGGAGATCGCCGGCCTGCGCCTGATCGGCACCGCCCCGGAGAAGGCCGGAATTCTCTCTTTCACGCTCGAGGGCGCGCACCCACATGACATCGGTACCATCCTCGACAGCGCCGGCATCGCCGTGCGGGCCGGGCATCACTGCGCCCAGCCGGTGATGGACCGCTTCGGGGTGGCCGGCACGGTCCGCGCCTCCGTCGGTCTCTACAACCGCTTCGACGAGATCGACGCGCTGGCCGAGGGCCTCGCCAAGGTGAAGGAGATTTTCGGCTGATGTCCGAGCTGCGCGACCTCTACCAGGAGGTCATCCTGGACCACAACCGGCAGCCGCGGAACTTCCGCACGCCGGCGGACGCCAACCGCCAGGCGCGCGGCGACAACCCGCTCTGCGGCGACAAGGTCACGATCTACCTGACGCTGGAGGACGGCATCGTCAAGGACGTCGCCTTCCAGGGGCGCGGCTGCGCCATCTCGATGGCCTCGGCCTCGCTGATGACCGAGATGGTCAAGGGCAAGACCGAGGCCGAGGCCCGGGCGCTGTTCAAGCGCTTCCACGAGCTGGTGACCAGCAGCGGCCATCACGACCATGACGAGGAGGACGACGCCGACCTCGACAAGCTGACGGTGCTGGCGGGGGTCCGCGAGTACCCGATGCGCGTCAAGTGCGCCACCTTGTCCTGGCACACCCTCAATGCGGCGCTCGCGTCCGGCGACGCGGCGCCCGCCGTCAGCACGGAGAGCAAGCCGGCATGACCACCGAGCCGAACCTGGCGACCGAGCACGCGGCCCCTGCCCCGCCGCCCGCGATGGGGGCGACGCAGGACCGCGAGGCCTTGCGCGAGGCGATCGTCGCGGCGCTGCACACCATCTACGACCCGGAGATTCCGGTCGACATCTACGAGCTCGGCCTGATCTACGACCTGCAGATCGAGGACAATGGCGACGTCCACGTCACCATGACCCTGACCGCGCCGGGCTGCCCGGTGGCCGGCAGCATGCCGGGCACCGTCGAGGAGACGGTGGCCGGGGTCGAGGGCGTCGGCAAGGTCACCGTCGAGCTGGTCTGGGATCCGCCCTGGGACCAGTCACGCATGTCCGAGGCGGCCAGGCTCGAGCTTGGTTTTTTCTAGTCGGGAGCGTTGCGTCATGGCGAGAGCCGGCATCATCACACTGACCGACGCCGCCGCCGAGCGGGTCAAGCAACTGCTCGCCCGCGGCACGGGCGGCGTCGCCGGCCTGCGGGTCGGCATCAAGACCAAGGGCTGCTCGGGCTATTCCTACTCGGTCGAGTATGCCGACGCGAAGGGACCGCTCGACGAGGTCGTCGAGGACAAGGGCGTCACCATCTTCGTCGATCCGAAGGCGACGCTGTTCATCATCGGCAGCGAGATGGACTACGTCGAAGGCAAGCTGCAGTCCGGCTTCGTCTTCCGCAATCCCAACGAGAAGGGCCGCTGCGGCTGCGGCGAGTCGTTCCACGTCTGATATCCTGCCCTCCCCCCTCGCGGGGGAGGATTAGGGCGGGGGGTAGTCCCAGGCACGGTGCGGCGGCACCCCCCACCCCAGCCCTCCCCCGCAAGGGGGGAGGGAGATCCCCATGACCATCCGCAATCTCGATGGCCTGCTGGCGCCGCGGGCGGTCGCGCTGATCGGGGCGACGCCGCAGCCCGGCCATGTCGGGAACGTGGTCCTGCGCAACCTGCGGGCCGGCCGCTTCGCCGGGCCGGTGCTGCCGGTCAACCCGCACTACGCCGAGATCGACGGCCTGCCCTGCTACGCCTCGGTCGAGGCGCTGCCCGAGGCGCCGGACCTCGCGATCATCGCCACGCCGGCGCCGACCGTGCCTGGCCTGGTGGCGCAGCTGGCGGCCCGCGGCACCAAGGCCGCCGCGGTGATCAGCGCCGGCTTCGGCGGGGCGGCGGGCGGCCGGCTGCGCCAGGCGATGCTGGACGCGGCGCGGCCGGCGCTGCTGCGCATCCTCGGGCCGAACTCGCTCGGGCTGCTGCTGCCGCGGCTGGGACTGAATGCCAGCTCCAGCCACCTGCAGCCGGCGCCCGGCAGGATCGCCTTCGTCGCCCAGTCGGCGGGCGTGCTGGCCGCCGTGCTCGACTGGGCGGCGCCGCGCGGCATCGGCTTCTCCAAGCTCGTCTCGGCCGGCGACGTCGCCGACGTCGACACCGGCGACCTGCTCGACTATCTCGCGACCGATCCCGACACCACCTCGGTGCTGCTCTATCTCGAGGCGGTCGTCCACCCGCGGAAGTTCATGTCGGCGGCGCGCGCCGCCGCCCGCACCAAGCCGGTGATCGTCGTCAAGGCCGGCCGCCATTCCGGCTCGGCCCGCGCCGTCGCCTCGCATACCGGGGCCATGGCCGGGGCCGACGCGGTCTACGACGCCGCCTTCCGCCGCGCCGGCATGCTGCGCGTGCTCGAGATGGCCGAGCTGTTCGCCGCGGTCGAGGCGCTCGGCACCGGCCGCCCGCCGGCCGGCGAGCGCCTGGCCATCCTGACCAATGGCGGGGGCATCGGCATCCTGGCGAGCGACGCGCTGCTCGATCTCGGCGGACGGCTGGCCGAGCTGGCGCCGGCGACGCTGGCCGCGCTCGACGCCGTGCTGCCGGCCGGCTGGTCGCAGGGCAATCCGGTCGACATCGTCGGCGACGCGCCGCCGGAGCGCTACCGCGCCGCGCTCGGCCCGCTGCTCGCCGATCCCGGCGCCGATGGCGTACTCGTGCTGAACGCGCCGACGGCGCTGGCCTCCGGCAGCGCCGCGGCCGCCGCGGTGGCCGAGACCGCGGGCGGCGTCCCCGACGGCCGGCGCCACTGCCTGCTGACCAGCTGGGTCGGCGAGGCGACCGCCGGCCCCGCCCGCCGGCTGTTCGCCGAGCACGGCATCCCGAGCTACGAGACGCCGGAGCTGGCGGTCCGCGCCTTCATGCATCTTGCCGCCTGGCGGCGGAACCAGGAGATGCTGCTGCAGACCCCGCCCTCCTACCCCACCGACTTCGTCCCGGACCGCGCCGCCGCCCGCGCCGTGATCGCGGCCGCGCTGGCCGACGGGCGCGGCCTGCTCGGCGCGCCCGACGCCCAGGCGGTGCTCCGGGCCTACGGCATCCCGGGCCTGCCGGTGACCGCCGCGGCCGACCCGGACGCGGCG
The DNA here is from genome assembly GCA_046349435.1 of Dongiaceae bacterium. Taxonomy (GTDB): domain Bacteria; phylum Pseudomonadota; class Alphaproteobacteria; order Dongiales; family Dongiaceae; genus JAXMCI01. The sequence continues at coordinate 36,251 of JAXMCI010000019.1, read as the reverse complement.
GCGGCCGCCGCCGCGGCGATCGGCGGGCCCGTCGTGCTGAAGATCCTGTCGCCCGACATCGCCCACAAGTCGGAGGTCGGCGGCGTCCGGCTCGAGCTCGAGGGCCCCGCCGCCGTGCGCAGCGCCGCGTCCGAGATGCTGGCGCAGGTGGCGGCGCAGCGGCCCGACGCGCGGCTGGCCGGCGTCACCGTCGAGCCGATGGTCCGCCGCCGCTATGCCCGGGAGCTGATCATCGGCATGAGCGAGGATCCGCAGTTCGGCCCGGTGATGCTGTTCGGGGCAGGCGGCGTCGCCGTCGAGCTGCTCGGCGACCGGGCGCTGGCCCTGCCGCCGCTCAACCTGGCGCTGGCCCGCGAGATGATCGGCCGCACCCGGGTCAGCCGGCTGCTCGCCGGCCATCGCGACCGGCCCGCCGCCGACCTGGCGGCGGTCGCGCTGACCCTGGTGCAGCTCTCCCAGCTCACCGTCGACTTCCCGGAGATCCTGACGGCGGAGATCAACCCGCTGCTGGCCGATCCCGACGGCGTGCTGGCGCTCGATGCGCGCATCCGGGTCGGGCCGGCGCCGCGCCCCGGCTCCGCCCGCCTCGCCATCCGGCCCTATCCCAGCGAGCTCGAGGAGCCGCTCGAGATCCCCGGCCTCGGCCCCGTGCTGCTCCGCCCGATCCGGCCGGAGGACGAGCCGGCGCTGCGCGACCTGGTGGCGGCGATGTCGCCGCACGCCGTGCGCATGCGCTTCTTCGCGCCGCTCAAGGAGCTGTCGCACGGCATGGCGGCGCGGCTCACCCAGATCGACTACGAGCGGGAGATGGCGCTGGTGCTGGCCGACCCCGGCCCGGCCGGGACCGCGGCGCTGCACGGCGTGGTCCGGCTGATGGCCGATCCCGACGGCGAGTCCGCCGAGTACGCGATCGCGCTGCGCGACGCGCTGACCGGCCACGGCATCGGCACCATGCTGATGCGGCGGATCATCGACTATGCCCGCGGGCGCGGCATCGGCGAGATCCATGGCGACGTGCTGGCCGAGAACAGGCCGATGCTGGAGGTGGCCCGCGCGCTGGGCTTCCACCTCGCCGCCGGCCCCTATGGCGGCGAGGCGATCCGGGTCAGCCTGCGGCTGCGCGACTGATCTTCGCGCAGGCTTCGCCGGCGAGAGCCGTCAGGCCGGCTCCGCCGGCGAGAACCGTCACGCCGGTTCCGCCGGCCACAGCCACGTCAGCTCGTGCTTGTTGTGGAAGAGGTGCAGCAGCCGGCCGCCGGGAATGGCGGCGAAGGCGGCGGCCGTGGCGTGGTCGGTGGCGCCCTGGAACTTCAGGGTGCAGACCATGCGCCTGGCGAGGCCGCTCAGGCGCCAGCGCTCGACCAGCCGGAGCAGCCGCGCGGGATAGCAGATCACGTCGCTGAACCACCAGTCGACCGGACCGACCTCCGCCGGCTCGAGGGCGAAGGCGCTGGCGGCGCGGTACTCGATCCCCGGCATGGCGGCCACCGCCGGATCGAGCGGCGCCTTGTCGACGCTGACCACGGTGGCGCCGAGCCGCGCCAGGACCCAGCTCCAGCCACCCGGGCTGCTGCCGAGATCGAGGCAGCGCTCGCCCGGCCGGGGGTGCGCGCCGTAGAGGGTGAGCGCCTCCCAGAGCTTGAGATAGGCCCGGCTCGGCGGGCCGCTGCGGTCCTCGACGAACTGCGCCTCGCCGTTGGGGAAGGGCCGGCTGCAGCGCGGCGCCGCCAGCAGCAGCCCGGGCTCGAGCAGCGTCCAGGAGCCCAGCGGCGCCGTCGGGGCCGGCGCGGGAAAGACCAGCGGGCGGGCGGAGACCTTGGGCAGCGAATCCTGGATCAGGGCGGCGCGGCGGTGCAGCCGGCAGGCATAGAGCGCCCAGTTCCGCTGCCGGCGGCGCAGCGCCCGCGCGCCGGCGGCGATCGAGGCGATCGGGATCTCGACCGGGTCGTACCAGAGGTTCTGCGCCCAGGCCGCCGGGCGCGGCGGGCCGGCCGCCAGGACCAGCCGCCCATGGATCGCCGCGACCTCGCCAAGCTCCTCCCGGAGCTCGTCGACGAAGCCATCGGCGGCCAGGTAGCCGGTACAGCCGGTCGGCCGCGCGCCGTCGTCAGGAACGGGTCCCTCGACAACCCTGCCGTGCACCGCGCCGCCGGCGTTGCACGGTGGGCCCTGTGTTGCCGTTTCTGCTATGATGTGGCATGACATCGCATTCACCATACAGGGCCCGCCCGGCCGAGTCCGCCTCAGACGCGGTCCGCGGGACAGCGTTGCGCACCCGATGAAGCCTGCGATCGCAGCCGAGATTCTCCTGGTCGAGGACACCACCTCCCTCGCCCGCCTCTACACCGAGTTCCTGCGGCAGGAACCCTATGCGCTGACCCATGTCGACACCGGCACGGCGGCCCTGCAGCAGCTCCGGCGCGAGCCGCCGGACCTGGTGCTGCTCGACCTCAAGCTGCCGGACATGAACGGCCTGGAGATCCTGCGCCAGATCACCAGCGCCAACCTGCCCTGCTCGGTGGTGGTGATCACCGCCGACGCCTCGATCGCCACCGCGGTCGACGCGATGCGCGAGGGGGCGGCCGACTTCATCGTCAAGCCGTTCGCCGCCGACCGGCTGCGCGTCACCCTGCGCAACGTGCTCGAGCGCCAGCGCCTCAGCCGCATGGTGCAGACCTTCAAGCGCGAGGTCGGGCGGGAGCGCTATTGCGGCTTCATCGGCTCCTCGCTCGCCATGCAGGTCGTCTACCGGATGATCGACGCGGCGGCCGGCAGCAAGGCGACCGTCTTCATCACCGGCGAGAGCGGCACCGGCAAGGAGGTCTGCGCCGAGGCGATCCACATGATCAGCCCGCGCAACGAGCGGCCGCTGGTGGCGCTGAACTGCGCCGCCATCCCCAAGGACCTGATCGAGAGCGAGATCTTCGGCCATACGCGGGGCGCCTTCACCGGCGCCGTGGCCGATCGCGAGGGCGCCGCGACGCGGGCCAATGGCGGGACGCTGTTCCTCGACGAGATCTGCGAGATGCCGCTCGACCTGCAGGCCAAGCTGCTGCGCTTCGTGCAGACCGGCAGCTTCACCCGGGTGGGCAGCTCGCGGCCGGAGCATGTCGACCTGCGCTTCGTCTGCGCCACCAACCGCGACCCGCGGGTCGAGGTCGATGCTGGCCGCTTCCGCGAGGATCTCTTCTACCGCCTGCATGTCATCCCGCTGGCCCTGCCGCCGCTGCGCGAGCGCGAGCGCGACGCGCTGGAGATCGCGCAGAACTTTCTCGAGCAATATGCCCGCGAGGAGAACAAGCGCTTCGAGAAGCTCGCCCCCGACGTCGAGGCGGCGCTGCTCGCCCATACCTGGCCCGGCAACGTCCGCGAGCTGCAGAACGTGATGCGCAACATCGTCGTCCTGCATGACGGCGAGGTGGTGACCATGGAGATGCTGCCGCCGCTGATCAAGCGCTCGGCCGGGCCGGGCGCCGTGGTGCAGCTGGCCAGCGCCGCGGCGGCACGGCCGGCCAATGGCGGCGAGGCGCCGGCACCGGGCGGCGTGCGGCCGCTCTGGCTGGTCGAGAAGGAGGCGATCGAGACGGCGATCGCCGCCTGCGACGGCAACGTGCCGCGGGCCGCGGCGCTGCTCGAGATCAGCCCCTCGACCATCTACCGCAAGCGTCTCGCCTGGGAGGAGGTCGCCCGCCGCGCCGGCCCCTGAGGCGCCGCGGGCGCCCCCGCGGCGTCGCGACACTGGACAGCGGCCGGCCGGCGCCTAGGCTGGCGCCCTTCCCGTCACCCCGGCGAGACCGTTCCCCGGACCGACCATGCCCCGATCGAGACCCGACAAGCGCCGCCCCGACCCGCGCAACGGCCTGCTCGCCGCCGGCGGCCTGGCCGTGCTGCTGCTCGCCGCCGCGGTGCTGCTCGGCTACCGCGCGCTGCAGGGCAGCTGGCCCTGGGAGCCGCCGGGCACGACGGCCGGCGTCGCCGACATCGGCGGCCCCTTCACGCTGGTCGACGGCAGCGGCCGCGAGGTCACCGAGAAGAGCTGGCCCGGCAAGTGGCTGCTGGTGTTCTTCGGCTTCACCCACTGCCCGGACGTCTGCCCGACGACGCTGGCCGACCTCGGCCAGGCGCTCGACCAGCTCGGGCCCGAGGCCGACCGGCTGCAGCCGCTGTTCGTCACCGTCGATCCGGAGCGCGACACCCCGGCCGTGATGCGCGACTACGTCGCCGCCTTCGGCAACCGCATCGCCGGGCTGACCGGCAGCGCCGCGCAGATCGCCGCCGTCGCCAAGGCCTACCGGGTCTACTACGCCAAGCATCCCGAGGGCAGCGACTACAGCATGGACCACACCGCGATCCTCTACGTGATGCGGCCGAACGGCACGATGGCCGGCTTCATGACCCCCGACACCGCGACCCCGGCGATGGTCCAGCGGCTGAAGGAGCTGATGGCCAAGGGGTGAGGGGCGCGGCGCGAGCCCCTCCCGAACCTCGTCCCGAGCCTGTCGAAGGGGCGAGGTCGGCACGGCCTATGCCGCGAGCGGGATCTCGATGCGCATCACCAGGCCGCCGGCGGGGGCGTTCTCCGCCCGGACGCGGCCGTTGATGGCCAGGAGGTTGCGCCGCACCAGCCAGAGGCCGATCCCGGCATGCTCCGAGGCGGTGCCGTTGGCCAGCGTCACGCCGCCGTCCGGCGGCCGGTTCGAGAAGCGCCGCTCGAAGATGCGCTCGAGATCGTGCATCGGCACCCCCGGACCCTGGTCCTGGATGGTGAGGTAGGCCCAGCCGGCCTGGCGGCGCAGCTCGACGGTGATCTGGGTCAGCGGGCGCGAGACGCTGACCGAGTTGTCGAGGATGTTCTCGACCACCGTCTCCAGCAGCTCCTCGCTGGCCCGGACATGGACGTTGTCCTCGACCCGGGTGGTCAGGCGCAGGTTGCGCGATTCCAGCACGTGGCTGTAGGCCACCGTCATCCGCCGCAGCAGGTCGGAGAGGTTGATGCGCTGGCGCGGCGGGGTCAGCAGCTCGGCCATCGTCTCGTCCATGCGGCGCGCCGTCGAGACCAGCTGGTCGAGCCGGTCGATCGACATCTCCAGCACGTCGAGCGCGCGCCGGCCGCGCGTCTCGCTTCCCGGCACGATGCGCCGCAGCGGCTCGAGCGACTGCCGCATGATGGCGATCGGCGTCTTGAAGGCGTGCGCATTGTCCTCGGCGGCCTGGCGCAGCCCTTCGGCCGAGGCGCGCAGCGTCTGCACCAGCCGGTCGAAATCCTCGGCGATCCCGGCCAATTCGGCGACGTCGTTCTGCGCGGCGAAGGAGCGGTCGGGACCCTCGCCGGCGCTGATGTCGCGGGCGATCTGGCGGAAGCGCAGCACGCCGCGCCGGATGCTGAAGAACACCAGCATGGTGATGACCGCCATGGCGAGATAGATGCCGGCGGCCACCCGCACCTCGAAGCGCTGCCAGTAGGGCAGCCCGATGGTGCTGCCGAGCAGCGTCTCCAGCGGGTGCGAGATGATGATCGCCCAGCAGCCCGCCGGCGTCTGCACCGGGGTGATCGAGGTCAGCATCTCGTCGCGCCCCTGCGGGTCGCGGTAGTGCTTGGCGAGCGGCCGGGCGCCGATGCAGGTCTCGGTGACGTTGTCGAGCACGCCCAGCCGCGTCAGCTGCTCGCGCTTGTAGGTGAGCGCATCGGTGGTGACCGGCGGCACCGCGGCGACATAGAAGAAGTTGTCGACGCCGGTGCGGTCGGCCGGGCGCAGCAGGACGTCGATGCGCGTCGTCGGGCCGGCGATGTCCTTCAGCCGGTCGGGCAGCGACAGCAGCGGCGACGGATCGGTCTGCTTGAGCAGCGGCTCGAGGCCCATGGCGACCAGCCGGCCCTGCTCCTGAACGCTGCTCAGCAGCAGGTCCTGCCGTTCCTTCTCGGCCTGGACGAAGGTCTGGTAGAGCGCGACCGGAACGAGAATGAAGACGATCGTCAGAAGGATGAGCTTGCTGGCGAGCGACCGCTCGATGCGCCCGGTCGATCCCCCCTCGGCCATGAGCTCACTCCGGGTCGACCCAGCGATAGCCGAAGCCGGGGTAGTTGGCGATGCAGTCGAAGTTCTCATCGACCTCGCGGAACTTCTGGCGGATCCGCTTTATGAACGACCGGACATTGACGCGGAAACCTTCCTCGCCATAGCCGGCGACGAAGTCCTTGCCGCGCACCAGGTCGTAGATCTGACGGTACGAGACGTCGGCATCCACCGCGCCGGCGAGCAGCCGCACGATGTTGAACTCGGTCAGCGTCAGGTCGACACGGTTCCCGTCGTAGAACGCGCGGCTGATGTCGGTGCGCAGCTCGAGCTTGCCGCGCACCAGCGGCTGGCCGAGATCGGCGGGCGGCTCGCCGCCAGCCGCCTTCTTGGCGCCCTCGGTGATCAGCCGCAGCCGCTGCAGGATGATCGACAGGCTGCGCGACTTGTCGATGAAGTCGACGGCGCCCCAGCGCAACGCCGCTTCCTCGTAGATCTCGTCGCTGAGCACGGTGAGGAAGATCACCGGAATCTGGATGTCCTTCTCGCGCATCCAGCGCAGCACGGCGAGGCCGTCGATCCCCGGCATGCGCCAGTCGAGCAGCACCGCGTCGGCGCTGCCGCCGTCGGTGAAATGCTTGAGGGCGCCCGCGCCGTCGTTGAAGTCGGTGACCGCGAACCCGTGCTCCGACAGGTTGAGGCCGAGCGACTCGCGGAAGAGCGGATCGTCATCGACCACCACGACGTGCTTGGCAAGAGTCTCTGTCATCTGCTCATCAAGTGGCATGCTGTTTGACCAGTCCGGTAAAGCAACGGCGCTTTGCGACAGGGCTGCCGTCAGTTCCCTGGATGTCATAGGTCAAAGCCCGGAACAGCCGTGTGTTAATATCAGGATAGACGAATACGCGCAGCGAGCAGCCATCGCCATTATAGCTCCAGACTTTCGCCGGCGGGCGCTCGGATTGGGCCGCCGGCTGGCCGAGCAGGCGGGTGACGGCGGCGAGGTCGAGGCCGACCAGCTGGCCGGGATCGAGCAGGCTGGCGACGTCCTCGCTGCCCGGCGCGGGCGGGACCGGCACCGGCGCGGAGCCGGTCCCCTGCCCCGGCCCGACCGGCGCCGGGGTGTCGAGCGTGGCGGTGCCCGCGGCGGCGGGATCGCCGACCGGCTGCGGCCCGGCGTCGGCCGTGGCGGGAACCGGCGGTGGCCCCTCTCCCGCCGCCATCGCCTCCGCCGGCGGCGGCGCCGCGTCGGCGGTGGCCGGCATCGCGGCCGGCCCGAACAGGGCCTCCTCGGCGGGCGGCTGGGGCTTGCGCGGGACCGGCAGCTTGGCGGCCTGCCGAGGCGGCGCGGCGGGCGCGGCGGCCGGCGCCGGGGGCGGCGTCTCGGTGCTGAGGTAGTAGCCGGGTTGGCGGGCCTTCGGCACCTCCTGCTGACAGGCGGCGAGCACCGGCAGGCCCGCCAGCAGCAGCCAAGCACCAATTCGCATCAGCTCAACCTCGCGCGCCAATCGCCTGCCGCCCTGAAGACCCCTGGCCGCTCACCGAGAACAGCCACGCGAACAGTTCGTCCCGGCAAGTCTTTTCACCAATGCCCGCTTTTTGCCACATGCAATGCCGATGCCAGCGGACCGCCGACACCGCTCAGCCGCGCTTCTTCGGCCGCAGCGCCGCCCAGTCCTGGTCGGTCAGCTCGCCGAGGAAGTTGAACTGCCCGGCACCCTGCAGCCACTCGCCGCCGTCGATGGTCACCACCTCGCCATTGATGTAGCCGGCGCCGTCGCAGAGCAGGAAGGAGGCCAGGTCGGCGAGCTCCTCGTGCCGGCCGACCCGGCCGAGCGGGTTCTTCGTCTCGAAGCGCCGGGCGAGATCGGCCCGCGGCACCAGCCGTTCCCAGGCCCCGGGGGTCGGGAACGGCCCGGGCGCGATGGCGTTGAGCCGCACTCCGCGCCCGCCCCACTCCACCGCCAGGCTGCGGGTCATCGCCAGCACCCCCGCCTTGGCCATCGCCGAGGGCACGACATAGGCCGAGCCGGTCCAGGCGTAGGTGGTGATGATGCTGAGCACGGCGGCCGGCCGCCCCTCGGCGAGCCAGCGGCGGCCGCAGCCGAGCGTCACGTAGGCGCTGCCATGCAGCACGATGCCGAGCACCGCGTCGACGGCGCGCGGCGACAGCTCCTCGGTGCGGGCGATGAAGTTGCCGGCGGCATTGTTGACCAGCGCGTCGAGCGGCCCGCCCTGCCAGATCTGCTGCAGCATGGCCTCGACCTGCTCGGGGTCGCGGATGTCGCAGCCGACGGTCTCGACCTCGCCGCCGGTCTCGGCGGCCAGCTTGCCGGCCGCCTCGGCCAGCACCTCGGTGCGGCGGCCGCAGATCACCAGCCGCGCCCCCAGCCCGAGGAAGCGCCGGCCCATGGCGTAGCCGAGCCCGGTCCCGCCGCCGGTGACCAGGATGCGCTTCCCGGCCAGCAGGGTCTTCTCGAACATCGTCAGTTCCTTCCGGTCTCGTGCGGCCGCAGCAGCTCGCGCGACAGGATGTGGCGCTGGATCTCCGAGGTACCCTCCCAGATGCGCTCGATGCGCGCGTCGCGCCACATGCGCTCGACCGGCATCGCCTCGACCACGCCCATGCCGCCGAAGATCTGCACCGCATGGTCGGCGACGCGACCGAGCATCTCCGAGGCGAAGAGCTTGGCCATCGCCGCGTCGCCGCTGCTCATCCGCCCCTGCGCCAGCCGCCAGGCGGTGTTGAGGGTCAGCAGGTCGGCGCAGCGCAGCTCGGTCGCCATGTCGGCGAGCTTGAATCCCACCCCCTGGAAGCGGCCGATCGCCTGGCCGAACTGGCGCCGCTCGGCCGCCCACTGCGTCGCCAGCTCGAGCAGCCGCTCGGCCTTGCCGCAGCAGCTGGCGGCGACCAGCACGCGCCCGTCGGCGAGCCATTCGCTGGCCAGCTGGAAGCCCTGCCCCTCCTCGCCCAGGACCTGGCCGGCCGGCACCCGGCAGTCGGAGAAGGCGAGCTCGAAGTTGCAGTAGGCGCGGTAGCTGACGCTGCGCGGCCCCGGGGTCATGGTGAAGCCCGGCGTGCCGCGGTCGACCAGGAAGGCGGTGATGCGCTTGCGCGGGCCGCGCGGGCCGTCCTCCTCGCCGGTCACCGCGAACAGGATGCAGAAGTCCGGCGTGTGGGCGGCGCTGATGAAGTGCTTGCTGCCGTTGATCACGTAGTCGCCGCCGTCGCGCACCGCGCGGGTGGTGATGGCGAGCGCGTCCGAGCCGGCGCCCGGCTCGGTCAGCGCGAAGCAGTCCTTGAGCTCGCCGCGCACGGTGGGCAGCAGGTAGCGCTCGACCTGCGCGCCGCGGCAGGCCATCAGGATGGCCGAGGGCCGCCCGACGAAGCCGGCGAGCGCCCAGCTCACCTTGCCGAGCTCGCGGTCGAACAGCGCCTGGGTCACCGGATCGAGGCCGCCGCCGCCGACGCTCTCCGGCATGTTGGCGGAATAGAAGCCCTGCGCGATGGCGCGGTCGCGGATCTGCCGGCCGAGCTCCGGCGGCACGCTGCCGGCGCGGTCGACCGCGTCCTCGTGCGGCAGCAATTCGGCCGCGATGAACTGGCGCAGCGACTCCACCAGCATGCGCTGCTCGTCGGTCAGTGCGAAATCGATGGCCATCGGTCCTTCCGGGCTGCCGCGGCCGCACCTTAGCCAGCGCGCTCCGGCGGCGCAACGACACCCGCCGTCGCGCCCGGCATTGCCTTTTGCCCCCGTCGCGGCGAGGGTGGCGGCGCGAGGGGCTGCGGCGGAGCGCCAGGGACGATGTACCGAACGGTCGGGCCGATCATCCAGGTGCTGCTGGCCGTCGCCTGCGTCGAGTTCGCGCTGGGCGCGCTGTCGCCGCTGATCGGCACGCAGCTGGTCCGGCTCGAGGTCCCGACCGAATGGATCGGCATCATCACCTCGGCCTATTTCGTGGGCTTCCTCGCCGGCACCCTGACCGCGCATCACGTCATCGACCGGGTCGGCCACATCCGGGCCTTCACCGCGCTCGCCGCGGTGGCGGCGATCGCCGTCCTGCTGCACATCCTGGTGCGCGAGCCGATCGCCTGGGGGGTCTGGCGGGCCTGCATCGGCTATGCCATCGCCGGCCTGTTCGTGGTGATCGAGAGCTGGCTCAACGACAAGGCGACCAGCGACAATCGCGGCCGGCTGTTCGGCATCTACCTGGTGGTCTCCTGGGGGGCGAGCGGCGCCGGGCCGCTGGCCCTCAACCTGCACGACCCCGACGGCATCCGTCTCTTCGCCCTGATCACCACGATGATGTGCTGCGCCCTGATCCCGATGGCGCTGACCCGCGTCGGCAACCCGGAGATCGGCCACCGCACCCGGTTCGGCATCCGCCGGCTCTATCGTCTCTCGCCGCTCGGCACGGCGGCCTGCTTCGGCTCCGGCCTGATCAACACCTCGCTCTGGGGCCTGCTGCCGGTCTACGGCACGACCATCGGGCTGGATGCCGGCCAGCTCTCGGTGGTGCTGAGCGTCAGCATCATGGGCGGGCTGCTGGTGCAGTACCCGATCGGGGCGCTCTCCGACCGGTTCGGCCGCCGGCCGCTGATGCTCGGCACGGCGCTCGCCGGCATCGCCGTGGCCCTGCTGCTGGCCTCGCTCGGCCGGCCCCCCTTTCCCCTGCTGGTGGCGCTGACGGCGCTGCTCGGCGGCTTCGTCGCCCCGCTCTATGCGCTCGGCATCGGCCAGACCAACGACTACATCGAGCGGCGCGACTTCGTCGCCGCCAGCGCCAGCCTGCTCTTCGCCTGGGGCGTCGGCTCCAGCGTCGGGCCGGCGCTGGCCGCCGCGCTGATGGCGCCGCTCGGGCCGCCCGGGCTGTTCGTCTTCATCGCCGGCGGGCTGGCCGCCTTCGCCGGCTTCACCGTCTGGCGCATCCTGCGCCGCCCGGCCAAGACGCCGCTCGCCCAGGGCCACTACGTCGCGGTGCCGCAGACCCAGGGCACCTACGGCGCCCCCGAGCTCGATCCGCGCGGCGCCCCGCCGCCGGCCCCGCCGCTGCCCGCCAACCTGATCGACTGAAGGAAGAGCGCCGATGCGACGCAACCACCGCCGCCGCCTTGCCGTCCTGACCGTGCTGGCGACCCTGGCCGTCTCAGCCGCCGCGCCGGCCGCGGACGGCATCCCGATCACCGGCGATCCGCCGGCCGGCCTCCTCGCGGCGATCGAGCAGGTCCAGGCGAAGCCGATCTATGCGAACGCCCTCTGGGGCATCCGCGTCGCCGACCGCGCCAGCGGCGCGGTGCTGCTCGACCAGGCGGGCGGCCGGACGCTGGTGCCGGGCTCGATCATGAAGGTCTACAGCACCGCGACCGCGCTCGACGCGCTCGGCGCGGACTATCGCTTCCGCACCCCCGTCTACGGGCTGGGCGGCATCGCCGACGGCGTGCTCAAGGGACCGCTGGTGCTGGTCGCCTCCGGCGACTTCAGCTTCGGCCTGCGCGAGCAGCCCGACGGCCGGCTGGCCTTCAACAGCCTGCCCGAGCTCGACCACAACTACGCCGACATCGCGCCGATCGGCGCGCTGGTCAAGGACGGCAACCCGCTGGCGGCGCTCGACGGGCTGGCCGCCCGGCTGCACGCCGCCGGGCTCCGGCAGGTGGCCGGCGACGTGGTGATCGACGACCGCCTGTTCGCGACATATCGCGGCTTTCCGGACGGCGTCCTCGCCCCGATCTGGGTCAACGAGAACGTCATCGACGTCACGGCGACGCCGACCGCGCCGGGCAAGCCCGCGACCATCGACTGGCGGCCGCGCACGGCCGCGGTCAACGTCGTCTCGGAGGTGATCACCGCGGCCGAGGCCGGCGCCCCGCTCGAGACCGACTGGCCGAAGCCGGGCGTCCTCAGGGTGCGCGGCCAGGTGGCGGCCGGCGGCAAGCCGGTGCTCACCATCGGCCAGGTCCAGGATCCCGCCGCCTTCGCCCGCACCGCCTTCATCGAGGCGCTGCAGCGCGCCGGCATCGAGGTCTCCGCCGCGGCGGGCGGACCCAATCCGGTGGAGCTCCTGCCGGCGGTCGGGACCTATCCCGCCGCGGAGAAGCTCGCCGAGCACGTCTCGGCGCCGCTGTCGGAGTTCGTCAAGGTGGTCCTCAAGACCAGCTTCAACCGCGGCGCCCAGCTGATGCTCTGCCTGGCCGCCGCGCAGTCCGGCAGCCGCGACTGCGCGGCCGGGATCGGGCGCGAGCTCGCGTTGCTGGAGCGGCTCGGAATCCCGCCGACCAGCACCTTCGTCTTCGACGGCGCGGGCTCGGACGACCACGACCACACCGCGCCGGCCGACGAGGTCGAGTTCCTGCGCAAGGCGCTCGCCGAGCCCTGGGGCGCCGCGCTGCATGACGGGATGGCCATCCTCGGCGTCGACGGCACCCAGGCGATGAACGCGGTCGGCACGCCGGCGGCGGGCCGCATCCGGGTCAAGGACGGGACGCGCGCCTGGATGCCGGGCGAGCATCAGGGCATCCTCACCGCCAAGACGCAGACCGGCTACATCGAGGCGAAGAGCGGCCGCCAGCTGGTCTACGCCGTCTTCCTCAACAGCGCGCCGTTCCGCGGCTTCGCGGACATGCACACCGCCGACGCGGACGTGGCGGCGATCGCCGCGGCGATCCAGCAGGCGTATTGATCAGTCGCGGTCCTGGACGATCGCGGAGATCGCGCCCTCGTCCTGGAAGACCTGGATCACCCCGGGGATGTCGCGGATGCGGGCGGCGTCGTTGACGTAGACGACATAGGCCAGCCGCCGTCCGCTCCTCGCATCGATGTAGCCGGCGAAGACCTGCGCCTTGAGGGCACCGTCGGCGAAGGTCGTGCCGGTCTTGGCGTAGACCTTGCCGATCGCCGGCGCGACCGCCGGGTCGGGCGGCACGCGGCCGATGCTGGCGAGCGAGCCGTCGACCCCGAGCACCGGGAGGGCGGCGAAATAGGCGTCGAAGGCCGGCTTGGTGCGCATCGCACGCAGCAGCCCGACGATCGCCTGCGGCGTGGCACGGCTGTCCGGGCTGCCGCTGCCGTTGGTCGGGAAATCGAAGCCGGCGTCGGGCAGCCCGTAGTCGCGCACCAGCAGGCGGCGCTCCGCCGCGAGCGCGTCGCCCACGGTGCGCGCCCCCTGGTCGAGACCGACCAGCATCAGGCTGAGATTGGCACCGAGATTGTGGCTGACCTTGAGGATCAGCCGGGCATATTGCGCGTAGGGCGGCGACACCAGGGCGGCCACCCGGGTCGCCGCCTCGTAGGCGCCGGGCGCCGGCAGCCCGGCCGCCGGGTTCGGCGCGACGGGGACCGCGTCGACCGCCACGCCGGCCCGGCCGAGCGCCTCGATGAAGGCGGTGCGCAGGTACGCCGAGGGATCCTCGATGCGGAAGGTCTGGACCAGCGTCGCCACCCCCGGCAGCCCGGGCCTGGCGCCGACCGGAATCTGGCCGCTGACGATGCCGACCGTCCCCTTCGTCGTCAGCTCGATCCGCTGCTCCTCGCCGGCGGCGACGGTGACGACGTGCGGCTCGACGGTGAAGGCGGCACTCCTCGGCCGCCAGTCGACCTGCGCCGGCTGGCCCGGCGCGGTCGGCAGGATGGTGACGTCGACCAGGTTGTCGTTGAGGATCACCGGGGTGATCAGCACGTTGCCGTTCGGCACCCGGAAATGCTCGAACAGCCGGTCGTCGACGATCACCTCGCCGCCGACCCGCCGGATGCCGGCGGCGGCCACCTGGCGCGCCAGCGCGTCGAGGCCGGCGAGCGGGTCGGGCGCGGTCAGGATCGCGCTGCCGAGCGAGTTGGCCTCGGTGTGGTCGAAGTCGGTGAAGGCGACCTCGCCCTCCGGCGTCGTCCGGCCGCCCAGCGTCAGGTCGCCGCTCGCCACCAGCACGAGGTCGCCCTGCAGCACGCCGTCGGCCGAAACCGCGCCGCGGCGGTAGACGGGCGTGGTGAAGCGATGGTCGGGGCCGAGCGCGCCCAGCGCCGTGCCGACCGAGAACAGCTTGCGCACCGAGCCGGTGAAGAACAGGGAGTCCGGGCCGAGCTGCTGCAGCACCTGGCCGGACTGCAGGTCGACGACGCGCAGCCCCCAGCTCGCCCCCGCGTAGCGCGGCGCGGCGATGATGTCGCGGATCGCCGGCGGCAGTACGTCGTCGGCGACGGCCCGGCCGGCGCCGGGCGAGAGACAGAGGCACAGGCCGAGAGCGAGGCCGGCGATCACGCGACGCAGGCGGATTCGAGGCGTCATCCCGGTGCATCTCCCCTGGGCATTCCGTCCTGCGTCCCTAGTCCAGCGCCGGCAGGGCGCGGCGGAACGGCACCGCGTCGGTCTCGGGCTCGCCCAGCGTGCGGGCGTAGCGGTGGCCGGAATAGACCGCGGCGGCGATCGTGCTCGGCGCGAAGCAGTCGCCGATGGCGGTGACGCTGCGGATGCCGGCGGCGGCGAGCGCGCCGGGATCGGCGGCGAGCGCCCGGGCGAGCTCGTCCTCGGGCAGGCGCGCCGTGACGGTGACGATCGCGGCGGCCGGCAGCAGGCTCTCGCGGCCGGTGAAGACGCAGGCGAGCCGGGCCTGGGCGCCGTCGAAGCCGGTGACCTTGTGGCTGGTCCGCACGGCGACGCCGAGCTCGAGCAGCCGCCCCTGGATGGCGCCCTGCTCCAGCGTGTTGACGGTCCAGGCCGAGACCAGGCCGGCCGGCGTCACCAGCGTGACGGCGAGGCCCTCGCGGGCCAGCGCCTCGGCGATCACCCCGCCCATGTAGTAGTGGTCGTCGTCGAACAGCACCACCGGCCCGGCCGGCCGGCGACCCGCCATGATGTCGTCGGGGGTGAGCACGCCGGGGTTCCCGAAGCCCTCGACCGGCCAGGCGTGCGCCCGCCCGACCCCGTCGCGCCGCCAGGCAGCGCCGGTCGCCAGCACCACTCGCGGCGCGGCGATCTCGAGCACGTCGGCGGCGCCGAGCCGGCTGCCGCGGTAGATCTCGACCGCCGGCAGCTTGGCGAGCTGGCCGACCCGCCAGTCGCGCACCCGGCCCCAGGCGGCGAGGCCCGGCAGGCGGCATTCCGCGGCGACCCGGCCGCCGAGCGCGTCGCCCGCCTCGGCCAGCTGCACGCGGTGGCCGCGCTGGCCGAGCGCACGGGCGCATTCCAGGCCGGCCGGGCCGGCGCCGACCACCAGCACGGCCTCGTCGCTCAGCCGCGCCGGGATGATCTCGGGGTGCCAGCCCTTGCGCCACTCCTCGCCCATGGTCGGGTTCTGGGTGCAGCGGATCGGCGTGCAGGTCATGTCGCCGGAGACGCAGATGTTGCAGCCGATGCATTCGCGGATGTCGTCGAGCGCGCCGCTCTCGATCTTGCGCGGCAGGAAGGGATCGGCGATCGAGGGCCGCGCCGCGCCGATCATGTCGAGCACGCCGCGGCGCAGCTGCGAGACCATGGCGTCGGGCGAGGTGAAGCGGCCGACCCCGACCACCGGCTTGCTGGTGACCCGCTTGACGAAGGCGACGAAGGGCTCCTGCGCGCCCTCCTCGGCGAAGCGCGAGGTCGTGGAATCGTTGCCCCAGGCGCTGACATTGACGTCCCACAGGTCGGGCAGCTCGGCCAGCATGGCGACGACGTCCCGCCCCTCCTCCGCCGCGACGATGCCGGCCGGGCCCATCAGCTCGTCGACCGCCAGCCGCACCGCCACGGCGCACTGCGCGCCGACCGCCTCCTTGGTCTCCTCGATCAGCTCGCGCAGCAGGCGGGCGCGGTTCTCCAGGCTGCCGCCATACTCGTCGGCGCGCTGGTTGCGGCGGCGCTGCAGGAAGTGCATGGGCAGCGAGAGGTCGTGCCCGGCATAGACGTAGACGATGTCGAAGCCGGCCGTGCGGGCGCGCAGCGCCGCGGCGCGGTGCCAGCCGCGATAGGCGCGGATGTCGGCCTTGTCCATCGCCCGGGCCTGCACGGGGTGGTAGGAGTTGACCGGCTGGTGCGCCGGCCCGATCGGCGCCTCCCGGCTGTAGAGGTTGGGGCAGGACGGGCCGTTATGGACCAGCTCGATGGCGGCCAGCGCGCCATGCCGGTGCACCGCCTCGGTCATCAGCGCCAGCGCCGGGATGTCGTGGTCGTCCCACAGCCGGGCCTCGGGATAGGGCGCGATGTCGCTGGTCGGATGGATCTCGCACTCCTCGGTCGACACCACCGCCCAGCCGCCCTCGGCCTTGACGCCGCGCATCGCCGCGACGCCCTGCGGGATCGGATGGCCCATGCCGTTGCAGTGCGGCACCTGGTAGAAGCGGTTCTTCGCGGTGACCGGGCCGAGCCGGATCGGCTCGAACAGGGGATCGTATCGCGGGTCGCGCGCCATCGCGGGGTCCTCGAAGCTTGCGGGATCGGTCGTGGCCGCCAATGGCGGCGGCACCTACTCGGCGGCGCTGGAGATCACCGGCTCGACGCGGGTCAGCTCGGCCAGCGGGATGTGGCAGGCGATGCGATGGCCGGTCGGCGTGCGCTGCTCGGGCGGCGGGGTGGTGTCGCAGATCGCGCCGACCTTGCGCGGGCAGCGCGTCGCGAACGGGCAGCCCGCCGGGATCTGGGTGGCGCTCGGGATGCTGCCCTCGAGGATGATGCGCTTCTGCTGCAGGTCGGGATCGGCGATCGGCACGGCCGAGAGCAGCGCCTCGGTATAGGGGTGGTAGGGCGGCTGGAAGACGTCCTCGACGGAGCCGAACTCGACCACCTTGCCGAGATACATCACCGCCACCTGGTCGGCCAGGAAGCGCACCACCGAGAGGTCGTGCGAGATGAAGACCAGCGTCGCGTCGCGCTTGTCCTGGATCTCCAGCAGCAGGTTGATGATGGCGGCCTGCACCGAGACGTCGAGGGCCGAGACCGGCTCGTCGGCGACCACCAGCTCGGGGTCGCCGGCCAGCGCCCGGGCGATGGCGACGCGCTGCTTCTGGCCGCCCGAGAGCTGGCGCGGCTTGCGGCTGACGAAGTCGCCCGGCAGCTTCACCGTCTCCATCAGCCGGCGCGCCTCGTCGCGCGCCAGCCGGCCGGAGACCCGCTTCAGGCGGCGCAGCGAGCGGGCGATGGCATAGCCGACCGAGTGGCTCGGGTTGAGCGTGCTGTCGGGATTCTGGAAGACCATCTGCAGCTTGCGCTTGGTCTCCGCCGGCCGGTTCTCGACGCGCTGGCCGCCGATGTCCTCGCCCTCGAGCGCGACCTTGCCCTCGGTCGCCAGCTCCAGCCCGGTCAGCACTTTCGCGAGGGTCGACTTGCCGCAGCCGGACTCGCCGACGATCGCCAGGGTGGTGCCGCGGCCGGCCGCCATGGTGACGTCGTTGAGCGCCTTCACGTCGTAGCCCGCCTCGCGGCTGAACAGGCCGGGCGACTGGTGGTAGACCTTGCGCAGATGCTCGATGTCGAGCACCAGGTCGCGCTGCTTGTCCGGCGCGGCGGCGCCCGCCGCGACGTGCGGCCGCTGCCAGGGGGCGATCTCCTCGGCGCGCACGCACTGGACGCGGTGATCGAGATGGTCGGGCACGGCGTGCATCGGGATGCGGCTGGTGGTGCAGCGCCCCGGCTCGGCATGGCCGCAGCGCGGCGCGAAGCAGCAGCCGGCCGGACGGGCCAGCGCCGGCGGCACCTGCCCCGGGATCGGCCGCAGCGGCGTCGAGCGTTTGTCGGTGCCGAGCACCGGGATGCAGTCGAGCAGGCCGCGCGTATAGGGATGCTTGGGCCCGCGGAAGACCTCGCCGATCGGGCCTTCCTCGACCAGCTCGCCCGAGTACATCACGCCGATCCGGTCGCACACCCGGACGACGGTGCCGAGATTGTGGCTGATGAAGACGATCGCCGAGTTGTGCCGCCGCCGCAGCCGCGCCACGAGGTCGAGCACCGCCGCCTCGACGGTGACGTCGAGCCCGGTGGTCGGCTCGTCCATCACCAGCAGCGACGGCTCGGCCATCAGCGCCATGGCGATCACCACGCGCTGCTGCTGGCCGCCGGAGAGCTGGTGCGGATAGCGGCCGAAGACCCGCTCGGGATCGGGCAGGTTGACCTCGGCCAGCATCTCGAGCGCGCGCCGGCGCGCCTCCGCCTCGGCCGCGCCCTGGTGGGTGACCGGCACCTCCATGAGCTGCCGGCCGACCGTCATCACCGGATTGAGGCTGCTCATCGGGTCCTGGTAGACCATGGCCATGCGGCCGCCGCGCAGCCGGCGCAGCTCGGCGGCGCTGAGCTTGGCCATGTCGCGGCCCTCGAACAGGATCCGCCCGCCGGTCAGCCGGCCGGCGCCGCCGAGATAGCTCATCACCGCGAAGGCGACCGTCGACTTGCCGCAGCCCGACTCGCCGACCAGCCCGAGGGCCTCGCCGCGGCGCAGCTTGAAGCTGACCCCCGGCACGACGTTGATCTCGCCCGCCCGCGTGAAATAGGAGATCCGGGCGTCCTGCAGCTCGAGGACGGGTTGGTCGCCGGCGGGGTCTGCCGTGCTCAAGGTCCTAGTCCCTCAGGCTGATCTCGCGCAGGCCGTCGGCCAGCAGGTTGAAGCCCACGACCAGCGAGGAGATCGCGGCGCAGGGAAACAGCGAGGCATGCGGCAGCACCGACATCTGCGGGTAGGCGTCCTTGACCATGCCGCCCCAGTCGGGGTCGGGCGGCGGCAGGCCGAGCCCGAGGAATCCCAGTACGCCGATGGCGATGGTGGTGTAGCCCATGCGCAGGCAGGCATCGACGATCAGCGGCCCGCGCGCGTTCGGCAGGATCTCCACCAACATGATGTACCAGGCGGGCTCGCCCCGCATCTTGGCCGCCGAGACGTAGTCCTGCTCGCGGATCTGCAGGGTCAGCGAGCGGACGATGCGGGCGACCTGCGGCGCCGCGGTGAAGGTCACGGCGAAGACGACGTTGAGCGCCGAGGCGCCGAAGGCCGCGATGATCACCAGGTAGAGGATGATCACCGGGAAGGACAGGATGATGTCGGAGATGCGGTTGACGACGACGTCGACCCAGCCGCGGTAATAGCCGGCCAGCAGCCCCATGATGCAGCCGATGACGTAGGCGACGACGACCGAGATCGGCGCCACGGTCAGCACGATCCGGGAGCCCCAGATGATCCGCGACAGGATGTCCCGGCCGAGATTGTCGGTGCCGAGCAGATGCACCCAGTTCGGGGTCGGGTCGTCGAGCGCGTCGTAGTCGGGCTCGTTCGGGTCGAACGGCGCGATCAGCGGCGCCAGGATGGCGACCACCACCCAGAACAGCACCAGGGCGATGCCGATCATGCCGACCGGGGACTCGCGCAGCAGCGCCAGCCGGGCGAGCCAGGTGCGCAGCCGGCCAGGTCGGGCGGCGATCGCCGGGGCGGCCGCGTTCGCAGTCATTGGAAGCGGATCCTCGGGTTGAGCAGCATGTAGCCGAAATCGCCGACGATCTGGGTCATCACCGCGATGAACACCGCGAACATCGCGCCGGCCTCGACCACCGCGGTGTCCTTGAACAGGGCGGCATCGAGCATCATCCGGCCGAAGCCGGGATAGGCGACGATCGCCTCGACCACCACCACACCCGCCACCAGGTAGTTGATCTGCAGCAGGATGACGGTGAAGGGCGCGATCATCGCGTTGCGCACGGCGTGCTTCAGGATGACCTCGCGGCGCGACAGTCCCTTGAGAATCGCGGTGCGGATGTAGGGCCGCGTCATCACCTCGACCATCGAGGCACGCACCATGCGCACGACATAGCCGAGGTCGTAGAGCACCATGACCATCACCGGCAGCACCAGCTGCGAGGGGATCGACCATTCGCCGCCGCCCTCGAGCGGCGAGGTGCCGGGCAGCAGCCCGAGCCAGATCACCAGCAGCGCCGAGAGGAAGGCGCCCATGGCGAACTCCGGCACCGAGGTGGTCAGGATGCTGGCCACCGAGATGGTGCGGTCGAGGCGCGAGCCCTCGCGCATCCCGGCCAGCACGCCGAACAGGACGGAGAGCGGAACGATGACGGCGAAGGCGACGGCGGCGAGCAGGCTGGTATTGCCCAGCCGGTCCCAGATCACGTCGTTGACCTGGGTCTTGTAGAGGTTGGAGTAGCCGAGATCGCCCTGCAGCACATGCCACAGCCACTCCAGGTAGCGGATCGGGGCCGGTCGGTTGAGCCCGAGCTGCTCGGTCAGGATGTCGACCTGGCTCTGCAGCGCATAGGGGCCCAGGATCTTGCGCGCCGCCTGGCCCGGCGACCACTCGCTGACCAGGAACACCAGGAGGGTCGCCACCAGCATGGTGAAGATCAGGCCGAGCAGCCGGCGGGCGAGGAATCGCACGATGCCCATGGCGTCAGCCCGCGACCGAGGAGTGCGCCATCGGTCTCAGCGGCCGGGCATCCTGTCCGGCCCATCCCCGGGGATGGGCGTCTGGCGGCTGGTCTGCATGAGGCTCGTCTCCCCTTTGCCTTCCTGCTACGTCATCGCCCCGGGCTGCTCCGGAGCGTGCCGCGACCGCCTCCCCTGCCTTCGTCAGCGCGCAGGTTTTGGATGCAGTGCGGCCGGGAAATCGCCGTTCGGGCGCGATTTTCCCGAAAGTATCGCGGCTCGGGATGGTGAAGTCAACGGCGGCCGGCCGGCGCGGCAACCCTGCCGGCGCGCGCCCGGTCGATGCGCCGGACGGCGCGAGCGGGAGGGACGATGACGGCATCCGAGGACGTCGAGATCGAGCAGCGCGCGACCCTCTATCGCGGCTATCTCCGGGTCGATCGCTACCGCCTGCGCCATCGGCGGCACGATGGCGGCTGGAGCCGCGTCATCGAGCGCGAGCTGGTCGAGCGCGGCCACGGCGCCGCGCTGCTGCCCTACGACCCCGCGGCCGACGCCGTGCTGCTGATCGAGCAGTTCCGCGTCGGCGCGCTGGCCGCCGGCCTGCCACCCTGGCAGGTCGAGATCCCCGCCGGCATCATCGACCCGGGCGAGACGCCCGAGGCGGTCGCCCGCCGCGAGACCGCCGAGGAGGCAGGCGCCGCGGTCGACCGCGTCGAGCCGATCGGCCGCTTCCTGCTGTCCTCGGGCGCGCTCAGCGAGACCATCGCGCTCTATTGCGGCCGCATCGACAGCCGCGGGCTCGGCGGCCTGCACGGGCTGGCCGAGGAGGACGAGGACATCGCCGTCGCCATCCACCCGTTCGACGCCGCCTGGCGCCTGGTCGAGAGCGGCGCGGTGGCCAATTCCTTCACGGTGATCGCGCTGCAGTGGCTGGCGCTCAATCGGGCCGCGCTGCGGCAGCGCTGGCGCTAGCCCCGGCGGCTTGCCGCCGCGCGCGGGCCGCCGCTATTGTGCCCGCCACGGGCAGCATCACGCATTCGGGTCGCGCGGCATGGACATCCGGGAGGGCTTTCTCGACAGCATCGGCAACACGCCGCTGATCCGGCTGCGGCGCGCCTCGGAGGAGACCGGCTGCACCATCCTGGGCAAGGCCGAGTTCCTCAATCCCGGCGGCTCGGTGAAGGACCGGGCGGCGCTCGCCATCGTCGCCGACGCCGAGGCCCGCGGCGTGCTGCGGCCGGGCGGCGTCATCGTCGAGGGCACCGCCGGCAACACCGGCATCGGCCTGGCGCTGGTCGGCAATGCCCGCGGCTACCGCACGGTGATCGTCATCCCCGAGACCCAGTCGCAGGAAAAGAAGGACATGCTGCGGCTGTGCGGCGCCGACCTGCGCGAGGTCCCGGCGGTCCCCTATCGCGACCCCAACAACTACGTCCACGTCTCCAGCCGGCTGGCCCAGCAGCTGGCCGGCGAGGAGCCGTGCGGCGCGATCTGGGCCAACCAGTTCGACAACACCGCCAACCGCGACGGCCACTACCGCACCACCGGGCCGGAGATCTGGCGCCAGACCGACGGCAGGGTCGACGGCTTCACCTGCGCGGTCGGCACCGGCGGCACGCTGGCCGGCGTCGCGATGGCGCTGAAGGAGCGCAACCCGAAGGTCCGCATCGCGCTCGCCGACCCGCACGGCGCCGCGCTCTGGCACTACTACAAGCACGGCTCGCTGAAGGCCGAGGGCAGCTCGATCACCGAGGGCATCGGCCAGGGCCGCATCACCGCGAATCTCGAGGGGGCGCCGATCGACGACGCCTACCGGATCGCCGACGAGGAAGCGCTGCCGGCGCTGTTCGACCTGCTCCGCCTGGAGGGGCTCTGCCTCGGCGGCTCCAGCGCGATCAACGTCGCCGGCGCGATCCGGCTGGCCCGCGACCTCGGCCCCGGCCACACCATCGTCACCGTGCTGTGCGACTCCGGGGCGCGCTACCAGAGCAAGCTGTTCAACCCTGCCTTCCTGCGCGCCAAGGGCCTGCCGGTCCCGCCCTGGCTCGCCTGGGACCCGGAGACGTAGCCGACGCCCCGCGAGCCTCATCCTTCGACAAGCTCAGGATGAGGCCCCCAACCTCGTGCCCGCCCCCCGAACCTCGTCCTGAGCCAGTCGCGGGCTCGGCACGGCGCCGCCGCTCCCACCGGCGGACGGGCCTGTGCTATGAGTGGCGCTTTCACCCCGGAAGGATCGAGGTCATGGAGCTGCTGTTCCGCGAGGATGCCTATGCCCGCGAGTGCCGGGCCGTGGTGACCGTCGCCGACGAGCGCGGCATCCAGCTCGACCGCACGGTGTTCTACCCGGTCGGCGGCGGCCAGCCCGGCGATGCCGGGACCCTGCGGCTCGCCGACGGGCGGCCGATCGCCATCGTCGACACGGTGAAGGGCGAGGCGCCGGACGAGATCTGGCACCAGCCGGTGGCCGGCAGCGTGCTGCCGGCGGTCGGCGAGAAGCTGGTGGCGCGGCTCGACTGGGAGCGCCGCTACCGCCTGATGCGCATGCACAGCTGCCTGCACCTGCTCTGCGCCGTGGTCACCGGCGACGTCACCGGCGGCCAGGTCGGCGACGGCCGCGGCCGGCTCGACTTCAACGTGCCCGGGGCGCAGCTCGACCGCGGCGTCATCGAGGCGGCGCTCAACCGGCTGATCCTCGAGGACCATGCGGTGCGGCCGCGCTGGATCACCGACGAGGAGCTGGCGGCCCGGCCGGAGCTGGTGCGCACCATGTCGGTCAAGCCGCCGACCGGCCAGGGCCGCGTCCGGCTGCTCGAGATCGAGGGCGTCGATCTGCAGCCCTGCGGCGGCACCCATGTCGCCCGCACCGGCGAGATCGGCCCGGTCGAGGTCGGCAAGATCGAGAACAAGGGCAAGCAGAACCGGCGCGTCAACCTGATCCTCAAATCGTGACGGAAGCACCATGCCCTACGCTCATCCCGAGAGCCTGATCAGCACGGAAGCCCTCGCCGCCCGGCTCGGCGCGCCGGGCTTGGTCGTGCTCGACGCGACCTACTTCCTGCCGGCGCAGAAGCGCGACGCGCGCGCCGAGTTCGCCGAGCGGCACATCCCCGGCGCGGCCTTCTTCGACGTCGACGGCATCTCCGACCGCGGCAGCACGCTGCCGCACATGCTGCCCGACGCCGCGACCTTCGCGGCGGCGGTCGGCGCGCTCGGCGTCGGCAACGACAGCGAGGTGGTGGTCTACGACGCGCACGGGCTGATGAGCGCGGCGCGGGCCTGGTGGATGTTCCGCGCCTTCGGCCACGACAGGGTGGCGCTGCTCGACGGCGGCCTGCCGAAGTGGCTGGCCGAGGGCCGGCCGGTGGAATCCGGCGCTGCCCGGGCGCAGCCGCGCAGCTTCGCCGCGCGGCTCGACGCCGGGCGGGTCCGCGACAAGGCGGCGCTGCTCGCCAACCTGAAGAGCCGGCGCGAGCAGGTGATCGACGCGCGGGCCGCCGGCCGCTTCAACGGCACCGAGCCGGAGGTCTGGCCGGGCCGCCGCCCCGGCCACATTCCGGGCGCCAGCAACCTGCCCTTCACCGACCTGCTCGACCCCCGGGACAAGACGCTGCTGCCCGCGGATGCGCTGGCCGCCCGCTTCGCCGCGGCCGGCGCGGCGCCCGGCAGGCCGCTGGTGGTGAGCTGCGGCTCGGGCGTGACCGCCGCCGTGCTGGCCCTCGGGCTGCACCTGATCGGCCGCGACGACGTCGCCCTCTATGACGGCTCCTGGGCGGAATGGGGCCTGCCGGGCGACACGCCCGTCGAGCCATGAACGTCCGGCCGTTCCGGCCCGACGACCTCGCGGCGGTCATCGAGCTCTGGGAGTATTGCGGCCTGACCCAGCCGCATCACGAGCCGGCCAAGGACATCGCCTTCATCTCCGCCGCGCCCAATGCCCGGCTGCTGGTCGGCACCGTCGGGCCGCGGCTGGCCGGCACGGTGATCGCCGGCCATGACGGCGTGCGCGGCTGGCTCTACCGCGTCGCGGTCAGCCCGGACCAGCGCGGCCGCGGCTTCGGCCGCCGGCTGGTGGCCGCCGCCGAGGCCTGGCTGGCCGAGCAGGGCATGCGCCACGTCCGGCTGATGATCCGCGAGGGCAACGAGCCGGTGCGCGACTTCTATGCCCGGCTCGGCTACCGCTTCCAGCCGCGCCTGATCATGGGCAAGGCGGTCGACGACCCGGCCGAGGTGGCGCCGGAGAACCGCATCGACGTGGTGATCACCTACATGGAGATGACCGCGCCGCCGGGCCGACCGGTGCTGCCCGCGCCGCCCGGCAAGCTGGCGCTGCTGCGCGTCGAGAGCCCGCCGATCGGCTACTACCGCTATCTCTACAATACCATCGGCGAGCCGTGGTTCTGGACCGACCGGCGGCGGATGGACGACGGCAGCCTGCTGGCGATCATCAGCGACCCGAAGGTCGAGCTCTACGTGCTGCATGTCGGCGGCGTGCCGGCCGGGATGGCCGAGATCGACCGCCGCCCGGCGCCCGACATCAACCTCGCCTATTTCGGGCTGATGCCGGGCTATATCGGCCGCGGCCTCGGCCCCTACCTCTTGAGCTGGGCGGTCGACCTCTGCTGGCAGTACCAGCCGCGCCGCATCACCGTCGACAGCTGCACCCTCGATCACCCCAAGGCGCTGGCCATGTACCAGCGCGCCGGCTTCGTGCCCTACGAGCAGGAGCGCAAGGTGATCGCCGATCCGCGCATCTTCGGCCTGATCCCGCAGCACCGCCAGCCGCGCCGCGCCTGAGGCGGCCGCCGCGAAGCTTGATCTGGGTCAAGGGTCGGTCCCACCCGCCGGAGCATGATCGGGGCGAGCTCGTCCCCGCCGCAGGCAGGCTGCCGTGCAAGAGGTCGTCGCCGCCTTCGAGATCCGCCTGACCCGCTTCCTCGATGCCGAGGGACGCGCGACGGGGCCCCTGCCCGCCTTCGCCGAGGAGCCCGCCAGCCTGCTGGCGCTCTATCGCGGCATGGTGCTGGCCCGGACCTTCGACGCCAAGGCGATCGCGCTGCAGCGCACCGGCCGGCTCGGCACCTTCGCCTCCGCCCTGGGCCAGGAGGCGGTCGCGGTCGGCACGGCCGCCGCGATGCGGCCGGAGGACGTGCTGGTGCCGAGCTTCCGCGACCACGGGGCGCAACTCTGGCGCGGCGTCGGCATGAGCGAGCTGCTGCTGTTCTGGGGCGGCGACGAACGCGGCAGCGACTTCGCCGGGCCGCGGCAGGACTTCCCGATCTCGATCCCCGTCGGCAGCCACGCGCCGCATGCCGCCGGCGTGGCGCTGGCCTTCAAGCTGCGCGGCGAGCCGCGCGCCGCGGTCTGCCTGCTCGGCGACGGTGCGACCTCAAAGGGCGATTTCTACGAGGCGCTGAACATTGCCGGGGTCTGGCGGCTGCCGGCGGTCTTCGTCGTCGCCGACAACCAGTGGGCGATCTCGGTGCCGCGCTCGGCGCAGAGCGCCGCCGCCACCCTGGCGCAGAAGGCGGTCGCCGCCGGACTCCCCGGCGAGCAGGTCGACGGCAATGACGTCGTCGCCGTGCGCGAGGCGGTCGAGCGGGCGCTCGCCGCGGCGCGGTCGGGCGCCGGCGCGGCGCTGATCGAGGCGGTCACCTACCGGCTCGGCGACCACACCACCGCCGACGATGCCAGCCGCTACCGCAGCGACGAGGAGGTCGGCCGCCACTGGCACGCCGAGCCGGTGGCCCGGCTGCGCCGCCACCTCGTCGGGCGCGGCCTGTGGAGCAAGGCGCAGGAGGAGGCGCTGCTGGCGGAGACGGCGGCCGCGGTCGAGGCGGCGGCCGAGGCCTATCTTGCGACCCCGCCGCAGCCGCCCGGGGCGATCTTCGACCACCTCTATGCCGCGCTGCCCGAGGATCTTCGGGCGCAGCGCGCCGCGGCCCTGGCCGCGGCGGCCGGCGGAGCCTGAGCCGATGGCCGAGATCGCGCTCGTCGAGGCGGTGCGCCTCGCGCTCGCCCGGGCCATGCAGGACGATCCGGCGGTCATCGTGCTGGGCGAGGATGTCGGCGTCGACGGCGGCGTGTTCCGCGCCACCGACGGGCTGCTGGCGCGCTTCGGCGCCGGGCGCGTGCTCGACACGCCGCTGGCCGAGGCCGGCCTGGTCGGCCTGGCGGTCGGGCTGGCCGCCCAGGGCTTCCGGCCGGTGGTCGAGATCCAGTTCACCGGCTTCCTCCATGCCGCGATCGACCAGCTCGCCAACCATGCCTCGCGGCTGCGCAACCGCACCCGCGGGCGGCTGACCTGCCCGCTGGTGGTGCGCTCCCCCGGCGGCGGCGGCATCCGGGCGGTCGAGCATCACTCCGAGAGCCCGGAGGCGATGCTCGCCCACATCCCCGGGCTGCGGGTCGTCGCCCCTTCCTCGCCCGCCCGCGCCTACGGCCTGCTGCTGGCCGCATTGCGCAGCGCCGATCCGGTCGTGTTCCTCGAGCCGACCCGGCTCTACCGCGCCGCCCGCGAGGCGGTCGCGGACGACGGCCAGGCGCTGCCGCTCGACCGCGCCATCCGGCTGCGCGAGGGCGGCGACCTGACGCTGGTCGCCTGGGGCGCCATGCTGCGCGAGACGCTGGCCGCCGCCGACCGGCTGGCCGCCGAGGGCAGGTCGGCCGAGGTGATCGACCTCGCCACGCTGAAGCCGCTCGACATGGCGGCGGTGCTCGCCTCGGTGGAGAAGACCGGGCGCTGCGTCATCGTCCACGAGGCGCCGCTCACGGCGGGGCTCGGCGCCGAGATCGCCGCCCGGCTGGCCGGGGAGGGCCTGCTGTCGCTGCGCGCTCCGGTCGAGCGGGTCGCCGGCTGGGACACGGTGATGCCCCTGCCCCGCCTCGAGCATCTCTACATGCCGAGCGTCGAGCGCATCCTCGGCGCCGCCCGCCGCGCCCTGGCCTTTGGCTGAGCCGCCATGAGCGCGTTCGCACTGCCCGATCTCGGCGAGGGGCTGCAGGAGGCGGAGGTCGTCGCCTGGCACGTCTCCGCCGGCGACCATGTGGTGCCCGACCAGCCGCTCGTCTCGGTCGAGACCGAGAAGGCGGTGGTCGAGGTGCCGTCGCCGCGGGCCGGCCGCATCGCCCGCCTCTGCGCCGCGGTCGGCGAGCGCGTGCCGGTCGGCGGCGCGCTGGTCGAGTTCGAGGATGCCCCCATGCCGACGCCGGCACGGTGGTCGGCGCGCTGCGCCGGCCGCCGCCGCGCCGACCCCGGCCGCCGCTGCTGCCCCGGCCCACCCGGCCGCCTCCGCCCGTGCCCTGCCGGCGGCCCGGCAGCTCGCCGACCGTCTCGGCCTCGACCTGGCGCGGATCGCCGCGGACCGGACCCGCGGCGCCGTGACGGGCCGCCGACGTCGAGGCGGCGGCACGCCGGCCCGCCCCCGCCGATCCTTCGCCGCCCGCCGAGCCGCTCCAGGGGCGTCCGCCGGGCCATGGCGCAGGCGATGGCCCGGTCCGGCGCCGAGGTCGTGCCGGCCACGGTGGCCGACGACGCCGACGTCGATGCCTGGGCGGCCCCCGAGGCCGACGTCACCGTGCGGGCTGATCCGGGCGATGGCCGCAAGGTGCCGCCTCGCCGGCGCTCAATGCCTGGTATGACGGCGCCACGATGACCCGCCGCCTGCACCGGCAGGTCGATCTCGGCCTTGCCGTGGACCCGCCGACGGGCTGTTCGCGCCGGTGATCCGCGACGCCGGCGGGCGCAGCGGCTGCGCTGCGCGAGGAGATCGATCGCCTGAAGGCGGCGGTGGCGGCGCGACAGCTGGCGCTCGGCGAGCTGCGCGATCCGACCATCACGCCTTCCAACGTCGGCACCTTGGCCGGGCGCTATCTCGCGCTTCCTCGTCGTCGTGCCGCCGCAGGTCGCCATCCTCGGCGCCGGCCGGATCCGGACGCGCATCGTTGCGGTCGACGGCCAGCCGGCGGCGCGCCGGCTGCTGCCGCTGTCGCTGACCTTCGACCATCGCGCCGCCAGCGGCGGCGAGGCCGCCCGCTTCCTGGCCGCGGTCATCGCCGACCTCGAGCTGCCCTCGTGAGGAGAGGACGCCCATGACCGACGTGCTGGCACTGGCCGACGAGCTCGGCCCGGCCAAGGTCATCCACCTGCATCAGCCGGCGGTCGGGCTCAGCGCCGTGCTGGCCGTCGACAACGTCGCCTGCGGCCCGGCGATCGGCGGCATCCGCATGGCGCCCGACGTCACCGCCGCGGAAGCCATCCGGCTGGCCCGCGCCATGACCTTCAAGAACGCCGCGGCCGGGCTCGCCCATGGCGGCGGCAAGGCGGTGATCATCGGCGATCCGCGCATGCCGGCCGACCGCAAGGAGCGCATCATCCGCGCCTTCGCCCGGGCGATCGAGGGCGAGCGGGACTATATTCCCGGGCCCGACATGGGCACCGACGAGCGCTGCATGGGCTGGATCCACGACGAGATCGGCCGGGCCGCCGGGCTGCCTCGCGCCATCGGCGGCATCCCGCTCGACGAGATCGGCGCGACCGGCATCGGGCTGGCCGCGGCCATCGAGGTGGCCTGCGGCCATGCCGGCCTTCGCCTCGCGGGCGCGCGCTTCGCCGTTCAGGGCTTCGGCGCCGTCGGCCAGCACGCCGCCCGCCGCCTGGTCGCCGCCGGCGCGGTCCTGGTGGCGGCGGCCGATTCCGGCGCCACGGTGGCCGCGGCCGAGGGGCTCGACCTCGCCGCCCTGCTGGCGCTGAAGCAGGCCGGCGGGCAGCTGGCCGACTATGGCGCCGGCCGGACCCTGCCGCGCGACGCGATCGTCGGGGTGGATTGCGACATCTGGATTCCCGCCGCCCGTCCCGACGTGATCCACGCCGGCAACCAGGCCACGCTGAAGGCGAAGCTGGTCGCCTGCGGCGCCAACATCCCCTGCACGCCGGAGGCGGAGGCGGCGCTGCATGCCCGCGGCGTGCTGGTGCTGCCCGACTACATCGCCAATGCCGGCGGGGTGATCTGCGCCGCGGTCGAGTATCACGGCGGCAGCGAGGAGCAGGCGGTCGCGACGATCGAGGCCAGGCTGCGCGCCAACATGCGCGCCGTTCTCGCCGAAGCGCGGCGCAGCGGCCAGCCGCCGCGCGCCGCCGCCGACGCGCTGGCGCTCGCCCGGGTGCGCGCCGCCGCCGGGCTGCGCCGCTTCGGTCCGCGATGACAGGCGCTTCCCCGGCCCGCCCGGATGCCTCATCCTGGGGCCGCCGGACCGGCGAGGAGCCATCATGAACAACATCCCGCTGCACGCACCGCTGTTCCCGCCGTCGATGGCGTACGGCTCCGACGACGCCGAGGCGATGAGCCTGCTGGTCGAGGCGGACGAGGCCGCGATCCGGCGCCTGCTCGAGCCGACGCCCTTCGCGTTCGTCTCCGCCCACGCCTGGATCGAGATCGTCGTGCTGCACGATGCCTTCGGCGTGCAGCCCTTCGCCGGCGGCGGGGTGATCGTTCCCGCGCGCTACCGCGGCACCGCGGGCGGCTACTACGCCTTCTGCTACATCGACACCGACGACGCGCTGGCGCTCGGGCGCGAGCCCTTCGGCTATCCCAAGAAGATCGGGCCGGCCGGGCTGCAGAAGACCGGCCGGGCCGTCACCGCCTTCATGAAGGGCCGCAGCTGGGCGATCGAGATGTCGGTGGTGACCGACGGCGAGAGCCGCACGGCGCCGCCGGTGCCGCGCTATCCCCACCTGCTGCTGCAGGTCTTCCCCTCGGCCGAGTCGACGGACGTGCTGCTGAAGCGGGTGATCGCCCGCGACACCGCCGCCGCCTCGCGCATGACCGCCGCGACCGGCGAGGGCGCGATCGGCATCCCCGACCTGCCCGGCAACGAGCTCGCCTGGCTGGCGGGCGCCCGGCCCGTCTTCGCCAGCTACGCCCGCGGCGCCTTCCGCGGCGCGCTGGGCACGGTGCTGGGGACCGAGACCATCGGCGCGGAGCTGAGCCGGGCGATGGAGGACGGGCGGCCCCGCGAGGTGGCGCGCCGGGCCTGAAGCCATGAGCGAGCCGCTGCCACGCGATGCGCCGCAGCTGCTTGCCGCGGCGAGACGCGACGGACGTCTGGCGGACCTGCCGCTGCACCTGTTGCGCGACCGCGCCGCGGCGCAGCGCTTCCAGGCGGCCGCGGTCAGCGCGCTCGGCGGCGCGCGCCGCGGCTACAAGATCGGGGCGACCAGCACGGCGGTGCAGCGTCGCCTCGGCTGCCGCGGGCCATTCTTCGGCCCGTCCTCAGCGGGCATCTGCTCGATGACGGCGTCGCATTTCCGCTGGTGCCGGGTATCCTCGGGCTGGAATGCGAGTTCGGGTTCCGCCTCGGCCGCGACCTGCCGGCGGCGGGGGAGCCTCTCGACATCGCCGCCGTCAGGAGCGCGATCGCCGAGTGCTGCGCCGCGCTGGAGATCGTCGGGCGCCGCGTGCCGGCCACGGTGCCGCTCGACGAGGCGAGCTCGATCGCCGATTACGGCCTCGACGTCGCGGTGATCTGGGGCAGACCGATCCCCGGCTGGGATCGCCTCGACCTCGCCGCCACCCCGGTGCGCGCAGAGCTCGACGGCCCCGAGGTGGCGGCCGGCACCGGCGCGCTGGTGCTCGGCCACCCGCTGAACGCGATGCTGTGGCTGGCGCGCGAGCTGGCGGCCGCCGGCGAGCGGCTCAGGGCGGGGGAGATCGTGATGACCGGCACCTGCACCGGCATCGTCCCGGTGGCGCCGGGCCAGCGCTTCGCGGGGTGCTTCGCCGACGGACCGCCGGTCGTCGTCCGCCTGGCCTGACGGCCCCGATCGATCCTCAGTGCCGCAGGATCTGGCTGAGGAACAGCTTGGTGCGGTCGGAGCGCGGGTTGTTGAAGAAGCTCTCGGGATCGTTCTGCTCGACGATCTCGCCGCGGTCCATGAAGATCACCCGGTTGGCCACGGTCCGGGCGAAGCCCATCTCGTGCGTCACGCAGATCATGGTCATGCCGGTGCGGGCGAGCTCGATCATCACCTCGAGCACCTCCTTGATCATCTCCGGGTCGAGTGCCGAGGTCGGCTCGTCGAACAGCATCACCTTCGGGTTCATGCAGAGCGAGCGGGCGATCGCCACGCGCTGCTGCTGGCCGCCGGAGAGCTGGCCCGGATACTTCTTCGCCTGCTCGGGGATGCGCACCCGCTCCAGGTACTGCATGGCGGCCTCCTCGGCCTGGGCGCGCGGCATCTTGCGCACCCAGATCGGCGCCAGCGTCAGGTTCTCCAGCACGGTGAGGTGCGGGAACAGGTTGAAGTGCTGGAACACCATGCCGACCTCGCGGCGCACCTGCTCGATGTGCTTGAGGTCCTGGTTGAGCTCGACGCCGTCGACGACGATGCTGCCCTTCTGATGCTCCTCCAGCCGGTTGATGCAGCGGATCAGCGTCGACTTGCCGGACCCCGACGGGCCGCAGATGACGATGCGCTCGCCCTTGTGGACGGTCAGGTTGATGTCCTTCAGGACGTGGAACTGGCCATACCATTTGTGCACGGCGGTCATGGCGATCATGACCTCGTCCGAGATGGCGAGCGGACGGTCGTGGGCAACGGACTCGGCCATGGTGTCGGTCCTCAACGCTTGTGTCCGGTGTGCAGGCGGCGCTCCAGCCCGACGCTGTAGCGCGACATGCTGTAGCAGATGATGAAGTAGATGACGCCGGCGAAGACGAAGCCTTCCTTGGAGAGGCCGGCCCAGTTGGGATCCCGCGCGGCCGCCTGGACGATGCCCAGGAGCTCGAACAGGCCGATGATGGTGATCAGCGTCGAATCCATGAACTGGCCGATGAAGCTGTTCACCAGCCCGGGAATGGAGATCTTCAGGGCCTGGGGCAGGATGATCAGGCCGGTGGTCTGGCCGTAGTTGAGGCCGAGCGCGTGGGCGCCCTCGTACTGGCCCTTGGGGATCGCCTGCAGCCCGCCGCGCACCACCTCGGCCATGTAGGCGGCGCCGAACAGCGTGTAGCCGATCAGCGCGCGCAGCAGCTTGTCGAAGGTGACGCCCTCCGGCAGGAACAGCGGCAGCATCACCGACGACATGAACAGGATGGTGATCAACGGCACGGCACGGATGAACTCGATGAAGGCCGTGCAGATCAGCCGCACCACCGGCATCTCGGAGCGCCGCCCCAGCGCCAGCACGATGCCGACCGGCAGCGAGGCCACCGGCGACATGCCGACGATCACCGTCAGCATCAGCCCGCCCCACAGGCGGGTCTCGATGGGCGCCAGGCCGAGCCCGCCATAGAGCAGCCACAGCGCCAGCGGCGGCAGGATGACGAAGACGAAGAGCGCGAACCAGCGCTTGCCCGGCACGCGACGGACCAGCAGGCCGGCGGCCCCGACGATGAGCAGCAGGGCCGCCAGGTCGACGCGCCAGCGCTGGTCCTCGGGATAGAAGCCGTAGACGAACTGGCCGAAGCGGGCCCGAACCATGGTCCAGCAGGCGCCGGGATTGACGCAGTCGGCGCGCGAGGTGCCCGCCTGGAAATTGGCCGAGAAGATCGCCCAGTCGAGGAACGGCGGCACCAGCAGGTAGATGACGTAGAGCGCGATCACCGTGAGCAGCGCGCTCACCGGCGAGCCGAACAGGTTCCGCCTGGCCCAGCCGAGCGGCCCCGGCAGGCCGCGGTGCGGCGGGCTGTCGTCGAGCGGCGCGGTGGTCTGCTCCATCATCGGCTCAGCGCTCCACCAGCGCGACGCGGCGGTTGTACCAGTTCATGAAGAGCGAGATCAGCAGGCTGATCGTGCCGTAGGTCAGCATGGTGATGCTGATCACCTCGATCGCCCGGCCGGTCTGGTTGAGCACGGTGCCGGCGAAGACGTTGACCAGGTCGGGATAGCCGATGGCGACCGCCAGGGTGGAGTTCTTGGTGATGTTGAGATACTGGCTGGTGAGCGGCGGGATGATGACGCGCAGCGCCTGCGGGATCACCACCAGCCGGGTGGTGAGGCCGGGCCTGAGCCCCAGCGACAGCGCCGCCTCGGTCTGGCCGTGGCTCACCGCCATGATGCCGGCGCGCACGATCTCGGCGATGAAGGCCGCCGTGTAGAGCGACAGTGCCAGCACCAGCGCGAGGAATTCCGGCAGCACCACGGCGCCGCCGGAGAAGTTGAAGCCCTTGAGCACCGGCAGCTCGAACTCGACCGGCAGCCCGGCGGCGAGCGCGGCCAGCACGGGCAGGCCGAGGACGAGCGCCAGCGCCGTCCAGATGATCGGGAACTGCCGCCCGGTCGCCGCCTGGCGGCGCCGCGCCCAGAGGCCGATCAGCATGGCCGCGGCGATGCCGGCGACGAGTGCGATCGGGATCGCCTGCCAGCCCGGCAGCAGGATCGGCGCGGGGCCGTAGAGACCGCGCTGGTTGAGGAAGAAGCTACCCCCGACCGACAGGCTCTGGCGGAGCGGCGGCAGCGCGGTGAACACGCCGAAATACCAGAAGAGCAGCTGCAGCAGCAGCGGCACGTTGCGCATGATGTCGACGTAGATCGCCGCCAGCCGCGCCATCAGCCAGTTGCCGGACAGCCGCAGCACGCCGAGGAGGAAGCCCCACAGCGTGGCGAAGACGACGCCGACCGCGGCCACCGCCAGGGTGTTCACCAGCCCGACGAGATAGGCCCGCGCGTAGCTCGAGGTCATCCCGTAGGGGATCAGCGTGATGCCGATGTCGAAGCCGGCCACGTTGCCGAGGAAGCCGAAGCCGGTCTTCAGCCCGCGATGATCGAGGTTGGTGGCGGTGTTGTGGACGATGAAGCCGATGAAGGCGACCAGCGCCAGGCCGACGGCCGCCTGGAAGATCACCCCGCGGACGCGGGTGTCGCGCCAGAAGGCCGTGCGGCCGCCTTGCGAGTCTAGCTGTGTCGCCATGCTGTCCCGGTGGTCACGGCGTTTCGCCGCGCCTCAAGACGAGCGCGGCCCGCCCCGGCAGGAAACCGGATGCGGGCCGCGCCACGATGCCGACCGGACCGAGTACGGATCAGCGATACGGCGGGGCGTACATCAGCCCGCCCTTGCTCCACAGCTCGTTGAGGCCGCGGGCCAGCTTCAGCGGGGTCTTGAGCCCGACATTGCGCTCGAAGCTCTCGCCGTAGTTGCCCACCGACTTGATGACGTTGTAGGCCCAGTCGTTCGACAGGCCGGCCATCTTGCCCATCTCGCCCTCGACCCCGAGCAGGCGACGGACCTCCGGGTTCTTCGAGTTGGCCTTCATGTCGTCGACATTGGCCTGGGTGATGCCGAACTCCTCGGCGATGATCATCGCGTTGAGCGACCAGCGGATGATGTCGCCCCAGGCGTTGTCGCCGTGGCGGACCGCCGGGCCGAGCGGCTCCTTCGAGATGATCTCCGGCAGGATGATGTTGTCGTCGGGATTCTTCAGCACGGTGCGCTCGCCGGCGAGGCCCGAGGCGTCCGTCGTGTAGACGTCGCAGCGGCCGTCGTCATAGGCCTGCCGGGCCTGCTCGTTGGTCTCGAACACCACCGACTTCAGCTCCATGTTGTTGGCGCGGAAGTAGTCGGCGAGGTTGAGCTCGGTGGTGGTGCCGGTCTGCACGCAGACCGAGGCGCCGTTCAGCTCCTTGGCGCTCTTCACGCCCAGCGCCTTCTTCACCATGAAGCCCTGGCCGTCGTAGTAGTTGACCCCGGCGAAGTCGAGCTTCAGGTCGGTGTCGCGCGAGTAGGTCCAGGTGGTGTTGCGCGCCAGGAAGTCGGCCTCCCCCGAGGACAGGGCGGTGAACCGCTCCTTGGCGTTGAGCGGCACGTACTTGACCTTGTTCGGGTCGCCGAAGATGGCGGCGGCGACCGCCTTGCACAGGTCGACGTCGAGGCCCTTCCAGTTGCCCTTGTCGTCGGGCGCGCCGAAGCCCGCCAGGCCGGTGGTGACGCCGCATTGCAGCACGCCCCGGGTCTTGACGTCGTCGAGCGTCGCGGCGCTGGCGGCGCCGACATAGCAGAGGACACCGACAGCGGCGCCGGCGGCCCACAAGATTGTTCTGCTCATTCCCTGACCTTCCCTGTAATGCTGAAGCTCGCGGGCAACGGATCCGAACGAGATGCCGTCCGGCCACGCCACCCCTAGCACTCCCTCGCGGCCGTTCCGGCATCCCGCCGGCCGACCTGCTTGAACTCGTCTAGCACAGCGGGCGACAATGCGACAAGCCAAGCCGCCCGCAGCCCAGACGCCAACCCAGGACGTCCGATGCCAGATCGCCCCGCCGGGGAAGACACCCTGCTTTGCCATGTCGGGAACGACCCGTTCGCACATCACGGGATTGTGAATCCGCCGGTCTTCCACGCCTCTACCGTGCTGTACCCGACGGTGGCGGCGCTCGAGCATTCGCTGCGCGATCGCTTCGCCCAGGTCTCCTACGGCCGCTACGGCACGCCCACCACCTTCGCCTTCGAGGAGGCGGTGGCAGCGCTCGAGGGGGGCGAGCGGGCGATGGCGCTGCCTTCGGGGCTGGCTGCGATCACCGTCGCGCTGACCACCTTCCTCAAGGCCGGCGACCACCTGCTGATGACCGACAGCGTCTACGCGCCGGTGCGCTCGTTCTGCCAGGGCTTCCTCGCCCGCTTCGGGGTCGAGATCACCTACTACGACCCGCTGATCGGCGCCGGCATCGCCGACCTGATCCGCCCCGAGACGCGGATCGTCTACCTGGAGTCGCCGGGCTCGCTCACCTTCGAGGTGCAGGACGTGCCGGCCATCGCCGCGGCGGCGCACCGGGCGGGGGCGCTGGTGGCGATCGACAACACCTGGGCGACGCCGCTCTTCCTCAAGCCGCTGTCGCTCGGCGCCGACATCGTCATCCACGCCGCCACCAAGTACCTGGTCGGCCACTCCGACGCCATGCTCGGCGTGCTCGTCGCGTCGGCCGA
>JAXMCI010000018.1:0-147395 GCA_046349435.1 Dongiaceae bacterium | reverse complement strand
GGGACGCGGGCTTGGCGATCGCGCCCTGCTCGGCGTCCTCGGCGCCTCGGCGTGCCAATCTCTTCTACCCGTCTCTTGGGGGCTTCGCGGCTTCGCGTGCCAGATTGCGGCATCGCCACCGGCTCACCCCGCCGGCGCGGCGAGCGCGCGGGCGCGCCGGTGCAGGAGCAGGCCGCCGATCAGCGCGAGGTTCACGAGGTTGATGGCGACGCCGAGCAGGAAGGCCGGGCGATACTCGGCGAAGCGGTCGAAGATCCAGCCGGCGAGCCAGGCGCCGGTGGCCATGCCGATCAGGCCGAACAGCAGCACGGTGCCGATGCGCCAGCCGGCCTGGCCGGCGGGGAACAGGTCGCGCACCGCCAGCACGTAGCTCGGGATCAGCCCGCCGAAGGCCAGGCCGAAGGCGGCCGAGATCAGATAGAGCCCGACCAGCCCGTCGACCACGGCGAAGAGCGAGAGCACCGCCACCTGCGCCATCGAGCTCGCCAGGATGGTGAGGAGCCCGCCGATCCGGTCGGCGACGCGGCCCCACAGCAGGCGGCTGACGAAGGCGCCGCCGAGCAGCAGCGACAGCATCTCGGCGCCGCGCGCCGGGGCGAAGCCGAGGTCGCTGCACAGCGCCACGACATGGCCGGACGGCATCGCCATCGGGATGCAGCAGCAGACGATCGCGGCGCACAGCGTCGCCATGGTGACCGTGGTCCCGGCGACCGGCGCGCGGCGGCCGAAGGCGCCGCCGCCGCGCGCCTCGGCGGCGGCCACCGGCGGCGGCGGGCGGCGCCGCAGCAGCAGGCAGAGCGGCGGCAGGGCCAGGAGCACGAAGACGCCGTACCACAGCATGGTGGCCTGCCAGCCGAGGTGGTTGATGCCCCAGCGGAAGACCGGCGGCCAGATCGCGCCGGCGAGCGGCTGGCCGCTCGCCACCAGGGTCAGCGCGGTGCCGCGGCGGCGGTCGAACCAGCGGCTGACATTGGCCATCAGCGGCGTGAAGACGCCGGAGCCGCCGAGCAGGCCGACCAGCAGGCCAAAGCCGAGATAGAGCTGCCAGACGGCGCCGCCGCCGGCGACGATGACGCCGAGCCCGATCATCACCGAGCCGAGCAGGGCCGGCCACATCGCGCCGAACCGGTCGCCCGCCCAGCCCATGGCGATGCCGCCGACGCCGCTGCCGAGATAGGTCAGCGAGGCGGCCAGCGCCGGCACCGAGCGCGAGGTGCCGAGATCGGCGGCCATCGGCTTCAGCGCGACGGCGATCAGCGAGGGCGCGCCCCAGCCGGCCGCCATGACCAGCACCGAGGCGATCGCGATGTGCCAGGACGCCGCCGTCTCGACCGTGTCCCGCCCTGCCGTCCCGCCCGCCTGCATGCCGCGCCATCCTTCCGACCGGCCGGCAGCTTAGGGACCTGCCCGGACGATGGATAGGGTCGGCGCGGCGGCGCCCTGCCGGCTCCTCAGGCCGGCCGGCCGCGCCGGCGGGGCCGCACCAGCATGCCGGCATGGCGCAGCAGGAAGAGGGCGAAGGCGCCGCTCCAGGCCAGCCCGGCCACGGTCAGCGCCGCCATCGCATGTGCGCCGGCCAGCGGCGCGAGCACGCGCAGCACGGCCGCGAGCGTGACCAGCGCCAGCATCGCCCAATGGCCCGGCCCGCCCGCCACCCGTCGTCCGGTGTGGCTGAGCGCGGCCCGGGCCATCACCGCCAGGGTCATCGTGCCGATGGCGCCGACGGTCAGCGCATGCAGCGCGGCACTCGGCGCGAGGGCCGGCGGCAGGGCCGGCCGGAGCGAAGCGAGGCCGAGCAGCAACAGCCCGGCGGCGAGCCAGCCATGGCCGAGATGAAGCGCCAGCAGCAGCGGCTCGCGCCGGGTGCGCCAGCCCTGCCAGCGCGCCAGCCGCAGCCCGGCGGCGAGACCGCCGGCCAGCATCGCCGCGGCGGCGGCCGGCGCCGCCGGCGCGGCGACCCAGGCGGCGAGCGCCAGCAGGGTGAGGGCGAGCAGCGCGCGGTCGAGCGCCGCGGGGTCGCCGGCAGTGTCGCCCGCGGGTCGGCCTTGCGCAGCCAGCTGAGCGTGAAGCTCGGGACGATGCGGCCGCCGACCAGCGCGATCAGCCCGAGCAGCGTGGCGAGCCCGAGCCGGCCGCCGGCGGACGCGGTGTCGGCGACGTCCAGCGCCTCGAGCTGGATCATCAGGTCGGCCGCGAGCAGCAGGGCGAGGGCCGTCAGCGGCGGCAGGTTGCGCCAGTTGCGGCCGGCCAGGATCTCGCGGGCCAGGGCGAGCAGGAAGAGGACGGGGAAGGCGAGGTCGAGCAGCGCGGCGGCCGGCGCGCCGATGCGGCCTGAGACCAGGACGGCGATCCGGCCGGCCGCCCAGAGCAGCACCAGCCCGGCGAGCGGCGCGCCCTGCAGCGGCATCCGCCCGGTCCAGTTGGGGATGACGGTGAGCAGGTAGCCCGCGACGGCGGCGCCGGCGAAGCCGAAGACCATGGCGTGCAGGTGCCAGAGCGCCGGGGGCAGCCCGGTCGGCAGGGCGACGGCGCCGTCATAGGCGAGCAGCCAGAGCGGCACCGCGGCCATCGCCCACAGCGCGGCGGCGAGAAAGAAGGGCCGGAACCCGGCCGAGAGCAGGGCCGGACGGACGTCGGGACGGTAGCGCGGGATGCCTGCCATGGAGCGGGACCTCCGTCCCGGCGATTGACAGCCCGCGATTGACAGGCAGGCGGCGGCCGATTGCAATGCCGGCGGGGAGACGAGCGGTCGGGGCGCCATGCTGGCTTCGCTGGGGGAGATGCTGCCGCGCGCCGCCGCGCGGTTCGGCGACAAGCCGGCGCTGATCGCCGACGGGCGGAGCCTCTCCTTCGCCGCGCTCGACCGGCGGGCGGCCGGCGTCGCGGCGGCGCTGGTCCAGATGGGCGTGGCGCCGGGCGACCGCGTCACGCTCTACGGGCCGAACGGCTGGGAATGGCTGGCCGGCTATCACGGCGCCCTGCGCATGGGCGCGGTGATCAACCCGGTCAACGCGCTGCTGACCGCGTCGGAAGTCGCCTTCATCATGGCCGATTGCGGCGCCCGCGCGCTGATCGCCAGCCCGGAGCGGCTGGCGGCCGTGCGGGCCGCCGGCGCCGCGCCGGCGGCGGCGATCGCCTTCGGCGAGGCCGAGGTCGACGGCGCCCGGGCAATGGCCGCGCTGACCGAGGCGCCGGCCGCCTTCGACCCGGTGCCGGTCGACCCCGACCGGCTCTCGACGATCGGCTACACCTCGGGCACGACAGGCCATCCCAAGGGCGCCATGCAGTCGCACCGCGCGGTGCTGCTCAACGTCGCGATGACCGCGCAGCTGCACCTCAAGAGCGTCGCCGACACGGTGGTCTCGGCGCTGCCCTGCCCGCATGTCTACGGCAACGTCGTCTGCAACGGGGCGCTGCTCGCCGGGATGACCCTGGTGCTGCATGCCCGCTTCGACGCCGGCGAGGTGCTGGCCAGCATCGCGCGGCACCGCGCCACCCTCTTCGAGGGCGTGCCCACCATGTACATGTACATGCTGGCCCATCCCGAGATCGGCCGCACCGAGCTCGCCTCGCTGACCCGCTGCACGGTCGGCGGCCAGACCATGCCGGTCGCCACCATGGAAGAGGTCGAGCGCCGCTTCGGCTGCCCGCTGCTCGAGCTCTGGGGCATGACCGAGCTGGCCGGGCTCGGCACCACCTTCCCGTCCTACGGGCCGCGCGTGCTGGGCTCGATCGGCATCGCGCTGCCCTATTGCCAGGCCCGCATCGCCGCGGTCGAGGACCCCGGCCGGACGCTGCCTGCGGGCGAGGTCGGCGAGCTGATGGTGCGCGGCCCGATCGTCATGCAGGGCTACTGGGGCCGGCCCGAGGCGACGCGCGAGGCGATCGAGCCGGACGGCTGGCTGCACAGCGGCGACCTGGCCCGGCAGGACGAGGCCGGCCGGATCTTCGTCGTCGACCGCAAGAAGGACATGATCAACAGCGCCGGCAACAAGCTCTACCCGGCGGAGATCGAGCGGGTGGTGGCGGCCCATCCGGCAGTGGCGATGGTCGCGGTCGGCGCGCGGCCGGATCCGCTCAAGGGCGAGGTCGCCAAGGCCTATGTCGTGCTGAAGCCGGGCGCGGCGGCCGACGAGGAGGCCATCCTGGCGCATTGCCGCGCCGCGCTCGCCCCCTACAAGGTGCCGCGGTCCGTGCAGCTCGTCCCCGACCTGCCGAAGACCAGCACGGGCAAGATCCTGCGTCGCGAGCTGCACCGGCTGGAGCCATGAGCGAGATCGCGGTCGTCGGCGCCGGCATCGCCGGCCTCTCCGCCGCCTGGGACCTGCAGCAGGCCGGGCACAAGGTCACCGTCTGGGAGTCCTCCGACCTGCCGGGCGGCCGCATGGCCGACCGCATCGTCGACGGCATCTGCACCCATACCGGCGCCTCGATCATCTTCTCCTTCAGCAAGGAGATGATGGCGCTGATCGAGGCCCTCGGGATCCGCGGCGACCTGCACGACCTCGGCGCCGCGGCGGCGGTCGAGGTCGACAACGGCCAGCGCCGCTACGAGCTGCGGCTCACCCCCGACCCGGCCTTCCTGCTCGGCCATCCGGCGCTAGGCCTCAAGACCAAGGCGAAGCTCGCCGCGCTGCTGCCGGAGATGATCGCCGCCGGCCTCACCACCGACCCGTGCCTGATGCACACCGCGGCGCGCTACGACGACGAGACCGTCGCCGACTACGTCGCGCGGCGGGTGACGCCGGAGTTCCTCGAGACCTATGTCGAGCCCTATTTCCGCGCCCCCTGGCACTGGGAGCCGGAGGCGATCAGCCGGGCCTACCTGCTGTCGCTGATGGGCCATGTGGTGACCGGCACCGAGTACACCTTCCGGCAGGGCATCGGGCACCTGACGCGCACGCTGGCCTCGCGGCTCGACGTCCGGCTGGGCTGCCGCGTCGCCGAGGTCGGGGAGATCGCGCAGGGGGTGCGGCTGGCGGTGGCGGGGCCCGACGGCATCGCCACGGTGACCGCCGACCAGGCGGTCGTGGCGGTGCCCGGCGTCGCCGTCGCCGGGCTGGTCGGCGGGCTCGACCCCGAGACGCGGGCCTTCCTCGCCACCGTGCGCTACAGCCGGGGCGCCCGGGTCTATTACGGGCTGCGCCACCGCGAGGTCGAGGAGACGCGGCTGTGGCTGGCCCGCGGCCATCCCTCGACCGTCTCGCTCTACCATGTCAGCCGCGGCGACCGCTTCGTGCCGCCCGGCCACCGCCAGCCGGCGGTGATCCAGGCCGAGCTCGCCCCCTTCATGTCGGAGCGGGTCGCCGCCGAGGGCGGGCAGGCCAGACTGGATCCCTACATCAGGCCGCAGATCCGGGCGTTCCACCCGGCCATCGACGACGACGTCGCGGCGATCGCCGAGCAATGGTGGGACGCGATGCTGCCGGAATGGTATCCCGGCTATGCGACCGGGCTGGCCGCGTTCCTCGAGCAGCAGGCGGCGGCCGAGGGCCGCATCGTCCTTTGCGGCGACTACCTGTCGCAGTCGCACACCGGCGGCGCCTGCGCCAGCGGCCGCGGCGCCGCCCGGCTGCTGCTGCGGCGTCTCGCCGGGTAAACGGATCACCGACCAGGGAGCCCAAGGGGACATGAGCGACGCGATCGGCTTCGAGGAGATGCGGCGTCAGATCTGCGGCTTCGCGGTGACCGCCGCGGTCTCGGCGGTGACCCGGCTCGGCCTCCCCGACCGGCTGGCGCAGGGGCCGCGCCGGGCCGAGGAGCTGGCCGGCGAGGTCGGCGTCGACGCGGTCTTCCTCGCCCGCACGCTGCGCTACCTGGCCAGCGAGGGCGTGCTCGAGGCGCGGGCCGATGGCAGCTTCGCGCTCAACGAGCGGTCCCGCTGGCTGCGCTCCGACGTGGCGGGCTCGCTGGCGCCGCGCGCCGCCTTTTCCGGCGCGCCGCTCAGCTGGGCCGGCTG
This sequence comes from Dongiaceae bacterium, assembly GCA_046349435.1. Lineage (GTDB taxonomy): Bacteria > Pseudomonadota > Alphaproteobacteria > Dongiales > Dongiaceae > JAXMCI01. Next base: position 141,436 of record JAXMCI010000018.1, on the reverse strand, counting down.
GGGCGGCTACCTCGCGGCGCTGCGCAGCGGCCGCTCCGGCGTCGAGGCGGCCTTCGGCAAGCCGCTGTTCGAGCTGCTGCAGCAGGATGCCGACAGCGCGGCCATCTTCGAGCGCTACATGACCGGGCAGACGGCGGCCTCGGTGGCGGCGTTGCTGGCCGTCTACGACTTCGCCGGCATCGGGCTGCTGGTCGATGTCGGCGGCAGCCGCGGGGCGCTGCTGGCCGGCGTGCTCGCCGCCCATCCGGCGATGCGGGGCATCCTGCTCGACCTGCCCAAGGTGGTGGCCCATGCCGGCCCGGTGCTGGCCGGCGTCGCGGAGCGCTGCAGCGTCGTCGGCGGCGACTTCTTCACCGCGGTGCCGGCGGGCGGCGACGCCTATGTCCTCAAGTTCATCCTGCACGACTGGGACGACGCGCGCTGCGCGACGCTGCTCGAGCAGTGCCGCCGTGCCATGGCGCCCGGCGGCCGGGTGCTGGTCATGGAGCACATCGTGCCGGAGGGCCCGGGGCCGCACATGGCGCACTTCATGGATCTCAACATGCTGGCGCTGACCGACGGCGGCCGCGAGCGGACCGAGGCCGAGTACCGGGCGCTGCTGCGCCGCGCCGGGCTGGCGCTCGGGCGCTCGCTGCCCACCCCGATCGGCGTCAACCTGCTGGAGTGCCTCGCCGCATGAGCCGGGCCGCGGCCGCTACGCGCGCGCCGGCGCGGCCCGGTCGGCCGCGGCCCGGTCTGCTGCCGCCCGGTCTGCTGCCGCAAAGTGCGCCATCTGGTCGGCGTGGGCCTTGACGAGGGACGGGCGGGCGGTGGCGCGCGCGACGTAGCCGCGGCAGGCGGGGGATGCGGCCAAGCCGTCGAAGCGCTCGACGAGGCGCAGCACGTCCGCCATCGCGATGTCGGCGACGGAAAAGCTGCCGGCCAGCCATTCGCGTCCCCCGAGGACCGGTTCGAGGCGTCGCAGCCGCAGCTTGATGAAGTCGTCGAGCCGCTTCCAGCCCGGCGTGTCGCCGGCGTCGCCGGAGAACCTGGCCAGCGCCCAGGGCAGGCTCGCCATCTCGACCGAGTTGAGGGCCGCGAACAGCCACTCCACGGCTTCGCTGCGCCGGCGTGGATCGGCCGGCAGCAGGGCGTCGCTGCGCTGGCCGAGATGCAGCAGGATGGCGCCGCTCTCGAAGATCGAGAGGTCGCCGTCGGTCAGCCACGGCACCTGGCCGAAGGGCTGGTGCGCGAGATGCTCCGGGCCCCGGTCGTGGAACGGCGTGCTGGCGACGCGGTAGGGCAGCCGGGCTTCCTCCAGCGCCCAGCGCACGCGCAGGTCGCGCACGAAGCCGCGCGGCAGCTCGGGGACCCAGTCGAAGGTGGTGAGGACAAGCTCGGCCATTCGGCATCTCCATCCGTCGGGATCGTCATATGGCCGGTTCCGCGCCCGGGCGAAAGGGGCCGCTGTGGTCGGGACTTGCGGAGTCTGTTCCTAGATTGGCCTGGAAGGCGCACGCTCCTCCCTGGCGGGGCCGGCCTCGAGCCGGCCATCCAGCGTGCGGCGGCCGCGCGGTGACCCTGTGGCCGGGCCTACGGCATCGGCTCGCCCCTGGCCAGGGCGAGGTGGTGGGCCTGGTGGTGCGAGCCGGTGACCAGGAGGCCGATGAAGCCGAGGCCGCGGAGATGGGCGACCTCGCGCGGATCGTCGGCGCGCACGGTGAGCTGCATGCCGTCGGGCAGCGGCACGGCCTCGGCATGCCAGCCCGGCACCTGGCCGAGCTGGCGGGCCTGCGCCGGGACCATGCGCCGGATCGCCTCCAGCGTGCGGCCGCTGCCGGTGACCAGCGCGGTCACCCCGCCCTCGACCGGCCGGTCGGCCACGGCGGCGTGCAGCGTCACCTCGTTCATGTCGATCAGGTGCTCGCGCAGCGCCGCGAGGTTCACCTTGGACCAGTCGGTGGCGGGGTCGGTCCCGAGGAGGCGCACGATCTCCTGGATCGCCGCGAAGGCGTCCTGGCCGGGCAGGGTCGGCAGCGGGCCCGCCCCGCCCTGCATGTCGATGCCCTGCATGTCGATGCCCTGCATGTCCATGCCCGGCATGTCCGTGCCCGGCATCATGTGGTGGTGCTGCATGCCGCCCTGGTCCTGGTCCTGCGCCAGGGCGAGGGAGGCGGCGCCGAGCAGCAGCAGCAGCAGCGCAGGCAGGGCGGCGAGCGGACGGCGATGCATGCGGGTCCCCTAGCGGTCGGTGCGGGTGAAGACGTCCATCAGCTCGGCGACCTTGCGGCGCTGGTCCTCGGCGTCGCCGCTGGCGATGGCGTGCTCGACGCAGTGGGCGACATGGTCGCGCAGCACCTCGTCCTCGACCCGGCGCAGCGCGGCGCGGGCCGCGGCGATCTGGGTCAGCACGTCGATGCAGTAGCGGTCCTCGCCGATCATCCGGCCGATGCCGCGGACCTGGCCCTCGATCCGGTTGAGCCGCGTCAGGCAGGCGGCCTTGGTGTCGTTCCGCATGGATTGCATGATACCCCGTGGGGGTATATAAGTCAAAGCCGGAACATGCGATGAGGCTGAGGTGAGCAGCGACCTGCGCAATCCCGCCGCGGCGGCGGCCATCGACCCGGTCTGCGGCATGACGGTCGACCCCGGCGCCGGCAAGCCGAGCGCCGTCCATGCCGGCAAGACCTACCATTTCTGCTGCGCAGGCTGCCGCGACATGTTCGCCGCCGCGCCCGACCGCTACCTCGCGCCGAAGCCGGAGCGGCCCGCCGCCCGGCCGCACACGGCCGAGCCGCGTCACCCTCACGGCCGCCGCCACCCCGCCGCGGCGAATGACGGCCAGGCGGCGGCGCCGGCGGCCGCGGCCCCGGCGGGGGCGATCTACACCTGCCCGATGCATCCCGAGATCCGCCAGGCCGGGCCGGGCAGCTGCCCGATCTGCGGCATGGCGCTGGAGCCGGAGCTGGCCACCGCCGAGGCCGGGCCCAACCCCGAGCTCGCCGACATGCGCCGCCGCTTCTGGATCGGCCTGGTGCTGGCGCTGCCGGTGGCGGTGCTGGAGATGGGCGGCCATCTCGCCGGGCTGCATCACCTGGTGGCGCCGCAGCTCTCCGGCTGGATCCAGCTCGGGCTGGCGACGCCGGTCGTGCTGTGGGCCGGCTGGCCGTTCTTCCAGCGCGGCGCCCGCTCGCTCGCCACCCGCAACCTCAACATGTTCACGCTGATCGCGCTCGGCACCGGCGTCGCCTGGACCTACAGCGTGGTGGCGACGCTGGCCCCCGCGCTGTTCCCGCCGGCCTTCCGCGCCGCCGACGGCTCGGTCGCCGTCTATTTCGAGGCGGCCTCGGTCATCACCGTGCTGGTGCTGCTCGGCCAGATGCTCGAGCTGTCGGCCCGCGAGCGCACCTCCGGCGCGATCCGCGCGCTGCTCGACCTGGCGCCGAAGACGGCGCGCCGCCTGGGCCCCGACGGCGGCGAGGCGGAGGTGCCGCTCGACACCATCGCGGCGGGCGACCGGCTCCGGGTGCGGCCGGGCGAGAAGGTGCCGGTCGACGGGTTGCTGCTGGAAGGCGAAGGCACGGTCGACGAGTCGATGGTGACCGGCGAATCGATGCCGGTGAGCAAGGCGCCGGGCGCCAGGCTGATCGCCGGCACGCTCAACCAGGCGGGCGGGCTGGTGATGCGGGCCGAGAAGGTCGGGCGCGAGACGATGCTGGCGCGCATCGTCCAGATGGTCGCCGACGCGCAGCGCAGCCGCGCGCCGATCCAGCGCATGGCCGACCGGGTCTCGGGCTGGTTCGTGCCGGTGGTGATCGCGGTGGCGCTCGCCGCCTTCGCCGCCTGGGCCCTGTGGGGGCCGGAGCCGCGGCTCGCCTACGCGCTGGTCGCCGCCGTGTCGGTGCTGATCATCGCCTGCCCCTGCGCGCTCGGCCTCGCCACGCCGATGTCGATCATGGTCGGGGTCGGCCGCGGCGCCCAGGCCGGGGTGCTGATCAGGAACGCCGAGGCGCTGGAGCGACTGGAGAAGGTCGATACCATCGTCGTCGACAAGACTGGCACGCTGACCGAGGGCCGGCCGAGCCTGACCGGCCTCAGCGCCATGCCTGGCTTCACCGAGAGCGAGCTGCTGCGGCTGGCCGCCAGCCTGGAGCGCGGCAGCGAGCATCCGCTGGCCCGGGCGATCGTCGCCGCCGCCGAGCAGCGCGGCCTCCGGCTGGGCCAGCCGGTGGGCTTCGCCGCGCCGCCCGGGCGCGGCGTCGTCGGCCGCGTCGAGGGCCACCAGGTGCTGCTCGGCAGCGCCCGCTTCCTGGCCGAGCGCGGCATCGATGCCGGCCGTCTCGGCACCGCCGCCGAGGCGCTGCGCAGCGAGGGCGCCACGGCGGTGCTGGTGGCGGTCGACGGCAAGCCGGCCGGCCTGATGGGCATCGCCGACCCGATCAAGGCGAGCACCCCGGCCGCCCTGGCGGCGCTGCGCCGCGACGGGCTCAGGGTGGTGATGCTGACCGGCGACAACCACACCACGGCCGCCGCGGTGGCGCGGCGCCTGGCGATCGACTCCGTCGAGGCCGAGGTGCTGCCCGACGAGAAGGCGGCGGTGATCGAGCGGCTGCGCGCCCAGGGCCGGGTGGTGGCGATGGCCGGCGACGGCGTCAACGACGCGCCGGCGCTGGCCGCCGCCGATGTCGGCATCGCCATGGGCACCGGCACCGACGTCGCCATCGAGAGCGCCGGGGTGACGCTGTTGCAGGGCGACCTCACCGGCATCATCCGGGCGCGCCGTCTGTCGCGCGCGGTGATGCGCAACATCCGGCAGAACCTGCTCTTCGCCTTCCTCTACAACGCGGCCGGGGTGCCGATCGCCGCCGGCATCCTCTATCCCGTGCTGGGCCTCCTGCTCTCGCCGATCGTCGCCGCGGCGGCGATGGCGCTGTCCTCGGTCAGCGTCGTCGGCAACGCGCTGCGGCTGCGGGCCGAGGACATCGACGCCGAGGCGCGGCCGGGATCGTGAGCCCGCGCCTGCGGCGCGACGGCGCGCCGCGGGAGACGCAGCCGCCGGCCCGCGGTTGACGCAGATCAAGGCCGGCCCGGCCGGGGTCCCGTAAGGCAGGCGCGAGGGACGGAGGACAGGCTGCACCGCATGGTCGCGCGCGTCCGCAGGATGATCGCCGGGCTGCTCGTGCTGGCGATGCTGGCCCTGTCGGCCCTGCCGGCGGCGGGGCCGGCGACGGCGGCGCCCGCGCCTTGCCAGGCGGGGACAGCCTGCGCCCTCGATCCCTTGCCCTGCGCCGATCACCGGCACGGCGCGACGGTGCCCGGCTGCTGCCACGGCAATCTCTGCCCGGGCCCGGTCCTCGGGCTGGCGCCGGCGACGCCGCCGGCGCTGCGACCCCCCTCGGGCGCCGCCTTCGGCATCCCCGAGAGCCCGCGCCTGCCGGGCATCGCGACCCGTCCCGGGCTGCATCCCCCCGAGCCGACGGCCTGAGCGGCGGCCGGCAGCCCGGCCGCCTCAAAATCGTCATCGACGGCCGCCTCCGGCGGCTCGTCCTGCGGGATCGTTTTCCAGCCAAGGAGGACATGATGTCCAATCGCACCAGGATCGCCGCCCCCAGCCTCGCCTTCGCGCTCGCCCTCGCCCTCGCCGGCGGCACCGCGCGAGCCCAGGACGACGCGGATCAGACCGCCCATCCCGCGGCCGGCGCGGCCGCCGCCCAGGGGACCGCTTCGCCGGCCATGCCGATGGCCAGCGACGACGATGCCGACATGCCCGCAATGATGGGCGACATGATGCAGATGATGGGCCGCATGATGCAGATGATGCCGCAGATGTGCGGCGACATGCAGGGCGGCAACATGCAGGGCGGTGCCATGCAAGGCGGTGCCGGCATGATGGATCAGGGCATGATGGGCGGCGGCATGGGCCGGCCGATGCGCGGCGCGCTCGCCCACCGCGGGATGGGCGGCTGGGACGGCCGCGCGCCGTTCCGCCATCTCGAGGGCGATCTCGCCTTCTACCGCACCGAGCTCGCGATCACCGACGCGCAGGGTGGGCCGTGGAACGCCTTCGCCGACGCGGTGCGCGGGGCGGCCAAGACGCTCGCCGCGGCCCACCAGGCCAAGGGCCCGGGCGACGACGAGGGCACCGCGCTCGACCAGATGCAGCGGCGCATCGACCTGCTGTCGGCGCATCTGGCGGCGCTGAAGCAGATCCAGGCGGCGGCTGCGCCGCTCTACGCCGCGCTCTCCCCCGAGCAGAAGAAGACTGCGGACGATCTGATGGGCGAGTCGATGCGCCCGCGGTGGCGGTGACCCGGCGCAGCGCGGCGCTGGCCGACGGCCCCCGGATGCTCCATATCGGGAAGCAAGGACCGCGCGTCTCGCGCCGCCGGTTCCGGCGCGCTGCGCGACACCATCCTGGTGCCGCCGCGCGGCACCGTGCGCGTCGCCTCGACGCCGACAACCGGTTCCTGGCGGGGGCGGGGGCGGTAGCGGGGCCGTGGTGCTGCTGCCGGCCCTGCCGGCGACGGCCGGGCTGCTGCGGCGCGGCGGCTGGCGGTGGAGCGGCGCACCATCGAGGTCAAGGGCAGGGCCGCCTCGGTCTATCGCGTCGGCGCGCCGGGCGGCGCGCCCGGGCTGGCGCTCGACCCCGGCGAGCGCTTCCGCCTCGACGCTGGAGAACCGCCTGGCCGAGCCGACCATCGTGCACTGGCACGGCCAGACGCCGCCGGCCGCCGAGGACGGCGTCGCCGAGACCAGCTATGTCGGGCCGCTCGCCGCCGGCACCAGCCGCGACTACGACTTCGCGGCGCGGCCGGGCACCCATTGGATGCACTCGCACCAGGGCATGCAGGAGCAGCAGCTGCTGGCCGGCCCGCTGGTGGTGCGCCGGCCGGAGGATCTCCGCCTCGATGCCCAGGAGGTCACCGTGCTGCTGCACGACTTCACCTTCCAGGACCCGGCCGCGATCCTCGCCGGCCTGGCCGGGGGCGACGCGATGGCCGGCATGCATGGCGGCATGCCGGGCATGCCCAAGACCGGCCACGACATGGCCGCGATGGCGAAGCCGGCGGGCGCCGGGCCCGACCTGAACGACGTCCAGTACGACGCCTTCCTGGCCAACGACCGGACGCTCGACGACCCCGAGATCGTGCGGGTCGAGCGCGGCGGGCGCGTCCGGCTGCGGCTGATCAACGGCGCCGCCGGCACCGCCTTCTGGGTGGATCTCGGCGGCGCCGGCGCGACCGTGCTGGCGGTCGACGGCAACCCGGTGGCGCCGCTGACCGCGACGCGCCTCCCGCTTGCCCAGGCGCAGCGGATCGACCTGCTGGTCGTGGTCCCCGCCGGCACCGTCCTCCCGGTCCTGGCACAGGGCGAAGGGCGGCAGGAGCGCACCGGCCTGCTGCTGGCGGCGCCCGGCGCGGCGGTGAGCCGGATGGCGACCGCGACCGCCGCGGCGGCGCCGCCGGCGGATCTGGCGCTCGAGCGCCGCCTCGCCGCCGCCGCGGCGCTGCCGCCGGGGCCCACCGAGATCACCCATCGCATGCGGCTCACCGGCACCATGGCACCCTATGGCTGGGGCATCGACGGGCGCGGCTGGGCCGACCGCCGGCCGCTGCGCGTCACCCGCGGCCAGCGCGTGGTGATCGAGATGGTCAACGAGACGCCGATGGCCCATCCCATGCACCTGCACGGCCATCACTTCCACATCGTCGCGCTGAACGGCGAGCCCGTGGCCGGCGCGCTGCGCGACACCATCCTGGTGCCGCCGCGCGGCACCGTGCGCGTCGCCCTCGACGCCGACAACCCCGGCCGCTGGCTGCTGCACTGCCACAACCTCTACCACATGGCCACCGGCATGATCACCGAGCTGGTCTATGAGGGGGTCGCCTGAAGGCGGCCCGGCGGCCGGCCGAGCCGGGCTCAGCCGGCCGCCAGCCGCAGCACCAGCCGGTTGCCGCCGGGACGCGGCTCCCAGCGCGCCGCCTGCGCCATGCCGAGCACCAGCGCGATGCCGGTGCGGCCGACCGGGCTCTGCGCGGAATCGGGCAGCGCGCCCTGCCAGGCGGTGGGGTCGAAATGCGGCGCCTCGTCCTCGTAGGCGAGCTCGACGCCCGCCCCGGCGGCAGCCAGGGCGAGCCGCACCGGCCGGTCGCATTCCGCCCCGTAGCCGTACTTGACGCTGTTGGTGAACAGCTCCTCGACGACGATCAGCAGCCGCAGGGCGAGGGCGCGCGGCAGGCCCCGCGCGGCGCACCAGCCCTCGATGCGCGCCAGCGCCTGCTGCAGGCCGGCGGCGCGCGCCGGCAGCTCCAGGGTCAAGGTCTCGGCCATCGCAGCGCGTCCCCCTGCCCTGCAGGCTAAGCAGGATCGGCGCGGCGGGCTACCGCCATCGTGGCGCGCCCCGCGGGCCGGCCGCGCCGGCTGGCGTGGCCGCACTCCCGGACCGCCCGCCGGCTGTGCTATATTGAAGGCACTGTCCGCTGTCGTGGGGGTGACCGGATGAGACGCGCTCTGCTTCTTCTGCTCGGGCTGGCGGCGGCGCCCGCCCTGGCGCTGGCCGACGACCAGCCGATCGGACAGCTCAAGACCGCGTCGGGCAGCGTCACCATCGAGCATGGCGGCGCCGGCAAACCGGGCGCGCCGGGCGACCGGGTGTTCGCCAGCGACCTCGTGCGCACCGGCGCCGACGGCTCGGTCGGCATCACCTTCGCCGACAGCAGCATGATGTCGCTCGGGCCCTCGAGCGAGCTCCGGCTGGACAGCTTCGCCTTCGACCAGACGACGCACGAGGGCAGCTTCGACAGCTCGCTGCTGGCCGGCACGCTGGCGGTGCATTCCGGCCAGATCGTCGCCGAGACGCCGGAGGCGATGAAGATCCACACCCCGGCGGCGGTGCTGGCGGTGCGCGGCACCGAGCTGGTGGTGCGCGCCGCCGGAGGCGGCTCGTGACGCGGCTTCCGGGCCGCGCCGCCGGGCGCGCGCTGGCCCTGGCGGCGCTGCTCGCCGCCGCCGCCCTGGCCGGCTGCGCGTCGAAGGACAACCTCGTCGTGGTGCTGCCGGACAGCGCCGGCCAGCATGTCGGCACGGTGGTCGTCTACAAGCCCGGCGGCGGCCAGGAAGCGGTGCTGAACAAGCCCTATGCCGCGGTCGGCTCGGGCGCCGGCTCGGCCGGCATGAAGCCGGTCGAGGTCGACCAGAAGGAGGTGGCGCAGGTCTTCGGCGCGGCGCTCGCCGCCCGGCCGATCCCGCCGCAGAGCTTCACCCTCTATTTCGAGAGCGGCAGCGACCAGCTGACCCCGGACTCGCAGAAGGCCTTCGAGGAGGTCTTCCAGGACATCGCCCGGCGCAAGGCGGCGGAGGTCGTGGTCACCGGCCACACCGACACGGTCGCCTCGCCGGAGCGCAACGACCAGCTGTCGCTGCAGCGCGCCGAGGCGGTGCGCCGGATGCTGATCGAGCGCGGCCTCAAGCCGGAGGACGTCGTCGCGGTCGGGCGCGGCGAGCGCGAGCTGCTGGTGGCGACCGGCGACGCCGTCGCCGAGCCGCGCAACCGCCGGGTGGTGATCACGGTGCGCTGAGCGGCGCGGCCGGCCTGTCGGAGGGCCCTGCGGAGGGCCCTGCGGAGGGCCCTGCGGAGGGCCCTGCGGAGGGCCCGCGCCAGGCGACCGCCAGCAGCGTCACGTCGTCGGAGGGCTCGGCGCCGGCGGCGAAGCCGGCCACCGCGGCCTGCAGCGCGGCGATCGCCTCTGGCGCGCCGGCGCCGGCGGGCAGCGCGGCGAGCGCGGCGGCGGCGGCGGGGCGGCCGAGCAGCGCGCCCGCCGGGTCCATCGCCTCGGTGACGCCGTCGGTGGTCAGCACCAGCAGCTCGCCCGGCAGCAGCCGGCTGTGCTCGGTCATGTAGGGAAGTCGTCGACCGCGCCGATCGGCGGGCCGCCGACATTGTCGAGGTCGCGCGGCGCGCCGGGTGCGGCGAGCAGGAACGGCGCGTCGTGGCCGGCGTTGCAGAAGGCGAGCGCGCCGCTCTCGAGGTCGAGCAGCCCGGCGAACATCGTGATGAACATCATCTCGACATTGTCGCGCGAGATCTCGGCATTGGCCGCCGCCATCACCGTGCCGATGTCGCGCTCGCCGCGCAGCACGCAGCTCTTGTAGAGCGCCTTGCCCAGCGCCATGAACAGGCTGGCCGGCACGCCCTTGCCGGAGACGTCGCCGACCATCACGAACAGCGTGCGATCGTCGATCATGAAGAAGTCGTAGAGGTCGCCGCCGACCTCGCGGGCCGGGGCGATCGCGGCGTCGAGCTGGAAGCGCGGATCGCCGGCCACCGACTCCGGCCGCGGCAGGATGCCGAGCTGGATGCGCCGGGCGGCGTCGAGCTCGCCGGCGATGCGCGCCTCGCGCAGCCGCTGCGCCTCGAGCGCGCGGCGCAGCGCGCGCCGCTGGGCCTGCGATTCGGCGAGCCCGCCGCCGAGCAGCGCGACATAGACCACGCCGCCGCCCGCCGCCGGCGTGGCGACGTCGATCAGCCACAGCTTCCAGTGCCATGCGGCGAGCCCGGCCGCGGCCAGCAGCAGCAGCGGCAGGAGGGCGGCGGGCAGGTACCAGCGCAGCCGAACGGCCGGCAGCAGGGCGATCAGCGCCAGGCCGAGCAACAGCGTCGCCGCCAGCTCCGCCCAGCCCGCCCAGCGCGGCCGCGCCGGCAGCTGGCCGTCGACCACGTTCTCCAGCAGCTGGCCATGCAGCTCGACGCCCCACATCGGGCCGAGCGGGGTGGCGTGCTGGTCCTGCAGCCCGAGGCCGGTGATGCCGAGCAGCACCAGCTTGCGCTGCAGCCGCCCGGGCGGCACCTCGCCGGCGAGAACCGCGGCGGCGGAGACGAAGCGGCGGTCGGCGTGCGGCGAGAGGTAGAGCCAGGCGAAGCCGTCCGGCGCCGCCGGGATGCCGAGCCGGCCGAGCATCAGGCCGCGCACGCCGCCGCCGTCGAGCAGCAGGTCGATCCGCTTGGCGCCGACCGCCAGCCGCAGCATCTCGGTCGAGAGCGCCGGCACCAGCAGGCTGCCGGCGACGCCGGAGATCAGCGGCAGGCGGCGGACCAGCCCGTCGACCGACTTGTCGACCGAGACCAGCCCGTGGCCCGGCGCCGCCGCGTCGAGCGGCGGCAGGCTGCGCAGCAGCCCGTCATAGGCGGGCAGCCAGGGATGCGGATCGCCGCCGCGGGCCAGCACCATGGCGGTCGGGCCGACCTGCCCGGCATGGCCGTCGCGCTCGCCGGCCACCGCCAGCGCCACCGGGCCGGCGGCCAGCGCCTGGGCGAGCGCCGCGTCGTGGTCGGGCAGCGCCGCCAGCGCCGCGGCGACGGCCGGCGGCAGGCTGCCCTCACCCGCCGCCCAGCGGGCCGGGCTGAGCCGGTCGGGTTCCGGCCAGAGCAGGTCGATGCCGAGCGCCGCCGGCCTGGCGTCGAGGATCCGGCGGACCAGCGCCGCCATGCGGTCGCGCGGCCAGGGCCATTGCCCGAGCGCCGCCAGGCTGGCCTCGTCGATCGTCACGATGGTCACCGGGTCCGACGCCGGGACGCGCGGCAGCAGCCGGGCATAGAGGTCGAACAGCACCAGCCGCGGCCGCTCGAGCAGCGCCGGCCCGAGCCCGGCCTGGAGCAGCAGGACCAGCAGCAGGACGCCGGCCCCGACCAGCCGCACCCAGTGCCGGCCGAGCGCGGCGGCGAGGCCGCGCGGGTCCTGGGGTGCGCTCATGCCGGGCCGGCCGGACGGGGGATGCCGGCAGGGCCGTGCCGACCTCGCCCTTCGACAGGCTCAGGGCGAGGTTGGGAGATCGGGCGCGATCCCGAGGGCCTCATCCTGAGCCTGTCGAAGGAGGGGGCTGGCACGATGCCGAGGCGCCGAGCGTCATCCATCGTGGTGCAGCCGCCGGGTCACACCTCGATCACCAGCCCGTCATAGGCGCTGCTGATCCGCACCGGGTGGTCCTGGCGCGTGATCTCCTCCAGGCGCCGGGTCTCCGCCAGGATCGCCTCGATGCGGTGGTCGTCGAACACCGGCTCGTGGTGGAACAGGCAGAGATGGCGGGCCCGCGCCATCTGGCAGAGCTCGACCCCGACGACGTTGCTGGAATGGCCCCAATCCTCCTTCAGCGAGAAGGCGTCGGCCAGCGAGTACATGGCGTCGAAGATCACCAGGTCGGCGTCGCGCAGGAAGGCGACGAAGGCCTCGACCTCGGCGAGGTCCTCGAGCTTGTGCTCGGCGTCGGTGGTGTAGACCACCGTCTTGCCGGCGCGCTCGATGCGGTAGCCGTAGGAATCGCCGCCATGGTTCTGGCGCAGGGGCGTGACCCGGCAGCCGGCGACCTCGGCCGGGCGCCCCGGCTCGAGCGCGACGAACTCGATGGTGGCGCGCAGCGCGTCGAACGGCACGGGAAAGCTCGGCGCCGCGTTCTGCCGGCGGAAGGCGTGCTCGAGCTCGGCATGGCAGCCATGGATGCGGATGCGGTTGCCGGGGATGAAGGCGGGCACGAAGAAGGGGAAGCCCATGATGTGGTCCCAATGCAGGTGGGACATCAGCACGTCATAGGTCTGCGGCTCGCGGCCGTGGCGGCCGAGCGCCGAGAGCGAGAACTCGCGGGCGCCGGAGCCGAGGTCGCAGAGCAGCGGGTTGCTGCCGCCGCCGATCTCGACGCAGGCGCTGTTGCCGCCGAAGGTGCCGCGCTCGGCGAAGGAGAGCTCGCCGTCGACGAAGGCGGCGGCCTGCTCCGGCGTGTCGAAATGGCGGCCCGAGGCGCGGCCCAGCGCGGCGATCAGCTTGGCGCGCACCGCGGCGGCGCCGAGCGGCCTCGGCAGCGAGCCCCGGGTGCCCCAGAAGGTGACCTTCATCGCCGCCGCCTCAGCCCGGCGATCCCAGCGCCGGCAGGTCGGCCGGCGCCAGCTTCTCCAGCGCCGCGGCGACCGTCTCGAAGCAGGGGAAGACGAGGTCGAAGCGGCTGATCTTGAAGATCTCGCGGACCACCGGCTGCATCGCCGCGATGCCGACCCCGACCGACTTCGCCTTGGCGCTCTTGACCGCGATCATCAGCGAGCGCAGCCCGGCGCTGCTGATGTACTCGAGCTGCGCCAGGTCGAGGATCACCGCGCGCTCGGCGCCGCCGACGGCGCGCAGCAGGATCTCCTTGCAGGCCTCGGCGTTGGTCAGCTCGAGGCGGCCCGTCGGCGCCAGGATGATGCTGCCGCCGACCCGGCGCTCGCTGCAGTTCATCGCGTCCGTCCCCTCTGCCCTGCACTCCCGTCGCGAGCGTAGCACGAAGGCGGCCGACCGCCCACGCCCGCCGCCGTCCCGCCCGCCATCATCCTGGCCGCCGCCGCCCACTGGTGCGCGGCGGCGGCGGCTGTCACTCTCGGCCGGCGATGGACATCCTGATCCTCTCGGCCGGGCGGTGGAAGAGCGGGCCGGCGCGCGCGCTCTACGAGGACTACGCCGGGCGCTCCGCCTGGCCGATCGCGCTGGTCGAGGTCGAGGAGCGGCGCAGGCTGCCGCCCGAGGCGCGGCGCGAGCGCGAGGCGGCGCTGCTGCTGGCCGCGCTGCCGGCGCGCGACGTCCGGGTGGTGGCGCTCGACGAGACGGGCACGGCGCTGCCCAGCGCCGGCTTCGCCCGCCGGCTCGCCGCCTGGCGCGACCAGGGGACCGGCACGCTGGCCTTCCTGATCGGCGGGGACGCCGGGCACGGCGCGGCGGCGCTGGCGCGAGCGGAGCTGCGGCTGTCGCTCGGGCCGATGACCTGGCCGCATCTGCTGGTCCGCGGCCTGCTCGCCGAGCAGCTCTACCGCGCCCAGCAGATCATCGCCGGGCATCCCTATCATCGCGCGTGAACTGCAACAGTCCGGCGCAACAACAATGACACGAAGAACGATCAATCTCGTGCCGGGAACGCTTGTTTGCTAGACTAGCGAAGTACGGCACCGGGGAACGCCGGCGTGCGACGGACTCGCATCTTCCGCCACGGGCCGCGCCCGCCGGGCAGCGGCGCGCGGGCGGCGGCGCCCCTATCACTGCCGCGGGCGCAGCGCTATGATTCCGGCGAGCGCGTCGGGGTGGGGGAATGCGCGTGACTTTGTTGCCAAGGCTGGGCGGATGGGCGCGGCTGGCGGGGCTGCTGATGGCGGCGCTGCTCGGCGGCTGCCTGCCGCAGTCGCGGGCGCCGATCGCGCCGGCGACCGAGGCGGCGCTGGAGCCGCGGCTGGCCGGCATGTGGGTCGGCCAGAACGAGGGCGAGCCGCTCTACGTCCATGTGCTGCTGCGCGACCAGGGCATGATGGACGTGCTGACGGTCAGCCACGATCCGAGCGGCCGCGGCGACTGGGACCTCTACGAGGCCTATGTCGCCAGCGCCGGCGGGCGCCGCTTCCTCAACCTGCAGCCGAGCGGCGTGGCGGGCGCCAACGAGACCGACACGCCGGAGCCCTATTTCTTCGCCTCCTACGAGTTCCAGGGGAAGGACCGGCTGCTGATCCGCTTCCTGCGCACCGAGACGCTGGCGACGGCGATCTCGAACGGCCGGCTGACCGGCACGGTCAGCGAGGACAGCACCGGCCGCTCGGTCGAGCTGACCGCCAGCTCGGCCCAGATCCGCGACTTCCTCGCCACCGCCAGCGCCCGCGACCTGTTCGACACGCCGATCGAGTTCCGCCGGCTGGAGCTGCCGCCGGCCTGACGCCCGGCCACCGGACAGAAGCCCGGCCATCGGACGGAAGCCCGGCCACCGGACGGCAGCCCGGGCGGCCGAACCTTGGCCGCCGGCATCGCCACTGCGACCTATTTTCGCCGCAATCCTGCGGCATGCGGGATATGATCGATCCGCCTGCCGGACGGTGGATTTCGCCGCATCCCGACCCCAGCTCTGCCTGTACCGCCCTCGCCGATGGAACCGCGATGACGACGACCCTGCCGACGCCGCGACCGCCGCGCCCCGTGCTGCTCTGCGTGCTCGACGGCTGGGGCTGCCGCAGCCAGCGCGCCGACAACGCCATCGCGCAGGCGCGCAAGCCGGTCTGGGACCGGCTGGTCGCCGAATCGCCGCACGCCACGGCCGACGCCTCGGAGCACCATGTCGGGCTGCCGGACGGCCAGATGGGCAATTCCGAGGTCGGCCACATGAATCTCGGCGCCGGCCGGGTGGTGATGCAGGACCTGCCGCGCATCGACGCCGCCTTCGCCGCCGGCGAGGTGCCGAAGCTGGCCGCCTTCCGCGCCCTGGTCGATGCCCTCCGGCGCAGCGGCGGCGCCTGCCACCTGGTCGGGCTGCTCTCGCCGGGCGGCGTGCACTCGCACCAGGCGCAGCTCGCCGCGCTGGCCCGCGCGCTCGACGCCGAGGGCATCCCGGTGCGCGTGCACGGGCTGCTCGACGGCCGCGACACGCCGCCGCGCTCGGCCGCCGGGTTCGTCGCCCGGTTCCTCGCCGACATCGCCGGCTGCCGCGACGTGCGGCTGGCCACGCTCGGCGGCCGCTACTACGCGATGGACCGCGACCAGCGCTGGGAGCGGGTGGCGCTCGGCTATGACTGCCTGGTCGAGGGCAAGGGCGAGACCGCCGCCGACCCGCAGAGCGCGATCGACGCCGCCTATGCCCGCGGCGAGAGCGACGAGTTCGTCCGGCCGACCGTGCTGGCGGGCTATCGCGGCATGCAGGACGGCGACGGGCTGCTCTGCGGCAACTTCCGCGCCGACCGGGTGCGGCAGATCCTGGCGGCGCTGCTCGACCCGGCCTTCCAGGGCTTCGCGCGGCCGCGGACGGTGCGCTTCGCCGCGGCGGCCGGGCTGGCGAGCTACGGCGAGGCGCTCGGGCCCTTCATGGGGACGCTGTTCGAGCCGCTCGACCTCAGCCACACGCTGGGCGAGGTGGTGGCGGCGGCGGCCTGCGGCAGCTGCGCATCGCCGAGACCGAGAAGTACGCCCACGTCACCTTCTTCTTCAACGGCGGCGAGGAGAAGCTGTTCGCCGGCGAGGAGCGCATCCTGGTGCCCTCGCCCAAGGTCGCGACCTACGACCTGCAGCCCGAGATGTCGGCGCCCGAGGTGACCGACAAGCTGGTCGCGGCGATCGAGAGCGGCCGCTTCGACCTCATCGTCTGCAACTTCGCCAACACCGACATGGTCGGGCACAGCGGCGACCTGGCGGCGGCGATCAAGGCGGTCGAGGCGGTCGATGGCTGCCTCGGCCGGCTGGAGCGCGCGGTCCGGGCGGCCGGCGGCTGCATGCTGGTGACCGCCGACCACGGCAACGCCGAGACGATGCGCGACCCCGAGACCGGCGCGCCGCATACCGCCCACACGCTCAACCGGGTGCCGGTGCTGCTGGTCAACCCGCCCGAGGACGTGGCCGGCCTCGCCGACGGCGAGCTCGCCGACATCGCGCCGACGCTGCTCGCCCTGCTCGGGCTGGAGCAGCCGCCGCAGATGACCGGCCGCTCGCTGATCCGGCGCGGCGTCGCGACCCGGCCCGTCCACCAGCCGGCGGAGCGGCGTGCCTCGGCCTGAGCCCTCGTCCCGGCCGGCCGCCGCTGCCGGCTGCCGGCCGCGCGGCTGGCGCTGGCCGCCGCGGCGCTGCTCGCCGTGGCGCCGGCGGCGCGCGCCGAGGAGGCCGCCGACCTCGCCCGGATCGAGCGGCAGCGCCAGGCCGAGCAGGGCGCGCGGCCGGGCTGCAGGCCGAGGCGGCCAGGCTCGGCGCCCAGGCGGCGCAGCTGCAGCAGCGGCTGGTCGCGGCGGCGCGCAAGGCGCAGGACCTGGAGGACCGCATCGCCGCGCTGACCGCGTCGGTGGCCGATCTCGCGGCGAAGCAGGCGGCCGGCGAGGCCGCGCTGGCCGAGGACCGCCGCAAGCTGGCGGCCACGCTGGCAGCGCTGGAGCGGCTCTCGGTACAGCCGCCGCAGGCGCTGCTGCTCTCGGCCGAGGCGCCGGTCGACACGGTGCGCACCGCCCTGCTGCTGCGCAGCGCGGTGCCGGCGATCGAGGCGCGCGCCGCCAGCCTGCGCCGCGCGCTGGCGGCGCTGGCGGAGAACCGGGCGGCGCTGGAGCGCCAGCAGGCGGCGCTGGCGGATGCCGGCCGGGCGCTGGAGGCCGAGCGCGGCGACATCGCCCAGCTGCTGCAGCAGAAGCAGCTGCTGCAGCAATCGGCCAGCGCCCAGGCCGAGGACGCCGCTCAGCGCGCCGCCGCGCTCGGGCGCCAGGCGCGCGACGTCCGCGACCTGCTGGCCAAGCTGAAGGCGGCCGAGCTGGCCGACCAGGCCAAGGCGGTGCTGGCCTCGGTGCGGCCGCCCGCCCCGGCGCTACCTGCCCCGGCGGCAGCGCCGCAGCCGGCGGCGCGGCCCGATGCCCAGCCCCAGGCCATGCAGCCCCAGGCCGCACAGCCGGAGGGCGAGCCCCGGCGCCGCAGGTCGAGCCGGCGCCGCAGGCCTCCAGCCGATGCCGCAGGCCCAGCCGGCGCCGCAGGCCGAGCCGGCACCCCAGGCGGAGCCGGCCGCCGCCACCGTGCCGGCGGCGCCCGGGCGGCTCGCCAAGCCGCCCGGCCTGCGCCGCCTCGGCGGCCGGGCGGCCGGCCAGCTGACGCCGCCGGTGCGCGGCCCGCTGGCCGCCCGCTTCGGCGAGTCGCAGGACGCGGTGCAGTCGAAGGGCGTCAGCATCGCCGCCCGGCCGGGCGCCCAGGTGGTGTCGCCGTTCGACGGCCAGGTCAAGTTCCAGGGCCCGTTCCGCGGCTATGGCGAAATCTTGATCATCGAGCACGCCGGGGGCTATCATACCCTGCTCGCCGGGCTGGCCCGCGCCGACGCCGTGGTCGGGCAGTGGCTGCTCGCCGGCGAGCCGGTCGGCGCGATGGGACCAGCCGGCAGCAACGGCAACCCGAAGCTCTATTTCGAACTCCGCCGCGACGGACTGCCGATCGACCCGTCGCCGTGGCTCGGCTCACCCGACCCCAAGAAGGACTGAGGCCTTTATGCGCAAATCCCGCCTGGCAGCCACCGTGACCGCGTTCCTGCTCTGCGGCTCGCTGGCCGCCGCCGCGCAAAACAACACCAGCGACACCTACCAGCAGCTCAACCTGTTCGGCGACGTCTTCGAGAAGGTGCGCTCCGACTACGTCGAGCCGGTCAGCGACGAGAAGCTGGTCGAGGCGGCGATCCAGGGCATGCTGAGCTCGCTCGACCCGCATTCCAGCTACATGGACGCCAAGGCGTTCCAGGACATGCAGGTGCAGACCAAGGGCGAGTTCGGCGGCCTCGGGCTCGAGGTCACCATGGACCAGGGCGTGGTCAAGGTGGTCTCGCCGATCGACGACACCCCGGCCTTCAAGGCCGGGCTGCAGCCGGGCGACTACATCGTCCAGATCGACGGCAAGCCGGTGCTCGGCCTGACGCTGGCCGAGGCGGTCGACAAGATGCGCGGGCCGGTCGGCTCGCCGATCCGCCTCACCGTCAAGCGCGGCACCCAGAACCCGTTCGACGTCAGCCTCAACCGCGCGGTCATCAAGATCCAGTCGGTGCGCTCGCATCTCGAGGGCAATGTCGGCTACATCCGCATCACCAGCTTCAGCGAGCAGACCGAGATCGGGCTGGAGAACGCGCTGCAGAAGCTGCGCAAGGAGTCGAACGGCAAGCTGGTCGGCATCGTGCTCGACCTGCGCAACAACCCGGGCGGGCTGCTCGACCAGGCGATCTCCGTCTCCGACGCCTTCATCGACAAGGGCGAGATCGTCTCGACCCGCGGCCGCAAGAACGAGCAGGGCCAGCGCTTCAACGCGAAGGCGGGCGACCTCGCCGACGGGCTGCCGATGGTGGTGCTGATCAACGGCGGCTCGGCCTCGGCCTCGGAGATCGTCGCCGGGGCGCTGCAGGACCACCACCGCGCGATCCTGCTGGGCACCAAGTCGTTCGGCAAGGGCTCGGTGCAGACCATCATCCCGATCCCCGGCCACGGCGCCATCCGCCTGACCACGGCGCGCTACTACACGCCGTCCGGCCGCTCGATCCAGGCGACCGGCATCGTGCCCGACATCACCGTCGAGCAGGCCAAGATCGAGAAGGTCGCGTCCGCCCCCTATGGCGGCCGCAGCGAGGCCGACCTGCCCAACGCGCTGAAGAACGACAACGCGCCGCCGGCCAACGACAACCAGGCGGCGCCGCAGGCCTCGCCGGCCCAGCCGACCCCGATCAACCCGCCGGCGGCGGCGACGACGCCGACCACGGGCGGCCAGGCGCCGACCCCGGGGGCCGTGGTGCCGCCGGCCGGCGCGACGCCGGGGGCCGAGGACGCGGCGCAGGACTACCAGCTGCAGCGGGCGATCGACCTGCTGCGCGGCCTGGCCCTGCTCAACCAGAAGCAGGCCAGCAACGACTAGGCCGGGACGCCCCCCGCTCTCTCCTGGGCACAGCCCGGGGGGAGCGGGGGCGACCGGAGCGTTCAGCGATGAGCAAGCACGCCGACCTGCCCTACCGACCCGGCGTCGGCATCATGCTGTTCGGGCCGCCCGGCCAGGTGCTGGTGGCCCGGCGCATCGACATGCCGTCGGACGCCTGGCAGATGCCGCAGGGCGGCATCGACGCGGGCGAGGCTCCGCTCGACGCCGCCTGGCGCGAGATGGAGGAGGAGATCGGCACGGCGGCCGCCGCGCTGCTGGCCGAGAGCCGCGAGTGGCTCAGCTACGACCTGCCCGACGAGCTCATCCCGCGGCTCTGGGGCGGCCGCTTCCGCGGCCAGCGCCAGAAGTGGTTCGCCTTCCGCTTCACCGGCCGCGACGGCGACATCGACATCGCCCGCGAGAACCCCGAGTTCTCGGCCTGGCGCTGGGCGCCGCTCGAGCAGGTGCCCGACCTGATCGTGCCGTTCAAGCGCACGCTCTACCAACGTCTGGTCGAGGAGTTCCGCCCCTTGGCCATCGCATCCCAGGAGGACCCATGCGCGGACCGCTGAAGACGCACGACATCGACGCCAAGACGCTGGCCGGCATCACCGGCTGCACGATCGAGACGGACAAGGGCGACATCAAGCTGCAGCTCTTCCCCGACGTGGCGCCCAACACGGTCGCCAACTGGTACAAGCTCGCCAGCTCCGGCTTCTATGACGGGCTGAAGTTCCACCGCGTCATCCCCGGCTTCGTCGCCCAGGGCGGCTGCCCGCACGGCACCGGGACCGGCGGCCCCGGCTGGTCGATCGCCTGCGAGACCAAGGGCAACCCGCACAAGCACAAGCGCGGCTCGCTCTCCATGGCCCATGCCGGCAAGGACACCGGCGGCTCGCAGTTCTTCCTGGTGTTCGACCCGCAGCCGCATCTCGACGGCGTGCACACGGTGTTCGGCCAGGTCACCGAGGGCGTCGACGCCATGCTCGCCCTCAAGCAGGGCGACAAGATCAAGCACATCCGCTTCGGCGCCTGAGGCGCCCGCGACGGTCGCGGGGCCGGGCCTTCGCCCGACCCCGCGGCCCGACGCTTCGTCAGGCGCCAGGGCCGGTCAGCACGACCTCGATGCGGCGGTTCTGGGCCCGGTTCTCCTTGGAGTCGTTCGGCGCCACGGGGTGCGTGTCGCCGCGCCCCTTGGCCGAGATGATGTTCGGGTCGACGCCCTGCGACACCAGGTAGTTGACGACCTCGCCGGCCCGCTTCAGGGAGAGGTCCATGTTGTTCTTGATCCCCTGGCGCTTCAGCGGGGCGAGCACCGGCTGGTTGTCGGTGTAGCCATAGACGACGATCTTGGCGTTGCTCAGCCCGGTCAGCTTCGGCACCAGATTGTCGAGATCCGCCTTGCCGGCATCGCTGAGCTGCCAACCGCCCGACGGGAACAGCAGGTCGCCGGCCTCGACCCACTTCTGCTCCGCCGTCAGCGACTCGACCTTCGCGTTCAGCTGCTGGTTCTGCTGGGTGAGCTGGGCGTTCTGGGCGGTGAGCTGCTGGTTCTGCTGGGTCGCCTCCTGGTACTGCTCGTTCAGGGCGTCGTACTTGCTCTGCGGCACGAAGCAGCCGGCCAGCATGAGGGACAGGGCGGGAACGGTCGCGGCCGCGACCAGACGGGACTTCCGCATCGAGGGCTCTCCGATCAGTTGATGGATCCAGTTGCCCGACCCGATTCGGGCCGAGCTTGACTATACCCCGGAGCGGCCGGGCTTCTTGTCATTCAGCGCCAGGGATGAAAGAGGTGGGACGGGCCCGCTCAGCCGTCGTCGGCCAGCGCCGCCAGCAGCTCGGCCACGATCGCCGGGCCTTCGGCGGCGACGGCGACCTCGCAGCGGCCGCCCGCGGGCAGCGTCTCGAAGGGCGGGCCGGGCGGCGCGACGAAGCCGCGCGCGTCGGTCACCGTCATGCCGCGCGTGTGGCGGCCCGCCAGCTCGACGGCGACGGGCATCGGCCGATAGCCGACGAGCTCGGGGCGAGCGAGCGGCACCACGGCGCAGGGGCTGTGGACCGGCGCGACGGGCAGGCCCCAGAGCGCGCGCTGGCGCGCCAGGAAGTGGCGGTAGAGCCCGGCCACGGCGCGCGCCGCGGCGCCGCCTCTCTCGAGGACCGCGAGCTCGGGCTCGGCGAAGCCGATCTGCCGGGTGAGGTCGTAGCCGATCATCCGCACCCGGAGGCCGCTGCCGAAGACGATCGCCGCCGCCTCCGGATCGGACCAGACGTTGAACTCGGCCACCGGCGTCATGTTGCCCATGCCGCGCGACCCCGCCATCGCCGAGACCAGCGCGATCCAGTCGACCAGGCGCGGCTCGCGCCGCAGCGCCACGGCGAGGTTGGTGAGCGGCCCGAGGGCGGCCACCACCAGCGCGCCGCGATGGGCCGCGGCCTGCTCGATCAGCAGGTCGACGGCGTGCTGTGCCAGCGGCGCGGCGGACGGCGCCGGCAGCACGGCGCCGTCCAGCCCGCTCTCGCCATGGACGAAGGACGCGGCGCGCGGCGCGGCGACCAGCGGCGCGGCGCAGCCGGCGGCGACCGGCAGATCGATGCCGCCCAGCGCCAGGATGGCGAGCGCGTTGCGCGTCGCCGTCTCGAGCGCGACGTTGCCATGGACGGTCGTCACGGCGATCGGGGCGAGGCGGCGCGCCGCATAGAGCAGGCTGACCGCGTGGTCGATGCCGGGATCGCAGTCGATGATCAGCGGCGGCGGCATGGGCGTTCCCGGCCGGGCGCGGGCGCGCCCGGCCGTCGGGCGGCGCTCAGCCCGAGATCGCCTCGAGGTACTTCGCCTGCGCCTCGTCGCCATGCTGCCCGTACCAGGCGTCCTGCAGCAGGATCTGCCTGGCGACGTTGGCCGGGCTGGTCGAGACGTACTTGCGGTCGGCCTCGGGGATGAGGGCGGTGGCCGCCGGGTTGGACGGGCTCATGCCGACGATCTCGAAGACCTTGGCCTGGCCCTCCGGCCCGAGCGCGTAGTCGATGAAGCGCATCGCCGCCTCGCGCCCGGCCGGGTTGCCCTTCGGCACGATCCAGGCGGAGGAGGCGAGCAGCGCCTGGTCCCAGTTCCAGCCGATGGCGCCGTTCGTCTCCTTGGCGACGACCACGGCGCGGTTGCTCCAGGCGAAGCCGGCGGCGATCTCGCCCTGGCGCAGCAGGTCCTCGATCTGCGCCCCGGTCTTCCAGAAGATGCACTCCGACCTGATCTCCTTGACCTTGGCGAGGGCCCGGTCGAGGTCGAGCGGGTAGAGCGACTTCGGGTCGACGCCGTCGGCCATCAGGGCCGCCTCGAGCACGCCCTGGGCCAGGCCGCTCAGCATGCGCTTGCCGGGATAGTCCTTGAGGTTCCAGAAGTCCTTCCAGCTCTGCGGCGGCTTGTCGCCGAACTGCTTGTAGTTGACCGCCATGATGTACGAGAAGAGGTAGTTGCTGATGCCGTACTTCATGGCGAGGTCGGGGCCGACCTTCGACTTGTCGATGATCGAGTAGTCGAGCTCCTCGAGATAGCCGGCCTCGCCGAGCTGGATCGAATCGCCGAACGAGGAATCGACCACGTCCCAGATGACGTGCTTGGCCTCGACCATGGCGCGGATCTTGCCCTGCGGCGTGCCGCTGCCGTCGACCGAGACGGCGAGGCCGCTCTTCTCCTTGAAGCCGCCATAGGCCTCCGTCACCGCCTTGGCGGCGTTGCCGCCCCAGTTGGCGACCACCAGCTCGCCGGTCGCAGCGGCCGCGAAGGGCCGCAGCGCCAGCGCCGCGCCGGCCGCGCCGAGGCCGGCGAGAACGGTGCGCCGGTCGACCACCGGGCCGAAGGCGCGCTCTTCCTGCGAAGACGTCATGGGCAGTCCTCCCGTGCGACGGTGATCCGTGTCGGTCACCATGTATGCAAGGGTGCCATTCTGCACGCGCCCGCCCGGCGCGGCAAGGCGGCCATTCCTATCGCCGCAGCCGGGCCAGCGGGATCACCAGCAGGACGGTGACCAGCACCAGCGTCGCCGCCACCGCGGCGATCACCGGGTCGAGGCTTTCATGGACCCCGTCCCAGATCAGCCGGGTCAGCGTGGTGACCCGGCGGCTGGCGATGAACAGCAGGATGACCAGCTCGTCCCAGGAATTGACGAAGGCGAAGAGCGCGCCGGCCAGGATCCCCGGCATGATGCCGGGGACGACCACCAGCCGCAGCGCCTGGGGCAGCGAGGCGCCGAGGTTGCGCGCCGCCTGCTCCAGCCGGCGGTCGAAATTGGCGAGCGCCGCGCCGACGGTGATCAGCACATAGGGCAGCCCGATCGCGGCATGGGCGAGGATGACCCCGGAATAGCTGTCGAGCAGACCGATATCGGCATAGAAGCGGTAGAGCCCGAGCGCGTAGACGATGGTCGGCACGATCAGCGGCGTCAGCGCCAGCAGGCGCACCGCCTCCGCCGGCCAGGCGGCGGCGCGCCAGCAGCCGATGGCGCAGAGCGTGCCGGCGACCACCGCCACCGCGGTCGCGCCGGTCGCGACGACGAGGCTGTCGCGCAGGCCGCGGCCCCATTGCGCGCTGCTCAGCAGCGCCTCCCAGTGCTGCAGCGACAGGCCGTGCTTCGGCAGGGCGAGATAGGCGGTGTCGGTCAGCGATACCGGGAAGACGACCAGCGCCGGCAGCAGCAGGTAGCCCAGCACCATCCAGGCGAGGGCGAGCAGCAGCCCGGCGCGCCAGCCGCGCATGATCTCAGTGCCCGCCGAAGACGCGGCGCAGGTCGACGACCCGCGACAGCGCGGCGAGCAGCAGGAAGACGGCGAGCGCCAGGGTGGCGGCCAGCGCCGTGCCGAGGCCCCAGTTCAGCGTGTCGGAGATCAGGAAGCTGACATACTCGGCGATCATCAGCGACTTGCCGCCGCCGAGCAGCGCCGGGGTGATGAAGAAGCCCAGCGCCGAGATGAAGATCAGGATCGCCGCGGCGACGATGCCGGGCAGGCTGAGCGGCAGGAAGACGCGCAGGAAGGCCTCGAGCGGGCCGGCGCCGAGCCCGCGTGCCGCCTGCACGACCCGCCGGTCGATGCCGCGCATCTGGGCGTAGATGGTGAGCGCCGCCAGCGGCACCATGTAGTGCACCATGCCGACGATGACGCCGAGATCGTTGTAGATCAGGGCGAGCGGCCGGCCGATCAGCCCGAGCTCCTGCAGCAGCCCGTTGACCAGCCCCTGGGCGCGCAGCAGCACGATCCAGGCGAAGGCGCGCACCAGGGTCGAGATCCAGAAGGGCAGCAGCACCAGGATCAGCATGGCGCGGACCAGCCGCGCCGGGCCGTGCGCCAGGACGTAGGCGACGACGTAGCCGAGCAGCAGGGCGATCGCGGTGGTCAGCGCGCTGACCCGGAAGGTGGTGAGGAAGACCCGCCGGATCGCCTCGCTGTCGACCAGCCGGGCGTAGTTGCCGAGGCCGGGCCGCGGCTCGGTCACGCTGGTGCGCAGCACCTCGAACAGCGGATAGAAGTAGAACAGCCCGAGCAGCGCGCAGGCCGGCAGCAGCAGCAGCAGGTTGGCGACGATCCCGCGCGGCGGCCGCCAGCCGCCGCTCCTCATGCTTCCCATCGCCCGGCCCTCTCCCCCGCGGCCCTCCCATCCTGGGGCCGCGAGGGAGGGCGGGCAAGGCTGCCAGCCGCCGCCTCCGGCGATCGACAGCCTGCCCGCCGACGGGCCGGTCCGGGGTCGAACCGGCGACGGGCTCGAGCGCGCTCGCGGCCGCGGATCGCCCGCGGCGCGAGCAGATCGCCGCTACGCCCCCGGGCCGGTCAGGACGACCTCGATCCGACGGTTCTTCGCGCGACCCTCGGGCGAGTCGTTCGGCGCCACCGGGTGCGTGTCACCGCGCCCCTTGGCCGACATGAGGCTGGGATCGACGCCCTTCGACGCCAGATAGGTGACGACGGCGCCGGCCCGCTTGGAGGAGAGGTCGAGATTGTTCGAGATCCCCTGATTCTTCAGCGTCGCGCCGACCGGCGCGTCGTCGGTGTAGCCGTAGACCACGATCTTGGCGTTGGTCAGGTTCGTCAGGCGCGGAACCAGCGCGTCCAGCGCCGACATCCCTTCGGGGCTGAGCTGCCAGCCCCCGGACGGAAACAGCATGTCGCCCGCCTCGACCCATTTCTGCTCTTGCTGGAGCGACGCGACCTGCGATCGCAGTTGCTGGTTCTCCGCCACGACCTGGTCGTACTTGCTTTGCGATACGCCGCAGCCCGCCAGCACCAGGGACAGCGCCGGAATCGCGACTGCCGCGATCACTCGTGC
This sequence comes from Dongiaceae bacterium, assembly GCA_046349435.1. Classification (GTDB taxonomy): domain Bacteria; phylum Pseudomonadota; class Alphaproteobacteria; order Dongiales; family Dongiaceae; genus JAXMCI01. Next base: position 115,753 of record JAXMCI010000018.1, on the reverse strand, counting down.
CTTGCACATCTGGAATCCTCCGGACTTTCGGTTGTCGACCACCAAAAGCTCTGCCGGTTCCCAGCATGTGACTTGTCATTCAATGCCAACATGCCGTTCGAGGAAGTTGGCGGGTGATACGCAACATCGATTTGAAGAGCGTTCAATGCTTGCGGCGAAGCTTCCAGCATCCGACGTCGAAGCTCGCAGCCGGATTCGCGCGCCGGCATCCCCTCGCGCCGGCTGGCACGGAAAGACAAGACCCGCAAAGGCAACGACCGGATCGTTTCCCGGCCTGGGCCGGGGTCATGCCAGGCGATGGAGCTTCGCGAGGGCGACCATGAGAAGGATCCACCAAACCCGAAATGGTGCGAGCGTGGCGCTCGCCTTGTTGCTGGGCGTGTCCGCTCTGCCGGCCGTGGCCCAGGTCAACCCGTTCGGCAAGGCCGGCGGCGATCTGAGCGCGGAGGATTGGGTGGCGATCAACGAGGCGCGAGACGGCGCATTGGCCGACCCTGCCGCGGTCGGGGCATCGCGAGCATGGACCAACCCGAAATCGGGCAACTCCGGAACGATCGCGATCACCGGCGTCATCCAGCACGAGACCATGGAGTGCCGCGCCGTCGAGTACGTATTTCACTTCAAGGCGCAGCAGCGGTCCGCCACCGCTCAGATGAAGGAGTGCAAGACCGCCGACGGGAGCTGGAAGTATCTCATGTAGCCCCGGCGAGGCCGCCGGACGGGCCCTGCGGCGGCAGGCTCAGGCGCCGGCGCGGGCGAGGCGCTGGTGACGGCCGTGGATGAAGCGGTAGGCCTGCCGGGCCAGCCACTGGCTGAGGCGGCCCTGCGGGTCGAGGCCGACCGCCTTCATGACCATGGCGATGCCCTTGTCGACGTGGCGGGGGCGGTAGACGCCGTAGGCGCGCCGCGCATAGGCGCGGGCGAAGCGCTTGCGGTCGTAGGGCGTGCCGTCGCCATTGGCCGACCAGTAGGCGTAGGCGAGCTCGTCGTCCTCGCTCTCGCGCAGCCGCCCGAGCGCCACGGCGACGCGTTTCCACGGACCGATCTGCTCGCGCTCGAGATAGCGCTTCAGGTAGGTGTAGAAGAGCTTGTAGTGGCGCAGCTCGTCGGCCGCGATGTTGCGGCAGATCTGCTTCAGCACCGGCTCCTCGACCGCCTCGGTCAGCGCCGTGTAGTAGGAGCTGGTGCCGGTCTCGACGATGCAGCGGGCGACCAGCTCGCCGCTGCGCGAGCCGCGCACCGAGCGGGTCGTCTGCAGGTCGATCTTGAAGCCGTCGACGAAGCGGGCGAAGGCGGCGTCGTACTTGAAGCCGGGGTCGGCGAGCTCCGCCCAGCGGCCGAGCGCCAGCCCGTGCTGGATCTCCTCCCGGCCCCAGTGGCGGGCGACGTCCTGGAACTCCGGATCGTCGTGGAAGACGTTGCAGAGATAGCCGGCATAGTCGCCGCCATTGCCCTCGACCATGGCGGCGGCCTTCACGATGCGCAGGATCTCCGGATCGACGCGGGCGGCGTCGAACTGGTCCCACGCGATGTCGTCCAGCGTCCAGCCCTTCATGCGATGCACCCGTCTGATGCCCGTGCCCAGCCCCGACCGGAGGCACGGACCATGAACGGTCCGGCGGCATTCTCGGTTGCCCCGCCGGATTGATCAAGAGGGTTGCCGGGGCGGTCCGGGGGGCCGGCCCGGCATCCTGCCGAGCCCGCCGCCGGAGGCGCGCAGCCGAGCCGCGCGGGTCCTAGTAGACGGTGGTCTCGAGCGCGGCGATCGCCGCCTCGCCGACCGCGATCTTCGTCTCGGCGCGCTCGCGCTCGGCGTCGCTCTTGGCGTCGGCGAGGTCGTCGCGGGCATCGCGGATGGCGGCCTCGGCGGCGGCGCGGTCCAGCGTGTCGACCGGCGCCGCCTGCTCGGCCAGCACGGTGCAGCGCTGCGGCGTCACCTCGGCGAAGCCGCCGCCGACGAAGATCCGGTCGGTGACCTGGCCGTTGTCGAAGACGGCGATGACGCCCGGGCGGAGCTGCGCCACGGTCGGGGCATGCTCCGGCAGCGCGCCGAAATCGCCCTCGACGCCGGGCAGCACCACCATCTCGACGGCGCGCGCCAGCACCAGGCGCTCCGGCGAGACGAGCTCGAACTCGATGCGGTCGGCCATTCCGGTCTCCCAGCGACTGCGGGCGCGCCCTTAGGCCGCCTCGGCCGCCATCTTGCGCGCCTTGGCCACCGCCTCCTCGATGGTGCCGACCATGTAGAAGGCCGACTCCGGCAGGTCGTCATAGTCGCCGGCGACGATGCCCTTGAAGCCCTTGATCGTCTCCTCGAGGGGGACCTGCACGCCCGGCGTGCCGGTGAAGATCTCGGCGACGCTGAAGGGCTGCGACAGGAAGCGCTGGATCTTGCGCGCCCGGGCGACGACCAGCTTGTCCTCTTCCGAGAGCTCGTCCATGCCCAGGATGGCGATGATGTCCTGCAGCGACTTGTAGCTCTGCAGCACGCGCTGCACGTCGCGGGCCACCTTGTAGTGCTCGTCGCCGACCACCCGCGGGTCGAGGATGCGGCTGGTCGAATCGAGCGGATCCACCGCCGGGTAGATGCCGAGCTCGGCGATCTGCCGCGACAGCACGGTGGTGGCGTCGAGGTGGGCGAAGGAGGTGGCGGGGGCCGGGTCGGTCAGGTCGTCGGCCGGCACGTAGATGGCCTGCACCGAGGTGATCGAGCCCTTCTTGGTGGTGGTGATGCGCTCCTGCAGCGCGCCCATGTCGGTGGCCAGCGTCGGCTGGTAGCCCACCGCCGAGGGGATGCGGCCGAGCAGCGCCGACACCTCCGAGCCCGCCTGGGTGAAGCGGAAGATGTTGTCGACGAAGAACAGCACGTCCTGGCCTTCGTCGTCGCGGAAGTACTCCGCCAGGGTCAGGCCGGTCAGCGCGACGCGGGCGCGGGCGCCCGGCGGCTCGTTCATCTGGCCGTAGACCAGCGCCGCCTTGGAGTCGCCGCCATCCAGCCGGATGACCTTCGATTCGATCATCTCGTGATAGAGGTCGTTGCCCTCGCGGGTGCGCTCGCCGACGCCGGCGAACACCGAGTAGCCGCCATGCACCTTCGCGATGTTGTTGATCAGCTCCATGATGATGACGGTCTTGCCGACGCCGGCGCCGCCGAACAGGCCGATCTTGCCGCCCTTGGCGTAGGGCGCCAGCAGGTCGATGACCTTGATGCCGGTGACCAGCACCTGCGCCTCGGTCGACTGGTCGGCGAACTCCGGCGCCGGCCGGTGGATCGGGTACTCGCGCTTGGCGTTGACCGGGCCGCGCTCGTCGATCGGCTCGCCGATCACGTTGATGATGCGGCCGAGCGTCTCCGGCCCGACCGGCACCGAGATCGGCGCGCCGGTGTCGGTCGCCGGCTGGCCGCGGACCAGGCCGTCGGTCGAGTCCATGGCGACGGTGCGCACCGTGTTCTCGCCGAGATGCTGCGCCACCTCGAGGACGAGCATGCGGCCGTGATTGTCGGCGTGCAGCGCGTTCAGGATCGCCGGCAGGTCGCCGTCGAAATGCACGTCGACCACCGCGCCCAGCACCTGGGTGATGCGTCCGACCAGATTCTTCGCCATATCGCTTCCGTGCTCCTGTTCGCTGCTCGCAACCGGGGACCGGGCCCGCCTGGGGCCGCCCCGGCGCCGCCTTCGCCTAGACCGCCTCGGCGCCCGAGATGATCTCGATCAGCTCCTTGGTGATGTAGGCCTGGCGTGTCCGGTTGTAGTTGATGGTGAGCCGGTTGATCATGTCGCCGGCGTTGCGCGTCGCATTGTCCATTGCCGACATGCGCGCGCCCTGCTCGCTCGCCGCGTTCTCCAGCAGCGCGCGGTAGACCTGCATGGCGAGGTTGCGCGGCAGCAGCTGGGCGAGGATCTCGTCCTCGTCGGGCTCGTACTCGTAGTAGGGCCGCTCCGCCCCGCTGTCGCCCTCGGGCGGCGCGAAGGGGATCAGCTGCTGGATGGTGACGATCTGGGTGATCACCGACTTGAAGCGGTTGTAGATCAAAGTGCAGACGTCGAACTCGCCGGAATCGTACATCGCGGCGAGCCGCTGGGCGATGACCCGGGCCGCCTCGAAGCCGAGGCGCGGCCGGCCGACATCCTCGATGGTCTCGACGATCAGCGGGCCGAAGTCGCGGCGCAGCTGGTCGCGGCCTTTGCGCCCGACGCAGAAGATCTTGACCTGCTTGCCCTGGGCCAGCAGGTCGCGGACCAGCCGGCGGGCGCCGCGCACGATCGAGGAGTTGAAGCCGCCGCACAGGCCGCGGTCCGAGGTCATCACCACGACCATCTGGGTCTGGTCGCGGCCGCGGCCGGCGAGCAGCGGCGAGGCGCCCTCGCGCCCGACCATGCCGGCGGCCAGCGAGCTCAGCACCCGCTCCATGCGCTCGGCATAGGGGCGGGCGGCCTCCGCCTGCTCCTGCGCGCGGCGCAGCTTGGCCGCGGCCACCATCTTCATGGCCGAGGTGATCTTCTGCGTCGACTTGACGCTGTTGATCCGGATCTTGAGGTCCTTGAGGCTCGGCATGCGAGAGGTCCGCGGCGCTGCTGGTCGGTAGGTGGGTCAGGCGGGAGCGTCGGTCAGGCGAAGTTCTTGGTGAACTGGTCGAGCACCGTCTTGAGCTTGCCCTCGGTCTCGGCGGTCAGCTCCTTCTTGTCGCGGATCGACGCCAGTATGTCGCTGTGCTTGCCGCGGATCTCGGAGAGCAGGAGCTGCTCGTAGCGGGTCACGTCGTCGGTCCGGATGCCGTCGAGATAGCCGCGCACCCCGGCGAAGATGGAGACCACCTGCTCCTCGACCGGCATCGGCTGGAACTGGCCCTGCTTGAGCAGCTCGGTGAGCCGCGCGCCACGCGCCAGCAGCTTCTGCGTGGCGGGGTCGAGGTCGGAGGCGAACTGGGCGAAGGCCGCCATCTCGCGGTACTGCGCCAGCTCCAGCTTGATGCGGCCGGCGACCTGCTTCATCGCCTTGATCTGGGCGGCCGAGCCGACGCGGCTGACCGACAGGCCGACATTGATGGCCGGACGGATGCCACGATAGAACAGCGTGGTTTCCAGGAAGATCTGGCCGTCGGTGATCGAGATGACGTTGGTCGGGATGTAGGCCGAGACGTCGCCGGCCTGCGTCTCGATCACCGGCAGCGCCGTCAGCGAGCCGGCGCCGTGCGCGTCGCTCATCTTGGCGGCGCGCTCGAGCAGCCGCGAATGCAGGTAGAAGACGTCGCCGGGATAGGCCTCGCGACCCGGCGGGCGGCGCAGCAGCAGCGACATCTGGCGGTAGGCGACGGCCTGCTTGGAGAGGTCGTCGTAGATGATGACGGCATGCATGCCGTTGTCGCGGAAGAACTCGCCCATGGTGCAGCCGGCATAGGGCGCCAGGAACTGCATGGGCGCCGGCTCGGAGGCGGTGGCGGCGACGACGATCGAGTATTCGAGCGCGCCGGAATCCTCGAGCTGCTTGACGATCTGCGCCACGGTCGAGCGCTTCTGCCCGATGGCGACGTAGATGCAATAGAGCTTCTTGCTCTCGTCGCCGCCGGCGTTGATGCCCTTCTGGTTGATGATCGCGTCGATCGCCACGGCGGTCTTGCCGGTCTGGCGGTCGCCGATGATCAGCTCGCGCTGGCCGCGCCCGATCGGCACCAGGCTGTCGATCGCCTTGAGGCCGGTCTGCATCGGCTCGTGCACCGACTTGCGCGGGATGATGCCCGGCGCCTTGACCTCGACGCGCTGGCGGGTGACGTCGGAGAGCGGGCCCTTGCCGTCGATCGGGTTGCCGAGCGCGTCGACGACGCGGCCGAGCAGGCCGCGGCCGACCGGCACGTCGACGATGGCGCCGGTCCGCTTGACCGTGTCGCCTTCCTTGATATAGCGGTCGTCGCCGAACACCACGATGCCGACATTGTCGGTCTCGAGGTTCAGCGCCATGCCGCGCACGCCGCCGGGGAACTCGACCATCTCGCCGGCCTGGACCTTGTCGAGGCCGTAGACGCGGGCGACGCCGTCGCCCACCGACAGCACCTGGCCGACCTCCGCGACGTCGGCCTCGGCGCCGAAATTCTCGATCTGCTGCTTGAGGATCGCGGAGATTTCCGCGGCGCGGATTTCCATTATCCGACCCCTTTCATGACCAATTGCAACCGCTGCAGCTTGCTGCGCAGCGAACTGTCCACCATGCGGCTGGCGACCTTGACCACCAGCCCGCCGATCAATGCCGGATCGACCTTGACGTCGAGGCTGACGCGGCCGCCGACGGCGCGCTGCACCGCCTCGGCCACCGCCTGGCGCTGGCGCTCGTCGAGCGGCCGGGCGGCGGTCACCTCGGCGGTGATCTCGCCGCGGCGGCGCGCCAGCTCGGCGAGATAGGCGTCGATCATCGCCGGCAGCACGAAGAGGCGCCGGTTCTGCGCCACCAGCCCGATGAAGCGGTGCACCAGGTCGCCGCTGCCGGCGGCCTGGAGCAGCGCCGTCATGGCGCGCGCCTGGGCGTCGCGGGTCAAGACCGGGCTGCGGATCAACCGCTGCAGGTCGCCGCTGTCGCGCAGCATGGCGCGCAGGCTGGTGAGGTCCGACGCCACCGCATCGAGCTCCTTGCGGGAGTCGGCGAGGTCAAACAAGGCGGCGGCGTAGCGCGCCGCAAGCCCATCCTGGCCCGTGCCCTGGGCTGCCACGATCCGATCGACCTTTCCCGTGGGCGCGGCCCGCCCTACCGGTCCGCGCAATAAAAGCCTCGCCGTCGGCCGGGGAGTCGCCCCGGCAACGGGCGAGCGGTGTTTAACATAGTCGGATCGGGCTTGCAACCCGACCGGCAGCGCCTGCAGGCCGACGCGTAAGCCTCTGTTCTGGCAAGGCTTATTCAGGATCCGGCGGAGCGGTCGGTGAGCACGCCGTGGGCCGCGCCCCATCCCACCTGGCGTCCGGGATCACCACCAGCTTGCCGACGATTTCATTGCTCATGAAGGCCACCTGGGCGCGGTGGAGATCCGACAGCCGGCAGGTGCCGGCGAGCAGGGGCCGCATCTTGCCCGCCTCGATGTAGCGGACCAGCCGGCGGAAGGCGGCGGGGCTGCCCTGGCTCGAGCCATGCATCTCGCGGTGCTTGCTGTAGAGCGTGCGCCGATCCGCGCTATCGCGAGCGGGCCCGTGCCGGCGCCCCGACGGCGCCCGCCCCGGGTGGTTCCGCGGGACCGGCGGGCGGAGCGGAGGCCGCCGCCCGCCGGATCCGGAGTCTCAGGCCAGCCCTTCGGCCTTGAGCGCGGCCTGCACCGCCGGGCGCTGCGCGACCCGGCCGGCATAGGCGGCCAGCACCGGCCACTTGGCGAGGTCGATGCCGACATACTTGGTCCAGCCGAGCACGGTGAAGAGGTAGGCGTCGGCCACCGAGAAGCCGTCGCCGAGCAGGAAGCTGCGGCCCTCGAGCTGCTTGCTGAGATAGTCGAGCTTCTTGCCGATCGCCGTCCTGGTCTCGCCCTGCCAGCCCTCCGGCATCTTCGGGTTGAACAGCGAGCCGACGCTCTTGTGCAGCTCGGCGGTGATGTAGTTCAGCCATTCCTGCAGCTTGTAGCGCTCGGCCGTGCCGTTGGCCGGCACCAGCTTCGACTCGGGCTTGCGGTCGGCGAGGTACTGCACGATGACCGGCCCCTCGGTCAGCACCTGGCCGTCGTCGAGCTTCAGCGCCGGGACGTAGCCCTTGGCGTTGACCGCGGTGTAGTCGGCGCCGCTCTCGGTCTTCTTCGAGCCGAGATCGACCTTCTCGATGTCGAAGCTGTAGCCGGCCTCGCGCAGCACGATGTGCGGCGAGAGCGAGCAGGCGCCGGGACTGTAGTAGAGCTTCATCGGGATCCTCCCCAAGACGATGGCAATCCGGCCCGCCGGCAGGCGGCGCCGCGAGGGCGCCGGGCGGGGTGCCCTGGACATAGCCCGATCGCTTCCTAAACGGAAGTAACAAATTTTTGTATGGCAGATGTCGCCGATCGAGCGGCGGCGCTTCCCTTGCGCCGGCGCCGGCGGCATCATGGCGGCGGACGGAAAACCTGGAGAGACGGGTGGTCAAGGAGCGCTGGTCCGAGCATCTCTGCCCCAACTTCCAGGCGGCGCTGGACGTGCTGGCGCGCCCGTGGAACGGCATGATCATGGAGAGCCTCGCGCTCAAGGGCGAGCTGCGCTACAGCGAGCTGCGCGAGCGGCTGGCCGCGGTCGGCGACCGCATGCTGGCGATGCGCCTGCGGGAGCTCGAGGGGCGCGGCCTGATCGAGCGGCGGGTCTCCCCCGGGCCGCCGGTCAAGGTCGCCTACGCGCTGACCGAGCTCGGCGCGGGCTTCCGCCCGGTGGCCGAGGCGCTGCGCGCCTGGGGCGAGCGGGTCGCCGCGGCGGCACCGGCGCCGGCCGACCGGCCGTGCTTCTCGCTGATCGTCGAGACCGAGAACCTGATCAACGCCGACCTCGACGGGCTGTCGCGCGCGCTCGAGTCGCTGGAGCGGCAGACGGTGCCGCCGGACGCCGCCCGCGAGGTGCTGATCGTCGACAGCGGCGACCTGCCGCCCGAGCGGCTGGCCGCGCTGCGGCGCCGCCATCCCTGGCTGCGGCTGCACCCGGCGCCGGCCGCCGCCAGCTACTACCAGGCCAAGATGATCGCCGCCGAGGCGGCGAGCGGCGAGATCGTCGTCTTCTGCGATTCCGACTGCGTCTACGAGCCCGACTGGCTGGCCCGGATCCTCGAGCCGTTCCGCACGCCGGGGATCGACATCGTCGCCGGCGAGACCGAGACCGGCGGCCGCGGCGTCTACGGCGCGGCGATGGGGCTGGCCTACATCTTCCCGCCCTTCTCCGGCGAGAGCGAGCTGGCGCCGGACGCGCGCTACTTCCTCAACAACGTCGCCTTCCGGCGCGCCTTCCTGCTCGCCCACCCCTTCCCGACCGAGCTCGGCCTCTATCGCGGCGACTGCGCCATCCACGCCCAGCGGCTGCGCCGCGACGGCCATCTGATCTGGCGCCAGCCGCTCGCCCGGGCGCGCCACGCGCCGCCCAACGGGCTCGATCACTTCGTCTGGCGCTTCCTGATCATCGGCCACGACCTCAGCCGCCAGAACGGCATCCTCGAGGAGGATCCGGCAAGCCGGCAGGCCGGCCGCGAGGCGATCCTCGGCCGGTCCTCCAAGAGCGGGGTGTTCGCCGAGCGCATGCGGCGGCTGATCGCCGGCAACCCGCGCCGCGCCGCGCTGCTGCTGCCCGCCATCCCGATCGTCGCCGCGGCGGTGACGCTGGTGCTCGCGGGATACCTGGTGAGCCGCGCCCGGCCGGGCTGGCTGGTGGCGCGCTACGAGCGCCGGCTGGCGGCCGCCGGCACCGCCCCGGCGGGCCTCACCCAGCCCGGCGGCTAGGCTCCGGCGAACGTGCCGCCGGCCCGCCCGCCCGCACCGGCAGGGCAACGGGGACGGGGGCGGGGCCGGGGACGGCCGCGACCCTGAGCGGCGGCGCGCCGTCCTCGGAGATCAGCCCGTCGCCCCGGATGCGCAGCAGGCGCCCGCGCCAGCGCACGCGCCGGCCGAAGCCGCCGCCGAGCCAGACCAGCGCGCTGAGCAGGTCGCGCAGCGGCACCGCCCAGAGCCAGGGCAGCAGCCGCGGGCAGCCGAGCGCGATCACGCAGGCCAGCGCCTGCAGGGTGCGCACGCCGCAGGTCGCCGCGGCGAGCCCGAGCGCCCAGCCGGCACCGCCGCTGGCGAGCAGCAGCAGCAGGCACCACAGCGTGCCGTGGCAGAACACCATGGAGTAGTATTGCGGGCCGCGGTTGAACCGGATCGAGCGGGCCCAGCGCAGCTCGCGCCGGACCAGGTCGGCGATCGAATCGCTCTCGGCCACCCAGTCGAGCACCAGCGGCGGAAGCTCGACGCGGTAGCCGGCCGCCGCGAAGCGCTTGCCGAGATTGTAGTCGGAGCCGATGCGGTCGAGCAGCAGCCCGCCGGCGGCGGCGAGCGCCTGCCGGCGGGTGGCGAGCGTGATGCCGAGCGCGAAGCGCAGGCCGCCATCGAGCCGCCGCGCCAGCAGCACGCCGGGGATGAAGTCGAGGCAGCGGCCGAGCGAGCCGAGCGCCTGGCCGAGGCCCTTCGGGCGGCGGCCGGCATAGGGAAAGGTGACCAGCCCGACCGCCGGATCGGCCAGCGGCGCCACCGCCGCGGCGAGGTAGCCCTCGTCGATTCGCAGGTCGCTGTCGGCGAAGACCAGGACGTCGTGGCGGGCGGCCTCGACCAGGTCGCGGAGAATGCTGTCCTTGCGGTTGGGCCCGTGCGGCGGCAGGCCGAGGAACAGCCGCACCCGGCCGGGATGCGCGGCGGCCAGCCGCAGCAGCCAGGGACCGGCCGGATCCTCGGGATCGGTGGTGCCGACCAGCACCTCGTAGTCGGGATAGTCCTGGCGGCAGAGCGCCTCGAGGAAGGCGCCGGTCGTGTCGTCGAAGCCGCACACCGGCACCATGACCGACACCGGTCCCGCCGGCGGCGCCGGCGAATGGCCGCGCGCCGGCGGCCGGCGCCGGAAGAAGCGCCAGACCTGCCATCCGCCGGCCGCATAGAACCCGATCGCGCCGATGGTGAGTACGGCCAGGATTGCCGAAAGCGCTGCGAGTGCCACGTCCCCCAGACCCCTGGAGCAGTCCGCCGGCCGCTCGCCGGCAGCTGCGGCAGGGGTCGCGATCGCGGCTCGCCGCGGGCCGCGCCCGCCCATTCCGCCCTCTCGCTCACCCCCGTCGCCCGAGCGCCATCCGGCGCTCGCCCACCCACCAAGCAACCAAGCCCGGCGCGGAGACTACGAACTCCTGCACGCGCTTGACAAGAGCAAGCGCGACGGCGGTTTCGGCGGTCAGGCCGAGCTGCGTGCCGACCAGCAGGATGGCCGCCTCCTGGGCGCCGAGCCCGCCCGGGAGGGCGAAGGCGGCGCTGCGCACCAGCCCGCTCAGGCTCTCGACGACGAGCGCGGCGGGCAGGCCGGCGGCGACGCCCATGAAACGCAGCGCCAGCCAGGTCTCGCCGGTCCGCAGCAGCCAGCCGAGGAGATGCCAGAGCGTGGCGCGCAGCAGCGCGCGACGCTCGCCATAGAGCGCGCCGGCCTCGCCCTCCAGGGCGGCGAGCGCGCGCAGCGCCGCCGCGGTTCGGCCGCCGCGCGCGAGGCGCCCGGCCTGCAGTCGACGCCCGAGGCCGAGCCGCTGGGCGGCGTAGAGGGCGAGCACGACCATGCCGGCCAGCGCCGTCGCGGCGGCGACGGCGGCGAGCACCGGGTTGCCGCGGTCGAGCGCCGCCAGCATCGCCACGCCGAGCGCGGCGTAGAGCACCTGGGCCAGCAGGTTGCTGGTGACGTCGACCACCACCGAGGCGCCGGCCACCGGCCCGGGCACCCCGGCCTGCCACAGCCAGCGCGTCCGCGCGACGTCGCCGCCGACCTGCGCCACCGGCAGCAGCGTGTTGATCGACTTCGAGATCCAGCGCGCCGCGAGCAGCGCCGGCGCCAGGGCGGCCGCACCGAGGCCGGGACGAGCGCGCCCCAGGCCAGCCCGTCGCAGGCGATGACGAGGCCGCGCCACAGCGCCAGCAGCCCGATGCCCCAGCCGCAGGCCGCCACCGAGGCGGCGATCGCCGCCGGGTCGAAGGCGAGGACCAGCCCCACCGCCAGCGCCGCGCCGACGGCGAGCGCCACGAGCCGCATGCCGGTCATGAGCGGGGCGGGCCGAACAGGCCGCTGTCGCCGACCTCCGAGGCGCGCTGGCGCTCCAGCGCATCGCTGTAGCGGCGCAGCGCGTAGGATTCGCCGAGCGAGCCGACCAGCCGGCCGTCGCGCGCCACCACCGCCAGCAGCTCGGTCTTGCTCTTGACGAAGCGGGCGAGCGCGATGCGGACATTGACCTCCGGCGCGATGGTCTCGGCCGGCCCCTGCACCAGCGACTGCGCGACGAGGCCGGCGAGCCTTTCGTCGAGGTCGCTGCTGTGCGCCTCGGCGACGTCGACGCTGCCCACCAGCCGGGCCTGCTCGTCGACCACGAACAGGCGCTTGGCGACGCCGAGCGGGAAGCGGGCGCGCAGCTCGGCGAGCGGCAGGGCGGCGGGGATCACCTGGACGTCGCGGCGCATCAGCTTGCCGACGGTGAGGTCGTCGACCCAGCCGATGTCGTGGCCGCCGCGGATCGGCACGCCGCGCAGGTGGAAGCGCCAGGTGCTGAAGGAATAGCCGAAGCCGAGCCGGACGATCAGCACGGCGGCGAGCACCGCCACCAGCACGGCGATGGTGACCGAGAAGTTGGCGGTCGCCTCCAGCACCAGCAGGGTCATGGTGACGGGCGCGCCGACGATCGCCGCCGCCACCGCCCCCATGCCGACCAGGGTGAAGGCGTAGTGGCTGACCGCGAGCGCCGGCCAGAGCATCGCGGCGAGCGCGCCGGCGGCGCTGCCGAACAGGCTGCCGAGGAACAGCGAGGAGCTGAACAGGCCGCCGCGGAAGCCGCAGCCGACCGAGACCGCCGAGGCCAGCGTCTTGGCGACGATCAGCCCGAGCAGCAGCGGCAGGCCGAAGCCGGAATCGAGGTTGGTCAGGATGGCGCCGTGGCCGCCGCCGAGCACCTGCGGATAGAAGAGCGCGATGCCGCCGAGCAGCAGGCCGCCGACGGCGGGCCGCAGCCAGAGCGGCAGGCCGAGCCGGCGGAAGCCGCTCTCGACCGCGGTGACGCCGCGCATCGCGGCGATCGCCAGCCCGGCGGCGAGCACGCCGATCAGCAGCGCCACCGCATAGTCGCGGCCGGCCAGGGTGAATTGCTGGGTCAGCACGAAGATCGGCTCGACCCCGAGCGTGGCGCGGCCGACCAGCGTGCCGGTGATCGCCGCCGCGGTGACCGGCACCAGGGTCGCCGGGGTGTAGCTGCCGATGATCAGCTCGAAGGCGTAGAAGGCGCCGGCGAGCGGCGCGTTGAAGGCGGTGGCGATCGCCGCCGCGGCGCCGCAGCCGACCAGGGTGCGCAGGTCGGCGCGGCGCAGCCGGAGGGTGCGGCCGAGCCGCGAGGCGAAGCCCGCGCCGAGCTGGGTGTAGCCCGCCTCCAGCCCGACCGAGGCGCCGGCGCCGGCCGAGAGCACGGTGAGCAGCGCCAGGTTGAGGCTGTCGGTCAGCGACATGCGGCCGCCATGCAGCGCGTTGGCCTCGATCGCGTCGACCACCTCGCGCGGCCGCCAGCGGCGGACCAGCAGCGCCGCCACCCCGACGATCAGGCCGCCGAGCGGCGGCACCACCAGCACCTGCCAGGGCGCCAGCATCTGCCCGGCGCTGAGATGCGCCGCCACCGGAATCCCGAAGAGCAGCAGGTGGACGAGGCCGACCGCCTCGCCCATCAGCACGACGCCGAGCCCGACGACGACGCCGACCAGCGCGGCGACGACGATCAGGGCGATGTCGCTGTTGCGGATCTCGCCGGCGGCGAGCACCCGCAGGCGCGCCGCCAGGCGGCGGCGCAGGCGCCGCGCCCAGCGGCGGCCGGGCCGCTCGATCTCGGCGCTCACCGCAGCCCCGCCGGCGGCCGGCCGCGCACCGGGCTCATCGCCGTCCCGCCGGCTCAGCGACCGGCCCCGCCGGCGCGGTGGCCGTGGCGGTGATGCAGGTCGGGATAGTGGGGATGGTGGTGGACCAGCCGGCCGTGGCGGTGGCGGTGGCTGTAGGCTCGCCCGGCGGATCGCCGGCGGCATGGGCGTGGGCGTGATGCGCGTCATGCAGGTGACGGTGCTCATGCTCGACCGGCTGGTGGTCGTGGTCGTGCTCGTGCCGCTCGGCGAGGTGGAGATAGACGCCGACCGCCATCAGCGCGCCGGCGGCGAGCAGCAGCGGCGTCGCCGGCTCGCCGAGCAGCAGCACCGCCAGCGCCGCGCCGATGAACGGCGCCGTGGCGTAGTAGGCGCCGGTCCGCGCCGTGCCGAGCTGGCGCAGCGCCAGGACGAACAGCACCAGGCTGACGCCGTATCCGAGGAAGCCGACGAGGAGGGCCGCGGCGAGCGCGCCGGGCGGCGGCAGCGCGGCGCCGCCGGCGAGCGCCAGCCCGCCATTGACGGCGCCGGCGGCCAGCCCCTTGAGCAGGGCGATCGTCACCGGGTCGGCGGCCGCCACCTTGCGCGTCAGGTTGTTGTCGATGCCCCAGGCGAGGCAGGCGGCGGCGACCAGGACGGCGCCCCAGCCGAGCGCCAGCCCGCCGGCGGCCGGCCAGGCGAGCAGCGCGGCGCCGGCCAGGATGGCGAAGGCGCCGGCCAGCAGGCGGCGGTCGACCGGCTCGCGGAAGGCGAGCCAGGCGATCGCCAGGGTGGCCAGCCCCTCGAGATTGAGCAGCAGGGCGGTGGCGGCGGCGCTGCCGCGGGCCAGCCCGAGCAGGAGCAGGAGCGGGCCGGCGACCCCGCCGGCAGCGATGGCGCCGGCCAGCCAGGGCAGGTCGGCGCGGCGCAGCGGCGCCTCGCCGCCGCCGCCGCGGCGCAGCATCCGGACCAGCAGCAGCCCGCCGCCCGAGCCGAGATAGAGCAGCCCGGCGAGCAGCCAGGGATCGACGGAGCCGAGCAGCAGCTTGGCGAGCGGCGTGCTGGCGCCGAACAGCAGCGCCGAGGCCAGCGCCAGCACGATGCCGCCGCGCCCCGAGCCTGCCAGCCCGCGCCCGATGAGCCGCCGCACCACCTGCCATCTCCCGCAGCCGCCGGCAGCATAGCCGAGCCAGGATGGCCGCCCAAGGCGGCGCGCCGCCTCAGGACGGCGCGCCGCCGAGCTGGATGGCGATGTCGGCCTCGGGCAGCTCGGCCCGCAGCGCCGCGCGCAGCCCCGCGAGGCGCCGCTCGAGCTCGGCCACCGTGAGCGCCGGGTCGACCGCCAGCGTCAGCTCGTGGATGAGCGTGCCGCCCGAGCGGCGGGAGCGCATGCGGGCGAGCCGGCCCCGGGCGCGGTCGAGCAGGTCGGGCAGCGCCCCGCGCATCATGGCGAGGCCGCTGACGCCCATCACCGCCGCGACCAGCAGGCCGCCGGCGACATCGGCGAGCAGGACGACCATGTCGTCGGTCGACAGCGCCGCCACCGTGAGGGTGAGCTGCACCAGCAGGGAGGAGAGCAGCGCGGCGCGCAGCGTCGCGGGCGGCTCAGCCGCGCTCGCCCGCCAGCTCCGGCAGGGTGTAGAGATCGACCGGCTCGGCGATGCCGCGCAGGCGGTGCGTGCCGAGCGGGACCAGCGGCGCCGGGGCGGCCGCCGCGAAGGCCGCCGATGCCAGCACCGGGCAGGCGAGCCGGCGGCACAGCCCCTCGATGCGGCTGGCGCGGTTGACCGCGGGACCGATGGCGGTGAAGTCGAGCCGGTCGGCGGCGCCGATATTGCCGTACATCACCGGGCCGAGATGCAGCGCGACGCCGAAGGGCAGCGGCGGCAGGCCGGCGGCGAGGCGCTCGGCGTCGAGCGCGGCCATGCCGGCCCGTGCCGCGCGCACGGCGGCCGGCGCCGCCGCGGCCGCGGCCGCGCCCCGCTCGGCGAGCGGGAAGATCGCCAGCAGCCCGTCGCCGATGAACTTCAGCACCTCGCCGCCGAAGGGCTGGATGGCGCCGACCAGCCGGGCGCAGCTGTCGTTGAGCGCGGCGATCACCAGCTCGGGCGGCTGCTCCTCGCCGAGCCGGGTGAAGTCGCGCAGGTCGGAGACCCAGATCACCGCCTCGATCAGCTCGCCGGCGCCGCGGCGGGCCGCCCCGGCCGCGCGCGGCGCTGCGCCGGCCGAGATAGGCCTGCAGCAGCGCCTGCAGCGTGGCCCGCGCCACCACCGCCTGGAGCGGCGCGGCAAGGGCCCAGGCGAGCGCCACGAGGCGATCGCGCTCCGCCGCGGCGAAGCCGGCCGGCGCCGCGGCCACCCAGGTGACGCGGTGCCCGGTGCCGGGCACCGCGAGCGTCAGCCCGCCTGCGGCGGCCGGTGCCGGGCGCGGCGCGCCGTGGAAGCGCGGCACCTCGACGACGCGGCCATCCTCGCGCCGCCAGTGGAAGTCGCGGGCCGCGGTCATCGGGTCGAGGCTGGCGACGCAGAGGCTGGCGCCGGCGAGCGCCAGCCCCTCCCCGGCCAGCCGGTCGGCGAGCCCGGCGAGCAGCGTCGCCGGGCCGGGCGCGGCCGCGCCGTGGCGCAGCAGCCAGGTCACCGCCGGCGTCAGCGGCAGCGCCGCGACCGGGCCCGCCTCCGGCTCCATGCTCATGGCTGCTCCGTCCTTCGCCCGCACCACCGCCAGGATACAAGAACAGCCGGGACGGTTAGACTGGTTGCAACGGCGCGTGCCTCGCAGGAGTGCCCGATGGAGCCGACCGGACGCCTCACCCAGGAGACGCGGATCGAGGCCGACCAGGCCACCGTCTTCGCCTTCCTCACCGACCCCGACCGGCTGCTGCGCTGGATGGGCGTCTCGGCCAGCCTCGAGCCCGAGCCGGGCGGCCTCTACCTGGTCGACGTCACCGGCGGGCATGTCGCGCGCGGCGAGTACAAGGAGGTCGTGCCGGTGTCGCGGCTGGCCTACAGCTTCGGCTGGCAGGACAGCGAGGCGGTGCCGCCGGGCTCCTCCCTGGTCGAGATCGACCTGATCCCGCAGGATGGCGGCACGCTGCTGCGGCTGACCCACAGCGGCCTGCCGGCCGACCAGGTGGCGGGGCACGCCGAGGGCTGGGCCCACTATGCCGGCCGCCTCGCCGCAGCGGCGGCGGGCGGCGAGCCGGGCGCCGATCCCTGGATCGGGCGGCGCGGCTGAGCCGGGTCAGGCGAAGCGGCGCAGCAGCCGTCCCGGGCGCGCCGGCAGCAGGGCGCCGTCCCCGCCGACCACCCGCGTGCCGTTGACCCAGACGCCATGCACGCCCAGCGGGTCGGTGGTCAGGCGCGGCGCCCCGCCGGGCAGGTCGTGGACGCGGCGCTTCGGCCCGCGGCCGACCCGCGCGGGGTCGAGCAGCAGCAGGTCGGCGGCATGGCCGGGCGCCAGCCGGCCGCGGCCGGCGATGCCGAAGATCTCCGCCGGCCGGCCGGAGAGCTGCCAGACCGCCTCCTCCAGCCCGAGCACGCCCAGCTCGCGCACCCAGTGGCCGAGCAGGTGCAGGCCGAAGCCGGCGTCGCAGAAGAAGGTGAGGTGCGCGCCGGCGTCGGACAGCGCGATGCTGGCGCAGGGATGGCGCAGCATGCGGCCGACCGCCGCCTCGTCGTCGTTGAGCAGCACCGCGGTGTAGATGGTGTCGAGGTTCTCCGACAGGCTGTGGTCGAGGAACCAGTCGAGCGGCGGCCGGCCGGCCGCGGCGGCGAGCGCGGCGACGCTGCGTCCCTCCAGGCCGCGATTCTCCGGCAATGCTGCCTGCAGCAGCTCGAGCTTGTCCCACTGGCCGTTGAAGAGCCGCACCGCGGCCGGCCGCGCCAGCTCGGCCGCGACGGCGGCGCGGAAGGACGGGTCGGCGTAGATCCGCAGCAGCGCCTCGCCCTCGGCCCGCATCGCCGGCAGCCAGGCGGCCAGCCCCTCGAAGGGATAGGGCGACCACAGGGTGAAGTCGTTGGTCAGCGGGCAGCAGGAGACCTGGCCGTAGAGCCGGCGGCCGCGCCCCTGGGCGGCGGCGATCGCCGCGAGGTCGTCGAAGGTGGCATTGGGCAGGGTCGGGTTGTGCAGCAAGGCGGCGATGACCACGGGCCGGCCGGTCGCCGCCGCGAGCTGCTCGAGGAACGGGATCGTCGTGGCGGCGCCCTTGGTCAGCATGAAGGTGCCGCGGCCGAGCCGGCCGAGCACGCCGACCAGCGCCGCCAGCTCGCCCGCGTCGGCGAGCCGCGAGGGCATCGGCACGCCGCCCTCGCCATTGTGCTGCGGCGCCGTCGAGGTGGCGAAGCCGGCGGCCCCGGCCGCCATCGCCTCGTCGAGCAGCGCGGCCATGGCGGCGACCTCGTCCGGCGTGGCGGCGCGCTCGGTCGCCGCCGCGCCCATCCCGTAGGTGCGCAGCGCCGAGTGGCCGACCAGCGCTGCCAGGTTCGGCACGCTGCCGCCGCGCTCCAGCAGGTCGAGATATTGCGGCACCGTCTCGAACTCCCAGCGGATGCCCCGGCGCAACACCTCCAGCGACATGCCCTCGACATGCGTCAGGTTGCGCATCACCAGCTCGCGGTCGGCCGGCCGGCAAGGCGCGATGGTGAAGCCGCAATTGCCGATCACCACGGTGGTGACGCCGTGCGCCGGCGACGGCGCGACGCCGGGGTCCCAGGTGACCTGCGCGTCGAAATGGGTGTGGCTGTCGACGATGCCGGGCATCAGCACCAGCCCGTCGGCGGCGATCTCCTCGCGGCCGCGCCCGACATCCTCGCCGAGCGCGACGATCCGCCCGCCCGACACCGCCAGCGCGCCGCGGCGCGCCGGCGCGCGCGTGCCGTCGACGATCAGCGCGTCGCGAATCACCAGGTCGTGCATGGCTCCTCCCGCGACCTCGCGCGGTAGATCCTAGCCCAGCGGTGCGCGATCAGGCCACGTCGTAGTGCCGCTCCAGGGCCTCGAGAGCCTGCCGGATGCTGTCGTCGCGGCGCTCGGGCTCGACCTGGTCGCCGGCGACATAGAGGGCCATGACCTCGTCGGACAAGGCCTTGAGAAAGGCGGGAGTCGTGGTTTCCGGACGGCGCGCGATCCGCAGGATGGTGGAGCCGCCATAGGTGCGGACGGGATTGTTCCCCTCGGCGGTCTGCGACGGCGGCTCCGTGCCGGCGGCAAGCTGGCGAATGGCACGCCGCAGCTGCCGCCGGTAGAGGGCGACGCCTTCGTCGGTCGAGGCGAGATGTTCCTTGGCATGGATCGCGATCGGGCCCTGGCTGCCGATCGCCTCGAGGTCGCCGGGATTGCGCTGCTGCTCGGCATAGGGGCGTACCGCCGGCGTCCCCGCTTCGAGCACCTCGAGGCTCTCCCGCGTGGCGTATTCCGGCCGGTAGGGATCGCTGCGCGGATTGAAGTGGGCGACCCCGAAGACCGTGCTGCGAACATTGTCGTGCGGCACCACCCAGCGCGTGAAGGTCGAGCGCCCGAAGTAGCGCGGCTGGTTGTCCGCGACGGAGAACACTGCGCCCGCCTGGGTGACGTTGGGCAGCAGGATGTCCTTCGAGGAGACCCAGACGTTCTCGCCGACCCGCCGGGCCTGGGCATGGTAGAGCCCGATCGGCCGGCGATAGAACCGCAGCGTCGGCACCGCGCCCAGCAGCGGGGAGAACTGCGCCTTGCCGTGGCGGGTGTGCAGGAAGGCGACGTGAGTCGAATCGAAGCTGTTCTCCGCCACCTGCAGCCAATTGCTGGGGTAGGCGTGGGCATAGGGCACGATGGTGCTTCCGGGGATCAGGAAGTTGTCGATCACCGGGAAGTCGGGGACCGTCGCCGGCGGCCCGAGATAGGCGAAGACCAGGCCGCCGAACTCGCGCGTGGGATAGGCGCCCTGCCACAGCCGGCCGCGGATGGTGCTGGAGTCGGGCTCGCCCGGCGTCTCGAGGACCCGCCCGTCGCGGCCGAACAGCCAGCCATGGTAGCAGCAGCGGATGCCGCTCTCCTCGATGCGCCCATATTCCAGCGATGCACGCCGGTGCACGCAATGGCGGTGCAGCAGCCCGAGCCTGCCCCGCAGGTCGCGGAAGAGCACCAGATCCTCGCCGAGGATCCGCACGACGAGAGGAACGTCGGATAGGTGCGCCGCCAGTGCGACGGGTTGCCAGAAGCGCCGCAGATACTCGCCGCCCGGGGTTCCCGGCAACACGTGGGTCAGCTCGCGATCCTCATCCGGGATCGCTGTGCCGTAGTAGCCGGAGAACGGGCCCCGCTGCGGCACATCCGAAGGCGCGGCCTCGCCGTGCCGCGGGTCCTCTGCGGATTCCGGGCGCATGAAGTCTCCTTTCCGCTTGCCGGCACGCCACAGGACGAGCGCAATGCGACAGGCTAGAAGGCGGCGCGCAGGGCGAACAAACAAGAATTCCTTGAGGCGTCCCTGAGAAAAACTAGTGGCTTGCGCTGCCGAGACCACGCTTAGTTTTTCTCATTCCAGGAATTAGTTCTGCTGGCTTGCTGTCCTATCCGGGACGGGGATCATGGCCAGCGCGTCGCCGAGGACGCCCATAAACTTCGGGCCTCGCCCGCAAAGACATGGCCATGACCTACCCCAGCGTCAGTCGCATCGCTGCCTCCGCGATCCCGGTCATCGACATCGGCCCGCTCCGGGGCGGCGAAGCGGCGGGAATTCGGACGGTTGCCCAGGCGCTGCGGCGGGCCTCCGCCGAGGTGGGCTTCTTCTACGTCCGCAACCACGGTGTGCCGGAGACGGCGATCGCCGCGGCCGATCAGGCGGCGCGACGCTTCTTCGCGCTGCCGCTCGAGCAGAAGCTCGAGGTCAGGATCAACCGGCATCACCACGGATTCCTGCGGATGGGCGAGGCCCGCATGGCCGACGGCATCAGGCCGGACCTCAAGGAGAGCTTCGTCTGGGGGCTGGAGCTGCCGGAAGAGGATCCCGAGCGGCAGAGCAATCCCTTCCTCGGGCCCAACCCGTGGCCGGCCTTCCTGCCGGAGCTGCGCGCCGGGCTCTATCCCTTCTACGAGGCGATGACCGAGGTGGCGACGTCGCTGATGCGCGCCTTCGCCATCGCCCTCGACCTGCCGCCCGACCGGCTGATCGGACCCTGTCGCCGCCCGATCTCGCGCGCCAGCGCGATCTGCTACCCGCCGCAGCCGCCGGGCGAGGGCAACCTCTACGGCGTCGGCCCGCATACCGACTATGGCTGCATGACCCTGGTGCATCAGGACGAGGTCGGCGGCCTCGAGGTGCAGGACGTGCACGGCGAGTGGCTGACCGCGCATCCGATTCCCGGCACGCTGGTGGCCAATGTCGGCGACCTGCTGTCGCGCTGGAGCAACGACAAGCTGGTCTCCACCCCGCACCGGGTGGTGAACCGGGGCGGCGTGGCGCGGCACTCGATGGCACTCGCCTTCGATCCGGACTTCGACACCGTGGTCGACCCCGCGGTCTTCTGCGCCCCGGGCGAAAGCCCGAAATACCTGCCGACCACCTGCGGCCAGTACGTGCTCGGCCGCTTCGACCGGGCCTTCGCGTACCGCAAGGCGGCGGCGGCCGGCGATGCCGACCGGCGCCCATGACGCAGGCCGCGGCGGGAGCAGCGACGGCGATGGAGGGCCAGGAGCGGGTCCGGGCGATCGTCAGCCGCAGCGAGATCCAGGCGCTCTGCCGGCGCAGCGACCGGCCCGGGCTGATCTTCCTGGCCGGCCACCTCGCCACCCTCCTGGCGACCGGGCTGCTGATCTGGGCGACCCGCGGCACCGGCTGGATCCTGGCGGCGATGTTCCTGCACGGCGTCGTCATCGTCCATCTCTTCGCGCCGTTCCACGAGGCGGCGCACGGCACCGCCTTCCGCAGCCGCTGGATCAATGTGGCGGTGGCCTGGGCCACCGGCCTCGTGCTGATGCTGGGCCCGCTCTACTTCAAGTACGAGCACATCGCCCACCATTCCCACACCCAGCATCCCGGCAAGGATCCGCAGATGATCCCGATCGCCGAGAGGCTCGGCGGCTATCTCTACTACGCGACGGCGATCCCCTACTTCATCGGCGTGTTCCGCTCGCTGGCGAACCACGCGCTCGGCCGCTTCTCGCCGGTCGAGCTGGCCGTGCTGCCGCCCGCGGTGCGACCGGCGGTGCGGCGCGAGGCACGCCTGATGTGGGCGGCCTATCTCGCGGTGGCGGCGGCCAGCCTGCTGCTGCAGAGCTGGGCGGCGCTCGCCTTCTGGCTGGTGCCGCGGGTGATCGGCGAGCCGGTGATGCGGCTGATCCGGATGTCGGAGCATGTCGGCCGCCCGCGCGTGCCCGACCTGCTGCGCAACACGCGCAGCGTCGAGACCCTGGCGCCGATCCGCTGGCTGGCCTGGAACAATGCCTACCACGCCGAGCACCATGCCATCCCGCTGGTGCCGTTCTTCGCCCTCCCCGCGCTGCATGCCAGGCTGGGCCCGCATCTCGAGGAGGTGGCGCCCGGCTATCTCGCGGCCCAGCTCCGGCTGATCCGCAACGGCCTGGCGGCGCGGGCGTGAGCCGGCGGCCGGCCGATCCGCGGCGGGGCGCAGGCCGATGACCGTGGTGGCGCCACCGCCGCTGCCGGGGCGGCTGCGCCTCCGGTCGATCGAGCGGCCGCGCAGCGCCCGCCGGGGGTTTTCCTGGGCGCGGCTCAACCGGTCGGCGGCCGGCCAGACGGCGCAGTTCGTGCTGCTGCTGGCGATCCTGGTGTGGCTCACCGTCCGCGGCGCGGATGCGATGGGCTACAACTGGCAATGGTATCGCATCCCGAAATACCTGCTGCGCATCCAGGACGGCCGCCTGATCTGGGGGCCGCTGCTGCGCGGCGCCGCGGAGACGCTCGGCATCTCCGCCTGGAGCCTGCTGCTCACCATCGCCCTCGGCCTGGGCACGGCCGTGCTGCGCCTCTCCGACCTCCTCACCGGCCGCGTCCTGGCGCGCGGCTATCTCGAGCTGATCCGCAACACCCCGATGCTGGTCCAGCTCAACCTCTTCTACTTCGTCGTGGCGCCGATCTTCGGCATCGGCCGCTACTGGACCGGCGTGCTCTGCCTGGCGGTGTTCGAGGGCGCCTTCGCCTCGGAGATCTTCCGCGCCGGCATCCTCTCGGTGCCGGCCGGGCAGTGGGAGGCGAGCCGCAGCCTCGGCCTGTCGACCTACGCGACCTACCGCAAGGTCGTGCTGCCGCAGGCGCTGGCGATCATGCTGCCGCCGCTCGCCGGGCTGGCCATCACCCTGGTCAAGCACTCCTCGATCGTCAGCGTCATCGCGCTGTGGGAGCTGACCACCGCCGGCCGCGACATCATCTCGACGACCTTCATGAGCTTCGAGGTGTGGTTCACCGTCGCCGCCATCTACCTCGTCATCACCCTGCTGCTGTCGCTGCTGGCCACCTGGCTGGAGCGCCGGCTGGCGGCTCGCCGCTCGTCCTGAGCACCTTCACCCAACGGGGGAGAATTCCTACCATGATACGAAGACACGCGCTCACCTGCCTGCTCGGCGGCCTGCTCGCCGTCGGGGCAGCCGGCCTCGCCAAGGCGGCCGACAACGTGCGCCAGCACCTGGCGGCGTCCAGCGTCATCGAGGAGATCAAGAAGCGCGGCACCATCCGGGTCGGGCTCTCGACCTTCGTGCCCTGGGCGATGCCCGACAAGAAGGGCCAGCTGGTCGGCTTCGAGGTCGATGTCGCCAGGAAGCTGGCCGAGGAGATGGGGGTGAAGCTGGAGACGGTGCCGACCTCCTGGGACGGCATCATCCCGGCGCTGATCGCCGGCAAGTTCGACGTCATCATCAGCGGCATGTCGATCACCCCGCAGCGCAACCTGACGGTCAACTTCACCATCCCCTACGAGAACACCGAGACGCTGGTCGTCATCAACAAGAAGCTGGGCGCCAGCATCAAGACGGTCGAGGACCTCAACAAGCCCGACGTGATCCTCGCCAACCGCCGCGGCGCCACCACCGCGGTCCTCGCCGAGAAGCTGTTTCCCAATGCCCAGCAGCTGCTGTTCGACGAGGAGGGCCAGACGCTGCAGGAGCTGATCAACGGCAAGGCGACCGCCGCGCTCGCCTCGGCGCCGACGCCGGCGCTGTGGGCCGCGAAGTACCCCGACGTGCTGGTCGCCCCGGACCTGCCGGCGCTGCAGAAGACGTCGGAAGCCTTCGCGGTGCGCAAGGGCGATCCGGACGCGATCAACTTCTTCGACAACTGGATCCTGGTGCACCGGGACGATGGCTGGCTGAAGGAGCGCTACGACTACTGGTTCAAGGGCCGCGCCTGGGCCGACCAGGTGCCCGAGCAGCAATAGGACGATGAGCGAGGCGACGACCGCCATGACGCCCCCGGCCGCCCGCCGGCGCTACCGGCTGCGCTGGCCGGACGCGGTGATCCTGGCGGTCGTCGCACTCCTTGTCGGCTACACCGCCCACCGCACCGCCGCCGTCCTGCATTATCGCTGGAGCTGGGACGCGATCCCGCCCTTCCTGCTGCGCTGGGACGAGGACGAGCGGCGCTGGGTGACCAACCTGCTGCTGCAGGGCTTCTTCACCACGGTGCGGCTGTCGCTCTGGGGCATCGTGGCGGCCGCCGCCATCGGCATGCTGATGGGACTCTGCCGGGTCTCCGGCAGCCTGTTCCTGCGGCTGCTCTCGCGCTTCTATGTCGAGCTGGTGCGCAACATCCCGCCGCTCGTCTTCATCTTCATCTTCTATTTCTTCATCAGCAGCCAGATCATGCCGCTGCTCGGCATCGACGATGCGATGCAGGACGCCTCGCCCGCCACCCTCGGCGTCGTCGAGGTCCTGTTCGGCGCGCCCGAGCAGCTTTCCGCCTTCGTCTCCGGCCTGATCTGCCTGGCGCTCTTCGAGGGCGCCTATGTCACCGAGATCGTGCGCGCCGGGATCCAGTCGATCGAGAAGGGCCAGTGGGAGGGCGGCCTGGCGGTCGGGCTGACGCGCCTGGGCACCCTGCGCCTCGTCATCCTGCCGCAGGCGATCCAGCGCATCACCCCGCCGCTGGCCGGCCAGTTCATCTCCCTGATCAAGGACTCCTCGATCGTCTCGCTGATCTCGATCCAGGAGCTGACCCTCTCGGCCAGCCAGGTGGCGATCTCGACCACTGCCATCTTCGAGAGCTGGATCACCGCCGCGCTGCTCTATTTCGCGCTCTGCTTCGGCTGCTCGCTGGCCTTCCGGCGGCTCGAGCGGCGGCTGGCCCTGGGGGCGGCGCGATGAGCGGGCGCGTCCCGAGCTCGACCCACTGGGGCGCGGTGGAGGCGATCGTCGAGGGCGGCCGGCTCGCCGGGGTCGCGCCGTTCGCCGCCGACCGCGACCCCTCGCCGATCATCGCCTCGCTGCCCGGCGCGGTGCACCACCCGACCCGTATCGCGACGCCCGCGGTGCGCGCCGGCTGGCTCGCCCGCGGCCCCGCCGGCGACCGCGCGGGCCGCGGCGCCGAGCCGTTCGTGGCGGTCTCCTGGGAGCGTGCGCTCGACCTCGTCGCCGGCGAGCTGCGGCGGGTGGCGCGCGACCACGGCAACCCGGCGATCTATGCCGGCTCCTACGGCTGGGGCA
This sequence comes from Dongiaceae bacterium, assembly GCA_046349435.1. Classification (GTDB taxonomy): domain Bacteria; phylum Pseudomonadota; class Alphaproteobacteria; order Dongiales; family Dongiaceae; genus JAXMCI01. The sequence continues at coordinate 90,572 of JAXMCI010000018.1, read as the reverse complement.
GTGCCGGGCGCTTCCACGACGCCTCGGGCCAGCTGCACCGTCTGCTCAACCTGATCGGCGGCTACACCGGCTCGGTCAACTCCTACAGCTGCGCGGCCGCCATCGTCACCATGCCGCACGTGGTGGCCGACTGGTACCGGATGTTCCACGAGATGACCGACTGGCGCGCCGTGGCCGAGGCGAGCGAGCTGGTGGTCGCGCTCGGCGGGCTGCCGCTGCGCAACGCACAGGTGATCGCCGGCGGCAGCGGCAGCCACGACACCGCCTTCTGGCTCGCGCGCTGCCGCGAGCGCGGCGTCGCCTTCGTCAATGTCGGGCCGATCGCCGAGGACATGGCCGGGTTCCTCGCGGCCGAGTGGCTGCCGGCGGTGCCCAACAGCGACGTCGCCCTGATGCTGGGCCTGGCCCATACGCTGGTCGAGGAGGGCCGCCACGACGAGGCGTTCCTCGCCCGCTATTGCGTCGGCTTCGAGCGGTTCCGGCCCTATCTCATGGGCACGACCGACGGCGTGGCGAAATCGGCCGACTGGGCGGCCCCGCTCTGCGGCCTGCCGGCCGAGACCATCCGGGCGCTCGCCCGCCGCATGGCGGGCTGCCGCTCACTGCTGGTGCTCGGCTGGTCGCTGCAGCGCGCCGACCACGGCGAGCAGGTCTACTGGATGGCGGTGACCCTGGCCGCCATGCTGGGCCAGATCGGCCTGCCCGGTGGCGGCTTCGCCTTCGGCCTCACCGCCGTGGGCAACGCCGCCACGCCCGCCGACCGCGCCAGCCGGGCCTGGCTGCCCGAGGGCGTGAACCCGACGGGCAGCGTCATTCCGGTGGCGCGCGTCGCCGACATGCTGCTCGCGCCGGGCACTACCATCGACTATGACGGGCGGCGGATCACCTATCCCGACATCCGCCTCGTCTACTGGTGCGGCGGCAATCCCTTCCACCACCATCAGGACCTCAACCGGCTGCTCGCCGCCTGGCGGCGGCCCGAGACCATCGTGGTGCACGAGCCGTGGTGGACGCCGCTCGCCCGCCACGCCGACATCGTGCTGCCGGCCACCACGACCTTCGAGCGCAACGACATCGGCGGCGCCAGCCGCGACCCCTGGATGCTGGCAATGCACCAGGCGATCCCGCCGGTCGGCGAGGCGCGCAGCGACCATGCGATCTGCGCCGCGCTGGCGCGGCGGCTCGGGGTCGAGGCGGCCTTCACCGAGGGGCGCGACGAGATGGCGTGGCTGCGACATCTCTACGAGCGGGACCGCCAGGAGGTGGCTCGGCTCGGCATGAGCCTGCCCACCTTCGAGGCGTTCTGGGCGCAGGGCCACGCGCTGCTGCCGGTGCCCGAGCGGCCCGGCGTCCTGCTGGAGGCCTTCCGTCGCGATCCCGAGGCCCACCCGCTGACGACGCCGAGCGGCCGCATCGAGATCTTCTCCGAGCGGGTGGCCGGCTTCGGCTATCGCGACTGCCCCGGACACCCGGTCTGGCTGGAGCCCGCGGAATGGCGGGGCTCGGCCAGGGCCGCCTCCTATCCGCTGCACCTCATCTCGAACCAGCCGGCGGCCCGGCTGCACAGCCAGCTCGACCAGGGCAGCGTCAGCCTGGCGGCCAAGATCGCCGGCCGCGAGCCGGTCTGGATCCACCCGGCGGACGCGGCCGAGCGCGCCATCGCCGACGGCCAGGTGGTGCGGGTCTTCAACGACCGCGGCACCTGCCTGGCCGGCGCGCGGGTGACGGGGCGGATCGCCCGCGGCGTCGTCCAGCTCGCCACCGGCGCCTGGTACGACCCGGAACGGCCGGGCGAGATCGGCAGCCTGTGCAAGCACGGCAACGTCAACCTGCTGACCCTCGACAAGGGCACCTCGAGCCTCGCCCAGGGGCCGAGCGCGCAGACCTGCCTGGTCGAGATCGAGCCTCATGCCGGCGAGCCGCCGCCGGTCACCGCCTTCGACCCGCCGCTGGTGCTCGACAGCATTCCCGGGGAGCTGTCCCGATGAGCGGCATCGAACGCGACCCGCCGCCGGGCGCGCAGCCGCTGTCGGCACCGCTGGCCGAGCCGGGCTGGCAGGCCGTCGACAAGCTGGCCCTCGACCAGTTCAGCGCCGCCGACTGGGCGCTGCTCGACCGCCAGCGCCGACCCTTCTACGCCGAGCGGCAGGCGGCGCGCGTGCTGGCGATGCTCGCCCTCGAGGCGCAGGATCCCACCTTCGGCTACCGGATCAACAACTACCAGCACTGCCTGCAGTCGGCGACGATGGCCTGGCGGGCCGGCGAGGACGAGGAGACGGTGGCGGTCGCCCTGCTGCACGACATCGGCTTCACCGCCTGCCCGAGCACCCACGGGGCCTTCGCCGCGGCGCTGCTCGGGCCCTATGTCGCCGAGCGCCACCGCTGGATGCTGGAGCGGCATCCCGTGTTCCAGCTCGTCCATTGCCCGGAGTTCCCGCGCGGCGACCCCCGGGAGCGCGAGCGCTGGCGCGGCCATCCGCATTTCGAGTGGACGGCCGCGTTCGTCGCGCGCTACGACCAGAACGCCATCGACCCCGCCTACCCCACGGCGCCGCTGACGTTCTTCGCGCCGCTGGTCCACCGCCTCTTCGCGCGGCCGCCGCAGCCGGTGCCGATCGACTGAATCCACCCCGCAGACCCGAGGCAGAGGAGACCATGAGCGCCTGGATCCGCATGATCCCGGTCGAGGAGGCGACCGGCGAGTTGGCCGAGCTCTACGAGCGGGCCAAGACCCCGGCCGGCACGGTCGACAACGTGATGCGCGTGCACAGCCTGCGGCCCCACACCATGGCGGGGCACGTCGCGCTCTACCGGGCGGTGCTGCACAATCCGGGCAACCGGCTGCCGCTGTGGTTCCTGGAATGCGTGGCGGTCTATACCAGCCTCGCCAACCGCTGCGAGTACAGCTTCACCCACCACTGGGCCAACACCCGCCGCCTGCTCGCCGACGAGCCGCGCGCCGCCGCCATCCTGGCCGCGCTGCGGGAGCAGCGGCCGGAAGCCGTGTTCGCCGGCAAGGAGCTGGCCTTGCTGCGCTATGCCCGCAAGCTGACGGTGGCGCCCGGCGAGATGGCGGCATCCGACGTCGAGGCGTGCCGCGCCGCCGGCGCCGAGGACGGCGAGATCCTCGAGGTCAACCAGGTCTGCGCCTACTTCAACTACTCCAACCGGCTGCTCAACGGGCTGGGCGTCAGCCTGGCCGGCGACGTGGTCGGCTACTACGCCGAGCCGGCGAAGCCCGGCGGCTGAGCGCCGGCCCCTGCCCTACAGGAAGCTGTACGGGTCGATGTCGATCTGCAGCCGGACGGTGCCGGGCAGCTTGACCTGGGCGAGCCAGGCGCGGATCAGCGGCTGCGGGCGGATGTCCCGGCGGCAGCGCAGCAGGAAGCGGCGGCGGTGCTGGCCGCGCAGCACGGCGAGCGGCGCCGGCGCCGGGCCGAGCACGACCACGCCCTCGCCGGCCGGCGCGACGCGGGCGAGCTGGCGGGCGGCGGCGTCGGCAGCCTCGGCGCTGCCGGCCGCCAGGATCAGCGCGGCGAGCCGGCCGTAGGGCGGCATGCCCGCCTCGCGCCGGGCCGCCGCCTCCTCGGCGCGGAAGCCGTCGCGGTCACCCTGCACCAGCGCGCGCATCACCGGCTGCTCCGGCGCATAGGTCTGCAGCAGCACGCGGCCCGGCCGCTCCGCCCGGCCGGCCCGGCCGCCGACCTGCTGCAGCAGCTGGAAGGTGCGCTCGGCGGCGCGCAGGTCGCCGCCGTTGAGGCCGAGATCGGCGTCGACCACGCCGACCAGCGTCAGGCTGGGGAAATGGTGGCCCTTGGCGACGATCTGGGTGCCGACCAGCAGGTCGATCTCGCGGCGCTGGACGCGCTCGACCAGCGCCGCGGCGGCGAGCGGGCCGGTGATGGTGTCGCTGGTCATCGTCGCCAGCCGCGCCTCGGGGAACAGCGCCGCCGCCTCCTCGGCCAGCCGCTCGACGCCGGGGCCGCAGGCGGCGAGCGTGCCCTCGGCCTGGCATGCCGGGCAATGCGAGGGCAGCGGCAGGGCGAAGCCGCAATGGTGGCATTGCAGCCGGCCGGAGAAGCGGTGCTCGACCAGCCAGGCGGTGCAGCGCGGGCACTGCATGCGGTGGCCGCAGCGGCGGCAGAGCGTGAGCGGCGCATAGCCCCGGCGATTGAGGAAGAGCAGCGCCTGCTCGCCGGCGGCCAGCGTCTGCGCCACCGCGGCGCGCAGCGTCGGCGACAGCCAGCTCTGGCGCGGCGGCCGGTCCTGCCGCAGGTCGATCGCCTCGACGCTCGGCAGCACCGCGCCGGCATGGCGGTCGGGCATGTCGACCCGCCCGTAGCGGCCGCGCTCGACGTTGCTCAGCGTCTCCAGCGACGGCGTGGCGGAGACCAGCAGCACGGGAATCGCGCCGAGCTGGGCGCGCACCACGGCCATGTCGCGCGCCTGGTAGACGACGCCCTCCTCCTGCTTGTAGGCGGACTCGTGCTCCTCGTCGACGACGACCAGGCCGAGCGCGGGATAGGGCAGGAAGAGCGCCGAGCGGGCGCCGACCACGACGCGCGCCTCGCCCTCGGCGATCGCCCGCCAGGCGGCGCGGCGCTCGGCCTGCGACAGGTCGGAGTGCCAGGCCGCCGGCCTGACGCCGAAGCGCCGCGCGAAGCGGTCGAGCCACTGCGCCGAGAGCGCGATCTCGGGCAGCAGCACCAAGGCCTGGCGGCCGGCGGCGAGCGCCGCGGCGATCGCCTCGAAATAGACCTCGGTCTTGCCCGAGCCGGTGACGCCGTCGAGCAGCGTCGCGGAGAAGCCGGCGCCGACGCGGCCGGCCAGCGATTCGGCCGCGGCCGCCTGGGCCGGCGACAGCACGTGGCCGGGCGAAGCGGGGTCGGGGCGGCCATAGGGCGGCGGCGGCGGCAGGGCGACCGGCTCGATCAGGCCCAGCCCCTGCAGGCCGCGCAGCACGCCGCTGCCGACCCCGGCCTCGCGGGCGAGCTCCGGACCGGCGCGCGGCGGCCCGTCCTCGAGCACCGCCAGCACGCGCTGCCGCGCCGCGGTGAGCGGCGCCGCGGGGCGCGCGCCGCCGACGCGCCGCCAGGCGGCGATCGGCCGCGGCGGGACGAGCGCCGCGGGCACGCTCATGGCCATCCGCAGCACCGCCCCGGGCGGCGCTACGACGTAGTCGGCGACCCATTCGACGAAGCGCCGCGACACCTCGGCAGCGCCGGCACGTCGAGCCGCGCCGCCACCGGGCGGAGCCGCGATTCGTCGAGCGCGGCGGGCTCGGCCGCCGCATCCCAGACCACGCCCGCCACCTCGCGCCGGCCGAGCGGCACGCTGACGAAGTCGCCCGGCCCGAGGTCCAGCGCCGGATCGGCGGCGTAGTCGTAGGCGCCGGCGAGCGGCAGCGGCAGCAGCACGCGGCAGCGCGCGGCCGGCCGCGCCGGGGCGGAACTGGATCGGTCATCGACCATGGGCTAGAGTGTATCGCCGAATCGCGCGGGCCGCGTCACGCACGACGGCAGGCTGCCCGAGGAGACGAGTGCGTCCATGAAGTTCTTCATCGACACGGCCGATCTCGGCGACATCCGGGACCTCGCCGCGACCGGGCTGGTCGATGGGGTGACCACCAATCCGTCGCTGGTCGCCAAGACCGGCCGTCCCTTCATCGAGCTGGTGCGCGAGATCGCCGGCATCGTGCCCGGCCCGATCAGCGCCGAGGTCACCGCGACCGATGCCGATTCGATGCTCGCCGAGGGCCGCCGGCTGGCGGCGATCGCGCCCAACATCGCGGTCAAGGTGCCGCTGACCCCGGCCGGGCTGAAGACCTGCCGCGCGCTCGCCGACGAGGGCGTGCGGGTCAACGTCACGCTCTGCTTCTCGCCGGCCCAGGCGATCCTCGCCGCCAAGGCGGGCGCCGCCTTCGTCTCGCCCTTCGTCGGCCGGCTCGACGACATCGGCGCCGACGGCATGGCGCTGATCGCCGACATCCTGCAGATCTACTCCGGCTATGTCGACTTCAACACCGAGGTGCTGGTCGCCTCGATCCGCAGCCCGATGCACGTCGTCGAGGCGGCCAGGATGGGCGCCCATGTCTGCACCATGCCGCCGGCCGTGCTGCGCCAGATGTTCAATCATCCGCTGACCGACAAGGGGCTCGCCGCCTTCCTCGCCGACTGGGCGAAGACCGGCCAGAAGATCGTCTAGCGGATGCCGCGCAAGCCCGAGGACATGGTTCCCACCGCCGCCCCGCCGGCCGCCGGCCGGGTGACCGCGGCGCAGGTCGTCGACTACCTGCAGCGCCATCCCGACTTCCTGCTGCGCCACGGCGAGCTGCTCGACGCGCAGCAGGCGCCGGCGCGGCGCCAGGGCCCGGGCGTGCTCGACCTGCAGCAGGTGATGGTCGAGCGGCTGCGCCGCGACGTGGCCCGGCTGCGCACCGAGCAGGACGACCTGCTGGCCAACAGCCGCGACAACCTGTCGACCCAGGAGCGGGTGCACCGGGCAGCGCTGGCGCTGCTCGCCGCGCGCAGCTTCGAGAACCTCATCGAGACGGTGATGACCGATCTCGCCGTGGTGCTCGACGTCGACGTCGTGTCGCTCTGCGTCGAGGCCACGGAAGGGCGCAAGCGGCGCTCGGTCGAGGGCGTGCAGCTGCTGCCCGCCGGCCTGGTCGGCGAGCTGCTCGGCAATGGCCGCGACACGCTGCTGCGCGACGACGTCGAGGGCGATCCCAGGATCTTCGGCGCGGCCGCCGGGCTGGTCCGCTCCGACGCCCTGCTGCGCATCACCGCGAGCCCGGCGGCGCCGGTCGGGCTGCTCGCCTTCGGCACCCGCCATCCCGGCTACTTCAATCCCGGCCAGGGCACCGAGCTGCTCTCCTTCCTCGCCCGCGTGCTGGAGCACGCCATCCGCACCTGGCTCGACCTGCCGCCGTGAGCGCGCGCGCGCAGCCCACGCTCGGGCTGGCGGCCGCCCCCGACCTCGCCGAGCAGGTGGCGCTATGGCGCGACTGGCTGGCGCACGAGCGGCGCGCCTCGCGCCACACGCTCGAGGCCTATGGCCGCGACCTCGCCGAGTTCTGCCGGTTCCTGACCGTCCATCGCGGCGCGCCGCCGAGCCTCGCCACCCTCGACCGGCTGGAGCGCGGCGATTTCCGCGCCTGGCTCGCCGAGCGCGGCCGGCAGGGGCTGGCGGCGAGCTCGACGGCGCGGGCGCTGAGCACGGTGCGCGGCTTCTTCGCCTGGCTGATGCGCCGGCAGCGCCTCGACAACTCGGTGCTCTCGGCCCTGCGCAACCCGCGCCTGCCGCGCGCCGTGCCCAAGGCGCTGACCGCCGCCGAGGCGCTGGAGACGGTGGACGCGGTCGGCGAGCTCTCCGACAGCGACTGGATCGCCCGGCGCGACGTCGCGCTGCTGACCCTGCTCTACGGCGCCGGGCTGCGCATCGGCGAGGCGATCGCGCTGGAGCGCGGGCAGGTGCCGCGGCCGGGGCCGGACGGCGGCGCCAGCCTGACGGTCACCGGCAAGGGCAACAAGCAGCGCGTCGTGCCGCTGCTGCCGGCGGTGCTGCAGGCGATCTCAGACTATCTCGCCGCCTGCCCCTGGCAGGGCGACGCCCGCGCGCCGCTGTTCCGCGGCGCGCGCGGCGGCCGGCTCAATCCGCGCCTCGTCCAGCTGCAGATGCAGAAGCTGCGGCCGCTGCTGGGCCTGCCGGAGAGCGCCACGCCGCACGCGCTGCGCCACAGCTTCGCCACCCACCTGCTGGCCGGCGGCGGCGACCTGCGCACCATCCAGGAGCTGCTCGGCCACGCCTCGCTCTCGACCACGCAGCGCTACACCGCGGTCGACGCCGCGGCGCTGCTCGCCGTCTACGACCGCGCCCATCCGCGGGCCCGGCGGTGAGCGGCTTCGCCATCCGCCGCTTCGCGGCGGACGATGCCGACACGGTCGCCGCCATGGTCGAGGCGCTCGCCGCCGAGCTGCGGGCGATGGGCGACAAGGCGGCGAACCGCTTCGACGCCGCCGCCTTCCGCCGCCACGGCACCGGGCCCGCCCCGGCCTTCCTCGGCTTCATCGCCGAATCGGGCGGCGCGCCGGTCGGCTACCTGATCGCCTCCTGGGTCTTCGAGGTCGAGCTCGGCGAGCCGATGCTCTATGTCAGCGACCTCTATGTCGTGCCCGCCCGGCGCGGCGGCGGGCTCGGCCGGGCGCTGCTGGCGGCGGCCGGGCGGCTGGCGCTGGAGGCCGGCCACGCGCACCTCGCCTGGGCGGTGCTCAAGCAGAACGCGGCGGCCTTCGCCTTCTACCGCCGGCTCGGCGCCCGCCTGGTCGACGATGTCGACCACATGACGATGCGGGCCGACGCCGCGGCGGCGCTCGGCTGACCCGGGACGGCCAAGGCAAGGGCCGACTCGCCGTCGATCTCGTGCTAGAAATGGCGCCAGACCCGGACCCAATCAGACCAGGAGAAACAGCCATGGCCGACCTGATCGCGATCGCCTTCCCGACCGAGGAGAAGGCCGAAGAGGTGCGCAAGAAGCTGCTCGCGCTGCAGGGCGAGTACCTGATCGAGCTGGGCGACGCGGTGATCGCCATCAAGCAGCCGAACGGCGAGGTCAAGCTCAACCAGCTCTTCCACCCGGTCAAGGCGGGCGCCCTGTCGGGTGCGATCTGGGGCTCGCTGATCGGCCTGATCTTCCTGATGCCGCTGGCCGGTGCGGCGATCGGCGCCGCCTCGGGCGCCGCCGGCGGCGCGCTGACCGACGTCGGGATCAACGACCAGTTCATGAAGGACGCGGCCCAGGTGCTGCAGTCCGGCCAGGCCGCGCTCTTCGTGCTGATCCGCAAGATGACCGCCGACAAGGTGCTGGCCGAGCTGCAGGGGGTCGGCGGCACCGTGCTGAAGAGCTCCTTCGACCACACCAAGGAGGAGCAGCTGCGCCAGGCCCTGGCCGGGGCGCAGGCCGCGGCGCGCACGCCCTCCGCCTGACAGCCGGCGCGCGCCGGTCGGAAGGGGGGCGGCAGGGGGCGACGGCAGGGAGCGACGGCAGGGAGCAGCGGCGGGGGGCGGCGATGAGCGACGGCAAGCGGGACCTGACCCGGACGGTGCTGGCGGTCTCGGTGATCGCCATCATGGCGATCTCCTGCTTCTGGATCCTGCAGCCCTTCCTGCCGGCGGCGCTGTGGGGGACCATGATCGTCGTCGCCACCTGGCCGCTGATGCTGCGGCTCCAGGAGCAGATGGGGGGACGGCGCTGGGCCGCCGTCACCGTGATGACCCTGGCGCTGCTGCTGATCGTCATCCTGCCGATCTGGCTGGTGGTCGCCGCGGTGGTGGCCAACACCGACACGGTGGTGGTCTGGGCGGAGTCGCTGCGCAGCATCAAGCTCGGCGATCCGCCGCACTGGCTGATCGAGCTGCCCGGCGTCGGCGAGGCGGCGGAGCGGGTGTGGACGCATGTCGCCGCCACCGGCATCAACGGGCTGGCGGCCCAGGCGGCACCCTATGCCGGCTCGGTGGTGCGCTGGGCCGGCAGCCAGCTCGGCGGCCTCGGCCTGCTGCTGGTGCAGCTGCTGCTGACCGTGGTCTTCGCCACCCTGATGTATGCCAGCGGCGAGCGCGCCGCCGAGGCCTGCCGCCGCTTCGGCCGGCGGCTCGCCGGGCCGCGCGGCGAGACCTCGGTCGACCTCGCCGCGCATGCGATCCGCGGCGTGGCGCTGGGCGTGGTGGTGACGGCGATGGCCCAGGCGCTGCTCGGCGGCGTCAGCCTGGTGCTCGCCGGCGTGCCCTTCGCCGGCATCCTGACCGCCGTCACCTTCCTGCTCTGCATCGCGCAGATCGGCGCCGGGCCGACCATGTTCGGGCCGGTGATCTGGCTCTACTGGTCGGGCGAGACCGGCTGGGGCACCTTCATGCTGGCCTGCGCCATCGTCGTCACCACGATGGACAACTTCCTGCGGCCGCTGCTCATCCGGGCCAGCGCCGACCTGCCGCTGCTGCTGGTCTTCATCGGGGTGATCGGCGGGCTGATCGCCTTCGGGCTGGTCGGCATCTTCATCGGCCCGGTGGTGCTGACCGTCTCCTACACCCTGCTCAAGGCCTGGATCGCCGAGCCGGCGACGTTCCAGGATTCCGGGCCGCAGGCGCCGGTCGGCTGAGGGCTATTTCCAGCTCAGGATGAAGCCGACGTCGCCCGGCATGCCGCCGGGGAACTCGACGATCTCCGCCTGCAGCTTGTAGCCCTTGTCCCTGAGGTGGTCCCGCCAGAACTCGAAGACGCTGCGCGGCCGGCCGGTCAGCGTCTCCTCCCAGCCCGCCTCGCCGTTGTTGATGGCGCGGCCGTTGTCGGTGCAGAGCTCGTTGGGGAAGCGGTAGATCAGCACCTCGGTGGCGCCGCGCTCGGCAGCGGCGCGGACCAGCGGCGCCGCCCGCGCGATCAGGTCCTGCGGCGGCGCGGTCAGCGGCTGATGGAAGATGTCCATCATCGCCTTCTTCTTCTCGTCCTCCTCGCGCTGCTTGCGCGCCGCCTCGGCGAGCTTGGCCTGCTCGTGCTCGTGCATCATCCGGCGGATCTCGGCCGCCGGCATCACCTCCGGCGCGGCGCTGCGATCCTTCTGCTCGGCCATGGCTGCATCTCCCCTGCCCGTTCCTGCATCATAGCCGGAAATCGGCCGTTGTCGCAGCAACCGCCACGCGAAGGGCGCCGTTGAGAGCGAAGGGAAGACAGTCCCATCGCCAGCAGGAGCCGCTCGATGTTCATTCACAAGGAAGTCCCGATCCACGCCGTGCGGGTCGACGAGCCCAACCCGGCCTTCGCCGAGAAGCTGCTCGAGCAATATGGCGGGGCCACCGGCGAGCTCACCGCCGCGCTGCAGTACTTCGTCCAGTCGCAGCACACCGACGATCCGGCGCTGCGCGACATGCTGCTCGACATCGCCACCGAGGAGATGGGCCATCTCGAGGTGGTCGGGCGGCTGATCGAGATGCACACGGCTAGGTCGGACCAGAGCAAGGCCTACGAGAGCACGCTGTTCGCGATCGCCGGCAAGGGGCCGCACTTCTTCGACAGCAAGGGCTCCTACTGGGAGGCCAAGTACATCAACGAGGGCGGCGACCCCGTCCGCGACCTGCGCGCCAACATCGCCGCCGAGGGCGGCGCGCTGATGACATACGAGAGCCTGATCAGGATGGCGCCGGACTCCGGCACGCGCGACGCGCTGGTCCACCTCGCCACCCGCGAGGTCTCGCACACCAAGATGTTCATGGCGGCGCTCGCCAGCATGAACAAGCTGACCGAGCCGCTGTTCGGCGACCTCAAGCCGGACAATACCGTCGACCTCTACTTCAACCTGTCTTCCGACGGCAACGCCAACGAGCGGGCACCCTGGATCAAGGAGCCGGCCTTCAAGTACGTCGCCGATCCGCTGGCGACCGTGAAGCAGGGGAAGCAGGGCTGACCGCCGGCCAGGAGGACGCGATGGAAAGACTTCCCATGACGCGGCGCTCGGTGCTCGGCACCGGCGCCGCGGCCGGCTCGCTCGCCGCCGTCGGCCTGCCGCAGCGCCGCCTGGCGCGGGCGGCGGACGCAGTCGATGCGGCCGCGGGCTATGCCGCCTGGGTGCAGATGGGGGCGGGCGGCGGCGCCCGGATCACGCTGGCACGTGCCGCCGCGGGCGGCAGGTGGCAGCCGATCGCGCCCGGCCTCGTCCTGGACTCGCCGGTGGCGGTCGCCAGGGTGCCGACCTGGCACCTCGCGGCCACCGCCGCCCGGCGGCTGCTGCAGGCGGCGGCCGCAGCCGACTGGGGCGTCGCCTCGGAGGGCTGCGTAGCCGAGGACGGCACGATCAGCCACGGCGGAGCCGGCCGGCGGGTGCCCTACGCGATCTGGATCGAGCCGGCCTGAGCGCCGGCCCGGCTCACATGTGGATCGGCTCGCCAGCGACGGCCAGCGCCGCCTCCTTGATCGCCTCGTTGAGCGTGGGGTGGGCGTGGAAGGCGCGCGCCACGTCCTCGGCGGAGCCGCCGAACTCCATCGCCATGACGCATTCGTGGATCATCGTGCCGGCGTCGGGCCCGAGGATGTGGGCGCCGAGCAGCCGGTCGGTGCGGGCGTCGGCGATCAGCTTCACCATGCCATCGGTGTCCTGGTTGCAGCGCGCCCGGCTGTTGGCGGTGAAGGGGAAGCGGCCGACCTTGTACTCGATGCCGGCGGCCTTCAGCTCCTCCTCGGTCCTGCCGACGGATGCCACCTCCGGCCAGGTGTAGACGACGCCCGGCACCGTCTCGTAGTTGACCCGGCCGGCCTCGCCGGCCAGCAGCTCGGCGACGGCGACGCCCTCCTCGGAGGCCTTGTGCGCCAGCATCGGGCCGGCGATGACGTCGCCGATGGCGTAGATGCCCTCGACATTGGTGCGGAAGCCGGCGTCGGTGCGGATGCGGCCGCGCTCGTCGAGCGCGACGCCCGCCGCCTCCAGCCCGAGTCCCTCCGTGTTGGGCCGCCGCCCGACGGCGACCAGCACGACGTCGGCGGTCAGCGTCTCGGCGGCGCCGCCCTGGGCCGGCTCGACGGCGAGCGACACCTCCTCGCCGGCCAGCGTGGCGCCGGTCACCTTGGAGCCCAGCTTGAAGGCGATGCCCTGGCGCCCGAGCAGGCGCTGGAACTGCTTGGCGATCTCGCCGTCCATGCCGGGCACGATGCGGTCGAGGAACTCGATCACCGTCACCTTGGCGCCGAGCCGCCGCCACACCGAGCCGAGCTCGAGCCCGATATAGCCGCCGCCGATCACCACCAGGTGCTTCGGCACCGCCGGCAAGGCGAGGGCGCCGGTCGAGGAGACGATGCGCTTCTCGTCGATGGCGATGCCGGGCAGGCTCACCACCTCCGAGCCGGTGGCGACGACGATGTTGCGCGCCGTCACGGTGCGGCTGCCGCCGCCCTCCAGCGCGACCTCGATGCGGCCGCCGCCGGCGAGCCGCGCGGCGCCCCTGACGCTGTCCACCTTGTTCTTGCGGAACAGCATCTCGATGCCCTTGGTCAGGCCGTCGACCACCTTGTCCTTGGCGGCCAGCATCTTCGCCAGGTCGAGCTCGACACCGGCGACCTTGATGCCGAGCGCGGCCAGAGAGTGGCCGGCCTCGGCGAACTTGTGCGAGGCGTTGAGCAGCGCCTTGGACGGGATGCAGCCGATGTTGAGGCAGGTGCCGCCGAGCCGGCCGCGCTTCTCGATGCAGACCACCGAGAGACCGAGCTGGGCGGCGCGGATCGCCGCCACATAGCCGCCGGGCCCGGCGCCGATCACCGCGACATCGTAGGTCTGGTCCGCCATGTCTCGTCCCCGTTTGGCTGCGGCGCGCTGCGCGCGCCAGCATGATTGCCCTGGCCGGCGTCCCCGGGGAAACCGGGGGAAGCAGTGCCTGTCGTGCCCCCTCTACAGGTCCAGCAGGACGCGCTGCGGATCCTCCAGGCACTCCTTGATGCGTACCAGGAAGGTGACCGCCTCGCGGCCGTCGATCACCCGGTGGTCGTAGCTCAGCGCCAGGTACATCATCGGCCGGATCTCGATCTTGTCGCCGACCGCCACCGGGCGCGGCTGGATCTTGTGCATGCCGAGGATGCCGGACTGCGGCGGGTTGAGGATCGGCGTCGACATCAGCGAGCCGTAGATGCCGCCGTTGGAGATGGTGAAGGTGCCGCCCTGCAGCTCCTCCAGCGCCAGCTTGCCGTCGCGCGCCCGGCGCCCGAGCTCGGCGATCTTCGATTCGATGGCGGCGAAGGAGAGCCGGTCGGCGTCGCGCACCACCGGCACCACGAGCCCCTGCTCGGTGCCGACCGCGACGCCGATGTCGTAGTGGTTCTTGTAGACGATGTCGTCGCCGTCGACCTCGGCATTGACCGCCGGGATCTCCTTCAGCGCGACGATGGCGGCCTTCACGAAGAACGACATGAAGCCCAGCTTCACGCCGTGCTTCTTCTCGAAGCCGTCCTTGTAGCGGTTGCGCAGCGCGCTGACCGCCGTCATGTCCACCTCGTTGAAGGTGGTCAGCATGGCGGCGCTGTTCTGCGCCTGCTTCAGCCGCTCGGCGATGCGCTTGCGCAGCCGCGTCATGCGCACGCGCTCCTCGCGCGGGCCAGCCTCGCGCGGAGCTGGCTCGCGCGGAGCTGGCTCGCGCGCCGCGGCCGGCGCGGCTGGTGCCGGGGCGGCAGGTGCAGGGGTAGCAGGCGCCGGCTGCGCCGGGACAGCCTGCTGCTGGGCGAGATAGTCGATGACGTCGCCCTTGGTGATCCGGCCATCCTTGCCGGTCGCCGGGACGGCGCGCGGATCGAGGTGCTTCTCCTCGACCAGCCGGCGCACCGAGGGGGCGAGGCGATCCTCCTCGCGCAGCTGCGGCGTGGGCGCGACCGGCGGCGCCGCCGCCGTGGTCGAGCCAGGTGCCGCGGCGGGGGCGACGGCCCCGTCGGCGATGATGCCGAGCACAGCGCCGACCTCGACGGTGGCGCCGGGCTCGGCGCGGATCTCGGAGAGCCGGCCGGCGCCCTTGGCGGGAACCTCGAGCGAGACCTTGTCGGTCTCCAGCTCGACCACCGGCTCGTCGGCGGCGACCGCGTCGCCGACCCCCTTCAGCCACTTGGCGACCGTCGCCTCGGTGACCGATTCCCCCAAGGTCGGCACGGTGATCTCAGTCATGCTTCATCCCCCGGCGGTGGACGGTTTCCCAGGCAGCGATCACTTCTTGACGGTGAGGGCGGCATCGATCAGCGCCGCCTGCTCCCGGTTGTGCCAGCGCAGCAGGCCGGTGGCGGGCGAGGCGGCGGCCGGCCGGCCGGCATAGAGCAGCCGGCGCTGCGGGTGGCCGAGCTTGTCCATCACCGCCTCGATCTCCGGCGCCACGAAGGTCCAGGCCCCCATGTTGCGCGGCTCCTCCTGGCACCAGACCAGCTCGGCCTGGGGGAAGCGCGCCAGCTCCTTGCCCAGCACCTTGGCGGGGAAGGGATAGAGCTGCTCCAGCCGGAGGAAGAAGACGTCGGCCTGGCCGCGCTTGGCGCGCTCCTCGTAGAGGTCGTAGTAGACCTTGCCGGAGCACAGCACGACGCGCCGGACGCCGGCGTCGTCGGCCAGCCTCTCATTGTCGTACATCACCCGGTGGAAGCTGGTGCCCGGCCCCATCTCGGCCAGCGTCGAGACCGCCAGCTTGTGGCGCAGCAGCGACTTGGGCGTCATCACCACCAGCGGCTTGCGGAAGTTGCGGTGCAGCTGGCGGCGCAGCACGTGGAAATAGTTGGCCGGTGTGGTGCAGTTGACGACCTGGAGGTTGTCCTCGGCGCAGAGCTGCAGATAGCGCTCCAGCCGGGCCGAGGAATGCTCCGGCCCCTGCCCCTCGTAGCCGTGCGGCAGCAGCAGGGTCAGGCCCGACATGCGCAGCCACTTCGATTCGCCGGAGCTGATGAACTGATCGATGATCACCTGGGCGCCGTTGGCGAAGTCGCCGAACTGCGCCTCCCACAGCACCAGGGCGCGCGGCTCGGCGAGGCTGAAGCCGTACTCGAAGCCCAGCACCCCCATCTCGGAGAGCGGGCTGTCGATGACCTCGAGCTGCTCCTGTCCCTCGCGCACGTGGTTGAGCGGCAGGTAGCGCTCCTCCGTCTCCTGGTCGACCAGCACGGCGTGGCGCTGCGAGAAGGTGCCGCGGCCGACATCCTGGCCGGAGAGGCGCACCGGCGAGCCCTCGGCCAGCAGGGTGCCGAAGGCGAGCGCCTCGGCGGTCGCCCAGTCGATGCCCTCGCCGCTCTCCATCATCTGCTGCTTGGCGGCGAGCTGGCGGACGATCTTGCGGTTGGCGTTGAAGCCGGCCGGCAGGCTGGTGAGCGCGCGGCCGACCTCGCGCAGGGTCTCCAGCGGCACCGCGGTGTCGCCGCGGCGGTCGTCGCCGGAGGCGACGGCGAGCCCGGCCCAGACGCCCTCCAGCCAGTCGGCCTTGTTCGGCTTGTAGCTCGAGGCGGCCTCGAACTCGCCCTCGAGCCGGGCCTGGAAGTCGCTGGCCATGGTCGCCGCCTCGGCGGCCGTCAGGGTGCCCTCGGCGGCCAGCCGCTCGGCATATTGCTCGCGCACCGTCGCGTGCCGGGCGATGGTGCGGTACATGATCGGCTGGGTGAAGGCCGGCTCGTCGCCCTCGTTGTGGCCGAAGCGCCGGTAGCAGAACATGTCGATGACGACATCCTTCTTGAACTGCTGCCGGAACTCGGTGGCGATGCGCGCGACATGCACCACCGACTCGGGATCGTCGCCGTTCACGTGGAAGATCGGCGCCTGGATCATCTTGGCGACGTCCGAGCAGTAGGGGCCGGAGCGCGCCAGCACCGGGTTGGTGGTGAAGCCGATCTGGTTGTCGATGATGAAGTGGATGGTGCCGCCGACGCGGTAGCCGCGCAGGCCGGAGAGGTCGAGCGTCTCGGCCACCAGCCCCTGGCCGGCGAAGGCGGCGTCGCCGTGCAGCAGCAGCGGCAGCACCTGCTCGCGCGTGGTGTCGCCGCGCTGGCGCTGCTTGGCGCGCACCTTGCCGAGCACCACGGTGTTCACCGCCTCGAGGTGCGAGGGGTTGGCGGTCAGCGAGAGATGCACGATGCGGCCGTCGAACTCGCGGTCGGCCGAGGTGCCGAGATGGTACTTGACGTCGGCCGAGCCCTGGACGTCCTCGGGATTGGCCGGGTTGCCCTGGAACTCGGCGAAGATCGCGGCGAAGGGCTTGCCCATGAAGTTGGCCAGCACGTTGAGCCGGCCGCGATGGGCCATGCCGACCACCACCTCCTTGACGCCGAGCTGGCTGCCGCGCTTGAGGATCTGCTCGAGCGCCGGGATGGTGGTCTCGCCGCCATCCAGCCCGAAGCGCTTGGTGCCGGTGTACTTGCGGTCGAGGAAGCGCTCGAAGCTCTCGGCGGCGGTCAGCCGCTCGAGGATGGCGCGCTTGCCCTTGGCGGTGAACTCGGTGTGGTTGGCGATGCTCTCGATGCGCTCCTGCAGCCAGGCCTTCTCGGCCGGGTCCTGGATGTGCATGTATTCGAGGCCGATATTGCCGCAATAGGTGGCGCGCACCCGGGCCAGGATCTGGCGCAGGGTCGCGCTCTCGAAGCCCAGCACGCCCGCCATGTAGATCGGCCGGTCGAGATCGGCCTCGGCGAAGCCGTAGCTCGCCGGGTCGAGCTCGGGATGCGGCTGGTGCGGCTTGAGGCGCAGCGGGTCGAGCTTGGCCTCGAGATGGCCGCGCACCCGGTAGGCGCGCACCAGCATCAGCGCACGCACCGAATCCTTGGCCGCGGCCTGCAGGTCGGCGAGCGCGACGGGCGAGCCGGCGGCCGCGGCCGCGCCGTTGCCGGCCGCGGCATGGCCGTTGCCGCCCCGGTCCGCCGGGTGGGCCGGCAGCTCGCGCTCGCGTGGCGCCCAGCTGGCGCCGCGCTGCTCGGCGGCCACCGTCGCCGGATCGTCGGCGAGCTCGGCGAAGAACCGCGCCCAGCTCGGATCGACCGAGCCGGGGTCGGCGAGGTAGCGGCCATAGAGCTCGGCCACGAAGCCGGCATTGGGGCCGGACAGGAAGGTGGATTCGTCAAGCGCCATCGGTTGCTCCCTCCGACACGGAGCCTCGGGGCAGGAGCCCGCAGTCACCGGCCCGACGCCTGCCGCCGGGATCCTTGCCAGCGGGCAGCAGGCCGGGGCCGGGTCGCGCCGGTCAGCCTCTCAGTGTCCTCAACATGGTGCTTCCGAGGCTGGCCGGCGACTCCGCCACGGCGATGCCAGCCATGCGGAAGGCTTCGAGCTTGCTGCCGGCGCCGCCGCTGCCGCCCGAGATGATCGCCCCGGCATGGCCCATGCGGCGCCCGGGCGGGGCGGTCAGGCCGGCGATGAACCCCACCACCGGCTTCTTGCGCGTGTCGCGGCGGAGGAAGTCGGCGGCCTCCTCCTCGGCGCTGCCGCCGATCTCGCCGATCATGATGATCCCCTGGGTCTCCGGGTCGCCGAGGAACAGCTCCAGGCAATCGACGAAGCTGGTGCCGTTGACCGGATCGCCGCCGATGCCGATGCAGGTCGACTGGCCGAGCCCGGCGGCGGTGGTCTGGGCCACCGCCTCGTAGGTCAGCGTGCCCGAGCGCGAGACGATGCCGATGCGGCCCCTGGCGTGGATGTGACCCGGCATGATCCCGATCTTGCACTGTTCCGGCGTGATGACGCCCGGACAGTTGGGGCCGATCAGCCGCGTGCGCAAGCCCGACAGGCCGCGCTTGACCCGCACCATGTCGAGCACCGGGATGCCCTCGGTGATGCAGACCACCAGGCGCACGCCGGCGTCGGCCGCCTCCAGGATGGCGTCGGCGGCGAAGGGCGGCGGCACGTAGATGACGCTGGCGTCGGCGCCGGTCGCGGCGACCGCCTCGGCCATGGTGTCGAACACCGGCAGGCCGAGATGGGTGGTGCCGCCCTTGCCGGGCGTCACGCCGCCGACCATGCGGGTGCCGTAGGCGATCGCCTGCTCGGAATGGAAGGTGCCCTGGGCGCCGGTGAAGCCCTGGCACAGCACCTTGGTCGAGGCGTCGACGAGCACGGGCATCAGGCGCCTCCCCGCACGGCCTTGACGATCTTCTCGGCGGCATCGGCGAGATTGTCCGCCGAGCGGATGGCGAGCCCGGAGTCGCGCAGGATCTTCTTGCCGAGCTCGACGTTGGTGCCTTCCAGCCGGACCACCAGCGGCACCTGCAGCCCGATCTCGCGGGCGGCGGCGACGACGCCCTCGGCGATCACGTCGCAGCGCATGATGCCGCCGAAGATGTTGACCAGGATGCCCTTCACCTGCGGGTCGGAGAGGATCAGCTTGAAGGCGGTGGTGACCCGCTCGCGGGTGGCGCCGCCGCCGACGTCGAGGAAGTTGGCCGGCGCGCCGCCATAGAGCTTGATGATGTCCATGGTCGCCATGGCGAGCCCGGCGCCGTTGACCATGCAGCCGATATCGCCCTCGAGCTTGATGTAGTTGAGACCGTGCCTGGCGGCCTCGTGCTCGGCCGGGTCCTCCTCGTTCTCGTCGCGCAGCGCCTCGACCTCGGGATGGCGGAACAGCGCGTTGTCGTCGAACGCCATCTTGGCGTCGAGCGCCAGCACCTCGCCGGCGCCGGTGACGACCAGCGGGTTGATCTCGACGATGCTGGCGTCGAGCTCGTGGAAGGCCTTCACCATGGCGGTGACGAACTTCACCGCCGAGCCGACCTGCTTGCCCTCGAGCCCGAGGCCGAAGGCGATGCGGCGCGCGTGCCACGGCATCAGCCCGGTGGCCGGGTCGATGCCGAGCTTGAGGATCTTCTCCGGCGTCGCCGCCGCGACCTCCTCGATCTCGGTGCCGCCCTCGGTCGAGGCGATCAGGGTGACCCGGCTGGTGCCGCGGTCGATCAGCAGGCCGAGATAGAGCTCGCGACGGATGTCGCAGCCCTCCTCGACATAGACGTGGCGCACGAGGCGGCCGGCCGGGCCGGTCTGCTTCGTCACCAGCGTGCTGCCGAGCAGCACGGCGGCGGCGTCGCGGACGGCGTCGACCGACTTGACCACCTTGACGCCGCCGGCCTTGCCGCGGCCGCCAGCATGGATCTGGGCCTTGACGACCCAGACCGACCCACCGAGCCGACGGGCCGCGTCCGCGGCCGCCTCGGCGCTCTCGGCGACGGCGCCGCGGGGGACCGCGACGCCGAACTTCGCCATCAGGCCCTTGGCCTGGTATTCATGGATATTCATCGACCCGCTGATGCACCCGTTGGCGGCGGCCGCCGGCCGCGCCCCTGGCTCAAGGAGGCGCGTACTCTAGCAACTTTGAGGGGTCGCGCAAGCATACCCCCGTATCAGGCCAGGGCAGCCGATGGCCGCCGCCGAGCGGGTCGAAGCGGGCTGGTCGCCCTACTTCTTCTTCGCCGTGGTCTTCTTGGCAGCCGCCTTCTTCGCCGCGGGCTTCGCCGCCGCCTTCTTCGCGGTCGCCTTCTTCGCGGCGGCCTTCTTCGGCGCGGCCTTGGCCGCCAGCTTGGCGGTGCCCTTCTTAGCTTGCTTCATGCCTTGTCTCCTCTCTGAAGCTTCCTCACCTCTTCGATGAGGCCCCGAACGGCCGAGACCGATTTGTCGAACTGGGCCTTCTCGGTCCCTTCGAGATCGATCTCGACCACCCTCTCCACGCCGCCGGCGCCGATTACGACCGGCACGCCGACATAGAGACCCTTGACCCCGTACTGGCCGTCCAGATGAGCGGCGCAGGGCAGCACGCGGCGCTTGTCGAGCAGATAGGCCTCGGCCATCTGCACCGCGGCGGCCGCCGGGGCATAGAACGCAGAACCGGTCTTCAGCAGCCCGACGATCTCGGCGCCGCCGTCGCGCGTGCGCTGCACGATCGCGTCCAGCCGGGCCTGCGTCGTCCAGCCCTTCTTCACCAGGTCGGGCAGCGGGATGCCCGCCACGGTCGAGTAGCGCACCAGCGGCACCATGGTGTCGCCGTGGCCGCCGAGCACGAAGGCGGTGACGTCCTCGACCGAGACCTTGAACTCGTCGGCGAGGAAGAAGCGGAAGCGCGCGCTGTCGAGCACGCCGGCCATGCCGACCACCTTGTGGTGCGGCAGCCCGCTCGCCTCGCGCAGCACCCAGACCATCGCGTCGAGCGGGTTGGTGATGCAGATCACGAAGGCGCCGGGGCAGTGCTGGCGGATCGCCTCGCCCACCGCGGTGATCACCTTGGTGTTGATGCCGAGCAGGTCGTCGCGGCTCATGCCGGGCTTGCGCGCGACGCCGGCGGTGACGATCACCACGTCGGCGCCGGCGATCGCCGCATAGTCGTTGCTGCCGGCGAGCGCCGCATCGAAGCCCTCGATCGCCGAGGACTGCACGATGTCGAGCGCCTTGCCCTGCGGCACGCCGTCGACGACATCGAACAGCACGATGTCGCCGAGCTGCTTCAATCCGACGAGCAGCGCGAGCGTGCCGCCGATGTTGCCCGAGCCGACGAGAGCGATCTTCCTGCGCGCCATGTCCTTCCTTCTCCATCCGTGGTGGCAAGCCCCAACCGCCCGCGGATGTCAATACTAGCTGTTGTGTCCTACTCCCATTTCACCCCAAGAGCAAGTAGAACTCAACATCACGCTTGACATTCACGCGAGATGTGGTCGGGCGAGATACGCCGCCGACTGCATCTCCAGGAGACGCGAGGCCGTACGACGGAATTCCGCTGCGGCGTCGCCGGCCGGGTAGAGCTCGTCCGGGGCGCCGTCGGCAGAACAGATGAGCTGCGTGCGATGCTCGTAGAGCGCATCGATCAGCAGCATGAAACGCCGCGCCGCGTCGCGCTCGTCGGGCTTGAGACGCGGCACGCCGGCGAGGATCACGCAGGGATAGTGCGCGGCGATCGCGAGGTAGTCGGCGGCGCCGAGCGGCACGCGGCACAGCGCATCGAACGCGAAGCAGGCGACGCCGCGCGCGGCGCGCGCGATGCGCAGCGTGCGGCCCTGCACCGTGAGCGTGTCGGGCGCGCCCGGCGCGTCGTCGGTGAGGCGCGCGAAGGCCTCGTCGAGCGCGCGCCCGGCGGCCGGACCGAGCGGCGCGTGATAGACGCGCATGCCCTGCAGCCGGGCCCGGCGATAGTCGGTCTCGCCGTCGAGCTCGAGCAGGTCGAGCCGCTCCTTGATCAGCGCGATGAAAGGCAGGAAGAGCTCGCGCTGCAGGCCGCCGGCATAGAGGTCGTCGGGCGCCGTGTTGGAGGTCGCGACGACGACGACGCCGAGCTCGAAGAGGGCTGCGAAGAGCCGGCCGAGCAGCATCGCGTCGGCGATGTTGGTGACCTGGAACTCGTCGAAGCAGAGCAGCCAGGCGCGGCGCGCCAGCTCGGCGGCCAGCGGCGGGATGGGATCGCCGTCCTCGCCCGCCTGGCGGCGGCGATGCAGCGCCTCGTGCACCTCGAGCATGAAGGCGTTGAAGTGGACGCGGCGCTTCGCCTCGACCGGCGCGCCGGCGAAGAACAGGTCCATGAGCATCGACTTGCCGCGGCCGACGCTGCCATAGAGGTAGAGCCCGAGCGGCGCGGCAGGACGCGGGCGGCCCAGGCCGAGCTGGCCGAGCCCCAG
The DNA here is from genome assembly GCA_046349435.1 of Dongiaceae bacterium. Lineage (GTDB taxonomy): Bacteria > Pseudomonadota > Alphaproteobacteria > Dongiales > Dongiaceae > JAXMCI01. Next base: position 68,449 of record JAXMCI010000018.1, on the reverse strand, counting down.
CCGGCCGAGCCAGCTGCGCTCCGTCGCCGGGCGGTAGCGACGCAGCGCGTTGTGCAGGCTCTGCAGCTTCTCGACGGCGATCGCCTGGGCCGGATCGGCGGCGAGCTCGCCCGCCGCGCGGCGGCGGCGATAGGCGGCGAGCGGACCGCCCGCCTCGCCGCCATCCCGATCGCCGAATCCAGCCCCGCTGACGGGCGCCGGCCCGTCGGCACTCGGCACGATGGAGGTGGTGCCGCGGGGCTACTGGAACAGCGAGTCGATCGGCTTGTCGTTGACCTTCATCTCGCCCTCCGGCGTGAGGCTGAAGGTGTAGCGGTCGACCGGCGTGCCGTCGGCCGCCTTGCTGCGCTCGCTGACCAGGCGCAGCACGTCGAGCGCCTTGAGCTCGTCGCCGCCCGCAGGACCGGCCATCTGCTTGGCCAGCGCGATGATCTTGTCGAGGCCGGTGATCTCCAGCTTCAGCGTCGCCACCGCGCCCATGGCGGATTGCCCCGTCGCCTGCGCCAGCCCCTCGAGCTTGATCGTCGCCGCCTGGCTCTCGATCTCCGAGGGCGAGATGCGGAACTTGGAGCCGGCCTGGACCAGCGCGCCCTGGAGCTGCGGCAGCAGCATCATCGCCATCATCGAGGGATCCATCGGCGGCGCGCCCGCCGCGTCGCCCGAGGCCGCATCGCCCGAGGACGCGTCGCCCGAGGAGGCGTCGGTCGACTTGCCGCCCGCGGCCGCGGCCGCGGCGTTGGCCTGCAGGTAGGTGCCGAGCAGCGCCATCAGCTGCTTGGAGGGCAATTCCTCGAGCCCGAGCGCGAGGCTGAGGCGCCGCGGCGCCAGCGCGCCGGTCATCTCGTCGGCCTGCTGGTCGCCGGTGCTGTAGGTCAGCCCGGCATAGGCGAGCTCGAGGGCGATGCCGCCCTTGTCCTGGTCGAGCCCGGTGAGGGCGCCGCCGAAGCTCGCCGTCGGCAGGGCGAAGGACCAGCCCTCGGTGCCGTCGGAGGCCGCGAGGTCGGTCACCTTCAGGGTGCCCTTGCCGTTCGGCAGCAGCGCGAACATGCCGCCCAGCATCGCCATGAGGTCGGCCTCGGAGGCGGCCTTGCCCTCCTTCTGCAGCGCCTTCAGCTTCTCCTGCTGCTGCGCCATGGCCGCGACATCGACGTTCTGGGCGCTGCTCTCGACGGCGATCTCGCCGAGCGAGACGCTGTGCTTCTCGGTGTCGGACATCTTGAGGCCGGACAGGACGAAGCTGCCGGCCTCGTCATAGTGGCCGTTGCCCTTGTCGGTAGTGACCAGCTTGGCGGCGATCCCGGCGATCGAGCCGACGCTCTTCTTGTCGGCGATGCTGATGTCCTTCACGCTGGCGTCGAGGCCGAGCAGCGTCTGCAGCTTGGGCGACCACAGGCCGGTCACCGCCACGCTGGGCAGCTTGAAGGTGACGACGTCGTCCTTCTCGCCGAGCTTGAGCTCGGCCGGCAGGGTCACGTCGTCGATGTCGTAGTTGCCGTCGTCGCGGCCCTTCAGGCGGAAGGTGACGGTGCCGAGCGGCACCGGACCCGACGCCTCCGCCTGGACGGCGAGGTCGTCGATCGCGACGCGCAGAGCGTCCCCTTCCGGCTTCGTCTCGACCTCGCGATAGACCAGCGTCCGGTCCTTGCCGGTGCCGCCGATCTGGTCGAGATATGCCGCCAGGTCGCGCTTGATCTGGTCGGCGTCGAGCGCCGCGGCGTGGGCCATCCAGGGCAGGCCGGCCATGACGAGCGCGAGGCTGGCCGTGCGCAGCTTGGTGCGAAGCGGGATCATGCGGGGAGGCTCCTGTGGCTTGCTGGCGGTGGTGTGGGAGGATGGGCGACCCGGCTATTGCAGCAGCGAGTCGATCGGCTTGTCGTTGACGGTGATCTCGCCCTCGGGCGAGAGGACGAGGACGTAGCGGTCGACCAGCGTGCCGTCGGCCGCCTTCTTGCGGACGCTGGCCAGGCGCAGCAGGTCGAACGCCTTGGCGCCGTCGGCCTCGTCCGGGCCGAGCAGCGCCTTGCCGGCGACGATGATGCGGTCGAGGCCGGCGATCTCGATGGTGAGCGCGGCGACGCCGCCCAGCGGCGACGCCGCGGCCGCCTCGCCATGACCGTCGAGCGTCAGCCGCGCCGCCGGGCTCTCGAGCTCGGAGGGTGAGATGCGCAGCTTCGACCCGGCCTGCTGGACCGCCGCCTGGAGCTGCGGCGCGGCCTCGGTCAGCAGCGCCTCGGGATCGGCGCTCTGCTGCCGCCCGGCGCTGCCGGCCCCGGATCGCGCCTGATCGACCAGGATGCCGAGCAGCCGGCGAGCCGGCACGTCCTCGAGCTTCACCGAGACCGCAACGCGGCCCGGCAGCAGAACCGACAGGGCCTGGTCCATGTCATGGCTGCCGGTGGCGACCGCCAGCCCGCCATAGGCGAGCTCCCCCTGGCTGCGGGCGGCATCGCCATCGAAACCGGCCATCTCGGCCCGGAGTCGCGCGGTCGCCAGCGCCACCGTCCAGCCCTCGGTCTGGTCGGAGGCGGCGAGGTCGGCGATGCGAAACTCGTTCGCGCCGCTGCTGGGGAACATGCGGCCGATGTCGCTCATCAGCGTGGCCAGGTCCGCCGCTGCCGGCGTGCGGGAGCCGAGCTCGTCCAGAGCGACCCCGATCCGCGCCGCGGCCGCGAAGTCGACGCCCTCGACATGCCCGCTCATTCCGAGCTCGCCGAGCGAGAAGCTGAAGCTGCCGGGATCGACGATCTTCGCGCCGTCGACGACAACCGCCATCGTCTCGTCCCAGCGACCCCCGCCCTTGTCCGTCATGTCGAGCTTGTAGGTCAGCCGATCGAGCGAGCCGTGGCTGCTCGAATCGCCGGCGCTCAGCGCCTCCACCCGGGCATCCAGCGCGAGCAGGTAAGGCAGCTCGGGCGACCAGCGCCCGCCGACCGCGAAGGTCCGCAGCGACAGCCCGGTCTTGTCCTCGCCCTGCACCGACAGGCCGTCGATGGCCACGGCGAAGTCGCCGCCGGCGATGGCGCCGTCCTTCTCGGCGGTGGAGATGCTGACCGTCAGCCCGCCGAGCGAGCCCAGCCCGTCGCGGCCGACCGCCGTCAGCCCGTGCACGCCGCCCTGGAGCGCGAGAAAGGTTTGCAGGCGGGGCGACCAGCGGCCGCTGAGCTCGAGCTTGGGAATCCGGATGGTGGTGAGGTCCTTGGGCGTGCCCAGGCGGAGCTCATCCGGCAGCCGCAGATCGTCGAGCTGGTAGGTTCCGTCCTCGCGGCCGGCGAGGCGGAAGGTGGCGGTGCCCAGCGGCACCGGATTCTCCTCGTCGAGACGCAGCGCCAGGTCGTCGAGCGCGATCCGCAGCGCGTCGCCCTCCGGCTTGACCTCGACGGCGCGCCACAGCAGCACGCGGTCCTGGCCGGTGCCGCCAATGCGCTCGAGCGCCTCGACCACCTCGCGCCTGATGTGGTCGGCGTCGAGCGCCGCGGCCCGGGCCGGGGACGCGCCCGGCAGGCCGGCCAGCAGCGCCGCCAAGCCGGCGCCGAGCAGCGTATGACGAAGCGCGTTCATTGCGGCTCTCTCGGCCTGCAGCGCGAAACGTAACGAGGTCGCGCCACTCATATCACGAAGCGTGGCCGCTCGCCATGGCCGGCGCCCGCATCCGCCGCCTTCAGCGCCGGGCGACCAGCAGCTTCTTGATCTCGCCGATCGCCTTGGCCGGGTTGAGGCCCTTGGGGCAGGTCCGGGTGCAATTCATGATGGTGTGGCAGCGATAGAGCCGGAACGGATCCTCGAGCTGATCGAGCCGCTCGCCGGTACGCTCGTCGCGGCTGTCGGCGATCCAGCGATAGGCCTGCAGCAGCACCGCCGGCCCGAGATAGCGGTCGCCGCTCCACCAGTAGCTCGGGCAGGAGGTGGTGCAGCAGAAGCACAGAATGCATTCCCACAGCCCGTCGAGCCGGGCGCGCTCCTCGGGCGACTGCAGCCGCTCGCGCTCCGGCGCCGGGCTGTCGGCCTTCAGCCATGGCTCGATCAGCGCATACTGGTTGTAGATGCCGGAGAGGTCGGGGACGAGGTCCTTGATCACCGGCCGGTGCGGCAGCGGGTAGATGCGCACCTCGCCCTTCGATTCCGCGATGTAGTGCGTGCAGGCCAGCGTGTTGACGCCGTCGATGTTCATGGCGCAGCTGCCGCACACCCCCTCGCGGCAGGAGCGCCGGAAGGTCAGCGTCGGGTCGATCTCGTTCTTGATCTTGATCAGCGCGTCGAGGACCATCGGGCCGCAGGTCGCGAGATCGACCTCGTAGCTGTCGAGGCGCGGATTCTCGCCGCTGTCCGGATCCCAGCGATAGATCCGGAAGGTGCGCGGCTGCCTGGCGCCCGGCGTGGCGTGCTTGCGGCCCTCGCGGACGCGCGAATTGGCGGGCAGGACGAACTCGGCCATCTCAGTAGACCCGCTTCTTGGGCGGGAAGGGCTGCACCTCGTTGCTCAGCGGCTCGAGGTGCACGGGGCGGTAGTCGATGCGGGTGCGCCCGGCCTCGTCGCACCAGGCGATGCTGTGCTTCAGCCAGCGCTCGTCGTCGCGGTCGGGATGGTCCTCGCGGGCGTGCGCGCCGCGGCTCTCGGTGCGGTTGGCGGCCGAGCTCATCGACACCACCGCCTGGTAGAGCAGGTTGTGCAGCTCGAGCGTCTCCACCAGGTCGCTGTTCCAGATCATCGAGCGGTCGGAGACCCGGATGTCGTCGAGCCCGCGCCAGACCTCGGCCAGCCGGCGCTCGCCCTCGGCCAGGACATCGCCGGTGCGGAACACCGCGCAGTTCGACTGCATCACCCGCTGCATGGCCAGCCGCAGCGCCGCGGTCGGCGTGCCGCCGGCGGCGTGGCGCGCCGCGTCGAGGCGGCTCAGCGCCGGCTCGAGCGCGTCGTCGGCGAGCGGCGGCAGGCCCTCGCCGGGGCGCAGCAGCTCGACGCAGCGATTGGCGGCGGCGCGGCCGAACACCACGAGGTCGAGCAGCGAGTTGGAGCCCAGCCGGTTGGCGCCGTGCACCGAGACGCAGGCCGCCTCGCCGATCGCCATCAGGCCGGGGACGACGCTGTCCGGGTCGCCGTCCCGCAGCGTCACCACCTCGCCGTGATAGTTGGTCGGCACCCCGCCCATGTTGTAGTGGCAGGTCGGCAGCACCGGGATCGGCTCGCGAGTCACGTCGACGCCGGCGAAGATCCGGGCGGTCTCCGAGATGCCGGGCAGGCGCTGGTGCAGCAGCGCCGGCTCGAGATGCTCGAGATGCAGGTGGATGTGGTCGTGCTCGGGCCCGACGCCGCGGCCCTCGCGGATCTCGATGGTCATGGCGCGGCTGACCACGTCGCGCGAGGCGAGGTCCTTGGCAGAGGGGGCATAGCGCTCCATGAAGCGCTCGCCGGCCGAGTTGGTGAGATAGCCGCCCTCGCCGCGGGCGCCCTCGGTGATCAGGCAGCCGGCGCCATAGATGCCGGTCGGGTGGAACTGGATGAACTCCATGTCCTGCAGCGGCAGGCCGGCGCGCAGCGCCATGGCGTTGCCGTCGCCGGTGCAGGTGTGCGCCGAGGTGCAGGAGAAGTAGACCCGGCCGTAGCCGCCGGTCGCCAGCACCGTCATGCGGGCGCGGAAGCGGTGGATGGTGCCGTCCTCGAGGTTCCAGGCGACGACGCCGTGACAGGCGCCGTTCTCGTCGGTCAGCAGGTCGAGCACGAAGTACTCGATGAAGAACTCGGCGGCGTGGCGCAGCGCCTGCTGGTAGAGGGTGTGCAGGATGGCGTGGCCGGTGCGGTCGGCGGCCGCGCAGGTGCGCTGCGCGATGCCCTCGCCGAAGCGCGTCGTCATGCCGCCGAACGGCCGCTGGTAGATCTTGCCCTCCGGCGTGCGGCTGAAGGGCACGCCGAAATGCTCGAGCTCGATGATCGCCGGGATCGCCTCGCGCACCATGTACTCGATGGCGTCCTGGTCGCCGAGCCAGTCCGACCCCTTGATGGTGTCGTACATGTGCCAGCGCCAGTCGTCCTCGCCCATGTTGCCGAGCGCCGCGCTGATGCCGCCCTGCGCCGCCACGGTATGGCTGCGGGTCGGGAACACCTTGCTGATGCAGGCGGTGCGCAGGCCCTTCTGCGCGAGGCCGAAGGTGGCGCGCAGCCCGGCCCCGCCGCCGCCGACCACGACGACGTCGTAGGCGTGATCGACGACCGGATAGGCCTGCCCGCTGAGGCGTGGCGCCGCCGCGCCGTTGCCGGCCCTGGCGTTGCTGGTGGCCATGGGAATCAGCCTCTGAAGGCGATGAAGAGCAGCGCGACCAGCGCCGCCGCGGCGAGCCCCCAGCAGGCGGCCCGCAGCAGGATGAGGACGGCGAGCTTGACGCCCTCGCGATGGACGTAGTCCTCGACCACCACCTGCAGCCCGAGGGCGGCATGGTGGAAGGTGGCGACGATGGTGAGGCCGAGCAGCCCGACGGTGAGCGGCTGGCTGAGCCAGGCGACGGCGCCGGCGCGGTCCAGCCCGACATGGGCGACCAGCGAGATCGCGAGCCACAGCCCGAGCGGCACCAGGGCGAGCCCGGTCAGGCGCTGCGACCACCAGTGGCCGACGCCCTCCTTGGCCGAGCCGAGGCCGCGGACCCGGCCGAGCCCGCTGCGCAGCGGCGCGTTGGAGCCGGCCATCTCAGAAGGCTCCCATCGCCCAGTAGCCGGCGATCCAGCTGGCGAGCGTCAGCACGACGGCGGCGCCGACCACGGCCCAGCCGGTGGCGTAGACGGTCGGCAGATCGAAGCCCCAGCCGGCGTCCCACAGCAGGTGGCGGATGCCGCCGGCGAGATGGTGGAAGAAGGCGTAGGTCCAGCCGAACAGCAGCAGCCGGCCGAGCCAGGAGCCGATGAAGCCCTGCACGGCGTCGTAGGCGCCGGGATCGCCCGAGGCGGTGGCGAGCAGCCACCAGACGAGCAGCAACGTGCCTATGGCCAGCGCGATGCCGGTGGCACGGTGCAGGATCGAGAGAACCGATGTGAGCTGCGGCCGATAGATCTGCAGGTGCGGCGACAGCGGGCGGGCGTTGGGCATGTCCGGCGTTCCGGCCGAAGCTGAACGGGCGCCCTGTCGGCGCCCCGATGCGGGATGTAGACGCTGCACCGCAGCAAGTCAACCACGGGCCGGAGCGGGCGAGGAGCGGGCGTCGCGGCGGTCGGCGCGGGGCTGTGGATGGAACGGGGGACGAATTGTGCGGAACCGTGGATTCCATGCACAGAAAAATCATGCCGGCAGCGTCGGCGCGTCTTGCCCGGCACGACCGGGCTTGCGCAAGCTGGCCGCCGCACGCGAAGGCATCGGCAGGCTCCGATCCGCCCGTCCGTCCGGCAGATCCTCGGGATCGCCGCCGGCTCGCGGCCTCAGGGGGATGGCCGCAGGACCGTCGATGCCGGCTGCCGTCGGTCCCGTCCGTGGCCGATGGCGGCGAGGCGCGCGACCGGGCTGGGGACAACCCCGCGCCCGTCGCGGGGCCGGTCGGCGCGACGGGATTCCGATCCCGGCACCCGACCCGCCCGGGATGCTGCTGCCCGCGACGGGCGGCCGCGCGCGGGCCGGCGCACCGGCCCCGGTTCCCGCCACCGGCGTGCCCGGAGCCGGCGACGGCTCCCCGGGGCGTCAGGCGCGTCCGCGCGGGCGCGCCTGACGCCTCGTTTCCTCCGCCTCGCCCTCAGCCGGCCCGGCGCGGCATCAGCACGCTGTAGTCGAGCGTCAGCACGACGCTCGGGTCGAGCGCGCCGGCGGCATCGGCCAGGGTGAACCGGGCGGCATCCTGGTTCTTCAGCGCCACGGTGCGCAGCCGGAGCAGGCCGAGGTCGTCCCGGCCGGGCAGCGCCTCGCGGGCCAGCACCTCGCTCCAGGCATAGAGCGTGTCGCCGGCGAAGCTCGGCGCGGCGTGACGCCCGCCATGGATGGCGGCCAGCCGCAGCGCGTTGCCGAGCCCGTTGGCGCTGAGCGCGCGGGCGACGCTGATGACGTGCCCGCCATAGACGACGCGGCGGCCGAAGCGGCTGTGCCGCTCGGAATGCTGGTTGAAGTGCAGCCGGGCGCCGTTCTGGTAGAGCCGGGTCGCCATCATGTGGTCGGATTCCTCGAGGGTGACGCCCTCGACATGGTCGATGCGCTCGCCCGGCTGGTAGTCCTCCCACAGCGCGGCGGCGCCGCTCCAGCCGGTGTCGTAGCGCGCGGCGTCGAGGCCGGCCGGCACCGCGATGGCCGAGGCCGGCACGCCCTCCGGCAGCGACGGCACCGCCGCGTCGGGCGCCGGCGAGGCCTCGTCGCGCTTCTTCACCAGCACCCAGCGGGCATAGTCGAGCACCGTCTCGCCGCGCTGGTTGGTGCCGGTGGTGCGGACATAGACGGTGCCGGTGCGGCGGTTCGAGCTCTCGCGCAGCCCGATCACCGTCGAGCGCGCGGTCAGCGTGTCGCCGGCCATCACCGGCACGCCGAAGCGGCAATCGGCGTAGCCCAGCGTGGCGACCCCGTTCCACGAGATGTCGATCACCGAGCGGCCGAACACCAGGTTGAAGACCAGCATGTCGTCGAGCGGGCAGCCCGGCAGCCCGAGCGCGCGCGCCACCGGCTCGGCGCAATGCAGCGGGAAGCGCGCGCCGGTGATCGCCAGGTAGAGCGCCGCGTCGGCGGCGCCGACGGTGCGCGGCACCGGATGCGCGAAGCTCTGCCCGACCCGGAAATCCTCGAACAAGCGGCCGGCGCTGGCCTTGCCGGCACTGGCCTTGGCAGTCGCGCTCATTCCACCATCGTCCTTCTGCTGCGGTGCGGGGCGCGGACTATAGGCGCAGACGCCCCGGCGCGCGACCCCGACAGTCAAGCTCGACCGGGGCTGCGCGGCCATGTCGCCGGCCTGGCCCGGCGAAGGCCCGGCGAAGGCCCGGCGACAGGCCGGCGACAGGCCCGGGGGTGGCCCGGGGCCGGCCGGCGCCCTATGATCGCCGGCCTTCCCTTCGCTGCCCCGGCTCCGATGAACGTCCTCTCGATCCAGTCCCGCGTCGCCTACGGCCATGTCGGCAACGCCGCCGCCACCTTCCCGATGCAGCGGCTCGGCCACGAGGTCTGGCCGGTCGACACCGCGCTGCTGTCGAACCACCTGGGCTACGGCACCTGGGCCGGGCGCATGCTGGACGCGACCGAGGTGGCGACCATCCTCGACGGGCTGACCCGGCTCGATGTGCCGGCCGAGTGCGACGCGGTGCTGAGCGGCTTCCTCGGCGCGGCGGAGACCGCCGCGGTGGTCGCCGAGGCGGTGGCCCGGGTCAAGGCGGCGCGGCCCGATGCGCTCTATGCCTGCGATCCGGTGATGGGCGACCGCGACGGCATGTATGTCCGGCCGGCGGTGCCGGCGGCCTTCGCCCGGCATCTGCTGCCGGTCGCCGACATCGCGCTGCCCAACTGGTACGAGCTGGGCTGGCTGAGCGGCACGACGCCGCACCGCCTGGCCGAGGTGCTGGCGGCGATGGCGGCGGTGCGCGCGCTCGGGCCGGGGCTGGTGGTCGCCACCGGGGTGCGCCACGCCGAGCTGCCCGACACCGAGATCGCCGTGCTGGCCGGCGACGGCGAGGCGACCTGGATGGCGACGACGCCGCTGCTCGCGGCACCGGTGGCCGGCGCCGGCGACTGCTTCTCCTCGCTTTTCCTCGGCCACTATCTGCGCCGGCGCGACCTGCCGGCGGCGCTCGGCGCCGCCACCTCGGCGATGTTCGCCGTGCTGGAGACGACCGAGCGGCTGGGCACCCGCGAGCTCGCCATCATCGCCGCCCAGGCCGAGCTCGACCCCGCGTCGCCGCGCTTCCCGGCGCGCCGCATCGGCTGAGATGATCGAGGTCGAGCAGCTCGCCAAGCACTACCAGGTCCATGAGCGGCCGCCCGGGCTGATGGGCAGCCTGAAGGCGGTCGTCCGCCGGCACTACCGCACGGTGCGGGCGGTCGACGGCATCTCCTTCTCGATCGCCGCCGGCGAGGTGGTGGGCTTCCTCGGGCCGAACGGCGCCGGCAAGACCACCACCCTCAAGATGCTCGCCGGCCTGCTGCACCCGACCGGCGGGCGGGTCAGCGTCGCCGGCTTCGTGCCGCAGCGGCGCGAGCGCGCCTTCCTCTCGTCCATCACCCTGGTGATGGGGCAGAAGCAGCAGCTCGTCTGGGACCTGCCGGCGGCCGACACCTTCCTGGTCAACCAGGCGATCTACGACATCCCCGACGACGAGTATCGCCGCCGGCTGGGCGAGCTCGCCGAGATGCTCGAGCTCGGGCCGATCATGCTGAAGCCGGTGCGCAAGCTGTCGCTCGGCGAGCGCATGAAGTGCGAGCTGGCGGCCGCCCTGCTGCACCGGCCGCGGGTGCTGTTCCTCGACGAGCCGACGATCGGGCTCGACGTCAACATGCAGCAGGCGGTGCGCGACTTCGTCGCCGCCTACAACCGGCAGCACGGCGCCACCATCCTGCTGACCTCGCACTACATGGCCGACGTCACCGCGCTGGCGCGGCGCATCCTGGTGATCGAGGGCGGCCGGCTGGTCTTCGACGGCGATCTCGGCCGGCTGGTCGAGGAGCGCGCGCCGCACAAGATCCTGACCCTGCGCTTCGCCCAGCCGCCGCCGGCCGAGCGGCTCGCCCGCTTCGGCACGCTGCGCCGGCTGGAGGAGCGCGAGGCCGAGCTGCTGGTCGACCGCCGCCGCGTCACCGAGGTGGCGGCGGCGCTGCTCGGCGAGCTCGAGCTGGTCGACATCGCCATCGAGGAGGCGCCGATCGAGGAGATCGTCGGCGAGCTGTTCGGCGCCGCGCCGGCGGGGCAGCCGGGCGGCGAGGCGGCGGCGTGATCGCCGGCCTGCGGCGGCGCTGGCGGCTGGCCCGCACGCTGTTCGGCACGACCATCGCGCTCTATGCCGAGTACCGCGCCGAGATGGCGATCTGGGTGCTCGCCGGCTCGCTGCCGCTGGTCATGATGTTCGCCTGGATCGGCATCGCCCGCGAGCGGCCGATCGGCGGCTACGATGCGGCCGGCTTCGTCGCCTATTTCCTCACCGTCTTCTTCGTCCGCCAGATGACGCCGGTCTGGGTGCTGGGCGAGGTCGACCGCGCCATCCGCAAGGGCGAGCTGTCGCCGATGCTGCTGCGGCCGCTGCATCCCTTCTGGGTGCATGCGGTGGGCCACCTCTCGGCAGTGATCATGCGGGTGCCGGCGATCGGCCTGCTGGCGGTGCTGGGGCTGTGGGCCGGCGGTGCGCTCGACCGGCTCGACTGGGCCAGCCTGCCGCTCTTCGTGCTGGCCATCGCGGGCGCCTGGACCATCCTGTTCAACTTCCACTACAGCTTCGGCCTGCTCGCCTTCTGGACCGACCAGGCGGGGGCGCTGCAGACGCTGATCTACACCCTCAACATGATCTTCGGCGGCGGGCTGGTGCCGCTCGAGCTGTTCCCGCCGGCGCTGCGCGCGGCGCTGCTCTACACGCCCTTCCGCGCGGTGATCGACTTCCCGGTCGGCCTGCTCGCCGGGCGGCCCGGCTGGCCCGAGACGCTGCAGGGCTTCGCCCTGCAGCTCGCCTGGATCCTGGTCTTCGTCGGCGCCCGCCGGCTGCTCTGGCGCCGCGGCCTCAGGCGCTATGCGGCGGCCGGCGCATGAGGCGCTATCTCCGTCTCGCCCGGCTGTTCGTCGCCAACTCGCTGCAGCTCGAGCTGGAGTACCGCATCAACCTGGCGGTCAACGCCTTCAACGCGCTGATCGGCTTCGCCGCCGGGCTGGCCGTGGTGCTGGCGATGTTCGGCCAGGCCGGCTCGGTCGGCGGCTGGTCGTTCGAGCAGGCGCTGGCCGTGCTCGGCACCTTCCTCGCCATCCAGGCCTATGTCGAGATCCTGCTGCTGCCCAACTTCAGCGAGCTGCCGGAGCAGATCCGCACCGGCCTGTTCGACTTCGTGCTGCTGAAGCCGGCGAGCGCCCAGTTCCTCGTCTCGTTCCGCCGCTGCAGCATCTGGCAGGTGCCGGAGCTGCTGATCGGGCTCGGCGTCGTGCTCTACGGCATGGCGGGCAGCGGCGGCATCGACGCCGGCCGGCTGCTGCTCTTCCTTCTCCTGCTGCTGGCCGCGGCGGCGATCGTCTACGCCATCTGCCTGGCGCTCGCCACCCTCTCCTTCTGGGTGGTCAAGGTCGACAACATGGCCGAGCTGTTCTTCGCCTTCTTCGCCGCCGGCCGCTTCCCGGTCAGCGCCTTCCCGCCCTGGGTGCGGCTGCTGCTGACCGCCGTGGTGCCGATCGCCTTCGTCACCACGGTGCCGGCGGCGGCTGCGGTCGGCCGGCTCGACCTCGGCACCGCCGCGATCGCGCTGGCGCTCGGCGCCGCGGCGGTCGCAGCGTCGCGCTGGTTCTTCCGCTTCGCGGTGCGCAGCTACACCAGCGCGGGCGGGTAGCGCGCCGCCGCTCAGCGCCCGCCACCGGCGCGGCCGGGCGGAATGCGCCGCGACAGGCCGACCGTGATGACCGAGTCGAGAAGCTGGCGCGTCGCGGGGTGCGAGGGTCGGTCGAAGATGTCGGCATTGTCGCCGAGCTCGACCAGCCGGCCCTCGTCGATGACGGCCAGGCGGTCGCAGATGAAGCGCGCCACGTTGAGATTGTTGGCCACGAACAGATAGGTCAGCCCCAGCCGCTCCTGAAGCTCCTTCAGGAGGTTGAGGATCTGCGCCTGGATCGAGACGTCGAGGGCGGAGACCGGCTCGTCGAGGAACAGGAAGAGCGGGTTGCTCGCCAGCGCCCGCGCGATGCCGAGCCGCTGGCATTGCCCGCCGCTGAGCTCGTGCGGGTAGTAGGCGACGTGCCGCGGGCTGAGCCCGACCATGGCCAGCAGCTCGGCGATCCGCTCGCGGCGCTCGGCGGGGGTGCCGATGGCGAAATGGCGCAGGGGCGTCTCCAGGATCGCCGCCGCCGTCCGCCGGGGGTTCATGGCGGCAAGCGGGTTCTGGAAGACCATCTGCATGCGGGCGATGAAGGGGCGGCGCTCGCGATGGCCGAGACGCGAGATCTCGCGCCCCTCGAACAGCACCTCGCCGGAGGTGGGCCGTTCCAGCCCGACGATCAGCCGGCCGATCGTCGACTTGCCGGCCGAGGATCGGCCGGCCAGCCCGAACGTCTCGCCGCGGCGGATCCCGAAGCTGACGTCCGAGACGGCGACGCGCGGCCCGTCATCGCCCGGATACTCCTTGCGGAGCGCACGGATCTCGACGAGCGGCTGGCTCTCAGGCACCGGCGCCGTCTCCCATGGGATGCCAGCAGCGCACCAGGGAGGCGTCGTCCATCCGGCGGAACGCCGGGTCCTCCCCGCATTGCTCCGTCGCGCGCAGGCAGCGGGCGCGAAAGGCGCAGCCCGGCGGCAGGCTCATTACGTCGGGGATCTCACCGGGGATCTGCACCAGCCGCCCGCTCCGCCGATCGAGGTTCGCCGCCGATTCGATGAGGCCGCGGGTATAGGGATGGTGCGGTCGGCTCAGCACGACAGCGGCCGCCCCCTGCTCCACCGGCCGCCCGGCGTACATCACCAGCACGCTGTCGGCGAGCATCGACACGACGCCGAAATCATGGGTGATCAGCAGGATCGACATGCCGTACTCGTCGCGCATCTCGGCCAGCAGCCGCAGGATCTCGTTCTGGGCGACGGCGTCGAGGTTGGTGGTCGGCTCGTCGGCGATCAGCAGGTCGGGGCTGCGCACCAGCGCGAGCGCCAGCATGACCCGCTGGCAGACGCCGGCGCTGACCTCGAAGGGGTACTTGCGCAGGATGGTGTCGGGCGCGGTGATCTGCAGCCGCTCCAGCAGCTCGAGCGAGCGCCGGTGCGCCTGCGCCGGCCGCAGGCCGGCCCGATTCTCCAGCGTCTCGCGCAGCTGGTGGCCGATGCGGAAATAGGGGTGCAGCGAAGCGTAGGGATTCTGGAAGATCATCGAGACGCGGCGGCCGCGCACCGCGCGCATGGCCCGCTCGTCGAGCGACAGGAGCTCCTGGTCGACGAGGCGGATGCGGCCGGCCTCGATGCGCCCGGGCGGCTGGATCAGCCGCATGATGGAGAGCGCGGTCACGCTCTTGCCCGAGCCGGACTCGCCCACCACGGTCAGGATCTCGTTGCGGTCGATCGTCAGGTCGACCCCGTCGACTGCCCGGACCACCCCCTCGGCGAGATGGAAATGCGTGACCAGCCCCTCGACCGTGAGCACCCGCTCAGGCATCGGGCAGCGGCCCGCGAACGCGCTCATAGAGGTGGCCGAGGCGGAGCAGGGCGGCCTCGCCGAACCGCGGCCCGACGAGCTGCAGCCCGATCGGCAGCCGGTTCTCGCCGACGCCACAGGGAATCGACAGCGAAGGATGGCCCGTCACGTTGGTCGGATAGGTATTGAGGGTCATCGAGGCCGCGCGCTGGCGCACGACCTCGGTCATGCTGACCTTGTGGTCGAGCAGGCGGAAGGCCTTCATCGGCGTCGTCGGCGTGACCAGCGCGTCATGCTCCGCGAGCACCGCATCGACCTGCCGGCGCAGCACGGTCCGCAGGTTGGTGGCGCGCGAGAAGTAGGTCCCGAAATACTCGTCCCGCAGGTAGCGTCCCGTCACCAGCAGCGTCTTCATCACCGGCGGGAACAGGTTGGCGCCGCCGGCCCGCCGCGCCGTGCCGAACGCATATTGCCACCCGGCGTCGCAGCGCCCGCCGCGGTTGAAGCCCTCCAGCCCGGATTCGACCATGGCCAGCAGCGAATGGACGACGAAGCCGTTCCAGATCGCGCGGGCCTCCGGCCACAGGGGTATCGACACCTCGCGGCAGACGGCGCCCTGCGCCTCGAGCGCGGCCAGGGCGGCGCGGACCGCCGCCTCGACGTCCGGCTCGAGGAAGGGGCCGGCGAAACCCTCGCGGACGACCGCCAGGCGCCGGCCCGCGAGGGAGCCGTCAAGCATCTCGCTGTAGCGCTCGACGGGGATCGGACCGCGGACGAACTGCGCATCGTCGGGATCGTCGCCGGCGATCGCCTCCAGCGTCGCGGCGACGTGGGCCACGCTGCGGGCCAGCGGGCAGACGAAATCCGTGGTGTGGTCGAGATAGGTGACCCCGAAGGTGGGGATCAGCCCGTGCGTCGCCTTGAGCCCGACGACGCCGCACCAGGAGGCCGGAATGCGGCCGCTGCCGCCATTGTCGACGCCGAGCGCGATGTCGACCGATCCATCGGCCACCGCCGCGCCGGCCCCGCTCGAGGAGCCGCCGGCCGAGTAGTCGGTGTTCCACGGGTTGAGCACGCAGCCGAAGAAGCTGGTCTCGCCGGTGCCGCTGAAGGAGAAATCGTCCATGTTGAGCTTGGCGACGATGGAGGCGCCGGCATCGAGCAGGCGGCGCACCACGGTCGCGTCGACATCGGGGACGTAGCCCGGCATCAGGGGCGAGCCGTTCGTCATCGGCACGCCCGCCACCTTGATGTTGTCCTTGAGCCCGATCCGCTTGCCGCGCAGCAGGCCGGCGGGCGCCCCCTCGACCCGGCAGCGGCGGATGAAGACGTTGTGCGGATCCTCCGCCTCGGACGGCCGCCCTCCGGGGTCGCGCTCGAGATAGCGCAGCGGGGTCTCGGGTTGCGGCAGGTCATCGAGGCGGTCGAGCAGCGCCAGCATGGTGTTCACGTTGTCGCCGAGCTCGGCCGCCGCGGCGTCGTCGAGATCGAGATGCTCGGCCGCGGCGAGCCGGCGGACCGTCTCCAGGCTGGGGCGGCGGATGAATCCGGAGAGGCGTCGTCGGGCCATGGCGGAACCTTCTGGTCGGGTCAGCCGGCCTGCAGGACCTCGCCGGCCCGATGCCCGGTCGCCGCGCCGTCGCGCAGCGCAGGGACGCCGTTGACCAGCACGTGGACCATGCCCTCGGCAACGCGGTTCGGCTCGGCGACGGTGGCCCGCTCGCCGAACCGGGCGGGATCCAGCACGGCGATGTCGGCCCGCGCGCCGACCGCGAGCCGGCCGCGTCCGGAGAGCCGCATGCGCTCGGCCGGCAGGCCGGTCAGACGGTGAATCGCCTCGCGCAGCGACAGCAGCCCGGTCTCCCGGACGGCGCGCCGGAAGAACCATGCGGCCCAGCTGTAGGCGCCATGGAATACCGAGCCCGCCAGCGGCCCGTCGGGGGCCAGCGCCGTGGCATCCGATCCGATCGCACAGAGGGGATGCCGGTAGGTCAGCATCAGCTCCTCTTCCGTGTAGGTTCGCAGCCGCACCATGGGACGGTGAATCTGGTCGCAGTCGGCGAGCAGGACGTCAAGGGCGCAGTCGAGCGGCGGCTTCCCCCAGCGCCGCGCCAGCGCCGCGAAGTCCTCGCCCTCGAGCTCGGGGAAGGACGGGCTGTCCATCAGGACCACCTTGCTCCAGTCGCCCACCGCCGCGATCAGGCTGCGATGGCCGCGGATGCGGTCGCGCTCGGCCGGGTCGCGGAGGCGGCGGACCACCGCATCGGTGCCGCCGGCCAGCACCGAGAGCGGCAGCAGCGTCTTCAGGTAGGTCGTTCCGAACAGCCGGGTGTGCATGTCGAAGGCGACGTCGAGCCCTTCCTGCCGCGCCCGGTCGACCATGGCGATGGCCTGCTCCGCCATTGCGAGCCCGCGGCGCGGGGTGATGTGCGAGACCTGCAGCCGGGCCCCGGTCCGCGCCGCGGTGCGCAGCGCCTCGCCGATCGCCTCGAGCGCGCCCTCGTCGCGGTTGCGCGTATGGGTGGCGTAGAGCCCGTCGCGGGCCGCCGCCACCCGGCAGAGCGCCGTGACCTCGGCCTCCGACGCGCCGGATTCGGTCGCATATTCGAGCCCGGTCGAATATCCCGCCGCGCCCTGGTCGAGCGCGCCCTCGAGCAGCGCCGCCATCGCCGCGACCTCCTCCGGCCGGGCCGCCCGGTCGGCGATGCCGAGCACCGCCAGCCGCAGCTGGCCGTTCGGCACCAGGGTCATGACATTGACCGCCGGCCCGGCCGCGCGCAGCGCGGCGAGATAGCCGGCGGCGTCGCGCCAGGTGAGGGGATGCTCAGGCGTGAAGCCGTAGATCGCCTCCCGCGCCAGGGCAGGATCGCCGATCGGGCAGCAGCCATAGCCGCAATTGCCGACGATCTCGGTCGTCACGCCCTGCCGGATCTGGCTGACCGCACGGGGATCGACCAGCAGCGTGAAGTCGGAGTGGCTGTGCAGATCGATGAATCCCGGCGCCACGACCAGGCCTGACACGTCGAGCTGCTCCGCGCCGTCGATGGGCTCGAGCCGGCCGATGGCGGCGATCCGGCCGTCGCGAACCAGGAGGTCGGCGATCTCCGGCTCGTGCCGGCCGGTGCCGTCGACGATCATGCCGCCGCGCAGGATCATCGGGTCAGGCACCGGCATCGCCGTCCCGGCGCAGCGCGGCGGTCGCGACCTCGTCGAGCGTCGGCGGGGGTCCCGGCCGGATGGCCACGCCATAGGCCGCCCGCGCCTGCTCGATGCTGACCTTTCCGGCCGTCACGTCGGCCAGGACCGCCCGCGGATCGCGGCGCCGCGGCGGGCCCCAGCCGCCCGCCCCGGCCATGACGTGCCGGAACAGGTCGCCCCGCCGCAGCCGCACCGGCTCGATCGTGAGGACCGGCAGCTGCCTCTCGCCCGACCCGGGATTGACCAGGTTCTGCGAGGGCGTGCCGGAACGCCCGCCGGCCAGGCCGTGCGGCGGCTCGGCCCGCTTGTCGGAGCGCACCGAGAGCAGGACATTGTCCTGCAGCATGCGGTACTCGCGCATGATCGCCAGCCCGCCGCGATGCTGGCCCGGCCCGCCGCTGTCGCAAACGAAGCCGTAGGATTCGATGCGGATGGGGTAGTCGAGCTCGATCAGCTCGATCGGCACGTTGGACTGGTTGGCGCCCATGTGCGGCACGCCCTCCTGCCCGTCATGGCGCATGGTGCCGCCCCAGTTACCCATCAGGGTCTCGCTGAGCACGAACGGCCCGCGCTCGTTGCGGCCGGCGAAGGTCGGCAGGGTCGAGCCGCCGCTGCCGTCGGCCGGAACGCGGTCGGGGCAGGCCGCCGCGAGCGCGCCGAAGATGCAGTCGATCATCCGGAAGCCGGTGATTCCCCGCGCCCCGCAGGCCGCCGGGCTGGTCGGGTTGACCACCGTGCCGAGCGGCGCCTCGACCCTGATCGGCCGGGTGAAGCCGTGGCAGTTGGGAATCTCGGCCCGCATCACCGACCGGATCGCCGCGTAGGCGGCAGCCTTGGTGAACGGCACCGGCGCGTTCACGCCACCCTCCACCTGCAGCGAGGTGCCCGCCCAGTCGATGACGATCTCCTCGCCGGCGATCGTCACCGCCACCTTGAAGACGATCGGCCTGGGCGCCTCGCCCAGCCCGTCGATCTGGTCGGTGAACCGGTAGGTGCCGTCCGGCAGGGCGGCGATCTCGCGGCGGGCCAGCCGCTCGGCATAGTCGTGGAGCTCGGCGATGTAGGCCTCCATCTCGTCGGCCGCCACCGAGCCGTAGAGCTCGCGATATTTCTGCTCGCCGATGCCGGCCGCCACGATCTGCGCCTCGAGGTCGCCCAGCACCAGCGTGGGCACCCGGACATTGGTTTCGACGATGCGCCAGATCGCGTCGTTGCGCACGCCGCGCTCATAGAGCTTGAGGAAGGGGAGCCGCAGCCCCTCCTGGAAGATCTCGGTGGCGCCCAGCGCGTTGCTTCCCGGGATGATGCCGCCGACATCGGCATGGTGGGCGAGCGTCGTCGCCCAGCCGCAGAGCCGGTCGGCGAGAAACACCGGGCGGATGATGTAGATGTCGGGGAGATGCTGTCCGGCCGCGACATAGGGGTCGTTGCCGATGAAGACGTCGCCCGGAGCCGCGGTGGCGCCGTACTCGGCCACCAGATGCGCAAGCGCGTCGTGGAAGCTGCCGAGGTGAAGCGGGGTGGTCAGGCCCTGCGCCAGGGTGCGCCCCTGGCGGTCGCAGATCGCCGTCGAGTAGTCCATCGAGTCGCGCACGATCGAGGAATAGGCGGTGCGCATCAGGATCAGCGCCATCTCGTCGGCGATGGTGTCGAAGCCGTTCTTCAGCACCTCGAGGCGGACCGGATCGATGCGGTTGCGCATGTCAGGCGTTCCCCGGGGGCAGATTTTCGATCGCCACCTCGATGTTGCCGCGCGGATCGAGTCCGGCCCGACAGCCAGGCGGCACGACGACGGTGCTGTCGTACTCCTCGACGATAACCGGGCCGCGAAGCGGCGCGACGGCCAGCGCGCTCCGCCCGATCACCGGCGTGTCGACACTGCCGTGCTCCGGGCCGAAATAGGCCATCCGCCGCCGCTCGGCGGCCACCTCGGCGAGCGCCGATGGCCGGGCCCGCTCGGCGCGCTCGCGGGCATCGCCCGGCAGGGTGCCGGTGACCCGCAGGCTGACCATCTCGACCGCACGCAAGCCGGGGAAGCGATGGCCGTAGGTACGCTCGTGCTCGCTCTCGAAGGCTTCTGCCAGGGCGGCGGCGGCAAACCCCTCCGGCGACGGCGCCTCCGGCAGCCGCACCGTGAGCTCGAAGGCCTGCCCGGCATAGCGCAGGTCGGCCGAGCGCTCGAATCGGACCGTGGCCCGGGCGACGCCGAGGGTCGCGGCGATCTCCGTCTCGAGCGTCTCGACGACCCCGAGCAGCTCCGCCGCGCTCACCCGGTCCAGCGCCCGCACCAGGGCCCGCGAGCGGGTCAGGCCGATGTCGCAGAACAGCAGCCCCACCGCGCTGAAGATGCCCGCGGCCCCCGGGATGATCACCGTGCCGATCTGCAGGGCGCGCGCCAGCTCGATGCCGTTGATGCCGCCATTGCCGCCGAAGGCCAGCAGGGCGAAGTCGCGGGGATCGCGACCGCGATAGGTGGTGACCGTCTTGACCGCGCGGATCATCGTGGCGTTGGCCACGACATGCGCGCCGAAGGCGGCCTCCAGCACCGGTCGCCCGAGCGGTCCGGCGATCCTCTCCTCGATCGCCCGCCAGGCGCGGTCGCGGTCGATCGCGACGCTGCCGCCGGCGATCGCGGTCGGGTTGAGATAGCCGAGCACCACGTTGGCGTCGGTCAGCGTCGGCTCGGTGCCGCCGAGACCGTAGCACGCCGGCCCCGGCTCGGCGCCCGCGCTGTGCGGGCCAACCTTGAGCTGCCCCCCCTGGTCGAGCCAGACGATGCTGCCGCCGCCGGCCCCGACCTCCGAGATGTCGATGACCGGCGTCTTCAGCGCGTAGCCGCCGCCTTTGACCAGACGGCTGCTGAGCGAGATGCCGCCGCCGACCTCGTATTCGTCGGTGCGCAGGATCGAGAGGTTCTCGACGAGCGAGGCCTTGGCGGTGGTGCCACCCATGTCGAGGGTGATCAGGTTGGGCCGGCGGCTGACCTCGGCGAAGCGCACGGCGCCGATGACTCCGGCCGCGGGCCCGCACTCGACGATGTTGACCGGCGTGCGCATGACGCTCTCAGCGTCGAGCACGCCGCCGCTCGACTGCATCACCAGCAGCTGGCCCGAGATGCCCGCCGCCGAGAGCCGCTCGAGCAGCGAGCCGATATAGTGCCGCACCGGCGGTCCGACATAGGCGTTGATGACCGTCGTGCTGGTACGCTCGTACTCGCGGATCTCGGGCAGCACCTCCGAGGACAGCGTGACGAAGCAGTCGGGCAGCGCTGCCCGCACGAGCTCCCCGGTCCGCCGCTCGTGGCCTGGGTCGGCGTAGGCGTGAAGATAGGCGATGGCGACCGCCTCGACCCGCTCGCGGCGGAGCACCTCGATCGCCGCTGCGATGTCGGGCTCGCTGAGAGGCGCCACCACCGAGCCGTCGGCGCCGAGGCGCTCGCTCACCTCCAGCCTGAGATGCCGTGGCACGAGAGGACGCGGCTTCTGCCACAGCGGGTCGTAGAGGCGCGGCATGCGGATGCGGCGCAGCTCGAGCACGTCGCGAAAGCCGCGCGTGGTGATGAGAGCGGTGCTGGCGCCGCGGCCCTCGAGGATCGCATTGGTCGCCACGGTGCAGCCATGCAGCACCTCGTCGATCTCGTCGGGGCGCACCCCGACCTCGTCGAGCAGGGAGAGGATGCCGTCGACCACCGCAGCGGCATAGTCGGCCGGGGTGGAACGGACCTTGCGGCTGGCGATCCGGTCCTCCCGGGTGACCAGGGCGATGTCGGTGAAGGTGCCGCCGACGTCCGCGGCGATCCGGTAGCCGCCTCCCGGGTTTCCCCCTGCCTTCCGCACTGGTGACACGCATGCCGCTCCGCTAGCCCCGGGCCCGCGCCGCCGATCCGATGCCCGGACGGTCGCGCCGGTGGACGATAGGGAGTCGCCCAATATCACGTCAAAATGTAAGATGTTGGCCGAAAACATAACCAAACATTATGAGCCGGGACGCCGATGGACACCCTGAACCTGCGCCAGGTGGAGACCTTCTATTGGGTCGTGAAGCTCGGCAGCTTCCAGGCCGCGGCGGACCATCTCAATACGACGCAGCCCGGCGTCTCGGCACGCGTGCGCCAGCTCGAGCGCACGCTCGGCGTCGAGCTCTTCGACCGCTCGGCCCGCAGTGCACGGCTGACCGCGCGCGGCCGCGATCTCGTCGAGTACGCCACCAGCCTGCTGACCCTCTCCCGCGAGATCAAGCAGCGGGTAGCCGACCGGGCGGCGCTGACCGGCTTAGTGCGGCTCGGGGTCGCCGATACGATCGCGCTCACCTGGCTCCCCGAGCTGCTGGTCATTCTGGCCGACCGCTATCCCGGGCTGGCCATCGAGCTCGAGATCGACCTTACCGTGAATCTTCTGAGGCTGCTGCGCGAGCATCGCATCGACCTCGCCTTCCTGGTCGGGCCGGTGTCCGATCTCGACGTCACGGTGGCGCCGCTGGGCAGCGTCGATCTCGCCTGGATGGCGCATCCCGACCTGCCGGTCGGACAGGAGCCCCAGAACGCCCGCGACCTTTCGCAATTCTCGCTCATCACCCACACGCGCGGCAGTCATCAGCACGTCATGATCGAGCGGTGGTTCCGCGAGGAGGGCGCGCGGCCGGGGCGAATCAGCAGCTGCAGCAGTCTCGCCACCATCATAAGGCTGACCACCGCGCGGGTCGGGATCAGCGTGCTGGCACCCGCCACGGTGAAGGACGAGATGGCGGCCCGCCGGCTGCGGGTCATCCGCACCCGCCGGCCGCTGCAGCCGAACCACTTCGTGACGGCCTACCCGACGACCAGCCTTCTCGCCGCCGCACCCATCATCGCCGAGGTCGCCCACGGTCTGGCTTGCGCGCACGGCGCCTTCCATCAGGTCGACTGACCCCCTCAGCGGCGGCGCCGCTGCCGCGGGTCCAAGGCGTCGCGGATGCCGTCGCCGGCCAGGTTGCAGGCGACCGCGACGACGATCACCACCAGGCCGGGAACGATCGAGATCCAGGGCGCGATGCGCAGCACCACCCTCCCCTCCGAGGCCATGATCCCCCAGTCGGGAGTCGGGGGCTGGACGCCGACGCCGAGGAAGCTGAGCCCGGCGGACAGGACCAGCATCCCGCCCAGCGAGGTGGTGCCGAAGACGATCACCGGGCTCAGGATGTTGGGCAGCACCTCCTCGCGCAGCACGGCCCAGGTCGAGCTGCCCGCCAGCCGGGCGGCCTGGACGAATTCCTGCTGGCTGACGCGCACCGTCTCGACATAGACGATGCGGCTGACGAACGGGAGCAGCACGATGCTCATAGCGAGCACCGCGTTGGTCATGCCGGCGCCGAGGATGGCAGCGATGGCGACCGCGAGGAGCACCCCGGGGAATGCGAAAATGACGTCGAGCAGACGCATCAGAACGCCGGCCACCACGCCCCGGAAATAGCCCGCCGCAATGCCGACCGCCAGGCCAAGGGTCGAGCTGACCAGGATCGGGATCAACGCCGTCGGGATGGCGACGCGGCTGCCCCAGATGACGCGGCTCAACACGTCGCGCGCCTGGCCGTCGGTGCCGAGCAGGTGGCCGGGCGTCAGCGGCGGCGCCAGCCGGCCAACTGCACGATGGGCCTCATAGGGATCGTAGGGGCTGAGCAGCGGCGCCAGCAGCGCGACCAGGAACGTCAGCAGCAGCACGATCAGCCCGGCCAGGGCCAGCCGGTCGCGGGTCATGGCGCGCAGCGCCAGCACGACCTCGGAGCGGCGCCGCGGCGAAGCCGCGCGGCGGGGCAGATCGACCGCGCTCATCAGCGGCGGGCCTGCGGCGTCACCGCTGCGATGGTCAGATCGCTGATCAGGTTGACCAGCACGAATAGCACCGCGATGACCAGCAGCACGGCCTGCAGCACCGGCACGTCACGGGCGAGGATGGCGTTGTACATCAGCAGCCCGATGCCCGGCCATTGGAAGATGACCTCGGCGAAGAGGGCCGAGCCGAAGATGAAGCCGACCTGCAGCCCGCTGATGTTGATGACCGGCGGCACGACGCTGCGGACCGCGTGCTTGAAGACGATGCGGGGCTCCGACAGTCCGCGGGCGCGCGCCGCGCGGATATAGTCCTGCCCGAGCACGTCGAGCAGGCCGGAGCGGGTCAGCCGGAAGATCACGGCCATCGAGATGACGCTGGCGCAGGTCGAGGGCAGCGGCACGTGCCACAGCAGGTTGAGCAGGCTGCCGCGGCCGCCGGGCGACACCATGCCGATCGCCGGGAACCATTGCAGGCGCAGCGCAAAGACGTAAAGCAACAGGATGCCGAGCCAGAAGGTGGGCGCGCTCGCCAGGACCAGGGCGGCGATGGTGGCCAGACGGTCGAAGGCGGAATGCCGGCGCACCGCGGCGGCGACCCCGCCGACGAAACCGCCGAGGATCGCCAGGGCGGCGGCGAAGGCGGTGAGGATGCCGGAGTTGCCGACCCGCTCCCACAGCACTTGCGAGACCGGGACGCGATAGCCGACGGAAAAGCCGAAATCTCCGGCGAGGACGGCCGACAGCCAACGCCAATACTGCACCCAGAGCGGCTGGTCGAGGCCGTAGAATTCGCGCAGCGCCGCCACCCGCTCCGGGGTGGCGAAGGGGCCAAGCAGCACCAGCGTGAAGTCGCCGGGGACCAAGCGCATCAGCAGGAAGGCGACCACCGAGACGCCGAGCAGGATCGGGACGGTGGCCGCCAGCCTGCGGACGATCAGCCGGATCATGCGGCCGCCGTCCTCGCAATCGAGGAGCGCCGGTACGAAGGCGCCCCTCTGGTGAGCCTCGCCGCGTGGCTACTTCTCAATCCAATAGCCCCGGAAGTCCTGCATCCAGTCCGGGATCGGCAGCACGCCCTTGACCTTGGCCGCCGAGGCGATTGGCGCCCGGTCCGAGGCGATCGGCACGAAATAGGCCTGGTCCGACGCCCGCTTGAAGATCTTGTAGGCGATATCCTGGCGCGCCTTGGGATCGAGCGTGGTGACGTAGCTGTCGAAGCCCGCGTCGATCGTCTGGTCGTCGATGTGACCGGTGTTGCCGAACGCCTTGCTGGTGAAGATGTCGTCGGCCCACCATTCGTCATAGTCGGTGCCCCAGGACATGATGTTCATGCCGACCCCTGGCTGCAGCCCCTTGAGCCAGTGCTGCAGATAGGTCACCCAGTCGAAGGTCTCGAGCTTCAGGGTGATCCCGATCGCCGCCAGGTCGCGCTGCACCCACTCCATGATCGGCACCGGGGTGATCATGTAGGAGCCGCCGGTCGGCAGTTGGACGGTCGTCGCCAGCGCGGTGACCCCGGCCTCGGCGAGCAGCGCCTTCGCCTTCGCCGGATCGTAGCTGTACGACTGCGCCAAGTCGGTGTTCCACAGCACCGAGGTACCGGGCACCATGGCTGAGATCGGCGAGACCGAGCCACCGAGCAGTTGCTCGGCGATGCCCTTCCGATCGATCGCGTAGTTGATCGCCTGGCGCACGCGGACGTCGCTCAGCCCCGGCTCCTTGACGTTCAGGCTGATAAACCAGACCAGGTTCATCGCCTGCGGCATCGTGATCGTGAAGCCCTCCTGCTTCAAGGAGGCGATGCGGTCCGGCGGGATCGCAGTGATCATGTCGACCTCGCCCGATTCGAGGGCGGTCACCCGCGTCGATTCCTCGGGAAGCACGACGAAGTCGACCTCATCGAGATAGGGATACGGCTTGTTCCAGTAGTCGGGATTCCGCTGCAGGACGGTTTGTACGCCCGGGCCGTAGCTGACGATCTTGAAGGGACCGGTGCCGACCGGGTGCAGGTTCACGCCATCATTGCCGTACTTCTTGACCGACTCCGGGCTGACCATGAGCGGCAGGCCGGCCGAGAGCGTCGTGCTGAGCTGATCGAGAAAGGGACTCCAGGCCTGGGAGAGGATCAGGTCGACCGTCTTGGCATCGACCACCTTGACGTCCTTGAGATAGCGCAGCGGCCCGTTCTTCAGCGACTCGGTGCGCTTGTAGTAGTGCTGGAAGCTGGGGTCGATGATGCGCCGAAAGTTGAACTCCACGGCCGCCGCATCGAAGGGCGTTCCATCGTGGAACTTGACACCCTGGCGCAGATGGAAGCGATAGACGGTGCCGTTCTCCAGCACCTCCCAGGACTCGGCGAGCGCTGGCGCCAAAGGCGGCGGGCGGGAGGCATCGCTGCGGTCGCGGTCGACGAGCCCCTCGAAGGCCATCTTCACCACCCGCTTGTTGCTGCCGCCGAACACCACGTGCGGATCCATCCAGGGGATCTCGCTCTCGATGCCGTAGATCAGCTTGCCCCCTGGCTTTGGATTGTCGGCGGCAGTAGCCGAGCCGACTCCGGCCACCAGCCCCATGAGCAAGCCGGCGAATGCCGCCTTCAATGATGTGGTTAGCATGAGTCCTGCTCCTTGACGGATAGTATGGCGGACTTCGGTCGTTGCGGCGGTTCGCCCGATCGGAGCGCACCGTCGCAAACCCCTCCCTGGAGTCGTCCGGCACCGGCCGACGCCGCTGGCCGGGTACCGGGCTGCTCTGGGATGCTAGGGAGGTGGGCTCATCAAGGCAAATTATAGTATCTTTGAGCGTTCCATAACGCAGGATTATGATCTGATCGGAGCTTGGCCACAGGCTCGCCGTCACGGCCTCGGCCCGTGCCCCAGATCGGCCCGACCCCACGGTTTGAAATCACGGCAGTACGCTGGCAGCGGGCGGCTGAGCCCTCAGGGCACGAAGGTCATCGTGAGCACCGCCCAGCTGGCGGGCGGGCCGGGTGGCGGCGTGACCGGCTGGCACTGCAGGATGGCGCGCACCGCGCTGGTGGCGATGGCGCGGTAGAGCGGATCCTCCAGCCGGCTGCGGTCGACCGTCTCGGTGCGCACCACGCGCCCGGCGGGGTCGAGCTGCAGGCGGATCTGCACCGACGGGGCGGACGGCCCGCGCGGGCCGTCGCGGCGCTCCCAGCAGGGCAGCAGCTGGCGGCGCACCAGCTCGACCGGCGGCACGGACGGCTCCGGCGCCGCCGGCTCGACATCGCCGGCGCTGGCGAGCTGCTGGCGCTTCAGCGTCCGGAGGTTGCGCAGCACGGCATCGAACCCGCCGTCGGCGGGCTTGGCCGGGGCGGCCAGCTTGCGCGCCAGCGCGTCGACGTTGCGGCGGGCGGCCGCCAGCTCGGCCGGCGACCAGGGCCGGCGCGCCGGGCGGCGCCGGCGGGCCGGCAGCCTCCGGCTTCGGCTTCGCCGGGCGCCGCTGCCCCGGCGGGTGCCGGCGAGCTGGCCGCCGCCGCCTGCTGCTTCGGCTTCTCCGGCGCCGGCTGCTTCTCCGGCGGCGGCGGCGTCACAGCCTGTGCCGGCTTCTCGACCGGCGGCGGCGGCGGCTCGCTCGAGGCACCCGTGCCAGCCGGCGTCTCGGGCGCGCCGGCCGTCGGCGGCGACGGCGGCGGAGCCGGCGGCGCGGCGTCAGGCGGCGGCACCCCGAGCTCGACCATCGACGGCCGGGTCTCGCGCGGCTCCGCCACGGTCCACAGGCAGAAGCCGGTCAGCGCCAGCAGCCCGATCCCGAGCAGTCCCGTGACGATACCCTTCCTCATCGACCGGCCGCGTCACCTTCCCGCGCCACGCCCGGCAGGTGCCGGATTACATGGCGCTGATTTCAAAGGCTTTCCTACGCCCACGCTCGGCTGCCCTGCGGTGGCAATTTGCGGCTTGGCGGTGCGATGCCGGCCGCCATGCGCGCTGCCACGATCGGATAAATGCGGCGATGCGACGCCGTGTTGCCGGCTGCGCTAAACTCGCGGCCGGTTCATTGCCTGGAGGCCCGCGATGCCGGCCCGATCCGCCGCGCCCCGGAAGCGCCACCTGCCCCGGCGCCCCCGGCTGCTGCTGACGGTCGCCGTCGGGATCGCTGCCTGGCTGCTGCTGCCGGCGGCGATGGGCCCGGTGACGCGGCTGCTTGCCGCCTTCGACCTCGCCGCCGCCATCTTCACCGTCGCGCTGTGGCGGATGATGGCCGGCGCCACGCCGGGCGAGATGCAGCGCCGCGCCCGCCTCGAGGAGGAGGGGCGGCACGTCATCCTGGCGCTCAGCGTCGCCGTGGCCTCGGCCCTGCTGGCGGCCATCGTCTCGCAGCTGCACGGGGCCAAGGGCGAGCCGCCGACCCAGGCCGGGCTGCATGTCGGGCTGGCGGCGCTCACCATCGTCCTCGCCTGGGGCTTCATGAACACCATGTTCGCCCTGCACTACGCCCACGAATATTACGGCGAGGGCGATGACGGGGTGATCGGCGGGCTGCGCTTCCCCGGCGGCGCCGAGCCGGACTACTGGGACTTCCTCTACTTTTCCTTCGTCGTCGGGATGACGTTCCAGGTCTCCGACGTGACCATCGAGAGCGGCCGGGTGCGCCGCGTGGCCCTGGCCCACGGCGTGCTTGCTTTCCTCTTCAACGTGACCATCCTGGCGCTCACCATCAACATCGTCGCCGGCTTGATCTGACGCAGGGCGGCATGGCCGGGACGACAGGAGAGGGCATGATCGCGCGCCGCTGGGACGGCCGCCGGCTTGGCGCGGCCCTTCTGGCGGCGGCCTTGGCCAGCCATCTGGCGACCGTGCTGGTCACCCTGGCGGGCATCGGCCGCGGCACTGCCGGCCTGTTCAGCTTCACGGTCTATCGCCGCGCCGCCCTCGCCTGGTGGGCTGGCGACAAGCTCTACACCCCGGGGCCGCACGGGTTTCTCTACCTGCCGGTCGCCGCGGTGCTCTTCACGCCCTTCGCGTTCCTCGGGCCGGTGGCGGGCGCGGCGCTCTGGTGCGTCCTGTCGGCCACCCTCTACCTGAGCGGACTCGTCCGGCTGGCGCGGCTGGCGGCGCCCGGCTCGAGCCTGGCCGTCGCGGTGGCGCTGCTGGTGTGCTGGGCGGCGCTGGAAGCGGTGATCGCCAATGGCCAGGCGCAGATTGCGATGACCGGGCTGCTGCTGCACGGCATCGCCGAGCTGGCGCGCGGCCGTGCCTGGCGCAGCGCCATGCTCCTGGCGCTGGCGGTCGCGCTGAAGCCGCTCGCCATCGCCACCGCGCTGACCGCCGGCGCCCTCTACAGGCCGCTTCGCCTGCCGCTGGCCGCCTGCGGCATGGCGCTGCTGCTGCTTCCGCTGCTGCGGCCCGATCCCGGCTTCGCCGTCGCCGAGTACGGCGCGGCGCTCGCCAAGCTGCAGGTCGCCGGCGCGCCGGCGCCGACGGATTGGTTCTCCTATCCCGACATTGCCGCCTTGCTGCACGTCGCCGGCCTGACGCTGTCCGCGCCGGCGCAGCTCGCGCTGCGCATCGTCGCCGCGGTCGCCACCCTGGTGCTGGCCTGGCATGCTCGGCGACGTCCGGCGGGCGGGGGCGCGCTGGCGCTGGCCGCCCTCACCCTGGTCTATCTCACCTTGTTCAACCCACGCATCGAGTCGCAGACCTACGTGGCGCTGGCTCCGGCGCTGGGCGTCGGTGCCGGGATGCTGCTGGCCCGCCTGCCCGCCTCCGCCTGGGGCTGGCTGCTTGCCGCCGGCGGGATTGCCCTCGGGATCGTCTGGGGCGACGCGATCGATTGCTGGCTGAAGCCATTGCTGGCCACGGCCTATCTCGGCGTCCTGGCGGCGGCGGTGCTGTGCGAGGCCGTTCCGCTGCTGCCGCGCCGGAGCACGCCGGAGCGGGCGGCGTGACGCCGGCAAGCGTCGCACCTTTCGCCGGCCTCGTGCGTTCGCCGGGCAAACGGCACCCCGGCGGCGCGACACGTCGCCCCCGATGTCAGGGTTGGGGAGAGGGCGAGGCGGCCACTCTGGCCGGCGTGCCTGACCGGCCGCTTACGGCAACAGTGCCGCCCCGCCCCCCGCCTCAGGCGAGCGTCCGGACTTTCGGCTCGCGGTCCCAGTAGCGCCGCCCGGCGGCGGCGAGGAAGCCCTCCTCGAGGCCGGTCACCCCGTCATCCGGGTCGACGCCCGCCTTGTCGAGCAGCGGCTGCGCCTCCGGCGTCGCCCCGATCGCCTTGAGATGGCCGAACGCGTCCATCACGAACTGCACCGCCGCCGCCTCCTTCAGCAGCAGGGCGCAGCCCTCCTCCGACAGGATCAGCGCCACGGCGTCGACCAGTACGGAGGGCGTGCCGGCGAGCTGGCCGTGGGCGGTGACCGCGGAGCCGTCGGAGAGCGTGACCCCGCCGACCTTCGGCGCGATCAGCATGGCCCGCCCGCCGGCCTCGCGGACGCCCTCGGCCACCGTCCCGACCAGGGTGGCGTCGGAGCCGTCGGCGATCAGGATGCCGACGGTGCGTCCCTCGAGGGTGTGCCGTTCGTGCGGCCCGCGGATGAGGCGCAGCGCCGGCGAAGGCTCGAGA
Source organism: Dongiaceae bacterium (assembly GCA_046349435.1). Lineage (GTDB taxonomy): Bacteria > Pseudomonadota > Alphaproteobacteria > Dongiales > Dongiaceae > JAXMCI01. The sequence goes on along the minus strand of JAXMCI010000018.1, from coordinate 38,626 downwards.
TCCTGCACCGGCGCGGCGGCCGGCGCGGCCTCGGGCAGATCCGCGCCGAGCCCATCGGCGACCCGGGCAGCGAGATCCGGATCGACATTGACCAGGTTGGCGAGCACGCGGCCGCGCACCGTCTCGAGCGCGACCTTCGACAGCTCGAAGACCAGCGCCGAGGCGAGATGGGCCTGCTCCGCCGCATCGAGCGAGCGGAAGAACAGCCGCGCCTGGCTGTAGTGATCGGCGAAGCTCTCCGGACGGATGCGCAGCTTGTCGCCCGCCTCGGTCGCGGCGAAGCTGCGGAAGCCGGTGACCGGGCATTCGCGGGGACCGCCCGGCTCGCCGGCCGCGGCCAGGCTGTTCGGCTCGTAGTTGGCGCGGCCCTTGGGCACCAGCATCTGCATCTGGCCGTCGCGCTGGAAGTTCGCCACCGGGCACTTCGCGGCATTGATCGGCAGCTGGTGGAAGTTGGCGGTGCCGAGCCGGCTCTTCTGGGTGTCGAGATAGCTGAAGAGGCGTCCCTGCAGCAGCGGGTCGTTCGAGAAGTCGATGCCGGGCACGACGTTGGCCGGGCAGTAGGCGACCTGCTCGGTCTCGGCGAAGAAGTTGTCCGGCCAGCGGTCGAGCACCATGCGGCCGACCGGCCGCACCGGCAGGACCTCCTCCGGGATGATCTTGGTGGCGTCGAGCACGTCGTAGGGCAGGCCGGCGGCGAACGCCTCGTCGAAGGCCTGGATGCCGAGCTCCCATTCCGGGAAGTCGCCGCGCCGGATCGCCTCGAACAGGTCGCGGCGGTGATAGTCGGGATCGGCGCCGGCGATCTTCACCGCCTCGTCCCACAGCGTCGACTGCAGCCCGAGCTTCGGCTTCCAGTGGAACTTGACGAAGGTCGAGCGGCCCTCGGCGTCGACCAGGCGGAAGGTGTGGATGCCGAAGCCCTGCATGGTGCGCAGCGAGCGCGGGATGGTGCGGTCGGACATCGCCCACATGATCATGTGCATCGATTCCGGCATCAGCCCGACGAAGTCCCAGAAGGTGTCGTGCGCGGTCGCGGCCTGCGGGAAGCCGCGGTCCGCCTCCATCTTGGCGGCATGGATCAGGTCGGGGAACTTGATCGCGTCCTGGATGAAGAAGACCGGGATGTTGTTGCCGACCAGGTCCCAGTTGCCCTCCCTGGTGTAGAACTTGACCGCGAAGCCGCGCACGTCGCGCGGCGTGTCGACCGAGCCGGCGCCGCCGGCCACGGTCGAGAAGCGGGCGAAGACCGGGGTGCGCTCGCCGGCCCGCTGGAACAGGTCGGCCCGGGTCAGGTCGGCGAGCGATTCGTAGGTCTCGAAGAAGCCGTGCGCCGCCGAGCCGCGGGCGTGGACGATGCGCTCCGGAATCCGCTCGTGGTCGAAGTGGAAGATCTTCTCGCGGAGGACGAAGTCCTCGAGCAGCACCGGCCCGCGCGGCCCCGCCTTGAGCTGGTTCTGGTTGTCCGAGACGCGGATGCCCTGGTTGGTCGTCAGGTGCCCCTCGCCGCCATGCGGCCCCCCGGCCGGGACATGCTGGTGGGTCTCGCCGCCCTTGCCGGCGTCGGTGTCGAATCCGTCCTGCGTCGCCATGAGCCCGCTCCCTGCGCTGCGATTGCCACGGCTGAACCCGGCGACCGGCCCGGCGTTCCGTTCCCCGCCGCGATTCCGGCGAGAGCCGGCCGGAGGTCGGGCCGGGCACCATGGAGGGATCGGCCGGCGCCGCCTCGGCCGTCGGCGGCCCTCGCTGCAGACCGCTGCCGCACCCTCCCCGGCCGCGGCCGGCGATGAGCTTTCCTCGCGGCGGCACAAGAAAACTCATTGGCCGGTCGACGGGCCGCTTCGGTAAACCGGGAGACCGCCAAGCAATCGCCCGACGGAGGATCAGCGACGATGCCGGAGAGAATCGCGGGGACGATCCGCCCGAAGATGGCCCTCCTCCTGCTGCTGGCGGCGCTGAGCCCGTCCGCGGCGGGAGCGCAGCAGGCCAAGCCCGCGATCGGCGCCTGGGGCTTCGACCTCGCCGGGATGGACAAGAGCGCCCGGCCGGGCGACGAGTTCTACGACTACGCCAACGGCCAGTGGGACAGGACCGTGGTGATCCCCGCCAACCGGCTGAGCGTCGGCGGCTTCCCGGGGCTGGCGGATCAGGCGGCCGAGCAGCTGCACGCGATCCTCGAGGAGGCGGCCGCCGACGGGCAGGCGGCGGCCGGCAGCGAGCGGCGCCAGATCGGCGACTTCTACGCCGCCCTCATGGACCAGGCGACGATCGGCAAGCTCGGCCTGGCGCCGCTCAAGCCCGGGCTCGACCGCATCGCCGCCGTCCAGAGCGTCCAGGACCTGTCGCGCCTGCTGGGCGCCGACAACAACGGCTTCGGCGCCCGCCCCCTGAAGGTCGCCCCGGCGATCGACCGGGCGGATCCGTCGAGGATGGTTCTCGAGATCTCCGCCGGAGGGCTGTCGCTCGACGTCCGCGACTTCTACCTCGAGGAGGGCTTCGCGGCCGTGCGGGCCCAGCATCGCCAGCACATCGCCCGCCTGCTGGCGCTCGCCGGCATTCCCGACAGCGAAGCCAGGGCCGAGCGCATCCAGGCGCTGGAGACCAAGATCGCCGCCGCGCACTGGCCGTCCACCGATCTGCGCGACGTCGAGAAGACCGACAACCGCATGCCCACCGCCGAGCTCGCGGCGCGCTTCCCCGGCGTCGACTGGGCCGTCTTCCTCGAGGCGGCCGGCTGCGCCGGCCAGGCCGAGGTCAATGTCGAGTCGCCCTCGGCCATCGCCGGCATCGCCAGGCTGGTCGCCGGGGAGCCGCTGCCGGCCTGGCGCGACTACCTGACCTATGCGCTGCTGAAGGACACCGCGACCTTCCTGCCCCAGGCGTTCGAGGACGAGCGCTTCGCCTTCTACGACAAGGTCCTGCGCGGCCAGCAGGAGCCGCCGGCGCGCTGGGAGCAGGCGGTCGGCGCCACCGGCCTGGTGCTGCGCGACGCGGTGGCCCGGATCTACGTCGCCCGCCACTTCCCGCCGCAGGCCAGGGCGGACATCGACGCGCTGGTCGACAACCTGCTCGCCGCCTTCGACGCCCGGCTGGCGCGGCTCGACTGGATGGCGCCGTCGACCCGGGCGGCGGCGCGGCAGAAGATCGCCAGGCTGACCCGCAAGATCGGTTATCCCGACACATGGAAGGACTATGCCGGGCTGGTGGTCGAGCGTGGCGACGCGCTCGGCAACGTGCAGCGCGGCATCGCGTTCCTGCGGGCCCGCGAGCTGCAGAAGCTCGGCAAGCCGGTTGACCGCACGGAGTGGGGCAGGGCGCCCTTCGAGGTCAATGCCTACGCCAACCCGCAATGGAACGAGATCGTCTTCCTGGCGGCGATCCTGCAGCCCCCGTTCTTCGATCCCGCCGCGGACGACGCCGTCAACTACGGCGCCATCGGCGCGGTGATCGGCCACGAGATCTCGCACCTGTTCGACGACCAGGGCCAGAAGTTCGACGCCGAGGGCCGGATGGCGAACTGGTGGACCCCCGAGGACGCCGCCCGCTTCAAGGCGGCCAGCGAGAATCTGGTGGCGCAATACTCGGCCTACGAGGTGCTGCCGGGACAGCATGTCAACGGGCAGCTGACGCTCGGCGAGAACATCGCCGACCTCGCCGGCGTGCTGGTCGCCTACGACGCCTATCACCGCTCGCTCGGCGGCAAGCCGGCACCGGTGATCGACGGCCTCACCGGCGACCAGCGCTTCTTCCTGGGATTCGCCCAGGCCTGGCGCGAGAAGGTTCGGGAGGCGGCCATGGTGCAGCTGTTGCGCATCGACGTGCATTCGCCCTCGAAGGTCCGCCCCGACGTGGTGCGCAACGTCGATGCCTGGTACGCGGCCTTCGACGTGAAGCCCGGCGACAAGCTCTACCTGCCGCCGGAGCAGCGCATCCGGATGTGGTAGGGCTGCCGGCGCGACCTCGAGCCGGCGCTCCCGCACCCGCCGGCCCGGCGAACCGGAGGTCCGGCGGGAGCGCGGCGGCCATGGGCGTGCGCTGCTCGCCGGCCGAGGGAACCGCCGACGCGGGCCGCTGCAGCCGGCTTGCGGGCAGGACGACGCCGGAACACCGGCCGGCCGAGGCGCCGGCGCGCCAGGGGGCGGAGCTGATCGCTCGCGATCCATAGCGAGCGCGGCTGTCGGATCACCCCCGACAGCATCCTGCCGCGAGCGACCGCGGTCCCTGCCCGGCGGCGCTGGGCGGACAACCCGCCCTTGCCGACAGCGTACCGGCCAAGAGCAGCGTACCGGCGGACCCGAGCCGGCGCGCCGGCGAAGGGCTGCGCCGGGGGTGCCGGCGGCTGGCACGCGACTTGCTCGCATCCTTCCCCAACGGATCTCGTCACACGCGAGGGGATCATGAAGGATCTCACCGACCGGTCCATGGCAGCTGGCGCGCGAGGGGCGGGAGGCTGGCCTCGGTGAGGCGGTATCGCGCGACCCATGCGATCGCGGCCGGCGATGGCTCGATGTCCCCGCCGCAGCCGCCCGCCGGGTTCCCGCGACCGCCTCGGCGGGGGCTCGCACTGGACCGGATGCGGACCCTGTTGCCGCTCCTGCTGATCGCCGCCGCCATTGCCGTCGCGCTGGCTGCCTGGCTCGCCGTCGGCCGCTGGCAGATGGCCGCTCTGCGCGAGCGGGCCGATGAGCGCCTCTCGCTGAAGGCCCGCACCGTCGTCACCGAGGTGGAGCGCTTCCGCACCCTGCCCTTCGTCGCGGCGCAGGACGAGCGCATCATCGCCCTGCTGAGCCAGCCCGGCGATCCCGAGCGGATCGCTGCCGCCGACCGCTACCTCGAGACGGTCAACCGCGCCGCCGGAGCCGAGGCGCTCTACGTCATGGACACAGGCGGCCGGACGCTCGCCGCCAGCAACTGGCGCGAGCCGCAGACCTTCAAGGGCAAGGACTACGGTTTCCGCCCCTACTTTCGCGACGCGCTGGCCGCCGGCGGCGCCCACTACTACGCCCAGGGGGTGACGACCGGCCGCCCCGGCTACTACCTCGCGGCGCGGGTCGGCACGGACGCGGCGCCGCTCGGCGTGGTGGCGGTGAAGGTCGACATGAGCCCGCTCGAGCGCGCCTGGCGCGATGCCGGCGAGATCGCGGCGGTGGTCGATCAGGCCGGCATGATCATCCTGTCGAGCGAGGCCGGCTGGAAGCTGCGGCCGCTGGTTCCGCTCGCCAATGCGGCGCGCGAACGCATCCTACGGGAGCGGCAGTTCGACCCGGGCACGCTCGAGCGGCCCGCGCTGCTTGGCGCCGCTCCCACGCCCGGCGGCGAGGATGTCATCATCGACCATGGCGGCAGCTCGATGCTGCTGCGGATCGCCGCCATTCCGAGCGAGGGCTGGCGCGCCGTCGGCGCCTATCCTGTCGCTCCCGTCGAGGTGGCGGCGGGGCTGGGGGCAGCGCTGGTCCTGCTGGCGGCCGCGCTGCTGCTGGCCGGCGCCTTCTTCCATCGCGTCCGGGGCGAGACTCGCCAGGCCGACGAGCTGCGCCGCATCCTGGAGAACATGAGCGTCGGCGTCGCGGTGTTCGACCAGGAGCTGCGCCTGGCCGCCTGGAACAGCCCGTACCTGCGGCTCAACAGCTACCCGGAGTCCCTGGTCCGGCGCGGCCGCCCCTTCGCCGATATCCTGCGCTTCAACATCGCGCGCGGGGACTATGGCCCGGGCGACCCCGCCCGCCAGCTCCAGGAGCGGCTCGACCGCGCGCGCCAGCAGGCGGTCCGGCAGATCGAGGTGCGGCGGGCCGACGGCACCTGGGTCGAGATCAAGCGCAGCCGGATGCCGGGTGGCCAGCTCATCCATATCTATGGCGACATCACCGAGCGCAAGAAGGCCGAGGTCGAGCTCGCGCTCCACCGCCACGCCCTCGAGCAGCTGGTCGAGCGACGCACCGCGGAGCTGCAGGCGGCGCTGACCGCGGCCGCCGAGGCGCAGCACCGGGCCGAGGCGGCGAACCAGGGCAAGAGCCGGTTTCTCAACGCGGTCAGCCACGACATCCGCAACCCGCTGAACGCCATCCTCGGCTATGCCGGCCTGGTGCTGGAGCACGCCGGCGACCGGCTGCCGCCGGTGCAGCGGCGGAACCTCGAGAAGCTGTCCGGGCAGGGGCGGGAACTCAAGGAGCTGGTGGAGAGCGTGATCGACTACGCCAGCGAGGACCGGCTGAAGAGCGGCTGGTTCGGCCTGGCGCCGCTGGTCGAGGCCTGCTGCGCCACGATCGAGCCGCTCGCCCAGCGCCGCGGCATCCGCCTCGCCTGCGAGCTGCCGCCCGACCTGCCGCCGCTGCTGCAGGACTACGACAAGCTGCGGCGGGTGCTGCGCAACCTGCTGAGCAACGCCGAGAAGTACACGGACAGCGGCAGCATCACGGTGACGGCACGCCGCCGGGACGAGATCGTCGAGATCCTGGTCGCCGATACCGGCATCGGCATCGATCCCGCCGACCAGGAGCGCATCTTCCAGGAGTTCGAGCGCGTCGAGGGTCCCGAGGAACGCCGCGAGGGCACCGGGCTGGGGCTGGCGATCTGCCGCGAGTTCGCCTTGCGCATGGGCGGCCGGATCGCCGTGACGAGCCGCCGCGGCGAGGGGTCGGTCTTCACGCTTTCCGTGCCGATGGTGCATCCCGAGGCGGCCAGGTCGCCGGCCGGCCTCCCGGCGGCGCCGCGCGCGGCCTCTTGGGTCGCGCCGCCGGCGGGGGAGCGGCCCCGCATCCTGGTGGTCGACGATTCGCCGCCGAACCGCGACTATCTCGCCCAGCGGCTGGCGCCGCACTGCGAGGTGCTGCTGGCCGAGGACGGCGCCGAGGCGGTCGAGGCGGCGCGGCGGGAGCGGCCGGCGCTGATCCTGATGGACCTCTGGCTGCCCAGGGTCGACGGACGCGAGGCCATCCGGCGGATCAAGGCGGACCCGGCGCTCGCCCATATCCCGGTCGTCGCGGTGAGCGCCAACCTGGCAGGGATCGACCGCGCGGCGCTTATGGCAATCGGCTGCGCCGCCTTCCTGGCGAAGCCGATCGACGATGCCCTGCTGCTCGAGACGCTGCGCCGGCTGCTCGGGACGGACTCCGGAGAGGCCGCATGAGCGAGCCCGCCACCATCCTGATCGTCGATGACGATCCCTTCAACCGCGACATCCTGGTGCAGAAGCTGGAGGGGCTGGGCTATCGCCCGATCGAGGCACGCAACGGCCGGGAGGCCCTGGAGCGGGTCGCGCAGGGGGCGCCCAGCCTGGTGATCCTCGACGTGCTGATGCCGGTGATGGACGGCTTCGAGACCTGTCGCCGCCTCAAGTCCGACGACCGCACGCAGCTCGTCCATGTCGTGATGATGACGGCTTTGCACGCCATCGACGACCGCGTGCGCGGCTTTGAGGCGGGCGCCGACGAGTTCCTCACCAAGCCGGTCGACGACCGCGAGCTGCAGGCCCGCATCCGGGCCGCCCTGCGGGCCAGGCGGGCGGTGGATGCGGCCCTGCGGCAGGTCGTCCAGGTGCGCGACCACTATGCCAAGTTCGTGCCGGACGTGGTCCGCCGGCTGGTCGCCGCAAACCCGGCGGCGCCCGAGCTGGAGAAGCGCGAGCAGGATGCGGCATACCTGTTCGCCGACATCTCCGGCTACACGGCGCTCAGCGCGACCATGCCGGCCGATGCGCTGTCGCGGCTGGTCGAGCGCTACTTCTCCGCCTTCCTCGATCGCATCCGCGCCTTCGAGGGCGACATCAGCAGCACCGCCGGAGACGGGCTCCTCGCCATCTTCCACCAGGCCGACCCGGCCGGCCACAGCCGCAAGGCCGCCGAGACCGCGCTGGCGCTGATGGCGGCCACGGCGGAGCTGAACGCGGCCGGGGATGGGCCGCCGATCGCCGTCCATATCGGGCTGAGCTCGGGTACCGCCGCCGTCGGCTCGACCAAGTTCGAAGGGCTGCGCGACGTCCGCTGGGTCTACACGGCGGAGGGATTCGTCGCCAATCTGGGCGCCCGCCTGGCGGGCCTCGCCAAGGCGGGAGAAATCCTGGTCTGCCCGGAAAGCGCCCGGCGCCTCGCCGGTCGCTTCAGCCTCACCCCGCTCGGGCCGCAGCGGCTGCGCAGCGTCACCGATCTGGTCGAGGTCAGCCGCCTCGACCGCGGCATCTAGCCACTGCAGCCGTCGCCGCAGCAACCGCCGTCGCCGCCGCAACCGCTGTCGCCGTCGCACTGCGCCGAGGCGCCGTCCTCGCCCGCGGTCGCGTGGACGCCGAAGCCGCGCCGGATGGCGGCAGCGGCGGCGAAGAACGCGAAGAGCGCGACCGTCCGGCCGAACGCGTGCCCATGATGTGCCAGCACCAGGCCAGCCACGCCGATCGCGATCCCCGCCAGTACCCGACCGCTCGTCGACATCGATCGCCCTCCCGCCCGACCGTGGCGGCCGCTCGATGCGGCCGGCGAGCCGGGCCCTTCCACCGGCCCGTTGCGCGGGGCATGCCACGCGCCGCGACGCCGGCGGAATCATGCCGGCATCGGCGGCTGACCGCCGGATCCTGCCGGCGAGTCCGGCGGAAATCCGCCATTCCGCAGGATTCAAACTTCAATGCCGCAGTGAACAATTATGGCATATAATGTGCAGGCACCGGGTTGCGCAGTTTCGTTCTCTTGCCTGTGTTTCGCTCTGCGCGTCAGCGGGGCAGATCCGACAGGAGCGCCGTTCGAACATGCGTTTCCGGCTCCTGCTGGCGGTGTTGCTGAGCGCTTCGGTCAGCGCGGCCGCGGCGGCGTGGTACATCGCCTTCCAGGACGGGATGGCGCGGCTGGGCGCCGACCTCGACGGGGGGCTTTCGCTGGCGGCCGGCACCGTCGCCACAGAAGCCGATCGCTTCCGCTACCTGCCTTCGGTGGTAGGCCAGGACGAGCGCATCGGCCGCCTGCTGCGGGCTCCCGACGACGCCGCGGTCGACGTGGCCAATCGCTATCTCGAGGTCGTCAGCACCGCAGCCGGCACGCACGACCTCTTCGTGATGAATGCGGCCGGGCTGACATTGGCCTCGAGCAACTGGCGCGAACCGGACAGCCGGGTCGGCAAGTCCTACTGGTTTCGCAATTATTTCAAGGATGCGATGAGAGACGGCGAGGGCCGCTACTATGCCATCGGCGCCACCAGCGGCATTCCCGGCTACTACATCGCGCGCCGGATCGACGCGGCCGGCCCGGCCATCGGCGTTGCCGTGGCCAAGGTCGACCTGTCGCCGCTCGAGAAGTCCTGGTCGGCCTCCGGCGGGCGAGTCGGGCTGGTTGATGCGGCGGGGATGATCTTCCTGTCGGACATCCCCGCGTGGAAGTACCGGCCGCTGCAGCCGCTGCGTCCCGAAGACCGCGAACGGCTCCGGGGCGAGCGGCAGTACCTCCCCGAGTACCTCGACCGGCCGCCGCTCCTCGCCGGCCACGACCTTCAGCCGGGCCGCGACGCCTTCCTGTCCCTGGCGGGCGACCCGATGCTCGGCCGGATCGTCGCCGTGCCGGGCCATGAGTGGCGGCTGTTCGCGGCTGCGGCGACCGCGCCCGTCTACGGCGCGGCCTTCCGGGACGCAGCGCTGGTGCTGCTCGCCGCCGCGCTCCTGGTGCTGGCGGGGAGCTACCTGCTGGCCCGGCGGGCGCGCACCGCGGAGCTGGTCCGCCTCACCGAGCGGCTGAAGGCGGCGCTCGAACAAGCGGCCGAGGCGAACCTCGCCAAGTCGAGGTTTCTCAACGCGGTCCACCACGACATGCGCAACCCGCTGAACACCATCCTCGGCTTTGCCGGCCTGGTGCTGGAGAAAGCCGGCGAGCAGCTGCCGCCGGTACAGCGGGACAACCTTAAGAAGCTATGTGGCCAGGGGCAGGAGCTCAACGATCTGATCGCGAGCTTGATCGACTACGCCAGCGAGGATCGGCTCAAATGTGGCTGGTTCAGCCTGGCGCCCCTGGTCGAGGCCTGCTGCGCCACCATCGAGCCGCTCGTCCAGCGTAACGGCATCCGCCTCGCCTGCGAGCTGCTCCCCGACCTGCCACCGCTGCTGCAGGACTACGACAAGCTGCGGCGCGTGCTGCGCAACCTGCTGACCAATGCCGAGAAGTACACCGACCAGGGCAGCATCACGGTGACGGCCCGCCGCCGGGACGACCACGTCGAGATCCTGGTCGCCGATACCGGCATCGGCATCGACCCCGCCGACCAGGCGCGCATCTTCCAGGAGTTCGAGCGCGTCGAGGCTCACCGCCGCGAGGGGACGGGCCTGGGGCTGGCGATCTGCCGCCAGTTCGCGCAGCGCATGGGCGGCGCCATCTCCGTCGAGAGCCGGCCCGGCGTCGGCACGGTCTTCACGCTGACCCTGCCGATCGTGCATCCGATGGCCCACGCCGGCCGGGCGGGCCCGGCGCCCGGCATGGCAGCATGACCGCCGTCGGCATCCTGGTCGTCGACGACGATCCGGTGAACCGCGACCTGCTGACCCAGCAGCTTGACGGCGTCGGCAGCGGCACCATCGCCCTGGCCGACGGCCCGGCAGCGGTAGCCCGGCTCGCCGGCGGCTTCGACGGCATCCTCGTCGCCGACATCAAGATGCCGCGCATGGACGGCCTCGAGCTGCTGCGGCGGGCCCGCGCCGCCGACCCGGAGCTGCCCGTCATCCTGGTGACCGGCTATGGCGACATCGCCATGGCCGTCGAGGCGATGCGGGACGGCGCCTACGACTTCATCCAGCGCCCCTACGAGGCGGCCCGGCTGCGCGAGATGGTCGGCCGCGCCCTCCAGGCCCGGGCGCTGGTGCTGGAGAACCGGGCGCTGCGGGCGGCGCTGCAGCACAAGGCCGGGCTCGAGGCGAGGCTGCTGGGCGGCTCGGCGGCGATCGAGGCGCTGCGGCGGGCGGTCGCCGCCATCGCCGATACCGACGCCAACGTCCTGGTGATCGGCGAGACCGGCACCGGCAAGGAGGTGGTCGCCCGTGCGCTGCACGAGCTCGGCGGCCGGCGGCAGCGACGCTTCGTGCCGGTAAACTGCGCGGCGCTGCCGGAGAGCCTGGTCGAGAGCGAGTTGTTCGGGCACGAGGCGGGGGCCTTCACCGGCGCTGCCCGGCGTCGGGCCGGCCGGCTCGAGCACGCCCATGGCGGGACGCTCTTCCTCGACGAGGTCGACAGCCTGCCGCTCGCGCTGCAAGGCAAGCTGCTGCGCGCCCTGCAGGAGAGGGTCGTGGAGCGGCTGGGCTCGAACGAGCCGGTGTCGACCGACTTCCGGGTGGTAGCGGCAACGCAGAAGGACCTGCTGGCCGCCGCCGCCGCCGGCGCGTTCCGCCAGGACCTGTTCTACCGGCTCGACGTCGCCGAGCTGCGCATTCCGCCGCTGCGCGAGCGCCGGGAGGATATCCCGCTGCTGTTCGAGGCCTTCGTGCTGGAGCTGGCGGCGCGGCACGGACGGCAGCCGCCGCGGCCGGGCGCCGACGACCTCCGGGCGCTGATGAGCCATGACTGGCCGGGCAACGTGCGGGAGCTGCGCAATGCCGCGGAGCGCTACGTGCTGGGGCTGCACCGCGCGGGCGGCAGCTTCGCCGGCCTGGCGTCGGTTGCCGGCGAGAGGCCACAGAGCCTCGCGCAGCAGCTCGACGCGTTCGAGCGCTGCCTGATCGAGCAGGCGCTTGCCCGCCACCAGGGCCGCATCCAGGCGGTCGCAGACGAGCTGGGTCTGCCCGTCCGGACGCTGAACGACCGGATGCGCCGCCACGGGCTGAGCCGGACGGCACACCGGACCTGACGGCGAGCCGCCGACCGGTCGCCGCCCTGTCGGCGAATCCTCGCCGAGGCCGCCGGTGCGACGGCGGCAACGACGGGAAGGACCATGACCGTGATCCTGCACATCGCCGGCGCATCCGACCGGCCGCCCTTGCCGCGAGGCCGCCGAGGCCGCCGATCCCGCCTGTGGCATGACGATTGCGGATGCGCTCTCAGCGATCGTTGGAGGAACCTCGCCATGCCCGATGCCGCCGCCGCATCCGCAGCGCCGCCCCCCGCGACCGGCAATGCCGGCCTGCTCGCCGGCATCCGCGCCTTTGCTCTCGAGGAGCCGGGCGCCGCCGTCGGCTTCGTCGCCCGGCTGGCCCGCGAGAATCGCTGGACGCGCAGCCACGCCGCCCGGGTCGTGGAGGAGTATCGGCGCTTCATGTTCCTCGCCGTGGCTGCCGGTCACCCGGTGGCGCCGTCGGATGCGGTCGATCAGGCCTGGCACCTGCACCTGCTGCAGACGCGCTCCTACTGGGACCGCTTCTGCCCCCTGGTGCTGGGCCGGCGGATCCACCACGAGCCGAGCCGGGGCGGGCGGCAGGAGGCGGCCCGGATCCGCGATTGGTACGCCCGCACGCTGGCGAGCTATCGCCGGCTGCTCGGGGAGCCGCCGCCAGACATCTGGCCCGAGGCCGCCGCCCGCTTCGCCGGCGGGCCGCGCCCCGCGCGCATCGATCTCGCGCGCCACTGGGTGATCCGCAAGCCCTGGGCGGGCGCGCTGCGCCCGCCGGCCATCGCCCGGATCGACAGCCCCACAGGCGGCCCCTCATGACCGACGATCCCGAGACGTCCGCGATCGCCCTGGCGCGGGAAGCGGACAGCCGGCGCGAGGAGCTCGCCCATGCCAGGCGCATTCCGGCCGACCTCTTCAGGCGGGCCGGCGAGGCGATGCTGTTCCGGCAGATGCTGGCCAAGCACCTCGGCGGTCTCGGCCATGCCCCCGCCGACTGGTTCCGGGCCGGCGTCGCGATGGCGCGCTGGGAGCCGTCCTTCGCCTGGGTGGTGACGCAGGGAGCGGGGGACGTGGCAACCTATGTCGCTGCAGGCGACGACGCCTTCGCGGCGGCGCTCCTGCGCGACCCCGGTGCCTATATCGCCTCGTCCGACAACGGCATCGGCCTGCTCGAGCGCACGCCGGCCGGTCTGCGGGTCGCCGGGCGCTGGGGATTCTGCAGCGGCTGCCAGGGCGCCACCTGGGTCGGCGGCTATGCCCGCTTCGCGCCGGACCGCGCCGGGGCGGAATCGCCGCCGGGCCGCTTCGTGCTGATGCCGGCCAGCCGGGTGCGCGTCGAGGAGGACTGGGACACCATGGGCATGATCGGCACCGGCAGCCACAGCATCGTGGTCGAGCCACAGGAGGTCCCGGAGAGCTGGACGTTCGTGATCGAGCGGCCCGGACCGATCGACCGCGGCCCGATGTCGATCGCCGCCGGCAACGGCTACTGGCCCATCGCCACGGCGGTCGCCGCCGTGCAGCTGGGCATCGCGCGCCGCGCGCTCGACGAGGCGCAGACGCTGGCCATGCGCAAGACGATCGCCCGCTCGGCGGAGCTGCTCTGCCGGAATGCCTGGGTGCAGCGCCGGATCATGCGGTCCGAGGCCGCCTGGCTCGCCGCGAAGGCGGCGGTCGAGCAAGTGCTGGAGGCGGTCTGGAAGGCCGCCGAGGGCAGCCCGGCGCTACCCTCGGAGCTGCTGGTCGCGCTGATCTCGGCGAACATCCACGCCTCGCTCACCGCCATCGAGATCGTCGAGGCGGTCTGCGAGGTCGTGAGCAGCTCGGTCGCGCCGGCCCGCAGCATCTTCGGAGCCTGCCTGCGCGACGCGCGCACCATGGGCAGCCACATCGCGGTCAATCCCGCGAAGCTCGAGCTGGCGGCGAAGATCAAGCTCGGCCTGGTCGAGGCCGGGGAGCCACTCTAGCCTAGCTACGGGGTGGCCGGCACCTTCAGCCGCTCGACGGCGCGGCGCACCGGCGGGTCGAGGCCGGCGCCGCCGGCGGCGAGATGCGCCAGGATGGCGCGGCGCATGCGCGGCTCCCAGAACTTCTCGAGGTGGTCGGCGATGCCGGCGTCGGCGTCGGCCTCGCCCTGGGCGGCGAAGAAGCGGCCGATCTGGTTGGCCATGTGGACGAGCTTCTCAGGCGACATGGTCGACGGCGCTCATGGCGATGCGCTGGGGATGGGTGAAGAGCTCGAAGCCGTCGTCGCGAGCGACCGCGACGAGCGTGATGCCGGCCGCCTCGGCGGTGCGCACGGCGAGCGCGGTCGGCGCCGAGACGGCGACCAGGACGGGGGCGCCGAGCCGGGCCGCCTTCTGCACCATCTCGACCGAGACGCGGCTGGTCAGCAGCACCAGCCCGCGCGCGGCGGGCACGGCGGCCCGCGCCAGCGCGCCCGCCAGCTTGTCGAGCGCGTTGTGCCGGCCGACATCCTCGCGCAGCGCGACCAGGCCGGCGCCCGGCTCCCAGAAGGCCGCCGCATGCACCGCCCGGGTCTGCCGGTTGAGCGGCTGGCGCGGCGCCAGCGCGGCCAGCGCCGCGGCCACGGCGCCGGCGGAGAGCACCAGCTCGCTGGCGACGCGCGGCGGCGGGCGCATCGCCTCGGCCAGGCTCTCCATGCCGCAGAGGCCGCAGCCGGTGGGGCCGGCGCGGTAGCGGCGGCCGGCGGCGAGCGCGTCCTGCCGCGCCGGGGCCAGCGCCATGCGCAGCTCGATGCCGTCGGCACCCGGCACCACCGCGAGCTCCTCGATCTCCTCCGGTCGCTCGACGACGCCCTCGGAGAGGCTGAAGCCGATCGCGAAATCCTCGAGGTCGGCCGGCGTCGCCAGCATCACCGCATGGGTGGCGCGCCCGTAGCTGAAGGCGACCGCCGTCTCCTCGGGGATGGCGCGCTCGCCGGCCCGCGGCGCGCCGGCCAGCCAGGCGTGCCGCGGCGCGACCTGCACGGGGGACGGCAGGCTCACTCGGCGGCCTCGCGCGGCGGGCCGATGCGGCGCGCCCGCTCGGCCATGACGCGGTAGCTCTCCTGCCACGCCGAGGGGCCGTTGGAGGGCATCACCTGCACCGCGGTGACCTTGTATTCCGGGCAGTTGGTCGCCCAGTCCGAGTAGTCGGTGGTGACCACGTTGGCCTGGGTCAGCGGGTGGTGGAAGGTGGTGTAGACGACGCCCGGCGCCACCCGGTCGGTGATCCGGGCGCGCAGCGTCGTGCTGCCGGCGCGGCTCGCCAGCCCGACCCAGTCGCCGTCGCGGATGCCGCGCTGCTCGGCGTCGTGCGGATGGATCTCGAGCCGGTCCTCCTCGTGCCAGACGCTGTTCTCGGTGCGCCGCGTCTGCGCCCCGACATTGTACTGGCTCAGCACCCGGCCGGTGGTCAGCAGCAGCGGGAAGCGCGGGCCGGTGCGCTCGTCGGTCGGCACGTACTCGGTGATCATGAAGTGGCCGCGGCCGCGCGTGAAGCCGGCGACATGCATCACCGGCGTGCCCTCCGGCGCCGCCGCGTCGCAGGGCCACTGCACCGAGCCGAGCGCGTCCAGCCTGGCGTAGGACACGCCGGCGAAGCTGGGCGTGCTGCGGGCGATCTCGTCCATGATCTCCGACGGGTGCTGGTAGCGCATCGGCAGGCCGAGCGCGTCGGCCAGCCGCAGCGTGATCTCCCAGTCGGCCAGCCCGGCCTTCGGCGTCATCACCCGGCGCACCCGGTTGATCCGCCGCTCCGCGTTGGTGAAGGTCCCGTCCTTCTCCAGGAAGGTCGAGCCGGGCAGGAAGACATGGGCGAAGCTGGCCGTCTCGTTGAGGAAGAGATCCTGGACGACGACGCATTCCATCGCCGCCAGCCCGGCGGTGACGTGGCGCGTGTCGGGATCGGACTGCGCGATGTCCTCGCCCTGGACGTAGAGGCCCTTGAAGGACCCGTCGACCGCCGCATCCAGCATGTTGGGGATGCGCAGCCCGGGCTCGGGATCGATCGGCACCCCCCACAGCGATTCGAAGAGCTCGCGGGCGGCGGCGTCGGAGACGTGGCGATAGCCGGAGAGCTCGTGCGGGAACGAGCCCATGTCGCAGGAGCCCTGCACGTTGTTCTGGCCGCGCAGCGGGTTCACCCCGACGCCGGGCCGGCCGAGATTGCCGGTCGCCATGGCGAGGTTGGCGATCGCCATCACCGTGGTGGTGCCCTGGCTGTGCTCGGTGACGCCGAGGCCGTAATAGATCGCGGCATTGCCGCCGCCGGCGTAGAGCCGCGCCGCGCCGCGCAGCGCGGCGGCCGGCACGCCGGTGGCGGCCTCGAGCGCCTCCGGCGCGTTGCGCGGCTCGGCGACGAACTCGGCCCAGTGCCCGAAGGCCTCGAGGTCGCAGCGCTCGCGCACGAAGGTCTCGTCGACCAGCCCCTCGGTGACGATGACGTGCGCCATCGCGGTGAGCACCGCGACGTTGGTGCCCGGGGTCAGCGCCAGGTGGTAGTCGGCCTCGACATGCGGGGTGCGCACCAGGTCGATGCGCCGGGGATCGACGACGATCAGCCGCGCACCCTGGCGCAGCCGCTTCTTCAGCCGCGAGGCGAAGACCGGGTGGCCGTCGGTCGGGTTGGCGCCGATCACCATGACCACGTCGGCCTGCTCGACCGAGTCGAAATCCTGGGTGCCGGCCGAGGTGCCGAAGGCGGCCTTCAGGCCGTAGCCGGTCGGCGAGTGGCAGACCCGGGCGCAGGTGTCGACGTTGTTGTTGCCGAAGCCGGCGCGCACCAGCTTCTGCACCAGGAAGGTCTCCTCGTTGGTGCAGCGCGAGGAGGTGATGCCGCCGACGGCGCCGCGGCCATGGGTCGCCTGGATGCGGCGGAACTCCGACGCGGCGCGGCCGATCGCCTCCTCCCAGCTGACCTCGCGCCAGGGATCGGTGATCTTCTCGCGGATCATCGGCTTCAGGATGCGGTCGCGGTGGGTGGCGTAGCCCCAGGCGAAGCGGCCCTTGACGCAGGAATGGCCGCGATTGGCCTTGCCGTCCTTGTACGGGACCATGCGCACCAGCTGCTCGCCGCGCATCTCCGCCTTGAAGCTGCAGCCGACGCCGCAATAGGCGCAGGTGGTGACCACGGAATGCTCGGGCTGGCCGATCTCCAGCACCGACTTCTCGACCAGCGTGGCGGTCGGGCAGGCCTGGACGCAGGCGCCGCAGGAGACGCACTCCGACTCGAGGAACGGCTCGGCCATGCCCGGCGAGACCTTCGAGTCGAAACCGCGCCCGGATATGGTCAGCGCGAAGGTGCCCTGCACCTCCTCGCAGGCCCGCACGCAGCGCGAGCAGACGATGCACTTCGAGGGGTCGAAGGCGAAGTAGGGGTTCGACTCGTCCTTGGCCTGGCCGAGATGGTTCTCGCCGGCGAAGCCGTAGCGGACCTCGCGCAGGCCGACCGCGCCGGCCATGTCCTGCAGCTCGCAATCGCCGTTGGCGGCACAGGTCAGGCAGTCCAGCGGGTGGTCGGAGATGTAGAGCTCCATCACCCCGCGGCGCAGCTGCCGCAGGCGGTCGCTCTGGGTCGAGACGACCAGACCGTCGGCCACCGGCGTGGTGCAGGAGGCGGGCGTGCCCGCCCGGCCGGCGATCTCGACCAGGCAGAGCCGGCAGGAGCCGAAGGCCTCCAGGCTGTCGGTGGCGCACAGCTTCGGCACGCTGATGCCGGCCTCGACCGCGGCCCGCATGATCGAGGTGCCCTCGGGCACCGTCACCCTGGCGCCGTCGATGGTCAGCGTGACGTCGCGCGTGGCGGCGTGCGGCGCCGGCGTCCCGTGGTCGGTCTCGGCGACGAGCGGCATGGGCGGCCTCCTCAGCCCGCCTGCGCCAGCGGCGCGGCGGCGAAATCCTCGGGGAAGTGGCGCAGCGCGCTCATCACCGGATAGGGCGTGAAGCCGCCCAGCGCGCAGAGCGAGCCGAACTTCATGGTCTGGCAGAGGTCCTCGACCAGCGCCAGGCTGGCCTCCCGCCGCTCGCCGCGGACGATGCGGTCGATCGCCTCCACGCCACGGGTCGAGCCGATGCGGCAGGGGGTGCACTTGCCGCAGGATTCGATGGCGCAGAACTCCATGGCGAAGCGCGCCTGGCGGGCCATGTCGACGCGGTCGTCGAAGACCACGACGCCGCCATGGCCGATCAGCCCGTCGCGCGCCGCGAAGGCCTCGTAGTCGAAGGGCGTGTCGAACAGCGCCCGCGGGAAGTAGGCGCCGAGCGGGCCGCCGACCTGGACGGCGCGCACCGGCCGGCCGCTCGCCGTGCCGCCGCCGATCTCGTCGACCAGCTGGCCCAGCGTCAGGCCGAAGGCGGCCTCGAACAGCCCGCCCTGGCGGACGTTGCCGGCGAGCTGGATCGGCATGGTGCCGCGCGAGCGCCCGAGGCCGAGGTCGCGATAGGCGGCGGCGCCCTCGGCCAGGATGACCGGCACGGAGGCCAGCGAGATGACGTTGTTGACCACCGTCGGCCGGCCGAACAGCCCGCGATGGGCGGGCAGCGGCGGCTTCGCCCGGACCATCCCGCGACGGCCCTCCAGGCTCTCCAGCAGCGCCGTCTCCTCCCCGCAGACATAGGCGCCGGCGCCGACCCGGACCTCGATCTCGAAGGGCTGGCCGGCGCCCAGCGCGCCGGGGCCGAGCAGGCCGGACCGGCGCGCGACGGCGATCGCCTCCGCCATCGTCGCGACCGCGTGCGGGTATTCGGAGCGGATGTAGACGAAGCCCTTCGAGGCACCGGTCGCCAGGCCGGCGATCAGCATGCCCTCGATCAGGACGAAGGGATCGCCCTCCATGATCATGCGGTCGGCGAAGGTGCCGGAATCGCCCTCGTCGGCGTTGCAGACGACATATTTGGGCGCGCCGGGCGCCTCGCGCACGGTGCGCCACTTGATGCCGGTCGGGAAGCCGGCGCCGCCGCGGCCGCGCAGGCCGGACTGCATGACCGCCTCCAGGGTCGCGGCGGCGCCAAGCGACAGCGCGCGCTCCAGGCCGGCGAGGCCGCCGGCCGCGCGGTACTCGGCGAGCGACAGCGGGTCGGTGATGCCGCAGCGGGCGAAGGTCAGCCGGGTCTGGCGGGCGAGGAAGGGGATCGCCTCGGGCCGGCCGAGGCGCAGCGCCGGCGCGCGGCCCTCGAGCAGCCCGGCATCGATCAGCCCCTCGACGTCGCCGGGCGCGACCGGGCCGTAGGCGATGCGGCCCCCGGGCGTCGCCACCTCGAGCATCGGCTCCAGCCAGAACAGGCCGCGCGAGCCGGTCCGCACGATCTCGAGCGCCAGCCCGCGGCGCCGCGCCGCCGCCTCGAGCGCGGCGGCGACGGCGTCGGCGCCGACCGCCAGCGCCGCGGCGTCGCGCGGCAGGTAGAGCCGAGGCGTCATCGCCGCGCCTCCTCGATCAGCGCGTCGAGCCGGCCGGCATCGAGCCGGCCGGCCGGCCGGCCGTCGAGCATCGCCGCCGGCGCGGTGGCGCAGAGGCCGAGGCAGTAGACCGGCTCCAGGGTGACCGTGCGGCCGGCGGTCTCCCCCCAGCCGATGCCGAGCCGCGCCTGGGCGCGGGCAGCCAGATCGTCCCCGCCCATCGCCTGGCAGGCCTCGGCGCGGCAGAGCTTGAGCACGTGGCGGCCCGGCGGGCTGCGGCGGAAATCGTGGTAGAAGGTGACGATGCCATGGACCTCGGCGCGCGACAGGTTGAGCGCGTCGGCGACCAGCGGCACGACGCCGTCCGGGATCCAGCCGAGCACCTGCTGCAGGGCGTGCAGCATCGGCAGCGCGGCGCCGTCCAGGCCGCGATGGGCGGCGATGACCGCAGCCGCCTGCTCCGCGCTCCAGGGCGCCTCGTCCTGCATGCTCCCGCGTTCCTTCCGGCTGCCGGCCCGGCTGCCGGCCCGACTGCCGGCCCGGCTGCCGGCCGGCTGCGAGGATGCGCGGGTCGCGCCGGGCCGATCAATAAAGCGGCTCCGTGCTGCGATAGAGAAAATCTATCGACGGCGAAATCATCCGGGATCGAGGGTCGGCGCCAGGCGGCGCGCCTCGGCCATCAGCGCGGTGACCATCGGCGTCATCGGCTCCCGGTGGCGCACCACCAGGCCGATCGTCGGGTAGGGCTCGGAGCCCTCGATCGGGATGGCGCGGACGGCGCCGCCCAGGCCGAGCGCGTCGACCAGGGTGGCCGGCATCACCGAGGCCCAGCGGCCGGTGCGGATGTGCGAGAACAGCACGATCATCGAGTCGGATTCCAGCGTCGGCGCCGGCTCGCAGCCGGCGGCGCGCAGGTAGCGGTCGATGATGCGGCGGTTCTGCATGTCGGGCGTCAGCAGGCAGAGCGGGATCGCGCCGACCTCGGCCCAGGAGACATTGTCGCGGTCGCCGAGCGGACTGCCCGCCGCCGTCACCAGCCGGTAGCGCTCGCGATAGAGCGGCACCACCTGGACGCGGCCGACCGGCTCGTTGTCGAGGTAGGTGAGGCCGGCATCGGCCTCGAGATTCTCCAGCAGCGCCAGGATCTCGATCGAGGTCCGCGACAGGATCTCGAAGGAGACGCCGGGATGCCGCGCGCGGTAGGGCGTGGTCAGCGCCGCCACCATGGCGAGCGCGGTCGGCACCGCGGCGATGCGCAGATGCCCGGTCAGGCCCTGGCGCAGCGCGCGCAGCTCGGCCTGCATGGCGCGGCTGTCGCCGACGATGCGCCGCGCCCAGTCGAGCACCCGCTCGCCCTCCGGCGTGAAGCTGTGGAAGCGCGAGCCGCGCTCCACCAGCCGCACCCCCAGCGCATCCTCGAGCTGCTTGATGCCGGCCGAGAAGGTCGGCTGGGTGACGCCGCAGATCTCGGCGGCATGGCCGAAATGCCGCTCGCGGGCCAGCGCGATCAGGTACTCCAGCTTGTCGATCATGGCGGCGGGCCCCCCAGAGCGCGGCGCCACTCCTAGCCGATCCGCGGGCCCCTTGGCCAGAGAACCCCGACCGCAACCGCTACTGCGGGGCGGCCGGAAAGAGCCGGGTGACCGACGGGCGCCAGCACAGGCGCACCGGCTGGCCCGGCGCGGGTGCACCGGCCGCCGCGTCGCCGGAAAGGTGGAGCTGCAGCGGGAGACCGCCGCCGCCGCTCGCGAAAACCGCGCGCGACAAGCCCTGGAAGCTGGTGCCGGTGATGGTCGCCATGATCGCATTGCCCGCCGGGCCGGCAGGCTCCTCGGCGATGGACAGGTGCTCGGGCCGCACCGCGACGGTGACGCGATCGCCGGCCGCGTAGGCCCGACCATCCTGCGGAGCGCGGACCGTCTCGCCGCTCGCCAGCCGGACGGCGACCTCGCCGGCGGCGGCGCCGGCGACGACGCCGGGCCACAGGTTCATCTCGCCGATGAAGCCGGCGACGAACAGCGAGGCGGGGCTGGCATAGAGCGCCTCCGGCGTCGCCACCTGCTCCAGCCGGCCCTGATGCATGACGCCGATGCGGTCGGACAGGCTCAGCGCCTCCTCCTGGTCGTGGGTGACGTAGACGAAGGTGATCCCGACCTCCCGCTGGATCCGCTTCAGCTCGATCTGCATGTGGCGGCGGATGCGCAGGTCCAGCGCGCCGAGCGGCTCGTCGAGCAGCAGCACCTCCGGCCGGTTGACCAGGGCACGGGCCAGGGCCACCCGTTGCTGCTGGCCGCCGCTGAGCTCGCGCGGGTGCCGCTGCTCGAGGCCCTCGAGCCGGGCCATGGAGACGGCGTCCGCCACCCGCGCGCGGATCGTCTGGCGCGGCAGCCCCCGGCTGCGCAACCCGAAGGCGATGTTGTCGGTGACGGTCATGTGCGGGAACAGCGCATAGCTCTGGAAGACCATGTTCACGGGCCGGCGCTCGGGCGGCGCATCGGCGATGTCGCGACCGTCGAGCAGGATGCGGCCGGCGCTCGGCCGGACGAAGCCGGCGACCATCCGCAGGGTCGTCGTCTTGCCGCAGCCGCTCGGCCCCAGCAGCGAGAAGAACTCGCCGGCGCCGATCCGCAGGTCGACGCCGGCGACGGCGCTGAATCCCGCATAGTGCTTGGCGACGGCGCACAGCTCCAGGTCGGCCACCATCGTCAGCCGCCCGCCCGGACCGGCGCCCTGCGGCCGCGGAACTGCAGCAGGGTCGCCGCCAGCGCCAGCACGAAGGACGCCGCATAGATCAGGGCACCCAGCGCGTTGATCTTGGGCGACAGGCCGTACTTCATCATGCCCATGATGACGATCGGGATCGTGGCCGCCGTGCCGGAGTTCAGGAACGCGACGACGTACTCGTCGAAGCTGAGGGTGAAGGCGAACAGCGCCCCGGCGAGCATGCCCGGCGCGATCAGCGGCAGGGTGACGCGGAAGAAGGCGCGGACCGGGCCGGCATAGAGGTCGCGCGCCGCCTCCTCGAGGGCGGGGTCGACCCCGTGCAGGCTTGCCGCCACCACCATGGTCACGAACGAGGTCGTGAAGGTCGAATGGCCGAGGATGATGGTGAGGACGTCGCGCCGCACATGCAGGGCGACGAGGACGCTGAGCAGCGACAGGCCGAGCATGATGCCGGGAATCATCAACGGCATCAGGATCACCGCCCGCACCAGCTCCTTGCCGGGGAAGCGCACCCGCACCAGCGTGAAGGCGGCACCGGTCCCGGCGACGGTGGCGAGCGCGGCGGTGACCAGCCCGACGACCAGGCTGTTGCCGACGCCCTCGAGGATGCGGCGGTCGGCCAGCAGCTCGGCATACCAGCGGGTGGTGAAGCCGGAGATCGGGAAGGCGACGAAGCTGGAATCGGCGAACGAGAACAGCACGAGCATGCCGATCGGCAGGTAGATGAAGAGGAAGCCGACGACCACGACGGCCAGCAGCCCCAGCCGGGCGACGGACGGCCGCCTCATCGCGCGAACAGCGCATCCGTCCGGACGAAGCGGCGGAGCAGCCACAGCGTCAGGAGGATGAAGGCCAGCATGGTGAAGGCGATCGCCGAGCCCTGGCCCCATTGCCCGGACTGGCCGAAGAGCTGCACGATCACGTTGGTGATGAAGAATCCCGAGACGCCGCCGAGCAGGCTCGGGACGACGTACTCGCCGAGGATCGGGATGAAGACGAAGAGCGCGCCGACGACGGCGCCGGGAAGCGTCAGCGGCAGGATCACCGCGCACCAGGTGCGAGCCGTGCCGGCATAGAGGTCGCGCGCCGCCTCGATCAGGCGATCGTCGAGCCGCTCCAGCGAGGCATAGATCGACAGCACCATGAAGGGCAGGTAGATCGAGAGCAGCCCGATCACCACGGAGGTCGGGCTGTAGAGCAGTGCCTGGACCGGATCGTCAACCAGCCCCAGCCAGATCAGCAGGCTGTTCACCAGGCCGCGGGCGCCGAGGATCGTCGCCCAGGCATAGGCACGGATCACGAAGCTCGTCCAGAACGGGATCACGATCAGCAGGACGAGCAGCAGCTTGCTGCGGCGCGCCACCTTGGCGATGAACCAGGCCAGGGGGTAGGCGATGACCAGCGCCAGGATCGTGGTGATCGCCGCCATCTCGACGGTCCGGGCGAAGACCCGCAGATAGGCGGGATTGGAGAGAAAGGCCGCGTAGTTGTCGAGGGTCCAGTCCGGCACCATGCGGAAGTTCTTCACCCGCCAGAAGCTGTAGAGCAGCATCAGGACGAGCGGGCCGGCATAGAGAGCCAGCAGGATGGCGAGGGCAGGCAGCAGCGGCAGAAGCCCCCAGCGGGGCGGCAGATCGGCCTTCTCCTGGCGGGCGGGCCTGCGGCCCGGGCCCCCGCCCGCCATCGCTGCGCCGCCGCCTCAGGGAGCGGCCATCCACTGGTTCCAGGCGTTCACATAGGCGTCGAGGTCCTTCGGAGCCTTGAACAGCTCCATGTCGAAGATCGCCTCGGGATGCTCCATGTCGAGCTTGGCGACGGTCGCCGCCTCGCCGTTCGCCTTGAGGTCCTCGACGAAGGCCCGGTTCGCCTCGGCGACATGGTCCCCGACCTGCAGCGCCTTCCAGCGCACCTCGCGCATGCCCTTGGAGTAGAGGAAATCGAGGAACTGCAGGGCCTCGGCGCGGTGCTCGGTCCCGGCCGTCACCATCACGCAGTTGACCCAGCCGACCGTCTTGCCGCCCGGCACATAGGCCTCCGCGGCAATGCCCTGCGCGGTGAGCGCGTTGGCCATCGCCGCCGACCAGGTCAGCGCGATCCAGGCGTCCTGCTGCTTCATCAGGGCGCCGATCTCGTCGACGTTCGCATAGATCTTGCGGATATTCGGCTTGAGGGCGATGAGGCGCTCGGTGACGGGCCCGAGCTGCTCGGCCGAGAGGTCGTAGACCGACTTCAGCGGCGTCCCCAGGCTGAGCGCCGTGAGGGCCAGCATCTCGTTGCCCTGGCCGCTGATCAGGATCCGTCCCCTGTAGGCGGGATCCCAGAGGTCCTTCCAGCTCTCGAGCCGCTTGCCCACCTTGCCGCTCAGCACCGTCACCTGGTAGTTCCCCCAGGTGCCGGGGTAGGCGACGATCCGGCCCGGGGTCTTGCCCGCCCAGGTGGTGCTCGCGAACTTCTGGAACGCGGGATAGAGCTCGCCCCAGCTGGACAGCCCCGCCGGATCGAACTCCTGCGTCAGGCCCTGCTCGAAATAGCGCTGCGGCCAGTATCCGTCCCCGGCGACGAGGTCCCAGGCGGTCGGATCGGACCGCATGATGTTGAAGGCTTCCTCGTTCGATTCGAAGTTCTTGTAGTTCACCTTGATGTGGTACTTCGCCTCGAACTCGTCGAGAACCTTGGCGATCGTCTCGTCGTACCAGCCGAGATAGTTGAGGGTGACCTGGGCGGCCCGCGGCGAGACACCCGCCCAGCCGCAGCCGACGACGACAGTGACGAGCAGCAGCAGACGCCGCAGCCAACAGGACATGGCCCCCTCCGCGATTCTTGGTCCCCGGTTCCGCCGGCCCGTCGAAGCGGGCCCTTGCGGGCGGCCGATCTTGCCCGGGATCGGGGATGCGCTCAAGGACGTTGCATGCACAATGTCCCAAAGCCGCCCGGCATGCGGCGGAGGCGTGCTGCCGGGGCCATGCCGGCGCGGCCGAGCGCCGGCGGCGGCGCCTCCCAGAACCGCCGCCGGGCTCGTGCGGCCGGCGAATGCGAGCGGCGGGGTCATCGGGCGCCGTCGCCTCGACCGAGGCCACGCGAACCAGCGACGTCTCGGCGATGGGCAATCTGCCGCAGGCTACCTCTCCGGGCGGTGGCCGGCAGATGAGATCGGCGTCACATATCCCGTCGGGACACGGGTGGAGGCACCGGCCGTTGCGCTGGATCAATCGCCCGGGGCCGGCGGCATGCTAACCGCTGCGACGACGAAGGATGCGAGGCGGGTACCATGGCAGCGGTGATGCGGCATGGGGCGTCGGCGGCAGGGCTGGCCGTTTCGGGCAGGGTCGTGCCGCTCACCACCGACCGGCAGTGGCGCGACGCGGCACGGCTGCACCATGCCGCCGTCTGCGAGCTGCATCAGCGCGGCGCGCAGCCCTGGGCCGGCCTGTCGGCGCTCGGCCGCGACCAGCGCGTCGCCGCCTTCAAGGCGACCGTGCTCGGCGAGCCGCCGGAGCACGGCCAGCCGGTCGAGCAGCTGCTCGCCCACGCCATCCTGCAGGCGGTCCGCGGCGGAAGCTGACGCGGCACGGCCGTGCCGACCTCGCCCTTCGACAGGCTCAGGGCGAGGCTTGAGGCCCGCGCGGCAAGGGGAGAGGAGCCTCCTACCCCGGCAGCGCGGCGAGCAGGCGGTTGACGTCGCCGGCCGCCTCCATGTGCGGCATGTGGCCGGCATTGCCGAGGCGGTGCACGGCGACGTTGCCGGGCAGTCCCTCGGCGTGGGCCGGCGGGATGATGCGGTCCTGGGCGCCCGCCACGACCTGGACCGGCACCTCGACCTCGCCCAGCCGGTCGCGCAGGACCGTCGCCTGGCGGCCGCCGGCGAAGGCGGCGGCGGCGATCGCCTTGAGGGCGGCGTCGACGCCGTCGAGGCGCTTGTACTTCAGCACCTCGTCGATCATGTCGCGGGTGACCAGCGAGGGATCGGCGAACAGCATCTCGAGCTTCGGCTTGATGTCGCGCCGCCCGCCGGCGGCGATGAAGCCCTGGATGTAGTCGATGTTGATCTCCGGCCCGAGGCCGGCGCCGGCGACCAGCGTCAGCGAGGCGACCCGGGCCGGCCGCTCCAGCGCCAGCGCCAGCGCGATGGCGCCGCCGAGCGAGTGGCCGACCAGGTGCGCCCGCTCGATGGCGAGCGCGTCGAGGAACCCCGCCACCACCCCGGCCAGCCCGGCGACCGAGCCGTCGGCCACCCGCTTGGCCGAGGCGCCGTGGCCGGGCAGGTCGAGCGCGTAGGTGGCGCGGGCCGCGGCGATCTCCGGCTGGTTGAACATCCAGCTGTTGAGGTCGCCACCGAAGCCGTGCAGGAAGACCACCGGCTCGCCGCCCTCGCCCATCGCGACGTAGTTGATCGCGACGCCGCCGACCTCGACCGAGCGGTTGCTCGGGCCGGCCGCCGCCTGCTCCTTGGCGGCGGCGGCGAACGCCTCCTCGAAGCGGGCGACGAAGGCGTCGATCGCGGCCCCGTCGACCGCGCCCTCCGTCACCACGCCCATCAGGGCGCCCACCGGCAGCAACGTGCCCTCCTCGACGACGCGGCGGACCAGCGTGCCGGAGACGGTCGATTCCAGCGCGTTGGTGATCTTGCTGGTCTCGATGTCGCAGATCTCCTGCCCCGGCCGGATGGCGTCCCCCTCGGAGACCAGCCACTTCAGCAGCGTGCCTTCCTGCATCGCCAGGCCCCATTTGGGCATGACGATGGCCTGGATCTCCCCGCTCACGCCGCCTTGCTCCGGGCGATCGAGCGCACCGCCGCGGCGATCTTGTCGGCGTTGGGCAGATAGAGGTCCTCCAGCGCCGGCGAGAACGGCACCGGCGTATGCGGCGCGGTGACCAGCCTGACCGGCTCCTTGAGGGCGCGGAAGGCGCGCTCGGCGGCGAGCGCCGCGATGTCGGTCGCCATGCTGCAGCGCGGGTTGGACTCGTCGACCACGACGAGCCGGCCGGTCCGCTCGACGCTCTCCAGGATGGTGTCCTCGTCGAACGGCGAGGTGGTGCGGGGATCGATCACCTCGCACTCGATGCCCTCCTTGGCGAGCGCCTGGGCGGCCACCATCGACTGCCCGACCATGCGGCCGAGCGCCACGATGGTGGCGTGGTCGCCGTCGCGCAGCACGTTGGCCTCGCCGAAGGGCAGCGCGTAGCTGTCCTCGGGGACGTCCTCCTCGACGTCGTAGAGCATCTTGTGCTCGAAGAACATGACGGGATCGTCGTCGCGGATCGACTGGATCAGCAGGCCCTTGGCCTCGTAGGCCGAGGAGGGCACCACGCACTTCAGCCCGGGGATGTGGGTGAAGACGTTGTAGAGGCACTGCGAGTGCTGCGCGGCGGCGCGGAAGCCGCCGCCGATCATGCAGCGGATCACCACCGGGGTCGTCGCCTTGCCGCCGAACATGTAGCGGAACTTGGCGGCCTGGTTGAAGATCTGGTCGAAGCAGACGCCCATGAAGTCGACGAACATCAGCTCGGCGACCGGCCTGAGGCCGGCCGTGGCAGCGCCGACCGCCGCGCCGATGAAGGCCGATTCGCTGATCGGCGTGTCGATCACCCGCTTCGGCCCGAACTTGCTGTAGAGGCCCTTGGTGACGCCGAGCGGCCCGCCCCAGGCATCCTGCTCGCCCGGCGCCTTCATGCCGCCGGCGACGTCCTCGCCCATCACGATGACCCGCGGGTCGCGCGTCATCTCCTGCGACAGCGCCTCGTTGACCGCCTGCCGGAAGGAAAGCTTTCTCGCCATGGTTCTCTCTCCCCAGGCTCAGTAGGTGTTGTAGACGTCGGTGAGCAGGCTGTCGGGCGCCGGGTAGGGCGCCGCCTTGGCCCTGACCACCGCCGCGTCGATCAGCGCCCGGGCCTCCTCGTCGATGGCGTCGAGCTCGGCCGGCTCGAGCAGGCCGGTCTCGGTGATCCGCACGCGGAACAGGGCGAGGCAGTCCTTCTGGTCGCGCAGCCGCTTGACCTCGTCCTTGCCGCGGTAGGTCTGGGCGTCGCCCTCGAAATGGCCGTAGTAGCGGTTGAGCTTGAACTCGAGCAGGGTCGGCCCCTCGCCGGCCCGCGCCCGCTCGATCGCCTCCTGCGCCGCCTCGTAGACGGCGAAGAAATCGTGCCCGTCGACGATCTTGCCGGGCATGCCGAAGCCCTCGGCGCGCTTGGCGATGTCGCCGCAGGGCACCGAGTAGGCGGTCGGCGTCGATTCGGCGTAGCCGTTGTTCTCGAAGATGAAGATCGCCGGCAGCTTGAGGATCGAGGCGAAGTTCATCGCCTCGAAGGTGGTGCCCTGGTTGGAGCCGCCATCGCCGACGAAGGCGATCGCCACGCCGCCGGTGTCGAGCGTCTTGGCGGCCAGCGCCGCGCCGCAGACCAGCGGCGGGCCGCCGCCGACGATGCCGTTGGCGCCCATCATGCCCTTGTCGAGGTCGGCGATGTGCATCGAGCCGCCCTTGCCCTTGCAGAGCCCGCCCTCCTTGCCGAAGATCTCCAGCATCATCGCCTCGACGTCGCAGCCCTTGGCGATGCAGTGGCCATGGCCGCGATGGGTGCTGGCGATGTAGTCGCCGTCGGCGCGCAGCTGCTGGCAGACGCCGACCGCGCTCGCCTCCTCGCCGGCATAGAGATGCACGAAGCCGGGGATCTGGCCGTTCGAGAACTCGACATGCAGCCGCTCCTCGAACTCGCGGATCGTGCGCATCCGCCGATAGGCCTCCCTCATCTCCGTACGGTTCAGCTGCAGCATGCTCTCCTCCCGGTGCTCGCGAATGGGAAAGGGGTCAGAAGTAGGCGCGCCCGTCCTGCGGCGCGAAGAGGTGCAGCCGCTCGGCATTGGCCGTCACGGTGCAGGGCGTGCCGGGCTCGGCGCGGAAGGCGGCGCGGCTGCGGACCAGCACGCGCTCGCCCTCGGCGAGCTTGACGTCGACCAGCGTGTCGCCGCCGACCGGCTCGACCACGAAGATCTCGCCCCTGAGCCCGTCCTCGCCGCCCCCGGCGCCGAGCGCGATGGCGAGGTCGTCGGGGCGGACCCCGAGCCGCAGCTTGGCCGGCGCGCCGGCCTCGGCGATCAGCCGGGCATGCTGCGGCGTCAGCGGCACGCGCATGAAGGACCGGCAGGCGGCGGTGCGGCCGTCGCGGCTCTCCAGCGTGCAGTCGAGGAAGTTCATCGGCGGGTCGCCGACGAAGCCCGCCACCCACTCGTTGACCGGCTGGTTGTAGATCTGCTCGGGCGTGCCGAGCTGCTGCAGCACGCCCTGGTGCATGACGGCGATCTGGTCGGCCATGGAGAGGGCCTCCATCTGGTCGTGCGTCACGTAGATGGTCGTGGTGCCGAGCTCGCGCTGCAGGTGCTTCAGCTCGCCGCGCATGTGGGCGCGCAGCTTGGCGTCGAGATGGGCGATCGGCTCGTCGAACAGGAACAGCCGCGGCTCGCGCACGATGGCACGGCCGATCGCCACGCGCTGCTTCTGGCCGCCGGAGAGCTCCTGCGGCTTGCGCTGCAGGAGGTGGCCGATCTCCAGCATCTCGGCCGCCTTCTTCACCTTGGCCTCTGCCGCCGCCCCGGTGATGTTGCGCAGCCTGAGCGGGTTGGCGATGTTGTCGTAGACCGTCTTGTGCGGGTAGAGCGCGTAGTTCTCGAACACCATGGCGATGTCGCGCGCCGCCGGCGGCAGGTCGTTGACCCGCTGTGCGTCGAACAGCACGTCGCCGGCGCTGATGTGCTCCAGCCCGGCCAGCATGCGCAGCGTCGAGGACTTGCCGCAGCCCGACGGCCCGAGGATGCAGAGGAACGAGTTGTCGGCGCACTCCAGGTCGAGATCGCGCACCGCGACCGTCTTTCCGTAGTACTTCCAGACGCTCTTCAGGGTTACCGAGGCCATCGCTCTCTTGCCGTCAGGAGGTGGAACGGGCGGGGCTCATTCGCGCACCGCGCCCATGGTGAGGCCGGTGACGAGATAGCGCCGGATGAGCAGCCCGAGCAGCAGCATCGGCACGGTGGTGACCACCCCCGCCGCCATGATGCTGCCCCACTGGATGTTCTGCGGCTGCACCAGCTCGCGGGTGGCCGGCGGCAGCGTCTTGGCGCCGCCGCTGCCGATGATCGAGGCGAACAGGAAGTCGTTCCAGGCGAACAGCACGCAGAGCACCAGGAAGGCGCCGACGCCCGGCGCCACCAGCGGCAGGATCTCGCGCATCGCCTGCAGGCGGTTGCAGCCGTCGCACATCGCCGCTTCCTCGATGGCGTAGGGCACGTTGTCGAAGAAGCCCTTCAGGATCCAGATGGCGAAGGGCAGGTTGAAGGTGGTGTAGGCCAGCACCAGCCCGGGCAGCGTGCCGATCAGCCCGGCCGAGCGGAAGATGGCGTAGAGCGGCACCAGCACCGCCACGACCGGCGCCATGCGCGTCGAGATGATCCAGAACAGCAGGTCCTTCTTGCCGCGGAACTCGGAGCGCGACAGGGCGTAGGCGGCCGAGGCGCCGAGCACCACGGAGACCAGCGCGGAGCCCAGCGCGGCCACCAGGCTGTTCAGGAAGTAGACGCTGAAATTGTTGTTCTCGAACAGGTTGACGTAGTGCGCGACGGTCGGGGTGAAGTTGAAGAAGATGCCGATCCCGGCCCAGTCGCCGACCGCCGGCAGCTGGAAGGCCTCGAGCAGGTCCTTGAAGGAGGAGACGAACATGATGAAGAGCGGCAGCACCGTCCAGACCGTGTAGGCGATCAGGAACAGCACGGTCAGCACCGAGAGCGCGCGGCGCAGCGGCGAGCGGTACTGGACGATGTCGCGCGAGGCCATCGCCCTACTCCTGCACCGGCCGCGAGCCCGCCGCCGGGCCCTCGAACACCCGCACCAGGATCATGCCGAGCACGATCGTCACCAGCAGCAGGGCGAAGGCGATCGCGGCGCCCCGGCCGAGCTCGAAGAACTTGAAGGAGACGTCGAACAGGTAGGTCGGCAGGATCTTGGTGGCGTTGGCCGGCCCGCCGCCGGTCAGCACCAGGATGGCGTCGATGAAGCGGAAATTGTCCATGAAGCGGAGCAGGATGGCGATCAGCAGGAAGGGGTAGAGGTTGGGCAGGGTGATGCCGATGAAGTTGCGCAGCGGCCCGGCCCCGTCGACCATGTTGGCCTCGAGCTGGTCCTGCGGCACCCGCTTGAGGCCGGCCAGCAGGATCAGCGTGATCAGCGGCGTCCACTGCCAGACGTCGACCATGACGATGCCGATCATCGCCGTGTCGGGGCTGCCCAGGATCGATGTCTGGGACAGGATGCCGAGGCTCTGCATCAGCCAGTGGTACCAGCCGAAGGTGCCGTTATAGAGGTAGTACCAGACCAGCCCGGCGATCACCGGCGCCACCATCATCGGCATCAGGAAGACGGTGACCAGCAGCTTCTCCAGCCTGGAGTTGTGCAGGATGACGGCGAGCAGCATGCCGAGCCCGACCTGCAGCACCAGGCAGATCGCGCTGTACTCGACCAGCAGCACCCAGCCGTTGAGGAACTTCTTGTCGCCGAAGAGGCGGGTGAAGTTGGCCAGCCCGACCCAGACGTCGGGCTGGTTGGGCGCCTGCTGCACCTCGTGCAGGCTCATGTAGATGAGCCAGAAGAAGGGATAGAGGCTGATGCTGGCGAGCACGATGATCGCCGGCAGCATGAGGTAGAGATGCAGCCGCTGCGGCCGGCGCGCATTGAGGCGCGCGGGCAGGTGGGTGACCACCCGCGCGCCCTGCGACGCGGCCGCCGCGACGCCCGGCTCTGCGCCGGCCATCAGGCCCGGCCCACCGTCGGGAAGGGGCGGGCCGCGCCGGAAGGTCCGGCGCGGCCCCGTGGATCAGGCGCCATTGATGTCGTCGAGCTGCGTCTTGATGTTGTTGCAGGCCTCCTCCGCGCCGATCTTGCCCGACAGGCAGCTCTGCACCTCGGTGGCGAGGATCGTGTAGTACTCGTTGGTCTTGAGGAACTTCGGTCCGAGCACGAAATTCGGGTCCTTGATGCCGAAATCGTAGACGGCGTCGAAGGTGAGCGCGTTCGGCATCTTGCTCGGGCGATGGCGGGCCGCCTTGACGTCGGGCTCCTCCAGCACCGAGCGGCGCGTCGGGGTGCCGCCCAGCCCCTTCAGCACGTCGAGCTGGTTCTGGTGCGACACCGACCAGATCGAGAAGATGTAGGCGGCCCGCTTGAGGTCCTTCGAGGCGGAGGAATTGATGCCGATGCCGCCGATGCCGCAATTGCAGCCATTGACCGCTTCGCCGCCATTGACGATCCAGCTCGCCTCGCCCTTCGGGCAGGGCGCGTAGGCCGTCTTGCCGCCGGCCGCGACGGAGGTCTTGGCGTCCTCGATCGAGGCGGCGAACTCGTGGTACTGCACCTGCATGGCGATCTTGCCGGCCTGGTAGACGGTGTTCAGCTCGAGCGTGCCGTTGGCCAGGTTGTCGGGGTGGCTGGCGTCGGCCTGCTCCTTGAACTTGCTCATGATCAGGACCGACTGCTTGTCGCCCCACTTGGTCGCGCCCGGCTGCTTGGCGCCGAGCTTGTCGTCGGCCTCGAACTCCGTCCAGCGGCCGTGCGCGAACAGCATGCGCTGGATGTCGAGCTGGGTGGTCCAGGCGAACGAGCCCTGGTGCTGCGCGTAGCCGTAGGGGATCGCGTTGTCCTTGCCGTGCATCTTCTTGAAGAAGGCGGCGATCTCGTTGACCTGCTTCCAGGTGGTGTCCTTGGTGAACTCCAGCCGGTAGCTGTGCTCGGACTCGAAGTCCTTGGAGAGCTTCTCGAACAGGTCCTGGCGGTAGAAGGTGCAGGCGACCGCGGCGTCGTACGGGAAGGCGACCAGCCGGTCGCGCGTGTAGTAGTAGCCGCAGGCGTCGAGGAAGTTCTCGAACCAGACCTCGGCGCCGTAGCCCTCGGGGTCCTGCGGCAGGGTCTCGTCCTTGGTCAGCGGCAGCAGGTCCTCGTAGAAGTCGGCGAAGGGCGCGCCGATCGGCTTGTCCTGCACATAGTTGAGCTGGAAGTCGGCCTTGCCGCCGCGCAGGTCGATGCCGACCTTCTGCTGCACCACCGGCAGGTCGTCGGTGAGGATCTCCACCGTGATCCCGGTGAGGTCGTAGAAGGACTTCAGCTTGTCCCGGATGGCGAAGGACGGGGGCGTGTTCTCCGACATGAAGACGAGCTTCGAGCCGGCATATTGCTTCCATTTCGCCTCGTCCGAGGAGGCGGCCTGGACGGGGGTGCGCACGATGGTCGAGCCCAGCCCCAGCGCGATCGCGCCGGCACCCAGCCCGGCGATGCTCGAGCCGCCGAGCTCGAGGAACTTGCGCCGGCTCACACTGCGATAGATGGCGTCCTTCGGCACGTAGAACATCGGTCTCCTCCCAATCGCGTCGCTCTCTCGGCATACGCGTGCCCGGGCCATGGCCGGCCCGCGCTCGCAGGCTGTGCTGCAAAGGGTGTGCCAGTGCGCGGGACGCGCCGCCGGGGGCGGGCCGCGGCGGCCGGGCCCGTCCTCCGACGGAGCGATCGAGACAGGTTGGGCTAGGCAACCTGTCTCATTTGAGACAGTCGGGCCGCGAAAGCTTTTTGGGGCGGCCCGCCGCCGATGTAGGATGCGGCAAAAGGCTGTTGCGAGCAGGACGGGCCGGGACGCCCGCCGCGCCGGTTTCGGGAGGTCGGACCTTGAGCACCGAGCATGTCGACCGCCTGCTGGCCACCATCGCGCGCCCCGCGCCGCTGGCCGCCACGCCGCTCGAGGCGGAGATCCGCAGCTCCTGGCGGCGCTGCGTCGAGGAGTACGGGCTGGAGCCCGACCGGGTCGACCGCGTCCAGGTCCTGACCACCGGCGAGCTGAAGGATCATCGCGCCCCGGTAGAGGAGGTGCTGGCGATCGCCCAGCCGGAGATCGACGGGCTGTTCCGCCGGCTGGTGGACAGCGACTACATCGTGATCTTCACCGACGCGCACGGGGTGGCGGTCGATTTCCGGGTGGCGCCGGCGATCGAGACGGATGCGCGCCGCTTCGGGCTCTATCTCGGCTCGATCTGGAACGAGCGGGCGCAGGGCACCAACGGGGTCGGCACCTCGCTCAGCATCGGCCGTCCGGTCTCGGTGGTGCAGAGCGAGCACTTCGCGCTGCAGAACACCTCGCTGACCTGCACCGCGGTGCCGGTCTACGACCCGCACGGCCGGATCTGCGCGGTGTTCGACATCGGCACGCCGCGGGCCAGCGACCATACCCGCGAGCGGCTGCTGCTGGAGATCATGCGCAACAGCGCGCGGCGGATGGAGAGCCGGTTCTTCCGCCGGGTGTTCCGCGACGCGCTGCTGGTGCGGCTGTCGGCCGACCCCGACTTCATGGACGCCGCCGACGAATCGCTGCTGGCGCTGGACGCCGGCGGGCGGATCGTCGGCGCCGACCGGCGGGCCCCGGCGCTGCTCGGCCTCGGACAGGCCGAGCGGCTGGTCGGCCGGCGCGCCGAGGCGGTGCTGCGGCTGGGCGAGGCGGCGCTGCTCGCCACCGTCAACGGCCCGCCGGCCGATCTCGGCGGCCTCGCCCGCCATGGCGGACGGCTCTACGCCCGCGTCCTGCCGCGGCCCGAGCGCCGCATCGCGCCGGCCGGCGCCCGGCTGCGGCCGCCGCCCGCACCCCGCCCCGACGCCGCGGCGCGGGCGGCCGGCGAGGCGCTCGACCTGGCGCGGCTGGCCGGCGGCGACGCCCGCATGGCGCAGTCGGTGCACGTCGCCCGGCGGCTCGCCGACAGCGGCCTGCCGATCCTGCTGATCGGCGAGACCGGCACCGGCAAGGGCGCCTTCGCCGAGGCGCTGCACCGCGCCTCGGCGCGCGCCGCCGGGCCGTTCGTGCCGGTCAACTGCGCCGCCATCCCCGAGGCGCTGATCGAGGGCGAGCTGTTCGGCTACCGCCCCGGCGCCTTCACCGGCGCGGCCCGCGAGGGTGCGCGCGGCAAGATCCTGGAGGCCTGCGGCGGCACCCTCTTCCTCGACGAGATCGGCGACATGCCGGTCGCCGCCCAGACCCGGCTGCTGCGCGTCCTCTCGGAGGGCGAGGTGACGCCGCTCGGCGCGCCGCGCCCGGTCGCCGTCGACCTGTCGGTGATCGCCGCCACCCACCAGCCGGTCGAGGCGCTGGTCGCGCAGGGCCGCTTCCGCGAGGACCTCTACCACCGGCTGGCCGGGGCGGTGCTGCGCCTGCCCGCCCTGCGCGAGCGCAGCGACCGCATCGAGCTGATCGAGCGGGTGGTCGCCGCCGAGGCAGCGACGCGCGGCCGGTCGGTCGTCCTGGCGCCCGAGACGGCGCTGTTCCTGCGCCGCTATCCCTGGCCCGGCAACATCCGCGAGCTGCGCCACGTGGCGCGCTACGCCGTGGCGCTCTGCGAGGACGACCGCGTCGGGCTCGACTGCCTGCCCGAGCGGCTGGTCGGCGACGCCCCCGACCGCCCGGCCGACGCCGACGGCGTGCGCGCCCGGGTGGTCCGCCTGACGCTGTCGCGCTGCAACTGGAACGTCAGCCAGGCCGCCCGCATGCTGGGCGTCTCCCGCGCCACCCTCTACCGCCACATCCGGCTGCACGCCATCCAGCGGCCGTGAGGCCGACACTCTCCTAGGATCGATGTCCTCCCTCTCGACGATCGGATGCCGGCCGGCCGGCCGCCGTCAATCCCGTCCCGCGCCGCCCGGACGCCGCGCCGCAGCCTTGGCGGCGCTGCTGCTGGCCTGCGCGGCCGCGGCCTGCCAGCCGGTGCGGCCCGACGAGCTGCCGCCGCTGCGCGACCGCAACTATCTCTGCCAGATGCCCGCACTCGGCGACACGCACGAGGACGAGGTCGCCTGCGAGGACAACAAGCGGCCGCTGATGGAGCGATGACCGGGCTCGGGCGGCGTCGTGACGCCCGGGCGAGGCGCGCTCGGGACCGCTTCGCGACCGTCGCGGCTCAGGCCGCCTCGGCCGTGCCGGCGTGCAGCCAGGCGCGCTCGTCGTGCATCACGGCCTCCCGCGGCAGGTGCTCCCACAGCGGCCCGAGGCCGCTGCGGAGGCGGTTGGCGTAGAACGCCGGCAGGGTACGCGTCTCACCTTCGAAGAAGGCACGCACCTCCCGGTCGCCCTCGAGCATCGCGCGGATCCGGCTCTGATAGTCCACCCGGTTCGACCGGACGGCCCGCACGACGTTGACGAAGCGCGTCCCGACGCCGCGATTGGCGATGAAGCGGCGGGCGACCCGCGGGCGCGACAGCGCGTAGCGGTTGAGGTCGACGACGTGGTCGTAGAATTCCGGCCAGCCATAGTTCCTGGGCCGCACGTTCATGGCGTGCTGGCTGTCCAGGAAGCGGAACGGGAAGGGCAGCACGCGGCCGGCGCGCTGCAGGTCGAGATTGCCCGGCGCCGCCCGGCCGTAGGCGGTGAGCAGGGAGAAGGCGGGATAGACGCCGGGCGCGAGATCGAGGAAGCGCTTGGTCAGCTCGAACGGCTCGTCGCCCTCGTCGTCGTCGAGCCCCAGGATGAAGTTGGCCTGCACATAGGGGATGTGACGCAGGACCAGGTTGATGTGCTCGGCGACGCGCCGCACCTTGTCGATGCCCACGGCGGCGCCGGTGCGCGACTTGTTGCCGAGGCCGTACCAGGATTCGATCCCCGGCAGCATGCCGTCGAAGCCGGCCGCGGCGAGGCGCTTCAGGTTGGGCTCGGAGAGCAGCGAGAGGCTGCTCTCGGCGATGAAGCGAACTCGGCCGCCCGGCGCCGCCCGCTCAATGGTCTGGAGATAGTCGTCGAACCGCACGCCGAAGTTCGGGTCGAGCCAGGCCACCCGCGGCCGCCGCAGCCTGGTCTGCAGGAAGCGCAGGTCCTCGGCGATGCCGTCATAGGAGAGCGGCTGGTAGGGAACCGTGGAATCGATGCAGAAGGCACAGCTATAAGGGCAGCCCAGGCTGCCCAGCATCGGTATCGTCTTGAACAGCGGCGACTTGGCGATGGTGGCCTCGATGAACCGCCAGCGCTGCCGCGCGCCGGGCAGCTCGCTCGGCTGGCGCCGGGCGGCGAGCTGCCGCCCCAGCGGCCGATGAGGACCGCAGTCCTGCAGCACGTCCGTCAGCGTCGCCTTGTCGGTGAGCCCGAGCACGTAGTCGAAGTAGCGGGCGGCGTCCTCGGGATAGCAGCGCGCATGCGGGCCGCCGAGCGCCGTGACGATGCCGCGCCGGCGGGCCATGTTGCTCACCGCATAGGCGGTCTGCGCCGCGCGGGTGAAGGCGCTGACGAACAGCAGGTCGGTGTCGTCGAACGCCCCGTCGAGATCCTCCGGCTGGGTGTAGCAGACGAAGCGGACGCGATGGCCCAGCTCCTCGCACCAGGCGGCGATCGCCTGGGGCATCAGGCTGGCGAGATTGGCGTTGACGAGCCGGCCGAGCCCCTTCCGGCCGCGGCCCAGGCTGACGACGTCGATGACGGTGACATTGCGCGAACGCATGGGCGACTCCTGCTGGAGGTGCACTGAACAACGGTCGCGGCATTGCGCTCCGCACCCCGGAGCGGCGCCGGCCGGCTTGACGATCGGAAGGGCGGCGCGCGGCCGCAGTCCCGTCAGCGGAGCGTGGGCATTGCCTCGGTCTCGGCGAGAGCGCCCGGAAGGGAGGATGAAGCGTCGATGCGCGGGCGCGGGCCGAGCCGCGGCCCGTCATCCTCCTCGCGCCGGCCCTTTTGCCCGGACGGACCCCCGGGCTCGCCAGCCGGCAGAGAGCCGCATCCTAGTGCGCGCGAGCGGAGGCCGGTGACTTAATTTTCGACGAAGCACTGCCGAGCCTGGCGCGGCCGGCGCGGAGGTGAAGCTCGGCGATGGCGTCCCCGGCGTGACTCGAACACGCGACCCACAGTTTAGGAAACTGTTGCTCTATCCTGCTGAGCTACGGGGACGTCGGCTCGGACGATAGCAAAGACGGCGATCCGCCGCCACGGTCGCGGCAGCCGCTGCAGTTCCATTGCCATCCCCGCTCGTGATAAAGCTGGCGGGAGTGTGGGAGGTTGCTCGTCCGGCGGGCAGCCCAGGCAAGACAAGCAGAGACGGCTGCCGAACGCCGAGATGGTCGCTCCCGCCTGCACGATCCGACGCATCACGGCGCGGCCGGCCGCGCTGGCTGTCCTCCTCACGATCGCGCCGATGCCGGTCCTGGCCGGCGGGGTCTGCCAGGACGCTGGAGACCGGGCGATGTCCGCTGGCGCCGGCCGCGGGAACGAGGCCGGCCCGCAGGGACCCGTGACCTTGCGCGTCGGCGAGCAGTCGAGCGCGACGTTCCAGGCCTATGGCGGCGCCGCCCTGGTCATTCGTCCGCCCGCGCCCGCCGACGCAGGCGAGCCGGACTCCGCCGCGGCGGCTTCGGTGCAGCCGCAGATCATCTATGCACCCGGCACCCCGTCGCGCACGAACGGACGCCCGATCGTCAGGACGCTCGCCAGCGCAGGCCTTGAGACGGCTGCCGTCCAATCGGCACCGGCTGCCGCAGCGGCCCGGCCCGCGCCGGCGATCATCCAGCCGGCGATCGTGTACGCGCCCGGCGCTCGCCCCAGGCCTGCATCGCCCGGTCCCGGACTCGCCGGACCCCTCGACATCGGCCAGCTGCAGCTGTCGTCGGAAGACTGCGACGCCCTGGCGCGCGTCGCCTATGCGGAAGCGGCGAACCAGGGACCGGAGGGCCTCGCGGCGGTCGCC
>JAXMCI010000017.1:0-149865 GCA_046349435.1 Dongiaceae bacterium | reverse complement strand
CCGAAGCGCGACAGCCAGGGCAGGCCGGCGGTGTCGAAGACCGGCGACTGCGAATCGACGATCAGGTGGTCGCAATCCGGCGCCACCCGCTCGAGCGCCTCGGCCCATTGCTCGAGCAGGGCGAGACGCTCCGGCGAGCCGCAATAGTTTGTGCCGAAGACAAGGATCCGCACGGCCGAACGGTGCCTCAGGCGGGCTGCCGGGCGCGCAGCCAGGGCGGATCGCCGGCGCGGGTGAGCGCCTCCAGCGCCGCCAGGTCGTCGGGCGTGTCGACGCAGCCCCAAAAGCCGCCATGGCGGTAGGCCGCGAGCTCGCCGCTCTGCGCGAGCTGTTCGAGCGGCTCGCGCTCCCAGACCGTCTCGTCGCCGGCGATAAGCTCGATCACCGCGGGCTTCAGCAGGAAGTAGCCGCCGTTGATCCAGCCGCTGCCGTCGGCCGGCTTCTCGCGGAACTCGCTTACTCGGTCGCCCTCGAGTCGGGGGTGGCCGAAGCGCGAGCGGGTGCGCACCGCCGTCACCGTGGCCAGCCGGCCCTCGCGCCGATGACAGGCGAGCAGCGCGGCGAGGTCGATGTCGGCCAGGCTGTCGCCGTAGGTGAGGAGGAAGTCGCTCTCGGCCGCGAGCCAGGGGGCGAGGCGCTTCAGCCGCCCGCCGGTCTCGGTGGCCTGGCCGGTATCGACGAGATGGACCAGCCAGGGCTCGGCCTCCTGCCGGCCATGGGTCAGGCGGCCGGTTCGCAGGTCGATGCTGAGGTCGGCGGTCATCGCGCGGTAGTTGAGGAAGTAGTGGCGGAAGGCTTCGCCGCGATGGCCGAGCGCGAGGATGAACTCGTCGATCCCCTGGGCCGCCAGGCTGCGCATCGCATGCCAGACCAGCGGGCGGCCGGCGAGATCGGTCATCGGCTTGGGCAGCGTCCCCTCGGTGCCCATGCGGGTGCCGCGCCCGCCCGCGAGGATTACCGCCTTCAGCCGAACCTCCCCCGAAATCGGTGGCGACGATAGAGGCGGCGGCCGAAGCCGGTCAAGCGGACGCGGCGGGGTCCGCGGCCCCGGCCGGCGCGCCGTCTCGCCAGCGCAGCGCGGCGTCGAGCCGGCCCGTCGCCAGCAGGTGGCGAAGCTGCTCCAGCCGGGTGAAGGCACGGAAGCCGAAGATCGCGGGCGAGAGCGCGATCCGCTCGAACAGATGGCGCAGCTCGCGGGCGCCCCGCTCGGCGCTCCAGCGGCAGCGGAAGCCCGGCAGGTGCCGGGCGATCCTGGCGAAGGAGACTCGGTAGCTGCGCTGGTCGCCGCGCGGCGGGCCGAAGCTGGTGCGGCAGCCGGGGAAGACCCCGGCGATGATCCCGGCGATCTCGCGCACCCGGTAGTTCTGGCCGTCGTCCCCGACATTGAGGATCTCGTTGTGGATGCTCTCGCGCGGCGCCTCGAGCGCCAGAGCGACGGCCTGGCAGATGTCGGCGACATGGACCAGCGGGCGCCACGGGGTGCCGTCGCTGCTCATGGCGACCGTGCCGGTGGTCCAGGCCAACCCGGCGAGGTTGTTCAGCACCAGGTCGAAGCGCATTCGCGGGCTGACGCCGAAGGCCGTCGCGTTGCGCAGGAAGACCGGCGAGAAGCACCTGTCGGCAAGCGCGCCCACGTCGCGCTCGACCAGCAGCTTGCAGGCGGCGTAGGCCGTGAGCGGGGCGGTCGGCGAGGTTTCGTCGCGATCGCCCTCGGCGGCGCCGTAGACGCTGCAGGAGGAGGCATAGACGAAGCGCGGCACGCCTGCCGCCTTGCAGGCCTCCGCCAGCCGCAGCGAGCCGCGGTGGTTGACCGCCCGGGTCAGCGCCGGATCGAGCTCGCCCAGCGGATCGTTCGAGAGCTCGCCGAGATGGACCACGGCATCGAGCCCGGCCAGGTCGCCCGGGCCGAGGTCGCGGATGTCGCGGCCCTCCACCGGCGGCCGCGGCCGCTCGTCATCATAGAGCCGGCCGTCGCGGTAGAAGCCGGCGTCGAGCCCGCGCACCGCGAAGCCGCGCTCGAGCAGATCGGCGACCAGAACGCTGCCGATATAGCCGTCTGCACCCGTCACCAGCACCCGCATGACCGACCCCTCCCCGGCGTC
This sequence comes from Dongiaceae bacterium, assembly GCA_046349435.1. Taxonomy (GTDB): domain Bacteria; phylum Pseudomonadota; class Alphaproteobacteria; order Dongiales; family Dongiaceae; genus JAXMCI01. The sequence continues at coordinate 147,763 of JAXMCI010000017.1, read as the reverse complement.
CCTCCGGCGCCATCATAGCCGGGCGCGCGCCGGCAGGGCCGAGGGGGATGCCACACCAGCCGGAACAACGACCCTCATGCTCGTCGGCGAGAGCCCAGTGCTGCCCTTCGATGCCCCTGTCGACCGGGCCCATGGCCACCTGCGCTCCCGGGTTCCTCGCCATCGCTTGGCGACGGACGCGTCCTTCCCTACTTCCGTGCAGAGGCGGAGTCCTGCGAGGATGCGGGCATGAGCCTGATCGAGACGCGGCACACGCAGGTGTTCCCGACGCTGACCGCGGCCCAGATCGCCGTGGCGCGGCGGTTCGCCAGCGGGCCGGAGCGGCGCTTCGCGGCGAACGAGGTGCTGTTCGCCGTGGGCGACCGGCCGCCGGCCTGGCTGGTGCTCGAGGGCGAGGTCGAGATCGGGCTCAGGGACGGGGCCGGGCACGAGCACCGGGTCGCCATGGAGGGGGCCGGGCAGTTCACCGGCGAGGTCAGCCAGCTGACCGGCCGGCCGTCGCTGGCCGAGGCCAAGGCGGGGCCGCGCGGCTGCCTGGCGCTGCCCTTCGACACGCCCCACCTCAGGGCGCTGATCATCGGCTCGGCCGAGGTCGGCGAGATCGTGATGCGCGCGCTGATCCTGCGCCGCACCGCGCTGATCGACGCCGGCGGCGCCGGCCCGGTGCTGGTCGGCCGCCCGGACGATCCGCGGCTGATCGGGCTGCAGGGCTTCCTCGGCCGCAACGGCCATCCCTTCTCGGTGCTGCAGCCGGCGGACGAGGGCGACGGCCACGCGCTGATCGAGCGGCTCGGGCTGCAGGACGACGACCTGCCGATCCTGCTCTGCCCCAACGGCACGGTGCTGAAGCGGCCGTCCCTGGCGCAGGCCGCCTCCTGCCTCGGCATGACCCCGGAGATCGATCCCGAGCGACGCTTCGACGTGGCCGTCGTCGGCGCCGGGCCGGCCGGCCTCGCCACCGCCGTCTACGCCGCCTCGGAGGGCCTCTCCGTGCTGGTGCTGGATGGTGGCTCGTTCGGCGGCCAGGCGGGGGCCTCGGCGCGGATCGAGAACTATCTCGGCTTTCCCACCGGCATCTCCGGCCATGCGCTGGCGGCGCGGGCCTACCTCCAGGCGGAGAAGTTCGGCGCCGAGATCGCCATCCCGGTGGCCGTGGAGGCGCTGGCCTGCGGCGGCCTGGCGCGCCAGCCGGGCCACCCCTTCCGGCTGCGGCTGGAGGGCGGGCGCGAGGCGCAGGCGCGCAGCGTCGTCGTCGCCTCGGGCGCGCGCTATCGCCGTCCGGCCATCGCCAACCTCGGCTTCTTCGAGGGGTCCGGCATCTCCTACTGGGCTTCGCCGGTCGAGGCGAAGCTGTGCGAGGGCGAGGAGGTGGCGCTGATCGGCGGCGGCAACTCGGCCGGCCAGGCGGTGGTCTACCTGGCGGCCCGGGTGCGCCGGCTGCACCTCGTGGTGCGCGGCGCCGGGCTCGCGGCGACCATGTCGCGCTACCTGGTCGACCGCATCGCGGCGCTGCCCAACGTCGTGCTGCACGCCCGCACCGAGGTGACGGCGCTGGTCGGCGACGCGGCCAGCGGCCTGCAGGGGGCGAGCTTCCGGCACTGCGACACCGGCGAGAGCTGGACCGTGGCGCTGCGCCATCTCTTCCTGTTCATCGGCGCCGACCCGAACACGGCTTGGCTGGAGGGCTGCCTGGTGGCGCGCGACGCCAAGGGCTTCGTGCGCACCGGCGAGCCGGCCGGCGGCGAGCCCTGGCCGGCCTTCGGGCGCGCCCCGCTGGCGCTGGAGACGAGCGTGCCGGGGGTGTTCGCGATCGGCGACGTGCGGGCGGGGTCGACCAAGCGGGTGGCCGCCGCGGTCGGCGAGGGCGCGCAGGTGGTGGCGGCGCTGCACGGGGTGCTGGCCGAGGGGTGAGGCGAGCGCTCCGGCTCCCCCCGGGTCGCGCGGCGGTGCCTGCACCGGCCCTCAGCCGCACGGCGGCAGGGCGCTACGCGACGAAGTAGGCGATCAGGAAGGCGACGATGACCAGCGCGACGCCGGCCGCGAGCACGTAGCGCATGGCGCCCAGCGTGTTGGCGCCGCGGGCGCGCGTGGTGTCGAGGACCGGCGGCGGGACGCCATCGCTGCCAGGGGAGCGCTGGTGGTCGGGATCGGTCATGGAATCCTCTGCGGCAATCCGGTCGGGATTGCAACGTCAGGGATTCCCCGGGGTTCCCCGGGCGGCCTCCGCCCCCTCCCGAGGCGGGGCCCGGGGCGGGAGCGGGTGCCGTCTTGCGTTACGCGCGCCCGGCCTCAGCCCTTCCAGTGCGGCGGCATGGTCTTGGCGGCGTAGGGCAGCTGCTCCATGCGGGCGATGAAGGCGGCCAGCCTGGCCGGCATGCGGCTGCCGATGCCATTGGCGGGCTGGCGGTCGTCGACGCGGCGGACCAGGCGGACCGTCGGGTAGATGGTGAGGTCGGCGAGGCTGAGCCGGTCGCCGACGAACCAGTCGCCCTTCAGCTCGGCGGCGAAGCGCTCGAGCTCGGCGACCACGGCGTCCTGGGCTTCGGCGAGCGCGGCGGCGTCGACCGGGCCCTTGTGGAACAGGGTCTGCTCCATCAGCTCGCCCAGCGCCTTGCCGAGATAGGCGTCGGTCTCGGCCATCAGCCGGCGGGCGGTGGCGCGGGCCTTGGCGTCGCCCTGGGGCAGCAGCGGACGCTCGGGGAAGCGCTCCTCGAGATATTCCAGGATGGCGACCGATTCCCAGAGGCGGAAGCCGTCATGGTCGATCGTCGGCACCTTGCCGCGCGGGTTGACGGCGAGGAAGTCCGGGCTGCGCGTGTCGCCCTTGTCGAAGGACAGCAGCTTGAACTCGTAGGGCACCTGCTTGTGCTCGAGCGCCAGCCAGACGCGCCAGGCATAGGGCGAGCCGGAGCCGTAATAGAGGGTCAGCGCCATGATGTTCCTCCCGTCAGTAGGCGAATTCGCGGAAGACCGGGTCGACGCTGCCGTGCCAGCGCGTGTGAAAGGCCTCGAGCTTGGCCTCGGCCGGCGTGCGGCCGCGATCGGCGATCTCCTGCAGCACGTTGATGAAGTGGCTCTCGTCGCCGCCGATGCGGTCGAGCCGCTTGCGGCGCGACAGGCCGGCGCGCGCGATCGCCACCACCTCGCGGGCGATCTCGGCGAGCGGCCGGCCGGCGATCTCGGCGTTGAGCGCGCGGCGCGGCACCTCGGCGCGCATCTGGTCGCGGTCGGCATCGCTCCAGCCCTTGACCAGGTCCCAGGCGGCGTCGAGCGACTGGGAGTCGTAGAGCAGCCCGACCCAGAGGGCGGGCAGCGCGCAGAGCCGCTGCCACGGCCCGCCATCGGCGCCGCGCATCTCGAGGAAGCGCTTCAGGCGCACGTCCGGGAAGGCGGTGGTGATGTGGTCGGCCCAGTCGCCGATCGAGGGCACCTCGCCCGGCAGCGCCGGCAGGCGGCCGTCGAGGAAGTCGCGGAAGGACTGGCCGGAGGCGTCGATGTACTGGCCGTCGCGGTAGACGAAGTACATCGGCATGTCGAGCAGGTAGTCGACATAGCGCTCGAAGCCCATGCCCGGCTCGAAGGCGAAGGGCAGGTTGCCGCAGCGGTCGGGGTCGGTGTCGGTCCAGACCTGGCCGCGCAGGCTGAGGAAGCCGCTCGGCTTGCCCTCGAGGAAGGGCGAATCGGCGAACAGCGCCGTGGCGAGCGGCTGCAGCGCCAGCCCGACGCGCAGCTTCTTCACCATGTCGGCTTCGCTGGCGTAGTCGAGATTCACCTGCACCGTGCAGGTGCGCAGCATCATGTCGAGGCCGAGGCTGCCCTTCTTCGGCATGTAGGCGCGCATGATCTTGTAGCGGCCCTTGGGCATCCACGGGATGTCCGAGCGCGCCCATTTCGGCTGGAAGCCCATGCCGAGCATGCCGATGCCGAGCTCGCCGCCGACGGTCTTGACCTGCGCCAGGTGCTTGCTGACCTCGTCGCAGGTCTGGTGGAGGGTCTCGAGCGGCGCGCCGGAGAGCTCGAACTGGCCGCCCGGCTCCAGCGTGATGGTGCAGGCGCCGCTGGCCAGCGCGATGGTGTTGCCGTTCTCCTGCAGCGGCTCCCAGCCGAAGCGCTGCAGCCCGGCCAGGATGGCGCCGATGCCGTCCGGCCCGTCATAGGGCAGCGGCCTGAGGTCGCTCTGGCGGAAGGCGAACTTCTCGTGCTCGGTGCCGATCCGCCAAGCCTCCGGCGGCTTGCAGCCGGCCTCGAGATAGGCCACCAGCTGACGCCGATCGGTGATCGGCTCGCCGCTCGTCTTCGGTGGCGCCGACATGCTGCTAGCCCCTCTCCTCGCCGTCCGCGTGCTCGACCGGATGCCGGGCCGGTGTCCGCTCCCGACCGTCGCCGAGCACCGCCTGCCAGCAGGCGAGCGCAGCCAAAGCGGCCGTCTCGGCGCGCAGGATGCGAGGCCCGAGCCCGACGGCGCTAACAAAGGGCAATCCGTGTAAGTCGTCAAGCTCGCCGGGATGGAAGCCGCCTTCCGGCCCGACCAGCACCGCCCAGCCGCCGGCCGGCGGTGCCGCGGCGGCGGCGGCGAGCACGGTGCCGATCGGCTCGGCCGGGCCGGCCTCGGCGGCGACCAGCAGCCGGCGCCCGGCCGGCCAGCCCGCCAGGCAGCGGGCGAGCGGCAGCGGCTCGGCGAGCTCGGGCACGGTCAGCCGCTCGCACTGCTCGGCCGCCTCGATCGCCTGCGCGCGCAGCCGCTCCGGGTTGATCCGCGCCGCCACCGTGCGGCGGGTGATCACCGGCTGCAGCCGGGCGACGCCGAGCTCGGTCGCCTTCTCGACGAGGAAGCCGATGCGCGTCCGCTTGATCGGCGCGAAGAGCAGCCAGAGGTCGGGCTCCGGCCGCTGGGTGCGGGTCGGCGCCACGCAGCGCAGCGTCGCGGCCCGCTTGCCGAGCTGCTCGATGACGGCGCGCCACTCGCCGTCGGCGCCGTTGAACAGCGCCACGGCGTCGCCGGCCGCCAGCCGCAGCACGGCGCGCAGATAGTGCGCCTGGCCCTCCTCGAGGGCGACCGGCGCGCCGGCGGCGAGCGGGGCCGCGACGTGCAGGCGGGCGCGCGGCGGCGCCTCGCCCTCGTCCCGGTCCTGGCCCGGCGGCGCGGTGGTCACGGCATCAGCTGGCCGCCATTGATCTCGATCACCTGGCCGGTGATGTAGGCGCTGAGCGCGTCGGTGGCGAGGAACAGCACGGCGCCGGCGCATTCCTCGGCGGTGCCGAAGCGGCCCATCGGGATGGTGCCGCGCGCCGCCTCGAGCTGCGCGGCGGTGCTGTAGCGGTCGTGGAACGGGGTCAGGATGACGCCCGGGGCGATGGCGTTGACCCGGATGTTGTCCTTGGCGTGCTCCTTGGCGAGGCCATGGGTCAGCGTGCTGACGAAGCCCTTCGAGGCGGCATAGATGCCGGCCCCGGCGCTGCCGCCGTTGCGCGCCGCGATCGAGGTGACGTTGACGATGTTGCCCTTGCCGGCGCGGCGGAACCACGGCACCGCGGCGCGCACCCCGGCGATCACCGAGCGGACGTTGAGGTCGATCACCCGGTCGAGCAGCGCGTCGTCGCATTCGGCGATCAGCCGCCGCTCGACCATGGCGCCGGCATTGGTGACCAGGATGTCGAGCCGGCCGCCGCAGCGCTCGGCCGCCTGGTCGACGACGCGGGCGGCCACCGTGCTGTCGCTGACGTCGCCCTGCAGCAGATGCACCGTGCCGCCCTGGGCGCGGATCTCGGCGGCAACCGCCTCGGCCGCCGCGCCGCTGGCGTTATAGTGCACCACCACGGTGGCGCCGAGCCGGCCGAAGCCCTTGGCGATCGCCGCTCCGATGCCGGTGCTGGAGCCGGTGACCAGCACGGCCTTGCCCTTCAGCTCGTCGAACATGGGACCTCGCGTCAGTTGGAAGCGGCGACTTATACGACGCCGCCCGGCGAGGAGCGAGCGGCGAACGCGGCGCCCGGCCGCGTGCCTCCAGTCGTCATTGCCGGGCTTGACCCGGCAATCCAGCGGTGGCGCCCCCTGGATGCCCGGGTCAAGCCCGGGCATGACCAGAAAGGGGGAGAGGGCGCTAAGATGGCGGCCATGAGCGACGCTCGCACGGCGGACCGGACGGACATCCGGACGGGGGACTGGATCGACCGGCAGGTGCCGGCGGCGGTGCGGCCCTATCTCCGGCTGATGCGGCTCGACCGGCCGATCGGCACCTGGCTGCTGCTGTTCCCGGGCTGGTGGGCGATCGCGCTGGCGGCGCCCGGCGGCTGGACCGAGCTGCGGCTGCTGGCGCTGTTCGGCATCGGCGCCGTGGTGATGCGCGGCGCCGGCTGCGTCGTCAACGACATCGCCGACCGCGATTTCGACGCCAGGGTGGCCCGCACCGCGACCCGGCCGATCGCCAGCGGCGCGGTCTCGGTGCGCCAGGCGTTCCTGCTGCTCGCCGGCCTGCTGCTGGTCGGGCTCGCCATCCTGCTCAGCCTCGACCGGCTCGCCATCCTGCTCGGCGTGCTGTCGCTGGCGCTGGTCGCGGCCTATCCCTTCATGAAGCGGATCACCGACTGGCCGCAGGCCTGGCTCGGGCTGACCTTCAACTGGGGGGCGCTGATGGGCTGGGCGGCGGCGACCGGCGCGCTCGGCCGGCCGGCCCTGCTGCTCTATGCCGGCGGCATCGCCTGGACGCTGGTCTACGACACCATCTACGCGCACCAGGACAAGGAGGACGACGCGCTGATCGGGGTGCGCTCGACGGCGCTGCGCTTCGGCCAGGCGAGCAAGCGCTGGATGGCCGGGTTCGCGGTTCTCACCGTGCTGCTGCTCGGCGCGGCGCTGGCCGCCGCCGGGATCGGCTGGCCGGGCTGGATCGCGCTGGCGCTGGCCGCGCTGCATCTCGGCTGGCAGATCGGCGACGTGAAGCTCGACCGGCCGGCCGACTGCCTCGCCAAGTTCCGCTCCAACCGCTGGCTCGGCTGGATCCTGCTGCTCGGCATCGTCGCGGGGCGCCTTGCCGGCTGACCCCGCGCGCGCCGCCGCCGCTCACGCCGCCTTCGTGCGGGCCCAGACGGCGCTCGACGCGCCGCCGCTGGTGCCGGAGATCCGGCTGCACCTGGCGACCGAGGTGACGCCGCTCTGGCAGGCCACCGAGGCGACGCTGCAGGCGACCGGCCTGGCGCCGCCCTACTGGGCCTTCGCCTGGCCGGGCGGGCAGGCGCTGGCGCGTCACCTGCTCGACCGCCCGGCGCTGGTGGCCGGGCGCCGCGTGCTCGACTTCGCGGCCGGCAGCGGGCTGGCGGCGATCGCCGCGGCGCGGGCCGGCGCGACGTCGGCCGAGGCCGCCGAGATCGACCCGCTGGCCTGCGCCGCCATCGCGCTCAACGCCGCCGCCAACGGCGTCGCCGTGGCCTGCGGCGCCGAGGACCTGGTGGGATCGCCGTCGCGCTGGGACGTCGTGCTGGCCGGCGACGTCTGCTACGAGCGGCCGATGGCCGGGCGGGTCGCCGCCTGGCTGCGCCAGCTCGCCGGCGCCGGTGCGCTGGTGCTGATGGGCGATCCCGGCCGCACCTACCTGCCGGCGAGCGGGCTCGCCGAGCAGGCCCGCTACCGCGTGCCGACCAGCCGCGAGCTGGAGGACCGCACGGAGCGCGAGACGGTGGTCTGGCGCGTCCTGCCGACGGAGTCGCCATGAGCCTGTTCGACGAGATTCGCCGCGCCTCGGCCGAGGTCGCCGCCGGCGCGCGCCATGTGCAGATCGACATCGCCGGCCTGCCCGGCTACGCCACCGGCCTGCCGCTCGACGCGGTCGGCAAGCCGCTGCTCGACCCGGCGCACCACTATCTCGGCGCCGGCGCCGACACGGTCGCCTTCCTGGTGACGCTCGACGCGATCAACTTCGGCTCGGGCTACTTCCCGCATCTGCGGAAGCGGCCCGGCCTCTCCGGCTATTTCACCGTGGCGACGGCGCTGACCGCGTACTTCCGCGATGCCGGGCCGCTCGAAGCCGCCGCGCTGGCCGTGCTGCGGGCCGAGGATTGCGCGGCCCTGCTCGGGCAGGACATGGCCAATGCGCCGGTCGCCGAGCTGATGGGCCTGTTCGCGCGCGCCCTCAACGACCTCGGGCGGCTGCTGCAGGGGCGCTTCGGCGGCAGCTTCACGGCGCTGGTCGAGGCGGCCGGCGGCTCGGCCGAGAAGCTGGCGGTGCTGCTCGCCGAGATGCCCTGCTTCCACGACGTCGAGAGCTGGCACGGCCGGGCCGTGCCCTTCTACAAGCGGGCCCAGCTCACCGCCGCCGACCTGGCGCTGGCCTTCGACGGCAAGGGCTGGGGCCGCTTCGCCGACCTCGACCGGCTGACCATCTTCGCCGACAACCTGGTGCCGCACGTGCTGCGGCTGGACGGCGTGCTGCGCTACCGGCCGGAGCTGGCCGAGCGGATCGACCGCGAGGAGCTGATCCCGGCGGGGTCGGAGGAGGAAGTCGAGATCCGCGCCTGCGCCGTGCACGCGGTCGAGCTGATGGCGGCGGAGCTGCGCCGCCGGGGCCACGGCACGACCGCCATGCAGCTCGACTACCTGCTGTGGAACCGCGGCCAGCAGCCCGAGTACAAGCGGGCGAAGCCGCGCCACCGGACGCGCACGGTCTTCTACTAAGAGCCTGGTTCAGAGAAGGATTTTTGGCACGCGGAGCCGCGGAGGACGCGGAGGGCGCGGCTGCGATGCTGCGACTCTTCTCTGCGGCTCCGCGCCTCCGCGTGGATTTCTTCTGCGACCCGCGCTTGACCGTCGACTGTTTTTAGATATATCTAATTCGTATCTGAACGACAGGAGACGACGATGTTTCACAGGCATTTCGAGCGGCGGCACGAGCGCTGCGACGGGGAGCGGCGGTTCGCCCGGGGCGAGCATGGCGGACGGTTCGGGCGTTGGCATGGCGGGGGACGCGGCGGTCTCGGCCGGTTCTTCGCCCATGGCGACCTCAGGCTGGTCATCCTGCACCTGATCGGCGAGAAGCCGCGGCACGGCTACGAGATCATCAAGGCGATCGAGGAGAGCGTCGGGGGCGCCTACAGCCCGAGCCCCGGCGTGATCTATCCGACGCTGACCCTGCTCGAGGAGCTCGGCCACGTGACGGTGAGCGCCGGCGAGGGCAGCAAGAAGCTGCACGCCATCACCGACGAGGGCCGCGCCTTCCTGGCGGCCAATCGCGGCACGCTGGACGCGCTGCTCGGGCGCATGGCGGAGGCCGGCCGGATGCATGGCGGCGGGCCGGCGCCGCAGGTGGTCCGGGCGATGGAGAACCTCAAGCTGGCGCTGCGGCTGCGGCTGGCGCGCGGGCCGCTCACCGAGGCACAGGCCGCGGCGATCGCCGCCGCGCTCGACGCGGCGGCGACCAGCGTGGAGCGGGTCTGATGGCGGCCGGTCCCCTGCCCGCCTCGGTCGCCGCGGTGCCGACCGGGAAGCCGTCGCGCTATCTCGGCCAGCTCTGCAGCACTTCGCCCACCGGCTGCCGGTCAGCTTCGACGAGCGCCGGGGCCGCATCGAATTCCCGGCCGGGGTGTGCGAAGCGGAGGCCGGCGCGGACACGCTCACCCTGCGCGTCACCGCGGCCGATGCCGCCGCCCTGCCCGGCCTTGAGGATGTGGTGGCGCGCCACCTCGCCCGCTTCGCCTTCCGCGAGCAGCCGGAGATCCGCTGGACCCGGTCGGGATAGCCGTTAATGGCACGCCGAGGCGCCGAGGTCGCCGAGGTCCGAGCTTCTTCTCGGCGGCTCGGCGCCTCGGCGTGAACCCTGCGGTCTCGCCGCTTACGACAGGCCCGGGGTGTTGCACAGCACCACGCGCCAGCCGTCGGGGTCGGCGAAGGTGACGGACTTGTCCCGCCAGTAGGGGTTCTCGGGCTCGACCGGGCGGTGTCCGTGGCGCTCGAGGCGGGCCTGCAGGCGAGCCAGCCCGGCGCGGTCCGGAATGTAGAGCACGAGCAGGTTGTCGCGGCTCGGCGCCGGGCCGGGACTGCCGTCGCGGTGGTGGATGAATTCGAGATGGCAGGCGCGGCCGGGCAGCCCGAGCATCACGCCGTCATAGCCATCATGGTCCTGGAACGAGAACAGCACGGGCAGGCCGAGCGCGTCGCGATAGAAGGCGACGACGGTGTCGAGCCGGTCGGTCGGGCGCGCAATGCGCAGCGCGGCCACTCCGACGCCCTCGGGCCAGGCTTCGGCCGCGGCGGGCGGCGGGGCGGCGTCGCCGGCGCGCTTCTCGATGCGGTAGCGCGCCAGCGCGTCGTCGACCGAGGCCCAGGCCAGCCGCTGCCACTCGGCGCGGGCCTCGTCCTCGCTGTCGAACGGGCCCGAAGCGGCGCTCGCCGCCGGGGTCGGCCGGCTCGCGGAAGGCGGTGTCGCGATAGACGCCTCCCACCACCCACCAGCGCGGCTGCGGCCCCTCCTCCTCGATGCGCCAGCGCGCCAGCGCGTTGTCGACCGAGGCCCAGGCGCGGGCCTGCCATTCGGCCTTGGCCGTCTCGTAGCCGGCGAACGGGCCGAGGCGCTGCTCGGCGCCGCCGACCGGCTCGGCGAAACCGGTGTCGCGATACTCGCCGCCGACCACCCAGTAGCGTCCCATGGCTGCCCTCGATCCGGTGATTGCCGAGTGTGGGGGCCCGTGATACTCGGGTCGCGATGACCAAGGCAATCGCCGGGCCGGACGACTTCCGGGCGATCCACCAGCGCTTCACCGCGCCGGTGTCGCGCTACGACTGCGGCCGCTTCTGCGCGCCGCTCAATGGCGGGCAGCCGGTCTGCTGCACCACTGACAACGCCATCCCGATCGTGGCGCGCGCCGAGTGGCAGGCGCTGCGCGCGCGCAGCGACCTCTGGCACCGCTTCCGGCCGCGCACGCCCGACGCGCGCAAGGTGGTGGCGGAGATGCACCACAGCTGCGTCGCGGTCGAGTGCAAGGGGGCGCGGTTCTGCGAGCGCGACAACCGCTCGCTCGCCTGCCGCGCCTTCCCCTTCGCGCCCTACCTGACGCGCCAGGACGAGTTCCTCGGGCTCGGCTACTACTGGCTGTTCGAGGATCGCTGCTGGGTGATCTCCAACCTCGGCATCGTCGAGCCCGGCTTCGTCGCCGAGTTCGTCGCCGCCTACGAGCATCTCTTCGCCGCCGACGCCGAGGAGCGCGCGGTGCACCGCGCGCATTCGGCGGCGATGCGGCGGGTCTTCTCGCGGCGCGGCCGGCCGATCCCGCTGATCCGGCGCGACGGCAGCTTCCACCAGGTGCTGCCGCATGGCGGCGGCATCGTCCCGGCCGCGCCGGACACCTACCTCAAGCATGGCCCCTACCGCTCGCCGCGCGCCTATGCGCGGGCGGTGAAGGCGGCCGGCGGCGCCGTGCCCGGCACCCTGGCCGATGCCCTATAGCTCGCTGCGCGGCTTCATCGAGCGGCTGGAGCGCGACCGGCTGCTGGTGCGCGTCGCCGCCCCGGTCAGCCCGGTGCTGGAGATGACCGAGATCCAGACCCGCCTGCTCGCCGAGGGCGGGCCGGCGGTGCTGTTCGAGAACGTCGTCGAAGCCTCCGGCCGGCGCTGGGACATGCCGGTGCTGGTCAACCTGTTCGGCACGGTCGAGCGCGTCGCGCTCGGCATGGACCGGCGGCCGGAGCAGCTGCGCGAGGTCGGCGAGACGCTGGCCTTCCTCAAGCAGCCGGAGCCGCCGGGCGGCTGGCGCGAGGCGCTCGAGCTGCTGCCGCTGCTCAGGACGGTGATGGCGATGAAGCCGCGCACCGTCGGCTCGGCGCCCTGCCAGGAGGTGGTGCTGACCGGCGGCGAGGTCGATCTCGGCCTGCTGCCGGTGCAGAGCTGCTGGCCGGGCGAGCCGGCGCCGCTGATCACCTGGCCGCTGGTGGTGACCAAGGGGCCGGGGCGGCGCAAGGAGGACGACTTCAACCTCGGCATCTACCGCATGCAGGTGACCGGCAGGAACACCACGCTGATGCGCTGGCTGAAGCATCGCGGCGGGGCGCAGCACCACGCGCGGTGGAAGGCCGAGAGACCCGAGCCGCTGCCCGCCGCCGTGGTGATCGGGGCCGATCCCGGCACCATCCTGGCGGCGGTCACGCCGGTGCCGGACACGCTGTCGGAGTACCAGTTCGCCGGCCTGCTGCGCGGCGCCAAGGTCGAGCTGGTCGAGTGCCGCACCGTGCCGCTCAAGGTGCCGGCCCAGGCGGAGATCGTGCTCGAGGGCCATGTCTCGCTCGAGGAGTACGGTCCCGAGGGGCCCTATGGCGACCACACCGGCTACTACAACGCGGTCGAGCCCTTCCCGGTCTTCACCGTCAGCGCCATGACCATGCGGCGCAAGCCGATCTACCTCTCGACCTTCACCGGCCGGCCGCCCGACGAGCCCTCGGTGCTCGGCGAGGCGCTCAACGAGGTGTTCATCCCGCTGCTCGTGCAGCAGTTCCCCGAGATCGTCGATTTCTGGCTGCCGCCCGAGGGCTGCTCCTACCGCATCGCGGTGGTCAGCATGCGCAAGGCCTATGCCGGCCACGCCAAGCGGGTGATGATGGGCGTCTGGTCGTTCCTGCGCCAGTTCATGTACACGAAGTGGGTGATCGTCGTGGACGACGACATCGACGCCCGCGACTGGAAGGACGTGATGTGGGCGATCGCCACCCGGATGGACCCGGCGCGCGACATCACGGTGATCGAGAACACGCCGATCGACTATCTCGACTTCGCCAGCCCGGAATCGGGCCTCGGCGGCAAGGTCGGGCTCGACGCCACCACCAAGCTGCCGCCCGAGACGAAGCGCGAGTGGGGCCGCAAGATCCGCATGGACGACGCGGTGGTCGAGGCGGTGACGCGCAAATGGCCGGAGCTGGGGCTGCCCGGGAGCGGCCGGCCAATTTGGCGGTGAGGGCGGCGCGGGTGTAGCATCGCCACCCGTGGGCCAGGGCGGTGCCCCCGCGCAACCACGCCGCCGGTTCCGGGAGCATGCCGATGAGCCGTTTCCTCTTCACCGACGTGCGGATCATCGACGGCGAGGCCGACGAGGCCTATGCCGGCGAGGTGCTGGTCGAGGGCGAGCGGATCGCCGCGGTGGCGCGCGACGGGCTGAAGCGCGATGGGCGGCTGAAGCGCGACGGGGCGGAGATCGTCGAGGGCCGGGGGCGGACCCTGATGCCGGGGCTGGTCGAGGCGCACGCCCATCTCAGCTTCCTCGGGTTCCGCGAGCTCTGGGAATCGGCGCGCATGCCGGTCGAGGAGCATCTGCTGGCGACCATCGAGAACGCCCGGCTGCTGCTCGACCAGGGCTTCACCAGCTGCTTCAGTGCCGCGGCGGCCAAGCCGCGGCTCGACGTGGTGATGCGCGACGCCATCGCGGCCGGGCGCTTCCCCGGGCCGCGGCTGCTGGCGGCGACGCAGGAGATGACGCCGTCGGGCAATCTCGGCGACCTCGACAGCCGCGAGCTGGCGCTGCCGGCGAGCGTGCGCTTCGCCGTCACCTGCGACGGGCCGGACGCCTTCCGCGCCGCCTGCCGCATCGCCGCGCGCGACGGCGTCGACACCTTCAAGATCAACGTCTCGGGCGACCGCGGCTTCGAGGAATGGGGTGCCGGCAGCGACGCCACGGTGATGACCGACGAGGAGCTGGCGGCCATCGTCCAGGTGGCGCGGGCCCGCGGCAAGCGGGTGGCGGCCCACGCGACCAGCGCCGGCTCGGTCAAGCTCTGCCTGAAGCACGGCGTCGACGTCATCTACCATGCGGCGCTGGTCGACGAGGAAGGGCTGGACGGGCTGGAGGCGGCGCGGGACCGGGTGTTCGTGGCGCCGACCGTGGGCTTCCCCTACACCCTGACCCGCGAGGCGGATCGCTACGGCCCGCGCCACGACGGCGCCACCCAGGCGCGGCTCGAGCGCGAGCTGGCGGCGATCGTCGCCGCCGGCCACGAGATGCGGCGGCGCGGCATCCGCGTCCTGCCGGGCGGCGATTACGGCCTGTTCTGCAACCCGCAGGGCACCAACGCCCGCGACCTCGAGCATTTCGTCACGCTGCTCGGCTACAGCCCGATGGCGGCGATCCAGGCGGCGACCCGCGACGGCGGCGCGCTGATGGGCCGGCCGGGCGAGCTCGGCCGGATCCGCGCCGGGGCGCTCGCCGACCTGCTGCTGGTCGACGGCGACCCGCTCGCCGACATCGCCATCCTGCAGGATGCCGGGCGGCTCGCCGGCATCATGCAGGGCGGCCGCTTCCACAAGCGTCCGGCGGCGGCGGCGCGCCGGCGCGAGGCGGCGGAATAGCGGCCGCAGCGCAGCTCCGGATCAGGGCGGCGCGGCCCGACGAGGCCGCGGCGCTGACCGGCATCGCGTTGCGCGCCAAGGCTTCCTGGGGCTACGACGCCGGCTTCCTCGCCCGCTGCCGGCCCTCGCTGACGGTGAGCGCGGCGGCGATCGCCACCCGGCCGCATGCCGTCGCGCTGCAGACCGGCGCGCCGGTGGGCTTCTACGCGCTCGGGCTGGAGGACGGCACGCTGGCGCTGGACAGCCTGTTCGTCGAGCCGGACCGGCTCGGCCGCGGCATCGGCCGGGCGCTGTGGCGCCATGCGCTGGCCGCCGGCCGGGCGCTCGGCCACGCCACCATGCGGGTGGTGGCCGACCCCAACGCCGCCGGCTTCTACCGCCGCATGGGCGCGGTCGCGGTCGGCGGCGAGGGCTCCGACTTCGCGCCGGGCCGGGTGCTGCCGGTGTTCCGGGCACAGCTGACCGCGCGCTGACGTCGAGCCATTGCCGCGCCGCCCCGGGCAGCATATCTGAGTGCGATCCGGTTCCCCTGCCCCCGAGGTCCCCCATGCCCGACGCCGACGGCCGCAACCTGCTGGAAGACCTGATCGGCCGCGCCCGCCGGGCGGGGGCCGACGCCGCCGACGCGCTGATCGCCGAGGGCGCCTCGCTGTCCCTGGCGCTGCGGCTCGGCCAGCCGGAGAAGGTGGAGCGGGCCGAGGGCCAGGATCTCGGGCTGCGCGTGCTGATCGGCAAGCGCCAGGCCATGGTGTCGTCGAGCGACCGCAGCCCGGCCGCGCTCGACGCCCTGGTCGAGCGGGCCATCGCCATGGCCCGCTCGGTGCCGGAGGATCCGTTCTGCGGCCTCGCCGACCCCGGGCAGATCGCCCGGAGCTGGCCCGCCATCGAGCTCTGCGACACCGTCGAGCCGACGCCCGACCAGCTGCGCGAGCGGGCGCGCGCCGCCGAGGAGGCGGCCCGGGCGGTGCCGGGCGTCACCAACTCCGAGGGCGCGGAGGCCGGCTGGAGCCACAGCCGGGTGGCGCTCGCCGCCAGCAACGGCTTCTCCGGCCGCTACGAGATGTCCCATCACGGGGTCAGCGTCTCGGTGATCGCCGGCAGCGGCACCGGCATGGAGCGCGACTACGATTTCTGCTCGGTGGTGTGCGCCGCCGACCTCGAGGATCCCGCCGCGGTCGGCCGCCGCGCCGGCGAGCGCGCGGTGCGCCGGCTGGGGCCGCGCAAGGCGGCCACCGCCAAGGTGCCGGTGGTCTACGACCCGCGCATCGCCGGCGGCCTGATCGGCCATCTCGCCGGCGCCATCAATGGTGGCGCGATCAGCCGCGGCACCAGCTTCCTCAAGGACAAGCTGGGGCAGAAGGTGCTGGCCGACGGCCTCACCGTGACCGACGACCCGCACCGGCCGCGCGGCCAGCGCTCCAAGCCGTTCGACGCCGAGGGGCTGCCCAACCGGCGCCGCGACATCGTCGCCGACGGCGTGCTGACGACCTGGATCCTCGATCTGCGCAACGCCCGCCAGCTCGGGCTGGAGAGCACCGGCCACGCCGCCCGCGGCACCTCCTCGCCGCCGGCGCCGAGCCCGAGCAACCTGTTCCTGGCGCCGGGCAAGCAGTCCCCGGCCGAGCTGATCGGCGAGATCGCGGACGGCTTCTACGTCACCGAGCTGATCGGCTTCGGCGTCAACAACGTCACCGGCGACTACAGCCGCGGCGCCGCCGGCTACTGGATCGAGAAGGGCGCGCTCGCCTATCCGGTGAGCGAGGTGACCATCGCCGGCAACCTCAAGGACATGTTCCGCGCCATGACCCCGGCGAACGACCTGGTGTTCCGCTATGGCACGGATTCGCCGACCGTGCGGGTCGACGGCATGACGGTGGCCGGGCGCTAGACGCGGGGCGCTCGACCGGACTGGTCGGGCGGGGCCGGAGGCGGGCCCCGCTTCCCGGCGATCTCGAGCCCGGCGATCACGCCGAGCGGCATCCAGAGGTGCAGCCACTCCCAGTTGGCGTTGTGAATGAAGGACCCGTGCTCGAACCAGCCATGCACGGCGAGGAAGGTGACGAGCAGCAAGGGCGCCGGATCGGCGGCCCGCCGCCAGCGCCGCCACCCGGCGCGGGCGGCGGCGGCCAGCAGCGCCACGAGCAGCAGCGTCGCCGGCAGCCCGCCCAGCAGCTGCGCCGCGAGATAGATGTTGTGCGGGTGCCAGAGATCGACGCCCCCGGCCATCTGCCGCAGGTCGAAGGTGCGGCCATAGCCCAGCCAGGGATGCTGCATCGCCAGGTCCCAGAAGGTTCGCCACGCCAGGAAGCGGTAGGAATCGCCGCGCTCGACGAGGCCGATGGCGGGGAGCGCATGGAGCAGCAGCAGCGCGCCGTAGAGCACAGACAGCAGGGCCAGCGCCACCACCGGCAGCCAGCGGCGGGCCAGCGCGCAGCCGACCAGCAGCGCGGCCGCGCAAGCCACCAGGGTGGTGCGCGAGCCGACCAGCAGGATGAAAGGCGCCAGCAGGGCGAGCAGCACGGCACAGCCGAGCCGGGCGGAGCGGCTGCCGCCCGGCCACAGTCCCCAGCCGATCAGCCCGGTCGCCACCAGGCCATAGACGCCGGCGGCGACGTTGGGGGACCGCAGCGCGCCCGGCCCCTCGAGCAGCCGGGCCGGGAAGAGCCCCGCCGCGAAATAGCGGATGACGAGGACGGCGCCGGCCGCCGCGGCGACGCCGGCAAGGATGACGAAGAGTCGCCGCGGGAAGCCCGGCTCCATCGCCAGGGTCGCGGTGACGGTGACGAAGAGAAGGATCAGGATGGTGCAGCGGACGCCGTCGAAATAGGTGCGCACCGGCGACGGCGGCACCCACAGCAGGGTCAGGCAGAGATAGGCCAGCAGGGCCGCCGACAGCCACCAGACCGGCGAGCGGAGCGGATCGCGCCAGCGATCGGCGGCGACCAGCAGGAAGAGCGGGATCACCGTCACGTAGAAGAAGTCGCGATAGATGCGATCGTCGTTCACCACCACCATCAGCACGACGAAGGCCAGGTAGGCGACCTCGACCAGGCGATGGCGGGCGGCGAAGGCGCGCAGCGCTGCGAGCTGCGCCGGGCGCCTCACGACGCGGCCGCCGCGCCGGCCAGCGCGCGGACCTGCTCGACCAGGCCGGCCAGCAGCCGCTCGGGCTGGATCTCCGGCCGCGCCGCGTGCTGCAGGGCGCGCCGGCTGAGCTCGTCATAGGCCGCGGCGTCGTCCCACAGCCGCCCGAGCGCCCCGGCCCAGGCCTCGACCGGGGCCTCCGGCGGCACCAGGATGCCGCCCGGCCCGACCGCTTCCGGCAGCCCGCCGCTGCATGTCGCCAGCACCGGGATGCCGCTCAGCTGCGCCTCGGTGACCACCCGACCCCAAGGCTCCTCCCAGCGGCTGGGCGCCAGCAGCAGCCGCGAGCGGGCATAGACCGCGCGCATGTCGAGGGTGGCCCGGGTCAGCCGGACATTGGCGAGCGGCGCCAGCCGGCGGCGGAGCTCGCGCAGCGGCCGCGGCCGCAGCGCCCAGGACTCGACGAACTCGAAGGGGATGTCGGGCCGCCGCTCGGCCAGCGCGAGCGCGATCTCCAGGCCCTTGATCGGGGTCGGGTTGACGAAGGTGACCACCGCCCGGCTGGTCGCGGTGCGATAGCGGTCCGGCAGCACCAGCGGCGGGATCACCGGCGGGGCGAAGCCGAGCCGTTCCTGCAGCGCCGCGGCCATGAAGCCGGAGTTGGTGACATAGGCCAGCCGCGGATGGGTGAAGAGCTCGCCGCCCAGCTCCGAGAGCGCCAGGTTGCGCATGTAGAGCAGCGTCGGGCAGGCGCGCTCCAGGCACGCCCGGGCCAGCGGCACCATGCGGCCGAGCTGGACCACCACGGCGGTAGGCCGCTCGGCCGCGAGCACCGCCTCGACCGCCCGCAGCGGCCGCTCGGCGCGGTAGACCGGGTAGCCCAGCGCCTCGTCGCGCTCCACCTTGCCGGGCGCCAGCCAGCGCCGGATCTCGCGCGCGGGATGCGGCCGCTTGCGCGCGGCGGCGAGCACGGCGGCGGCCACGCCGCTGTCGCGCAGCATCGCGCAGAGCTCGTGCGTGCTGGCCGCGACGCCGCCGACCGCGTCCGGCAGATAGCGCATGGTCCTCGCGAAGAGGATCTTCACGGCGCGGCTGCGGGGACGCGGCGCGCGCCGGCCGGTATAGTCCCGGCACAGCTGAACCCGGATCGCCCCGGCTCCGCCCCCGCCATGTCCCGACCCTCGCTGAGCGTCATCCTGCCAGTCTACAACGGGGCCGAGTTCCTCGACGAGGCGCTCGGCAGCGTGCGGCGCCAGACCTTCGACGATCTCGAGCTGATCGCCATCGACGACGGATCGACCGACGCGAGCACCGCGATCCTCGCCCGCCATGCCGCCGCGGACCCGCGCCTGCGGCTGGCCGCCCGGCCGCACCAGGGCATCGAGGCCGCGCTCAATCACGGCCTGGCGCTCGCCGCCGCCCCGCTGGTCGCGGTGATGAATGCCGACGACGTGGCGCGGCCCGACCGCCTGGCCCGCCAGGCCGCCTTCCTCGAGGCCGAGCCCGGCGTGGCCGCGATCAGCGGCGCGCTGGAGTGGATCGATCCGGCCGGGCGGCCGTTCCGCGTCTCGCGGCCGCCGACCGCTCCCGCCGAGATCCGGGAGACGCTCCGCCGGACCAACTGCATGGCGCATCCGGCCGTCATGCTGCGGCGCGAGGCGGTGCTCGCGCTCGGCGGCTACCGGACCGGTTTCGCCTATGCCGAGGACTACGACCTCTGGCTGCGGCTGGCCGAGCGCTGGGACCTCGCCAACCTGCCCGAGGTCGTCCTCGCCTATCGCTGCCATCCCGCCGGCATCTCGCTGCCCAAGGCGCGCCAGCAGATTCTCTCCGACCTGGGCGTGCGGCTCGCGGCCGGGCGGCGCGCGGCCGGCCTGCCGGAAGCGCTGCCGCTCCGGTTCGACCGCGCGGCGCTGCTCGCCGCCGGCCTCGACGCCGCGACGATCGACCGGCAGCTCCGCAAGCGCCTGATGGCGGCGGCCCGGCTGGCGCGCCGCCTCGGCGCGGCCGCCACCGCACGCGAGCTGGTCGCCGAGGCGACGGCCGCGGCACGCCGCCAGGGCCTCGGCGCCAGCATCGACCTGCTGGGGCGCCGCCTCAGGGCCCGGCTGTAGCCGGAATCCCGTCGTCCGGCCGCGGGCCGGATGCCCGGCTTCGCGCGCGGCCCGCCCCGGCCGCTTGTCGGCCGGCGCCGGGCCTATGCTAGACTCGGCGGAACATCACCGCAGGATCGCCGCTTGGCCCTCGTTCCCCGCCGCCGCCGCCCGTCCGGACCGACCCGACCGCTGCTGCGGCGCCTGCTGCGCGAGCAGGTGCGCCCGCAGGTCTGGCGCATGGCGCTCGCCGTCGCCTGCATGGCGGTCACGGCGGCGGCGACGGCCGCGCTGGCCCGCCAGACCGAGCCGATCCTCGACCTCGCCTTCACCAGCCACGACCGGGCGACGCTGATCGCCGTCGCGCTCAGCATACCTGTCATCTTCTGCATCCGCGGCTGCGCCAACTACGCCCAGTCGACGCTGATGAACCATGTCGGGCAGCGCATCGTGGCGGGACTGCAGAACGCCATGTTCCGCCACCTCGTGCGCGCCGACCTCGCCTATTTTCACGACACCCCACCGAGCACTCTGGTCACCCGCTTCTCCTACGACACCAGCCTGCTGCGGTCCGCCATGTCGACCGCCCTGACCGGCTTCGGGCGGGACCTGTTGACGGTGGCGCTGCTGGTCGCCGTGATGTTCTACCAGGACTGGCTGCTGACGCTGATCGCCTTCGTGGTGGTGCCGCTCGGCGTCGCGCCGATGTACCGCATCGGCCGCCGCATGCGGCAGGTCTCGGGCAGCACGCAGGAGCAGACCGGGGCGCTCGCCGGCGTGCTCGACGAGGCCTTCCAGGGCATGCGCCAGGTCAAGGCCTACGGCATGGAATCCTACGAGACGCGCCGGGTCGAGGCCGCCGTCGAGCGGCTGTTGCGGCTGAGCCTCAAGGCGGGCCATGTCCGGGCGCTCTCCTACCCGGTGATGGAGACGATCGGCGGTCTGGCAATTCTCGGCGTCCTGCTCTATGGCGGCTACCAGGTGATGCAGGGCGTGCGCACGCCGGGCGCGTTCTTCTCCTTCAACACCGCCCTGATGCTCGCCTACGAGCCGCTGAAGCGGCTGGGCGGGCTCAACAGCCAGCTGCAGGAGGGCCTCGCCGCCGCCGAGCGCATCTTCGCCGTGCTCGACATGCCGATCGGCATCATCGAGCGGCCGGGGGCGCGGCCGCTGCTGGTCAGCGGCGGGGCGATCGCCTTCGAGCGGGTGACCTTCACCTATCGCGGCGCGGCGGCGGCGCACGACCCGGTGCCGGCGCTGGCCGAGGTCAGCTTCGCGGTGCGGCCGGGCAGCACGGTGGCGCTGGTCGGCGCGTCGGGCGCCGGCAAGTCGACCGTGCTGAGCCTGATCCTGCGCTTCTTCGACGTCGATTCGGGCCGCATCCTGATCGATGGCCAGGACATCCGCGAGGTGACGCTCGACTCGCTGCGCCGCACCGTCGCCCTGGTCAGCCAGGAGAGCCTGCTGTTCGACGACACGGTGCGCGCCAACATCGCCTATGGCCGGCCGGACGCCGACGAGGACGCGGTGATCGCCGCCGCCGAGGCCGCCGCCGCCGCCGACTTCATCCGGGCGCTGCCGCAGGGCTACGACTCGCCGGTCGGCCCGCGCGGGGTCAAGCTCTCCGGCGGCCAGCGCCAGCGCGTCGCCATCGCGCGCGCCATGCTGCGCGACGCGCCGATCCTGCTGCTCGACGAGGCGACCTCGTCGCTCGACGCCGAGTCGGAGCGCAAGGTGCAGCTGGCGCTCGGGCGGCTGAAGCGCGGCCGCACCACCGTGGTCATCGCCCACCGGCTGTCGACGGTGGTGGCGGCGGACCGCATCTTCGTGCTCGACCAGGGCCGGCTGGTCGAGAGCGGCACCCATGCCGAGCTGCTGGCGCGCGACGGCGCCTATGCCCGGCTCTACGCCCTGCAGTTCGCCGCCGAGGCGGCCGCGCCGGCCGAGGGGCGGCGCGCCCGCGCCTGAGCTGGGGGGCGAAGATGAAGGGGGCGCTAAGCTGGCTTTCCGAGCGGCGGCTGGTCCACCGGCTGCTCGCCGGCTACATCTGGCTGGTGTTCCGCACCACCCGCTGGCGCTGGGTGGGCTTCGAGGCGATCGACCGCTGGGCGGCCGGCGGCGAGGCCGGGATCTTCTGCTTCTGGCACAACCGCATGGTGATGATGGCCTATGCCCGCCGCTCGCGGCGGACCCACCACATCATCATCTCCCCCCACCGCGACGGCCGCTTCATCGCCAGCGTGGTGGGGTTCTTCGGCATCCGGCCGATCTACGCCTCGAGCTCGCGCAACGGCGTCGAGGGTTTCCGCCGGGCCTACAACGCGCTGGCCGCCGGCGAGATGATCTGCATCACCCCGGACGGCCCGCGCGGCCCGCGCATGCGGGTCGGCCCGGGGCCGATCGAGCTGGCGCGGCGGGCCGGGGTGCCGCTGCTGCCGGGCACCTACGGAACGCGGCGGCGCCGCACCTTCGGCTCCTGGGACCGCTTCATCCTGCCGCTGCCCTTCGGTCGCGGCGTGATGGTCGCCGGCGAGCTGCTGCGGGTGGCATCGGCAATCCCGCCGAGCGCGAGGCGGCGCGCGCCGAGCTGGAGCGTCGGCTGGTGGCGATCGAGGAGGCCGACCGGCTGACCGGCCACGTGCCGATCGAGCCGGCGCCGCCCAAGGCCGGCTGAGCCGGTGCTGGCGGCCTGGCGCCTCGCCACCGACGCCGCCGGCATCTGCTGGCGCTGTGGCTGCGGCGGCGGGTGCGGCAGGGCAAGGAGGATCCGGCGCGGCTCGGCGAGCGGCGCGGCCGGGCCGGGCTGGCGCGGCCGTCCTCGGCCGGCTCGCCTGGCTGCATGTCGCGAGCCTCGGCGAGGCGGCCTCGATCCTGGCGCTGATCGAGCGGCTGGCGGCGGCCGCGCCGGACCTCGCGATCCTGGTGACCTCGGGGACGCTGAGCTCGGCGCGGCTGCTGGCCGAGCGGCTGCCGCCGTGCGCCCGCCACCAGTTCGCGCCGCTCGACCGCCGCGCCTGGGTCGCCGCATTCCTCGACCATTGGCGGCCCGACCTCGCGGTCTGGGTCGAGTCCGAGCTGTGGCCCAACCTGATCGCCGGGACGGCGCGCCGCGGCGTGCCGATGGCGCTGCTCAACGCCCGGCTCTCCGCCCGCTCCGAGCGCCGCTGGGGATACGCGCCGGCCGCGCTGCGCCGGCTGCTGGCGCCCTTCGCGCTGATCCTCGCCGGCGACCCCGGGAGCGCGGCGCGGCTCGCCCGCCTCGCCGGGCGGCCGGTCGGCTGCGCGGGCACCCTGAAGGCGGCGGCGGCGCCGCTGCCGGCCGACGCCGCCGAGCTCGCGCGGCTGCGCCAGGCGATCGGCGGCCGGCCGGCCTGGCTCGCCGCCAGCACGCATGAGGGCGAGGAGCGGCTCGCCGCCGCGGTCGACGCCCGGCTGCGGCCGGCCCACCCCGAGCTGCTCACGATCATCGTGCCGCGCCATGCCGAGCGCGGCGAGGCGATCGCGGCGGCGCTGGCCGCCGACGGAACCGCCTGCGTCCGGCGCAGCCGCGGCGACTGCCCCGGGCCCGGCACGCGGATCTACCTCGCCGACACGATGGGCGAGCTCGGGCTGTTCTACCGGCTGGCGCCGGTCGCCTTCCTCGGCAAGTCGCTCGCCGTGCCGGGCGGCCACAACCCGCTGGAGCCGGCGCGGCTCGGCTGCGCCGTGGTCAGCGGCCGGCGGGTGGAGAACTTCGCCGCGCTCTACGAAGCGCTGGCCGCGGCGGGCGGCGTCACCCTGGTCGAGGACGAGGCCGGGCTGGCGCAGGCGGTCGGCAGGCTGCTCGCCGACGAAGCCTTGCGCCGGCGGCAGGCGGAGGCCGCCGCGGCGGTGGCCGCCGCGGGCGACGCGGTCGCGGAGAGGGTGGCGGCGCGGCTGCTCGCCCTCATGGAGCGGCGCGATGCGGCCGCCTGAGTTCTGGGACCGGGGTCCCGGCCATCCGCTGGCGCTGGCGGCGGCGCCGCTGGCGCTCGCCTATCGGCTGGGCGGCGCACTGCGGCAGGCGCTGGCGCGGCCCGCGCCGCCGCCGCTGCCGGTGCTCTGCGTCGGCGCGCTGACCGCCGGCGGCGCCGGCAAGACGCCGACCGTGCTGGCCCTGGCGGCGCGGCTGCAGGCCGCCGGCCGGACCGTGCATCTGGTCAGCCGCGGCTATGGCGGCCGCGAGATCGGGCCGCTGCGGATCGACCCGGCCCGCCACGACGCGGCAGCGGTCGGCGACGAGCCGCTGCTGCTGGCGGCCGCCGCGCCCTGCTGGGTGGCGCGCGACCGCCCGGCGGGGATCCGCGCCGCCGCCGTGGCCGGCGCCGGCATCGTGCTGCTCGACGACGGCTTCCAGAACCCGACCATCGGGCGCAGCCGGTCGCTGCTGGTGATCGACGGCGCGCAGGGCTTCGGCAACGGCCGCATCCTGCCGGCCGGGCCGCTGCGCGAGCCGCCGGCGCGCGGCCTCGCGCGCGCCGACGCGGTGCTGCTGATCGGCCCCGACCGGCACGCAATCGCGGCGCGGCTGCCCCCCGGCCTGCCCCTGTTCCGCGCCGAGCTGGTGCTGCAGCTGCCGGCGGACCTCGCCCGCCGCCCGCTGCTGGCCTTTGCCGGCATCGGCCGGCCGGAGAAGTTCTTCGCCGCGCTCGAGGCGGCGGGGGCGACGGTCGCCGGGCGGGCCAGGTTCCCCGACCACCACCCCTACACGGAGGCGGAGATCGCGGCTCTGGCAGCGCAGGCCCGCCGCTCGGGCAGCGCGCTCGTCACCACCGACAAGGATCTGGTGCGGGTGCCGGCGGCGCTACGCGCGGAGGTCCGGGCAGTACCGGTCGCGCTGACATGGATTGACCCCGCGGCCATCGATCGATGGCTGAGGTAGACGCGAGCGGCGCCCTAACCCCTTTCGCCCGCAAGGCGGGAGGCAATCGCAGAGTCAGAACGGCAGCCCCGGCTGCCGTGGCGCGGGGTCCTTCGGCTCCTCGCGGCGCTTGCGGCCGCCGGCGGTGGCGGCGACCTTGCCGTCGGCGAACTGCAGGGTGAGCGCCTCGCCGGCGGCGACCGCGGCGGCGCTGGTCACCGGCTGGTCGGCGCCGTCGCGCACCAGGGCGAAGCCGCGGGCCAGCACGCGCTCGTACGAGACGCTGTCGAGCAGCCGCGTCGCCGCCTCGAGCTGCAGGCGGCGGCGCTCGAGGTCGTCGAGCAGGCGGCGCGGCCGCAGCTCCGCGGCGGCGCGGTGCAGGTCGCGGTCGCGGC
The DNA here is from genome assembly GCA_046349435.1 of Dongiaceae bacterium. GTDB lineage: Bacteria > Pseudomonadota > Alphaproteobacteria > Dongiales > Dongiaceae > JAXMCI01. The sequence goes on along the minus strand of JAXMCI010000017.1, from coordinate 122,997 downwards.
GCGCCAGCAGCTGGAGGAGCTGGTGGCGGAGCTGGTGGCCGCCTGCCTCCAGCTTGTGCCGGGCGGCGGCGATCTGCTCGCGCGGATGGCGCAGCCCGGCGCCGAGCCGGGCGACGCGGTCGAGGCGGCTGCCGAAGAAGCCCTGGCGGGACTGCAGCAGGCGCTCGACCAGCCCGTCCAGCCGCTGCGCCTTGTCGGCGATGATGCGGCGCGGCTCGGGCAGGCCGCGGGCCAGCCCCTCGACCTGCAGCCGGCGCTCGCCGATCAGCCGGGTCGCGGCGGCGCCCAGGCGCTGGCCGCCTTCGGCGACCTGGCGGGCGAGATCGGCGCGGACCGGCACCGCCATCTCGGCGGCGGCGGTCGGGGTCGGCGCGCGGCGGTCGGCGGCGAAGTCGATCAGCGTCGTATCGGTCTCGTGCCCGACCGCGGAGATCAGCGGGATGGCGCTGGCCGCCGCGGCGCGCACCACGATCTCCTCGTTGAAGGCCCAGAGATCCTCCAGGCTGCCGCCGCCGCGGGCGACGATCAGCAGGTCGGGGCGCGGCACCGGGCCGCCGGCGGGCAGCGCGTTGAAGCCCTCGATGGCGGCGGCCACCTGCGCCGCCGCGCCGTCGCCCTGGACCAGCACCGGCCAGATCAGCACGTGACGCGGGAAGCGGTCGGCCAGCCGATGCAGGATGTCGCGGATGACCGCGCCGGTCGGCGAGGTGACGACGCCGATCACCCGCGGCAGCACCGGCAGCGGCCGCTTGCGGGCCGCGTCGAACAGCCCCTCTGCGGCCAGCCGCTGGCGCCGCTCCTCGAGCAGCTTGAGCAGCGCCCCGGCGCCGGCGATCTCGATGGCGTCGACCAGCAGCTGGTACTTGGAGCGGCCGGGATAGGCGGTGAGCCGGCCGGTCGCCACCACCTCCAGCCCGTCCTCCGGCCGCACCGAGAGGCGCTGCGCCGTGGCCTTCCAGCAGACCGCGTCGAGCACCGCCTCGGTGTCCTTGAGGCAGAGATAGATGTGGCCCGAGGCGGCGCGCTTGAGGCCGGAAATCTCGCCGCGCACCCGCACCCGCTCGAAGTTGCCCTCGAGCGTGCGGCGGATCGCGGCGCCGAGCTCCGAGACCGTGTATTCGGGCAGCGGGTTGCGCGCCGGCGCGCTCCGCGCCGCCGCTCTCGGCAGGTCCGTCATGTCTGTCATTCTATGCTAAGACGACCCGTCGGGCACGAGGGTCTCCATGCGCATCCTGGTGGTGGGTTCGGGCGGACGGGAGCACGCGCTCTGCTGGGCGATCGCCGCCTCGCCGCTGTGCGACAAGCTCTTCTGCGCGCCGGGCAATGCCGGCATCGCCGCCGAGGCCGAGTGCGTGCCGGTGGCCGCCGAGGACGTGCCCGGGCTGGTCGCCTTCGCCCGCGAGGCCGCCATCGACCTGGTGGTGGTCGGGCCCGAGGCGCCGCTGGTCGCCGGGCTGGCCGACCGGCTGGCCGAGGCCGGCATCAAGGTGTTCGGCCCGAGCCAGGCGGCGGCGGCGCTGGAGGGCTCCAAGGGCTTCATGAAGGATCTCTGCGCCCGCCACGGCATCCCGACCGCCGCCTATCGCCGCTTCGAGGACCGCGACGCCGCCAAGGCGCACATTCGCGCGGCCGGCGCGCCGATCGTCGTCAAGGCCGACGGGCTCGCCGCCGGCAAGGGCGTGGTGGTGGCCGAGAGCCTGGCCGAGGCCGAGGCCGCGGTCGACGCGCTGCTGCCGCCCGGCGGCAGCATCGTCGTCGAGGAGTGCCTGCAGGGCGAGGAGGTCAGCTTCTTCGCGCTGGTCGACGGCCGGCACGCCTTGCCGCTCGCCACGGCGCAGGACCACAAGCGGGTCGGCGACGGCGATCGCGGCCCGAACACCGGCGGCATGGGCGCCTACTCCCCGGCCGCCGCGGTCGACGCCGCGCTGGAGCGGCGCATCATGGCCGAGATCGTCGAGCCGACGGTGGCGGCGATGGCGGCGGAGGGCCGGCCCTTCAAGGGCGTGCTGTTCGCCGGGCTGATGCTGACCGCGGCCGGCCCGAAGCTGCTGGAGTACAACGTGCGCTTCGGCGACCCGGAGTGCCAGGTGCTGTGCGTCCGGCTGATGTCGGACCTGCTGCCGGCGCTGCTCGCCGCCGCCGACGGGGTGCTCGGCAAGTTCCACCTGCGCTGGCGCGACGAGGCGGCGCTGACCGTGGTGATGGCGACCCGGGGCTATCCCGGCGACTACGCCAAGGGCAGCATGATCGGCGGCCTGGAGCGGGCGGCCGCGGTCCCCGGCGTCACCCTGTTCCACGCCGCCACAAGGCGCGACCCCGACGGCACGATCCGCGCCGCCGGTGGCCGGGTGCTCGGCGTCACCGGCCGGGGCCCGACCCTGCAGGCGGCGCGCGACCTCGCCTACCGCGCCGTCGACCTGATCGACTGGCCGGAGGGCTTCTGCCGGCGCGACATTGGCTGGCGCGCGCTGCGCCCGCTGGGAAAGGAGAGCTGAGCCATGGCCGACGACACCGTACCCGCCCCATCCGCGCCGCAGATGGGCATGCTGCAGCGCCGCCGCATCGAGGCGGAGGTCATCAAGCCGATCTACGAGGCGATGAAGCGCGAGCTCGGCGCCGAGCGCGCCCAGGCGATCCTCGCCCAGGGCATCCGCCAGGCGGCGATCGACGCGGCGCGCGGCTTCGCCGCCACCGTGCCGGGCGGCCCCAGCCTGGAGAGCCTGCACGACCTGCTGCCGCTCTGGACCAAGGACGACGCGCAGGAGATCGAGATCCTGACGGCCTCGCCGACCCGGCTCGACTTCAACGTCCGGCGCTGCCGCTACGCCGAGATGTACCGCGCCATGGGGCTGGGCGACATCGGCCACATCCTGTCCTGCAACCGCGACGGCGCCTTCTGCGAGGGCTTCGACCCGAAGATCAGCATGCAGCGCACCCAGACGATCATGGGCGGGGCAGATCACTGCGATTTCCGCTACACGCGGCCGGTGGAGGAGCCTGGGGCGGCAGGATCGTCAAAGAAGGTTTGACAGCCGGCAAGCAGGTCGCGCCATCACGCCGGCAATCCTGCTGCGCGGGCGGAATCGGCGAAATGCGCGGCATCCCGAGGATCCTTGAAAGGCTCCTTCTTCATCCATCGAGCGATCGTGAAGTCAGGGTTGATTCGAAGGCACTCGGCGGCAAGCGCCCGGGCGCGATCCGTGTCTCCGAGCCGGATGTGGCAGCAAGCCTCGCATGCGGCGATGCGACAGGATCGAGCGGTCGACCGTGCCAGCTCCTGGAGCGCCTGCGAATGGTTGCGCAGCACAAGGTGGGCGCGACCCAGGCTGTACCAGTACCAGGGCGGATCGAAATAGGGATCGGTCTCTCTCGCTCGCCTGAACCAGGCGACTCCCTCTTCTGCCCGGCCGACATAGGATAGCACGCGTCCCATGTTGGCCATGTTCCACTGGTTGGTCGCGTTCAGGCCGATGGCACGCTCCATGTGCTGAATCGCGAGATCGTAGGATCGCTGCAGCAGGCAGATCTGGCTCAACGCGGCAAAGCAGGTGCTGTTGTCAGGAGCAAGCTCGATCGACCGCTGCGCCAGCCGGCGGGCGTCGTGCAGTGCGACGTCCGAACCGCTCAGGTCCTCCTGCCAGCTGCGGGAGAGCATCACGGCCAGCAGTGCGTAGGCATGGCCATAGCCGGGATCGGCCTCGATGGCCTGCTCGAACAGGCGCGTCGCGGCGGCGGCGTCCTCCGGATCGTCCCAGCGCAGCGCGTTTCCCCGGAGCACGCATTCATAGGCGGCCAGGCTGGCCGGAGGCTTCCGGCGTGCCCTCTCGGCATCGGCAACCCGCACCCGACCCACCAGGGTTCCGACGATGGTCTGCACGACCTCGTCCTGGACCTGGAAGAAGTCGACGCTACTGCGGTCGAATCGATCAGCCCAGACGTGAGTGCCGCTTTCGGCATCGACCAGCTGCGCGGTGACCCGCAGCCGGTCTCCGCGTCGCTGGATGCTGCCCTCGACGACGTAGCGAACCTTCAGCTCGCGTGCCGTCACGCCAAGGTCGGCGTCGCGGTAGCGGAACGAGGCCGAGCGCGAGCGCACGGCAAGCTGGGGCCAGCGGCAGAGATCCGTGATGATGTCCTCGCTGAGACCATCCGAGAGATAGGCCTGCGCCGGGTCGCCGCTCAGGTTCGCGAACGGCAGGACGGCGATGGCGACGCGACCGGCGACCGCGGCCTGGCCCCTCGCATCCATCACGCGGTGCTGCTCGCCGGCGGCGACCTCGCCGACAAAGCGCAGCCCGCGCCGAGCGGTGGTCCGTATCAATTCCTGCCGCTCGCCGCTGTCGCCGATCGCGCGGCGCGCTGCGTTGATCCGGGTGCTCAAGGTTGATTCCGAGATGATCCGGCCCTGCCAGACGGCGGCGAGCAGCTCATCCTTGCTGACCACGTGATCGCGATTCTCGATCAGGTGCAGAAGCAGGTCGAACACCTGCGGCTCGATGTGAACGGGCTCGCCGTGACGCAGGAGCTCGCGCCGGGCGGGATCCAGGACGCAATCCCCGAAGCGGAGCGGCACGCGCGGCCTCCCGACCGAACAGCCAGATGAAACAAGGCTTCCCTGCATGAAGATGGCGCTGAAGTAGCGAGAAAATCAAGGATCTCTGAAGGACATGTGACCGCCGCTGCCCGACATTGCGGTCATCGACAATCCAGGAGAAGGCGCCATGGCGATTCCACGCAGGGAGCTCATCATCCGTGGCAGCGCAGCGATTGCGGGATTGACGGTACTCCGCGCCGCCCATCTGGCGCAGGCCTTCCCCGTCCGGGCCGGCGAGCAGGTCGTGCCCTGGCTGGATCAGCCGCCGGAAAATCCGGTGCCGCAGGTTGTCGCCAATCAGCTGAGATGGGAGACACTCGATTCCTGGATCACACCGAACGCGCAATTCTTCAGCGTCGCTCACTACAACCGGCCGAAGATAGACGCGAAGGACTGGGCCCTGCGGGTCGACGGGCTCGTCGAGCGGCCGTTGAGCCTGACCCTGGACGATCTCGGATCGCGGCCGCGGCAGGAGGTCGTGTTCACATTGGAATGCTCGGGAAATCATGGCCTTCCCTGGTTTGTCGGCGGCATTGGCACCGCGCGCTGGGCGGGCACCCCGCTGGCCGCGGTCTTGGCCCAGGCCGGCGTGATGAAGGGCGGTATCGAGGTGGTGTTCTTCGGCAGCGATGCAGGCGAGGAGGTGGTCCGGGACATCAAGATGCCGCAGCACTTCGCCAGGAGCATGTCGCTGGCCGACGCCACGGATCCCGGAGTCCTGCTCTGCTACGAGATGAACGGCGCGCCCTTGCCGCACGCCAACGGATTCCCGCTCCGCCTCATCGTCCCCGGCTGGTACGGCATCGCGAACGTCAAATGGCTCCGCCGCATCGAGGTCCGCGACACGCGCTTCATGGGACGCTTCATGGCGCGCGACTATGTGACCATTCGGCAAGAGCGGCGCGACGGTCGGTGGCCGCCGGGGTCCGCGGCCACTTCCGGCGCGGACGAGGATGTATGGGCAGAGACATCCGTCGGCCGTGCCCGGCTCAAGTCCGCACCGGCCAGGGTGACCAGAAAGGACGGGAGCTATCGCATCATCGGAGCAGCCTGGGGCGCGCCCATAGCGCGGGTCGAGGTCCGCATCGATGCGGGGCCCTGGTTGCCGGCCACGATCGACGGCAGCGAGGCCGCCGAGTTCGCATGGAAGATATGGTCGCTCGACTGGATCGACCCGGCACCCGGTGAGCACGTCATTGCGTCGCGGGCGATCGACACTGCCGGGGAGGTCCAGCCCGCAATGGATGATCCCGTCATTGCCAACAAGCATACCTACTGGGAGAGCAACGGCCAGGTTTCCCGACGGATAGTGATCGTCTGAAGAGCCTTCACGAAAGCATCGCCCCGGACCTCGCGAGGACACGCCGATGGATCGCGCACTCGCCGCCCTGTTCCTTCTCGCTCTCTCGTTCAGCCCGGCCGCAGCCAGCGAGCAGGAATGCTTCGCCGACGATTCCTTGCTGCGCAGCGAGCCCGCCGCCGTCGTCGCGGCCTGCGTCGCATTGGCAGAGCAGGGCGATGCGCGTGCGCAGAACCGGCTCGGCGTCATGCATGCAGAGGGGTGGCTGACGCTCAAGGACAGCACAGCCGCTGTCGCCTGGTATCGCAGAGCGGCGGCGCAGGGCAATGTCGCTGCCGAGGCGAACCTCGCCTTCATGCTGGCCTGGGGCAACGGCGTGCCGCAGGACTACGGCGAGGCCTATATCTGGGCGACCCTGGCGGAGGCGGCAGGCAGCCAGCGTGCGGCCGATCTGCTCCGCATGGTGCTGGGCCATCTCGGAGTGAGGACGCTGGCCGAGGCGCAGATGCGGTTCGGTGCGCTCTACGCCGACGGCCGCGCTCTGCCGCGGGACGAGACGAAGGCGGCGATCTGGTACCGGTACGCGGCGCTTGACGGCCTTGCCGCAGCCCAGAGCGAGCTGGCGCGGCGCTACCTCGACGGGCTCGGCGTGGCGCAGGACGCCCGGCAAGCCTATTTCTGGGCCAGCTTGGCGTCCTATGCGGGCTGGCGGGATGCCCCGGCGCTGCGCCGTGCCGCGGCGGGCCGGCTCACCGAGACGGAGATCGCGGCCGCGAAAAACGAGGTTGGGGTCGTCTTCGAGGAGGGCCGGCTGGAGCCGCTGGTGCCGACGGACTACGGCCGGGCGCTGGCGCTGTTTCACGAGGCGGCAAGCGCCGGCAATGCGCGCGCCCAGATCAATCTCGGCTGGGCCTACCGTTACGGCCGCGGCGTGCCCGCCGACCTGGTGAGGGCCTATTTCTGGTATGGCATGGCCAGTCGCGCCGCCCCGTCCGAGCGGCTGCGCGGGACGCTGACGGACATCGCCAGCCAGCTCTCGCCAAGGCAGGTCGAGGCGGCCGCGATGCTGATGGAGGCCGCGAGTCAATAGCAGGACGACCCCTCGCCGCCACCGCATCGAGACGGAGGCTTCGCCGCAGCCATCGTCAAGCTCGGCCGCAGCACGTATAAGACCTTCGGGGCGAAGCGCGTCGGGGGAGGCGCTGAATGGGCATGTCGCTGAGCCGGCGGGGGCTGCTTCGCGCGGTTCCGGCCGGCATCGTCTCGGCGCTGGCGGCGGGGGCGGCCCGGCGCGGGCTCGGGGCCGGCGCCCAGCCCGGCGGCACGGCCTGGCGCCAGCTCGGGCTGCTGCTGCCGGGGCGGCTGCTGCGGCCGGGCGATGCGGGCTTCGCCGCTGCGGCGCAGCCCAACAACCTCCGCTTCGCCGCGCGGCTGCCGCAGGCGATCGCGCGCTGCGCCTCACCCGAGGACGTCGCGTCGGTCATCGGCTGGTGCCGCGAGCAGGGTTTGCCGCTGCGGGTGCGGGCCGGCGGCCATTCCTACGCCGGCTACTCGACCACCGACGGGCTGCTGCTCGACGTCGGCCCGATGAGCCGCGTGGCCTTCGACGCGGGCACCGGCCTGATCACCATCGGTGCCGGGGCGCGCAACGGGCAGGTCTACGCAGCGCTGCGCGACAGCGGCGCGGCCTTCACCCACGGGCGCTGCCCCTCGGCCGGGGCCGGGGCGTTCCTGCTCGGCGGCGGCATCGGCTTCAACATGCGGCGCCAGGGCGCTGCTTGCGACCAGCTGGTGGCGACCGAGCTGGTGACCGCCGACGGCGGACGGCGCAGCGCCACGGCGGCCAGCGACCCGGCGCTGTTCTGGGCCTGCCGCGGCGGCGGCGGCGGGCAGCTCGGCGTCAGCACCTCCTTCACCCTGCAGGCCTTCCCGGCCACCCCGGTCACCGCCTTTGCGATCGGCTGGACCGCCCGCCCCGAGGCGGTCGGCGAGGCCCTGCTGGCGGCGCTCGACGCCGCGCCCGAGACCCTCGGCTCGCGCGTCTCCTTCGGCGCGGTCACCCCGGCGCAGCTGGCGGCAGGGAGCGACGTCACCATCGACCTGATCGGCCAGCTGGCGGGCAGCGAGAGCGAGCTGCGCGACATCCTGGCGCCGGCCTTCGCCGCCGCCGCGCCGGCCCGCGCCGAGATCCGCCGGATGGAGTACTGGCCGGCCCAGGATTTCCTCGCCGAGCCGGGCCCGCCGACCTACTACCAGGAGCGCTCCGCCTTCGTCGACCGGCCCTTCGGCGCCGCGGCGCTGGCCGAGGGGTTCCGCTGGCTGCGGCGCTGGCCCGGCACCGGCGGCTATTGCGACCTGCGCTTCTTCCAGACCGGCGGCGCGATGAACCGCGTGGCGCCGGACGCCACCGCCTTCGTGCATCGGCGCAGCCGCTGGCTGATGGTGGTCGGGCTCTACTGGAACGCCACCGACGAGCGCTCGCCCGAGGTGCTGCGGCGCGGCCATGAATGGCAGGATGCGTTCCATGGCGCCATGCTGCCGCTGGCCGGCGGGGGCGCCTATGTGAACTTCCCCGATCCCTCGCTCGGCGCCGGGGGACCGTCCTACTACGGGGCGAACCTGGCGCGGCTCGCCCGGATCCGGACGGCGCTCGACCCCGACGGCGTGTTCCGCTTCCCGCAATCGGCCTGAGGACGGGCCGGCCGCCGCCCCGTCGCGAGGCGCTCGGCCAAGGAAAACTTGACGACCCGGCAAGGATTTCTCGTTCGACGCTTGCCGACCCGCCACCCAGTATCAGCCTTGCCCGAGCCGGGCTGACCGAGGGTTGCCGCGATGCGTCGAGTGTACGTCCTGCATGAGTGCCGCGAGTGGTTCCAGCCGCTGGGCGCCGCGCTGTCGGCGCTCGGGGTGCCCTACGAGGAATGGTTCCTCGACGGCGAGCCGCTGCCGCTGGGCGACACGCCGCCGGACGGGATCTTCTTCAACCGGCTGAGCGCCTCGGCGCACACCCGCAACCACCCGCTGGCGGTCGAGCAGACCCGCACCATCCTGCGCTGGCTGGCCGCCCATGGCCGCCGCGTCGTCAATGGCGGCGAGGCGCTGGAGCTGGCGATGAGCAAGGCGGCGCTGCTGCCGGCGCTGGCGGCGTCGGGGCTGGCCGTGCCGGAGAGCCGCGTCGCCTTCGGGGCGGCCGGGCTGGCGGCCGCGGCCGAGGGGCTCGACGGTCCCTTCCTGGTCAAGCCGAACCGCAGCGGCAAGGGCATCGGCATCGAGCGCTTCGAGAGCGCCGAGGCGCTGCGCGAGCGGCTGGCCGCCGGGGCGGCGCCGGAGTCGGTCGACGGCGTCTACCTGGTGCAGCGCTACCTGGCGCCGCGCGATCCCTTCATCACCCGGCTCGAATTCGTCGGCGGGCGGCTGCTCTACGCGCTGCGCTCCGGCCTCGACGGCGGCTTCAACCTCTGCCCGGCCGATTTCTGCGCCCTGCCGGCCGCGGCGGCCGCCGACCGGCCGCGCTTCGTCATCGACCGCGCCGCCGATATCCCTGACCTGCCGCGCTATCTCGCCTTCCTGCGGCGGCACCGGGTCGAGGTGGCGGCGGTCGAGTTCCTGGTCGATGCGGCCGGCAAGGCCTGGACCTACGACCTCAACATCAACACCAACTACAACGCCGTCGCCGAAGCGGCGGCCGGCGTCTCCGGCATGGCCGCCATCGCCGCCTTCCTCGCCCGGACGCTGGCCGGCGATGCCAGCCCGCTGCTGCAGGCCAATGCCGCCTGAAGACCCGTCAGGCGGCGGCGGTCCGCCGCCGGCGCCGCGGCGCCGGCTGGGCCGGCGGGGCGGAGGAGCGGCGCACCACGAGGTCGACCGGCAGCTCGATGCGGCAAGGCGCGACGCTGCCGTCGATGGCGCCGAGCAGCATCTCGACGGCGCGGCGGCCCATCTCCTCGGCCGGCACGCGCACGGTGGTGAGCTGCGGCGAGACGTACTGCGCCGCCGGCACGTCGTCGAACCCCACCACCGAGATCTCGTCGGGCACCCGCACGCCGCTCTCGGCGCATTCGTAGAGCGCGCCGATCGCCTGGATGTCGTTGGCGCAGAACACCGCGGTCGGCCGCGGCTGGCGCTGCAGCAGGGCGTGCATGGCGCTGCGGCCCTGCACGAACTCGAAGTCGCGCTCCAGGATCAGGCCGGGCTCGAACGGCAGCCCGTGCCGGCGCATCGCCTCCCGGAAGGCCTCGCGGCGGACCAGCGCGCGGTCGTTGACCTCGGTGCGGCCGCAGATCAGGGCGATGCGGCCATGGCCGAGCGACACCAGATGGTCGATCGCCGCGAAGGTCGCCCGGCGGTTGTCGAAGGAGACCGACGGCAGCGCCGGGTCCTGGGCCAGCTGCCAGGTGATGATGAAGGGAACGCGGTTGCGGCGCAGCTTCTCGTAGATCGCGGCGGCGCGGGTCTCGCCGGTCAGGATGAGGCCGTCGACGCGCCGCTCGATCAGCTTGTGCACCAGCGTCTCCTCGCGCTCCGGCGAGAAGTCGGAGACGCCGACCAGCACGGTGTAGCCGGCGCGCTGCGCGGCCTGCTGGATCGCCTGGGTGGAGAGCGCGTAGATCGAGTTGGCGATGGTCGGGATCACCAGCCCGACCAGGCGCGAGCGGCGCGAGGCCAGGCCGACGGCGAAGCCGTCGAGCACGTAGTGGTGGCGCTCGATCACCGCCAGCACCCGCTCGCGCACCGCGGCGCTCACCTTCTCCGGCTGGTTGAGGGCGCGCGACACCGTGGCGGTGGACACCCCCGCCTCGGCGGCGATCCGGTCGATGGTGATCTTCGACCCGCGGCCGCCGCCCGCCCGCGAGGCCGCACGGCGCCGCTCCGGCCGTGGAGCTGCCATGCCCCAGTCCTATAACGCCGCTGCAGGCGTGACAATGTGCAATTTATGTAAACGCTTACATGCTGCACCGCACGCGCCGGCCAGGCCCGTTCTATTGCGACGCAGCAAGACGTGCCAGTGCAGCACAAGCATGGCGAAATAGAGCTTTCGGGCCAGCAAATCGATTGACGATCGAAACCGGTGCATCGTAGCGTTTATGGTGAAGCGTGCCGGGCCGGGCAGCGGCTTCATGTAAGCGCTTACACGAGAAGGCCCGAACCCGAGGGAAGGCGAAGGCATCGATGCGGAACTACCTGAAGAAGGCGCCACCGCGGCAGCCCCGCGACGTCGGCCGGGTCGAGGAGACGGTGCGTCGCATGCTGGCGGAGATCGCCGCCGAGCGCGACGAGGCGGTGCGCCGCTATGCCCGCCAGCTCGACAAGTGGGAGAAGGCCGAGTTCCGCGTCTCCGACGACGAGATCCGCCGCACCGCGCGCGAGCTGCCGGAGACCTTCAAGGAGGACTTCGCCTACTGCCACCGGCAGGTGACCGAGTTCGCCCGGCGCCAGCGCGACAGCCTGTCGGAGTTCGAGGTCGAGCTGCAGCCCGGCGTCCGGCTGGGCCAGAAGCTGATCCCGATCGCCACGGTCGGCTGCTACATCCCCGGCGGCAAGTACCCGCTGGTCTCGGCGGCGATCATGAGCGTCGGCACGGCGCGGGTCGCCGGCGTCGAGCACATCGTCGCCGCCGCCCCGCCGCGCGACGGCGCCGGCATCTTCCCGCCGACCCTCTACGCGCTGCACGCCTCGGGCGCCGACGAGATCTTCGTGCTGGGCGGCGTGCAGGCGATGGCGGCGATGGCCTATGGCTGCCTCGGCATGCGCGCCGTCGATCTCGTCACCGGCCCGGGCAACGCCTTCGTCGCCGAGGCCAAGCGCCAGCTCTTCGGCGCGGTCGGGCTCGACCTGATCGCCGGCCCGACCGAGATCTGCGTCATCGCCGACGATTCGGCCGACCCGGCGCTGATCGCCACCGACCTGCTCGGCCAGGCCGAGCACGGGCCGGACAGCCCGGCCTGGCTGATCACCACCTCCGATGCGCTCGGCCGGGCGGTGATCGCCGAGGTCGAGGCGCAGCTCCGCACCCTGCCCACCGCCGAGGTGGCGTCGGTCGCCTGGCGCGACCATGGCGAGGTCGTGGTGGTGGGCAGCGACGAGGAGGCGATCGCGGTCAGCGACGCGTACGCGCCCGAGCATCTCGAGGTGATGACGCGCCGCAACGACCTCTATCTCGCCGGGCTGCGCAACTACGGCAGCCTGTTCCTCGGCGAGGAGTGCACCGTCGCCTACGGCGACAAGGGCGTCGGCACCAACCACACGCTGCCGACCGGCAAGGCGGCCCGCTACACCGGCGGCCTCTGGGTCGGCAAGTTCATCAAGACGGTGACCTACCAGCGGCTCTCCGCCGAGGCCAGCCGGCAGATCGCCCCGATCATGAGCCGGGTCTGCCACGTCGAGGGCATGCTCGCCCACCAGATCACCGCCGACGTCCGCTTCCAGCGCTACGCGCCGCACAACCTGCCGGCCGGGTCGACGGCAGGGTCGACGGCCGGGGGGCCGGGCGGCGGTCCCGCGACCACGGCAAGCAAGGGAGGCTGAGCGATGATCTTCTTCTGGGCAGAGACTCCGGACGGCTGGGGCATCCCCGGCATCCACGGGCCGCTGGCCGAGGACGAGCTCGACGGCTACGTGCAGAGCGGCGTCTACCTGATCCGCGGCAAGGGCGAGAGCCTGCTGGTCGACAGCGGCAACTGGACCCTGCCCGAGCACAATAACGGCATGGGCGAGTTCCTGGTCGAGCTGCTCGACAAGGAGAAGAACGCCCTCAAGTACATCTTCATCACCCACTTCCACTACGACCATGTCGGCAACGCCGACATGCTGAAGAAGCGCTACGGCGCCCAGGTCGTCTGCCACCCGCTCGACAAGCCGATCATCGAGGACCCGATGATCGTCACCCGGCGCGAGAACATCACCCGCCTCGGCATCACGCCCGAGGAGATGCTGGCCGACTTCAACCTGAAGCCGGGCGAGAGCTTCGGCCTCTCCGATCCCGACATCGTGCGCAAGTACTGGAACTTCCCGGTCGAGGTCGACCGCGCGGTCGAGGACGGCGACATCCTCGAGGTCGGCGGCCTCCGGCTCGAGGTGGTGCACCTGCCGGGCCACTGCCCCGGCCATATCGGGCTGTGGAACCCGAACACGCGCACGCTCTATCCGGGCGACCTGATGCACTACCCGACGCCGCTCGGCCCCTACCCGATCGGCAATGCCAAGGCGCACGCGCACTCGATCGAGCGCTGCCTCGAGTACGGAGCCGAGCTGCTGCTCGAGGGCCATGGCCTGTCGGCCTATTCGGGCCCGAGCTCGCGCCGCCGCCTGCTGCACATGCAGATGCAGCAGCGCGACACCCAGGCCCGCGTCCTCTTCTGCCTCAGGCGCGAGCGCCGGCCGATCACCATCCCGGAGCTGCTGCCCGAGGTGATGCCGGTCAAGACCGACCTCAACTACACCGTCTCCACCGGCCTCGGCGAGCGCCACTGCTACGCCGAGGCCTGCATCCAGACCCACCTGCTCTGGCTGATCGAGCAGGGCAAGGCAGAGCGCGTGCAGGACGCCGGCCAGATCAAGTTCGTCGCCAAGGGTTGAGGCGGCGCGCCGGGCCGGCGAGGACAAGAAGCGCAACAACAGGAGAGATCCAAATGGGCAAGCGACTGGACCCCCGACGCTATCCCGACTACGCCGACCGCAAGGTGCTCGACGGCACCATGGAGCGGCTCGACCTGCACGGCCTGTCCCGCCGCGACTTCCTGGCCTTCGCCTCGGCCAGCGTCATCGCCGGCGCCACCGCGGGCACGCTCGGCATCCCGGGCGTGGCGCTGGCCGACCCGAGCGGCAAGATCGCCCACCTGATGATGACCCTGCGGCTGGAATACTGCGCCAACGCCGATGCCGGCGCGCACGGCGCAGCGCAGGCGCTCGGCCTCGACATCACCTCGGTCGACGGCCAGCTCGACTCCGAGCGCCAGCTCAACCAGTTCGAGCAGCAGATCGCGGCCGGGGTCAACGGCGTGCTGCTGCACGCGCCGGGCGGCGGCTCGATCAAGCGCATCGCGCAGCTCGCCAACGAGAACAAGGTGTGGCTCGACAACACCTGGGGCACGCTGCCCTGGTTCACGCCGTTCGAGGCCGGCGACTACTACACCATGTACGCCGTGCCCGAGGAGTTCTCGGCCGAGCGCGCCGTCACCGCCGAGGTGCTGAAGGCGGTGACCGACAAGTTCGGCGGCGGCAGCATCGTCGGCGTCACCGGCGTCGAGGGCAACTCGACCGACCTGATCCGCAGCCGCGGCCGCGACGACGCGTTCAAGGACTTCCCCAAGACCAAGCTCGCCGGCCAGCTGCCCGGCAAGTGGAACCGCGAGGACTCCCAGAAGGCGATGGAGGACCTCATCTCGCGGGTGCCCAACATCGTCGGCGTCATCGCCCAGAACGACGACGTCGCCGACGGCTGCATCGCTGCGCTGCGCGCCGCCGGCATCCAGCCGGGCAAGGACGTGTTCCTGTCCGGCGCCGACGGCACGACCGGCGGGGCCGAGGCGATCAAGCAGGGCAAGCTGCTGGCGAGCAGCGCCAACGTGCCCGCCTATATGGGCGCCCTGCTGACCACCCGGCTCTACGACGTGATGCATGGCTGGAAGCCGCGCGCCGCCGAGCGGATGATGAGCTGGCGCTCGGTCACCATGACCAAGGCCAATGTCGACGCTTACCTCGCCCGCTACGTCAACAACGGCGACGTGGCGCCCTTCGACTACGCCCTGATGTCGAAGGTCCTCCACGCCAACGACTGGGACCCGCAGGCCGAGCTGTTCCCGATGGACATCGACCTGGAGTGGGGCGGCATCCCGAAGCCCGACGGCTGGAAGTACCCCGAGGCCTACACCAAGTCGCGCGAGAGCGGCGAGGCCAAGGCGGTCAAGGAGGAGTACGCCGCGCACTACAAGATCCCGTTCTTCGGCCCGTCGCCGCTGAAGAAGGGCTGAGCGGGCCCGGACGGGCGGCGGGCTCCTCCCGGCCGCCGCCCGCCCGACCTGCCGTGCCCCGCCCGTCGACCGCCCGATCGCGATGACCGAAGCCCCCATCCTGCGCGTCGAGGACGTCAGCAAGAGCTTCGGCGGGCTGGCCGCGCTGAGCGGCGTCAGCCTGTCGGTGGCGCGCAACGGCATCACCGGGATCGTCGGCGAGAACGGCGCCGGCAAGTCGACGCTGTTCAACATCATCTCCGGCATCCTGCCCGCCGACCGCGGCCGCATCGAGCTCGACGGCCGCGAGATCAGGCCGCGCGACTACCGCGCCGCCACCCTGCTCGGCATCTCGCGGGTATTCCAGGAGCAGGCCCTCATTCCCAACATCGCCGTCTACGAGAACCTGCTGCTCGGCCACGAGGACCGCTTCGTGCGCTGGGGCCAGCTGCTCGACCGGCGGCGCATGATCGAGGTCGCCGAGCGCGTTGTCGCCACCATCGGCCTCGACATCGACGTGCGCCGGCGTACCGGTGACTACGATTTCTCCGTCCGGCAGTCGATCGAGATCGCCCGCGCCTGCCTGGTGCCGCAGGCGGTGCTCGGCATCGCCTATCCGGTGGTGCTGCTCGACGAGCCGACCTCGGCCCTGGCGCGCAGCGAGGAGGACGCCTTCTTCCGGCTGGTGGCGCGGCTTAAGGAGCACGGCTCCGTGCTCTTCGTCTCGCACCGGCTGGGCGAGGTGCTGCGCATCAGCGACGTCATCTACGTGATGAAGGACGGCCAGGTGGTGGCCCGGGTCGATCCGGCCGAGGCTGACGAGCGGCGGCTGCACGGGCTGATGGTCGGCCGCGCCCGCGACGAGGACTACTACCACGAGCGCGAGCAGCAGCAGGTCGAGACCCGCCCGCCCGTGCTCGATGTCGCCGGCCTGTCCCGCCGCGGCGACTACCAGGACGTCTCGCTGACGGTGCGCGAGGGCGAGATCCTCGGCATCGGCGGCCTGCTCGATTCCGGCAAGTCGGCGCTGGGCAAGGGCATCGCCGGCGTGGTGCCGCCGGACACCGGCACCGTGGCGCTGGCCGGCGGCGCCGCCGCCGCGCCCGATCTCGCCGCGCTGGTGCGGGACGGCCTTGGCTATGTCCCCGCGGAGCGCCACGCAGAGGGCATGATCACCGACGTCCCGGTCAGCTGGAACATCTCGCTGGCCAGCGGCGGCGACCTCTTCAGCACCCGGCTGGGGATCTGGAGGGGGCGCGAGGAGACCGCGGCCAGCGAGCGGCTGATCGGCGAGCTGCGCATCAAGGCGGGAGGCGCGGCGAGCCTCTGCCGCACGCTCTCCGGCGGCAACCAGCAGAAGGTCGTGCTGGCGCGCTGGCTGGTGCGCCGCCCGCGCCTGCTGGTGCTCGACAACCCGACGCGCGGCGTCGATGCCGGCGCCAAGGAGGAGATCTACGCCCTGCTGCGCGGCCTGACCGCGGCCGGGCTCGGCATCCTGCTGATCACCGACGAGCTGCTCGAGCTGATCGGGCTCGCCAACCGCATCGTCATCATGCGCCAGGGCCGGGTGACCGCGACGCTCGCCGCACCGCCCGGCGGCAAGCCGACCGAGCACGAGCTGGTCGCGCTGATGCTGCAGGAGCCGGCCGCGGCCGCCCCCGCGGAGCGGCTGCATTGAGCCGCCGCTCCAGCGCCACGGCCCGCGACCGGCTGGTCGCCTGGCTGCCGGTCATCGTCGTGCTGGCGCTGCTGGTGATCTTCGGCGCCGCCTCCGGCCCCTTCCTCAGCCTGCGCAACCTCACCGCCATCTGCGGCCAGGCCAGCACCCTGCTGCTCGCCTGCCTCGGCGCCACCTTCGTCATCCTGATGGGCAGCATCGACCTCTCGGTCGGCGCCATGGTGCTGCTGGTCGGCTCGATCACCGTGATGCTGATCAACTGGCTCGACCTCGGGGTCGCGGCGGTGCTGGCCGGCATCGTCATCGGTTCCGGCCTCGGGCTGCTCAACGGCCTGGTCTTCGCCTACGGCACCATCCCCTCCTTCGTCGTCACGCTGGGCAGCCTGTCGGTCTTCACCGGCGCCGCCTGGAACCTGCTGGAGGGCCGCGCGCTGCGCTTCGACGCGCCGGCCTTCGAGGATCTCGCGATCGGCCAGGCGATCCCCTACGTGCCGAACATCGCGCTCTTCGCCATCGTCGCCTGGGCGGCGGCCGTCGCCGTCTGCTTCCGCACCCGCTTCGGGCGCTACATGTACGCCATCGGCGGCGGCGAGGCGGTGGCGCGGACCGCCGGCGTGCCGGTGCGGCGCTACAAGATCTACGCCTTCACCCTGTCCGGCGCGATGGCCGGGCTGGGTGGCGCGCTGGCCGTCGCCCGGCTCGGCTCGGCCGGCCCGACGCTGGGCTCGGAGCTGCTGCTCAACAGCCTCGCCGCCATCGTGGTCGGCGGCACCTCGCTGTCGGGCGGCGTCGGCGGCGTGCAGCGCACGCTGGTCGGCGTGCTGATCATCACGCTGCTCGACAACGGCCTCAACCTGCTGGGCATCAACCAGTACACGCAGATGGTGATCAAGGGCCTGGTGGTGATCGCCGCCGTGCTGATCAGCCAGGACCGCCGCAAGATCGCCGCCATGAAGTAGGCGGCGACGAGAAGGAAGCAGAGAACGAACAGGGCAACGGGAACGGAGACAGAGATGACCGACAGATTCAGCCTCAATCGCCGGCGCTTCCTCAAGGGCGCGGCGGCCGCTTCGGCCCTGACGCTCGCGCCGGGCTTCGTGATGAACCGGGCGCGCGCCGCCGGCGCGCTCGGCGACGTGGTCAAGGACTCGGCCGCGGCGGCCAAGAAGCTCGCCGAGGGCCGCAAGGTGACCCTGACCATCCTCGAGCCCTCCGGCTCGCTCGGCAACGTCAAGCCGGTCGCCGAGCGCTGGACCGCCGACACCGGCATCGAGGTCAAGTATGTCGAGGTGCCGCTCGGCGAGATCAACCAGAAGGTCCTGCTCGAGGCGGTGTCGAAGGCCGGCTCCTTCGACATCGCGCTGCCGGCGACCTTCGGCATCCCCGACCTCGCCGAGTCGGGCATCCTGGTCAACCTCGACACGCTGGCCCAGAAGTACCAGCCCGAGGACTACCAGAACGACGTGCTCTACTCGGCCGGCGACTACTACAAGGGCAGCCTCTACGGCTACCAGACCGACGGCGACACCTACCTGATGTTCTACCTCAAGGACTGGCTGGAGGACCCGCAGGAGCAGAAGGCCTTCGCCGACAAGCACGGCTACGCGCTGAAGGTGCCGGAGACCTGGGAGGAGTTCGACGCCCAGCTCGCCTTCTTCCATCGCCCCGACAAGGGCAAGTATGGCGGGGCGCTGTTCCGCACCCAGTACTTCATCGCCTGGGAATTCTGGATGCGCTTCCACGCCAAGGGCTTCTACCCCTTCGACGACAACCTGAAGCCGCAGATCAACAACGACGCCGGCGTCAAGGCGCTGGAGGAGCTGGTCGCCGCATCGAAGTTCCTCTATCCCGGCGCCACCAGCAACGGCCTCTTCGAGAACTTCGAGGCCTACGGCCAGGGCGACAAGTACGCCAACATCGGCTGGGGCGGCACCCAGAAGTTCCTCAACTCCGACAAGTCGAAGGTCAAGGGCAAGCTCGCCTTCGGCATCGGCCCGGGCGGCAAGCCGCGGGGCAAGCTGCTGAAGACGCCCTATTTCAACTGGGGCTGGAACTACGTCGTCTCCAGCGTCTCGAAGGAGCAGGAGATCGCCTACCTCTACACGCTCTATGCCTGCAGCCCGGAGATGTCGACCATCGCGGTGCGCGATCCCGGCGGCTACTTCGACCCGATCCGGGCCTCGCACTACCAGGACCCGGAGATCATCAAGACCTACACCAAGGAGTTCCTGGTGGCGCACGAGGCGAGCCTGCGGGACAGCTTCCCCGACCTCTACCTCAAGGGCCAGGGCGAGTATTTCGACACGCTCAGGGTCAACGTCCAGGCCGCCGACGTCGGCAAGATGACACCCAAGGAGGCGCTCGACGAGACCGCCCGCACCTGGGAGCGCATCACCCGCCGGCTCGGCGCCCGCAGCCAGAAGGTGCAGTGGGCCTTCCTCAAGACCCTCTACCCCGCCGACATCCGGTCGGAGCTGGCCTGAACCAGGGAAAGTTGCGTTCCGAGATGAGCCGGCACTCTCCCGCCCTCACGCCTCCCTCCCCCCTTGCGGGGGAGGGTTGGGGTGGGGGGTGCCGGCGCACCGTGCCTGGGGCCGTGGCGCAATGAGGCGCTGGCGCATCCCGCTCGGCGTCCGGCTGGTGCTGCCGGCGCAGCTCACCATGCTCGCCGTCGTGCTGGTGCCGACGCTGATCGCGATCTGGCTCAGCCTGACCGACTGGCAGCCGACCAGCGGCGAGCCCTGGTACCGCTCCGAGCTGATCTGGTACTGGAACTTCAACGACCTCTGGTTCGACGACCGCTTCATCGCGGCGGTGATCCGCACGGTGGTCGTGGTCGGCATCTGCGTGCTGGCCGAGCTCGCGCTGGCGCTGGCGCTGGCGCTGCTGTTCCTCGACGAGTGGCCGTGGCGCAAGCTCGCCGTCAGCGTCATCATCCTGCCGATGATGATCGTGCCGGTCGACGCGGCCAACGCCTTCTTCATGCTGTTCAACGAGCGCGGCCCGATCAACCACCTGATCTCGCTGCTGCTCGGCCGGCCCTTCGCGTTCTCCTGGCTGTCGGACCCCGACTGGGCGATGCTGCCGATCATCCTGGCGGAGATCTGGCAGTGGACGCCGCTGATGTTCCTGCTGGTGCTGACCGGGCTGATGAGCCTGCCGCAGAACCAGCTGCGCGCCGCCATCGTGCTCGGCGCCTCGCCGCCCAGGATCTTCTTCCGCATCGTGCTGCCGCTGCTGGCGCCGGTGCTGCTGCTGGCGGTGATGATCCGGGCGATCGAGACCTTCAAGATCTTCGACCCCGTCTATATCCTGACCCGCGGCGGTCCCGGCGCCTCGACCGAGACGATCTCGATGTTCATGTACAACGGCGCCTTCGTCTATTTCCGCATGGGCTACGTGGCTGCGGCGGCGCTGATCGTGCTGGTGCTGGTGACCTCGCTCTGCGCCGCGCTGGCGCGGCCGCTGCGCCGCCATGGCTGAGGCACGCCGCGCCGCCGTGGCGCCGCATGCGGCCGGCAGCCGCGTCTGGCGGGCGCTGCGCCGCGTGGCCGTGCTGGTCGCCATGGTCATCGCCTTCTTCCCGATCTTCTGGCTGGTCTCGACCTCGCTGAAGCCGCAGGAGGAATGGGCCGCCTCGCCGCCGGTCTGGATCACCAGCCATCCGACGCTGCAGAACTACCGCATCGTCTTCTTCCCCGAGGAGGCGCGCCGCGTGGCGGCCCAGGAATCGGGATCGCTCGACTACAAGGTCTCGGGCAGCGCCTGGAAGGCGTTCGGCGACTCGGCCATCATCTCGGTCCTGGCAACCTTCTTCTCGGTCGCCTTCGGCACGCTCGCCGCCTACGCCATCTCGCGCTTCGGCACCGGCGGCCCGAGCTTCGCCTTCCAGTTCCTCACCATCCGGATGTTCCCGCCGATCGCCGTGGTGGTGCCGATGGTGGTGCTGTTCTCGCTGCTCGGCCTCACCGATTCCTACGCCGGCATGGTGATCGCCTACACCGCCTTCACCCTGCCCTTCAGCATCTGGATGATCCGCAGCTTCATCGACGAGGTGCCGCCCGAGCTCGAGGGCGCCGCGATGGTGCACGGGCTGACGCCGCTGCAGGCCTTCCGCCGGGTGACCCTGCCGCTGGTCAAGGGCGGCATCCTGGCCACCGCCCTCTTCGTCTTCATCCTCAACTGGTCGGAATTCCTCTTCGCGCTGACGCTGACCAGCGGCCGCGTCGTCACCGTCACCGTGCAGGTCGCCAACTACGTCTCGGCCAGCTCCGGCAAGCTCTACGGCGTGCAGGCGGCGATGGGCGCGATCTCCACCGTCCCGGTGATCTTCTTCGGCTACCTGATCCAGCGCCACCTGGTGCGCGGGCTGTCCTTCGGCGCCGTCAAGCGATGAGCCAGCCGCCCCGCCTCGAGCTGCGCTCGCTCGTCAAGCGCTTCGACGCGGTGCAGGCGGTGCGCGGCCTGTCGCTCGCCGTCGGCAAGGGCGAGTTCGTCTCGCTGCTCGGGCCGTCGGGCTGCGGCAAGTCGACGACGCTGGCCATGATCGCCGGCTTCGAGCAGCCGACCGAGGGCGAGATCCGGGTCGACGGCCGGGTGGTGAACGACCTGCCGCCGCAGCGCCGGCGCATCGGCCTGGTGTTCCAGGACTACGCCGTCTTCTCGCGCCTGACGGTGGCGGCCAATCTCGGATTCGGGCTGGCCGGCCGCGGCCTCGGCTGGGGCGAGCGCCGGCGCCGCGTCGCCGCCATGGCGGAGAAGCTCGGCCTCGCCGACCGGCTGAAGCGGCGCGGCGACAGCCTCAACATGAGCGAGATGCAGCGCGTGGCGCTCGGCCGCGTGCTGCTGACCGAGCCCGAGCTGCTGCTGCTCGACGAGCCGATGTCCAACCTCGACGCCGCGCTGCGCGCCGCGCTGCGCGGCGAGCTGAAGCAGCTGCAGCGCGAGCTCGGCCAGACCGTGCTCTACGTCACCCACGACCAGGTCGAGGCGATGAGCATGTCGGACCGCATCGCCATCATGCGGGACGGCGCCCTGCTGCAGATCGGCACGCCCGACGAGATCTACGACCGCCCGGTCGACCGCTTCGTCGCCGAGTTCATCGGCGACCCGCCGATCAACCTGATCGGCTGCGAGGTGACGCGCGAGGGCGGCGAGCTGGTCGCCGCCACGGCGCTGCATCGCGGGCTCCGGCTCGGCCGCGGCGACCTCGCGCCCGGCCGCCACCAGCTGGCCATCCGGCCGCACGACCTCGCGCTCGGCCGCGAGCCGCAGCCCGACGGCATTGCCGTCGAGGTCGGCGTGGTCGAGGATCTCGGCGCCGAATGCGTGCTGCATCTCGACTATGCCGGCGAGACGATCCGCGCCGTGGCCCCGCCCGGCTTCGCCCGGCCGGGCGAGCGGCTGCAGCTGCGCCTGCCGCCCGAGCGGCTGCACCTGATCGAGGCCGGCAGCGGCCGCGTCGTCCGGCCGGCGGCGCTGGAGCGCGCGGCGTGAGCGGGCTCGCCGTCAGCGCGCTGGCCAAGCGCTTCGGCAAGGTCGTGGCGCTCGACGGCGTCGAGCTCGCGGTCCGGCCGGGCGAGCTCTTCGTCATCCTGGGGCCGACCAATGCCGGCAAGTCGACCCTGCTGAAGGCGATCGCCGGCCTGGTCCGGCCCGAGGCCGGCAGCATCGCGCTCGACGGCCGCCGGCTCGACGACCTGGCGCCGCGCGAGCGCAACCTCAGCCTGCTGTTCCAGACCAACGCGCTGTTCCCGACGCTGACCGCCTTCGAGAACCTCGCCTTCCCGCTGCGTGCCGCGGCGGTGCCGGTCGACGAGATCGGGCGGCGGGTCGCCGAGGTCGCGGCGCTGCTCAAGGTCGAGCACCTGCTCGACCGCCATCCCCGCACCTTCTCCGGCGGCGAGCAGCAGCGGGTCGCGATCGGCCGGGCGATCATCCGGCCGGGCGCGCTGCTGATGCTCGACGAGCCGCTCGCCAACCTCGATGCGCGGCTGCGCATCGCGCTCCGGCTGGCCTTCAAGCGGATGCACGCGGCCGGCCGCCAGACCATGCTCTACGTCACCCACGACCAGGTCGAGGCGATGAGCCTGGCCGACCGCATCGGGGTGCTCGACCAGGGCCGCTTCCGCCAGATCGGGCCGCCCGCCGAGGTCTATCAGCGGCCGGCCACCGAGTTCGTCGCCCGCTTCGTGGGAGCGCAGCCGATGAACCTGCTGCCGGCGGCGCTCGAGGGCGGCGCCGGCGACGTGCCGGTGCTGGCCGGCGCCGGCTTCCGGCTCGCCATGCCGGCGGCCCGCGCCCTGGCGCCGGCGGCCCGGCCGCGCGCGCTCGCCATCGGGCTGCGCGCCGAGGAGATCGCGGTGTCGCCGGCCGAGACCGCCGCCACGCCGTTCCCGGCGCGCACCGTCTGGAGCGAGCATCTCGGCGCCCGGCGCGTGCTCGACCTCAGGCTCGGCGACAGCCTGCTGAAGGCGCTGGTGCCGCGCGGCTTCCACGCCGCGCCCGACCAGCAGGTCTGGATCGGCTTCGCGCCGCAACCCCACCGTCTGCTCGACCGCGACAGCGGGCGCTTCCTCGCGCCGCCGGCGGCCGGGCCCGTTCTCGCCCAGCAAGGGGCCAACCAGGGAGCCCAGCCATGACCCATGCCCATCACCACGGCCACGCGCACGGGCACGCGCACGCCCATTCGGTCGGCAACCCCGGAGGCCCGCTGCCCGGCCGCTTCGCCTATGGCGGCTTCTCCGCCGATCTCGCCCTGCCGGAGCGCCTGCCGCTCGAGGCGGTGATCGCGCTCTCGCCCGAGGCGATGGCGCGGGCCTCCCGGCTGGTCACCAGCGCCTACAACGAGCTGCTCGCCACCGCCGCCAGCCTCGAGGATGCCGGCTATCGCCGGCTGATGACGGAATGCGTGGAGAAGCCGCGGATCAGCTTCCTCGAGCTCTATCCCGGCGACGCCGACCGGCGCCGGCTGTTCGACGAGATGGTCAAGCTCGGCTTCTTCAACCGCGAGGACCATCCCGACGAGGTCTGGCCGCGCGGCCACATGAACCCGCAGAGCTACCTGACGGCGCCCTCCAGCCACAACGACTTCTACAACGCCCATCCCGGCGGGCTCGCCGTCACCGTCGCCTACAACGTGCGCATGGCCGACGCCTACACGCAGAACTACCGCCAGTTCTACGGCGTGCCGCTCAACCGCGACCTGCCGGCCGCCGCGCTCTGCGTCCACGAGTACCCGAAGGTCTGGCTCTACCAGTGGCAGGAGGACGGCTCCTGGCTGGAGGAGCCGCGCACCGTCTACGACGACACCTGGCATGCCCACTGCATCTACGTCACCGCCGAGCTGATGTACCGGCGCTTCGATTCGCGCATCGTCATGGCGATGGCGGCGGCGCACCAGCTCTCCGCGCTCGATGCCCGGATGGACGGCAAGAAGGTGGTCTGCAACTGGATCGGCCTCGACCGCGTGGCGCACTTCATCAAGGCCGCCGCGGTGATGGCCCAGGTCGACCCGGTGGATTACGGGCTGCTCGAGCGGCGCGGCGGACGCGAGGTGCTGGCGCCGGTGCCGGGCGAGCAGTGGGTCACCCACCTCGCCGACATGAACTGGCCCTATGCGATGGGCGCCGCACAGCTCCACACGGGGCCGATGCTGCAGCAGATCGCCCGCGACGCGCTCGGCCTCAGCGACCGCGACCTCGCCGGCCGGCCCTTCAACCAGCTGAAGAACTACGTCTGGTCGCAGCTCGGCCAGATCCCGCTCTACGAGATCCTGGTCCGCGAGGGCTACGACGCGGCGCGGGACACGGTGCTGCGGCTGGTGTCGGGGAAGTAGGACGCATATCCTATCGCATAGCTCCCTCTCCCGCTTGCGGGAGAGGGTCGGGGTGAGGGCGGTGCCGCCGCGCGACCCTCACCCTCGGCGCTGACGCGCCGGGCCCCTCCCTCTCCCGCTCGCGCGGAGGGGATCCAGATAGAGCGCCCGGACCTCGCCGTCGAGCGACAGGGTGGCGGCCGGGCGGAGAGGCGGATGCGGCCGCGTTCCATCACGCAGGCGCGGTCGGCGAGAAGCGCCAGCGCGAGCGCGGCGTTCTGCTCGACCAGCAGGATCGCGGTGCCGGCGGCGGCGATCTCGCCGACGGTCTGCAGAACCAGCGCGCGCCAGCGGCGGGGCGAGGCCCATGGTCGGCTCGTCGAGCAGCAGCAGCCGGGGCCGCGCGACGATGGCCCGCGCCATGGCGAGCATCTGCTGCTCGCCGCCCGACAGCGTGCCGCCGGGCTGGGCGAGGCGCTCGCGCAGCACCGGGAAGAGCGCGAAGACGCGCTCGAGATCGGCCGCGTCGGGGATGGCGTGGCGGGCATGGCCGCCCATGACGAGGTTCTCCCACACCGTCATGCGCGGGAAGATGCGGCGCCCCTCGGGGACGTGCGCCACCCCCGCCGCGGCGATCGCCGCCGCCGGCCAGCGCTCGATCGCCTCGCCGCCGAGCAGGATCGAGCCGGCCGCGGCGCCCGCCGGAGAGGGCGAGCAGCGTCGTCGTCTTGCCGGCGCCGTTGGCGCCGATCAGCGCGACGATCTCGCCCGGCCCGACCTCGAGGTCGATGCCCCGCACCGCCTCGACCGGCCCGTAGGCGACCCGCAGCCCGCGCACCGCCGGTCGGCACCGCGCCGGGAATTCTGGCCGGGGTTGCAGCCGGATCGCGGCGCGCCGCGCCGGCGGCATCGGAGCCGCGTCCGCGGCCCGGCCGAGATAGGCCTCGAGCACGGCGGGATCGGCGCGGACGCGCTCCGGCGGGCCGTCGGCGATCAGCCGGCCGCGGTCGAGCACGAGGACCCGGGCCGCGGTCGCCATGACGAGGTCGAGGTCGTGCTCGACCAGGACCACCGTGATGCCGCGGCGATCCGCCGGATCAGGGCCTGCAAGGCCTGCCGCTCGCCGGCGTTCATCCCGGCCGCCGGCTCGTCGAGCAGCAGCAGCCGCGGCCGGGTGGCCAGCGCCCGGGCGATCTCGACGCGGCGCTGGTCGCCGCCGGACGACGCGCCGGCGAGCCGGTCGGCGAGATGCGCGATGTCGCAGAAGGCGAGCGCGGCGGCGGCCGCCGCCAGCGCCGCGCCGCTCGGCGGCGCGCCGCCGGCGGCGAGGCGCCAGGCCGAGCGCGCCGGCGCCGCCGCGCAGGTCGGCGCCGAGCAAGACGTTCTCCGCCACCGTGACGTCGGCGACGAGGCGGATCTGCTGGAAGGTGCGGGCGACGCCCAGCGCCGCGATGCGGTGCGGCGACAGCCCGGCGAGCCGCCGTCCGGCGAGGGCGAGGCCGCCCTGCTGCGGCCGCAGCCGGCCGCTGACGAGGTCGAGCAGCGTGCTCTTGCCGGCGCCGTTGGGGCCGATCAGCGCAGAGATGCCGCCGGAGGGCAGCGCGAGGTCGATGCCGTCGAGGGCGTGGAGCCCGCCGAAGCGGTGCGTCAGCCCCTGGATCCGCAGCAGCGGCCCGTCGCCCTCGGGCGGACGGCCGGCCGCGGCGAGCCCGGGCTCGGCCGCGGACGGCAGCCGGTAGCGGCGGACGGCGGGCGGCAGCAGCCCGGCCGGGCGCAGCACCATCATCGCCACCAGGATGACGCCGAAGGCGAGATAGCGGGCGCGGTCGAGATCGCGGAACAGCTCCGGCAGGAAGACCACCGCCGCGGCGCCGAGCATGGCGCCGCGCATGCTGCCCATGCCGCCGAGCACCACGGCGGCCAGCACCATGATGGCGGTGAGCAGGGTGAAGTTGGCCGGCGCGATGAAGCCGACATAGGCGCCGTAGATGGCGCCGGCGAAGCCGGCCGTCGACGCGCCGAGCGCGAAGGCGAGCAGCTTCATCCGGAAGGTCGGCACGCCCAGCGTCTCGGCCGCCTCCTCGTCCTGCCGGGTGGCGTGCCAGGCGCGGCCGACCCGCGAGCGCCGGAGATTGCCGATCAGCAGCCCGAGCCCGCCGATGCAGGCCCAGATCAGCGGCACGTAGTGGCCGGGCTCCAGCCCGAGGCTGCGGCCGAGCAGGCGGGGATGCTCGATGCCGGTGATCCCGGCCGGCCCGTTGGTCAGCGAATCCCAGGCATTGGCCGCGATCCGCACCATCTCGCCGAAGCCCAGCGTGATGATCGCCAGGTAGTCGCCGCGGACCCGGAGCGTGACGATGCCGAGCAGCAGGCCGCTCGCCACCGCGGCGAGCACGGCCAGCGGCAGCGCGCTCCAGAAATCGAGCGCGATCGGCTGGATCGGGCCCTTGCCGGTGAGGATGGCGGCGGCATAGGCGCCCACCGCCCAGAAGCCGGCATAGCCGAGATCGAGCAGCCCGGCATAGCCGACGACGGTGTTGAGGCCCATGGCCAGCAGCATGTAGATGCCGGCCATGACGATCACGGCGCTCCAATAGTCCGAGCCGATCCCGAACGGCCGCAGGCCCCAGAGGCCGAGCGCCAGCACGGCGAGCAGCGGCCACTGCGCGGCGAGGCGGCGGAGGGCGGCCGGCCCGCCGCGCATCATGACCGCCGCGGCGGCGCGATCCGTTCGCCGAGGAGGCCCTGCGGCCGCAGCAGCAGGACCAGGATCAGCGCGCCGAAGCCGACCACGTCCTTGAGCTGCGAGGGCAGGCAGATCACCCCGAAATTCTCCAGCAGCCCGAGCAGCAGGCCGCCCACCACCGCGCCGGGCAGGTTGCCGACGCCGCCGAGCACGGCCGCGGTCAGCCCCTTGAGGCCCGGCACGAAGCCGAGGAGGTAGCCGACCTTGCCGAAATAGAGGCCGTAGAGGAAGCCGCCCAGCCCGGCGCAGAGCCCGCCGACCAGGAAGGTCCACAGCACGACGCGGGGAATGTCGACGCCGAGCAGGGCGGCGGCGCGCGGGTCCTGCGCCATGGCGCGCATTCCCCGGCCGAGCCGGGTGCGGGTCACCAGGCGGTCGAGGAGCACCAGCATGATCGCGGTGGCGGCGAAGACCAGGACCATCCGGTTGGTGATCCGGCCGCCGCCGACGCCGACCAGCGTGACCACCGGCAGCAGCGGCGGGACCGGCAGGTTGCCGCGCCCGAAGAGCAGCGCGAAGCTCTCCTGCAGCAGGATGCTGGCGCCCAGGCCGGAGATCATCGCGGCATGGCGCGGCGCGCCGGCGCGGCGCAGCCGGTAGGCGAGCCGCTCGAGCAGCATGGCGGCGAGCCCGCCCGCCGCGGCGGCGGCGAGCCCCGCCAGCGCCGCGAGCAGGACCGGCGTGCCGCCGCCGGCGCCGGTGCCGAGCGCCGTCAGCACCCCCAGCGCGGCGAAGGCGCCGACCATGAAGACCTCGCCATGGGCGAAGTTGATCAGGTTGAGGATGCCGTAGACCATGCTGAGGCCGAGCGCGATCAGGGCGTAGATCGCGCCGATCGCCAGGCCGTTGAACAGGCTCGGGAAGAACTGCGCCGCGAGGCTTGCCGGGCAGCTCACGCGAGGGGGATGCCCCGCCTCACCGGACGAGCTCGTCGGTGGTGCCGAGCCAGGCGATCCGGCCGCCGCGCACCTGGTAGATGTTGATCGTCGTGCCCTCCGGCTCGCCGTCGGCGCGGAAGCGGTAGGTCCGCGTCACGCCCTCGAAGGTCCGGCTGCGCAGGAAGGCGAGCATGCCCTCGCGGTCGCGCACGCCGGAGCGGATCGCCTCGATCATCATGCCGGCCGCGTCGTAGCCCTCGGCGGTGTAGGCCTGCGGCGGGCTGCCGAAGCGCTTCTCGTAGGCGGCGACGAAGCGCGCCAGGGGGCCGGTGGCGGGGCCGCCATAGGCCGGCACCGGAGCGCACTGGCAGGTGAAGTAGGTGCCCTCCGCGCCGGCGCCGGTGAGCTTGACGTAGTCCGGCGAGAGCGAGCCGTCGGGCGCGAAGAAGGCGCCCTTGAAGCCCGCCTCGGCGAGCTGCCGGTTGAACACGGCCTCGGTATCGACGACGGCGCCGAGGAAGACCGCCTCGGCGCCGGCCGCCATCAGCTTGGCGATGGTGCTGGAATAGTCGTCGGAGGCCGGGTCGATGGTCTCGGCGGTGACCACCGTGCCGCCGAGCCGCGCCACCTCCGCCTCGGCCTTCGCCGCCAGCCCGTGGCCGTACTGCGTGCCGTCGTCGAGGATGGCGATGCGGGTCAGCTTCAGCTTGCGCACGAGGTAGCCGGCAACGGCGACCGACTGCAGGTCGTCGTTCGGCACGATGCGGAACACCGTCCAGCCCTTGGTGGTCAGCGCCGCCGCGGTGCCGATCGTCATCATCGCCAGGCGGGCCTCGGTATAGAGCGGCCCGGCGGCGTTGACGGTGTTGCCGAAGATCGGCCCGACCACGCCGAGCACGGCGGGGTCCTGGATCACCTTGCGGGCGACGGCCGGCGCCTGCGCCGGATCGACCTGGTCGTCGGCGGGCAGGTAGCGCAGCTCGACGCCGGCCTTGGCGAGCTCGTCCTTCGCCTGCTCGATCGCCAGCGTCACGGCGTTGCCGATCGGCACGCCGATGAAGGCGATCGGGCCGGTCAGCGCGCCCTGGAAGGCGATCGTCGCGACCTTGTCCGCCGCCGCGGCGGGCGCCGCCAGCGCCAGCAGGCCGCAGGCACCCAGCAACGCTCCCCGCATGCGCGCCAACAGCATGAGATCCCCCGACGCTCCGGCGACGCAGCCCCGCCGCTCCCGGCCCGGATCATGCCGTCGCCTCCGGATGCGCGCAACAGCGGCCGGCCCGGCCGCGACCTGGCGGGAGGACGCGCTTGCCAGCCCCGCGGCAGGCTTCCATGCTCGCCCGGCTCGACGGCCGGCCGACCGGCCTTGAGGGAGAGATGCTCGCAGCCAAGGCCGGGTACCTGACGGGGCCGAACCTCTACGACGACCAGGGCGGCGTCGTCGTAGCGTGCGCGCCGGCGGCCCTGCCGGGCGCGGGCCTGCCGGGCGCGGGCCGGCCGCTCGTCCTCGACCGTGCCCGGGTCGGCCATGTGCTCGCCTTGCCGGGGTTGCCGGGGCTGGCGGAACCCTGGATGGACGCGGCGGCTCGCGGCGCCGCCGGGCTGCTCGACCTGGTTCCCCGGCTGGCCGCGGCATTGCTGCGGCCGTTCTCGGTGCGCGCGCCGGCTGCGAGGCTGCTCGAATCGGGCGCCGACCGCCTGCTCGCCTTCGTGCGCTGCGAGCATCCCGAGCTCGGGACCCTGGCCTGGGAATGCGCCACGCGCGCGATCGAGGCCGGCCTCGGGGGCGAGGCGCGCTGGGCGGCCTTCGCGGAGGCGCATCGCCGCTTCGCCGGCGCCGCGGCGCGGCTCGCCGCCGACCCGACGACCGCCCTGCTGGCGCGTGAGGCCGATCGCCTCGGCATTCCCTGGACGCGCCCGGAGATCCCCGGGCAGGCGCTGCAGCTCGGCCAGGGCGCGCGGCACTGCCTGCTCGGCCGGGCGAGCGACGCGGCGGACTGGGCGCCGCTGGCCGCTCGGCTGCGCGCCGCCGGCATCCCCGTGCCGGCCATGGCGGAGGTGTCGGGCGCCGACGCCGCGGTCGCCGCGGCCGAGCGCCTCGGCTTTCCCGTGCTGCTGTCCATCGCCCGCGGTGGCCCAGGGCGCAGCGCGCCGCTGGCCGACGCCGCCGCGCTGCGGGCGGCCTGCGCGGCGGTCGCCGGCGCGCGCGCCGTCCTGGTCGAGAAGCCCGCCGCCGGACGCAGCCACCATGCGCTGGTCGTCGGCGGCCGGCTGGTCAGCCTCGTGCTGCAGCTGCGGCCGCGGCTGGAGGGCGACGGCCGGCACAGCGTCGCGGCCCTGGTCGAGCGGCTCGACGCCGACCCGCGGCGCCGGCCCGGCTGCGACAACCTGCTGGCGCCGGTCCAGCCGGACGCGGCGGTGCTCGCGGCGCAGGGGCTGACCCTCGACAGCGTGCCGGAGGCCGGCCGCCGCGTCGTGCTGGGCCTGGGCTCGGGCACCGCCGCCGGCGGCATGGCCGAGGACGCGACCGAGGCGCTCCATCCCGACAACCGCGCCCTCATCGAGCGGGCGGCAGCGCTGCTCGACCTGCCGGTGGTCGGGGTCGAGCTGGCGATCGAGGATGCCGCGCGCTCCTGGCGCGAGGGCGGCCTCGCGGTGCTCGGCCTCGGCGCGCGTCCCGACCTGCGGCCGCACCGGCTGGCGAGTCCCGGCCGCAGCGTGGCCGAGCCGATCCTGCGCGCGCTGCTGCCGGCCGGAACCGACGGCCGCATCCCGACCTGCGCGGTCACCGGCAGCGTCGGCAAGACGACGACCTGCAACATGGTGGCGCGGATCCTCGGCGGGCTGGGACTGACGGTCGGCCGCTGCAGCACGGCCGGGATCAGCGTCGGCGAGGAGCGGCTGCGGACCGGCGACCTCTCCGGCGGCTGGCCGGCCCGGCTGCTGCTGCTCGACCGCCGCGTCGAGGCGGGCGTCTTCGAGCTGGCGCGCGGCGGCCTGCTCAACGACGGCATGGTGGTCGAGGCGGTCGACGTCGCCGCCATCCTTAACGTCTACGACAACCACATCGGCTGGGACGGCGTCGAGAGCCGCGACGAGCTCGCCCGCATCAAGGGCATCCTGGCGCGGCGCGCGCGGCGCCTGCTGGCGCTCAACGCCGAGGATCCGCTCTGCCTGGCGATGCGCCGCGACTCGCGCGCCGAGCGCCTCTGCCTGGTCGCCAAGGACGCGGCGAACCCGGCGCTGGCCGCCCACCGCGCCGCGGGCGGCACGGCGGTGACGCTGCGCGGCACCGGCATGGCCGGCACCATCCTGCTGACCGAGCGCGGCATCGAGACCGCCGTGGTCGAGCCGCGGACCATCCCGGCAACGCTCGGCGGCCGCCATGGCGGCAAGGTGTGGAACGCCATGTTCGCGGTGGCGCTCGCCCACGGGCTCGGGATCGCGCCGGAGCGGATCCGCGCCGGGCTGCAGTCGTTCCGGCCGACCTTCGCCGACTCGCAGGGTCATTTCACCGTCATCGAGGGCCACCCCTTCCGGCTGATCCTCGACCACAATCTCAGCGTCGAGCCGATGGTCGAGCTGGCCGCCACGGTGCGCGCCACCGAGGTGCCGGGACGCAAGCGGGCCTGCCTGATGGCCTCGATGCGGATGACCGACCGGCTGGTCCGCGCCGTCGCGCGGACGCTGGCCGGCGCCTTCGACGACTATGCCTGCGCCAACTGGGACAAGCGGCCGCGCGAGGATCCCGACGAGCTGCCGCGGCTGCTGCGCGAGGGGCTGGTCGAGGGCGGCGTCCCGCCCGAGGCGATCCGCTGCTTCCGCAGCGAGGCGGAGGCGGTGCGCCACACGCTCGGCAGCGCCCGGCCCGGCGACCTGGTCGTCATCAACACCGCCGAGCCCGAGATGGTGCTGGGCATCCTCGAAGGCCGGCCGGCGCCCGAGGCCGGCGCTGCGCAGTGAGTCCCGGCCCGGATCGGGCCCGGGCAGACGGAGGGTTCCGCGGATGATTCTCGTCGGTCAGTACGATTCGCCGTTCGTCCGCCGGGTCGGCGTGTCGCTGCGCCTGCTCGGCTTCGCGTACCGGCACGACACCCGCTCGGTGTTCGGCGACTTCGATTCGATGCGGACGACCAACCCGCTCGGGCGCATCCCCTCGCTGGTGCTCGAGGACGGCGCGGTGCTGATCGACTCGGCGGCCATCCTCGACTGGCTCGACGAGACGGTCGGCCCCGAGCGCGCGCTGCTCGCCCCGCGCGGGCCGGAGCGCCGGGCGCAGCTGCGGCGGATCGCGCTGGCGACCGGCGCCGTCGACAAGGCCGGCGCCGCCGCCTATGAGCGCATCATCCGCCCGCCGGCCCATCGCTGGCCGGACTGGATCGCCCGCTGCCGCATCCAGGCAGAGGGCGCCATCGCCGCGCTCGCCGCCGAGCCCTGGCCCGCGGACGGCCGCCTCGACCAGGCGCAGGTCACCACCGCCTGCATGCTGCGCTACGTCGCGATCTCGGACCCCGGGCTGGCGCCGCCGGGCCGCTACCCCGCGCTCGACGCGCTCTCCGAGCGCTGCGAGGCGATGCCGGCGTTCGCCGCGACCAACCCGGCAGCGCTGGTCTATCCGAAGGGCGGCTGAGCTACGGCCGGCCGAACTTCTGCTTGTACTCGTCGTAGCTGTGCACCAGCCCCTTCGGGCCCCAGGCGACATTGGCCATCGAGCTGTGCCGCCGGTTCAGGTCGAACCTGATGGCGCCCATGCTCTTGGCGAAGCCGGCGACGTTCTCGGCCTCGTGGAAGACCCAGCCCTTGGGCAGCACGGTGAGGACCTGGACCTCCTGGTCGGTCACCGGGTTGCGGATCGGCTCGCTGCGGGCCTGCACGGTCCCGGCGATCTCGATCCTGGCGCGCCGCTTCGCGAGGTCCCAGTCGAAGGTGATCGGCGCGAAGAGCGGATCCCGGATCGTCTCGACGATCTTCGAGAAGATCTGGAACATGGTGCCTTCCGGCTGGTCGGTGCCGGAGAGGATGTAGAAGATCGCATCCTTCTGCGCGTCGCTGGCGCGGTCGTCGACGATCGGATGCATCACGCCCTGGCCGTGATGGATGGCGCGGGGAAAGTAGAAGGTGGCGACGACCGACAGCCCGTCGAGCGGCACGTCGTCGCAATGCCCCTTGTCGACGTGGAACGCCACCATGCCGGTGCAGTAGCCCTGGCTCGGCTCGGCCATGGTCTCGCACGGGCAGCCCAGCTCGCAGCTGCAATATTCGACGTACTTGCCCTCGATCAGCCAGTCCCGCGCCATGTCAACCTCCCTGGTCATGAGGCGCTTCACGATTCACGGCTGTGAATCGGTTCCTGCCACTCGCAAGCGGCACCGGAGCAGATGTGCGCTCCGGTCATCCTGGAACTCCATGCCCTTCGGCCGTCGCCGTCGGGCGTCGATTCCCGGCAGCAGATTCTAGAAGGCGGGGCAATTCTTGAGCGGCACGCACTTGGCGCTGATCGATTGCCGCAGCGCGTCCATGGCGGGAACGACCCTGCCCTTCCAGTCGGAAAGCCGTCGAAGCTCACCCTGCAGAGCCGCCATCTTCGCGCTGTCGGAAAGAAACGCGTTCCTCAGGTCATCGAGTTGCCGCTGCCATTCCGCCGTCTGATGCGTCAGCTCGTCCTTGCGATGCTTGAGATCGCTCTGGGAATGGAGGCAGTCCTCATATTCCTGGCTCTCCTCGCGCATCGTATGTCCGCATGCAGCATTGAAACCCGTAACCTTCAGGTTGAAGTCATCAAGCACCTTTTTCGCGTCTTTCACAATTTCATCGCCTTTGGCCCTGGTTGATGCGAGACCCGCCTGGAGGCGGCCAATCTCGACCTGATCCCTCGAGATCGCGGCGCTTACGCTGTCCAGCTGCGATTGCGCGGCCGATAGTCGCTCGATCATCTGCGAGACGCTGCCGGTCGCCGAAGTATCCGGATCGGGTGGCACCGTCTGCGCCATCAGCGGTTCAGATGCGGCCAGGAACAACAGAATGAGGATTGCCAATCTACTCATCCGCTCCACCCTCCATGTGCGCGGGCCACGGTGCTCACACCAATGTGCTCGACCTCGACTCCGTCCCGCTCCTCGAGACTCAACCCGCATGGGATCGGCGCGAACGCCGGCTCACGGATCGTCTCAACGATCTCGGCGTCGATCTGAAAATCAGTCCCGCGCCATGTCGCCCTCCCGGGTCATGAGGCGCCTTCGCGATTCACGGCTCTGAATCGGTTCCTGCCACTCGCGAGCGGACCGGAGCCGATCTGCGCTCCGGTCATCCTGGAACTCTATGGCACTCGGCCGCCCTGGCGGCGCAGATCTCCGATCTCTTCGCCGCGCTCCCTGGCCGGCAATCGGCTCGATCCCGCAGGCTGATCGCCTGCATGTATGTGCTGAAGAATACTATTGCAGGCAGAAAACTGCAACAAAGCCGGTCATGCGCAAGCTTGGCCGGCTAGCGCCGCGCGCGGAAGAAGTCCTGCAGCAGCGTCGCCGCGGCGCGCTCGGATATGCCGCCATAGACCTCCGGCCGGTGGTTGCAGGTCGGCTGGGCGAAGATCCGGGGGCCGTGCTCGACGCCGCCGCCCTTGGGGTCGTAGGCGCCGAAATAGACGCGCCGGATGCGGGCCAGCGCGATCGCCTGGGCGCACATCGGGCAGGGCTCGAGCGTGACGTAGAGATCGACCTCGTCGAGCCGCGGCCGGCCGCGGCGGCGCGCGGCGGCGCGGATCGCCAGCAGCTCGGCGTGGGCGGTCGGGTCGGCATCGGTCTCGACCCGGTTGTGCGCCTCGGCCAGCACGGCGCCGGTCCGGCCATCGACCAGCACGGCGCCGACCGGCACCTCGCCCGCCGCCGCCGCAACGCGGGCGAGCTCCAGCGCGCGCGCCATCGGGCCGCCTTCGTCCGGCGGTGCCGCCCCGCCCGTGCGTGAGGAAACCATGGCCGGATCTTGCCAAACCCGATTAGGATCGCGCCATGGCGATTCCCACCCTCCCCCTGCCCGACCGCCCGGTCCTGCTCGACGGCGGCATGGGCCGCGAGCTGCGGGCCCGCGGCGTGCCGATCTCGCCCACCATCTGGTCGGCCAACGCGCTGCTGGTCGCGCCCGAGGTGGTCGAGCAGCTGCATCTCGACTATCTCGAGGCCGGCGCCGAGGTGATCACCACCAACAGCTACGGGGTGATCCGCGACGACCTCGCCAAGGAGGGCATCGAGGGGCGCTTCGCCGAGCTCAACGACCTCGCCGGCCGGCTGGCGGTGGCGGCGCGCGACCGCAGCGGCCGCAAGGCGGCGATCGCCGGCTCGCTGCCGCCGCTGCGCGGCAGCTACCGGCCCGACCTGGTCGGGCCGTTCGCGGAGATCGAGCCGCGCTACCGCGAGCAGGCCGCCGCGCTGCTGCCGCATGTCGACCTCTATCTCTGCGAGACGATGTCGAGCGCGGCCGAGGCGGTCGCGGCGGCGACCGCGGCCTGCCGCACCGGCAAGCCGGTCTGGGTCGCCTGGACGCTGCACGAGGACCGCTCCGGCCGGCTGCGCAGCGGCGAGAGCGTGGCCGAGGCGATGCGCGCCATCGCCCACCTGCCGGTCTCCGGATTCCTGGTCAATTGCTGCGCGCCCGAGAGCATCGCGGCGGCGATGCCGTCGCTGGCCGGCAAGGCGCCCGGCCCGGCCGGCGGCTACGCCAACGCCTTCGCCCCGGTGCCGCCGACCTGGCGGCTCGACGGCGACGCGCCGAGCGACGGGCTGCTCAAGCTGCGCGGCGACCTCGATCCCGACCACTATGCGCGCCACGCCGAGGCCTGGCTCGACTCCGGCGCGAAGCTGGTCGGCGGCTGCTGCGGCACCGGCCCGCAGCACATCGCCCGGCTGCGCCGCCTGCTCGAGGAGCACGCGGCATGAGCCGGCCGGTGATCGGCGTGACGCTCGATTCCGAGCCGGCCGGCGGCTGGTCGAAGCTGCCCTGGTACGCGCTCCGGCAGAACTACGCCGCCGCGGTGGCGCGGGCCGGCGGCCTGCCGGTGCTGCTGCCGCACGAGCCGGAGCAGGCCGACGACTACCTGGAGCGGCTCGACGGGCTGGTGATCACCGGCGGCGCCTTCGACATCGACCCGGCGCTGTTCGGCGCCGACAGCCGCCATCCGACGGTCAAGACCAAGGACCGCCGCACCCGGTTCGAGCTGGCGATCACCCGCGGCGCGCTGGAGCGCGACCTGCCGGTGCTCGGCATCTGCGGCGGCCAGCAGCTGCTCAACGTCATCCTCGGCGGCACGCTGATCCAGCACATCCCCGACGAGGTGCCGGACGCGCTGGCGCACGAGCAGCCCAACCCGCGCACCGAGCCCGGCCATGTCGTGCGGCTGGAGGGCGGCACGCGGCTGCAGACGATCTGCGGCGTGCGCGAGCAGCCGGTCAACAGCGCCCACCACCAGGCGGCGCGCGACGTCGGCGCCGACGTGGTGGTCAGCGCGCTGGCGCCCGACGGGGTGATCGAGGGCATCGAGGCGCCGCGCCGGCGCTTCTGCCTGGGCGTGCAGTGGCACCCGGAATATGCCATCAGCACCGGCGACGAGCGCCTGTTCGATGCCTTCGTCGCCGCCTGTCGCTGAGGCCGGCGAGAGCGGCCCGGGCGAAGGCAGCCCGGGCGAGCGCATCGCCAAGCGGCTGGCGCGGGCCGGGATCTGCTCGCGCCGCGACGCCGAGAAGCTGATCGCCGAGGGCCGCGTCATCGTCGACGGCAAGAAGCTGGCGAGCCCGGCCTTCAACGTCCGGCCGGGCGCCCGGATCACCGTCGACGGCAAGCCGGTGCCCGAGGCCGAGCCGAGCCGGCTGTGGCGCTACAACAAGCCGCGCGGGCTGCTGACCACGGCGCGCGACCCGCAGGGCCGGCCGACGGTGTTCCAGTCGCTGCCGCCGGGCCTGCCGCGCGTCGTCGCCATCGGGCGGCTCGACCTCAATTCCGAGGGGCTGCTGCTGCTGACCAACGACGGGGCGCTGGCCCGCCGGCTCGAGCTGCCGGCGACCGGCTGGGTCAGGCGCTATCGCGTGCGGGTGCACGGCACGGTCGAGCCGAAGCGGCTGGCGGCGCTGGAGAACGGCGTCACCATCGAGGGCGTCGCCTACGGCCCGATCCGCGCCGCGCTCGACCGCCAGAAGGGCGACAACGCCTGGCTCACCATGGCGCTGACGGAGGGCAAGAACCGCGAGGTCCGCCGCGTCTGCGAGCATCTCGGCTGGGCGGTGACGCGGCTGATCCGCATCGCCTACGGGCCGTTCCAGCTCGGCCTGCTTCCCGCCGGCGCGGTCGAGGAGGTGCCGGGCAAGGTGCTGCGCGAGCAGCTCGGCGGCAAGGCGCCGGCGAAGCGCCGCGGCGGCAGCCGGCCAGCCGAGGCGCCCGCCGCCGGCGGTCGTGGGGGCGGCCATGGAGACGGTCGCGGGGGTGGCCATGCGCATCGTCGGCGGCCGGCATAGGGGCCGCCGGCTCGAGGCGCCGCCGGGCGACGCGGTGCGGCCGACCGCCGACCGCGCCCGGCAGGCGCTGTTCGACCGGCTCGCCCATGCCGATCTCGGCGGCGACGGCACCTCGCCGCTGATCGGCGCGCGGGTGCTCGACGCGTTCGCCGGCAGCGGCGCGCTCGGCTTGGAGGCGCTGTCGCGCGGCGCCGCCCACGCCACCTTCCTCGAGGATGCGCCGGCGGCGATCGCCGCCATCCGGGCCAACATCGCGGTGCTCGGCGAGGGACGGCGCACGACGCTGCGCCGCGCCGACGCCACCCGGCCGCCGCCGGCCCCGGCCGATCCCGGGACGATGCCCTGCGACCTGGTCTTCCTCGACCCGCCCTATGGCAGCGGGCTGGCGCTGCCGGCGCTGGCGGCGCTGGCCGCCGCCGGATGGGTGGCGGACCGGGCGCTCGCCATCGTCGAGACCGGCGCCGGCGAGACGCCGGGCGAGCCGCCGGCGGGCTTCGCGGTCGGCGACAGCCGGCGGCATGGCCGAAGGCCGTGCTGACCTTCCTGCGCCGCGGATGAGGCGCAATTCGCTCCATGGCGCACGGCCTCGACGCCGCCAGCTGCGTATCCCGGCGAAGGCGCGGGATCATCAGGCAGCGCATCCGTGGTCGAGGCATGGATCGCCGGCTTTCGCCGGAACCACGTCCATGATGCGCCCCGATCGGCGCCCTGCTCGTCGCCATGGCGGCGGCGAGCGCCTGTTCCTGCTGTGGCCCGGGCTCGATCTCTGGGCGTCCGGGCTGTTCCATCGCGACGGCGGCGACTTCTGGCTGCGCTGGAGCGCGGCGGCCGCCATCCACGACGCCGTCCCGCTGCCGATGGGCTTGGTCATCCTCGCCGTGCTGGGCTGCTCGCCTGGGACCTCCGGCGCGGCCTGCCGCGCGGCCGGGCGCTGGCCCGCGCCGGCTTCGTCGCGCTCAGCTTCCTGATCGGGCCGAGGGCTGGTCGCCAACACGCTGCTCAAGGACAATTGGGGCCGGCCGCGGCCCTGGCAGC
Source organism: Dongiaceae bacterium (assembly GCA_046349435.1). Classification (GTDB taxonomy): domain Bacteria; phylum Pseudomonadota; class Alphaproteobacteria; order Dongiales; family Dongiaceae; genus JAXMCI01. Next base: position 84,508 of record JAXMCI010000017.1, on the reverse strand, counting down.
GTCGTTGAGTTCGGCGGCGCCAGCCGGTTCGCGCCGCCGGTGCTGGTCGGCGACCAGTGCCCGAACAACTGCTCCTTCGTCGCCGGCGACGCGGCCGCCGCCTTCGCCTTCCTCGCCTTTCGCCCTGCTGCCGGCGGGCTGGCCGCGTCGCGCCGGGGTGATCGCGGCGGTGGCCTTCGGGGCGGCGATCGGGCTGATGCGCATCGCGCAGGGCGCACTTCCTCAGCGACGTGGTGTTCGCCGGGCTGGCCGTCGAGCCTGGTGGTGGCCCTGCTGCGCTGGCTGCTGCTGCGCGGAGCGGGCGTCGCTGGAGCGCTCAGCGGCGGCCGAACAGCCGCTCGATGTCGGCGAGCTTCAGCTCGACATAGGTCGGCCGGCCGTGGTTGCACTGGCCGGAATGGGGCGTCGCCTCCATCTCGCGCAGCAGCGCATCCATCTCGGCCGGGCCGAGGCGGCGGCCGGCGCGCACGCTGCCGTGGCAGGCCAGCGTGCCGCAGACCGTCTCCAGCCGCTCGCGCAGCGACAGCGCGGCGCCCCATTCGGCGAGCTCGTCGGCGAGGTCGCGGACCAGCCCCTTGGCGTCGACCGCGCCGAGCAGGGCGGGCGTCTCGCGCACCACCACGGCGCCGGGGCCGAAGGGCTCGAGCTGCAGCCCGAGCTCGGCCAGCTCCTCGCGCCGCGCCAGCAGCCGGGCGACGGCCGGCTCCTCGAGCTCGACCACCTCGGGCAGCAGCAGCAGCTGGCGGGCGACGCCGCCCTCGGCCAGCGCCCGCTTCATCCGCTCATAGACCAGCCGCTCATGGGCGGCGTGCTGGTCGACGATGACGATGCCGTCCGCCGTCTGCGCCACGATGTAGGTCTCGTGCAGCTGGGCCCGCGCGGCGCCCAGCGGGCGGTCCGCCGCGACGGGCGCCGTCTCGGAGGCGGGCGGCGCCTGCAGCGGCGCGAAGGGGGCGAAGCCCGGCTCGGCGAAGCCGCGCGGCGTCGCGTCGAGCGGCGCGAAGGCCTCGGCCGCCTGGCGCAGCAGGGCCGGGCCGGGGGCCGGCGCGGCCATCGCCCGGCCGGCCGCGGTCCCGCCGCCGCCCGGACGGAAGCTGCCGAGCGCGCCCAGCGCCACCGTGGTGGCGGCACGGTGGCCGGCGGCGGCCAGCGCGTGCCGCGTCGCGCCGACGATCAGGCCGCGCACCAGGGCGGCGTCGCGGAAGCGCACCTCGGCCTTGGCCGGGTGGACGTTGACGTCGACCAGGTCGGGCGGTAGCGCGAGGAACAGCGCCACCATGGGGTGGCGGTCGCGCGCCAGGAAATCCTGGTAGGCGCCGCGCACGGCGCCCTGCAGCAGCCGGTCGCGCACCGGGCGGTCGTTGACGAAGAGATACTGGCTGGCCGCGGTGGCGCGGCTCAGGGTCGGCAGGCCGACGAAGCCGGTCAGCCGCACGCCCTCGCGCTCGGCTTCGATCGGCAGCGCGTTGTCGGCGAAGTCGCGGCCGAGGATGGCGGCGAGCCGGGCGAGCCGCGCCGCCGCGGGGTCGCTCACCGCCACCAAGTCGCCGGGGGCGGCCAGCCGCAGCAGGGTGCGGCTCTCGTCGGCGAGCGTGAAGCCGATTGCCGGCCGGGCCATCGCCAGGCGGGCGACGATCTCCTCGGCATGGGCGAGCTCGGTGCGCGCCGCCTTGAGGAACTTGAGCCGCGCCGGGGTGGCGAAGAACAGGTCGCGCAGCTCGACGCGGGTGCCGGGGCCGAGCGCGGCGGGCTGCAGCGGGCCCTTGGCGCCGGCCTCGACGGCGAGCCGCCAGGCGCTGTCGGCGCCGCGCCGGCGGCTGGTCAGGGTCAGGCGGCCGACCGCGGCGATCGAGGGCAGCGCCTCGCCGCGGAATCCCAGCGTGGCGATGTTGACGAGGTCGTCGTCGGGCAGCTTCGAGGTGGCGTGGCGCTCGACCGCCAGCCCGAGCTCCTCCGGGCTCATGCCGGCGCCGTCGTCGCCGACCGCGATCAGCGCCCGGCCGCCGTCATGCAGCGTGACGTCGATCTGCCGGGCGCCGGCGTCGATGGCGTTCTCGACCAGCTCCTTGACCGCCGAGGCCGGCCGCTCGATGACCTCGCCGGCGGCGATCCGGTTGACCAGGTCGGGCGGCAGCAGCCGGATCATGCGGGCCCCTGCACGAGGACCGGCCGCTCAGCCGGGATTGCCGGCGGCCGCGGCCTTGGCGGCGACACCCTCCGGACGGCCGACCACCACCAGCGACAGCGCGGCGGGGTCGAGCAGCCGGCGGGCGACCCGCCTGGCATCCTCCAGCGTCACCGCGTTGAAGTAGTCGGCGCGGTGCTCGATGTAGTGCCGGTCGAGACCGGCGAGCTGCTGCCCGGTGAGCAGCTGCGCCACCCGGAGCGTGCTGGTCAGGCGCAGCGGATACGAGCCGATCAGGTAGGTCTTGGCGTCGGCCAGCTCCTCCGCCGTCGGCCCCTCCTCGCCCATCCGCTGCCAGACCTGGCGCATCACGTCGATCGACTCGGCGACCCGGGCGTTCTGCGTGCCGAAGGTGCCGAGCAGCAGCCCGGCATGGTCGAGCGGATCGAGGTAGGAATCGATGGAGTAGGCGAGGCCGCGCTTCTCGCGCACCTCCCGGGTCAGCCGCGAGGCGAAGCCGCCGCCGCCCAGGATGTAGTCGATGATCGCCGCGGCGTAGTAGTCGGGATCGTCGCGCTTCACCCCGGCGGTGCCGAAGCTGACCACGCTCTGCGGCACGTCGCGGTCGATCACCACCAGGCCGCCGGCGCCGGTCGGCTTCGCATCGGGGACCGCCGGCGGTGCGGCGGTGGCGGGCAGGCCGCCGAAGGTGCGGTCGAGCAGCGGCCCGAGCGTCGCGGCGTCGATGTCGCCGACCACGCCCAGCACCATGTTGTTGCGGCCGAAATGCCCGGCGACGAAGCCGCGCAGGTCGTCGACGGTGATCCGGGCGACGCTCTGCGCCGTGCCGTCGGCCGGCCGGCCATAGGGGTGCTCGGGGAAGGCGGCGCGCCACCAGGCGAGGTCGGCGATGCGGGCGGGGTCGTCGGCCTCGGCGGCCAGCGCGGCGAGCAGCTGGCCGCGGATGCGCTCGACCGCGGGCTGGTCGAAGCGCGGCGCCGTCAGCGCCAGCCGCAGCAGCTCGAAGCCGGCCTCGCGCCGGTCGCTCAGCACCCGGAACTGGCCGCCGAAGCTGTCGAGGTCGGCGGCGAAGCCGAGATCGACCGCGAGATCGGCCTCGCGCTGCTGGAAGGCGGCGGAATCGAGCGGGCCGGCGCCCTCGTCGAGCAGCGCCGAGACCATCATGGCGAGGCCCTCGCGCCCCTTCGGATCGCCGGCGGCGCCGCCGTTGAAGGCGACCGAGACGGCGATCACCGGGTTGCTGCGGTCCTCGACCAGCCAGGCCTTGATGCCGCCCGGGCTGACCACCTCCTGGATCTGGAAGGCGCGCGCGGCCGGCGCCAGGAGAAGGAGCACGAGCAAGGGAGCGAAGAACGACGCGCGGAGTCCGAGGCGGGGCGTCAAGGCGGTCGTCCTCTCAGCTGGTCGGCTTGGGCAGCAGCATGCCGGTGACGGCGCCCTCGGGGCGGAACACGGCGCGCGCGGCGGCGTCGATCTCGGCCTTGGTGACGGCGCCGATCCGCTCCGGCCAGCTCTCGAGCTCGGCGATGGTGCCGCCCGTGGCGAGCGCCGTGCCGATGATGCGGGCCGGTTCCTCCAGGCTGTCGCGGGCCTTGACTGCGGCCGCCTGGAGCAGGGCCTTGGCACGGGCCAGCTCGTCCTCGGTGACGCCGTCGCGCAGCAGCCGGTCGATCTCGGCGGTGACCGCCCGGCCGACCGCCTCGGCGCCGCCGCCGGCGGGCGGGCTGGCGAAGAAGTAGAAGGTGGCGCTGTCGAGCGCGTCGGGGTCGTAGCCGGTGCCCGCCGCCGAGGCGACCTTGTCCTCGACCACCAGGCGGCGATAGAGCCGGCTGGTGGTGCCGCCGCCCAGGATCTGCGACAGCAGCTCGAGCGCATAGGCCTGGTCGCCGGCCGCCGTGCGATAGCTCGGCGCCTGGTACTGCAGCGACCAGCCGGGCTGCTGCACCCGGGCGCTCGCCAGGGTGACCTGGCGCGGCGCCACCGGCGGCGGCTCGGCCAGCCGCTGCCGCGGCGGGACGGGGCGCGCCGCGATCGGCCCGTACCAGCGCTCGGCGAGCGCCTTCACCGCCGCCGCGTCGATGTCGCCGGCGACCACCAGCACGGCATTGTTCGGCGCGTACCAGCGCCGGTAGAGGCCGCGCTCGTCCTCGCCGGTCAGGCCCTTCATCTCGTGCGCCCAGCCGATCGTCGGCCGGCGATAGGGGTGGTTGAGGAAGAGCGAGGCGCGCAGCTGCTCGGCGAGCTGCGCGCCGGGATCGTTGTCGATCCGCTCGCGCCGCTCCTCGAGGATGACGTCGCGCTCCGGCGCGACCACCGTCTCGGTGATCGCCAGGTTGGCCATGCGGTCGGCCTCCAGCCGCATCACCAGCGGCAGCTGCTCGGCCGCCACGGTCTGGTGGTAGACCGTGTAGTCGTTGGTCGTGTAGGCGTTCTCGTCGCCGCCGACCTTGGCGATCGCCAGCGAGAACGCGCCCGGCCCGACCTCGGCGGTGCCGCGGAACATGAGATGCTCGAGGAAGTGCGCGGCGCCCGACTTGCCGACCGGGTCGTCGGCCGCGCCGACCTTGTAGAACAGCATCTGGGTGACGATCGGCGCCCGGTGGTTGGGCACCACCACGACCTGCAGCCCGTTGGCCAGCGTGAAGCTGTCGGGGCTGAACACCGCCGCCGGCGCCGGCCCGGCCAGCGCCAGCAGGAGCAGCAGGGCGGCGGCGAGCGCCGGCCGGCGCAGCCGCGCGCCGCCCCCAGGCGCCGGCGGGGGCGCGGGCGGGCCGGGCCGCGGCGCCGGACGGGCGCTCAGAAGATACCTTCCAGCAGGGCCTTCTTGCGCCGGATGATGACCGGCGTCTCGCCCTCGGTGACCGGCTTGCCGAGCGCCGCGTTCTCCTGCAGGCGCTGCTGCTCCTTGGCCGCGTCGATGACGACGCCGGGCTCGTCCGGCTTGCGCCAGAAGATCAGCTTGTTGAGGAACTGCTGGTCGGACTCGACCGCCGCCGCGGTCTCGGCATTGACCTCCTGGCGGATCGCCGGGCTGACGCCCCCCGCGCCGGCGGTCTGCAGCAGCGCCTGCTCGCCCGGGCTGGCGTCGGGCGAGATGCCGCCGGGATCGCCGGCCGCGAGCTCCGGCGGCACCGAGGCGACCTGGCCGTCCTGGGAACCGAACACGGCGTTGCGCGCCTGATCGCGGGTGGTGCCCTCCTGCGGCCGCGGCGCGCCCGGGGCGGGCGGCACCAGGTTGTAGTTGGGCGGCAGGCTGAGCGGCGCCCGCGAGACGACCTGGAACTCGTCGGGGGGATCCTTGGACAGCCCGAAGGCCTTCTGCGCCTCGCTGCAGCCGCCGAGGCCCGCGCCGAGCGCGAGCAGGACGGCGGCGCCGAGCAGGGGACTCCGTCGCATCGCTCTCTCCACCTCAACACCTATCCTAACCGTTCCGGGCGAACAAGCCGTCGGCCAGCAGCAGCACCACCCCGACGGTAATCGCCGAATCCGCCAAATTGAAGGCAGGCCAATGATAGCTGCCCAAGTGCAGGTCGAGGAAGTCGACGACCGCGCCGAAGCGCAGCCGGTCGATGGCATTGCCGATCGCGCCGCCGATGACCAGCCCGATCGCCGTGGCCGGCAGCGTCCGATTGACGCGGCCAAGCCACAAGGCCAGCGCGACGGCGACCGCCGCCGCCAGCCCGGCCCAGAGATAGGGGCCGAGCGGCGAATCGGAGCGGAACAGGCTGAAGCTGATGCCGCGGTTCCAGGCGAGCACGACGTTGAAGACGCCGTTCACCTCCAGCTCGCGCGGCGGGTTCATCACCTCGGCGAGGATCCACCACTTGCTGAGCTGGTCGAGGATGACGACCAGCGCGGCGAGCAGCAGCGCCGGCCGGCGCAGCCTGGCCCGGGCCGCGGCGGCGACCGCCGGCATGCCGCCCGCCTCCCCGCGCCTCATGCCGCCTGCGGCGCCACCACGGCGGCGCAGCGGTCGCAGAGCCCCGGCGCGGGCGGGGTCGCCACCTCGGGCAGCACGCGCCAGCAGCGCTCGCACTTGTCGCCCGCGGCGAGCGCGACGACGACCGCGACGTCGGGCACGTCGGGCAGGGTGAAGGCGCCGTCGGGCGCCGGCCCGTCGGCGAGCGTCAGGCCGGAGGTGATGGCGATCTCGGCGAGGTCGAGCCCGGCCAGCGCCTCGCGGTAGCCGTCGCCGAGATGGACCGCCGGGTGGGCCTGCAGCCCGGCGCCGATGCGCCGGTCGGCCCGCGCCAGCTCGAGCGCCCCGGTGACCACGCGGCGCACCGCGCGCACCTGCTCCCAGCGGGCGGCGAGCGCGTCGTCGCGCCAGCCGGCCGGGATCTCCGGGAAGGTGCGCAGATGCACGCTGTCGCGCCCGTCGTCGCCGTGCCGCGCGAGCCAGGCCTCCTCGGCGGTGAAGCAGAGGATCGGCGCCAGCCAGGCGGTCAGGCAGGAGAACAGGGTGTCGAGCATGGTCCGGGCGGCCCGCCGGCGGCGGTCGTCCGGCGCGTCGCAATAGAGCGAGTCCTTGCGGATGTCGAAATAGAAGGCCGAGAGGTCGACGGCGCAGAAATTGTGCAGCGCCGTGTAGAGCCGGTGGAAGGCGTAGTCGTCGCAGGTCTGGCGGACCAGCCGGTCGAGCTCCCAGAGGCGGTGCAGCAGCCAGCGCTCGAGCGGCGGCATCTCGCTCTCCGGCAGGCGCTCGGCCGGGCGGAAGTCGGCCAGCGCCCCCAGCAGGTAGCGCAGCGTGTTGCGCAGCCGGCGATAGGCCTCGGCATGGTGCTTGATGATCTCCGGGCCGATCTTGAGGTCCTCGGCATAGTCCGAGGCGACCACCCAGAGCCGCAGGATGTCGGCGCCGTGCTGGGTCATCACCTGCTGCGGCGCCACCACGTTGCCGAGCGACTTCGACATCTTGCGGCCCTGCTCGTCGAGCACGAAGCCGTGCGTCAGCACCGCCTCGAACGGCGCCCGGCCGCGGGTGCCGCAGGATTCCAGCAGCGAGGAGTGGAACCAGCCGCGATGCTGGTCGGAGCCCTCGAGATAGAGCGAGGCCGGCCAGGCGAGCTCCGGCCGCTTCTCCAGCACGAAGGCGTGGGTCGAGCCGCTGTCGAACCAGACGTCGACGATGTCGGTGACCTGCTCGTAGGCGGCCGGGTCGTGGTCGTTGCCGAGGAAGCGGCCGGGCGGGCTGGTGAACCAGGCGTCGGCGCCCTCCGCCTCGAAGGCGGCGGCGATGCGGTCGATCACCCGCTGGTCGCGCAGCGGCTCGCCGGTGCGCTTGTCGACGAAGACGGCGATCGGCACGCCCCAGGCGCGCTGCCGCGAGACGCACCAGTCCGGCCGGTTCTCGATCATCGCATAGAGCCGGTTGCGGCCCTGCGGCGGCACGAAGCGGGTCTCGTCGATGGCGGCGAGCGCGGTGCGGCGCAGGCCGTTGCGCTCCATCGAGATGAACCATTGCGGCGTGTTGCGGAAGATCAGCGGCGCGCGCGACCGCCAGGAATGCGGATAGGCATGCGTCAGCCGGCCTTCGGCCAGCAGCTTGCCGCGCTCCTTCAGCGCCGCGGCGACGGCGCCGTCGGCATCGCCCTTCTTGCCGTAGGGGGTCAGCACCCGCTTGCCGGCGAACAGCGGCACCTGGTCGTAGTAGACGCCGTCCGGCCCGACCGTCTGCGGCGCCAGGATGCCATGCGCCAGGCCGAGCTCGTAGTCGTCGGCGCCGTGGCCGGGGGCGATGTGGACCAGGCCGGTGCCCTGCTCGGTGGTGACGAAGCCGCCGGGCAGCAGCGGCACCGGGAAGTCGTAGCCATCGCCGGCGAAGGGATGGCGCGCCACCGTGCCGGCGAGCGCCGTGCCGGGCAGCGTCGCCAGCACGCGGTGGCCGGTGACGCCGAAGGCGGCGAGCGCCGCGGGCGCCAGGGCGGCGGCCAGCAGCAGCCGCTCGCCGGCGGCCGCGCCGGCGCCCTCGCCGACGCTCCCGACCTCGATCAGCTGGTACTCGATCTCCGGCCCGTAGGCCATCGCCCGGTTGCCCGGGATGGTCCAGGGGGTGGTCGTCCAGATCACCGCCGCGGCCCCGGCCAGCGCGGCTTCCGGCGCCTCGACGATCGGGAAGCGCACGAAGATGGTGGTCGAGACGTGGTCGTGATACTCGACCTCGGCCTCGGCCAGCGCCGTCTTCTCGACCACCGACCAGAGCACCGGCTTGGCGCCCTTGTAGAGGCCGCCATTCATCACGAACTTGCCGATCTCGCGGACGATCTGGGCCTCGGCCGGATAGGCCATGGTGGTGTAGGGATCGGCCCAGTCGGCGACGATGCCGAGGCGCTCGAACTGGCGGCGCTGCTCGACGATCCAGTGCTCGGCGAAGTCGCGGCACTCGCGGCGGAACTCGTCGATCGGCACCGCGTCCTTGTCCTTGCCGGCGGCCCGGTACTTCTCCTCGATCTTCCACTCGATCGGCAGGCCGTGGCAGTCCCAGCCGGGGACGTAGTTGGCGTCCTTGCCCAGCATCTGCTGCGAGCGGTTGATGACGTCCTTCAGGATCTTGTTGAGGGCGTGGCCGATATGGATGTCGCCGTTGGCGTAGGGCGGCCCGTCATGCAGGACGAACTTCTCGCGGCCGCGCGAGGCGGCGCGGAGCTGGCCGAACAGGTCGATCGACCGCCAGCGCTCGAGCAGCCCGGGCTCGCGCTCCGGCAGGTTGGCGCGCATCGGGAAGTCGGTGCGCGGCAGGAAGACGGTCGACTTGTAGTCCAAGGCGAATCCCTCGTTGACGCCCGCTATCTCTCTCGGGCGCCTGATAAATCACATTTGGCGGCACGATGGAACGGCCGCCGCGCGCAAAGGCCGTCAGCGCTCGCCGTCGCGCTGCGGGCTCAACGCCCGCTCGTAGAGGCCGCGGCGATCCTCCGGCGCGGCCGAACCGGACGGGGGGACGCCCGGCATGGGCGACGGCACCGCGCCGGGCGCCGGCCCGTCATAGGCGGCGAGCCGGGCGCGCGCCTGGCGGCCGTCCTCGGCGATCTGCGCGGTGAGCGCCGGCAGCCCGTCGAACTTGCGCTCCGGCCGCAGGAAGTCGATCAGCGCCACCCGGAGATGGCGGCCATAGAGGTCGCCGGCGAAGTCGAAGAGGTGGGCCTCGAGCTGCACCCGGGTGCCGCTGACGGTCGGCCGGCGACCGATGTTGGCGACGCCGTCGTGCCACACCGTGCCGCGGCCCTCGTCGATGCCGGCCCTGACGGCGTAGACCCCGAGCGCCGGGCGGAGATATTCGCCGAGCGCCAGGTTGGCGGTGGGGAAGCCGATGGTCCGGCCGCGGCGGTCGCCATGCTCGACCCGGGCCTCGATCTCCCAGGGGCGGCCGAGCTGCCGCGTCGCGGCGTCGGCCCGGCCGGCGGCGAGATGCTCGCGCACCTTGGTCGAGGAGAAGATCTCGCCGCCGGGCCCGGCCACCGGCTCGACCGTGGTGACGCCGAAGCCGCGCGGCCGGCCGAGCTCGGCCAGCAGCTCGGCGGTGCCCCGCCGGCCCTGGCCGAAGACGAAGTCGTAGCCGACCACGACATGGGCGACGTCGAGCCCCTCGCTCAGCACCTCGACGACGAAGGCCTCGGCGCTCTTGCCGGCGAGCTCGGCGTCGAAATGCAGCACGAAGAGATGCTCGACGCCGATCGCCTCGAGCTGGCGCACCTTGGTGCGGAAGGGGGTGAGCCGGAACGGCTCCTCGGACGGGCGGAACCAGCTGCGCGGATGCGGCTCGAAGGTCAGCACGGCGTGGCCGGTGCCGAGATCGCGCGCCCGCGCGGCGGCCCGCGCGATCACCGCCTGGTGGCCGCGATGCACGCCGTCGAAGTTGCCGATCGCCACGGCCGCGCCGCGCGCCTCGACCGGCACCTCGTTGTAATGGCGGAACAGCCGCATCGCCGGAACCGTTGCCTGCAACCCGCCGGCCCCGGGCCGGCGGCCGGCGACCTTATCGCGCCGCCGCCGCCCTGGATAGGCGGAAGGCGCCCTACTCGGCCGCCTGCTGGGCGGCGCGCCGCGGCACCAGCAGCATCGCCTCGCCGTCGATCACCGTGCTGCCGCCGACCGTGCAGACGGTGCCGACCACGACCCGGCCGCGCTCGAGGTCGACCGAGGTCACGGTGACCCGGGCGTTGACCGTGTCGCCGACCCGGACCGGCGCCTTGAACTTGAGGCTCTGGCTGACATAGATGCAGCCCGGCCCCGGCAGCTTGGTGCCGAGCACGGTGGAGATGAAGCTCGCCGTCAGCATGCCGTGGGCGATGCGGCCGCGGAACATGGTGCGGTCGGCGAATTCCTGGTTGAGGTGGACCGGATTGACGTCGCCGGACACGCCGGCGAACAGCACCACGTCGGCGTCGGTCACCGTCTTGGCGTAGATCGCCGTCATCCCGACGCTGAGATCCTCGAGATAATAGCCGTGCAATTCCTGCATCAAACCCATCCTGGCAGGCGGGAGGCGGCGATTCCGCGCTGCAGCAGCCTGCTGCGGCGCAATATAGGCAGACGCGAAGGCGCCAGCAAGCGAGGCTCTGCCGTTGCCCGGCGCCTGCCAATGATCCTCAATGGCAACCCGCGGCCGGGGGTTGCCGGCCCCCGACCCTCTTTGCCGACCCACTTACGTGACACTCTGCCTCCCCCTAGAGTTCGCCCGCCCTTCAAGGAGCCCGCCATATGATCCGTGCCGCCGCCCCGGTGGTCAGCCTGCTGCAGCGCTTCCTCGCCGTCGAGTCGGCGGCGGGCTTCATCCTGATCGGCGCGGCGGCACTCGCCCTGATCGTCTCGAACAGCGGCCTCTCGGACCTCTACCAGGCCTTCCTCGACCTGCCGGTCACCATCCGGGTCGGCGCCCTCAAGCTCGACAAGCCGCTGCTGCTGTGGATCAACGACGGGCTGATGGCGGTGTTCTTCCTGCTGGTCGGGCTGGAGATCAAGCGCGAGCTCCGGGAGGGCGAGCTCTCCAGCCTGCAGCGGGCGCTGCTGCCCGCCGTCGCCGCGGTCGGCGGCATGGCGGCGCCGGCGGCGATCTACGTGCTGTTCAACCTCGGCGACGCCACCGCGCTGCGCGGCTGGGCGGTGCCGGCGGCCACCGACATCGCCTTCGCCGTCGCCGTGCTGTCGCTGGCCGGGCCGGCGGTGCCGACCGCGCTCAAGGCCTTCCTGGTGGCGCTCGCCATCATCGACGACCTCGGCGCCATCGTCATCATCGCGGTCTTCTATACCTACGACCTGTCGCTGCTCAGCCTCGGCCTGGCCGCCGTCATCCTGGTCGTCATGGTGGCGCTCAACCTCGCCGGGGTGACCCGGATCACGCCCTACATGCTGCTCGGCGCGGCGCTCTGGGTCTGCGTCCTGAAGTCGGGCGTGCACGCCACCCTGGCGGGGGTCGCCACCGCGCTCACCGTGCCGCTCCGGGACCGCGAGGGCGGCTCGCCGCTGCACCGGCTGGAGCATGCGCTGCATCCCTGGGTCGGCTACCTCATCATGCCGGTGTTCGGCTTCGCCAATGCCGGCGTCTCCTTCGCCGGCATCACCCTGGCGGCGCTGACCGAGAAGATCTCGCTCGGCATCGCGTTCGGCCTCTTCGCCGGCAAGCAGATCGGCGTCTTCGGCGCCTCCTGGCTGGCCGTCCGGCTGCGCGTCGCGGCGCTGCCCGAGGGCGTCGGCTGGAGCGGGCTCTACGCCGCCAGCATCGTCACCGGCATCGGCTTCACCATGAGCCTGTTCATCGGCACGCTCGCCTGGGAGGACGACGCCCACGCCGCCAAGCTCCGGCTCGGCGTGCTGGCCGGCTCGATCCTCTCGGCACTGGTCGGGCTGGCGGCGCTGAGGCTGGTGCTGCGGCGAGGGCGGTGACCGCCGGCCATGCAAGCACGGCGCCGGCTGCGGATCCTGGTCCCGGCGGCGCTGTTCCTCGCGCTCACCGCGCTGACGCAGATCGGCGGCATCGCCTGGCTGCTGGGTTGCGCCACGGCGCGGCTGCCCGGGCTGCGCCGTCGCCCGGCGCCGGTCCGGATCGCCGCCGGGCTGCTTTGCGGGGTGCTGCTCTACGCGGCGCTGACCCTGGCGGTCGTGCCGCCGCTGGCCGCCGCGATGGGCCGGGCGAGGCTGCCCTGCGGCAGCGACGGCGGCGCGCTGGTCGCCGCGACCCCGCTCAACTGCGCGCTCAACCGCAGCTATGTGCGGCCCGCCGTGCTGGCGCTGCTCGAGGCCCTGGCCGCCGAGGCCGCCCGCCGGTTCCCCGGCAGCCGGCTCACCGTGCTGGAGGGCAGCTTCCCCTTCGTCGACGGCTTTCCGATGCTGCCGCATCTCAGCCACCGCGACGGCCGCAAGGTCGACCTCGCCTATTTCTACCGCGACGCCGCCGACGGCCACGCCATCCCGGGCGGCTCGCCCTCCCCGCTCGGCTACTTCGTCTATGAGCGCCCCGGGCCGGGCGAGACCCCGTCCTGCGCCGGCCGCTGGACGCCGCTGCGCTGGGACCTGCCCTGGCTGCAGCCGGACCCGCCGCGCTGGGTCATCGACCCCGAGCGCACCGCCTGGATGGTCGGCTGGCTCACCGCCCGGCCGGAGGTGACCCGGCTCTTCATCGAGCCCTATCTCGCGCAGCGGCTGGCGGTCACCGGCGGCAAGGTCCGCTTCCAGGGCTGCCGCGCCGCCCGCCACGACGACCACCTCCACATCGAGGTCATGGGCCCGGGCGGCGGCCGTGCCGACCTCGCCCTTCGACGCGCTCAGGACGGGCTCGAACGAGGGGCGCACGCTCTCCGGCTCGTCCTTGAGCGCGTCGAAGGACGAGGCCTGCGCGATCTCGGAGGAATGGGATCCAAGGAGGTGCTGCGGGTCTTGGCGCCTCAGACCGGCACGCCACCCTCCGCCGTGCGCCGCGCCACGTAGTCCGCGAGCGCCTCGTCGACCGCCGGGTCGAGCGGCGGCGGCTGGTAGTCGGCGAGGAGCTGCTTCCAGATTGCGTTGGCGCGCTGGGCCGCGTCCTTCGCGCCGGCCTGGCGCCAGCTCTCGAAGTTGCGCCAGTCGGAGAGCAGCGGGGCGTAGAAGGCGGTCTCGTAGCGGGCCAGCGTGTGGGCGGCGCCGAAGAAGTGGCCGCCCGGGCCGACCTCGGCGATCGCCGACAGGCCGAGGCTGTCCTCGTCGACGGCGAGCGGCTGCAGGAACTCGGCCATCATCTGCAGCATCTCGGCGTCCACCACCATCTTCTCGAAGGAAGCGACCAGCCCGCCCTCCATCCAGCCGGCGCCGTGCTTGACGAGATGGGCGCCGCCCATCACCGCGCCCCACAGCGACATCTCGGATTCGTAGGCCGCCTGGGCGTCGACCGCGTTGGCGGCGCAGGCGTTGCTCGAGCGGTAGGGCAGGCCGTAGCGCCGCGCGAGCTGGCCGCCGGCCAGCGCCGCCTTGGTGTATTCGGGCGTGCCGAAGGCCGGCGCGCCGCTGCGCATGTCGACGTTCGAGGTGAAGCCGCCATAGAGCACGGGCGCGCCCGGCCGCACCATCTGGGCATAGGCGAGGACGGCGAGCGCCTCGGCGTTCTGCTGGGCGAGCGCGGCCGCCAGGGTCGCCGGCGCCATGGCGCCGGACAGCGTGAACGGCGTCACGATCACCGCCTGCCCGGCCCGCGCCATGGCGGTGAGGCCGTCGAGCATGGCGGCGTCGACGCGCAGCGGCGAGTTGGTGTTGATGGTGGTGAGCAGCCCGGGCTCGGCGGCCAGCCGGTCGCGGTCGATGCCGCGGGCGAGGCAGTTCATCGCGATGGCATCCTCGACCCGCGGCGCGCCGATGCCGGAGGACTGCCACACCCGGTCGGTCAGCGTGACATAGGCGCGGTAGGCCTCGAGGTGGCGGGTGGCCGGCGGCAGGTCGATCGGCTCGACCGGGTAGCCCGCCGCGAGATGCAGGACGTTGAGGCTCTGGGTCAGCCGCAGCAGGTCGCGATAGTCGGCGAAGCTGCCCGGCCGCCGGCCGCGATCGAGGTCGGAGACGTTGGGCGCGCCGGCGACGGCGCAGAGCACCACCGACCGGCCGCCGATCTGGAGGCTGCGCCCGGGGTTGCGGGCATGGAGCGTGAAGCGGGACGGCGCCTTGGCCACCCACTCCAGCACCAGCGCGCGGTCCATGCGCACCCGGCGACTGGCGAAGTCGACCGCCGCGCCGTGGGCGTGCAGGATCGACAGCGCCTCGTCGCCGAGCAGCTCGATCCCGATCCGCTCGAGGATCGTCATCGAGGCGTCGTGGATCGCCTCGACCTGCTCGGGCCGCAGCACCTCGATCGGGGCATAGGGATTCTCGAGGAGCCGCCAGGGCACCTGCTTCAGCCCGGCCTCGCGGCGGGGCCGGCGCGTGCCGCGGTCGCGGGCGGCGCGGGCGGTCGGCTCGGTCATCGGAGGCCGGAGTCCGCTCTCCGGCATCCGCGCCGCGGAGAGGCGGAAACTATGGCACGCGGAGGCGCGGAGGCCGCGGAGGGGCGTACCCGGTGGGATCGCGCTCCTCTTCTCCGCGGCTCCGCGCCTCCGCGCGAGCCGATCAACGGCTCAGCCCCATCGGCGCCGGGGAACGAGTATCGGATCTGCTCATGCCTACTCCGCGGCGGTGGCGCCGCGGCTCTCGAGGAACTTGCGGATGATGCGGGCGGCGTCGGTGATGTCGCCCTCGACGGCGACGCGGGCGGCCCTGGCGTTGCGGCGGCCGAGCGCGTCGAGCAGCAGGCGGTGATGGTCCTGGGTGGTGCGCGGGCCGAACTCGGAGACCGCCAGGTTGAGGTGCGGGCCGACCTGCAGCCACAGCGATTCGATCATCTGCATGGCGACCGGCATGGCGGCCGCCTGGTACAGGGTGAAGTGGAACTCCTGGTTCTTCGCGAGATAGTCGGCGGTGCGGCTCGGCTTGACGCGGCCCATCTCGGCCTCGAGCTGCTGCAGCCGGTCGAGCGCCGCTGGCGTGATCGCCGCGGCGGCGGTCTCGGTGACCAGCCCCTCCAGCGCGGTGCGGATGCGGCAGATCTCGTCGAAGCGCTCGACCGTCATCAGCGGCAGCGTCACCGAGCGGGTCGGCAGCATCTCGAGCGCGCGCTCGGCGACCAGCCGGCGCAGCGCCTCGCGCACCGGCATCGGGCTGGTGCCGAGCGCCGTCGCCATGGCGCGGATGGTGATGGTGGCGCCGGGCGGGATGGCGCCGGACATGATCGCCTTGCGCAGCTCGAGATAGGCGCGCTCGTGCAGCGTCTCGCGCTCGAGCTTGGAGACGCGGAAGCTGACCTTGCCGGCGTCCGCTGTGGCGGCCTTCATCTTCCGATCCATCCCATCGTGGCGCCCGGGGCCCGCCCGGGCCGGGCCTGGCAGCCTTGACAGCCCTTCGGCCGCGACAATACCATTCACTTACGCGTGATCACAAATCACTTGTCACTCGTCGCGGCGGGCGGCGCTCCGCCCCGGTTCCCTCGACGATGACCGAGTCGAGACGGCGCCGGCAAGGGGGAACGCCGCTTCCGACCGCAGGATCGCGCGGGACAACAGCGCGGGCGCCTGCCGGCAGCAAGCCGGCTCCGCCCCATGGAGGCAAGACAGCCATGAATCACAGCAAGCGCGCATTCCTCTGCCGCCTCGGACTGGCGGGCATCGCCTTCGCCGGCGTCGCCCTCGGCGCCGCCGCGGCCCGCGCCGACACGCTCGACGACATCCGCCAGAAGGGCGTGCTCACCGTGGGCACCGGCGTGATGGGCTCGCAGCCCTGGATCTGGAAGGCCGAGGACGGCTCGCTGACCGGCATGGAATACGAGATGGTGCAGTACATCATCAAGAAGCTGGGCGTGCCGAAGGCCGAGTTCGTCGCCGTCGAGTGGGAGACCCTGATTCCTGGCCTCAAGGCAAACCGCTGGGACATCATCTTCTCCGGCATGACGATCACCGAGGAGCGCCGCCAGGGCGCCGGGATCGAGTTCACCCGGCCCTACTATTTCGAGAGCGACCGCATCGTCGTGAAGAAGGGCTCGCCCTTCCAGAAGCCGGAGGACCTCGCCGGCAAGACGCTGGCCGCGCCGGTCGGCACGGTCGAGGAGTACCAGGCCAAGCAGCTCATCGCCAAGGGCATCGGCAAGGAGCTCAAGACCTTCAACGACGTCGCCAGCACCTTCCTGGCGCTGCAGGCCGACCAGGTCGACGCGGTGATCATGGACAACACCAGCACCGCCGGGCAGGAGAAGGTGACGCCGGACCTGCGCACCATCGGCGGCGCCTACAGCCTGGCGGCCGACGAGAAGTGGCAGGCGGCGCAGGCCAAGGCCGCCTACAAGTACGGCGGCGACGGCGCCGGCGTGCGCAAGGAGGATGTCCGCCTGCTGCAGGCGCTGAACGATGCGCTCGACGCCATGGATGCCGACGGCACCCGGCAGAAGATCATGGAGAAGTACGGGGTGTGGGACGAGTCCCTGACCCGCGAGAACATGCTGGCCAAGCCCTAGGGGCCGGAACCCGAGATCGCCCGCCCGCGGCCTCTCGCGGGCGGGCTCCGGCGGGTTCGCCGCCGTCCTTGCCTCCAGCCCCGGGCGGCGAGCCATGCTCGATTTCTTCACCGAGTTCGTCCCGAAATATCTCGGCACCCTGCTCGGCGGCGCCCTCGTCACGCTCGAGCTCTCCGTCGTCAGCATGGTCCTCGGCATCGCCATCGGGCTGCTCTCGGCGATCGGCGCCATCGCCGGCAACGCGCCGGTCAGGCGGCTGATCGCCGCCTATGTCAGCATCTGCCGCGGCGTGCCGCTCATCGTCATCCTGCTGTTCATCTTCTTCACGCTGCCACAGCTCGGGCTGCGGCTGCCCGCCTTCTGGGCCGGCGTGGTCGGGCTCAGCGTCAATCTCGGCGCCTACCTCTCCGAGGTCTTCCGCGCCGCCATCCAGGCGATCGATACCGGCCAGATCCAGGCCGGGCTGGCGCTCGGCATGCGCCGCGTGCTGATCTACCGCAAGGTGATCCTGCCGCAGGCCGCGATCATCGCCCTGCCGACGGTCGGCGGCTACTTCATCTCGCTGCTCAAGGACTGCGCGCTGGTCTCCTTCATCTCGGTCGAGGAGCTGCTGCGCGAGGGCACCCACATCATCTCGCAGACCTTCCGCACCATGGACACCTACCTCCTGGTCGGGATCATCTACTACGCGATGAGCATGCTGGCCGCCTACGCGATCCGCGTGCTGGAGCAGCGGCTGAGGCCGGCCTATCTCCGGGTGTGAGGCCGGCGCCGCCGGCGCGGGCGGAGAGTCAGAAGGTCTGGCAGTCGAAGGCGCGAAGCCCGCGAAGGGGCTCACCCGTACTCCCTCGCCTGGCCCGCCCATCTGTCATCCCGGCGAAAGCCGGCATCCATCCTGCCGCGTCGCGCCTGTGGAACCATGGATCCCGGCTTTCGCCGGGATGACAAACAGGGGTGCGATGGCGATCAGGGGTCGGTCGGCCGAACGGCCGAGGTCAGTCCGCCAGCCTGCCTTTCGCGTCTTCGCGGCTTCGCGTGAGACCAGCACTGCCGCACCCGGCGGGCTGGCGACGGGAGGGCGCGGCGAGGCCCCGCGTCTCCCCTCCGCGGCTCCGCGCCTCCGCGTGAACCCCTGCGGCGCCACCGCCTCGGGCGCGGCGCCGATGCCTGCAATCCCCCGCGTCAGGCGCCGATCGCCGCCTCGATGAGCGGGCCGCGCAGCTCGAGGAATTCGTCGACCGCCTGGACCAGACGGTCGAAATCGGCCTCGCCCATCGGCAGCGACAGGGTGACGTAGCCGCGCCGCGCCAGGTAGATGCCCTGGTCGATCATGTCGAGGTGGAACAGCTTCATCAGCTGGTCGCGGCGCTGCGGCTGCCCGGCGTCGCCGGCCTCGAGGTCGTCGACCGTGCGCACCGGCCGGCGGGCGAAGTGCAGCCCGAGCAGCGAGCCGACGCCGGTCACCTGGAAGGGCAGGCCGCGGGCCCGGCCGAGCGCGTTCAGCCGGTCGCGCAGCCGGTCGCCGTCGCGGTTGAGCCGCCGGCTCTCGGCCTCGGTCAGCACCTCGCTGAGGCCGGCCAGCCCGGCCGCCATGCCGAGCACGTTGTTGTTGAAGGTGCCGGCGTGCGAGATCGCGTCCGGCCGGCGCGGGTCGAGCCGCTCCATGATCGCCGCCTTGCCGCCGAAGGCGCCGAAGGAGATGCCGCCGCCGAGATACTTGCCGAAGCTGGTCATGTCCGGGGTGATGCCGAGCAGCGCCTGCAGCCCGCCGGGCGAGACGCGCGAGGTCATCACCTCGTCGAACACCAGCACGATGCCGTGCTTCGTGCAGGCCTCGCGCAGCGCCGCCAGGAAGTCGCGGTCGGCGGCGAGGCAGCCGCCCGAGCCCTGCATCGGCTCGATCAGCACCGCGGCGAGCTCGCCGGCGTGGCGCTCGATCAGCGCCAGCGTCTCGGCGGTGCGGTTGAAGGGCGCCACCACCCACGGGATCGGCACGTTGAGCGGCGAGATGCCGTGGCCGAAATAGAGCACGCCGCCGTGGTAGGCGCCGTCGAACACCATCACCTTGTCGCGGCCGGTGACGACCCGGGCCAGCGACAGCGAGAACAGGTTGGCCTCGGTGCCGGAGTTGCAGAAGCGCACCAGCTCGAGCGAGGGGAAGCGGCGGCACATCTCCGCCGCCAGCCCGGCCTCGTAGCGGTTCGGCCCGCCCAGCACGATGCCGTCGGCCAGCGCCTTCTCGATGGCGCGCCGGATCACCGGCTCGGAATGGCCGTAGAGCCCGGCCGAGTACTCGCCGAGGAAGTCGGTGTAGCGGTGGCCGTCGGCGTCGGTCAGGGTCTGCCGGTCGCCGGACACCAGCGTCAGCGGATAGGGGCTGTAGAACAGCACTGTCCGGGTGTTGCCGCCCGGCATCGAGCGGGCGGCCTCCTCCCAGCGCCGGAAGCTCTCCGGGTTGGCGGCGCGGTAGCGCCGCTCGGCGTCGGCCACGGCGTCGTCGAGATCGAGGTTCCGGCTCTTCGCCGCCACGCTGGTCTGCTGGCTCATCCCACCCCTCCCGGCTGGTCCCGCGGCCCGCTCGCCGCGCCCGCAGCATAGCGCCGGCCACCCCTCGTCCCAAGCGGCGCCGCGCGCTCCCGCGGTGTGATCACTGATACAATGATGCTAGATTTCACCCCCTGCCTGTGTCAACCTCGCCGCCGTCGTCGCAGCGGCAGAAAAGAGGGGGAGGACAGCCATGGCGGGCGCTCGCAAGGTCATCATCACCTGCGCGGTCACGGGATCGGTGCACACGCCGACCATGACCCCCTACCTGCCGATCACCCCCGACGAGATCGCGAAGCAGTCGATCGAGGCGGCCGAGGCCGGCGCCTCGGTGATCCACCTCCACGCCCGCGATCCCGAGACCGGCAAGCCGACCCCCGACCCCGACGTCTTCTTCCGCTTCCTGCCGCGCATCAAGCAGGCGAGCGACGCGGTGATCAACATCACCACCGGCGGCTCGCTGGGCATGTCGATGGAGGACCGGCTGGCGGCGCCGCTGCGCGCCCGGCCGGAGCTCTGCTCGCTCAACATGGGCTCGATGAACTTCGGCCTGTTCCACGTCGCGTCGCGCTACGGCGAGTGGAAGCACGACTGGGAGAAGCCCTATCTCGAGAAGACCCGCGACCTCATCGTCTCCAACACCTTCGCGCAGATCGAGCGCTTCCTGAAGGAGCTCGGCGAGGGCTGCGGCACGCGCTTCGAGTGCGAGTGCTACGACGTCGGCCACCTCTACACGCTGGCGACCTTCCTCGACCGCGGCCTGATCAAGCCGCCGCTCTTCGTCCAGACCATCTTCGGCATCCTCGGCGGCATCGGCCCGAGCGCCGAGGACGTGATGCACATGCGGCGCATCGCCGACCGGCTGTTCGGCAACGACTACCAATGGTCGGTGCTGGCCGCCGGCCGCCACCAGATGGCGCTCTGCACCATGGGCGCGCTGATGGGCGGCAACGTCCGGGTCGGGCTCGAGGACAGCATCTATCTCGGCAAGGGCCAGCTCGCCCGCAGCAACGCCGAGCAGGTCGCCAAGATCCGCTCGATCCTCGAATCGCTGTCGCTGGAGATCGCCACCCCGGCCGAGGCGCGCACCATGCTGGCGCTGAAGGGCGGCGACCAGGTCGCATTCTAGGAGTCGTCGATCCAGGGCACGACCCCAGCCACGCCCCTCGCTGTCATGCCCGGCCATGAGCCGGGCATCCAGCCTGCGGCGGCCCTGGATTGCCGGGTCTAGCCCGGCAATGACGAGACAGCGGTTCGCGATGCGTCGCACAACCATCTTGCCTGGAGCTGCTGCATGACCGATCTGCCGAGCCATGCCCGGGTCGTCGTGATCGGCGGCGGCGTGGTCGGGGCCAGCACCGCCTACCACCTGGCGGCGCTCGGCTGCGCCGACACGCTGCTGCTGGAGCGCGCGCAGATCGGCTCGGGCACCAGCTGGCACGCCGCCGGCAACATGGAGACCTACCGCGCCGACCCGCTGATCGGCGAGATGATCCGCTACGCCGTCGAGTTCTATCCGCGGCTGGAGGCGGAGACCGGCCAGGCGCTGGGCTGGCGCCAGACCGGCCGGGTGATGTTCACCCCAGACCCCGTCCGCATGCGCGCCTTCCGCGGCCTGCCGGCGCTCGGCCGGGCGCGCGGCCTCGACATCGAGCTGCTGTCGCCGCGCGAGGTGCAGGAGAAGCTGCCGATCATCAGCACCGACGGGCTGGCCGGCGGCGTCTTCATCCCGAGCGACGGGCGGATCAACCCGACCGACCTCGCCAACGCCATGGCGCGCGGCGCCCGGCAGCGCGGCGCCCGGGTGGTCGAGGGCATGCCGGTGACCGGCATCACGGTGCGCGGCGGCCGCGTCGCCGGCGTCGTCACCGCGGCGGGCGAGGTCGCCTGCGAGGCGGTGGTCTGCGCCGCCGGCCTGTGGTCGCCGCAACTGGGGGCGCTGGCCGGGGTGCGCACATCCTCTGCGCCGCGCAGCATTTCTACCTGCTGACCAAGCCGCTGCCCGAGGTGCAGCGCGACCTGCCGCTGTTCCTCGGCTACGACGAGCGGCTCTACGGCCGCGAGGATGTCGGCGGGCTGCTGGTCGGGTTCTTCGACAGCGACGCGCTGCCGGTCGGGCCGGAGCAGCTGCCGCGCGACTTCGCCTTCGGGCTGCTCGACGAGAACTGGGGCCAGGTCGAGGCCAACGTCGCCATCGCGACGCGGCGCTTCCCGGTGCTGGAGCGGGCCGAGATCCGCATGCTGCTGAACGGGCCGGAGAGCTTCACCCCGGACATGCAGATGCTGCTCGGCGAGGCGCCCGAGCTGCCGGGCTTCCATCTCGCCACCGGGATGAACTCGAGCGGCATCGCGCTCTCCGCCGCCGCCGGCCGGCTGACCGCGGAATGGATCCTCGAGGGCCGGCCGAGCCTCGACGCCGCCCGCCTCGACATCCGGCGCTTCGCCCGCGACCAGGGCCAGCGGCGCTACGCCCGCGAGCGGACCCGCGAGGTGCCGGCCTTCATGTGCGAGCGGTCGCGCCCCGGGCTCGACTTCCGCTCCAGCCGCAACGTCCGGCGCTCGCCGCTGCACGGCGCGCTGCTGCTGCGGGGCGCGGTGATGGGCAGCGTCGCCGGCTGGGAGCGGCCGCTCTGGTTCGCCGAGGGCGACGCGGCGCCGGCCGCCCGCCTGCGCGCCGAGCTCGCCGCCGCCACCGCCGGCGCGGCGCTGATCGACCGCTCGAGCGACGCCAAGCTGTGGCTCGAGGGGCCGGGCGCCGAGCGGCTGCTGCGCCGGCTCACCGGGGCGCTGGGCCGGCTGGAGCCGGGCGCCGCGCGGCTGGCGCCGATGCTGAACGCGCAGGGCGGGGTCGAGGCGCTGCCCACCCTGCTGCGGCTGTCGGCCGAGTCCTGGCTGCTGCTCGCCGATCCCGACCAGGGCACCCGGCTGGAGGCCTGGGTGCGCCGCCAGATGGCGCCCGGCGAGGCGGTGCTGGTCGACGTCACGGGCGGCTGGTCGGCTGCTGGCCGAGGCCGGCGCGGCGGCAGCGCTGGCCGGCGCCGCCGAGCCCGGGCCGCCGGCGGGCAGCCGGCCGGGCGAGATCGAGCTCGGCTTCGCCACCGCCCGCCGCTTCGACGATCCGACGACCGGGCAGGCCGCCCTGCTGCTGCCGGCTGAGCTCGCCGCCGGCGCCCAGGCGCTGCTCGCCGCCGGGCTGCACCCGGCCGGCCATCTCGCGGCCGACGCGCTGCGCGTCGCGCGCGGCATGCCGCGCTTCGGGCTGGAGCCGAGCCCGACGATCTCGGCGGTCGAGGCCGGGCTGGCGGGCGGGCTCGACCTGGAGGGCAATGACGGCTTCCTCGGCCGCAGCGCGGTGCTCGCCGGGCGCGCGACGCCGCCGGCCCGCCGCGTCGCCGCCTTCCGCCTGCCGGGCGAGGCCGAGGGCCCGTTCACCTACGCGCCGCTGCTCGCCGCCGGCCGCACCGTCGGCTTCGTCACCTCGAGCGCACCGCTGCCCGACGGCGGCAGCGCGCTGCTCGGGCTGCTCGAGCGCGACGCCGGCCCCTGCAGCCTGCTGTGGGACGGCAAGCGCTGCCGCTGAAGCCGGCGGGATAGCTGCAGCGGCCCCCGACCTCGCCCTTCGGCAGGCGGGACGAGGTTCGGGGAGCGGGCGCGATCTCGGGGGCCCCTGCTGAGCCTGTCGAAGCAATGAGCCTGTCGAAGAGCGGCTCGCACCGAGGTGCCGCGGTCTCCCGACGCACTCGCGCCTTCGCGTGCGACAATCGTTCTGTGCCTGCCCCGCCACCTGCGCCCGCCGGCGACATGCCGACCCGCGGCGTCTCCCCTCCGCGCCTCCGCGCCTCCGCGTGAGCCCTTGCGGCGCCCGAAGCCGGACGCCGCCCGCGCCGCCGAGACCTCTTCATTTAGCGAGTGTCGAAGCCGCCAAGGGGTGGTGACGGCTCGCACGGGGCTCCTTCAGCTGAACACGGTGAAGCGGCTGTCTCCACCCGATTCGGCCCCGCCTGATGTCAAGCCTGGGCGGAGATGCTACCATTTGCGATCAGGCCAGCAGGGAAGGCACGACGCATGACCGGGACACGGACGGAAACCGACAGCCTGGGCTTAGTCGAGGTCCCGAGCGAGAAGCTGTGGGGCGCGCAGACGCAGCGTTCGCTGCAGCACTTCAGCATCGGCAAGGACCTGATCCCGCGCGAGATGATCGCCGCCTACGCCATCCTGAAGAAGGCCGCGGCGATCGCCAACCATGCCGGCAAGCGCCTGGCCGACCAGCCCTGCACCCTGATCGTCACCGCCTGCGACGAGATCCTCGCCGGCAAGCACGACGAGATGTTCCCGCTGCATGTCTGGATGACCGGCAGCGGCACGCAGTTCAACATGAACGTCAACGAGGTGATCTCCAACCGCTGCTGCCAGCTCGCCGGCACGCCGCTCGGCAGCAAGGCGCCGGTCCATCCCAACGATCACGTCAACATGGCGCAATCGTCGAACGACTCCTTCCCGTCGGCGATGTACATCGCGACGGCGATGAACGCCAGGCAACGGCTGATCCCCGCCGTGCAGGCGCTGCACGACGCCATCGCCGCCAAGGCCGAGGCGTGGAAGGACATCGTGAAGATCGGCCGCACCCACATGCAGGATGCCACGCCGCTCACCCTGGGCCAGGAGTGGTCGGGCTATGCCGGCGCGCTCGCCGACGATCTCGCGCGGCTCGAGACGGCGCTGACCGGGGTCTACCAGCTGGCGCTCGGCGGCACCGCGGTCGGCACCGGGCTCAACTCCGCCCCCGGGTTCGCCGAGGCTGCGGCCGCGGAGATCGCCCGGCTCACCGGCCTGCCCTTCGTCACCGCGCCGAACAAGTTCACCGTCCAGGGCAGCCACGACGCGCTCGTCCAGTTCTCCGGCACGATGCGCACGCTCGCGGTCACGCTCTACAAGATCGGCAACGACGTCCGGCTGATGTCCTGCGGACCGCGCGCCGGCTTCGCCGAGCTGCGCATCCCGGCCAACGAGCCGGGCTCGTCGATCATGCCCGGCAAGGTGAACCCGACCCAGGCCGAGGCGCTGACCATGGTCGCGGTCCAGGTGATGGCGAACGACGTGGCCGTCGGCTTCGGCGGCGCCAGCGGCTATCTCGAGATGAACGTCTACAAGCCGCTGATCATCTACAACATCACCCATTCGATCACGCTGCTGACCGACAGCTGCACGAACTTCCGCCGCTTCCTGGTCGAGGGAACGAAGCCCGACCTGAAGCAGATCGACCAGTTTGTCGGGCGCTCGCTGATGCTGGTCACCGCGCTCTCGCCGGTGATCGGCTACGACCATGCGTCGAAGATCGCGCACTACGCGCTGGACAACGACCTGACGCTCAAGGAGGCGGCACTGAAGCTCGGCTTCGTGACCGAGGCCGTGTTCGACCAGGTCGTCGATCCCGCCAAGATGGTCGAGCCCTATGTCGCGGCGCCGAAGTGAGGCGATGCCGATGCCGAGCCCGCCATCGCCCGTCGCCCGGCCCCGGATCCTGCATGGCGAGGCCGCGCTTGCCCTGCAGGTCGGGCAGTCCCGATTCAAGGCCGATTGGAAGAACCCGGCGCACCGGCTGCGCCGGCTGCTGTCCGAGCTGATCGGCACGGCGGGCCTGACCTTCGTGCTGTCGGCGGGGGCCGCGATCCTCGCTCTCTATGGCGGCGGGACGGTGCATCCCTACGAAGCGGCCTTCATCCTCTCCGCCGTCTCGGCGCTGTGGCTGGTCGCCGCGGTCTACTTCCTCGGCGACATCAGCGCTCATTTCAACCCGGCAATGACTTTCGCCTTCGCGCTGCGCGGCGACATGGGCTGGCCGATGGCCGGCGTCTATGCCGTGGTGCAGCTGCTCGCCGGCGCCCTCGGCTCGGGGACCGCGCGCCTCTTCTTCGGCGTCGCCGGCAACCTCGCCGCGACCCAGCCGCAGCCGGGGCTGGCGCTCGCGGCCGCAGGCTTCGAGGCGATCCTGACCTTCGGCATGGTGCTGATGGTGCTGTCGATGGCCAACGGCCCGAAGCTCAATGGGCAGTTCATCCCGCTGGCGGTCGGCGCCTACGTCATGGCCCTGGGCACCATGGGCGGCCCCTATGAGGGTGCGGCGATGAACCCGGCGCGCGCCTTCGGACCGGATCTCGCCCGGGGAGACCTCTCCACCTGGTGGGTCTACGTCCTCGGGCCCCTGGCCGGCGCCGCCATCGCCGTGGCCGTCGCCGCGGTCCTGCGCGGGCCGGCCAAGGCGCAGGAAGCCCAGGCGGCCATGGGGACCCCGCTGGACGACTGACCCGGCGGCGCTCGGGCGCCGCCACGACGGCATTATCGCCGCAGGCGGCGTCCGAGCGTCACCGGTCTGTCGCTGGGCGGCGAGCGGATCGGCCGGGGATGCGCTTGGCTGGCGCCCGCGTTCCCGCGTACCGGCCGACGGCCCTCCCTTGGTGCAGATTTCCGATTCCCCGTGGTTGCGCTCGGTCAGCCGGCCGGGCGCGATCGTCTTCGCGCTGCTGTTCGTCCTCGAATCGCTGGCGCGGGCGACGCTGCTGACGGTGATCCCGCTGCAGGCCTATGCGCTGCTCGGCGAGGCCCGCGAGGTCAGCCTGCTCTACGTGCTGGTCGGCATCGCCGGGCTGGCCAGCAGCTTCGCCATCCCGCTGCTGATCCGCCGCTTCCGCCGGCGCCGGGTCTACGTGCTGGGGGCGGTGCTGCTGATCGCCACGGCGGCGCTGCTGGCGACCCGCACGCTGGCCGGCCAGGCCGTCGCCATGCTCTGCCTGGCGGTCGGCACCGCCGCGCTCAACATCACCCTCAGCCTCTACGTCATGGACTACATCCGCAAGCGCGACCTGGTACGCTCCGAGCCGCTGCGGATGGGCTTCAGCGCCCTCGCCTGGTCGGTCGGCCCGCTGCTCGGCGTCACCCTCTACGAGAAGCTCGGCCATGGCAGCGCCGAGCTGCTCAGCGCCTGCTTCTCCGTCCTGCTGCTGCTCTACTTCGCCTATCTCCGGCTGACCGAGAACCCGGCAGTGGCCGCCGCCACCCGGCCGATCGCCGATCCGCGGGCCAACATCCGCCGCTTCGTCGCCCAGCCGCGGCTGCGGCTGGCCTGGACCATCGCCTTCGTCCGCTCCGTCTACTGGTCGATGTTCTTCACCTATCCGCCGGTCTACCTGGTGCAGCAGGGCATCGGCGGCACCGCCGCCGGGCTGCTCGCCTCGGGCGGCAACGTGCTGCTGCTGGCCGCGCCGCTGTTCGGGCGGCTGGCCGGACGGACCGGCCTGCGGCGGCCGATCATGGCGGCGATGATCGGCGGCGGGCTGATGTGCATGCTGGCGACGATCGGCTACCACCTGCCGGTGCTGGTCGCCCTCTGCCTGCTCGGCGGCGCGGTCGGCGCGGTCATCCTGGACGCGCTCGGCAGCGTCCCCTTCCTGCGCGCCGTGCATCCCTACGAGCGGCCGCAGATGACCACCGTCTACCGCACCTACATCGATCTCGCGAGCCTGCTGCCGGCGATTCTCTACTCCGTCCTGCTGGTCTTCTTCGATCTGCGGGCCGTGTTCGTCACCACCGGCCTGGCGATGTTCTCGGGCGCGCTGGTGGCGCACTGGCTGCCCCGGCGGATGTAGGCGCGGATGCAGAACTGGGTGTCGTCTTAACGAAGTGTTAAGCTGGCCGGCAGGAGGGTGGTCGGACCGCCCGAGCCGGAGCCAGGATGCCGCCCGTCGGCCCATCGCGCAGCAGCAATCTCGACCGCCTGGACGCCCTGACGGCCGAGGCCGAGGCGGCGATCGCCCGCCTGGCGGAGGGCTATCCCGAGCTGGCGATGGCGGATCTCGCCGGCGCCGAGGCGGCGCTCGCCGCCGCGCTCGACGGCCCCGCGCCGCGGCCCGAGCAGCTCCTCCGGCTGCACAACTTTGCCCACAATCTGAAGGGCCAGGGCGGCAGCTTCGGCTACCCCCTGGTGACCCGCATCGCCCAGTCGCTCTGCGAGCTGGTGCCCGACGACATCGGCCGGCTGCCGACGCCGGACGCGGTGCCGCTGATCCGCGCCCATCTCGACGCGCTCCGGCTGGTGCTGGCCGAGCGGCTGACCGGCCAGGGCGGCGAGGCCGGCCGCACCCTGCTGGCGCGGCTGGTCGAGCTCGGCGCGCCGCTGCCGGAATAGGCCCGGCCTACTTGGTGCCGAACAGCCGGTCGCCGGCGTCGCCCAGGCCCGGCACGATGTAGGCGTGGTCGTTGAGGCACTGGTCGAGCGAGGCGGCGAAGACCGGGATGGTCGGGTGGGCGGCGGCGAAGACCTGCATGCCCTCCGGCGCGGCGACCAGCGCCATGAAGCGGATCTGCGCGTCCTCGACGCCCTTGCGGTTCAGCAGGTCGACCGCCGCCGAGGCCGAGTAGCCGGTCGCCAGCATCGGGTCGACCAGGATGAAGAGCCGGCCCTCGGGCTCGGGCAGCTTGACGAAGTACTCGACCGGCCGCTTGCTGACCGGATCGCGGTACATGCCGACATGGCCGACCCGGGCGGACGGGATCAGCTCCTGCAGCCCGTCGGCCATGACCAGCCCGGCGCGCAGGATCGAGACGATCGCCACCTTCTTGCCGGCGATCACCGGCGCCATCATCGGCGCCACCGGGGTCTCGATCGGCTCCTCGGTCATCGGCAGGGCGCGGGTGATCTCGTAGCCCATCAGCAGGGCGATCTCGCGCAGCAGCTGGCGGAACTGGATGGTCGGCGTGCGCTTGTCGCGCATCAGCGAAAGCTTGTGCTGGATCAGCGGATGGTCGAGCACCCGCAGGCTGGGAAAATGGCGGGCGGGGTCGGTCATGGCGCGGCCTCGGGCTGGGGCGGATGGCGGGCCAGCATAGCCGCCAGCCCGGTGCCGGCAAGCGCCAGCCCGGCCATGGCGAGGAAGGCGCCGCCGCCGAAGCGGGCATAGAGCGGGCCGGCCGCCGCCATCGCCAGCCCGTAGACGGCGCCCCAGGCGATCGCCCCGTGCAGCCCCTGGGCGGTGGCGGCGAGCTGCGGCGGCGTCGACTGCCCGACATAGCTCATCGCCGCCAGGTGGCTGGCGCCGAAGGTGATGCCGTGCAGCGCCTGCAGCACGACCAGGGCCGGCAGCGCCTCGAGCGAGGCGAGGCCGAGCCAGCGCAGCACCGCCACCGCGCCGCCGCCGGCGAGCAGCCAGAGCGGGCCGATGCGGCCGATCAGCCGGCCGCCCAGCGCGAACACCGCGGTCTCGACGATCACCCCCTCCGACCACAGCCAGCCGATGGTCGCCTCGTCGTGCCCGGCGGCCAGCCAGCGCAGCGTGCCGAAGCCGTAGAGCACGACGTGGCTCGACTGGATCAGGCCGCTGGCCAGGATGAAGAGGGCAAAGCGGCGGTCGGCCAGCAGGCGGAGCGCGCCGGCGGCGCCCGGCGGCGGCGCGCCGGCCGCGACGCCGGCGACGCCGCGGCGGCGATCGCCGCCGCCCGGCTGGTCGACTTCCCCGAGCTCGACGGGCCGGAGCTGCGCGAGGAGCCGGTCGCCCAGGCGGCCTCCCGGGTGGCGACCATCCCGGGCGTGCGCGAGGCGCTGCTCGACCTGCAGCGCCGCTTCGCCCACCACCCGCCGGGCGGCTTCAAGGGCGCCATCCTCGACGGCCGCGACATCGGCACGGTGGTCTGCCCCGAAGCGCCGATCAAGCTGTTCATCACGGCGAGCGCCGCGGCGCGCGCGCTGCGCCGGCATCGGGAGTTGCTCCGGCGGGGTCGCGAGAGTATATATGCGCGCGTCTTGCAGGACATGACCGAACGTGACGCCCGCGATCGCGGTCGGGCGATTTCGCCCTTGATCCCGGCGCCGGACGCCATCGTCGTCGACAGCTCGGACCTCGATGCCGAAGCGGCCTTCGCCCTGGCCCTCGACCTGATCGAGCGGCGGCGCGGCGCTTCGGGCGGTTTCTGATCCCGCAGGACGAACGTCAGTCTTGGCCGCAACCACCCCGTTGAGACCGCCGGAGACAACCGGCCGGCCGGAATAGAGAGAAAGGAACCTGTAGCGCATGAGCAAAGCCACCGCCGCGCAAGCCCAGAGCTTCGCCAAGGAGAGCTTCGCCGCCCTGCTCGACGAGAGCTTCGGCGGCAGCGGCAACATCGAGGGCACCGTCCTCAAGGGCCGCATCATCGGCATCGAGAACGACATCGCCCTGATCGATGTCGGCCTGAAGTCGGAGGGCCGCGTCGCCCTCAAGGAATTCGCCACGCCGGGCCAGCGGCCCGAGCTCAAGATCGGCGACGAGGTCGAGGTCTATCTCGACCGCATGGAGGACAAGAACGGCGAGGCGGTGCTGAGCCGCGAGAAGGCCCGCCGCGAGGAGGCCTGGACCCAGCTCGAGAAGAGCTTCAAGGAGAACCAGCGCGTCACCGGCGTGATCTTCGGCCGCGTCAAGGGCGGCTTCACCGTCGACCTCTCCGGCGCCGTCGCCTTCCTGCCCGGCAGCCAGGTCGACATCCGCCCGGTGCGCGACGTCGGCCCGCTGATGGGCACGCCGCAGCCCTTCCAGATCCTCAAGATGGACCGTGCCCGCGGCAACATCGTGGTGTCGCGCCGCGCCGTGCTCGAGGAGAGCCGGTCGGAGGCCCGCGCCGAGCTGGTCGCCAACCTGCGCGAGGGCCAGGTGCTGACCGGCGTGGTCAAGAACATCACCGACTACGGCGCCTTCGTCGATCTCGGCGGCGTCGACGGCCTGCTGCACGTCACCGACATCGCGTGGCGGCGCATCAACCACCCGTCGGAGGCGCTCAGCATCGGCCAGACCGTGCAGGTCCAGGTCGTCCGCTTCAACCCCGAGACGCAGCGCATCTCGCTCGGCATGAAGCAGCTCGAGGCCGATCCGTGGCAGGGCGTCGAGAAGAAGTACCCGCCGGCGGCGAAGTTCACCGGCCGGGTCACCAACATCACCGACTACGGCGCCTTCGTCGAGCTGGAGCCGGGGATCGAGGGCCTGGTCCACGTCTCCGAGATGAGCTGGACGAAGAAGAACGTGCACCCCGGCAAGATCGTCTCGACCTCCCAGGAGGTCGAGGTGATGGTGCTCGACGTCGATCCGGTGAAGCGCCGCATCAGCCTCGGGCTGAAGCAGTGCCTCGACAATCCGTGGTCGAGCTTCCTCGAGAAGCACCCGATCGGCTCGGTGCTCGAGGGCGAGGTCAAGAACATCACCGAGTTCGGCCTCTTCGTCGGCCTGCCCGGCGAGATCGACGGCATGGTGCATCTCTCCGACATCGACTGGCAGCGGCCGGGCGAGCAGGCGATCGCCGACTACAAGAAGGGCGACACCGTGCAGGTCAAGCTGCTCGACGTCGACGTCGAGAAGGAGCGCATCAGCCTCGGCATCAAGCAGCTCGCCGACGATCCCTTCGCCGCCTCGGTCGGCAGCCACAAGAAGGGCGAAGTCGTCACCTGCACGGTCAGCGCCGTGCAGGATGGCGGCATCGAGGTGACGATGGGCGACGGCATGACCGCCTTCATCCGCAAGAGCGACCTGTCGCGCGACCGCAGCGAGCAGCGGCCCGACCGCTTCGCCGTGGGCGAGAAGGTCGACGCCAAGATCACCGCGATCGACCAGACGAGCCGCAAGATCAGCCTCTCCATCAAGGCCCGCGAGGTCGAGGAGGAGAAGGCGGCGATGGTCGAGTTCGGCTCGTCCGACTCGGGCGCCAGCCTGGGCGACATCCTGGGGGCGGCGATCTCCCGCGCCCAGCGCGACCGGGCCCGCAAGAAGGGCGACGAGGACACCACCGAGAGCTGACGCCAGCCGCCGCCGGCGATCGCCGGCGGCGTCTCGCGACGAGACGGGACGGGCGCCGCGGCGAAGGCTGCGGCGCCCGTTTCTTTTGCCCGCGCCGCGGGTTCCGCCCGCCGGGAAAACGGTGCAATCCTAGGGACTTACCCTTGACGCACCCCGGCTCCTGCGGCAAGGTCACCGCCGGGATCGGGGCGCTGGATGGGAAAATGGACGATGGGCGACCGCGATCGATGGGAGCGATTGGGGGGTTGATCGCTATGACCAAGTCGGAGCTCATCCTGAAAATCGGTGAGCTGAACCCGCACCTCTATCAGCGGGACGTGGAGCGCATCGTCTCGACCATCTTCGACGAGATCTCGGCCGCGCTGGCGCGCGGCGACCGGGTCGAGCTGCGCGGCTTCGGCGCCTTCTCGGTGAAGCAGCGCAACGCCCGGCTCGGCCGCAACCCGCGCACCGGCGACGCCGTCGAGGTCGACCGCAAGGCGGTGCCCTTCTTCAAGACCGGCAAGCAGCTGCGCGACCGGCTGAACGGCAAGGAATGACCGTCGGCATGCGCCAGCGCGCTTCCCCGCAGCGGACCGCGGCAGCGGCGGCGGCACCGCGATGAGCCGAATCTCCTGGGTGGTGACCATCCCGGTGATGGTCATCGCGGTGGTCTTCGCCATCGCCAACCGGACCCCGGTCGAGCTCAACCTGTGGCCGCTGCCCTGGCGCGTCACCCTGCCGGTCTATCTCGTCATCCTGCTGTCGCTGCTGGTGGGATTCCTCCTCGGCGCGCTGATCGCGCTGCTCTCCGGCCGCCGCCGCCGCCGCCAGGCCCGCGCCCGGCTGCGCGCCAGCGGCGAGGAGCTCGCCGCCCTGCAGCGCCGCCAGGCCGCGGCCGCCGCGGCGCCGCCAGGCCGCGCGATCGTCCCGGCCCGCCCGGCGCCCTGACGCGGCTGCGGCCGCGGTGTCGGGCCGACGGGTTTCGGGGGCTACGGCATCCGCGTGCTTCTCATCGCCGGCGGAGAAGGGAGAGCCGCGACGCCAGGGCCGGCGGGATGACGCGTCCCCGCGCCCTCGCCCTGCGCCGCCGCCATCTGCTATAGAACGGCCGATCGCTCCCGAGACAGGTCCTCGTCCATGGCCCCCGCTCCCGGCGCCGCCCCGGCGGCTGCGCGCGCACCCGAGATCTTCGTCGCCGTGGACACGCCCGCGCTCGGCCCGGCGAAGGATCTCGGCCGCGCGCTTGCCGGCCGCGTCGAGGGGCTGAAGCTCGGCCTCGAGTTCTTCGTCGCCAAGGGCCCTGCCGGGGTGCGGGCGATGGCCGGGCTCGGCCTGCCGATCTTCCTCGACCTCAAGCTGCACGACATCCCGAACACGGTGGCCGGCGCGGTGCGCTCGGCGGCGGCGCTGGCGCCCGCCCTGCTCACGCTGCACGCCGCCGGCGGCCCCGCCATGCTGCGCGCCGCGCGCGACGCGGCGGCCGAGGCGCCGCAGCCGCCGCGCCTGGTCGCCGTCACCGTGCTGACCAGCCTCGACGAGGGCGACCTCGCCGCCACCGGCCAGCGCGGCCCGGCGCTCGACCAGGTGCGGCGGCTGGCCGGGCTGGCGCAGCAGGCCGGGCTCGCCGGCGTCGTCTGCTCGCCGCTGGAGATCGCGCCGCTGCGCGCCGATTGCGGCCCGGATTTCCTGCTGGTGGTGCCCGGCATCCGCCCGGCGGGCGCCGCATCGGGCGACCAGAAGCGGGTGATGACCCCGGCCGAGGCCGCCGCCGCCGGCGCCAGCGTGCTGGTCGTCGGCCGGCCGATCACCGGCGCAGCGGACCCGCCGGCCGCCGCCGCCGCGATCCGCGCCGAGCTGGCGGGCGCGGCGCCATGAGCGCACGTCCACCCGGCCGCGGCACGCTCGGCAGCGGCACGCTGATCGAGGCGTCCTTCCGGATCAGCTGGGACCGGCGGGACCAGCTGCTGCGGATCGGCGTGGTTCCCGCCGCCCTCTCCCTGGCGCTGCAGATCCTGCAGCTGCTGGCCCTCACCGATTTCGCCGCCATCATGATGCTCACCTTCGCCGAGGTCGTGCCGGTGAGCATGTTCTCGGTGGCGGGCTACCGGCTGCTGCTGCTCGGCGATTCGGCCCTGCCGCCCGGGCTGCGCCCCAGCTTCGGCCGCCGCGAGGTCCGCTACATGCTGCTCACGCTCGGCATCGCCGTGCTCGGCGGCCTGGTGCTCGGCGGGCCGCTCTCCGTGCTGGTCCCCGTCGACCCCGCCCGCCCCGTGACCATCGTCGCGCCGCTGCTGGTGGCGCTGGCGCTCGGCCTCTACGGCCTCGCCCGGCTGTCGCTGATCTTCCCGGGCTGCGCCGTCGACGCGCCGGTCTCGATGATCGAGTCGGTCCGGCGCACCGCCGGCGTCGGCGGGCAGCTGGCGCTGGCCCTGCTCGCCACCGGGGCGTCCTCCGTCCTGGCGACCACGCTCGCCGGGCTGCTGCTCGCCTGGACGGGGCTGCAGCAGGCGGCACCGCTCGCCTCCGCCGCCGTGATGACCCTGCTGGCCTATGCCGGGGTCGCCATCATGCTGGTGCCGCCGGCGCTGGTCTTCCGCGAGCTCTCGGGCTGGCGCGGCCCGCCGCAGCCGCCCGGCCTGTCGGTGGTGTCGTGAGCCCGGTGCGCGCCAAGATCTGCGGCGTCGCCACCGGCGCGGCGGTCGCCGCCGCCGTCGCCGGCGGGGCGAGCCATGTCGGCTTCGTCTTCTACCCGCCGAGCCCGCGCGCCGTGACGCCGGCGCAGGCCGCGGCCCTGGCGGCCGGGCTGCCCCCGGGGATCGGCCGGGTGGCGCTGCTGGTCGATCCCGACGACGCGGCGGTCGCCGCCGTGCTCGCCGAGCTGCCGGCCGACCTGCTGCAGCTGCACGGCGCCGAGCCGCCGGCCCGGGTCGCCGAGATCCGCGCCCGCTTCGGCCGGCCGGTGATGAAGGCGATCAAGGTCGGCGCCGCCGCCGACGTGGCGGCGGCCGAGGCCTATCTCGGCGTCGCCGACTGGCTGCTGTTCGACGCCCGCGCCCCGGCCGGCAAGCCGGGCGCGCTGCCCGGCGGCAACGCGCTCAGCTTCGACTGGACCTGGCTCGCCGGCCGCGCCTGGCCGCTGCCCTGGATGCTCTCGGGCGGGCTCCATGCCGGCAACCTCGCCGAGGCGGTGCGCGTCACCGGCGCGCGCCAGCTCGACGTCTCCTCGGGCGTCGAGGACGCACCCGGCCGCAAGAGCCCGGCCCGCATCGCCGCTTTCCTCGCGGCCGTGGCGGCGCTCGGCTAAGCAGGGTGCCGTAGGCCTACGCTCATTCTTGTCATTGCCGGGCTTGACCCTGGGCTTGACCCGGCAATCCATGGCTGCCGCAAGCTGGATGCCCGGGTCAAGCCCGGGCATGACAAAGGGGGGCGGCCGGCGAGATGTATCCGGACCAATGAACCCTGCTTCGGTCGAGTACCCGGGCGGGGAGCATGCTTTGATTTTTCCCCCGCCCTGTGCTTGAGTGCGCCGCCTTTCGGCTAGCCTGTCGCGACTGGACGAATCCCTCGTGTCGAACCTGAACACCTACCGCGCCGGACCGGACGAGCGCGGCCATTTCGGCAGCTTCGGCGGACGCTTCGTCGCCGAGACGCTGATGCCGCTGATCCTCGAGGTCGAGCGCGCCTACGCCGCGGCCAAGGCCGATCCCGGCTTCTCCGCCGAGCTCGCCTACTATCTCGAGCACTATGTCGGCCGGCCGAGCCCGCTCTACTTCGCCGACCGGCTGACCCGGCATTTCGGCGGCGCCAAGATCTACCTGAAGCGCGACGAGCTGAACCACACCGGCTCGCACAAGATCAACAACTGCATGGGCCAGATCCTGCTGGCGCGGCGCATGGCCAAGCGGCGGATCATCGCCGAGACCGGCGCCGGCCAGCACGGCGTCGCCACCGCCACGGTGGCCGCGCTGTTCGACCTGCCCTGCACCGTCTACATGGGCGAGGTCGACATCGCCCGGCAGCAGCCCAACGTCTTCCGCATGCGCCTGCTCGGCGCCGAGGTGGTGCCGGTGAAGAGCGGCTCGCGCACCCTCAAGGATGCGATGAACGAGGCGCTGCGCGACTGGGTCGCCAATGTCGAGGACACCTACTACATCATCGGCACGGTGGCCGGCCCGCACCCCTATCCGGCGATGGTGCGCGACTTCCAGTCGGTGATCGGCCGCGAGACGCGCCAGCAGCTGCAGGCGGCGGAGGGCCGGCTGCCCGACACGCTGGTCGCCTGCATCGGCGGCGGCTCCAACGCGATGGGGCTGTTCCACCCCTTCCTGGACGACAAGAGCGTGGCGATCTACGGCGTCGAGGCCGGCGGCGACGGCATCGAGACCGGCCGGCACGCCGCCTCGCTGACCGGCGGCCGGCCCGGCGTGCTGCACGGCAACCGCACCTACCTGCTGCAGGACCCGGACGGCCAGATCATCGACGCCCACTCGATCTCGGCCGGGCTCGACTATCCCGGCATCGGGCCGGAGCATGCCTGGCTGCACGAGAGCGGCCGGGTCAAGTACGTCTCGGCGACCGACCAGGAGGCGCTCGACTCCTTCCAGCTGCTGGCCCGGCTCGAGGGCATCATCCCGGCGCTCGAGCCGGCGCACGCGCTGGCCTATGTCGGGAAGATCGCGCCGCGGCTGCCCGCCGACCACCTGATCGTGATGAATCTCTGCGGCCGCGGCGACAAGGACATCTTCGCCGTCGCCGAGCGCCTGGGCACCCGGCTGTGAGCGCCGCGTCCGCCGCCCCGTCGGACGGCCGCATCGCCCGCCGCTTCGCGGCGCTCGCCGCCGAGCGGCGCGCCGGGCTGGTCACCTTCCTCACCGCCGGCGATCCCGACGCCGAGACCGCGGCGAAGCTGCTCGAAGGGCTGCCGGCGGCCGGCGCCGACCTGATCGAGCTCGGCATGCCGTTCACCGACCCGATGGCCGACGGGCCGGCGATCCAGGCCTCCTCGCTGCGCGCGCTCAAGGCCGGCGAGACGCTGGTCCGCACGCTCGCCCAGGTGCGCCGGTTCCGCCAGCGCGACGCCGACACGCCGATCGTGCTGATGGGCTACTACAACCCGATCTACAGCTACGGCGTCGACCGCTTCCTGGCCGACGCGCGGGGCGCCGGGGTCGACGGCCTGATCGTCGTCGACCTGCCGCCCGAGGAGGACGAGGAGCTCTGCCTGCCGGCGATCGCGGCCGGGCTCAACTTCATCCGCCTGGCGACGCCGACCACCGACGCCCGGCGGCTGCCGGCCGTCCTCGCCAACACCAGCGGCTTCCTCTACTACGTCTCGATCGCCGGCATCACCGGCACGCGCTCGGCCGCCGGGGCCGACGTCGCCGCCGCGGTCGGCCGCCTGAAGGCCGCGACGACGCTGCCGGTCGCCGTCGGCTTCGGCATCAGGACGCCGGAGCAGGCCGCCGCCATCGCGCGCGTCGCCGACGCCGCTGTGGTCGGCTCGGCGCTGGTCGGCAAGGTGGCCGAGCATCTCGACGCCGACGGCAGGGCCCGCCCGGAGCTGGTGCCGGCCGTGCTCGGCCTGATCGCCGATCTCGCCAGGGGCGTGCGGGAGGCGCGGCGGTGAGCTGGCTCACCAACTTCGTCAGGCCCAAGCTGCAGGCGCTGGTCCGCAAGACCGAGGTGCCGGAGAACCTCTGGCTGAAATGCCCGGCCTGCGGCCAGATGATCTTCCACCGCGAGCTCGAGGGCAACCTGCAGGTCTGCACCCATTGCGGGCATCACCTGCGGATCGGCGTGCAGCGCCGGCTCGAGCTGCTGTTCGACGACGGCGTCTACCAGCGCATCGAGCTGCCGCGCACCGAGCCCGACCCGCTGAAGTTCCGCGACCGCAAGCGCTACGGCGAGCGGCTGCGCGAGTACCAGGGCCGCACCGGCGAGAGCGACGCGATCATCGTCGCGCACGGCCGGATGGGCGGCATGGGCGTGGTCGTCGCCGCCTTCAACTTCGAGTTCATGGGCGGCTCGATGGGCACCGCGGTCGGCGAGGGCCTGATCGCCGCGGCGCGGCTGGCCGTGCTGCAGGAAGCGCCGCTGATCGCCATCCCCGCCTCCGGCGGCGCCCGCATGCAGGAGGGAATCCTGTCCTTGATGCAGATGCCGCGCTCGATCATCGCGGTGGACGAGGTCAAGGAAGCGGGGCTGCCCTACATCGTGCTGCTGACCGACCCCACCACCGGCGGGGTCAGCGCCTCCTTCGCCATGCTCGGCGACATCGCGGTGGCCGAGCCCGGTGCGGTGATCGGCTTCGCCGGCGCCCGCGTCATCGAGGAGACGATCCGCGAGAAGCTGCCCGAGGGCTTCCAGCGCGCCGAGTACCTGCTGCAGCACGGCATGGTCGACCTGGTGGTGCCGCGCCGCGAGCTGCGCGAGCGGCTGATCCGACTCATCGCCCTGCTGCGCAATCCCGGGCCGCCCGCGCCGGTGGTGCCGATGGAGGCCGCCGTCGGGCCCGCCGAGATCATCGATGTCGAACCGCAGCCCCGCGCCGAGTGACCTGATCCTCGACCGGCTCACCCGGCTCCACCCCAAGATCATCGACCTGTCGCTGGATCGCGTCGTCCGCCTGCTGCGGGCGCTGGGGGCGCCGCAGGACCGGCTGCCGCCCGTCGTGCACGTCGCCGGCACCAACGGCAAGGGCTCGGTGGTGGCCTATCTGCGCGCCATGCTGGAGGCGGCGGGGCGGCGGGTCCATGTCTACACCTCGCCGCACCTGGTGCGCTTCAACGAGCGCGTCCGGCTGGCCGGCACGCTGATCGAGGAGGCGCATCTCGCCGCCCTGCTCGAGGAGTGCGAGCGGGTCAACGGCGACATCCCGATCACCTTCTTCGAGATCACCACCGCCGCCGCCTTCCTCGCCTTCGCGCGGACGCCGGCCGACATCGTGCTGCTGGAGACCGGGCTCGGCGGACGGCTCGACGCCACCAACCTGGTGGCGCGGCCGCGGCTCACCGTGCTGACGCCGATCTCCTACGACCACCGCCAGCATCTCGGCGACACGCTGGCGGCGATCGCCGGCGAGAAGGCCGGCATCATGAAGGCGGGCGTGCCCGCCGTGGTGGCGCCCCAGCCGCCCGAGGCGGCCGCGGTGTTCGCGGCCCGCGCCGCCGCGCTCGGCGTGCCGCTCTGCCGCCACGGCCGGGAGTGGCAGGCCGAGGCGCGCGACGGCGGCCTCGCCTTCACCGTCGAGGGCGGCACCCGGCAGCTGCCCGCCCCGGCGCTGCTCGGCGCGCACCAGATCGTCAATGCCGGCACGGCACTGGCCGCCGCGCACCTGCTGCCCGGCTTCGGCCTGGACGGCGCGGCGCTCGCCCGCGGGCTGCGCGAGGTCGAATGGCCGGCCCGGCTGCAGCGGCTGACCCGCGGCACGCTGCAGGCCCTGCTGCCGGCCGGCTGGGAGCTGTGGCTCGACGGCGGCCACAACGGCGCCGCCGGCGAGGCGCTGGCCGCCTTCGCCGCCGGCTGGCGCGACCGGCCGCTGCATCTCGTCTTCGGCATGCTCGACACCAAGGAGCCGGCCGAGTTCCTGGCGCCGCTGGCGCCGCTCGCCGCCGGCCTCAGCGCGGTCGCCATTCCCGGCAGCCACGCCTCCCTGACCGCTGAGGCGGCGGCCGCGGTGGCCCGCACCGTCGGCCTCGCCGCGGCCCCGGCCGACGGCGTCGCCGAGGCGGTGGCCGCCATCGCCGCGGCCGGGCGCGGCGGGCCGCCCGCCCGCATCCTGATCTGCGGCTCGCTCTATCTCGCCGGCACGGTGCTCGCGGAGAACGGCTGAGGCGCCGCGCCAGGCGCCGCCTTCCGCCGCGGCAAGGCGGCCGCGGGGCGCCGGCGGATCGCCGAGCGCGCCAGCGCCTGCTGCGAGAGCCTCGACAAGGTGCTCGGCGGCTCCGGCATCGTCGAGGCCGGGCTCGGCCGGCGCGGCTCTCGGACGGTCAGATCACCGATTCGACCCACTCGACCAGCTTGCTCTTGGGCAGGGCGCCGATCTTGGTGGCGGCGACCTGGCCGCCCTTGAACAGCATCAGGGTCGGGATGCCGCGCACGCCGTACTTCTTCGGCGTCGCCGGGTTGTCGTCGATGTTGATCTTGGCGACGATGACCTTGCCGTCCATCGCCGTCGCCAGCTCCTCCAGCGCCGGGGCGATCGCCTTGCAGGGGCCGCACCACTCGGCCCAGAAATCCACCAGCACCGGACCGGGCGCCTTCAGCACGTCGGCCTCGAAGCTGGCATCGGAAACCTTCTGGGTGGCACTCATCGTCGCTCCTCGCGTGGGGTGGTGAGGATCGTCGGGGTGGGACCGACGCTCTGGGTCCCGAATCTAGGAACCGGCCGGGCGGTCCGTCAACCCGCGCCCGGCGCAGCCCTGGCAGCCCGGAACGAGGGGGCCAGCCGGCTCGGGGGGCGGCTCAGGGGGGCGGCTCAGGGCGCCAGCACCGGCAGGGCGCCGGGCCGGATGCGGTAGCGCAGCGGCGGCCGCAGCGCACTGACCTCGCCGTCGAGGGCGACGTGCAGCCGGCGCCGCCGGCTGTCGATCTCGAGCGCCGGCAGCAGGAAGGATTCGAGCTCGGCCGCGTCGGCCGAGCGGCCGAGCAGCGCCTGCAGCGCCAGCGCCACCAGGGCCAGCCGGGTCTCCGGCAGCAGCAGGTAGAGGCAGAGCTCGCCCCGGTCGAGCGCCGTGCGGGCGCCGAGCGACAGCAGGTCGAGCTCGTAGCGGTTGTTGCCGACGAAGGCGCAGACGGTGCGATGGCTGTGCTCCTCGGCGCCGGTCCGGACCACCAGCCGGTGGCGCGGCAGGCGGCGCAGCAGGCGCAGCGCGGCGATCACCGTGGCCAGCCACTTGCGGCGGCCGAAGCGGCGGCGCTGCAGGTCGCGCGCCGCCACCACCCGCGGATAGAAGCCGATCGAGGAATTGTTGACGAAGACCCGGCCATTGACCTCGCCGACGTCGATGCGGCGGACCCGGCCGGCGGCGATGACCCGGGCCGCCGCCTCGATCTCGAGCGGCAGGC
Source organism: Dongiaceae bacterium (assembly GCA_046349435.1). GTDB lineage: Bacteria > Pseudomonadota > Alphaproteobacteria > Dongiales > Dongiaceae > JAXMCI01. The sequence goes on along the minus strand of JAXMCI010000017.1, from coordinate 44,463 downwards.
CGAGGTCGCGGGCGAAATGGTTGCGCGTGCCGAGCGGCAGCACGCCGAGCGGCAGCTCGCCGCCGGCCAGCCGCCCGGCGACCCCGCCGACGCTGCCGTCGCCGCCGCCGACCACCAGCGCGTCGAGGCCCTCGCGGGCGGCCGCGCCGAGCGCCGCGTCGGCCGCCTTGCCGATTGCCGCCGCCGGCGCCAGCAGGATGCGCGCCGCGGCGCCAGCCTCGGCGAAGGCGGCCGCGACGCGCGCGCGCACCCGCTCGGGCCCGAGCGCCGCGATCGTCCCGGAGTCGCGGTTGAGGAGGACGGCGACCTGCATGGGCTGGCCGTCAGAGCCGGGTCAGGCGGTAGGCGGCGGCGACGAGGTCGAGCAGGTCGGAGAGCCGTGCGACATACTGCGCCCGCAGCGCGAAGGGGGCCGCCGCCGGGTCGGCCATCTGCCGCTCCAGCGAATCGAGCAGGCGGTTGAGCCGCCGCTCATGCAGCCCCAGCCGGCGCTGCACCGGATCGGCCAGGACGCCGGCGAAGGCGGCCAGCCCGGCCGCGCCGAGCAGGGCGCCGCCGGTCGTGCCGGCGACCAGCCCGGCCGAGGCGCTGACCGGGAACAGCCCGTACCACCAGCCGCCCAGCCAGCTGCCCAGCGGGAAGGCGGAGATCGCCGCCTGCTGCGCCATGATCCCGGCGAGCGAGGCGCCGAGCGCCACCGCCCCGGGGGTGACCTGCTTGAAGAGCGCCAGCCCGCTGCCGAGCGACAGCAGGGTGGTGGTGATCTCGGCGGCGGCCGTCCGCGAGCCGGCATAGGTCGCCATCGCCGCGTCGACGCGACGGCGGAACCCGGGATCCCCCGCCCGCGGGCCGAGCGCCGCCAATTGCGGCCGCAGCCGGGCCTCCAGCCGCGGATCGGCGAGGATGGCGGCGGCGAGCGCGTCGTGCCGCGATTCGCGCGGCCCGTCGCGGCAGGGCAGCTCGAGCAGCTCGGTCTGCACCAGCCAGGCGATCTCGCGCGCCACCGCGGTGCGCAGCAGCAGGTGGCGGTCGAGCCGGCCGGCCAGCGCCCGCGCCCGCAGCCGGCGGGCCGCACCCGCCCCCAGGGTCAGCGCCAGCTGCGGCAGCGCCAGCACCAGGTTGGCCGGCGCCCGGAGCAGGTCCCAGCCGAGCGCCCGGCGATGCAGCCGCAGCGATCCGGCGAGCGAGAAGTGCCGGTCGACGAAGGGCCGCACCCGCGCCCGCCGCCCGGCGAAGTAGCGCGCGATGCCCGCCTCGACGATGGCGGCGAGGGTGGCGGGGTCGAGGGGCTCGCCCGGCGGCGACGCCTCGGTCATGGCGGGAACGGCATCGAGCATGGCCGGTGGATCCGATCCAACCCGAAGCTGCGCCGTCTGTCCACCCGCACCATCGCCAGGAAACCCCGGCGACGCCCGAATCGCTCCCGCGAGAGCGGCGGCTCAGTATGCCTGCGCCGGGCCCTCGGCGCCGGTGATCGCCGGGTCGAACGGCCGGCGGGCCAGCACGCGGCGCAGCATCGGCGCGAAATGCTCGAGCGGCAGCATGTCGTAGTCGGGGTCGAAGGAGACCTGGTCCCAGCGCGCGCAGAAATCGGCGCAGGCCTGCCAGTGCGGGCTGTCCCGGTAGCGCTGCCGCAGCTCGCGCGTCTCGGGCGGCAGGTGGGGGTAGTGGTAGAGCTGGAACAGGCCGTGATGCCGGACCACCCAATGGGTCTCCGGCCGGACATAGGGGCGCAGGATCGCGGCGGCGTAGTCCGAGTGGTTGTGCGGCGACAGCACGTCGCCGATGTCGTGCAGCAGCGCCGCCACCACCATCTCCTCGTCGGCGCCGTCGCGCTCCGCCCGGGTGGCGCTCTGCAGCAGGTGCTCGAGGCTGGTCGTCTGGTAGCCCGGAAAGGCATCGGTCATCGAAGCCAGGACCGCGAGGAGCCGGTCCGGCAACCCGGCGATCCAGGGCTGACCCGCCCGGTCGAGCAGCGCGAAATCGGCCGCCGTGCCCTCGGACATGCGGATGAAGGACACGGCTTCGGCATCTCGCGGGCGAGGACTCATCGCGGCCGTTCTCCCAGCTTGAACGCGACGAACGGGCCGCCGTGATAGCGCACCCCGGGATCCTCGGGATCGCGGCGGTCCGGCAGCAGCCGGTCGGCGAAGCGCTCGGCATCGTCCTGCGGCAGGAAGGGGACGGTGCTGCGGCTGTTGTCCCACCAGCGCCGGCGGTTGTCGGAGATGCCGTAGAGGATGGCGAAGCCCAGCCGCGGCACGTCGAGGCAGGTCTCGACCAGCCGCAGCAGGTCGGGCAGGCTGAGCCAGGTCCACAGGTTGCGCGGGCTGGTCGGCTCCGGCTGGGCGACGCCGATCCGCAGGCAGGCGACCTCCATCCCGGCCTTCTCGACATAGAGCCGCGCCAGGTTCTCGCCGAACGCCTTGGCGACGCCGTAGTAGCTGTCCGGGCGCAGCGGGGCGTCGGCGTCGATCCGCTCGCTGGTCGGGTAGAACCCGACGACGTGGATCGAGCTGGCATAGACGATGCGGCGCACGCCGTGCCGGCGCGCCGCCTCGAACAGGTTGTGGGTGCCGACGATGTTGGCCTGCAGGATGGCGTCGAAGCTGTCCTCGACCGACACCGCGCCGAAATGCACGATCGCGCCGCAGCCGGCCACGGCGCGGTCGACCGCCGCGGCGTCGGCGAGGTCGGCCTGGACCAGGCTCTCTCCCGGGAGCGCCGGCGCGAGCGGCCGGAGGTCGGTGCTGCGCAGCCCCTCCGGCCGGCGCGCCAGCTGCGGGCGCAGCCAGCCGCCGAGCTTGCCGGCGGCGCCGGTCAGCAGCAGCGGCCCGGGATTCACGACGCTGCTCACGGGGCCGCTCACGGGGCCGCTCACGACGCCGCCTCGGCCGGCCAGGCCGCCGCCGCGCCGGCGGGAGCGTCCTCGCGCAGCCGCAGGAAGGCGAGGTACTGCGCCTTGCTATGCTGGATATGGTCGATGCAGAGCTGCGCCAGCGCCCAGCTATCGCGGCCGGAGAGCAGGGCCACCATCATCCGGTGCTCGCTGCGCGCCACGGCGAGATGCTCGGGGTTGAAGGCATTGGCGCGGATCACGTAGCTGAGATCCATGTACTGCTTGACGAGCTGCGCCAGCATGGCATTGCCGCACAGCGCGAACAGCGCGACGTGGAACCGGTCGTTGGTCTCGCAGATGCGCCGCAGGTCGCCGGCCGCCACCGCCCGCTCGTACTCGGCCTCGACCGCCTCGATCATCGCGATCTGCGCCCGGCTCGCCGGCAGCGGGATGCGCAGCGCCGCCTGGCGCTGGATGATCTCGCGCACCTCGTAGATCTGCTCGACCTCGGCGGCGCTGAAGCTGCGCACCGAGACGCCCTTGTTGCGCTCCTTGCTGACGATGCCGGTGCGCTGCAGCCGGGCGAGCGCCTCGCGCACGTGGTGGCGCGAGGCTGAGAAGCGCTCGGCCAGCTCCTCCTCGGGCAGCTTCCGCCCGGGCGACAGCCGGCCGAAGATGATGTCCGCCTCGAGCGCCTGGGCGATCGATTCGGCGATCAGGTCGCCGGCCGGCGCGGTCGGGCGGGTGCGATCGGCGATCAGGCTCATGGGCACACCCCGCTCAGACGAAGGCCTGCAGGCTGGCGAGCGCGCGGCGGGCGAGCACCAGCGGGTCCATCTCCCAATATTCCGGGCGGAACAGCTCGAGGCTCCAGGGCCCGGCATAGCCCGCCTGCCGCACCGCCTCGACCAGCGGCCGCAGCGGCAGCACGCCCAGCCCCGGCATGATGCGGTTCGGCTTGCCCAGCGTCGCCCGGTCGGGCTGGTCGACGTCGGCGAGATGCACGATCAGCAGCCGCGCCGGGTCGAGCGCGGCGACGTCGGCGAGCGGCGTGCCCCCGACATAGAGGTGGAAGGCGTCGAGCACCAGCCCGACGCGCGGCTCGCCCAGCGCGTCGAGCGCCGCCACGGCGTCGGCCACGGTGTGGATCGAGCAGGCGGCATAGCCGTGGAACTCGAAGCCGATCGCGACGCCGGCCGCGGCGGCCACCGCGGCATAGCGGCCGAGCGCGGCGGCGGTGCGGTCGCGGATCTCGGCGGCCTCGAGCCCGGCGAAGCCGTCGCGGCGATAGCTCGGCCCGACGATCACCACCGGCGCGCCGAGCGCCGCGGCGTAGCCGCACAGCACGCGGCAGCGCTCGACCAGCGCCGCCGCCCGCTCGCCCTGGTGCAGCGTCGCGTCGTCCAGCGTGTTGACGCTGAGCAGGCGCAGGCCGGCCTCGTCGAGCCGGCGGCGGATCTCCGGCAGGCTGCCGCCGGCCGCGAGATGGCGCTCGATCTTCCAGTCGCAGAGCTCGAGCCGCTCGAAGCCGGCGGCCGCCGCCACCGCGATGTCGGTCGGCAGCGCCACCTTCTCGCCGGTGGTCCAGCTGTTGAGCCCGAGCTCGGGTCGTGCGGCGCCCATCGTTCTCTCCTAGCGGCGCCGCAGCAGCAGGTTGGCGCAGAACAGCAGCGCGATCGTCACCACGATGAAGACGGTGCCGAGCGCGTTGACGGTCGGCCGGATGCCCATCTCCACCTGCGACCAGATATACATCGGCAGCGTGCCCTGGGAACCGATGGTGAAGAAGGTGACGCCGAAGGTGTCGAGCGACACGGTGAGCACGATCAGGGCGGCCGCCAGAATGCCGGGCAGCACCAGCGGCAGGGTGACGTGCCAGAGCACCCGCCACGGGCTGGCGCCGAGGTCGGCGGCGGCGGCGTCGAGCCGGCGGTCGTAGCCGTAGAGCCGGGTCGCCACGGCGATCACCGCATAGGGCGTCGTCACCACCACGTGGCCGGCCGCCGCCGTCCAGAGCGACAGCGGCACGCCGAGGATCGGCCGCAGCACGATCAGCAGGGCGGCGCCGAGCAGAATGCCCGGCACCACCATCGGCATCAGGATCAGGCTGCTGACCAGCCCCTTGAGGCGGAAGCGGGTGCGCACCAGCGCGAAGGCGCAGAGCGTGCCGATCAGCGTCGCGATCGGCGTCGCGATGCCGGAGACGAACAGGCTGTTCTTGAAGGACTGGACGAGGAAGTAGTCGTCCGCCATCTCGCGGTACCAGTCGAGCGTGTAGCCGGTCACCGGCAGCGTGCCCGAGGGCGACTTGTTGAAGGAGAAGAAGATCAGCAGCGCGATCGGCAGGTAGAGGAAGAAATAGACGAGCCCGCCATGGAGCCCGAGCAGGGCCGGCATGCGGCGGCTGCGCTCAGACACCGTAGACCTTCTCGAGGTTGGCGGCGCGGCGCAGCGCCAGCATCAGGCAGAGGATCAGGCCGATGATGACGAAGACCATCGCCGAGCCGACGCCGAAGCGCAGCGCCTGGATCTGCGAGACCACGACGTTGACGATCAGCATGCCGCGCGCCCCGCCGACCAGGGTCGGCGTCACGTACTCGCCGACCATCGGGATGAAGACGAAGATGAAGGAGGCGAAGATCCCGGGCAGCGACAGCGGCAGCAGCACGTGGCGGAAGACCTGCCAGGGGCGCGCGCCGAGATCCATCGCCGCCGAGACCAGCGACATGTCGAGCCGCTCCAGCGTCGTGTAGAGCGCCAGCGCCGCGTAGGGCAGGTAGAGATAGACGGCGACGATGATGACCGAGGAATCGTTGTAGAGCAGGAAGCGCAGCGGCTCGTCGATGATGCCGAGGCCGATCAGCCCGCGATTGATCAGCCCGCGCTGGCCGAGGATGGTCATCCAGGCATAGACCCGCAGCAGGTAGCTGGTCCAGAAGGGCAGGATCACCAGCACCAGCATGGTCTGCTGCACCGCGCGCGGCAGCCGGATGAGGAACAGCGCGAAGGGGAAGGCCAGCACCAGGCAGATCGCGGTGACCGCGGCCGCCATCAGCAGGCTCTTGCCGAGCAGCTTGAGATAGAGCGGGCTGCCGAGGAAGAAGAGATAGTTGTCGGCGGTGAGCTCGAGCCTGACGTCGAACTCCTTGATGATCAGCACGCTGGCCACCGCCATGACCAGCATCGGCAGCACGAACAGCACGAGGTCGAGCGCGGTGATCGGCAGGAAGGCCAGCAGCGGCCACCAGCGCCGGCGCTTTCGCGCCGGCGCGGCGTCGGTCGCGGAGGTGATGCTCGCTGCGGTCAAGAATCGCTCCTCGGGAGGCGTCCCCTCTCCCGCTCGCGCGGGAGAGGGGAATCCGGGCCTAGCTTCCGGCCACCTCGTTGAAGGCGTCTACATAGGCGCCAATGTCGGGCGGCGGGCCGATCACCACCATCTTGGAGATGATCTCCGGCTGGTCGTAGAACAGCTCGTGGGCGAGCTCGGACTTGCCCTCCTTCTTCAGCACCTCGAGCGGCCCCTTGTAGGCGAGCGGCCGGCGGTACTTGAGGAAGTTCTCCATCACGTACTTGGCGTGGACGCGGTGCTGCAGCCAGGCGAGCGCCGCCTCGCGATGGGCCGCGCCCTTGACGATGCAGTCGCCGTCGAAATAGCCGATATAGCCCTCGGGCGGCAGGAAGCCCTTCATCGTCGGGCCGCCCGCGTCCTTGATGCGCATCGCGCCGCCGGCGCTGAGCGCGGTCACCCAGATCGACTCGTCGGCCGCCAGCTTGACCAGCTCCTCCTCCTGCGGCGGGAACTTGAGGATGTTGGGCATCAGCTTCTTGAGCGCGTCCTTGGCGGCGGCGAGCTCCTCCTTGCTCATGTCGTAGGGCTTCTTGGCGCCGGTCGCGATGCCCATCCAGGCGATCACGTCCTCCTGCTGGCGGGTGAAGGCGACGCGGCCCTTCAGCTCGGGATCCCAGAGGAACTTGATGCTGGTCGGCGGCGTCTTGATGCGGTCGGCGTTGTACCACAGCACCAGCGGCGACCAGGCCCAGGGCTGCGCCATGAACTTGTCGCCGACCTTCCAGATGGCGAGGTTCTTGAACTGGTCGAACATGTCGTTGTATTCGGGCCAGGAGGCCATGTCGAAGACCTCGATCACGCCCTCCTCGTAGAACTTCGGCACCCACAGCGCGTCGACGCCGACGATGTCGTACTGGCTGCCGCCGCCGAGCTTGATCTTGGCGAGGTTCTCGGAGTTGCCCGAGGCGCCGATGAAGTTGAGCTGCACGCCGGTCTCGGCGGCGAAGTCGGCGATCTCGCTCTTCATGATGCGGCCGCCCCAGGTCAGCGCGTTGACGGGACCCTCGAGCTGGGCCGCCCGGGCCGGCCGGATCAGCGGGGACGACCCGCCGAAGGCCGCGGCGGCCCCCGCCCCGGTCAGCGCGGCGGTGCGCAGGAAATCGCGTCGCGTATGTCTCGTCCTGATCATGTCTCTACCTCCCTTGTGCAATGTACGCCTGCCCCGTCGAACGCCTCAGGCTCCGCCCTCCTCGGCGAAGCACAGCGAGCGCGCCGCCGGCCAGGTGGCCAGCACGCGGTCGCCGATCGCGCAATTCTCGCCGCCGCCCGGCTGGCCCAGCGCGTGGGTCACCAGCAGGCCCTGGCCGTCGGCGGTGCGCAGCGCGACCTGCCGGTGGGTGCCGAGATAGGCGATGTTCTCGACCTCGGCCGGGATCGCGTTGAGCTCGGCGCCGGGCGGCGCCGCGACGGCGAGGCTCATATGGTCGGGGCGCACGACGATGCGCAGCCGCTGCGCCGCCGGCGGGACCCGCGCCGCGGGAACGCGGATCTCGTCGCCGGTCGACAGGCGCACCCGGGCGATGCCGCCGGCCGCGCCGGCGATCTCGCCCGTCATGATGTTGGAGCTGCCGATGAAGTCGGCGACGAACAGGCTGCCCGGCTGCTCGTAGATCTCCTGCGGCGTGCCGACCTGCGCCACCACCCCGTGGTTCATCACGGCGATGCGGTCGGACATCGTCATCGCCTCCTCCTGGTCGTGGGTGACGTAGACGAAGGTGATGCCGGTCTCGCGCTGGATGCGCGTCAGCTCGAGCTGCATCTGGCGGCGCATCTTGAGGTCGAGCGCGCCGAGCGGCTCGTCGAGCAGCAGGACGGCGGGGTGGTTGACCAGCGCGCGGGCCAGCGCGACGCGCTGCTGCTGGCCGCCCGAGAGCTGGCTCGGGCGCCGCTCGCCGAAGCCGGTGAGCGAGACCAGCGCCAGCGCCTCGTCGACGGCGCGGCCGATCTCGGCGCTCCGGCGCCCCGCCATGCGCGGGCCGAAGCCGACATTCTCGCGCACCGTCATGTGCGGGAACAGGGCGTAGCTCTGGAACACGGTGTTGACCGGCCGGCGGTAGGAGGGCAGCCGGCCGACCGAGGCGCCCTTGATCAGCACCTCGCCGGCATCGGGCTCGATGAAGCCGCCGATGACGTTGAGCGTCGTCGACTTGCCGCAGCCGCTCGGGCCGAGCAGGGAGAAGAACTCGCCCTCGGCGATGGCGAGGTCGATGCCGGCCAGCGCCACCGTGCCCTTGTAGCGCACCGCGACGCCGCGCAGCTCGACCGCCGGCGGCCGCTCGCCATGGCCGGGCCGCCGGTCCTCGCCCGCGGGATGACGGGTGCGGCCGGCGGCGGCCGGCCGCCCGCTCTCGATCGCCGCCAGCGCCATGACCCGCTGCGCCCGCTAGAACGACGCGAAGACGTCGTCGAGGCGGTTCAGCGTCTCGTCGATCACCGTCTCGTCGTGGGCGGCGGTGATGCCGTGGTGGATCGGCACGATGCGGTGGCCGGGATCGCGGAAATAGAGGCCGCGCTCGAAGGCGGCGCGGACGAACTTCTTGTCGGCGGCCGAGTCGAACTCGGCGACCACCTTGCGGAAGTCGGTGATCGGCGTCTCCTCCATGCCGAAGAAGATGCCGAAGCGGGCGCCCAGCCCCTGCACCACGCCCTTGATGCCGCGCCGGCGCAGGATCTCGTTGAAGCCGGCGTAGAAGCGGTCGGCGATGCGGTTGAGCCGCGGATAGAAGTCCGGCTTGCGCAGCTCCTCGAGCGCGGCCAGCGCGCCCATCACCGTCAGCAGGTGGCCGGTGTAGGTGCCGGTCACCACGGTCTTGCCGACCGGCGTCAGCCCGTTCATCACGAAGCGCTTGCCGGCGATCGCCGAGAGCGGCATGCCGCCGCCCACCGCCTTGGAGAGGCAGGTGATGTCGGGCGTGACGCCGACATATTCCTGGCCGCCCCCCGGCGCCATGCGGAAGCCGGACAGCACCTCGTCGAAGACCAGCACGGCGCCGTCGGCGGTCGCCGTCTCGCGCACCAGCCTGACGAAGTCGCGGTCGGGCAGGATGCAGCCGGCGTTGTACATCACCGGCTCCATCAGGATCGCGGCGAACTCCCCGGCGTGGCGGCGCATCGCGGCGCTGAAGATCTCCGGCTTGTTGAAGGGCAGCACGGTGACCAGCGCGTCGAGGTCGTCGGGGATGCCGGCGCTCTCGTGCACCGGCCGGACCTCGCCGTTCGGCAGCTCCTCGCCGAGCGTCGCGTCCATGTTGAAGAACACCCAGTCGTGCATGCCGTTGAAGTGGCCCTCGAACTTGAGGATCCGCTTGCGGCCGGTGACGGCGCGGGCGACGCGCAGCGCCGCGGCGGTCGATTCCGAGCCGCTGCCGCAGAAGCGCACCAGCTCGGCCGAGGGCACCATCTCGCAGATCAGCTGGCCGACCCGGGCGTGCCACTCGGACTCGTAGTTGCAGTAGAAGCCGCTCTCGACCGCCTTGAGGATCGCCGCCTTGATCGCCGGGTGGTTGTGCCCGAGCAGCGCGGCGCCGGCCGAGCTGTGGAAGTCGATGTAGCGGTTGTCGTCGACGTCGTAGAGATAGGCGCCGTCGGCGCGGTTGAGATAGAGCGGCCGGCCGAGCAGCGGGTAGATGCGCGGCGGCGCCCCGGTGCCGGAGAGCAGGAAGTTGCGGGCGGTCTCGAAATGCCGGTTGCCGTGATCGAGCTTGAGCGTGTTGGAGCGCAAGGTCAGTCCTCCCGGGCCGCGGGATGCCGCGGCGGCCGCTGTCAGGGACGGAAGTGGAAGGCCTCGAAGATGAAGCCCGAGGGCGAGCGGAAGAAGGCGATCCGCCGCTTGTCGAACGCGGTCTCTATGTCGGTCGGGCCCCAGAACGGCGCGACCCCCGCCTTGGCGAGGCGGGCGATCACCGCGTCGAGGTCGTCGACCTCGTAGACGGCGTGCGCCAGGCCGTACTTCAGCGGCTCGGCCAGCGCCGGCTCGTAGATCACCTGCGGGAACAGCAGGAAGCGCTGCGGCCCGAGGAAGCACATGCCGAAGGGCCGCCCGCCGTCCGGCGAGGGCATCGTCCCCTGCTGCACCTGGGTGGCGCCGCAGGCTTCGAGGAAGGCGAGCTCGGCGGCGAGGTCCTTGACCTTGACCCCGAGGTTCCACGGGCCCCGATAGCCCGGGTCCGGCAGCTCTGTCGCGCCTGGGGAAGCCGGACGGGACATCGGGAACCTCCGCTCTGATCCGCTCACTTGTCGACAACCTCGAACATTTGTCGACAGTATCGACGAAGCCGGGCGATCATATCACGGTCTTCCGGCAGGGCAAGACCATCCCGAGCCCGGAAAGGACGCCGATTGTCGACAATGGTGGGGGGTGCTATAGGTCGGGGCGCAACACCCGCGGAGGGAGCAGCATGAACGAGGGGACGACGAAGCGGCCGGACGATCCCGAGCTGGCGCGGGCCTTGCTCGCCTACGACACGGCGACCCTCTTCGAGTCGGCCGAGCAGCCGGGCAGCATGGGCCCGGAGATCCGGCCGATGGCGCCCGGCTATCGCATCGCCGGCCCGGCCCTCACGGTCGCCTGCCCGCCCGGCGACAACCTGATGCTGCACGCCGCGCTGGCCGAGGCGCGGCCCGGCGAGGTGCTGGTGGCGCAGTGCCACGATGCCGGCTACGGCGTCTGGGGCGAGATCCTCGCCACCTCGGCGATGGCCCGCGGCGTGGTGGCGCTGATCGTCGACGGCGCGGTGCGCGACATCGACTCGATGCGGGCCAAGGGCTTCCCGGTCTTCGCCCGCGGCACGGCGCTGCGCGGCGCCGCCAAGAAGCGGCGCGGCCTGCTGCGCCAGCCGATCTCCTGCGGCGGGCAGCTGGTCTGGCCGGGCGACCTCGTCGTCGCCGACGACCGCGGCATCGTCGTGCTGTCGCCGGCCGAGGTGCCGGCGACGCTGCAGCGCGCCGCCGGAAGGATGGCCAAGGAGGAGACCATGATGACCGCGCTGCGGGCGGGCGCCACCACGGTCGATCTGCTGCAGCTCGGCCCGGCGCTGGCCAAGGCGCGTTCAGGCGGCTAGCCCCGTAAGGCCCCGGTCAGCGCGGCGGCCCATCGTTCGCGGCGTCCGTTCCCGGATCGGGCGCGGACGTCATGTCGATCACTCCCAGAGGACGACTTCGGGGCCCCGCAGAGTCGGGGCCCCGCTTTTGCCGCGGCACCGGCCGGCAGCGCTGGCTAGTCGCGGCCCAGCGCCTGCTGCAGCCTGGCGTGCCGGTCGATCGCCTCGCTCTCGCCGAAATCCTCGAGCTCGAAGATCTGCCGGACCTCGAGCTCGACGGTGCCGTGGCCGTCGAGCGGCGGCCAGCGGCGGGCCCAGTCGAGCGCCTCGGCGAGCGAGCCCGCCTTGATGATGGTGAAGCCGGCGATCGCCTCCTTCGATTCGGCGAACGGGCCGTCGGTCACCGTCGGCTTGCCGTCGCGGAAGCTGACCCGCGCACCCCTGGCGGTCGGCTGCAGCCCCATCCCGTCGACCAGCATGCCGGCCTTGGCGAGCGCCTCGTTGTAGCTCGCCATGGCGGCGAGCAGGGCCTCGCTCGGCATCACGCCGGCCTCGGTGTCGCGGTCGGCCTTGCGGATGATCATGAAGCGCATCTCGTCCTCCTTCTGCGTCGCGGGCGCCGGGGTCCTCCCCTCGCCTCGCTACGACGAACGGCGGGCGCCCGCCCCGACAGCGGCACTCAGCAGCCCGGCGATTTCTCGAGATAGGCCTCGAGCTGGTCGAGCAGCTCGGCGGCGCAGTCGCGCAGGCTGAGCAGGTCGTCCGGGTCCGGCGCCGCCGCGCCGCGCCGCGGCAGGCAGCGGCGGAGCAGGCGGCAGGTGCCGCGCTGCTCCTCGGTCGGGAAGTCGGCGGGCTGCAGCAGTCTGAGCGCCGCCCAGGCCTGCAGCCGGCGCGCCGGCGGGCCCGACCGGCCGGCCAGGGCGGCATGCGCCAGGGCCAGCCGGTCGCGCAGCAGCTCGAGGTGGCGCGGGGTCGCCATCGCCGGACTCTAGCCTGCGCGGCGCCGCGATGGCAGCCCGTCCGCACCCGGCCCGGCGCTCAGCCCGGCGCTCAGCCCGGCGCTCAGGCGGTCGGCCCAGGCGAGATAGCCGGCCGCCTGCCGCCGCCACTTGCCGTGGGCGGCGGGCGGCGTGTCGGCGAGATGGAGGATCGCCAGCCGCGCCCGGATCAGCGCCCGCAGGGCCTGGTAGAAGCGCAGCAGGGCCGGCGGCGGCCGGTCGCCGGTCGCCCGTTCGTAGGCCGCGAGCAGGCGCGGCCCGACCCAGGGCGCGCCCAACCGCTCGCACTCCAGCGCCAGGTAGGCGAGCTCGTCGGCCGGGTCGAGCAGGCGCAGCGAGCGGCGGAACTCCAGGCAGTCGATCGCCTGCGGCGGCGGCCCGAGATAGACATGCTCGGGCCGCAGGTCGCCATGGCCCTCGACCAGCGGCCGGCCGGCGAGCGGATCCGGCCGCTGCCCGAGCCAGGCCTCCAGCCGCCCGGCCGCCCGCTCGAGCCGGCCGGCGGCGCGGCCGGGCAGCCCCGCGAGCGCGGCGCGGCTCTCGGCGATCTCGGCCCCGAGATGGCGGCGATAGCCGGCCGGGGAGCGCGCCACCGGCGGGGCGGCGCGGTAGAAGCCGGCGAGCAGCCGCGCCACCGCGTCGATCTCGGCCGGAGTCGCGCGGCCCGCGGCCAGCGCCTGGTCGAGCATCCGCCCGGCCGGCAGGCGGCGCATCCGCACCAGCCACTCGACCGGCCGGCCGCGGCCGCCCAGCGCCAGCCGCCCGTCCCGCTCCAGCGTCAGCGCGACCATGCCGCGATAGACCGCGGGCGCCAGCCGCGGATTGAGCCGCAGCTCGGCCTCGCAGTTGCGCCGGCGCCGCGCCAGGGTGCGGAAATCGAGGCCGGCGGCGCGCACCGGCTTCTTCATCTTGTAGACCTCGTCGCCGGCGAGGAAGACCCAGGAGAGGTGGGTCTCGCGCCGCTCGACCGTGGCCGGCCTGCCGGGATAGGTCTCCGGCCGGCCGAGCACGGCGAGCTTGGCGGCGAGCGGGACCGCCCTCGCCTCAGCCGGCGGTCGGGCGGGCGCGCTGGCGCTCGGCATCGGCTTGCGCGGCCCCGCGCAGCAGGGCGACGACCGCGTCGTCCGCGAGCTGGTCGAAATCCTCGTAGAACTGGCCGATCGCGCCGAACGGCTCCGGCGTCTCCAGGCAGACGATCTCGTCGGCCGCGCCGGCCAGCGCTTCGAGCGAGTCCCGCGGCGCCACCGGCACCGCCAGCACCAGCCGCGCCGGCCGGCCGCCGCGCACCGCCTCCAGGGCGACCCGCGTCGTGGCACCGGTGGCGATGCCGTCGTCGACGACGATGGCGGTCCGGCCGGCGATCGCGGCCGGCCGCCGGCCCTCGCCGTAGAGCCGCCGGCGGCGCTCGATCTCGGCCCGCTCGCGGGCGATCGCGCGCTCGAGGTAGGATTCGCTCACCGCGAACGTCCGGCGCAGCGTCTCGTCGATGAAGAGCTGCGGCGGATCGCCCTCGGCGATCGCGCCCAGCGCCAGCTCCGGCTGGAACGGCATGCCGATCTTGCGCACCAGCACGAGGTCGAGCGGCGCGCCCAGCGCCCGGGCGACCTCGGCCGCCACCGGCACGCCGCCGCGTGGCAGCGCCAGCACGACCGTGTCGGGGCCGGCGAGATGGCCGAGCCTGGCCGCCAGCCGGCGCCCGGCGTCGCTGCGGTCGGCGAACAGCCGGCGCCTCACCGCTCGTCGGGCTCGGGCTGCTCGCCGAGCATGTCGCAGATCGCGCCGACCACGCCGTGCGGCCGGTCATGCAGCTCGCGGCCGACCTCGTCGTCGCCGCCGATCCAGCGCGCCGCCTCGAGCAGCTCGGCCTCGCTCGGCCCCAGCTTCTGGATGCCGGCGACGGACTCGGCGTCGATCTCGCCGAGGATCCGGCGGATCGTGGCGGCGCTCGGCGCCGTCGGGCTGGCGGGGCTCATCCTGCGACTCCGTTCTGCATGTCCTCGTGGCATCATCGGCCAGCGGCCCCGCCAGAGTGTTGATCTGGGTCAACCTTGCCGCGGCGCCGGCGTGGGAAGGTGATTCGCGCCGGCCGGCCGGCGGAGGAGGAACAGATGGCGGGATGGGATCGTTTCAGCCTGTTCGCCCTGGACGGCTCGACGGCCTATGGCGAGCGCGTCGCCCGCCGGCTGGAGCAGCCGCTCGCCGCCCATGAGGAGCGGGTCTTCGAGGACGGCGAGGGCAAGATCCGGCCGCTGGCGGCGCTGCACGGCCACCACGCCTTCGTCATCCACTCGCTCCATGCCGACGGCGGCCAGAGCACCAGCGGCCAGAGCACCGGCGGCCAGAGCAGCAACCGCCAGAGCACGCACGACAAGCTCTGCCGCCTGCTGTTCTTCATCGCCGCGCTGCGCGATGCCGGGGCGGCGCGGGTCACCGCCGTCACGCCCTATCTCTGCTATGCCCGCAAGGACCGCCGCACCCAGCCGCAGGACCCGGTGACCTCGCGCTACGTCGCCCAGCTCTTCGAGGCGGTCGGCACCGACGCGCTGATGACCATCGACGTGCACAACCAGGCGGCCTTCCAGAACGCCTTCCGCTGCGTCACCGACCATCTCGAGGCGGCGCCGCTCTTCCTCGAGCATTTCGCGCCGCTGCTGCGCGGCCAGCCGGCCGCCGTGCTGTCGCCCGACATCGGCGGGGTGAAGCGCGCCGAAGAGTTCCGCCGGGCGCTCGCCGCCCGGCTCGGCGCCGAGCCGACCGCCGCCTTCGTCGAGAAGCGGCGGGCCCGCGGCGTCGTCTCCGGCGAGCAGCTGGTCGGCGAGGTCGCCGGCCGCATTGTGGTGATGCTCGACGACATGATCAGCACCGGCGGCACGCTGCGCCGCGCCGCCGCCGCGGCGCGGGCCGCCGGCGCCGCCCGCATCTTCGCCGCCGCCACCCACGGCCTCTTCCAGGGCGATCCCGCCAGGCTGCTCGGCGACCCGGCGCTCGACGGCATCGTCGTCGCCGACACCGTGCCGCCGCCCGACCTGCCGCCCGAGCTCGCCGCCCGCCTCGCCGTGCTCGATTCCAGCAGCCTGGTCGCCGAGGCGATCATCGCCCATCGCGGCGGGGTGTGAGCCGCTCCCTCTCCTGCTGTCTTGCGAACGGGAATGTAGTCCTTACCCCTCGCGGAACTCGGCCACGACCGGCGCGTGGAAGGAGCCCGGCGGCACGGCGTCCTCGGCCTCGTCCGGCAGGCCGGCATTGTCGATCGCCGCCGAGACCAGGCGCGCCCGCAGGGCCGCGGAGACCAGCAGGTGGTCGAGCACCAGCCGGCGGCCGTGATGGCGCACCGAGAAGCGCCGCGCCTCCGGCACGTCCGCCTCGGCCGGGTGCAGCTGGCGGCCGGCGAGCTCCGGGTTGGCGGTGTCCTCGGTCTCCGCCAGCAGGGCGCGCAGCGGCATCTCGTGGCTGTCGGCATTGAGGTCGCCGGCGACGACGATCAGCGCCGCCGGCTCGGCGTCGAGCAGCCGGTCGACCAGCAGCCGCGCCTCCACCGCCTGGCCGATCCGCTTGATCGAGGCGAGCAGCAGCCCTTCGGCCCAGGGCGCCACGGCGCGCCAGCGCTGCCCCTGCTTGCCGCCGGGGATCGGCGCCGCCAGCGGCGCGCGCAGATGCAGGTTGAGGACGTGCAGCCGCCGCCCGCCGGGCAGCGCCACCGCCGCATGCAGCAGCGGCCGGTCCCACTCGACCGGCCGCGCCTCGCCGGCCGGCGGCTCGGCCGCGGCCGGGCGGTAGAGCGGCGGCGCCACCAGCTCGTGGCGGTACTGCCGCGCCTCGGCGATCGGCCAGCGGGCCAGCGTCACCAGGTTGTGCACGTCGGCGGGATCGCCGTCCGGCGACAGCGTCGAGGCGCGCGCGAACGCGGCGTAGGGCGTGCCCTCGAGCAGCCGGTCGAGCACCAGCAAGCGGCGCGGCGCGGCGGCCTGCGGCTTCTGGCCGTTGACCTCCTGCAGGCAGAGGATGTCGGCCGCCAGCCGCTCGAGCTGGCCGCGCAGCACCGCCAGCCGCCGCGGCAGCTCCGGCCCCTCGTCGAGGTTCTCCAGGTTGAAGGTGGCGATGCGCAAGCGGGGCTCCCGGCGTCAGGAGCGTCGTAGCGCCCGCCGCAGCCCCTCGCAATCCCTGGTGTTGACGATGTCGGCGGCGCGCGCCCAGCCGCGCCGCGCCTGGTCGACGGCGTGGCGCATGAAGCCGAGCTCGGCCGGGCTGTGCGCGTCGGTCGACAGCGCCAGCCGGACGCCGCGGTCGCGCGCCAGCCGGACCAGCCGGTCGTCGAGGTCGAGCCGCTCCGGCTGGCCGTTGACCTCGAGCGCGCAGCCGCGCTCGCCGGCGGCGTGCAGCAGCCGCTCGATGTCGAGCGCGAGCGGCGCCCGGCGGCCGATCAGCCGGCCGGTCGGATGGGCGAGGATCGAGAGATGCGGGTTGTCCATGGCGCGGATCAGCCGCTCGGTCTGGCGCTCGCGCGGCAGCGCGAAGGCGCCGTGCACCGCGCCGACCACCAGGTCGAGCCGGCCGAGCACCGCGTCGGGCAAGTCGAGCCGGCCGTCCTCCAGGATGTCGACCTCGACGCCGGCCAGCACCGTGAAGCCGCGGAGCTGCTCGTTCAGCCGGGCGATGGCGTCGGCCTGGCGGCCGAGCCGCCGGGAATCGAGGCCATGCAGCATGGCGAGCCGCCGGCTGTGGTCGGTGACCGCCATGTAGCGGTAGCCCAGGGCGCGCGCCGCCGCGACCATGGCGGCGAGCGGCGCGCGCCCGTCGCTGGCGTCGGTATGGACGTGCAGGTCGCCGCGGATGTCCTCGGGCGCGACCAGGGCCGGCAGGGCGTGCGCCGCCGCTGCGGCGATCTCGCCGCGATCCTCGCGCAGCTCGGGGACCACCGGATCGAGCGCGAGCGCCCGATAGATCCCGTCCTCGCTGCCGCCGGCGATGCGGCGGCGGCCGCGGAACAGCCCGTACTCGTTGAGCTTGAGGCCACGCTCGGCGGCGCGCTGGCGCAGCGCGATGTTGTGCGCCTTCGAGCCGGTGAAGTACTGCAGCGCCGCGCCGTAGCTCGCCGCCGGCACGACCCGCAGGTCGACCTGCAGCCCGCCACGCAGCAGCACCGAGGACCGCGTCGGCCCCCGCGACAGCACCCGCTCCACCCCCGGCCAGGCGACGAAGCGCTCCATCAATGGCCCGCTCGACCGCGCGGCCGCCACGAGGTCGAGATCGCCCACCGTCTCCAGCCGCCGCCGGTAGCTGCCGGCGACCTCGATCGCCGCCACGCCCGGCACGGCGGCGAGGTCGCGGCGCAGCGCGCCGGCGATCTCCTCGACCGCGGCGCGGCGGGCACGGTGCGGCGCCGCGGCCTGCCGCTCGGCGGCCTGCAGCAGGCGGGATTCGAGCCGGGCGCCGAAGCCCGGCAGCGTGCGGCTGCGGCCGGCCCGCGCCGCCGCCGCGAGGTCGGCGACCGTGCGCACGCCGAGCCGCCCGGCGAGCAGCTGCACCCGGCGCGGCCCGAGCCCGGGCACCGCCAGCAGCTCGACCAGCCCCGGCGGCGAGCGCCGTTCCGTCTCGTCGAGCAGCGCGAGGTGGCCGCTGCGGGCGATCTCGGCGATCTTGCCGGCGAGGTCGGCGCCGATGCCCGGCAGCGCGGCGAGGTCCGCCCCGGCGGCCAGCATCTCCGCGACGCTGGTCGGCAGGTCGCCGACCACGCGCGCCGCGTTGCGGTAGGCGCGCACCCGGAACGGATTGGCGCCGTCGAGCTCGAGCAGGTCGGCGAGCCTGACGAGATCGGCCGCGATCTCGGCGTTGGGGACCGGCATCGTCGCTGTCTCGCGCACGCTCCCTCGCCCGGCTTCTCGAGGCGCCAGGCTAGCGTGCGCCCGCGCCGGCGCCTTGATGCGGATCAAGCCGGGGCGCCGCCAACGCCGCTACGCTTCCTTCTATGCCCTATGGCAGCATCCTCGACCTGCCGCCGGCGCTGCGGCGCCGCCTGCCGGCGCACGCCCGGGAGATCTATCGCCAGGCCTTCAACCACGCCTGGGACGGCTATGCCGACCGCCGCGACCGCGAGGCGGTCGCCCATCGCGTCGCCTGGGCGGCGGTGAAGCGGCTCTACCGCAAGGCCGACGGCTGCTGGGTGCCGCGCCGGTGATGCGCGCTGCCCGGCGGTGCGCGCCCGGATCGCTAACCGCGCTCCGGTTCGTAAACCATTTCTTAACGTTCCGGCAGGAACCTTTCCGCCTTGTGGGTGGGGAACGGGTGGACCGGAGGCGGCGGCGCTGCCCTGGATCGGCCCGCCAGTCGAGGGGCATGCGAGGGTGAAGGGCAGCTTCGTCGGAGGACCGCGGCGCGGCATCGGCCTGGCGGTGCCCATCCTCGCGCTGGTGGCGATCGCCATCGTCCTGATCGGCGGCCTCGGGCTGGTCGCGCTGCGCAACGCCAACGACTACGCCGTCGAGAAGCAGGCCGAGGTGCTGGCGCGCGCCTTCCATGCGCGGGCCGAGCAGGTCGCCCGCGAGGTGACGCCGCAGGTCTTCTGGCAGGAAGCGGCCGAGAAGGTGCGGACGCGCGACCTCGACTGGATGGACCTCAACTACGGCGCCTATCTCCACGACATCTACGGCTATCGCCTCAGCTTCGTGCTCGACGGCGCCGACCGGCCGGTCTACGGCGCGATCGAGGGCCGCCGCGTCGCGCCGGCCGAATATGCGCGGGTCGCTCCGGTGACGGAGCGCTGGATCCCCGAGGTGCGCGGCTATCCGGCGGCCGCCCGCGGCGGCCCGGGCCTGCTCGCCCGGGCGAAGCAGTTTCCCGACGGCAGGACCCTCTGGCTGGTGATGGTGGCGCGCCCGGCCCTGGTCGAGGGGCGCCCGAGCCTGGTGACGGTGACCTCGATCATCCCCGACGAGGATCCGGCCGGGCTCGGCGGCGAGCCGCCCTACCTGCTGGTCGCGGTCGCCGATGCCGACGACGCCGTGCTGGCCAAGATCGCCCAGGACCAGGGCTATGCCGGGCTGAAATGGGGCACTGACAGCGACCACGGCCGGGTCTCCCGCGACCTGCGCGACGAGCGCGGCGGCGTCATCGGCTCGCTCTCCTGGATTCCGGAGCGGCCGGCGCTGGCCTTCGTCACGCAGCTGACGCCGGCGCTCGCCGTCTCGCTGCTCATCCTGCTGCTGACCTCGATTGCCGCCATCGCGGCGGTGCGCGCGCTGGCGACGGCGCGCGCGGCGACCGGCGAGGCGCAGATCATGGCCTCGGCGGCCGAGGCGGCGCTCGACGCCGTGGTGGTCACCGATGGCCAGGGCCGCATCGTCCAGTTCAACCGGGCGGCCGAGGCGACCTTCGGCCGGCCCCGGGCGGACATGCTGGGCGGCGACGCCGCGGCACGGCTGATCGCCCCGGAGCAGCGCGGCCGCTTCGACCGCGACGCGCTGGACGGGCTGGTCGGCGCGCGCAGCGAGGTCGAGGCGCTGCGCGCCGACGGCACCCGCTTTCCGGCCGAGATCTCGCTCGGCGCCTCGGCCTCCGCCGAGGGGCCGCTCTACATCGCCTTCATCCGCGACATCACGGAGCGGCTGGAGCAGGAGCGCCGGCTGCAGGACGCGCTGCGCCGCGCCGAGGTCAGCAACAAGGCCAAGGAGCGCTTCCTCGCGGTGATGAGCCACGAGATCCGCACGCCGCTCAACGGCGTGCTGGGCGTGCTCGAGCTGCTGCGCAACACCACGCTCTCCGCCGAGCAGCGGGCGCTCACCATGGTCGCCAGCCAGTCCGGCGACGCGCTGCTCGCCCTGATCAGCGACATCCTCGACCTCTCGCGCATGGAGTCGGGCGCGCTCGAGCTGCATCCCGGGCGGACGGCGGTGGCCGACCTCGTCGACACGGCGGTGCGGATCACCGCGCTGGCGGCGCGCAACCGGCGCAACCAGGTGACGACGACGATCGCCCCCGACGTGCCGCCGGCCATCGTCGCCGACGAGATCCGGCTGCGCCAGGTGCTGATCAACCTGCTCTCGAACGCCCAGAAGTTCACCGAGGGCGGCACCATCGCCGTCACGGTATCGCGCATCCCTGGCGAGGCCGGTGCGGAGCAGCTGGAGGTCGCCGTCGCCGACACCGGCATCGGGCTGGAGCCGGGCTCGATCGGCGAGCTGTTCAAGGATTTCTCGCGGCTCGATCCCGGCCTCGGCCGGCGCACCGAAGGCGCCGGGCTCGGCCTCGCCATCTCGAAGCGGATCGTCGATGCGATGGACGGCGAGATCGGCGTCGCCGGCCGGCCTGGCGAAGGCAGCCGCTTCTGGTTCCGCATCCCGCTGCAGGCGGCGGCGCCGGCCGCGGCGGGCGCCGCCGCGGCGCCGGCGCCGGCCGCCGCTCCGCCGCTCCAGGGAACCACCCACGCCGGCCGGCGCTACCGCATCCTGGTGGTCGAGGACAATCCGGTGAACCTGCTGGTGACGCGCGGCATGCTCGAGGGCGGCGGGCACGGCGTGCAGACCGCGGTGAACGGACGCGAGGCCCTGCAGGCGGTGCAGGCGGGATCGTTCGACGCCATCCTGATGGACCTCTCGATGCCCGACATGGACGGGCTCGAGGCGACGCGGCGGATCCGCGCGCTGCCGGCGCCGGCGGGCGCGGTGCCGATCATCGCGCTGACCGCGCACGTCACCACCGCAGAGATGGATGCCGCCCTGGCGGCCGGGGTGAACGGCTACCTGGTCAAGCCGGTCCGGCAGCTGGAGCTGCTCGCCCGCATCGCCTCGGTGGTCGGCGCCGCGCCGCCGCAGCGCGAGGCCGCCGCGGCAGCGCCGGCCGGCGATCCGCTGCCCGCCTTCGACCGCGAGTTCTACGGCGCGCTCTCGGCCGAGCTGCCGAGCGGTGCCGCCACCGCCATCCTGCGGCAGTTCGAGCGCGAGCTGCCGGACCGCCTGGCCGAGCTGCGGCGGGAGGCCGCGCGGCACGACGGCGACGCCTTCGCCGGCCTCTGCCACGCGCTCGCCGGCAGCTCGGGCGCGGTCGGCGCGGCTTCGCTCGCGGCACTCGCCCGCGAGCTCGAGCGGCGCTGCCGCTCCGGGCAGGCGCCCTCCGCCATGGCGGAGCTGGCCCGGCTGGAGGCCGCCTTCGAGGCGGCCGGCCGGGCGGTCCGGGTCGAGCTGGCCAACGCCGCCTGAGCGGCCCGGCCGGGCGCGCCCGGCTGTGGACCCGCGCCGCGGCGCGAACTACCGTACCGGCCGCAACGGGACTGCGGGGGACGGGGTCATGGCGAAGCAGGCGGGTTCGGGGGCGGCATTCCCCGCGATGGCGCGGCGGCTCAGGCTCGGCATCGTCGGCGGCGGCCGCGGCGCCTTCATCGGGCGGGTCCACGCCAATGGCGCGCAGCTCTCCAACCGCTGGGAGCTGGTCGCCGGCGCGCTCTCCTCCGACCCCGAGGTGGCGCGCCAGTCCGGCGCCGAGTGGCAGCTGCCGGCCGACCGCATCTACGGCAGCTACCGCGAGATGGCCGAGGCCGAGGCGGCGCGGCCCGACGGCATCGAGGCGGTGGCGATCACCACGCCCAACGACAGCCACCACCCGATCTGCGTCGCCTTCATGGAGCGCGGCATCGACATCATCTGCGACAAGCCGCTGACCACCACGCTCGCCGACGCGCTCGACCTGGTCGAGCGCCAGCGGCGCAGCGGGCTGGTGTTCGGCGTCACCCACGCCTTCGCCGCCCACGCCACGGTGCGCCAGGCCCGCGCCATGGTGGCGGCGGGCGAGCTCGGCGAGATCCGGCAGATCCATGTCGAGTTCTTCCAGGACTGGGCGATCGCCCCCTTCCGGCGCGACCAGAAGGGCGCCCGCTGGCGCGTCGACAGCAAGCGCAGCGGCCCGGTCTTCACGACCGGCGACGTCGGCACCCACGCGCACCATCTCGCCAGCTACGTCAGCGGCCTCGAGCTCACCCGGCTGCGCGCCGAGATGCATGTCTGCGGCGCGCCCAAGCCGCTCGAGGACACCGCCTTCATGGGGCTGCGCTTCGCCGGCGACGTCCCCGGCACGCTGATGGTCTCGCAGGCCGCGGCCGGCAATGACGGCGGCCTCCGGATCCGCATCTTCGGCACCAAGGCGGGCCTCGCCTGGGACCAGGAGGAGCCCGAGCTGCTGCACTTCAACCCGGTCGGCGGCCCGCGCCAGGTGCTGACCCGCGGCGTCGGCGCCGGCATGGGGCCGGAGGCGGCCCGGCTGGTCCGCGTGCCGCGCGGCCACCCCGAGGGCTGGGTCGACGCCTGGGCCAACCTCTACACCGAGCTCGCCGTCGCCATCGAGGCGCGCCGCGCCGGCCGCCGCCTGCGCCGCGGCCTGGTCGACTACCCGACCGTGCTCGACGGCGCCCGCGGCGTCCGCTTCATCGAGGCCGCCGTGCAGTCGAACGCGGAGGGCGGCGCCTGGGTCGACTGCCGCCTGGCGCGCTGAGGCCGGCACCCGACCCCGCCCGCGGCACCGCCATTCCGGGCCGACCCTCGCATCGGCTCTCGCCGCGTCGACTCTTGCGCCGGGCGTGAATATTGGCCAGGGTTGCGCCGGGGCTTTCACCATGAAGCAGCTTCGACACCACCGACCGGTGCTCGGCGTGTTCGCGTCGTGTCTCTTGCTGCTCAACCTGCTGATCGCCGCAGCGTCGGGGCCGCAGGCCTCGCCGGCTGCCGCCGATCCGCTCGGCGCCGCCCTGGCACGGCAGATCTGTGCCTCTGGCGGCGATCCGGCGTCTCGCCGGGCGCCGCCGGTCCCCGATCATCACGCCCCGCAGTGCCCGCTCTGTGGCACCAGCTGCCCGATGGGCAGCTGCGCGCCGGTCGGCCCGGGCGCTGCCAGGATCGCCCTCATCGAGCCGACGCGGCCCTTCGTCTCGGCGATCGTTCGTCCCGCTGCAGCGCTCCGCTCCGGCTTTGCGCGCTACCCCTCCGACGTTGTCTCCCAGGCTCCGCCGGCCACGGCCTGAGCCTCTCCTCGACCAGCTGACAACTGCGCTTGAGCCGTACCGCTGCCGCGGTGCGCAAAAGCGTCCTTGGGAGACAATCATGGCTGTTGCAACTCTGACGGAGGCCGCCGAGCGCGCGCCTTCGGACTCGCGGCTCTACCGTGCCGTCTGGCGCTGGCACTTCTACGCCGGGCTCTTCGTCGCCCCGTTCCTGCTCGTCCTGGCAGCGACCGGGCTGATCATGGTCTACGGCAATTCCATCGAGACTTTCCTCGGCAAGAAATATCACGTCGCACCGGGGGGCGAGCGTCTCAGCGTCGTGCGCCAGGCGCTCGCCGCGCAGCAGGCGATCCCCGGCGGCAAGGTCACCATGTATGTGAGCCCGGCCGCCGGCGATCGCGCCAGTGTCTTCATGGTCGATGCCGGCGAGCAGAACCACGTGGTCAGCGTCGATCCGCATGACGGCCGGATCCTCGGCACAGTCCTCAAGAACGACACCTGGTTCTATTGGGCCGACAACATCCACGGCACGCTGCTGATGGGCGATTTCGGCGACCGGCTCCAGGAGATCGCGGCGGGACTCGGCATCGTCATGGTACTGACGGGCCTCTATCTCTGGTGGCCGCGCGACGGCCGCGGCCTGCACCGGGCCCTGCTGCCGGATCTCCGGGCCAGGGGCCGGCGGCTCTGGAAGGAACTGCACGTCACGGCGGGCTTCTATGTCTCGATCGTCCTGCTGTTCTTCTTCGTCTCCGGCCTGTCGTGGACCGGGATCTGGGGCACCAAGCTGGTGCAGGCCTGGAGCACCTTCCCGGCGGCGAAGTGGGACAATGTCCCGGTCTCGGACGAGACCCATGCGAGCATGAACCATGGCCCGCTGAAGGAAGTGCCGTGGGCCCTGGAGCAGACGGCGATGCCGGCCTCCGGATCGGACGCGGGCCGCGCCGGCATCCCGGCCGGGCAGCCGGTCAACCTCGACACCGTCGCCGCCTTCGCCCGCACCATCGGCTTCGACCAGCAGTTCCGGGTCAATCTTCCGAGCGGTGCGACGGGCGTCTACACGATCTCGGCCGACTCGATGGACGCGGACACCACGGACCCGACCGGGGATCACACCGTGCACATCGACCAGTACACCGGCAAGGTCCTGGCCGATGTCGGCTTCGCCGACTACAGCCTGGCCGGCAAGGCGATGGCGGTCGGCATCGCACTGCATGAGGCGACGATGGGCCTGTGGAACACCATCCTCAACACGACCTTCTGCCTGACGGTCATGTTCATGGTGGCTTCCGGCATCGTCATGTGGTGGAAGCGCCGGCCGGCCGGCTCGCTGGGTGCGCCCCGCTACCCCCGCGACTATCGCATCCCGCGCACCATCCTCGGGATCGGCGTCGTGGTATCGCTCCTCTTCCCGCTCACCGGCCTCGCCATCGTCGCCTTCGCGGCGATCGACTTCCTCCTGCCGAAGCGCCTGAAGGAGGCCGGGTTCAGGCCCGCCTGAGCCGCGCACCCGGGGGACGGCGGGAGGACGGCCCGCAGTCTCCCGGGAGGTCGCCGGCAACCCCTTGCGCCGGCTGACCGGGGGGAGATGAGGCGGCGCCCAATCTCGACCGGCTTCGCCCCGCTACGGGCGCATCGTCCCCTTGGACCGTTTGTCCACTCCCGCTCTGCCTCCCCACTTGGCTAAGACCGCCCGACGAATTCTGACTCGGGCGGTGAGCAAATGGGCGCCTTGACATCGTGGATCGGCGCCAAGCCGCACAGGGCGACGGTCCTCAACATCCTCATGCTGACGCTGCTGCTCGCGCTCGTCGGCAGCGTGGCATTGTTCGGGCTGGTCGGCAGGATCGTGCTGCTGATCGCCGGCCTGCATTTCCTGTGGCGCGCGCTGGCGCGCACATGGGACTGCCGCAGCTGGCGGCATCCCTTCGAGTTTGCCCTGCTGTGGGTCCCCGGCCTGATCGCGATCGCGCTGTCGGCCACCGCGATCCTGCTGCTGGGGCGGAGCGCCCCGGGCAGCCTGCAATACGCTGTCGCCTTTGCCCTGTTCGGCTGCGAGGTGGCGATCCTCGTCGGCAGCGGATCGGAGGCGGTCGGTGCGGCGCCCTCGTCGCGAGAGTCGCGCTGATGGACATCCCCGTCTTCCACCTGGACCTGCTCGGAAACCGGGCGCTCATCGCCGGGATCGCGGTCCTGCATGTCCTGATCAATCACGGCCTGGCCGTCGGCATGATGCCGCTGGTCGCCTGCATGGAATGGTATGGATACAGGCGCCAGGATCCGCGCTGGGACCGGCTCGCCTACAAGATCCTCTTCTTCTGCTTCCTCATCACCACGACGGCGGGTGCGCTGAGCGGCGTCGGCATCTGGCTGGCGGCTTCACTCGTCAACCCGTACTCCATCGCCAGCCTGCTGCGCGTCTTCTTCTGGGCCTGGTTCACCGAGTGGCTGGTCTTCATCACCGAGGTCTGCCTGATCCTCGCCTACACCCTGACCTGGCGGAAGTGGGTCGCGGGGCGCGCGAAGGTCGGCCACATCCGGCTGGGCTTCGCCCTCGGGTTCTTCTCCTGGGTGACGATGGCGATCATCGTGTCGATCCTCGGGTTCATGATGGATCCGGGCAACTGGCTCAGCGATCGCACGCTCTGGAACGGCTTCACCAATCCCCTCTACCTGCCGCAGCTCGCCTACCGCACGCCGCTGGCGGCATGCATGGCCGGCATCATCGCGATGTTCCTCATCCCCTTCTTCACGAGAGGTGATCCCGCCTTCCGCCACGAGGCGACGCGAGGGGTCGCATTGTGGTCCGTCTGCTTCGCGCCGTTCATCCTCGTGGGCGGATGGTGGTACTACGCCGTCGTCCCCGACCTGATGAAGGACAATGTCGGCGTCGCGCTGGCCACGCTCGCCTTCGCCGACTGGCAGAGTACGCTGCTGAGGGTCGCCGCTGTCACCGTCGGGGTCGTCCTGCTGGTCGTGCAGTGGGCGATTGCGCGGCCGAACCGGCTGCCACGCGCCGTCCTGCTCGTCCCTCTGCTCTCCATCCTATGGATGACCGGGCACTTCGAGCGGGTCCGCGAGTTCATCCGCAAGCCCTACGTCATCGGCCAGTACATGTACGCCAACGGAATCCGGGTCGGCGACTACGCCCTGCTGCGGCGCGACGGGCTGCTGGCTCATGCCACCTATTCCAATCCGCTGACCCCCGCCGAGCAGCAGGGATTGCCGCCCAGTCTCTCCGAGGCCGAGCGGATCGCGCGGCTCGATCGCATTCAGCAAGGCAAGGACGTGTTCATGGATGCGTGCTCGCGCTGCCACACCGCGCATGGCGTCAACAGCATCACCGGCCATCTGCAGCGGCTGCTGGGCGACCAGCCTTGGTCGCCCGCGCTGACCGGTGGCTTCATCGCATCCATGCATGAGAACGACCCCTACATGCCGCCCTTTCCAGGCAGCGCCACGGAGCTGGAGCGGCTCGGAGACTATCTGGAGCATCTTCAGCACAACGCGGCGCCGCTTCCGGGCGCCCAGGATGTGGGGATCGCCGTCACGCCGCAGGGCGCCGCCACCATCGCGCGCGGCACTGGCGACGAATGGGCCAGCCGATGAGCAGCATTCCCGTCCCCCGGGACATTCCGCTGCCGCTGCCGGCGCCCGAGCCGCTGCTGGTGTGCGTCCTCGTCCTCTTCTTCCTGATGCACATCGTCTTCGTCAACTTCATGGTCGGCGGCAGCCTTCTGGCGTTCTACTACGAGCTGCGCGGCCTCCGCGACGAGCGCTACGACCACCTCGCCAAGGAGGTGGCCGCGACCATCACCGCGAACAAGAGCATCGCCGTGGTACTGGGGATCGGCCCGCTGCTGGCCATCAACACGCTCTATACGGTCTATTTCTACACGGCGAACGCGCTGACCGGGCGATTGTGGATCAGCATCGTGCCGCTGGTCACCGCCGCCTTCGTGCTCACCTACGTTCACAAGTACCTCTGGGAGCGGATGCGCCGGCTGAAGTGGCTGCACCTCGCGATCTCGGGCGCCGCCTGCCTGCTGTTCCTCTTCATACCCCTGATCTTCCTCGCCAACATCAACCTGATGCTGTTCCCCGATCGGTGGGGCGCGGTGCATGGCTTCCTGTCCGCTCTCGCCTTGCCCAATGTCCTGCCGCGCTACCTGCACTTCGTGCTCGCCTGCCCAGCGATGGCCGGTCTCTTCCTGGTCTGGTGGTTCAGCCGCCGGAAGGAGGCGGACCTGCAGTGGACCGGATTCTCGCGGGCGGCACTCGTCCGCAAGGGCTATCAATGGGCCTTCTGGCCGACCCTGGCGCAGTTCGCCGCCGGCCCGATCGCACTGCTGACGCTGCCGACGACTACCGAGCCCGTCGGCCCGGTCATGGGCATCTTCGGAGCCGCCATCCTCCTCTGCGTGCCGCTGATGCTCCTGATGCTCAACGAGATCCGCCGGCCGCCGCAGGCGATCGGCCGGAGCTTCGGCACGATCTGCGCTCTCATGCTCCTGATTGTCGCCCTCATGGGGGCCGGTCGCCATGCCTATCGCGAGGCGGCCTTGTCGCCCCATCGGGCGCTGGTCCGCGCCAAGACCGTCGAATACATGCGCGAGGTCGACCAGGCCAACCGTGAAGCCAACCTGTCCACGTCCTCCCAGTGATCCCCGGCTCGCTCGATGACGGAGAGCCGCTCCCCTTCCGCGCCTGGCTCGGAACACTGGCCGCCGCTCTCCGCGCCCTCCCCGTCCGCGGCCTTTCCATCGCTTCCGCTGGGCGCGACAGGCTGAGCAGGGCCGTGTGGCAGAAAAGCGCCCGCGCATGCGACCCGCCGGTCCTGCTAGCCTGCATCCGATGCTTCAGGGATGGCGGAGGTTGTCCGGTGGGGGCGGGCTCGATCTCGATACAGGAGACGACCAACAGGAAAAACCTCTCTCTGCTGCTGATCCTCCGCTGGCTGGCCGTGGGCGGGCAGGTGGCAGCCATCGCGGTGGCGCATCTCTGGCTGGGCATCGGCCTGCCGCTCCTGCAGATGGCCTGCGTGGTCCTGTTTCTTGTCGGGCTCAACGTCGTCAGCCTGTATCTCTACCGGAGCCGCGCCGTCGTCACCGACACCGAGCTGTTCATCGCGCTGCTGCTCGACGTGGCGGCCCTGACGATCCAGCTCTATCTCAGCGGCGGCGCGACGAACCCGTTCGTCTCGCTGTTCCTTCTGCAGGTGATCCTGGGCGCCGTGCTGTTGCGCCCATGGGCGACCTGGACGATCGTGCTGGTGACAAGCTGCTCGTATGTCTGGCTGACCGCCTTCTACGAGGACATCGGCCTCTCGATGCATCCGCGCGGGCCGGGGCGCGCCGATCATTTCGGCTTGCACATCCAGGGGATGTTCATCTGCTTCGTCCTGGCGGCGGTTCTCCTGGTCCTCTTCATCACCCGCATCGCCCGGAACCTGCGGGACCGTGACGCGCGTCTGGCCGATCTCGCCCGGCAGTCAGCCGAGGAGGAGCAGATCGTGCGAATGGGCCTGCTGGCCTCGGGCGCGGCGCACGAGCTCGGCACGCCGCTGGCTACCCTCTCGGTCATCCTCAACGACTGGGAACGGATGCCGGCGTTGCGCGGCGACCAAGGTCTGGCCGAGGACTTCGCCGACATGCGGACAGCGCTCGGTCGCTGCAAGGAGATCATCTCCCAAATTCTCGTCTCGTCGGGCGAGGCCAGGGGAGAGGAGGCCGAGCGGACCACCCTGGGTGCCTTTCTCCAGCATGTGGTCGAATCCTGGCGCGGGACGCGGTCGCCGCGCCGGCTCGACTATGTCGACGGCTTCGCGCCCGACGAGGCCATCGTCTCGGACGCGATCTTGAAGCAGATCCTGTTCAGCGTCCTGGACAACGCGCTGGAGGCCTCGCCGGACTGGGTCGGGATCGCCACGTCGCGCCAGGGCGACCAGCTCCTCGTCGAGATCCGCGACAGAGGACCCGGGTTCACGCCCGAGATGCTCGCGGGGCTCGGAAAGCCCTACCAGTCGACGAAGAATCGTCCCGGGAGCGGCCTCGGGCTCTTTCTCGTCGTCAATGTCCTCCGCAAGCTCGGAGGAGCGGTGACGGCGACCAACGACGCCGATGGTGGAGCCGTCGTCCGGTTGCGGCTCCCGATCGCCGCTCTGTCAATTGCGGAGGCCCATGGAAGCTGACAAGCCGTCCATCCTCATCGTCGAGGACGACCGGTCCCTTGCCCGGGCGCTGCAGCGCTCCTTCGAGCGCCGCGGCTACGACGTGGTCCATTGCAGCGGCCTGCCGGAGATCAGGCAGGCGCTCCATGACGGCTCCCCGGACTTTGCCGTCGTCGATCTCAAGCTGGTCGGGGCCTCCGGCCTGGAATGCATCAAGACCCTGAGCCAGCACGACCCCGGAATTCGGATCGTGGTGCTCACGGGATTCGCCAGCATCGCGACGGCGGTCGAAGCGATCAAGCTCGGCGCGTGCCACTATCTGGCGAAACCCTCCAACGCCGACGATATCGAGGCGGCGTTCCGCAGAGGCGCCGGAGACGCGGACGTCGCCCTGACGGCGCGTCCCACCACCATCAAGACGCTGGAGTGGGAGCGCATCCACGAGACTCTGGTGGACGCGGATTTCAACATCTCCGAGGCGGCGCGCCGTCTCGGCATGCATCGCCGGACCTTGGCGCGGAAGCTGGCCAAGCGGCGAGTCGACTAGCGCGCGGGAGAGGGCACTTCAACGGCCCGCCGCCATCAGGTCCTCGATCCGGATCGGGAAGCGACGGACCCGGATGCCGGTGGCGTGCCAGACCGCGTTGGCCACCGCCCCGGCCGAGCCGGTGATGCTGATCTCGCCGACGCCCTTGATGCCGAGCGCGTTCACGTGGGGATCGTGCTCCGCGACGATCAGCGCCTCCAGCCACGGCAGGTCGGCGTTCACCGGGACATGGTAGTCGGCGAGGTTGGCGTTCATCACCCGGCCGGAGCGGCGGTCGGTCACGGCCTGCTCGTGCAGCGCGAAGGAGACGCCCCAGATCATGCCGCCGAGATACTGGGAGCGCACCAGCCGGGGATTGATCACCCGCCCCGCGGCGAAGGCGCCGACCAGCCGCGTGGCGCGGACCTGGCCGAGCTCCGGATCGACCTTCACCTCGGCGAAGACCGCGCCATGGGCGTGCATGGCATGGCCGGCCTGCGCGGCCGGATCGGCCGCACCCCGGCCGCGGCCCTCGGCCTGCGGCAGCCCGGCCCGCGCCAGGATCTCGGCATAGCTCTCGCTGCGCCGCTCGTCGTCGCGCCGATGCAGGCGTCCGCCGCGCGCCACCACCCCGGAATTGCCGGCCCCGTAGAGCGGCGAGCGCGCGTCGCCGGTCGCGAGATCGGCGAGCGCGGCGAGCGCCGCGGCGGCGGCGTGGTGGATGGCCATCCCGGCCGTGGCGGTATGGGCCGAGCCGCCGGCGATGCCGGCGTCCGGCAGGTCGGAGCGGCCGGCCCGGACCTCGACCCGGTCGAGCTCCAGCCCGAGGCCGTCGGCCGCGATCTGGGCGAGCGCCGTCCAGGCGCCCTGCCCCATGTCCGCGGCGCTCGTCTCGACCAGCCCGCTGCCGTCGCCGCGGATCACGGCGCGCGCCTCGCCCTGGAACATCAGCGCCGGGAAGGTGGCGGTGCCGACGCCCCAGCCGACCAGCAGGCCGGCCTCGTCGCGCATCTGCCGCGGCGCCAGCGGACGGGTCGACCAGCCGAAGCGCGCCGCGCCCGCCTCGTAGCATTCGCGCAGCGCCTTCGACGAGAAGGGCTTGCCGGAGAGCGGCTCGACCTCGGCACCTCCTGCGCAGGCGGAAGGCCAGCGGATCCAGGCCGCAGGCCGCGGCCGCCTCGTCGATCGCGCTCTCCAGCGCGATCGAGCCGGTGGCGTGGCCGGGCGCGCGCATGAAGAGCGGCGTGCCGGTATCGCCCGCACCACCTCGTGCGTCGTGGCGATGACCGGGCTGGCATAGAGGTGGTGCGAGGCTTCGGCCGCCGGCTCGAAGAACTCGTCGAAGCTGCTGGTCGCCACCCGGGCGTGCTGCTCCAGGGCGGTGAGATGGCCGTCGCGGTCGACGCCGATCCGCAGCCGCTGGCGCGACGGCGCGCGATGGCCGACCGGGCCGCATCTGCTCGCGGCGCAGCACCAGCTTGACCGGCCGGCCGACCAGCCGGGCGGCCAGGATGCCGAGCACCTGCGGCCCGACGACGAAGCCCTTCGAGCCGAAGCCGCCGCCCAGGAACGGTTGCGAACCAGGATGCTCGCCGCCGGGATGCCGAGCAGCTCGGCGAGCCGCCCTGCGTCATCGCCGGGTCTGGCTCGGCGTGTCGATGACCAGCCGGTCGCCCTCCCAGGCCGCCACGATGGCATGCGGCTCCATCGCGTTGTGATATTGCGCCGGCGTCTCGTACGCCGCCTCGACGCGCCGGGCCGCGGCGGCCATTCCGGCCTCGACGTCGCCGTGCCGCAGCTCGGCGGATGGCCGAAGCCGACGGCCGGCGGGACGAAGGTCGCCGGTCATCGAGCCCGATCCGGGCCGGCTCGGCCGCGTAGCGCGGCGCGAGCAGCGCGGCGCCCTCGGTGGCGGCCTCGAGCGTCTCGGCGACGACCACCGCGATCGGCTGGCCGGCGTAGCGCACGCGGTCGTCCTGCAGCAGGTCGAGCCGGAAGGTGAAGGGGCTCGTCCGGCGTCCGGGTCCCGCCAGCGGCGGCCGGTTGGCCGCCGTCATCACCTCGACCACGCCGGGATGCGCCCTGGCCGCCGCGAGTCGAGGCCGGTGACGCGGCCCCGGGCGATGCTGCTGACCGCCAGCACCGCGTGCAGCAGCCCGGCGGGTGATTGTCGGCCGCGTAGGTCGCGGCCCCGGTGACCTCAGCTCGCCGTCGCGGCGGGTCAGCGGCTGGCCGATGCTCGAGCCGAGCCGGATGTGGCGCGGCGAAGGGACGATGCCGTCGTCAGGCGTCATGGCGGGCTCCGGATGACAGGGGAGAGGCCGGCAGGGCGGCGATGCGCGCTCGGCGTTCCCGCCGCGGCCAGCCGGAGCGCGCGGGCGACGGTGCGCTGCGCCAGCGCGATCTTGAAGCGATTGTCGCCGGAGGGCTGGCGCCGGCGCGAGCGCGCCGCGGCGGCGCGGCGGAAGGCCTCGTCCCCGGGCTCGGCGCCGGCCAGCTCCGCCTCGGCCGCGGCGCCCGCCACGGCTTGGCCGCGACGCCGCCGAGCGCGATGCGGGCGGCGACGATCCTGCCGTCCTGGAGGCGCAGCGCCGCCGCCGCGGAGACCACGGCGAAGGCGAAGGAGGTGCGCTCGCGGACCTTGAGGTAGCGGGCATGGGCGGCGAAGGCGCGGGCGGCGCCGGGCAGCCGCAGCGCGACGATCAGCTCGCCGGGCTCGAGCACAGTCTCCCGCTCCGGCGCGTCGCCGGGCAGGCGGTGGAGATCCCCGATTGGGATCTCGCGGCGTCCGACGCGGCCCTCGACCTCGACCACGGCATCGAGCGCCACGAGCGGGACGCAGAAATCGGAGGGATGCGTCGCGATGCAGGACTCGCTCCAGCCCAGCACTGCGTGCCCGCGATTCTCGCCCTGGCGCGCATCGCAGCCGGAACCCGGCCGGCGCCGGTTGCAGGCGCTGGCCGCGTCCTGGAAATAGAGGCAGCGCGTCCGCTGCAGCAGGTTGCCGCCGACCGTCGCCGCGTTGCGCAGCTGCGCCGAGGCGCCGGAGAGCAGCGCTTCCGCCACGGCCGGATAGGCGCGGACGAGCTCCGCATCGCGCGCGAGATCGGCGTTGCGCACCAGCGCGCCGATGCGCATGCCGCCGTCAGCCAGCCGCTCGATGCCGCCCAGTCCCGGCAGGCGCGTGATGTCGACGAGCCGCGCGGGGCGGGCGATGCCGCCCTTCATCAGGTCGAGGAGATTGGTCCCGGCCGCCAGGTAGGCGGCACCCGGCTCGGCCGCCGCCGCGACGGCCTCGGCGAGGCTCGCCGGCCGGACATAGTCGAAGCGGTTCATGCCGCATTCTCCCGGCCGTCCCCGGCCAGGCTTCGCGCCGCGGCCTGCACCGCCTCGGTGATCCCGGCATAGGCGCCGCAGCGGCAGAGATTGCCGCTCATGCCTTCGCGGATCCGCTCGGGATCGCCGTCGGCCTCCCCCTCCCGCAGCAGCCCGATCGCGCTCATGATCTGGCCCGGCGTGCAGAACCCGCATTGCAGGGCGTCGTGCGCGATGAAGGCGGCCTGGACCGGATGCAGCCCGTCGCTCCCGGCGACGCCCTCGATGGTGAGGATCTCGGCGCCGTCGAGGCTGAGCGCCAGCGCCAGGCAGGAATTGATGCGCCGCCCGTCGACCAGCACGGTGCAGGCGCCGCACTGGCCGCGGTCGCATCCCTTCTTGGTCCCGGTGAGATGCAGCCGCTCGCGCAGGAGATCGAGCAGGGTGACGCGCGGGTCGTCGAGCGTGACGGCCAGGCGCGCGCCATTCACGACGAGGCTGATGGCGTGGGTCATGCGGGAGCTCCGATCGGTGCTATGGTCGGGGGCAGCCGGGACAGGCGGTGCGGCAGGAGGTCGGCGCGCTGCCGGGCGCGGGACACTATCTGGAGGGTTCCTCCGTTTATTCAACATACGGAGGTTGCCTCCGCTTTTCAAGCGGCACGACGATGAATGCTCGATCGCCCGACCAGGTTCCGGACTCCCGCCGCAAGCCGCGCGCCGACGCGGTGCGCAATCGCGAGCGGGTGCTCGAGGCGGCCAAGGCGGTGCTCGGCGCCGGTGGGCCGGAGGCGAGCCTCGAGGCGGTGGCGCGCCGCGCCGGGGTCGGCATCGGCACGCTCTACCGCCATTTTCCCACCCGCGAGGCGCTGTTCGAGGCGGTCTACCGGCGCGAGGTGCAGCAGCTCTCCGAGCTGGCGGAGCAGCTGAAGGCGGAGCCCGATCCGGTCGAGGCGCTGCGCCGCTGGCTGCGCTCCAACGTCGAGTTCGTCGCCACCAAGAAGGGCATGGCGGCGGCGCTGGCGCTCGCCGTGCAGGGCTCCTCGGAGCTCCGCGCCCACGCCTCCGAGCGCCTGACCCAGGCGATCGGCGCCCTGCTCGACCGCGCCGCCGCCGCCGGCCGGATCCGCGCCGACGTCAGCCCCCAGGACCTGCTCAGGGCGCTGATCGGCATGTGCTACATGCACGACCAGCCCGGCTGGCAGGCGAGCGTGCTGCGCCTGCTCGACGTCTTCGTCGACGGGCTGCGGATCGATGTTGCTTCATCACGGCGAGACCCGGCGCCCCGTCCATCGCGGCGTCACTGATCCCTTCTTGTCATCCCGGCGGAAGCCGGGATCCATCTATCCGCAATCGCGATGCGGCACGGTGGATCCCGGCTTTCGCCGGGATGACAGACCAGGTGTAAGATGGTCCCCGCCGCAGGTCAGCGCCCCTCGCCCGGCACCGCGTCGTCCACCGGCACCCGCCGCAGCTCCTCGAGCCAGATGTCGGCCCGCGAGTCGCTGGGGGCGCGCCAGTCGCCGCGCGGCGAGAGCGAGCCGCCGGAGCCGACCTTGGGCGCGTTGGGCAGGGCCGAGCGCTTGAACTGGCTCTGCTGGAAGAAGCGGCGGATGAAGATCTCGAGCCAGTGCACGATGGTCGGCAGGTCGTAGGCGCGGCGGTCGGCCTCCGGCACCGTGTCGGGCCACTCGCCGCTCGCCAGCGCGCCCCAGGCATGGTGGGCGAGGAAGGCGACCTTGCTCGGACGGAAGCCGAAGCGGCTGACGTAATAGAGATTGAAGTCCTGCAGCGGATAGGGGCCGACCGTGTCCTCGGAG
This sequence comes from Dongiaceae bacterium, assembly GCA_046349435.1. Lineage (GTDB taxonomy): Bacteria > Pseudomonadota > Alphaproteobacteria > Dongiales > Dongiaceae > JAXMCI01. The sequence goes on along the minus strand of JAXMCI010000017.1, from coordinate 9,428 downwards.
CGCTGCACCGCGCCGTCCGCCGTCGGCGGCACCAGCTCGGGCGAGATCTCGGTCTCCAGGATGTCGCGCAGCACCGCCGCCGCCGCGGCGTCGAACTCGCCGCTGTCGGCGGCCCAGCGGATGAGGTGGCGGATCAGCGTCTTCGGCACCGAGGCGTTGACCCCGTAATGCGCCATGTGGTCGCCGACGCCGTAGGTGGTGAATCCCAGCGCCAGCTCGGAGAGGTCGCTGGTCCCGACCACCAGCCCGCCGCGGTCGTTGGCCAGCCGGAAGAGATGCGAGGTGCGCTCGCCCGCCTGGACGTTCTCGAAGGTGACGTCGTAGACCGCCTCGCCGCGCGCATGGGCATGGCCGATGTCGCGCAGCATCTGCGTCGCCGAGGGCCGGATGTCGATCTCCTCGGCGGCGACGCCCAGCGCCCGCATCAGCGCCCAGGCGTTGTCGTAGGTCCGCTTGCCAGTGGCGAAGCCCGGCATGGTGAAGGCGAGCACGTTGCCGCGGGGCAGGCCGAGCCGCTCGCAGGCCTTGACCGCGACCAGCAGCGCGTTGGTCGAATCGAGCCCGCCCGAGATGCCGATCACCAGCTTGCCGATGCCGCTCGCCTGCATCCGGGTGGCCAGCCCCTGGACCTGGATGGCATGCACCTCCTCGCAGCGCTGCCGGCGCTCGCCGCGGTCCGGCGGGACGTAGGGGAATCGTCCTATGGTGCGCCGGAGCGGCACGACCTCCGCCGGCGGCTCCAGCCGGAAGGGGATGCGGCGCCAGCCCTCCAGCCGCGACCGGTGCAGCGCGACGCAGTCGGCGAAGCTGGTGGTGCGCGCCCGCTCCTGGCGCAGCCGGTCGAGGTCGAGGTCGGCGGCGATCAGGCCGCCCTCGCTCGGGAAGGGCCGGCTCTCGGCGAGCAGCGCGGCGTTCTCGTAGATCAGCGCGTGGCCGTCCCAGGCGAGGTCGGTGGTCGATTCGCCGGGGCCGGCGCCGACATAGAGATATCCGGCGATCGAGCGCCCGGACTGCCCGGCGCAGAGCAGCCGGCGATACTCGGCCTTGCCCACGGTGATGTTGCTGGCCGACAGGTTGGCCAGCACGGTGGCGCCGGCCAGCGCGCCGTAGCTGCTCGGCGGGATCGGCGCCCAGAGGTCCTCGCAGATCTCGACATGCAGCACGAGCTCGGGGCAGTCCTCGGCGGCGAGCAGCAGGTCGGTGCCGAACGGCGCCACCGTCCCGGCGACGCGGATCTCGCGCTCGGCCGCGCCGGCGCCGGTGGCGAACCAGCGCTTCTCGTAGAACTCGCGGTAGTTCGGCAGGTAGCTCTTCGGCACCACGCCGAGCACGCGGCCGCGGTGGATTGCGACGGCGCAGTTGAAGAGCTGCGCCGGGCCGCGCAGCGGCGCGCCGACGACGATCACCGGGAATAGATCGCGGCTGGCCTCGATCAGCCTGGCCAGGCCGGCCTCGACCCCGTCGAGCAGCGCGTCCTGGAAGAACAGGTCGTCGGAAGTGTAGGCGGCGAGCCCGAGCTCGGGGAACAGCGCGACCGCGGCATGGTCGGCGGCGGCGCGGCGCGCCAGCGCCAGCGTCTCGGCGGCGTTGTAGGCGGGATCGGCGACGCGCAGCCGCGGCGTGCAGGCCGCGACCCTGACGAATCCGTGCGAGTAGAGCGAAGCGAAAGGCCGGGACTGGTCCACGATCGGGCCTCGTCGGTGGCAAGGCCGCGATTCTGCACGCCGCCCGCCGGCCCGCAAGCCCGGCAGGTTCCCCCTCGCCCACAAACGCGGCCTCGTCGCGCCAGCGACGGGCAGGGTGATCGCGCGGCACCGCGCGGCTCGCCGCGGCGCGCCTCTCCGCAAGCGGGAGAGGCGAGAGCGCCACCACGGGCGATGGCATGTGGTCCTCGACGCCGCGCACGCCCGGCGCGTTCTCGGCGGCGACGCGCAGCGCGGTGCGCTCCTCGTCCGACAGCACGTTGCCCCAGAGATGGACGACGCCGTCGGTGACGATGACGTTGCCGGGCGCGGCCTGCGCCCATTTCTGCCGGCGCAGCTCGGCCAGCAGCGCCTCGCGGATCGCCTCGTCGCCGCGGGCGGCGGGCGGCGGGCCGCCGGCGCTGGCCAGCGCCCGCAGCAGGTTGGCGCGGCTGACGATGCCGACCAGCCGGCCGTCGCGCAGCACCGGCACGCGCTTGATGGCGTGGCGCTCCAGCAGGTCGGCGACCTCGCGCAGCGAGGCGCTCTCGGCCACCGTCACGACGTTGCGGCTCATCACGTGCTCGGCGCGGCGGCCGTGCTCCTTGACGTACTCGCTGGCCAGCTCGGTGTTCGGCGACAGCAGCTGCAGCCACCAGGAGCGCCGGCGCGAGGTGTCGGTCTCGCTGCGCCGGATCAAATCGCCTTCGCTGACCATGCCGATCACCCGCTGGCCGGCATCGAGCACCGGCACGCCGGAGATGCGCTTCTCGATCATCAGCCGGGCGATGGCGTCGACCGGGGTGTCGGCCGTCACCGACACGACATCGACCGTCATGACATCCGATACCTGCAAGGCGAAACCCTCCCGAGAAAAACCGCTCCCCCGCAGCCTGCCAAAGTGCGTCCGGCCGAGCCTTGATGCAGATCAACCGGCCACGGCGGCCGGCGCGAAGCCGGCCAGCAGCGGCGCCGGCAGCGCCATCAGCCGCGGCCCGTCGGTCCACAGCAGCGCGCACTCGACGCGCCGCCCGGGATAGATCAGGGCCAGCGCGGCGCGGTAGGCCGCCATCTGCTGCAGGTAGACGGCCGGCACATCCTCGGCGCGATGGGGCGGCGGGCGGTTGGTCTTGTAGTCGACGATCAGCACCCGCTCGCGCTCGACCAGCAGCCGGTCGATCCGCCCGCTCAGCACCAGCACGCCGCCCGCCGGCCCGGCCAGCCGGCCGATCACCGGCACCTCGGCGCGCGAGCCCGGGCCGAACAGCGCGGCGCAGGCGGGATCCTCGAGCAGGCGCATGATCTCGGCCGCCAGCGCCGCCTGCTCGGGCCCGCCAGGCCGTGGCCGGGCTGGCCGCCAGCGGCGGCAGGCGGCGCCGCGCTCGGCCGCCGGCAGGTCGGCAGCAGCTCGATGGCCGGTGCACCAGCCGGCCGCGCTCGAAGGCGGCGCGCGCGGCCGGCGGCGAGCGGCGGCCGCACCGCCGGCTCGGCGCCGACGGCGCGAGGGCACCAGCGGCCGCGGCGGGCTCGGCTCGGGCGGCGGCGGCCGGCCGAGCCAGCCCGGCACGACGGCGCCCTCGGCCGGGGCGGCCGGCACCGGGCAAGCGCGACGGACGCGGCGGCGGTCGGCCAGGCGGATCCCCTCGCCCTGCCAGCCGTCGCGCGGGCCGAGCTCGGCGCGGCTGTCGAAGGCGAAGGTCTCGCCGCTGCCGGCCAGCCCCTCGGCGATCAGCCGGTACCAGCAATCGGCCGCGGCCGCGCGGGCGCCCAGCCAGCCGCAGACATAGAGGCGGTCCTCCGCCCGGGTCATCGCGACGTAGAGCAGCCGGCGATATTCGCGCGCCACCGCCGCCTTGCGCGCCTGGCGCGCGCCGGCCGCCACCGTCTCGTCATGGTCGACCCGCGGCGACCACAGCGGCAGCCCGTCCTCGGTCCACATCAGCCGGGCCGCCAGCTGCGGCGCCGCCATGGTGTCGGGCAGGAAGACGACCGGCGCCTGCAGCCCCTTGGCGCCGTGCACCGTCAGCACCCGCACCTGGCCGCCGGTCTCCTGCTCCAGGTCGCGCTTGATCTCGACGCCGCCGGCGGCGAGCCAGGCGAGGAAGGATTGCAGCGAGGGCACGTGGCTGCGCTCGTGCTGCAGGGCGAGGTTGAGGAACTCCTCGATCGGGTCGGCGGCGTCGGGGCCGAGCCGCTCGAGCAGCCGGTGCCGGCCGCCGCCGCGGCCCAGCAGGTCGGCATAGAGCTCGTAGGGCCGCACCTGGTCGGCCCGCGCCAGCAGCCCGGCGAGCAGCACGTGGGCCGCAGCGAAGGCCGGCTCCTCCTGCCGCGCCCGCAGCGCCGGCCACAGCCGCTCGCGGGGGCCGCGGCCGTGCGCCAGCTCGAGCAGCGCCTCCTCGGACAGCCCGACCAGCGGCGACTTGAGCAGCGCCGCCAGGGTCAGGTCGTCGCCCGGCTGCAGCAGGAACTGGCCGACCGCCATCAGGTCCATGACGGCGAGCTGGTCGGTCAGCACCATGCGGTCGATGCCGGCGACCGGCACGGCACGCTGCTTCAGCTCGCGGATCAGCTCGTCGACGAAGCCGTTGCGGCGGCGGACCAGCACCATGACGTCGCCGGCCTGGACCAGCCGGCCGCGCGAGGCGAGCGGCTCGCGCCCGACCATCGCCGCGATGCGCGCGGCGATCAGCCGGGCCAGCCGGGCGCGCGGCGAGTCGGCCGGCATGCGCCGGGTCGGCGGCGCCCAGGCCGCCGGCTCGTCCTCCTCGAGCGGCACCGCCGGCGGCCACAGCTCGACCAGCCCCGGGGCGCCGACGCGGAACGGCCGGTGCGCGATCGGCCGCCCGTCCAGCGCCACCCCGTCGCTGGCCGCGGCGCGGGCGAAGACGCGGTCGACCGCGGTCAGCACCGCCGCGGTCGAGCGGAAGGAGATGGTCAGCGGCACGTCGTCCCAGTGCTGCCGGGCGGCCTCGGCCCGGGCGCAGAAATGGTCGCGCATGCGGCCGAAGGCTGCCGGATCGGCGCCCTGGAAGCTGAAGATCGACTGCTTGACGTCGCCGACCACGAACAGGGTGCGCGGCTGCGGCCGCGCGCCCTCCCCGGCGAAGAACTCCTCGGCCAGCCGGCGCACCACCTCCCACTGCTCCGGGCTGGTGTCCTGCGCCTCGTCGATCAGGATGTGGTCGAGCCCGCCATCGAGCTTGAACAGCACCCAGGGCGCCACCCCCTCGGTGGCGAGCAGGTCGCGGGTCAGCAGGATCAGGTCGTCGTAGTCGAGCTGGGCGCGCCGCTGCTTCTGCCGCTGGTAGGCCTGCAGCATGGCGCCCGCCAGGGTCAGCAGCGCCTCGGTGGCCTCGGCCAGGGTGGCGGCACGCCAGCGCTCCCGCAGGTCGAGCAGGCGCTTCGCCTCGGCCAGCAGGACGGTCTCGGCGCCGGGCGCGCGCTGCGCCGCGTTCCTGGTGATCAGGGTGGCGAGGATCTCGCCCTCCTTGGTGTGGAAGGCGCGGCAATGGCCGGCGAAGCGGCTCGCCCGCAGCGCCGGCTCGGCCAGCCAGGCGGCGATCGCGTCGCCGCGCTCGCGGTCCGTCTTGCTGCCGGCCCGGAGCGCGGCGACGGCCAGCCGCAGCCCGAGCAGCTCGAGCGCCTCGTCGGCGACGCCGGCCTCCAGCAGCCCCGCGGCGGTGCGCCGGGCGCCACGCCCAGCCGCGCGCGCAGCCGCCGGGCCAGCGCCTCCGGCCCTGCCGCCAGCGCCGCCGCCACCCGGCCGCGCTCGGCCGCCAGCGCCTGCAGCAGCTCGCCGAACTCGGCCTCGCCGATCAGCGCCGTGACGGTGCCGAGCGCCGCCGACACCGCCGGCGCGCGGCCGGCCCGCGCCTCGGCCAGCACCGTCTCGCGCGCTGCCAGCATCTGCTCGGCGGCGCTGCGCTCGTCGAGCGGCTCGAAATAGGGCGGGATGCCGGCTTCCAGCGGGAAGCGGCGGAGCAGCGACTGGCAGAAGGCGTGGATGGTCTGGATCTTCATCCCGCCCGGGCATTCCAGCACCCGGGCGAACAGCCGGCGGGCGCGGTGCAGGTCCTCCGCCTCGGCCGCCCGGCCGGTGAGCTCGAAGAGGTCCTCGCCCAGCGCCGCATCGCCGGCCGCCGCCCACTGCGTCAGGCGATGCGCCAGCCGGTTGGCCATCTCGGCGGCGGCCGCCTTGGTGAAGGTCAGGCAGAGCAGCCGGTGCGGCGGCGTGCCGGCCATCATCAGCGCCAGCGCCCGGTCGGTCAGCACCTTGGTCTTGCCGGAGCCGGCCGAGGCGCCGACCCAGACCGACTTGCGGGGATCGGCCGCCCGCCGCTGGGCGCGGTTCGCATCGTCCTTGAGCTGGCTGTCGGGCGCCGCGGTCACTCGTCGTCTCCCGGCAGCACCGCCCACTCCGCAATGCGCGCGAGATGGGCGTAGTCGCTGAAGCGCGGCGCGTAGCGCGGCGCCGGCCGGGCCTCGTAGGGCGTCGCCGGGTCATCGAAGGCGGCGACCAGGGCGGCCAGCCCGGCCAGGGCCTCGGCGCCGAGCGCCGCCGGGTCGCCCTCGACCGGGCAGATCTGGCCCGGCACCGTGCCGCCGGTGAGCCGCCAGTGCTCCAGCGCCGCCACCGGCGCGGCCGGCAGGCCGGGGAAGCCGCCGCCCATGGCGATCGCCGCCTCGAGCGGCAGCTGCGGCGCGAAGCCCAGCTCGATGTCCCGCTGCTTGGGCGGCGTGCCCGTCTTGTAGTCGACCAGGACGACGCCGCCGTCGCGCCGCCGCTCCACCCGGTCGGCCCGTGCGGTCAGGGTGAAGGGGCCGGCCGGCGCGGCCAGGACCAGCGTTCCCTTGATCTCGCTCGCCAGCACGGCGAGGCCGGGTCGCCGCTCGGCCTCGGTCGCGACGAACCAGCGGGCGATGCGCTCGAAGCGCGGCCACCAGAACGCCCAGACCGCCGGCTGGGCCAGTGCCGCCTCGAAGGTCGTCCGGCCGGCCGCCAGCAACTGGTCGAGCGCGTCGGGCGGCAGCGGCCCCGGGCACCCCGCGACGAAGCGGTCGAGCGTCTCGTGGATCAGGCTGCCGCGGTCGGCGGCGCCGAGCGGCGCGTCGAGCGGCTCCAGCGCCTTCAGCCGCAGCACGTAGCGGGCATAGATGGCGTAGGGATCGCGCATCCACTGCTCGACCTGGGTGGCCGGCAGCTCGCGCGGCCGGGCGGCGACCGGCGGGCGCGGCCGCGGCGCCGGCAGCGGCGCGACGCGGGAGGGGGCGTCGAGCGCCGCCTGCCAGGCCAGCCACGGCGCCGCCATGGCGCGCGGCGTCTCCAGCCCTGCCGTCTGGCAATAGGCCTCCAGCCGCAGCAGCCAGCGCGACGGCACGGTGGGCGCGCCCTCGACCCGCAGCGAGCGGGTCAGCACCACCTCGGGGGCGCAGAAGGCCTGGGCGAAATCGTGCGCCGCCTGGCCGGTGCGGCGCTCCGGCGGCGGCAGGCCGAAGGCGGCGCGCATCGGCCGGCTGAGCCAGGGATCGCCGGCCGCGTCGGCCGGCCAGCTGCCCTCGTTGAGGCCGCCCAGCACCAGCAGGTCGGCATGCTGCAGCCGGGCCTCGAGCAGGCCCCAGATGGCGAGCCGCGGATGGCTGCCCCAGCGCGGCCGCACGGCCCGGCCGGCGAGCAGCGCGGCGAGCAGCGCCGGATAGCGCTCGCCGGCCACCTCGCCCAGCGCGTCGGCCGCTTCCGCCAGCTCGGCGACGAACGTGGCGGCCGCCTCGCCGGCATCGCCGGCCCACAGCCGCGCCGCCCCTGGCTCTGCCGCGGTCGCGGCCATCGCCTCGGCGAAATCGGCATGCGCCGCGAGCAGCGCGCCGAGCGGCGCCGCCGGGGCGGCGAGCAGGGCGGCGAACGGCGCCGCCATCGCCTCCAGCCCGGCCAGCCAGGCGGCCAGCTCCGGCTCCTCCTTGCCGAGCGCCGCCCGCAGCCCGTCCGGTCCCGGCGCCGGCCGCGGCCCGCGCAGCTTGCGGTCGAGCCGGCGCGCCAGCCGGCGCAGCGCCGCCGGCTCGCGGCCGCCGGCCGCCAGCGGATGCTTGAGCAGCGCCAGCAGCGGCACCGGCGCCAGCCGCTCGACCAGCAGCCCGGCGGTCAGCCGCAGGAAGATGCCGGGCGGGGTGTCGGCCAGCGGCTCGCCCGCCGAATCGTCGATCGCGATGTCCCAGCGCGCCAGCTCGGCGGCGACCCGGCGGGCCAGCGTGCGGTCCGGCGTCACCAGCGCCGCCCGCTCGCCCGGCCGCTCCAGCCGCTCGCGCAGCAGCAGCGCGATGACTCGCGCCTCCTCGGCCGGCCCGGGACAGTCGATCCGCCGGACCCCGGCGAGCCCGAGCCGGGCGCGCTCGCGCGCCGCCGCGTCGGGCAGCGAGGCGCCCCAGGCCTCGGTGGTCTCGGCCGGGCGCAGCGCCTCGGCCAGCACCCGGCCGCGCGCCGGCGGCGTCGCGGCGAGGCCGGCGACCGGCCAGTCGCCGACCTCGGTCCGGGCGACGCCGAGCCGGTCGAGCAGCTGGTGCAGCCCGTGCTGGGGATGGCCGGGGTCGCGGCCGATCGCCTCCCAGGTGGCGTCGTCGGCCTGGCGGTCGAGCCCGGGCAGCACGACGCGGCCCTGCGGCAGGCGGGCGATCACCGCCAGCAGCCCGGCGGTCGCCGGGATGCTGCCGGTCGAGCCGGCGGCGATCACCGGGCCGGGCGGCGGGGCGGCCGCCCAGGCGGCGGCGCGGGCCCGCAGCAGCCGGTCCCGCCGCTCGACCGCGTCGATCGCCCCGAGCTCGGCCAGGATCGCCGGCCAGTGCTCGGTCAGGATGGCGAGGAAGCGCAGCGTCTCCTGCCAGTGCCGGGCATAGTCGGCCGGCACCAGGCCGGCCAGCCGGTCGAAGCCCAGGCCGTGCGTGCCGACCTCGTCGAGCAGCCGGCCGAGATCGGCGGCCAGCCGCGCCGCCTGGTCGGGCTGCGCCCCGGCCCGCTCGTAGCGCAGCACCAGCCGGGTCAGCACCAGCTGGCGGCGCAGCGGCGGCAGGGCGGGCGGCAGCGACAGGGCGGCGGCGCCGTCCTCGCCCTCGCCCGATCCCAGCTCCAGCGCGTCGACGTCGACGTCGCCGAGCGGCTGCAGGCGGGGCAGCAGCAGCGGCCGGCCGTCGCTGCGGCGGAGCAGCGCCTCCTGGAGGGCGCGGGCGCTGCGCCGGGTCGGCAGCAGCACGGTGACGTCGGCCAGCGCCAGCGGGTCGGCCGCACCCTCGGCCAGCAGCGCGGCCGCCAGCGCATCGACGAACCCGACCCCGGGTGGGATGGTGAAGACACGGGCCGCCGCGGCGGCGCCCGTCATAGGACGTAGTAGTCGGCGCTGCGGCCGCCCAGCCGCGCCTCGACCTCGGCGAGCTGCGCCGGGGTGCTGACGTGGTACCACTCGCCGTCGTGGCGCAGCCCGAACAGCCGGCCCGCCTCGATGGCGCGGTCCCACAGCAGGTTGAGCGAGAAGAACCCGTCCGGCGCGCCGTCGAACAGGCGGGGATGGACGATCTCGATACCGCTGTAGAGGAACGGCGCCACCTCCCAGGCCCGGCGGCGGCGGACCCGCCCCTCCTGGTCGAGCTGAAAGTCGCCGATCCCGTCATAGCCGACCGCGGTGACGGTCGGCTGCAGCAGCAGCAGCGCGTCCATCCGCTCCGGATCCCAGGCCTCGGCGAGGCGGACCAGCGCGTCGACCT
>JAXMCI010000016.1:0-170949 GCA_046349435.1 Dongiaceae bacterium | reverse complement strand
GGAGCCCGCAGGCCCTCAGGTCGTTGGAGACCGCGGGAGAGCAAGCGGCCCCGTCCGCCGATTCTGTGAACCCGGACAGTCGCTTGGGCCGCCGCAGCGCGAGTCCGTATTCGCAAGGCTGGGTCATGGAAGCAGTTTATGTCGGCATCGATGTTTCCAAGGATCGCCTCGACGTGAACCTGCGTCCGAGTGGCGAGAGCTTCGCGCTTGGTCGTGACGGAGAGGCGCTGGCGGTTCTGTGCGAACGGCTCACGGCCCAAGCGCCCGCCCTGGTGGTGATCGAAGCTACCGGCGGGTTCGAGGTCACCGTCGCAGCGGCGCTGGCCGCAGCTCGCCTGCCCCTGGCCGTTGTGAACCCTCGCCAGATCCGCGATTTTGCCAAGGCAACCGGGCGCCTGGCCAAGACCGACGCCCTCGACGCCGCGGCGATCGCCCACTTCGCCGAGGCGATAAAGCCGGAGCCGCGACCGATTCCCGACGAGGCCGCCCAGGCGCTCGGCGAGCTGGTCGCCCGCCGCCGCCAGATCATCGAAATGGTGGTGGCCGAGCGTAACCGTCAGCGGCTGGTCCGCCAGAAGCGTCTGCACAAGGCTATCCAGCGGCACATCGACATGCTGCAGAAGGAGCTCACAGCACTCGAGCAGGACATCGACCACAACATCCGTGGCACGCCCGCCTGGCGGGACAAGGAGAACCTGCTCACCTCCATTCCGGGCTTCGGCCCAACCGTCGCTCGGACGCTGATCGCCGAACTCCCGGAACTCGGATCGCTCAGCCACAAGCAAATCGCTGCCCTCGCCGGCGTCGCTCCCTTCAACCGCGACAGTGGCCAGTTCCGAGGCCGCCGCCAGATCTTCGGCGGCCGCGCCGCAGTCAGGGCCGTCCTCTACATGGCAGCCCTCACCGCATCCCGAAGGAACCCGGTCATCAAGGCCTTCTACGATCGCCTCGCCGCAGCCGGAAAGGCACCAAAGGTCGCCCTCGTCGCCTGCATGCGAAAGCTCCTTACCATCGCAAACGCCATCCTCAGAGACGCCCAGCCATGGCTCGCAAACGCTTGACCAGCGACACAGTCGCTCTCCCGCAAGCGGGAGAGGGAGCGCGGTTGCGCTACCGCGGATTGAACGGCGCCGCCGCGTCCTTCATCACCACGTTGCTCAGCCGGTCCATGGCGAACTTGTGGAAGGCGACCGCCTCCGGGTCCATGTCGGCCTTGGGCGAGGGCTCGTGCTCGAAATGATGGTAGCGGTCGGTGCCGCGGACCAGGGTGGCGCCGTCGGTGGCCACGATCGTCTGCTTCACGTGCGGCGCCATGTAGCGCACCGCGAAGCCGACGCGGCGCCGGTCGGAGTTGTTCGGCTCGGAGCCGTGCACGATGCCGACATGGTGGAGCGACATCTCGCCCGCCTTCAGCTCCATCTCGACGAAGCCGCGGCCGCCGAGATCGACCGCCACCTCCTGGCCGCGCGACAGCATGTTGTTCTTCGCGAAGGTGTCGACATGCGGCAGGTCGACGAGATGCGTGCCCGGCACCACCCGCATGGCGCCGTTCCCGTGGTCGCTGTCGAGCAGCGCGATCCAGGCGGTCACCACGTCGCCGGAATCGAGGCCCCAGTAATGGGCGTCCTGGTGCCAGGAGACGTAGCCGGGATCGTGCGGCTCCTTGATGAAGAAGCTCGTGCTGTAGACCATCAGGTCGGGCCCGAGGATGTCGCCGACCGCGTCGAGGATCGAGGGCATCCGCACCAGCTCGTCGAGCCAGGTGAGATAGAGATGCGCCTTGTGGCGCAGCGCGCCCTGCAGCTTGCCGTGCGCCGCCTCGTGCGCCTCCAGCTTGCGCATGAACCAGGCGGCCTTCTCGGCGCTCATCGCCCGCACCGGATAGTGATAGCCCCGCTCCCGGTAGCGGGCGACGTCCTCGGGGCTCAGGCGGCCGGCCGTCGCGGCTGTCGTCATGGCGTCACCCCTGGCGCTTCGGGGTGGCGATGCTGCCCTTCCAGGTCGGGGCGCCGCCACCCGGCACATGCAGGCGCCAGATGGCGCCGTTGCTCGACGGCTCGGTGCTGACGGCGAGCACGCCGGCGTCGGTCACCCACAGCGTCTCGCCATCGAAGGCGCAGTTGGTCGGCGCCGCGGCGCAGGGGATGAAGCCCTCGGGCCGCCCGTCCGGCTGCAGCACGTGGATGCCCTTGGCGACGATGTCGGTGACGTAGAGCCGGCCGTCGGCGCCGACCTTGAGGCCGTCCGGGATCGGGTTGTCCCCGGGCAGCCGGCCGAGATCCTCGATCCTGCCGTCCGGCCGGATGCGGCCCACCCGGCCGGTATAGGACTCGTCCCAGACGATCGAGCCGTCGGGCTCGGCGGCGACGCCGTTGGGGAATACCGGCTTCGGGAAGGCGACCAGGACCTTGGCGGTGCCGTCCGGCAGGAGGCGGTGGATGTAGCTGGGATCGGGGTCCTTCGGGTTGTAGGTGCCGGGGTCGGAGAAGACCAGGCTGCCGTCCGGCGCGAAGACCAGGTCGTTGGGCCCGTTCAGCTTGATCCCTGCGACCGCGGTGATCACCGTCTCGGCCTTGCCGCCCTCGCGCACCCGCTGGATCGAGGCGTCGACCATCTCGGCGGCGCGCCATGGGCCGACCGTGCCGCCGTTCTGGCAGACATAGAGCTCGCCCGCGGCGCCGAGCACGCAGGAGTTCGGCGCGCCTGCCGTATAGGCGTAGCGGCGCGGCGCGCGGTCGCCGTCGACGACGGTGATCTCCATGCGGTAGCTGTCGACGAAGACCAGCGATCCGTCGGGCAGTACCGTCGGCCCCTCCGGCCAGCCGAGACCGCTCGCGATCAGCTCCGGCGCGCCGGGCCGGGCCTTGCCGATGGGCGTCCTGCTCATTTAACCGCTCCTGCAGTGAGGCCGCGCACGATGTAGCGCTGCACCAGAAGGGAGAAGATCAGCATCGGCACGACCGTCACCACCCCGACCACGGCCGAGATGTTCCAGTCGATCGGATGCTCGGCGCTGACCAGCGTGGCGGCGCCCAGCGAGATGGTCTGCAGCCCGCGCGAGTCGATGACGTAGAGCGCCACCAGGAACTCGTTCCAGACGAAGATCGCGCCGAACAGCGCCGCCGTCACCATGCCCGGGCGGACGATCGGCAGCAGCACCCGCCAGAGCAGGCTGAGATGGGTGCAGCCATCGACCTGGGCGGCGTCGTCGAGCTCGCGCGGCACCTCGTCGAAGAAGCCGATCATGATCCAGACGACGAGCGGCAGCGAGAAGGCGGTGTAGGGCAGGATCAGCCCGGGATAGGAATCGCGCAGCCCGACCGCGCGCACCATCAGGAAGAGCGGGATGGCGACGGCGATCGGCGGCATGAAGCGCATGCTGAGGATGGTGTTGCCCAGCTGCTGCTTGCCGCGGAAGGGCAGGCGGGAGAAGGCGTAGGCCGCCGGGGTACCGATGATCAGCGCCAGCAGGGTGGAGATGCCGACGATCAGCACCGAGTTGCCGACGAACTCGAGGAAGCCCTGGGTGAACAGCACCTGGCGGTAGCTGCTGGCGATGGTCTTCCACTGGAAGGACAGGCTGGGCGGCACCTGCGACAGGATGTCGATCCGGCGCATGAAGGACAGCACCAGCATGTAGAGGAAGGGGGCCATGCCGAACAGGGCGAGCGCCACCAGCACGACATAGGCGAAGGCCCGGCCGGCGCGCTGCCGCAGGAGGATCCGGCTCACGGGGCGACCCTCACTGGGCGTGTCCCGGGCGCATCTGCACGTAGCGCAGCAGCACCGTGGTGCCGATCATCAGGATCAGCAGCATCATGTAGGCGATCGCCGCGGCGTAGCCGTAGTTCTGGAAGTGGAAGCCGTTCTGGAAGGAGAAGAAGGCGAGCGTCGTGGTGCTGCGCGCCGGCCCGCCATAGGTCAGCCCGAAGATCAGGTCGAAGGAGCGGAAGGCGTCGACCGCGCGGAACACCGCGGCGAAGACGATCGCCGGCATCAGCAGCGGCAGGGTGATATGGCGGAAGGTGGCGAAGCGCCCGGCGCCGTCGATCTGCGCCGCCTCGATGACGTCGTGCGGCAGCGCCTGCAGCCGGGCATAGACGATGACGAAGATGAACGGGGTCCACTGCCAGGCGTCGACCAGGATCAGCGTCTTCATCGCCATCTCGACCGAGCCCAGCCAGTTCGGCTGCTCGAAGCCCAGCTCGGTGATGACCCAGTTGAGCAGCCCCCAGTCGGGGTTGAGCAGCGAGCGCCACATCACGCCGACGACGATCGGCGTGATCAGCATCGGCAGCACCAGGATGCCGCGGACGAAGGCCGAGCCCTTGAGGTGCAGGTTGAAGAACATCGCCAGGGCGACGCCGCCGACCACCTCGATGGCGACGCTGGCGACCACCATGATCGCGCTGTTCTTGGTGGCGTTCCAGAAGAACTCGTCGTGCAGCAGGTCCCAGTAGTTGCCGAGCCCGACCCAGTGCCCGGTGGCGTCGGCGGCGCGCAGGTCCGTCAGGGACAGCTTGAAGCTGTAGATCAGGGGGTAGATCGCGAAGACGATCATGTAGAGCAGGCAGGGGCCGAGCAGCAGCAGCACGGCCGTGCCCCGGTGGTCGAGATGCCCGATGGTGAGAGGCCGCCGGGCGGCCGCGCTGCTGATGCTCATTCCGGCGGCTCTCGGGTGGTCGCTGCTCTGTCGTTTCCCTTCCCCCATTGCGGGGGAAGGTCAGGGTTGGGGCGTGGCCCCCAGGCAGGGTGCCGCGGCACCCCCCCGCCCAACCTTCCCCCGCAAGGGGAAGGGAGGGCAGGGGAGTGCCCCGGACCGCGTCAGGTCAGGTGGCCGCCCTTGCGCAGGATGGCTTCCCACTGCTTCTGGACGTTGTCGCAGGCGGTCTTGGCGTCCTGGCCGCCGATCAGCGCCTTGTTGAACTCGACGTTCATCACGTCGTTGAGCTGGAAGGTCTCCGGGATGTTCGAGGTCGGCAGGGTCGAGGCGGTGGCGATCGCCTCCATCGAGTCCGTGAGATAGGGGTACATCTTCAGCAGCTCGGGGTCCTTGAAGGTCGAGATGCGGTTGGCGTCGATCTGGTACTTCTCGACCTCGTAGCGGTTGACCTTCTTGCTGGTGATCCAGGTCAGCGCCCGCCAGGCCGCCGCCTTCTTGGCGGGGTCGGCGTTCTTCGGGATGCCGAGGCCCCAGCCGCCCTGGATGCCGCGCGGCTGCTGGCCGGGCGCCGCCGGGACCTGCGCCGTGCCGGTCTTGTCGGCGACCAGCGAGCGCTCCTTGTCGAAGACCGGCCCGGCGATCGTCGACCAGAAGATCATCTGCGCGATCTTGCCGGTCGAGAAGCCGTCGACGTTCTCCGAGTAGGCGTACTGGGTGACGTTCTTCGGCGCGTAGGGCAGGCAGTCGATCAGCAGCTGGAGCGCCTTGATGCCGGGCTCCGAGTTGACCTGCGGCCGGAAGTCCTTGCCGTTCGGGTCGCCGGTCATCAGCACGCCGCCGTTGGTGACGAAGCGCGTGTACCACTCGACGAAGGCGAGCGAGAAGTCGTTGGCGCCGATGAAGCTGCAGCCGGCGACCTTGTCGCTGTGCAGCGCCTTGGCGGTGTCGCGGAACTCGTCCCAGGTCTTGGCCGGCTTGAGGCCGGCCGCATCGAACAGGTCCTTGCGGTAGAAGTAGATCACCGACCCGCTGTGCATGCCGGGGATGCCGTAGACGTCGTTGCCGACGCCGCGCTTGTGGTTCTTCAGGTCGAAGAGGCCGACATTCTTGACCGCGTTGGGAATGAAGTCGGCGAAGTCCCAGTCCGGCGGAGTCTCCTCGGCATTGTCGATGTACGGGTTCAGCTGGTCGAAATAACCGCCGCCGACCTGCTGGGTGGTGAGGAAGCCCAGGTAGTTGATCAGCTCGAAGCCGGAGCGATCGGCCTTCAGGTTCTGCAGCGTCTTCTCGATCAGCGGGCCGACCGCCGGCGAGGTGATGTTGAGCTTCATGCCGGTCTCCGCCTCGAATTGCGGCATGAGGTCGGCCATCACCTTGTCCTCGCCCTCGGGCACCAGCAGCATGTTGAGCTCGGTGCCCTTGTACTTCATCGGGTCGAAGGCGGCGGCGCGGGCGGGCGCGGCCGGCACGGTGATCCGGCCGACGGCGGCGGCGGCCAGCCCGGCGGCCGCCGCGGTCTTCAGCGCCTGGCGGCGGCTCAGGCCGGCGGCGGGCTGCGGACGGGCCCCCTTGTTCTTGTCTTCCATGGTCTCCTCCCAGTCTCGGCGGCGTGGCGCCCGCCGCGTGGCAAGGGGAGGATAATGTATACCCCCGGCTGCGAGAAGGCCGAAGCGGGGTCGATGTGGGGTCGATGCCCGCCGACCTCGCCCCGCCTCAGTCGACCGTGTCGATCACCCACTTGATGCCCTTGAAGTCGGGCATCTCGCGGCCGTCGTCGACGCCGATCTCGGCCTTGATCGCGGCCTCGAGCTTGTTGCTCATCGCCAGCGTCAGCTCGGCGCCGACGCCCTCGGCCGCGGCGATGTTGGTCATCTCCTGCGGGTCCGCCTGGGTGTCGAACAGCTCGACGTCGTTGTTGGCGAACAGCTCCTGCAGCGAGTCCGGGTGGTTGCGCTCGACCGGGGCGAAGTAGCGGGAGAACTTGTAGCGCCCGTCGAACACGGTGCGCATCGTGCCGCGCTTGCCGAGGTCGGGCTTGATGCCGCGCTTGGCCAGTACCGCCGGATCCTTCGGGTTCTCGCCGGCGGCGATGGTCGCCGCGATCTTCTCCAGCACGCTGCCGTCGTTCAGCACCAGGCCGCTGTAGGTGAACAGCACGCTGTCGCGCAGCGCGTTGACGCCGGCGGCGCCCGGCTTGGCCAGCACCGCGGTCATGTCCTTGCCGGGCAGCGCGCGCCCGGCGAGCTCGCCGACCTTGCCGCCCGCCACCCCGGCCATCGACAGCAGGGTGGGAGCGACGTCGATGTGGCTGCTCAGCGCCTTGCAGGTCTGGCCGCCGGCGACGTCGGGATGCACCACCTGGAAGGGCACGTGGATGTTCTCGCTGTAGGCGAACGGCCCCTTGTTGCGCAGCCCGTGGGCGCCCGCCATCTCGCCATGGTCGGCGGTGAAGACGATGATCGTGCGCCGGGTCAGGTCGAGGTCGTCGAGCTCGGCGAGCAGCTGCACCAGCTTGCGGTCGACCGCGCGCAGGCTGTTGACGTAGAAGTCGTTGAAGCGGCGCCAGCGGTCGGGCTCCGGCGGGATGTGGCCGAGCAGCGCGTCCCAGCCGCGCTGGTACTCGCCATGGGCGCCGGGCCGGCCGGGCTGGTCGAGCGGCTGCTCGAGGCTGGCCGGGATCGGCACGTCCCAGCGCGGCTTGTAGAAGCTGTGCTCCGGGTTGGGGGCCGCCCGGAAGATCAGCTGCCCCGCTTCCTGCACCGGCTTCTCGCCCGGCAGGTCGGTGCTGAAGTACATGATGTCGTGCGGGTTCACCAGGCTGACGGTCAATGACCAGGGCTTGCCCTGGTCGTTGAGCGGCCGGCCCTTGCGCCGCAGCCAGGTGACGGCGCTGTCGGCGATCAGCCCGTCGAACTCGTAGCCGCCCAGCGTGTGGCCGACGACGTCGCCGATCGAGTTGAAGTCGGCGAAGCCGTAGGCCTCCATCTCGTCGGTCAGCAGCCGGTCCGGCTCCAGCTGGTCGAAGTCGCGGTTGAGGTGCCACTTGCCCTTGTAGGCGGTGTAGTAGCCGGCCCGCCGCAGCATGTGCCCGATCGTCGGGACCTTGGTCGACAGGTTCGGCACCCACGGCACGTTGAGGTTCTCGAAGATGCCGTTGTCCGGGGTCTGCAGGCCGGTCATCAGGATGGCGCGCGACGAGCTGCACATCACCGCGCCGACCTGGTGGTTGGCGAAGGTCACGCCGCTCTCGGCCAGCCGCTCGCGGCCGGGCAGGGAGAGCCCGGCGGGCGCGGGCAGGGCGAAGCGCTCCTGGTCGGTGAAGACGAAGAGGATATTGTAGGCGGGCGTCGCGGCGCGCGCCGGGCGCGCGCCCCCGGCCGCCAGCAGCGAGGCCGCGCCGAGCACGGCCGGCGCCGTCGCGAGAAAGCCGCGCCGGGAGATCCGGTTGGTCATGATGGTCCTGCTCCTCGTCGGGACATCCCGGCCGTGCCGGGCCGCATTGCTGCGCTTGATACGCGATCGCGCCGCCGGCCGCATTGCCTTTTGACGCCAGCCGGCCGCGCGCTACGGTCGCATCTCCGTCGCCAGCCTTCGCCTGTATCGGGCCGGCGAGACGCCGTGCCAGCGATGGAAGGCGCGGGTCAGGTGGGCGGGCTCGGAGTAGCCGAGCATCAGCGCCACGTCGGTGATGCGGAAGCCAGGGTCGGCGAGCAGCTCGGCGGCGCGCCGCCGCCGCCGCGCCTCGGTGAGCGCCTCGAAGCTGAGGCCGAGCCCGCCGAGGCGACGCTGCAGTGTGCGGACCGACAGGCCCAGCGTCGCCGCCGCGCCGGGCAGGGAGATGCGGTCGAGCATCATCATGCCGTCGATGATCGCCTCGAGCGAGCCGACCAGGACCGCATCGGACAGGGCGAAGCTCTCGATCTCCCGGCGCCACGGGTCGTGCTCCTGCCCGGGATCCTCGCTTGTGCGGGACGCCGCCGCCACCGCCGGCAGCGGCGAGCGGTCGAGCAGCGCCGCCTCGAAGACGACCAGGCTGGGGCCGGGCGCGGCGAAGCGGACCGGCGCGCGGAAGAACTCCTCGTAGGGGCGACGGTCGCCCGGCGCCGGATGCGGGAAGCGCACCAGCGACGGTGCCCAGCCCGGGCCGAGCAGCCGGCGAACCGACGTTACCAGGAAGGCCGCGGCGCCCTCGTAGAGGATGCGGACCGCCGCCGGGTCGCTGCCGAGCAGCTCGTGCCGCCAGGCGGCGAAGCGGTCGCGCACGGCAAGGTCGAGCCGCACGCCCGCCTGCAGCGACGGCATGAAGCGGACATGCCCCTCGAGCGACTGGCGGAAGCTGGTGCCGACGGTCAGCGCGCGGCCGGTCGGCCCGAGCTGCCGCGCGTCGGCGCGCTGGCCGAGCCGGAGGCCCAGCGTCTCATCGCCGAGCAGGCGGGCCGCGGTGTCGAGCGCGGCGACCAGCTGCGCCCGGGCGACGATGCCGGCCGGCCCGTCGACCATGTCCTCCGGGATCCCGGCCCGCAGCAGCACCGGCGCGGGCGCCACGCCGCGCTCCGCGAGGTATCCCGGCAGCGCCGCGATGATGCTGGTGCGGGCGGCGGCACGATCCGACATGGCGTCCTGCCGTGCCGTCGGGGAGCCCGCCTCAGAGGCGGGTGCGCAGGTGGAAGCTCTTCGGCCGGGTCAGGTGCTCGTAGCCGACCCGGCTGAGCGTGCAGCCGCGGCCGGAATCCTTCACCCCGGTCCAGGCCAGCGCCGGGTCGAGATAGTCGCAGCGGTTCATGAACCAGGTACCGGTCTCGACCCGCTCGCCCAGCCGGATGGCGGCCGCCTCGTCCATCGTCCAGACCGCGGCGGTGAGGCCGAAATCGTTGTCGTTCATCAGCCGCACCGCCTCGTCGTCGGAGCGCACCTTCATCACGCCGACGACCGGGCCGAAGCACTCCTCCTGCATCACCGGGTTGCCGTTGTCCGTCACCTCGAGGATCTGCGGCGCGACATAGGCGGTACCCTTGCGCGCCGCCGTGAAGGCGCGCCCGTCGACCAGGGGCCGCGCCCCGGCGCGCACCGCCTTCGCGGCCTGCTTGCGGATCTGCTCGGCGGCGGACGCCCGCACCACCGGCCCGAGATTGGTGCCGCTCTCCAGCGGGTCGCCCAGCCGGTACTGCTTCGTCAACGCCACGGCGCCCTCGAGGAAGGGCTTGTAGACGTCCTTGTGGACGTAGATGCGCTGGATGCCGCAGCAGGACTGGCCGGAATTGAAGAAGGCGCCGTCGACCAGGTTCTCGACGGCGTGGCCGAGGTCGGCGTCCGGCCGGACATAGGCCGGGTCGCAGCCGCCGAGCTCCAGCCCGGTGCCGATGAACCGCCCGGCCGCCGCCTGCTGCACGGCGCGGCCGCCGGCCACCGAGCCGGTGAAGGCGACGAAGTCGACCCGCGGGTCCTTGATCAGCCGGGTGGTGTCGTCATGGCTGAGATGGAGGAACTGGAACAGGCCGCGCGGCAGGCCGGCCGCCTTGAAGGAGGCGAAGAAGCGCTCGGCGCAGAGCGGCGTCTGGGCGGAGTGCTTGAGCAGCACCGCGTTGCCCGCCATCAGCGCCGGGATGACCGCGTTGACCGCGGTCAGGTAGGGGTAGTTCCACGGTGCCACGACGAAGACGACGCCGAGCGGATCGCGGCGGATGAAGCGGTTGAAATTGGCCTTCTCGCCGACCCCGATCTCGCCCAGCGCCTCGGCGCCGATCGCGATCATGTGGCGGGCCCGCTCGGCGAAGCCGCGCACCTCGCCCGGGCTCTGCGCCAGCGGCCGGCCCATCTGGCGCGTGATCTCCTCGGCGATCGGCTCCGCCCGGGCGACGAAATGGTCGACCGCCTTGCCCAGGATGGCGGCGCGCTCGGCCAGCGGCACGGCGCGCCAGCCGGCGAACGCCTTGCGCGCGGTCTCCAGCGCGCGGTCGATCTCGGCGCGCTTTGCCAGGGTGCGCTCGACATAGAGGCTGCCGTCGATCGGCGAGACGGTCTGCTGCTTGGCCATGAGTCCTCGGGGATGGGTCAGATGATCTCGAAGTAGCGCGCCAGCTCCCAGTCCGTGATGTGGCGGCGGAACTCGCGTTCCTCCCACTCGCGGGTGGCGGCGAAATGCTCGACGAAGGGGTCGCCGAAGAGGGCGCGGGCGGCCTGCGAGCCCTTCAGGCGCTGCGCCGCCTCCCACAGGGTGGCCGGAAACGCGGTCGCCGGGTCGCTCGGCTGGGCATAGGCGTTGCCGACCACCGGCTCGCCGAGCTCGAGCTGGTGCTCGATGCCCCACAGGCCGGAGCCGAGCGCCGCGGCGATGCCGAGATAGGGATTGTTGTCGGCGGCCGCCACCCGGTACTCGACGCGCTGCGACTTGGGCGAGCCGGGGATGACGCGCAGCGCGCAGGTCCGGTTCTCGACGCCCCAGGTGGCGTTGGTCGGCGCCCAGTAGCCGGGGATCAGCCGGCTGTAGGAGTTCACCGTCGGCGACACCATGGCGAGCAGCTCGGGCATCAGCGCCTGCTGGCCGGCGACGAAGTGGCGCATCAGCTTGCCCATGCCGTGCGGCGCCGCGGCGTCGTGGAACAGCGGCTTGCCGCCCTTGTCCCAGAGCGACATGTGGATGTGGCCGCTCTGGCCCGGCCAGTTGCCCGACCATTTCGCCATGAAGGTCGCCATCAGGCCGCGGCGCTGGGCGATCACCTTCATGAAGGTCTTGAAGAGCGCGGCCCGGTCGGCCGACTCGAGCGCCTCGTCGACGGCGATCGCCGCCTCGAGCACGCCGGGGCCGGTCTCGGTGTGCAGGCCCTCGAGCGTCATGCGCATCGCCTCGCAGGTGGCGAGGATCTCGCGATAGAGCTCGGCATGGACGGAGTTGCGCAGGTTCGAGTAGCCGAAATAGCCGGGGGTCATCGGCTTCAGGTCGCGATAGCCCTTCTCGCGCACCGAATGCGGCGTCTCGTCGAACAGGAAGAACTCGTACTCGCAGGCGGCGAAGGCCTTGAAGCCCATGTCGGCGGCGCGCGCCAGCACCCGGCGCAGCGCGCCGCGCGGGCAGACCTCGTCGGCCTTCGGCGCGAACTCGCAGAGGAACAGCAGCATGCCGTCCTCGAACGGGATCTCGCGGCAGGTCTCGGGCAGGAGGCGCACCGGCGCGTCGGGATAGGCAGTGTGCCAGCCGGTGTAGCGGACGTTGTCGTAGAGCTGGTCGTGCGAATCCCAGCCGAGCACGACGTCGCAGAAGCCGAAGCCGCCCTCCAGCGCCGAGAGGAACTTCGGCTTCGACAGGTACTTGCCGCGCAGGATGCCGTCGATATCGTGGACGCCGACCTTGACGTGCGTCAGGCCGCGCTCCTCGACGATCTGCCGGGCGTCGCCGGCCGTCCTGACCTCTTCGGGCCGCATTCCGTCTCCTGCTCCTCCCTCGTGTGGCGGCCGGCCCGGCCGGGCGAGAGGCGCCCGATTCTCGGTTGCGGTGCCGGCCGTGGCGGGCTAGGGGCTTGGCCCACGGCCCCGCCCGGGGCCGGATGATGGTCAGGCGCGGCCGCGATTGCAAGGCCGGGCGGTGCCGCGGCGGAGGCGGGGATGCGCGAGATCCTGGTGTTCCTGGCGATCGGGCTGGCCGCCGGCTGGGCCGCCGCCAAGCTGCTCGGCGGCAAGGATCTCGGCCTGCCGGCCAGCCTCGCGGTGGGCTGCATCGGGGCGCTGGTCGGCGGCGCGCTGTTCGGCCGCTTCGGCATCGCCATCGCCGGCGTGCCGGTGCTGGTCAGCCGGTTCGTGGCAGCGCTGGTCGGCTCGGTGATCCTGCTTCTGGTGATCCGCTTCGTGAAGAGGGTGTGAAGACGGCGACGGATTGTCGCCGGGCCCTGGCGAAAGACTTGGCAACGCCTTGAGATTGCGGGCATCCTGCGCCTCCAGAGCCGCCCGGGGGAAACGGGCGGCGACGGGGGGTATCAGGATGACGCCCAGGCTGCTTTCGCGACTGCTCCGACTGGCCCGCCCGCTGCGCCCGCTGCTCGCGGCCCTGCTCCTGACCATCCCGGCCGCCGGCGCCGGGGCGGGCACCGCGCTGGTCCCGGCCTATGGCGACCTGCCGCTACGCGGGCCGCAGGCGGCGCCGGGGGTGGTGATCTACAGCCACGGCCGCGCGCTCCACGCCGAGGATTCGCTGTCGCCCTCGCCGGCCTATCTCCGGATGCTGGCCGCCGGCGGCTGGGACGCCATGCGCTTCAACCGGCCCTCGGCGGAGGACACGCTCACCGCCAGCGCCGCCGACCTCGCGCTCCGCGTCAAGGCGCTGAAGGCGGCGGGCTATGCCCATGTCGTGCTGGCCGGCCAGTCCTTCGGCGCCTTCGTCTCGATCATGGCGGCGGCCGACGGGCCGGGGGTCGACGCGGTGATCGCCACCGCGCCCGCCGCCTTCGGCAGCTTCTACGACAGCTATGACAGCTGGCAGCTCAATGCCAGCGAGCTCTACCGCCACCTCGCCCAGCTGCGCGGCACGCGCGTGCTGCTCGCCTTCTTCCACGGCGACGACTACGACCCAGGCGGCCGCGCGACGACGGCCGATTCGATCCTCAGCGCCAACGGCGTGCCGCACCTCATCCTCGACCAGCCGCGCGGCCTCGCCGGCCATCTCGCCGCCGCCGGCCGCCCGTTCGCCGAGCGCTATGCCGGCTGCCTCGAGGAGTTCCTTGCCGACACCGCGCTCACCGGCGCGGCGAGCTGCGAGAGCCTGCAGGCGCTGGGCGCGACCGCCGGCCTGGCGCCGACCCTGGCCCGAGGCTCGGGCGGGCTGTAGGAAGCCCTCGTCCGCGCGAGCGGGAGAGGGCGTGCTAATCGTCGGCTGCGGGCGTGTTCCCCAGCATCCGCGCCACCGCGTCGGCGATGGCGAGGCACGAGGTCAGGCCCGGCGATTCGATGCCGAGCAGGTTGACCAGGCCGGGGATGCCGTGCGCGGCCGGGCCCTGCAGCACGAAGTCGACGGCCGGGCCGCCGGGCGCCTGCAGCTTGGGGCGGATGCCGGCATAGCCGGGCTGCAGCGCGCCGTCCGGCAGGTCGGGATAGTAGCGGCGGATCTCGGCGTAGAAGCCGTCGGCGCGCGCCGGGTCGACGTCGTAGCCCTCCGCCGTCACCCATTCGATGTCGGGCCCGAAGCGGGCGCGGCCGGCGAGGTCGAGGGTGACGTGCACGCCGAGATGGGCCTGGCCCGGCATCGGATAGATCAGCCGCCGGAAGGGCGAGCGGCCGGCCAGCATGAAGTAGCAGCCCTTGGCCATGTGGAAGGCCGGGAGCAGGGCGGGATCGAGCCCGGCCAGCCGCCCGGCCAGCGCCACCGCGCCCAGCCCGGCGGCGTTGACCAGCCGGCGGCAGGCGAGCCGCATCGGCTCGCCGCCGCCGACCGCGATCTCGATGCCGGCGGGCCCGACCCGGCCGCCGGTCACCGGGCTGCGCAGCGCCAGCATGGCGCCCGCCGCCTCGGCGTCGCCGAGCAACGCGGTCATCAGCCCGTGGCTGTCGACGATGCCGGTCGAGGGCGAGAGCAGGGCGCCGGCGCAGCGCACCGCCGGCTCCAGCGCCGCCGCCTCGGCCGGCCCGATCGGCTCGATCTCGACCCCGTTGGTGCGCGCCCGCGCGGCGATCGCGGCCAGGCCGGGCAGCTGCTCCGGCGCGGTGGCGACGATCAGCTTGCCGAGCCGGCTGTGCGGCACGCCGCGCGCCGCGCAATAGGCGTAGAGCCGCGCCTTGCCGGCGACGCAGAGCCGCGCCTTGAGGCTGCCCGGCTCGTAGTACATGCCGGCATGGATGACCTCGCTGTTGCGCGAGCTGATGCCGCTGCCGAAGGCCGGCTCGGCCTCCAGGATCAGCACCTCCTGGCCGGCCAGTGCCAGCGCCCGGGCGACCGCCAGCCCGACCACCCCGGCTCCGACGACGACGGTCTCGACGCTCTCGGTCATGCCGCTCGCGGCGCCCGCGCGCGCCGCGCCTCCCGGTGCGAGATGTAGAGGCTGCTGGCGACGACCAGCGCGGTGCCGGCGAGCACCGTCCAGCCCGGCAGCTCGCCCCAGATGACATAGCCGAGCGCCACCGCCCAGACCAGCGAGGTGAACTCGAGCGGCGCCAGGGCCGAGACCTCGCCGTAGCGGAAGGCCTGGGTCAGGCAGAGCTGGCCGAAGCTGCCGACCACGCCGGCCAGCCCGAACAGGGCGAGGTCGGTCCAGCTCGGGGTCACCCACAGCCAGGGCATGGCGGCGCCGGTGACCAGCAGCACGCCGGCCGAGTAGTAGAACAGGATCGAGGTGGTGCTCTCGGTGCGCGACAGCTGGCGGGACAGGATCACGCCCAGCGAATAGGTGAAGGCCGCGGTCAGCGGCAGCAGCATCGCCCAGTCGAAGGTGCCGCTGGGCCGCAGCATCAGCAGCACCCCGCCGAATCCCACCACCAGCGCGCCCCAGCGCCGCGGCCCGACCCGCTCGCCGAGCAGCGGGATCGACAGCAGCGTCATGAACAGCGGCCCGGCGAAGCCGAGCGCCACGCAGTCGGCCAGCGGCAGCAGCTTGAGCGCGGTGAAGAAGATCATCATGGTCAGGATGTTGAGCGCCGAGCGCAGCGCGTGGCCGAACGGCCGCCGGGTGCGCAGCACCCGCGGCCCGCCGCGCTGCCAGGTCATGCCGAGCGCCAGCCCGAGCCCGAGGATGTAGCGCAGGAAGGCGATCTGCGGCGCGCTGTAGTCGGTGCTCAGCCACTTGACCACGCCGTCGAGCAGCGACAGCAGGAAGACCGCGGCGAGCGAGTAGGCGAAGGCGCGGGCAGGCGTGGCCGGAAGGCTGCGTTGCCCGCCCGGGGCCGGCGGCGTAAGCTCCTGGGCCGTCAAGGAAAGAGTCTCATGCCGCTGGACATCGTCCACTCCGTCTGCCCGCATGACTGCCCCAGCACCTGCGCCCTCGAGGTCGAGCGCCTCGACCCCCGGCGCATCGGCCGCGTTCGCGGTGCGCGCGACAACCCCTACACGGCCGGGGTGGTCTGCGCCAAGGTCGGTCGCTACGCCGAGCGGCAGCACCATCCCGACCGGCTGACCCGGCCGCTGCGCCGGGTGGGGGCCAAGGGCGTCGGGATCGAGGCCTTCGTGCCGATCGCCTGGGAGGATGCGCTCGACGCGGTCGCCGAGGGGCTGGTCCGCGCCGCGCAGCGCCATGGCAGCGAGGCGGTGTGGCCCTATTTCTACGCCGGCACGATGGGCCTGGTGCAGCGCGACGGCATCCACCGGCTGCGCCACGTCATGCGCTACTCGCGCGAGCACGAGACGATCTGCGTGGCGCTGGCCGATTCCGGCTGGCTCGCCGGGGTCGGCGTCCGCCGCGGGCTCGACGGCCGCGAGCTGGCGGAGGCCGACCTGATCGTCGTCTGGGGCGGCAACCCGGTCGCCACCCAGGTCAACGCGATGACCCACATCACCCGCGCCCGCAAGGAGCGCGGCGCCCGGCTGGTGGTGATCGATCCCTACCGCACCGGCACGGCCGAGGCGGCCGACCTGCATCTCGCGCCCAAGCCCGGCACCGACGGCGCGCTCGCCTGCGCGGTGATGCACGTGCTGTTCGCCGAGGGCCACGCCGACCGCGCCTATCTGGCGCGGTACACCGACGTGCCGGACGAGCTGGAGGCGCATCTGCGGACCCGCACGCCGGACTGGGCCGCCGCCATCACCGGCGTGCCGGCGGCCGAGATCGCCGCCTTCGCCCGGCTCTATGGCAGCGTGAAGCGCAGCTTCATCCGCGTCGGCTACGGCTTCTCGCGCTCGCGCAACGGGGCGGCCAGCCTGCATGCCGTGACCTGCCTGCCGGCGGTGACCGGCGCGTGGCAGTATCGCGGTGGCGGCGCGCTCTACAGCAATGGCGGCCTCTATCCGATCGATCGCACCCTGATCAAGGGGCTGGACGCGCTCGACCCGACGGTGCGCGTGCTCGACCAGTCGCGCATCGGGCCGGTGCTGACCGGCGACCGCCGCGACCTCGGCGACGGCCCGCCGGTCACCGCCCTGCTGGTCCAGAACACCAACCCGATGGCGGTCTGCCCGGATTCGACCCGGGTGGCGCGCGGCTTCGCGCGCGACGACCTGTTCGTCTGCGTGCACGAGCAGTTCATGACCGACACCGCGGCGATGGCCGACATCGTGCTGCCGGCCACCACCTTCCTCGAGCATGACGACATCTACACCGGCAGCGGCCACACCTTCCTGCAGGTGGCGCGCAAGGTGGTCGAGCCCTATGCCGAGGCGCGGCCGAACCACTACGTCATCTGCGAGCTGGCGCGCCGGCTCGGCGCCCGCCACCGCGGCTTCGAGATGACGGAATGGGAGATCATCGACGAGACGCTGCGCCGCTCCGGGCTGCCCGACGCCGAGACGCTCCAGTCCGGCCATTGGCACGATTGCGCCCTGCCCTTCGAGGAGGCGCACTTCCTCAACGGCTTCGGCCATCCCGACGGCCGCTTCCGCTTCAAGCCGAACTGGGCGGAGCGGGGCCCCGACCATGCGGTGATGCCGGTCCTGCCCGACCACCACGCTGTCATCGACGCCGCCGACGCCGAGCATCCGTTCCGGCTGGTGACCGCGCCGGCGCGGCAGTACCTCAACACCAGCTTCACCGAGATGCCGGGCTCGCGCGCCCGCGAGGGCCGGCCGACGCTGATGGTCCACCCCGATGCCGCGTCCGCGCTGGGCATCGGCGACGGCGACCGCATCCGGATCGGCAATCGCCAGGCCTCGATCGTGCTCCATGCCCGCCACTTCGACGGCATGCAGCGCGACGTGCTGGTGATCGAGAGCATCTGGCCGAACGGCGCCTTCGAGGAGGGCGTCGGGGTCAACGCGCTGACCAGCGCCGACGCCGGCCCGCCCAATGGCGGCGCCGTGTTCCACGACACCGCGGTCTGGCTGCGCCCGGCCTGAGGGTGAAGGGCGAGGACCTGGAACCGGCGCGCCGGCCGACCCATCTGAATCCGGGAGGTCTGAGGGCCATGGCCGGAGACAAGAAGCTGCCGACCGCTTCCGCCGGCGGCGATGTCGAGGCGTTCCTGCGCCGCGTCGCCGCGACGCCCGCGCCGCGCCCGTCGGGGCGGACCGGGCGGCTGCTGTTCGGCATGGACGCCACCGCCAGCCGCGAGCCGACCTGGGACCGCGCCTGCCGCATCCAGGGCGAGATGTTCGCCGAGACCGCCGCGCTGGGCGGGCTGGAGATCCAGCTCGCCTACTACCGCGGCTTCGGCGAGTTCGAGGCCTTTCCCTGGCTGAGGCAGGCGGACGAGCTGCAGCGCCGGATGACCGGCGTCGCCTGCCGCGGCGGCCAGACCCAGATCGCCCGGCTGCTGCGCCACGCCATCGCCGAGTCCAAGCGGCAGAAGATCGATGCGCTGGTGTTCGTCGGCGACTGCATGGAGGAGGGGCCCGACGCCCTCTGCCATCTTGCCGGCCAGCTCGGCCTGCTCGGTGTTCCCGCCTTCGTCTTCCACGAGGGCGGCGAGGCGAGGGCGGCCCGCACCTTCCAGGAGATCGCCCGCCTGACCCGCGGCGCCTATTGCCCCTTCGACGCCGGCAGCGCCCGCCAGCTGCGCGAGCTGCTCGCCGCGGTCGCCGTCTACGCCGCCGGCGGCCGGCCGGCGCTGCAGGATCTCTCGCGCCGCACCGGCGGCGCCGCCCTGCTGCTGGCGCATCTCAAGGGCTGAGGCGGCGATGCCGGCCTATCTCGCGCTCGGCGTGCTGGTCGCGGTGCTGCTGCTGCTGCTCGGCCGCGGCTTCGTTGCCGCCGACCCGCGCGACGTCGCGCGCGGGCTGCGCTGGGCCGGCATGGCGCTCGCGGCGGTGCTCGGGCTGGCGCTGCTGCGCACCGAGCGCTTCGGGCTGCTGCACATGCTGGGCGCCATGGCGGCACCCCTGATGCGCTCCTGGCGCCACCGCCGGTCGGCGGCGCGCGCCGCGGGCGGCCCGCCGCCGCCGCGCGGCGGCGACAGCTCGAGCATCGACAGCGCCTTCCTGCACATGGAGCTCGATCACGGCAGCGGCGCCATGTCGGGCCGGGTGCTGGCCGGGCGCTTCGCCGGCCGCAGCCTCGCCGACCTGGCCTTCGCGGAGCTGCTCGAGCTGCGCCAGGCCTGCGCCGGCGATCCCGCCTCGCTGGCGCTGCTCGAGGCCTATCTCGACCGCACCCAGCCGGCCGACTGGCGCGAGCGGGCGGAAGCGGCGGCGCGGCCGGAGGCGCCGGCGGCGGGCAGCGGCATGACGCGCGAGCGGGCCTATCAGGTGCTCGGGCTGGCGCCCGGGGCGGACCCGGCGGCGATCCGTGCCGCCCATCGCCGGCTGATGATGAAGAACCATCCCGATCACGGCGGCTCGGCCTATATCGCGGCCGAGATCAACCGGGCGCGGGACCTGCTGCTGGGGTAGCGGAGCGCAGCTGCGGCATTCTGGCATGCACGTTGCTTTGCGGCAGGCCGCGTGGCAAAACCGCCGCGCCGTTCCGGCCGCAGCCGGCTTGCTGAGGACGCAAAATGCATCAGCCAGTGCGAAAAGCGATATTCCCCGTAGGCGGTCTGGGTGTCCGCTTCCTGCCGGCGACCAAGGCGATGCCGAAGGAGATGCTGCCGGTGGTCGACAAGCCGCTGATCCAGTACGCGGTGGAGGAGGCCAAGGCGGCGGGGATCGAGCAGTTCATCTTCGTCACCGGCCGCGGCAAGGCGGCGATCGAGGATCATTTCGATCATTCCTACGAGCTGCACGCGACCCTGGTGCAGCGCCAGAAGCGGGCCGAGCTCGGCCTCATCGCCGACCTGCTGCCGGTGCCCGGCCAGGTCGCCTACATCCGCCAGCAGGAGCCGCTCGGGCTCGGCCACGCCGTGTGGTGCGCCCGCCATCTGGTCGGCAACGAGCCGGTGGCGGTGCTGCTCGCCGACGACCTGGTCAAGGGCGAGGTGCCCTGCCTGAAGCAGCTGGTCGACGTCCATGCCAGGGTCGGCGGCAACCTGGTGGCGGTGATGGACGTGCCGCGCGCCCACACCAACCGCTACGGCGTGCTCGACGTCGGCAGCGACGACGGGCGGCTGGCCGAGGTCAAGGGGCTGGTCGAGAAGCCGGCGCCCGAGGTGGCGCCCTCGACGCTGTCGATCATCGGCCGCTACATCCTGCAGCCGCAGGTCTTCGAGCTGCTCGGCAAACAGGAGCGCGGCGCCGGCAACGAGATCCAGCTGACCGACGCGCTCGCCCGGATGATCGGCAGCGGGCCCTTCCATGGCTACCGCTTCGCCGGCACCCGCTTCGATTGCGGCGACAAGGCCGGCTTCTTCGAGGCCAACCTCGCCTATGCGCTCGACCATCCGGCGATCGGCCCGGCGGCACGCCAGCTGATCGATCGCTACGCCAGCGGCAAGGCCGGCTGAGCCGCAGCTTTCGCCGCCACGCATGGAACTTAATCGCCGCGTGCTAGCTTAACCGCCGGGCCGCGTCGGCCGCCGGCCCGCACTGTCATCCGTCGAAGGGAACGTCATGCGCATCGCCATGGTCGGAAGCGGGTATGTCGGGCTGGTGTCCGGCGCCTGCTTCTCGGAGTTCGGCATCGAGGTCGCCTGCATCGACAAGGATGAGGGCAAGATCGAGCGGCTGCGCCGCGGCGAGATGCCGATCTTCGAGCCCGGCCTCGAGGCGCTGGTCGAGAGCAACACGCGCGCCGGCCGCCTGTCCTTCGGCACCGACCTCGCCGCCGCCACGGCCGGGGCCGACGCGGTGTTCATCGCGGTCGGCACGCCGAGCCGCCGCGGCGACGGCCATGCCGACCTCAGCTACGTCTTCGCCGCGGCCGAGGAGATCGGCCGGGCGCTGACCGGCTACACGGTGATCGTCACCAAGTCGACGGTTCCGGTCGGCACCGGGCGGGAGGTGGCGCGCCGCGTGCGGGCGGTCAATCCCAAGGCCGAGTTCGACGTCGTCTCCAATCCCGAGTTCCTGCGCGAGGGCTCGGCGATCAACGACTTCATGCGCCCCGACCGGGTGGTGATCGGCACCGACAGCGAGCGCGCCCGCCAGGTGATGCGGCAGCTCTACCGGCCGCTCTACCTGATCGAGACGCCGATCATCTTCACCGGGCTGGAGACCTCGGAGCTGATCAAGTACGCGGCCAACGCCTTCCTCGCCACCAAGATCACCTTCATCAACGAGGTCGCCGATCTCTGCGAGCAGGTCGGCGCCGACGTGCACGACGTCGCCCGCGGCATCGGGCTCGACGGCCGCATCGGCCGCAAGTTCCTCCATGCCGGCCCGGGCTTCGGCGGCTCCTGCTTTCCCAAGGACACGCTGGCGCTGGCCCGCACGGCCCAGCAGGCGCACGCCCCGCTGCACATCGTCGAGACCGTGGTCGAGGTCAACGAGAAGCGCAAGGCGAGCATGGCGGACCGGGTGGTGGCCGCCTGCGGCGGCTCGGTCGCCGGCAAGACCGTGGCGGCGCTCGGCCTGACCTTCAAGCCGAACACCGACGACATGCGCGACAGCCCCAGCCTGGCCATCCTGCCGGCGCTGCGGCAGGCCGGCGCCACGGTGCGCGCCTTCGATCCCGAGGGCATGGATGAGGCGCGCAAGCTGATGCCCGACGTCACCTACTGCGAGACCGCCTACGAGGCGATGAGCGGCGCCGACGCGGTGGTCATCATCACCGAGTGGAACGAGTTCCGGGCGCTCGACTTCGAGCGCATCCGGCGCCTGCTGCGCCGCCCGGTGCTGGTCGACCTGCGCAACATCTACAATCCCGAGGACATGGCGGCGGCCGGCTTCGAGTACAGCTGCATCGGGCGGCCGCGGCAGCCGGCGGGGGCGGCGCGATGAGCGGTCCGCACCGCTTCCACCCGACGGTGCTGCGCGAGTACGACGTCCGCGGCATCGTCGGCGAGACGCTGCGCGAGGCCGACGCCTATGCCGTCGGGCGCGGCTTCGGCACCGCGGTGCGCGGCGCCGGCGGCACCAGGGTCTGCCTCGGCTATGACGGGCGGCTGAGCTCGCCCGCGCTGGCCGCCGCCGCCGCCGAGGGCCTGCGCGACTGCGGCCTCGCCGTCTGGCGCACCGGTATCGGTCCCAGCCCGATGCTCTACTACGCCGTGCACGCGCTCGACGCCGATGGCGGGCTGATGGTGACTGGCTCGCACAACCCGCCGGACTACAACGGCTTCAAGATGATGCTGGGCAAGGCCGGCTTCTATGGCGAGGACATCCAGCGCCTCGGCCAGGTCGCCGCCGCCGGCAGCTGGGCCGCCGGCCCGCGCGGCGGGCTGGAGGAGCGGCCGGTGCTGGACTCCTATGTCGAGCGGCTGGCGCGCGACTATCGCGGCCCGCGCGACCTGACCATCGCCTGGGACGCCGGCAACGGCGCCGCCGGCCCGGCCATGACCCGGCTGACGCAGCGCCTGCCGGGCCGCCACCACCTGCTGTTCGCCGAGATCGACGGCCGCTTCCCCAACCACCATCCCGATCCCACCATCCCGGAGAACCTGGTCGACCTGCAGCGCCTGGTGGCGGCGCAGCGCTGCGACCTCGGCATCGCCTTCGACGGCGACGGCGACCGCATCGGGCTGGTCGACGGGCAGGGGCGCATCGTCTGGGGCGACCAGATCCTGCTGCTGCTCGCCCGCGACGTGCTGGCCCGCCACCCGGGCGCGCCGATCATCGCCGACGTCAAGTCGAGCCAGGTGCTGTTCGACGGGGTGGCGGCGGCCGGCGGCCGGCCGGTGATGTGGAAGACCGGCCATTCCATCATCAAGTCGAAGATGGCCGAGCTGAAGGCGCCGCTGGCCGGCGAGATGAGCGGCCACATCTTCTTCGCCGACGGCTATTACGGCTTCGACGACGCGCTCTACGTCGCCGTCCGGCTGATCGACATCGTCAGCCGCAGCGGCGACAGCCTGGCCGCCATGCGCGACCGGCTGCCGGCGGTGGTCAACACCCCGGAGCTGCGCTTCCCCTGCAGCGAGGAACGCAAGTTCGCCGTGGTCCGCGAGGTCAAGGCGCGGCTCGCCGCCGCCGGCGCCGAGGTCAACGACATCGACGGGGTGCGCGTGCGGACCGCCGACGGCTGGTGGCTGCTGCGGGCCTCCAATACGCAGGACGTGCTGGTCGCCCGCTGCGAGGCGCCCGACGAGGAGCGGCTGGCCCGGCTGAAGGAAGCGGTCATCGCCCAGCTCCAGCGGTCAGGCATCGAGCCGCCTCGCTTCTAACCAAGGATTCATTGGCCCGGATAAATCTCGCCGGCCGCCTCCTTTGTCATGCCCGGGCTTGACCCGGGCATCCAGCTTGCGGCAGCCATGGATTGCCGGGTCAAGCCCAGGGTCAAGCCCGGCAATGACATGAATGAGCGCAGGCCACTGCAAGTCTGTGTCACCGGCTACGACACCCTGCTTAGGGAGAGTGTGGCCGATCCCGCTGCGGTTCGGCAGCCCTCGATCGCCGTCACGGCCCGGTCCGGTCTCGGGGGCCGGCAGCAATTATTTTCGGACCCCTGCATCCAATCGGTAGCTTGACCATTGATCCCGGCAATGGACCGGGATCTGCCGCTTCCGCGCGGCCGTCCCGGCCAGCCTCTCGCAAGGGGTGAGCCATGCCCGATCTCGGGGTCCTCTCCGTGCCGCTGCTCGGTGCTGCCGCGGTCTTCGTGCTCGCATTGATGGGCGGCGACGACATCGCCATCGACAACATCCGGGTGATGACCAGCCTCGACCAGCCCAGCCACACCGAGCTGGTCCTGACGCGCGAGCTGAAGGACGAGCTGCGCGCGCTCAACGAGAGCGCGGAGGCCGAGCTGACCGGGCTCGACGTCGGCGACGCCGCGACCGACAAGTCGCTGACCGAGTTCGAGGAGTACTTCAATCTCGCGACGCTGGTCGGCAACGCCCGCAACCTCGCCGGCATCACCGCCTACTACGTCACCGGCGAGCTGCAGAGCCGGGGCGAGGGGGTGGTTCTCGATGTCCGCGTCTACAGCCGCGATCGCGACGCGCCGGTCAGCGTCATCTCGGTCAAGGGCGATCCCAAGGATCTCAGGCCGATGCTGAAGGAGGCGGCGCTGCGCATCCTGGGCCGCATCGATCCCTATGCGGTGGCGCTGCACTACTATCACGAGGAGCTGGGCGCCGGCGATCTCGGCTTCGGCAAGACCCGCGCCATGATCGGCGACACGCTGACCAAGTCGCCCCGCTGGCGCGGCTACCTCGCCTACAACCTGATCGGCCGGATGCACGCCAAGAAGGCCGAGCTCGATACCGCCCTCGCGCCCGAGCAGCGGCAGGCCGAGCTCGACCTGGCCGTCGACTATCTCGACGCCGCCCTGGTGCAGGCCCCGGGCTTCTTCGGGGCCCACCTCAACCTCGCCATCGTCCAGACGCAGCGCCACCAGTACGAGCTCGCCGACCGCTCGTTCGCCGCGGCGGTGACGATCGACCCGAACAACGCCACCGCGCGGCGGCGCTGGGCCGAGAGCCTGGACGAGCAGGGCCGGCTGCGCGAGGCGATCATGCAATACGTCGCCGCGGTCGAGCTCGATCCGGACAATGCCGCGCTGCGCGACCGTCTCGCGCAGCTCTACCTCAAGGCGGGGCGCCCCGATCTGGCGGGCCCGCAATGGCAGCGGGCGCTCGTCATCGACCCGATGCACAAGGCTTTCGCAGAGCGGCTGAAGCTGCTGGCCGGAGGCGACGAAGGGACCGCGACGGCCGTGCCGGTGAAGCTGGAGGCGCCCGGCGCGCGGTGAGCCGGGCTACTGGCTCGACGACATGGCGACGGCGAGACCGGGCGACACCACCATGCAGTCGGTACCGCGGGCCTTGAGCTGGCGGCAGGCCGCGTCGGCGCCGGCCTGGCTCAGCCCGGCGATCCGCGCCCGGTAGAGCTTGCCGCCGTCGCTCTGCTTCTCGTCGATCGCCAGATGCGTGCCCCGCAGCAGCGTCGCCGACTGCTTGGTCGCGCGCTGGGCCGCCTGGCGCGCCTGGGCGAGCTTGCTGTAGGCGCCGACCTGGATGGCGTAGCGGCCGCCGGCGACCACCACCGTCGAGCCATCGTCGGCGACCAGCTGGGTCTTCGCGGCGGTCCGGCTCGCCGTCGTCGCCGGCTTCTTCGCCTTGGCCTGGGCCTTGGTCTTCGCCGCCGGCTTGGCCGGCGGCGCCGCGGCCGGCTTCGGCGTGTCGTCGATGCTGGCCAGCATGATCCGCTTGGCCTTGTTGCGCGTCACCGGCGCCGGCGCCGCGGCCGCCTGGACGAGGACCGGCTTCGGTGCCGGCTGCGTCGCCACCAGGGGCTGAGCGACCGGCTGGAGGATCGCCTGCCGGGCCGCCGGCTGCGGCAGCACGACCGGCGTGGCCGCGGCCAGCCCGGCGGCGATCGGGTTGCCGTCGTCGCCCTCGAGATCGTCGGCGGTGTCCCCCGTGGCCGGCAGCGTGAAGCCGGCGGCCGGCGCAGCGGGCGGATTGGCGCGCGCCACCATCAGGTCGGGCGTGCTGCCCGGGGTCGGGCCGAGCGCGGCGAAGCCGCGGTCGAGCAGGCTCGCCATCTGGGCGTCCCGGGCGCCGGCGCTGCGGCCGCCGAGCACGACGCCGATCAGCCGGTGGCCGCTGCGGACAGCCGAGGTGGCGAGGTTGAAGCCGGAGGCGCGGATGTACCCGGTCTTCAGCCCGTCGGCCCCCTGGTAGCTGCGCAGCAGCCGGTTGTGCCCGACATAGGTCCGGCTGCGCCAGACGAAGCTGTCGTCGGAGAAGTAGTGGTAGTAGCCGGGATAGGTCTGGACCAGCGCGCGGGCCAGGATGGTGAGGTCGCGCGCCGTGGTCTTTTGCAGCGGGTCCGGCAGGCCCGAGGCGTTGCGGAAGCTGGTGCTGCGCATGCCCAGGCGCTGCGCCTGCGCGTTCATCATGTCGGCGAAGGCGTCCTCGCTGCCGCCGAGCGCCTCGGCGACGACGCTGGCCGCGTCGTTGGCCGACTGGACGATGATGGCGTGGATCGCCAGCTCGACCGGCAGCGCGTCGCCCGGCATCAGGCCCAGCTTGGTTGCCGGCATGCCCGCGGCGTGCGCCGAGACGGGCAGCGGCTGGTCGAGCTTCACCGCACCGCGGTCCAGCGCCCCGAACAGCAGGTAGAGCGTCATCATCTTGGTCAGCGAGGCGGGGTAGATCTGCCGGTCGGCATTGTCCTCGAGGAGGGTCCGGCCGGTGTCGGCGTCGATCACCATGGCGGCGCTGGGCAGCGGCGGCACCTTGGTCTTGACGATCTTGCCGGAGTGGATGACCCGGTGCACCGTCTTCTTGCGGGCTTCGGCCGGCCCGCTCAGCAGCAGCGCGGAGACGACCAGGGCAACGAGCAACGGCAGCAACAGGGCAGACGACCCCGCCACCCGCGCGGCGCGTTCCAGTCGGCGCATTCCTGCGACCCCCTACTCTCTTCCCCAGCGACTCGGGATCTTAGAAAAGTCCTTATAGCTTGTCCACATAGCAATGCGAGGTGAAGGTGAATCTGAGATGTCGGCCCGAGGCCGCCGAAGCGAGGCAGCAAACGGGCCTCGGCCTCGTGGCGCTGCTCGCGTGGCTGCTCGCCGGCTGTGCCTATCGCGGCGGGATCGACGATCCCATGGTGCAGAAGCTGACCTGGTTCAGCTATGTCGGCGGCGGCGACATCCGCGCCGCCTGCGCTGCCGGCGGACCGGAGAGCTATCGCATCATCTACAACGGCCGCTTTCGCGAGCAGCTGCGCAGCTACGAGCTGACGGCCACGCCCGACGGGGCGGTGCTGCAGGTCCGGGTCAAGGAATCGCCGGACATGGCCCGGCTCACCGGCGGCGATCTCGAGGGACCGTGGCGCTGGGTGCGGTCGCTCGCCACCCTGTCGCCGGCCGAGCTGGCCCGCTTCCGTGCGCTGCTCGATGCCAGCGGCTTTGGGGCCGGCGCCCCGCCCGGGCTGGTGCTGCACTCCAACGACTTCTACTGGGTTGCCGCCGGCTGCGGCCCAGACCGGGTCTTCCGCTTCGGCGCCTGGGTGGCCGCCCGCGGCGACTTCGCCCGGGTCCGCTTCGCCGAGTTCCTGCTGGCGCACGACGAGACGACCATCGCCCTCAACCCGCCGCGGCCGGTGCCGGTCAGCGACTACTCCCCGGTGCCGCCGGGCAACCGTGACGAGCGGGAGAATCCGGCCAATGTGCGGTTCAACCTGGAGGTCGGCGAGGACGGCTTCCTGCGCGTTCCCTGAGGCGCCCTGCTGCGCTGCGGCATCGGCTGGGGGATGGCGGCGATACGACGGCGCTTGACTTTCGCCGACACCATCCCAGATGCTCTTTGCTGCATTGCAACATGAATTCCGCCGCCGGGTTCTGCCGCGGCGCAAAGGCATTCGAGGAGAACCACGGTGAAGAGCAAGACCAGTTCCAGCACCAGCCGGACCGCTCGCGCGTCCAAGGCGGCTCCCGCCGGCCAGCGCCAGCCGGCCCGTCGCCGCGCCGCCGCGGCTCTCGAGGCGGCGCCCGATGCGACGCCTGACGCGAGGACTGCGCTCGAGACGGTCGCCGCGGCCGATCCGGCCGTCGCCGCCGAGCCGGTCGCCCCGGCCCAGGCTGCGGCCGCCGGCGCCGAGGCCGGTCGCTTCGGGCGCGAGGCGGTCGACGCGCTGATGAGCTCGAGCGCGGCCCTGGCCCGCGGCCTGCAGGAGATGCAGCAGGTGTGGCTGGGCTTCGCCCAGGCCTCGCTGCAGGATGGCGCGGCGGTGGCCCGCGCCATGGCGACCGCCCGCACGCCGCGCGAGCTGTTCCAGCTGCAGAGCGACTATGCCCGGGCGACGGTCGACAAGCTGATGGCCGAGTCCGGCCGCGCCTCGCAGCTCTCGCTCAATGCCGCCAACGAGGCGATGCGTCCGCTGCAGCACCAGGTCGGCAGCGCGATCTCGCGGCTGTGGCGCCGGCAGGCCGCCTGACGCCGCTTCCTCCAGACCGCTCCCCGGTCGGGCGCGACGGCCCGGCGGCAACGGCCGCCGGGCCGTTCGCGTTTCTGCCATGTGTGCTTCCCCGGGCGCCGCGACGGGGCGCTGCGACAGATATTCACTGTCAGCGGCGCCCCGGGGTCTTTGCTGCGCCGCAAGCGATCCAATATGATGGGGGCGTTTCCATGGTGCCAGGCAAGGGCGTTCCCCCGAGGGCGATGAGCGACAACGACCGGCTGAACAAGGACAACCCGACGACGGGGGTGGTGGTCAAGAGCAAGCCCAAGACCAAGAAGCCCTCGATGTACAAGGTTCTCCTGCTCAACGACGACTACACGCCGATGGAATTCGTCGTGCACGTCCTCGAGCGATTCTTCAACAAGAGCCGGGAGGACGCGACCCAGATCATGCTGCACGTCCATCGCCGCGGGGTGGGGGTCTGCGGCGTCTATACCTACGAGGTGGCGGAGACCAAGGTAACGCAGGTGATCGATTTCGCCCGTCGGCACGAGCACCCGCTGCAATGCACCCTGGAGAAGGAGTAGCGTTCGATGTTGTCCTCCAACCTTGAGCAATCGCTGCATCGAGCGCTGGCCCACGCCAAGGAGCGGCGGCACGAATACGCCACGCTGGAGCACCTGCTGCTGTCGCTGACCGAGGACCAGGATGCGGTCGCCGTCATGCGCGCCTGCAACGTCGACATCGAGCGGCTGCGCCGCGACCTCACCGAGTATGTCGACAACCAGCTCGCCAACCTGGTCGGCGACCATCACGGCGAGGCCAAGCCGACCGCCGGCTTCCAGCGGGTGCTGCAGCGCGCCGCCATCCACGTCCAGTCCTCCGGCCGCGAGGAGGTCACCGGCGCCAACGTGCTGGTGGCCATCTTCTCCGAGCGCGAGAGCCATGCCGTCTACTTCCTGCAGGAGCAGGAGATGTCGCGGCTGGACGCGGTCAACTACATCAGCCACGGCATCGCCAAGACGCGCAGCCGGGCGGAGACCCGCCGCGTCCAGGGCGCCGACCCCGACGCCGCGGCCGACAAGGTCGTCAAGAGCGGCACCGAGGCGCTCGACGCCTACTGCATCGACCTCAACAAGAAGGCGGTGAGCGGCAAGATCGACCCGCTGATCGGCCGCGAGCCCGAGGTCGAGCGGACCATCCAGATCCTCTGCCGGCGCTCCAAGAACAACCCGCTCTATGTCGGCGACCCGGGGGTCGGCAAGACTGCCATCGCCGAGGGGCTGGCGCGGCGCATCGTGCGCGGCGAGGTGCCGGAGGTGCTGGCCAACGCCACCATCTACTCGCTCGACATGGGCGCGCTGCTCGCCGGCACGCGCTACCGCGGCGATTTCGAGGAGCGCCTCAAGGCCGTGCTGAGCGAGCTCGACTCGCTCGACGGCGCCATCCTCTTCATCGACGAGATCCACACGGTGATCGGCGCCGGCGCCACCTCGGGCGGCGCGATGGACGCCTCCAACCTGCTGAAGCCGGCGCTGGCCAGCGGCACGCTGCGCTGCATCGGCTCGACCACCTACAAGGAATATCGCAGCTACTTCGAGAAGGACCGGGCGCTGGTCCGCCGCTTCCAGAAGATCGACATCAACGAGCCCACGGTCGAGGACTCGGTGAAGATCCTGCGCGGCCTGAAGCCCTACTACGAGAAGCACCACAAGGTGCGCTACACCGCCGAGGCGATCCGCAGCGCGGTCGAGCTGGCGGCCCGCTACATCAACGACCGCAAGCTGCCGGACAAGGCGATCGACGTGATCGACGAGGTCGGCGCCGCCCAGATGCTGCTGCCCGAGGGCAAGCGGCGCAAGACGATCACCGTCAAGGAGGTCGAGGCGGTGGTCGCCAAGATCGCCCGCATCCCGCCGAAGAGCGTGTCGCGCGACGACAAGT
This sequence comes from Dongiaceae bacterium, assembly GCA_046349435.1. Taxonomy (GTDB): domain Bacteria; phylum Pseudomonadota; class Alphaproteobacteria; order Dongiales; family Dongiaceae; genus JAXMCI01. The sequence goes on along the minus strand of JAXMCI010000016.1, from coordinate 141,397 downwards.
CGACGCTGCTCAACCTCGAGCGCGACCTCAAGACCATGGTGTTCGGCCAGGACAAGGCCATCGTGGCGCTGGCCAGCGCCATCAAGCTCGCCCGCGCCGGGCTGCGCGAGCCGGAGAAGCCGATCGGCTCCTACCTGTTCTCCGGCCCGACCGGCGTCGGCAAGACCGAGGTCGCCCGCCAGCTGGCCCGCAGCCTCGCCATCGAGCTGATCCGCTTCGACATGTCGGAGTACATGGAGCGCCATACCGTCTCGCGCCTGCTCGGCGCGCCGCCGGGCTATGTCGGCTTCGACCAGGGCGGCCTCCTGACCGATGCCATCGACCAGCACCCGCACGCCGTGCTGCTGCTCGACGAGATCGAGAAGGCCCATCCCGACCTGTTCAACGTGCTGCTGCAGGTGATGGACCACGGCAAGCTGACCGACCACAACGGCAAGCAGGTCGACTTCCGCAACGTCATCCTGATCATGACGACCAACGCCGGCGCCGCCGACATGGCGAAGCCCGCCATCGGCTTCGGCCGCGAGCAGCGCGAGGGCGAGGACAGCGAGGCGATCAACCGGATGTTCTCGCCCGAGTTCCGGAACCGGCTCGACGCCACCATCGCCTTCGCCAACCTGTCGCCCGAGACGGTGGCCAGGGTGGTCGACAAGTTCGTCATGCAGCTCGAGGCGCAGCTCGCCGACCGCCAGGTCTCGATCGAGCTCAGCGAGGCGGCCCGCCAGTGGCTGGCCCGCAAGGGCTTCGACCCGCTCTACGGCGCCCGGCCGCTCGCCCGGGTGATCCAGGAGAGCATCAAGAAGCCGCTCGCCGAGGAGCTGCTGTTCGGCAAGCTGGAGAAGGGCGGGGTGGTGCGGGTCGGCGTCGAGGGCGACGCGCTGACCTTCGTCTTCACCCCGGCCAAGCCGCCGGCCGCGACCGAGGATCCCGACGCCAAGGTGCCGGTGCTGGTCGAGTAGCCCCGCCGCCGCCCGGCAGCCCGGGCCGAGGCGGCCGCGCAGGGAAGGGGAAGCTGGTGCGTTTCAGTCCTCATGACCATGCGTGAGCCGCCTGGCCCGACCACCCCACGCGGCTCCGTCTCGCTGAGGACGGGGCCATGAGGAAGGGCCTGCTGATCGGGCTTGCCGGCCTGCTGGTCGTGGGCGGGGTCCTGGGCTGGCAGCATTACGGCCACCGGCTGCTGCCGGCGGCCGCGCCGCCGGCGCGCTCCGGGCCGCCGCCGGCGGTTCCCGTGGTGCTCGCCACCGCCGCCGTCAAGCCGGTGCCGCTGGTGCTGTCGGCGATCGGCAGGGTGCAGCCGATCAACGCCGTCGCGGTGCGGCCGCGCGTCGAGGGCGAGATCCTCGAGGTGCATTTCGAGGAGGGGCGGGAGGTCCAGGCCGGCGACCTGCTCTTCACGCTCGACAGCCGGCAGGCCGAGATCGCTCTGAAGCAGGCCGAGGCCGTGCTCGCCCGCGACCAGGCCCAGATGGCCAGCGCGCGGGCCGACCTCAAGCGCTATTCCGAGCTCGCCAAGTCGGGCTACGCCTCGTCGCAGAAGCAGGAGCAGAGCGTCGCCAGCACGGCGGTGCTCGAGGCGACGCTGATGGGCGACCAGGCGGCGGTCGACCGGGCCAAGCTCGATCTCGAATACGCGCTGGTGCGCGCGCCGATCGCCGGCCGCACCGGCGCCGTCGCGGTCAAGCTTGGCAACCTGGTGAAACCCGACGACTCGTCGCCGCTCGTCACCATCACCCAGCTGCGGCCGATCACCGTCGCCTTCGCCCTGCCGGAGCGCTACCTGCCGGCCCTCAAGCGCTACCAGGCGCTGGCGCCGCTCTCGGTCAAGGTCAAGATTCCGCACGGCAACGAGGCCGGGATCCGCGGCCGGCTCAGCTTCATCGACAACGCGATCGACGCCGCCAGCGGCACGATCGCGGTCAAGGCGCTGTTCGACAACGCCGACGGCGTGCTCTGGCCGGGGGCCTTCGTCGACGTCGCCGTCACGCTCACGGTCGAGAACGACGCGCTGGTGGTGCCGCTGGCGGCGGTCGAGTCCGGCCAGGACGGCCGCCACGTCTTCGTCGTCAAGCCCGACGCCACGGTCGAGCAGCGCACGGTGCGGGTGGCGCGCGAGGCCGGGGCGGAGGCGGTGATCGCCGCCGGGCTGCAGCCGGGCGACAGGGTGGTGGTCGAGGGCCAGCTGCGGCTGTCGCCGGGCGCCCGCGTCGTCGACCGCACGCCGAAGGCCGCCCCGGCGCCGGCCGCGGTCTCCGAGGACGACACGCCCTCATGAGCATCTCGGAGCTCTGCATCCGCCGACCGGTGATGACCGGCCTGCTCAGCGTGGCGCTCGTGCTGGTCGGGCTGATGGGCTACTTCAAGCTGCCGGTCGCCGCCCTGCCGCGGGTCGAGTTCCCCGTCATCGTCGTGTCGGCCGGCCTGCCCGGCGCCTCGCCGGAGATCATGGCCTCCTCGGTGGCCGCGCCGCTCGAGCGCGAGTTCACCACCATCGCCGGCATCGAGACGATCTCCTCGACCAGCGTGCTGGGCTCGACCGACATCACGCTCGAGTTCGCGCTCGACCGCGACATCGACGCGGCGGCGCAGGACGTCCAGGCGGCGCTGGCCCGGGCCGCCCGGCGGCTGCCGGCCGAGATGACCACCCCGCCCAGCTTCCGCAAGGTCAACCCGGCCGACGCGCCGGTACTGCTGCTGGCGCTGAGCTCGCCGACGATCCAGCTCTCGCAGCTCGACGAGTTTGCCGAGACGGTGATCGCGCCGCGGCTGTCGCGCATCGGCGGCGTCGCCCAGGTGCAGATCTGGGGCGCGCAGAAGTTCGCCGTGCGCATCCAGGTCGACCCGCAGGCGCTGGCGGCCAAGGGCATCGGCTTCGACCAGGTCGAGGGCGCGCTGGTCTCGGCCAACGCCAACTCGCCGGTCGGCACGCTGTCCGGCCCGCAGCGGCAGATCACGCTGCTCGCCAACGACCAGCTGCGCGACGCCGCCGCCTTCCGCGACATCGTCATCGTCGACCGCGGCAACGCGCCGGTGCGGCTGCGCGACGTGGCCAAGGTGGTCGACAGCGTCGAGAACGTCCGCACCGCGAGCTGGCACGACGGCGCGCGCTCGATCGTGCTCGCCGTGCAGCGCCAGCCCGACGCCAACACCGTGCAGGTGGTCGACCGGGTGCGCGCGCTGCTGCCGACGCTGGCCGCCGACCTGCCGCCCAGCGTCTCGGTGGCGGTGCTGAACGACCGCGCGCTGTCGATCCGCCACGCCGTCGCCGACGTGCAGCTCACCCTGGCGCTGACCGTCGTGCTGGTCGTGCTGGTGATCTTCCTGTTCCTGCGCCGGCTGTCGGTGACGGTGATCCCGGCGCTCGCCATCCCGATCTCGCTGATCGTCACCTGCGCCGGCATGTGGTGGCTGGGCTTCTCGCTCGACAACATCTCGCTGCTCGGCCTGACGCTCTGCGTCGGGCTGGTGGTCGACGACGCCATCGTCATGCTCGAGAACATCCACCGCCATGTCGAGCAGGGCATGACGCCGTTCGCCGCCGCCCTCAAGGGCGCGCGCGAGGTCGGCTTCACCATCGTCTCGATCACCGCCTCGCTGGTCGCCGTCTTCATCCCGCTCTTCGCCATGGGCGGCGTGGTCGGCCGGGTCTTCTTCGAGTTCGCCATGGTGGTGACCATGGCGATCGTCATCTCGGCCGTCATGTCGCTGACCCTCACCCCGATGATGGCGAGCCGCCTCGGCGCGCCGCGCCACGGCGCCTCGGCCGGCCGCTTCGCGCGCGCCTGCGAGGCGGTGTTCGAGGCGATGCTGGCGGGCTATCGGGGCTCCCTCGCCTGGGTGATGCGCCATCGCCGCCTGACCCTGCTGGCGATGCTCGGCACAGTGGCGGCTTCGGTCTGGCTCTTCATCACCATTCCCAAGGGATTCTTCCCGATCGAGGATATCGGCCAGATCGCGGTGAACACGGAGGCCGGGCAGGACATCTCCTTCCCCGCCATGGTCGAGCTGCAGCAGAAGGCGGCCGCGATCATCCGGGCCGACCCGGCGGTCGCCACCGTCACCTCGTCGGTGGGCAGCGGCGGCAACACCGTCAATGCCGGCCGGATGTTCCTCAACCTGGTGCCGCGCGAGCAGCGCCCGCCGGCCGCCGAGGTCATCCAGCGGCTGCGCCGCGCGCTGTCGCAGCTGCCCGGCATCAACGTCTTCATGCAGCCGGTGCAGAACCTGCGGGTGGGCGGCCGGCCGAGCAAGGCGCTCTACCAGTACACGCTGCAGGGCATCGACGCCGAGGACCTCTACGCGGCCTCCGACCAGATGATGGCGGCGATGAGCGCGATGCCGCTGTTCCAGGACGTGACCAGCGACCTGCAGCTCAGCGCGCCGCAGGCCCGGCTGAACATCGACCGCGCCCGCGCCGCGGAGCTCGGCGTGCCGATCGACCGGATCCGCTCGACCCTCTACAGCGCCTTCGGCTCGCGCCAGGTCTCGACCATCTACACGCCGACCAACGACTACCAGGTGATCCTCGAGATCGATCCGTCGCTGCAGGGCTCGATCGAGGACCTGAAGCGGCTGCACGTCACCGGCGCGGGCGGCCGGCTGGTGCCGGTCGAGGCCTTCGCCAGCATCGAGCAGTCGGCCGGGCCGCTCTCGGTCAACCACGTCTCGCAGCTGCCGGCGATCACCATCGCCTTCAACGTCGCGCCCGGCCATTCCCTGGGCGAGGCGGTCGACGCGATCCACGCGCTGGAGGCCCGGGAGAACCTGCCGGCCACCGTGTCGAGCAGCTTCGGCGGCACCGCCAAGGTGTTCCAGGACGCCGGCTCCAACCAGCTGCTGATGCTGCTGGCGGCGGTGCTGGTGATCTACACGGTGCTGGGCGTGCTCTACGAGAGCCTGATCCACCCGCTGACCATCCTCTCGGGCCTGCCCTCGGCGGCGCTCGGCGCCCTCATCACGCTGCAGCTCTTCGGCATGGAGCTCAGCGTCGTGGCGATGATCGGCGTGCTGATGCTGATCGGCATCGTCAAGAAGAACGCCATCATGATGATCGACTTCGCGCTGAGCGCGCAGCGCGAGCAGGGCCTGCCGGCCGAGCAGGCGATCACCCAGGCCTGCCTGCTGCGCTTCCGCCCGATCATGATGACCACCATGGCGGCGCTGCTCGGTACCCTGCCGATCGCCGTCGGCGCCGGCGCCAGCGCCGAGCTGCGCCAGCCGCTCGGCCTCGCCGTTGTCGGCGGCCTGATCGTCTCGCAGGCGCTGACCCTCTACATCACGCCGGTGATCTACCTCTATCTCGACCGCCTGACCCGCCGCCGCGCCGCGCCGGCCGAGGTGGTGCCGGCGAGCCGGCGGAGCCACCGCGCGGCGTGAGCGCGTCGGGCGGCGTCGCTCGCCCGCTGCGGCGCGAAGCGTCTCACAGGTGGCGGCTCGGCTCGAGCCGAGGTTGAGGCCGCTATTCCGGCAAGCCCAGCAGGCGTGCGCCCTCCGCGAACCGGTCCGCGACTGCCGGCACCATGCCGACCTCGAAGACCACGCGGACCCGAAATCCCGGCTCCAGCTCCAGCAGCCGTTGCACGATCGCCCCGGCCTCCTCCTGGCGTCCGGCCAGCGCCAGCGACGCCGCCTGGAAGAAATAGAGCGTGCTGAAGCGGGGACTCGCTTGCACCGCATCGGCAAAGTGCGAGGCCGCCGCGTCGTACTGCGCCTCCTGGAGGGCCGCCGCGCCGAGCGCGCTGTGGGCCATGAAGGCGAAGGGGTCGAAGGGGCTGAGCCGCAGCGCGCGATGGGCGAGGGCGCCTGCCGTGGCAGGCTTGCCGCTGACGGCGTGGATATAGGAGCCGAAGTAGAGGGCTATGGCGCAGGACGGGTTGAGCGACAGGGCGCGGTCGACGGCGCTCAATGCCGTGGCGCGGTCCTTGCTCAGCATGGTGAGCGCAAAGGCGGCGATGGCGAGCGCCGTCGCGTCGTCGGCGCCGCTGGCGATCACGGCGCGCGCATGGGCGATCCCTGCGGTCCTGTCGGCCTCGCCAAGCCCGGCCCGGGCGAAGCAGATCTCATGGCACCAGGCAAGCAGCGCATGGGCGGCAGCGTAGTGCGGGTCGAGCCTGAGCGCGTCCTCCAGAAGTCCCGCCGCGATCCTGGCGTCGGCGGGCATCACGGTCGCCATGTGGGGCACGGCCCGCAGGTAGAGGTCGTAGGCATCGAGGTTTTCGGGACGCTTTCGCCGCGAGCGTTCGATCTCGGTCCGCCGCAGGCTCGGCTCGACAATGCCGACTACGCTGTCCGTGATCCGATCCTGAAGATCGAAGACGTCCTCCAGCGCGCCGTCGTAACGGTCGGCCCACAGATGCGCCCCGGTCTCGGCCTCGAGCAGCTGCGCGGTGATGCGCAGGCGGCTTCCGGCCTTGCGCACGCCCCCCTCCAGGACGTAGCGCACGCCGAGCTCGCGTCCGACCTGCCGCACGTCCACAGGCCTGCCCTTGTAGACAAAGCTCGAATTTCGGGCGATCACGAACAGCCATTTGATCCGCGACAGCCCGGTGATGATGTCCTCGACCATCCCGTCCGCGAAATACTCCTGCTCCGGATCGCCGCTCATGTTCTGGAACGCCAGGACGGCAATCGACGGCTTGTCGGGCAGCGTAAGCTGTGTCGAGGGCTTCTGCGGCGCGGCGGGCTCCGCCGAAGCCGCGGGCCTGGCCTGGGCAGGGACGCCGACCTGCAGCGAATAGACGCGGATCGGGTCGGCGATGTTCTTGAGCTCGGTGTTGCCGAGATCGGTCACCGCGAGATCGAGCCTCGACTTCACCTGGCGATAGGCGTCCTCGGAGAGACAGATCGCGCCGGGCTTGGCGATACCCTCCAGGCGGGCAGCAATATTGACGCCATCGCCCATCAGGTCGCCGTCGCTCTCCTCCACGACATCGCCCAGGTGGACGCCGATGCGAAACTCGATGCGGCGCTCGGGCGGCAGCCCGGCGTTGCGCTCGACCATGCCGTTCTGGACCTCGATGGCGCAGCGAACCGCGTCGACGACGCTGCGGAACTCGACCAGGGCTCCGTCGCCGGTCCGCTTCACCACGCGCCCCTTGTGCACGGCGATGGTGGGATCGATCAGGTCGCTGCGCAGCGCCCGCAGCCGCGCCAGGGTGCGATCCTCGTCCGCGCCGGTGAGGCGGCTGTAGCCGACCACGTCCGAGACCAGGATTGCCGCGATCTTTCGAGTCTCGCTCATGGTGCCGTCTCCCCTTGCGGAAACTAGCACACGGACCCGCCGGCTTCCGCCGGGATGTGACCCGGGACGGGTCGTCTGACGCCAGGCCGAAGCGGCTACCCGTTCTCCTGGCGGAACGGGCTCATCTCCAGCAGCGCGACGCGCTCCTGCTCGATGGCGGCGCGCTCGCGGGTGAGGAAGTCCCCGACGGCGGCGGCGAAGCCGGGGTCGCGGATCCAGTGGGCGCTGTAGGTGGTGACCGGCAGGTAGCCGCGCTGGATCTTGTGCTCGCCCTGGGCGCCGGCCTCGACGCGGGCGAGGCCGCGGGCGATGGCGAACTCGATCGCCTGGTAGTAGCAGGCCTCGAAATGCAGGAACCGGAAGTCGCCGGCGCAGCCCCAGTTGCGGCCGTAGAGCGCGTCGGCGCCGATCAGGTTGAGGGCGCCGGCGACCAGCCGGCCGTTGCGCTCGGCCACCACCAGCGCGACGCGGTCGGGCATGCGCGCGCCGAGCTCGTCGAAGAATTCGCGCGTCAGGTAGGGCGAGCCCCATTTGCGGTCGCTGGTGCTGATGTAGAAGTCGAAGAAGGCGTCCCAGTGGCGCGGCTCGATCGCCGCGCCGGTCAGCACGCTGAGCGCGACCCCGGACTCGGCCACCTGGCGGCGCTCCTTGCGCACGGCCTTGCGCTTGCGCGAGCTGAGCGCGGCGAGGAAGTCCTCGAAGCTGCCATAGCCCTGGTTGGTCCAGTGATATTGCAGCCCGGTGCGCAGCATCATGCCGCCCTCCTCGAGCGCCGCGGCGTCCTCGGCGTCGGGGAAGGTGACGTGCAGCGAGGAAACCGGCTGGCCCTCCGCCAGCTCGACGAGGCCGCGGACCAGCGCGCGGCGGATCGCCTCGCGCTCGGGGCCGGGGGCCACCAGCAGCCGCGGCCCCGGCACCGGCGTGAAGGGCACCGCGCCCTGCAGCTTCGGGTAGTAGCGGCCGCCGGCCCGCTCAAAGGCCGAGGCCCAGCCATGGTCGAAGACGTACTCGCCGTAGGAGTGGCGCTTGAGATAGAGCGGCACCGCGGCGCGGAGCCGGCCGGCGCGGTCCTCGAGCACGGCATGGCAGGGCCGCCAGCCGCTGCGCCCGCCGACCGAGCCGGAGGCTTCCAGCGCGCCGAGGAAGGCGTGGCTGACGAACGGATTGGCGCTGCCCGCGCAGGCGTCCCAGGCGGCCGCCGGGATGGTCGAGATGTCGCCCTCCAGCCGGAGGGTCAGCGGGTCGGCGTCGGCCATGCGGCGGGGGCGGGGGCGGCGAAGCTCATGCCCACCATAATGGAGGCGGATCGCCGCGCGGCAAGTCGCCAATCGCCGCGCTGGCCGGCTCGTCCGGGCTGGACACCCGCTCGACGCTGCCGGGCGGGTTGCGCTAGCGTGGGGCGTGGGCGCGCCGGGAGCGTGCCTGGAGGAACCAACGCGCATGATGCGTCTCGCCGCCCTGCTGCTGATGGTGCTCCTGCTGGCGGCCGCGCCGGCGCGGGCCGAGGGCACCCTCGACGAGGGCTGGCAGGCGATCGACCGGCACGACTACGCCGCCGCCGAGACGATCTTCGAGAGCCTTGCCAAGTCCGACAATGCGGAAGCGATCTACGCGCTCGGCTGGATGCGGCGCAGCGGCATCGGCATGGCCCGCGATCCGGCCGGTGCCATCCCCTATTTCGAGCGCGCCGCCAGGCTCGGCGACTCCCGGGCGCAGACCGACCTCGGCTATGCCTACGATTTCGGCATCGGGGTGGCCATCGACCACGACACGGCCGAGCGCTGGTACAGCGAGGGCGCCCGGTCGGGCAACCTGCTGGCGATGAACAACCTCGCCTACAGCTGGTCGGTCGCCGGGCGCAACCTCGAGCAGGCGCTGGATCTCGCCCGCAAGGTCGTGGCGGTGCGCAGCGAGGACGGGCCGTCGCTCGACACGCTCGGCTGGATCCTCTACCAGCTCGGCCGCTACGACGAGGCGGTGCCCAAGCTCTGCCGGGCCAGCGTCCTCGATCCGGGCACGCCGGAGATCCACATTCATCTCGGCGACGCCTACTGGCGGATGGGCCTGACCGCCGCGGCCCGCGCCCAGTGGCAGCAGGCGCTCGGCATGGCCGACGGCCCGGGGCAGCTCAGCCACACCGGCCTCGACTACCTCAATGCCCAGGACCTGCCGAGCTGGCGCGCCATGCTCCAGCAGCGCCTGGCCGAAGGCGTTCCCGGAGTGCCGTCGCCGGCCGCTCCGGAGAAGCCCTTCGACGATCAGTGCAGCGTGCCGACCTCCTAGCCCGCGGTCGGCTCCGCACGGGCGGCGCAGCGCCGTCCGCCATCCCGAGGAACCCCATGCCCCGTGCCACTGCCAGCGTACCGGCCGACCTCGCGTCCGCCGCGGCCTCCGGACACCGCTTCGGCAACGTCGCCCGCCTGGCGGTCGCGCAGGCGCTCGCCGGCGCGAATGCGACGGTCGTCTATGCGACGGGCGCCATCCTCGGCAACATGCTGGCGCCGAGCAAGGTGCTCGCCACCCTGCCGATCTCCATCTTCGTCGTCGGCATGACGGCCTCGACCCTGCCGGCGGGGCTGATCGCGCGCCGCCACGGACGCCGCGCCGCCTTCCTGGCCGGGACCGGCTGCGGCGTCATGACCGGCCTGCTCGCCGCGCTCGCCGTCTTCCTCGGATCGTTCTGGCTGTTCTGCGTCGCGACCTTCTTCGGCGGCGCCTACGCCGCCGTGGTCCTCTCCTTCCGCTTCGCCGCCGCCGAATGCGTTCCGCCGGAGCGGCGGGCCCGCGCGCTGTCCTTCGTCATGGCGGGCGGGGTGTTCGCCGGCATCATCGGGCCGCAGCTCGTCACCTTCACCATGGATCTGTGGCCGACCTACCTGTTCGCCGCGACCTACCTGGCGCAGGCCGGCGTCGCGGTCCTGGCCGCGCTGGTCCTGCTCGGCGTGCACCTGCCGAGGCCGGCGGCGACGCAGGGCGTCGTCGTCGGACGCCGGCTCGGAACGGTGCTGCGCCAGCCCCGCTTCATCGTCGCCGTCGTCTGCGGGGTCGCCTCCTACACGCTGATGAACTTCGTGATGACGGCGGCGCCCCTCGCCATGCATCTCTGCGGCCTGTCGCAGGCGGCGTCGGATTTCGGCCTGCAATGGCACGTCATCGCGATGTACGCGCCGAGCTTCTTCACCGGCCGGCTGATCGGCCGCTTCGGCGCGCCGCGCATCATGGCCCTCGGCTTCGCGCTCACCGGCGCCTCCGGCGCGGTCGGCCTGTCCGGCGTCGAGGTGGGGCATTTCTGGTCGGCCCTGATCCTGCTCGGCCTCGGCTGGAACTTCGCCTTCCTCGGCGCCTCGACCCTGGTCCTGGAGTGCCACCGCCCGGAGGAGCGCACGCAGGTCCAGTCGATCAACGACCTGCTGGTGTTCGGCACCGTGGCGCTCGGCTCCTTCCTGTCGGGCGGCCTGCTGACGAGCTACGGCTGGGACACGGTGCTCTGGGTCTCCTTCGTGCCGCTCGCCGTCGCGGTCGCCGCGCTCGCCGCCACCGCCTCCCTCAGCCCGCGCCGGGTCGCGTCGTAGGAGAGGTCCCGGCATTCTCCTCATCTTCTGAGGAGAATGGGGCTGCATTCCCCTCACGGCCAGCGGCGGCCGCCGTGCCGACCTCGCCCTTCGACAAGCTCAGGACGAGGTTCAGAGAGGCGCGCGCGGCCTCTCCGGCCTCATGCTGAGCCTGTCGAAGCATCAGGGTGGCGAACAACGACCTGCACGTTCATAGGCGGTCGCGCACGCCTTATGCGTCCAGCGCGAACAGGTTGGTGCTGACCCGGGAGAGGTGACGGTGCTGCAGGCGGCGGGCGGCCTCGGCGTCGCGGCGGAGCAGGGCGGCGACGATCGCCGCGTGATCGGCATCGTATTGCCGGCGGCGCTCCTCGGTGGCGCTCTTCTGCTTCAGGCGGTGCCAGTGCGGCTGGTGGCGGGCGGCGTTGATCGCCTCGCAATAGTCGATCAGCAGCGCGTTCTTGGTGGCGCGGAAGATGGCGAGGTGCAGCGCCGCGTCCCAGGTCTCGAAGGCGGCGACGCCGCGCGCCGCGAGGCTGCGGGCGAGCAGCCCCTCGATCGCCGCCAGCTCCTCGGCGGTGGCGCGCCGCGCCGCCAGCGCGGCGGCCTGCGGCTCGATGATCAGCCGCACCTCCATCAGGTCGGCCGGGCTCGCCTGCTTCAGCCGCTCGGCGCCGGCCGGGCCGTCGGCGCCGCCGCGCACATAGGTGCCGCGGCCGACGATGCGCACCAGCCGGCCGTCCAGCGCCAGCAGGGCGCGGCGCACCGTGTTGCGCGCAATGCCGTAGGTTGCCGCCAGCTCGCGCTCCGGCGGCACGCGGAAGCCGTCGGGCCATTCGCCGCTGTCGATGCGGCGCAGGATGTCGGCGGTGACGTGCTCGGCGCCGCGGCCGCCCGGCTCCCCCGCCATGCCAGCCTCCTTCCCGCTCTGGGTGCGGCTCGCGTTGACTCCCGCACCGGCCGGAGATTACGCTAGACCAGACGGCTCAATGGTTCAACATTGGCTTGCCTCGGCTCACGGGGAGGTGAATGCGGCTCGCATGCTTTCGCGCCGGCGGACGGCGCCAGGTCGGGCGCCTGACGGCGGACGGCGCGGCGCTCGAGCCGCTCGATCTCGGCTCCGCGGCGGAGCAGGGCGTCCTCGCGCTGATCGGCGCGGCGCGGCTGCCCGCGGCCGGCACGCCGATCGCGCTCGACCGGGTGACGCTCGAGGCGCCGGTGCCGCGCCCGGTGCGCAACATCTTCTGCGTCGGCAAGAACTATCACGAGCACGCCCTGGAGTTCGCCCGCAGCGGCTTCGATTCCAGCGCCGCCGGCGGCGCCGTGCCGGACCACCCGATCATCTTCTCCAAGGTTCCGGAATGCGTCGTCGGCCCGGGCCGGCCGATCCTGGTCGACGCCGGCGTCAGCACGGCGATCGACTACGAGGCCGAGCTCGCGGTGGTGATCGGCAAGGGCGGCCGCGGCATCGGCCGGGCGGCCGCGCTCGACCACGTCTACGGCTACACCATCGTCAACGACGTGACGGCGCGCGACCTGCAGGGCCGCCACAAGCAGTGGCTGCTCGGCAAGTCGCAGGACAGCTTCTGCCCGATGGGGCCGTGGCTCGCCACCGCCGACGAGATCGACCTGCGCGACACGCGGGTGCGCTGCTGGGTCAATGACGAGCTGCGCCAGGACGCCAACACCCGCCAGCTGATCTTCGACGTGCCGACGCTGATCGCGACGATCTCGGCCGGCCTCACGCTGCTGCCCGGCGACGTCATCGCCACCGGCACGCCGGTCGGCGTCGGCATCGGCTTCGACCCGCCGAAGTACCTGCAGCCGGGCGACCGGGTGCGCATCGAGATCGGCGGCATCGGCGTGCTGGAGAACCCGGTCCAGGCCCGCCCATGAGCACCCAGATCATCGAGCGCATGGCGGTCGAGGTCGAGGGGCAGGGGGACGCCGTCATCCTGGTGCACGGGCTGGGCGGCAGCTCCAACGTCTTCCAGCCGCAGCTGGCGGCGCTCGGCGGCCGCTTCCGCCTGGTCCGCCCCGACCTGCCGGGCTCCGGCCGCTCGCGCCCCGGCGGCGACGCCTCGATCCCCGCCTGGGTCGCCCGGCTGCGCCGCATGGCCGAGGTGCTCGGCATCGAGCGGGCGCATCTCGTCGGCCATTCGCTCGGCACCATCCTCTGCCAGCATCTCGCCGTCGACAGCCCGCGGCTGGTCCGCTCGCTGGCGCTGTTCGGCCCGCTGCTGGCGCCGCCCGAGGCCAACCGTGCGGCGATCCGCGAGCGCGCCCGCCAGGCCCGCGGCGAGGGCATGGCGGGCATCGCCGCGGCGATCGTGCTGGGCACGCTGTCGGGCGACAGCCGGACCCGCAACCCGGTCGGCGCGGCGCTGGTGCGCGAGCTGCTGATGCGGCAGGATCCGGAGGGCTACGCGCTCACCTGCGAGGCGCTCGCCGCCGCCCAGCCGGCCGAGATCGGGCGGATCCGCTGCCCGGCGCTGCTGGTCACCGGCGACGAGGACCCGATCGCGCCGCCCTCGGCGGTCCGCGCCATGGCGGAGCGGCTGCCGGGGGCCCGGGTCCAGGTGCTGGAGCGCTGCGGGCACTGGGCGACGATCGAGCGCTGGTCCGAGTGCAGCCGGACGCTCGGCGAGCTCTACGCGGGACGGGCCTGAGCCGGCGGGAAGCCGGCCGCCGCCTCGACTCAGGAGGAGACGAAGATGGGCAGCTACCTCTTCACCAACGTGCGCATCCTCGACGGCAGCGGCGAGCACCCCTATCTCGGCGAGGTGCAGATCCAGGGCAACCGCATCCGGAGCGTGGCGCGCGGCAGCCGGACGGTGACGCCGAACGGCCACACGGTGATCGACGGCGCCGGCGCCACCCTGATGCCGGGCCTGACCGAGGCGCACACCCACTTCTCCTGGAACAACGCCGCCAGCCTCGACGCCATCTTCCGCATGCCGCCGGAGGAGCACACGCTGTTCTCGGCCAACGTGGCGCGCACCTACATCGACATGGGCTTCACCTCCTGCGTCGGCGCGGCGGCGGCCAAGCCGCGGCTCGACGTGGTGATCCGCAACGCCATCGACAGCGGCCTGATTCCCGGCCCGCGCTACCTCGCCAACAGCCAGGAGATCGCCACGCTGGGCGGGCTCGGCGACACCACGCCGCCGCATGTCGACGTCAAGGAGCTGTCCTTCGGCTGGGTCGTCACCGGTCCGGAGGAGATGCGCAAGGCGGTGCGCACCTTCATCAAGTATGGCTGCGACCTGATCAAGCTCAACCTCTCCGGCGAGGAGATGACGAGCTGCGCCGCCCAGGAGACGCCGATGGCCGAGGAGGAGGTCGCCATGGCGGTGAAGGAAGCGCGGGTGCGGGGCCTGCGGGTCTGCGCCCATGCCCGCTCCGACCAGTCGGTGCGGATGTGCATCAAGCACGGGATCGAGATCATCTACCACGCCTCCTACTGCAGCGAGGAGACGCTCGACCTGCTCGAGGCCAGCAAGGACAAGCACTTCGTCGCGCCGGGGCTGGGCTGGCTGGTGAACACGGCGCGCAATGCCGGGCCGTTCGGCATCAAGCCGGATTCGCAGCTCGGCCTCTACTACGCGCGCGAGCTGGAGATCGCCGTCGAGACGATGCGCAAGATGCGCCGCCGCGGCATCCGCGTGCTGCCCGGCGGCGACTACGGCTTCGCCTGGACGCCGCACGGCACCAACGCCAAGGACCTCGAGTACTTCGTCGACATGGTGGGGTTCACGCCGATGGAGGCGCTGATCTCCTGCACGAAGCTCGGCGGCGAGATCATGGGCCGGCCGGGCGAGCTCGGGCAGCTCAAGCCCGGCTACCTCGCCGACATGATCCTGGTCGACGGCGACCCGGTCTCCAACATCCGCATCCTGCAGGACCGCAACCGGCTGCTCGCGGTGATGAAGGACGGCGAGTTCTTCCGCATGCCGGAGATGCGGCCGCAGCGCGCCCGGCTGGCGGTCTGAGGCGGCCGGGGCGGGGCCGGGACCGGCGGGGCGGCATGCGTCTCTTCCTGCTCACGGTGATGAACGGGCTGACGCTCGCCGCCCTCTATTTCCTGGTGGCCAGCGGCTTCACGCTGGTCTTCGGGCTGATGCGCAACGTCAACCTGGCGCACGGCTCGCTGTTCCTGCTCGGCGCCTATGTCGGCTACGACGTCGCCGACCTGACGCAGTCCTGGTTCCTCGGCGTGGCCGCCGGCTTCCTCTCGATGGCGGCGCTCGGCGTGCTGCTGCAGGTCGGCATCTTCCGCCGCATGGAGGGGCAGGACCTGCGCCAGACCCTGGTGACGATCGGGCTGTCGATCGTGCTCGCCGACCTGATGCTGGCGGTGTGGGGCGGCAAGACCTACCAGTTCGACCCGCCCGGCTGGCTCTACGGCGCGACGAAGCTGCCGCTGGTGCGGGCCTACCCGACCTACCGGCTGGTGCTGCTCGCCACCGCCATCGTCATCGGCATCGGGCTGTGGCTGTTCCTCAACCGCACCCGCATCGGCATGATGATCCGCGCCGGGGTCGACGACCGCGGCATGCTGTCGGCGACCGGCGTCAACGTGCAGCTCGTCTTCGCCACCACCTTCGCCATCGGCGCCGGGCTGGCGGGGCTGGCCGGGGTGGTCGGCGGCACCGCGCTGTCGATCGCGCCCGGCGAGGATACCCGTTATCTGCTGGCCTCGCTGGTGGTGGTCATCGTCGGCGGCATGGGCTCGGTCACCGGCGCCGCCATCGGCGCGCTGCTGATCGGGCTCGCCGAGCAGCTCGGCCTCGCCTACTCGCCGACCTACGGCGTCGTCTACACCTTCGTCATCATGGTGCTGGTGCTGGCGGTCCGGCCGCAGGGGCTGATGGGGCGGCCGGCGTGACCACCCGCTGGTCCTCGACCTCGCGCTGGCGCCAGCCGGCCGCCGCGCCGGCGAGCCGCAGCGCGCCGGCGACGTCCTCGGCCCATGCCCGCTGGACCCGCACCGCGGCCGCGCCGCGGCCGGTGCCGGAGTGGGTCGGCACCACCGGGCCCGCCTACCTGCTGCTGGCCCTGTTCCTGGTCGCCTTCCCGTTCTTCGCCAACGGCTTCTGGACGGTGCAGATCGGCGCCCAGGCGCTTTTCCTCGGCGTCATCGCGCTGTCGCTGATGTTCCTCGCCGGCTATGGCGGCATGGTCTCGCTGTCGCAGATGACGGTGGCCGGGATCGCCGGCTACATGGTCGCCATCCTCGGCGTCAGCAACAACACCGGCATCAGCCTGGGCTGGCCCTGGTGGGCGGCGGTGCCGGCCAGCCTCGCCATCGCCACGCTGGCCGCCTTCCTGATCGGCGTGCTCTCGGTGCGCACCGCCGGCATCTACACGATCATGATCACCATCGCGATCGGCGTCGCCTTCTTCTACTTCACCCGGCAGAACTACGCGATCTTCAACGGCCACAGCGGCTTCGCCGGGCTGGCCGCGCCGGTCGTGCTCGGCATCGACTGGCGCTCGCCGCGGCCCTTCTACTTCCTCAGCCTCGGCATCGCGGTCCTCAGCTACCTCGCCGTGCTCTACCTCTCGCGCTCGACCTTCGGCCTGTCGCTGCAGGCGATCCGCGACAATGCCCGGCGGATGAACGCGCTGGGCTTCAACGTCGTGGCGCACCGGCTGATGGCGCACACCGCCGCGGGCTTCGTCGCCGCGCTCGGCGGCGTGCTCTATGTCTGGCTGAACGGCCGCGTCTCGCCCGGCACCATCGACACCGGGCCGGTGCTGAACGTGCTGATCATCGCGGTGCTCGGCGGGCTCGGCCATCCGATCGGGCCGTTCCTCGGCGCCGTGGTCTTCGTGCTGATCGAGAACTTCGCCATCGACCTGATCGCCGCCGAGCGCTTCAACACGCTCATCGGGCTGGTCTTCCTGATGGTGGTCCTGTTCTCGCCCGACGGGCTGCTGGGTCTCTGGCGGCAGCTCGTGACGCGGGCGCGCGCCGCCGGCTCGTCCGGCGGCAGGCTCGGCCAGAGGCGTTGACAGCAAGCGGGCGCCGCAGGGTCGGCGCCGCAAGGGAGGAGATCAGGCGATGAGCGGAATGACGAGACGGGCCCTGCTGGCCGCCACGGTCGCGGCCGGGCTGGCCTATGCCGGCGCGGCCCGGGCCGAGGACACCATCAAGATCGGCGGGCTGGCGACGCTCGAAGGAGCGTTCACCGTGCTCGGCCAGGACGGCATGCGCGGCCTGGAGCTGGCGCTGCAGCAGCACAACTACATGGCCGGCGGCAAGAAGATCGAGCTGATCAAGGGCTCGTCGGACGCCTCGCCGGACAGCGCCGTCAAGGCGGCCCGCAAGCTGGTCGAGCAGGACGGCGTGCAGATCCTGATCGGGCCGCTCTCCGGCGACGAGGGGCTGGCGGTGAAGAACTACGCCAAGACCCAGCCCGGCGTGACCTTCGTCAACGGCACCTCGGCGGCGCAGGACACCACGCTGCGCGACCCGGCGGAGAACTTCTTCCGCTTCACCACCGACGGCGCCCAGTGGCAGGCCGGCCTCGGCGAGTACGCCTACGGCACCAAGGGCTACAAGAAGGTAGTGACGATCGCCGAGGACTACTCCTTCCCCTACACCCAGGTGCTGGGCTTCATGCTCGGCTTCTGCAAGGCCGGCGGCCACGTCGTCGACAAGTTCTGGGTGCCGATCGGCAACAAGGACTTCTCGACCATCGTCGCCTCGATCCCGGACGACGTCGACGCCATCTACGTCGCGCTCGGCGGCGCCGACGCCGTCAACTTCCTCAGCCAGTACGAGCAGGCGGGCGGCGACAAGCCGATGATCGGCGGCTCGATCACCGTCGACCAGACGGTGCTGGGCTCCAAGGGCAAGCAGAAGACCTACGTCGTCGGCACGCCGTCGGCCGGGCCGATCGCCGACAACTGGGACGACCCGAAGTGGAAGGCCTTCGTCGCCGACTACAAGAAGGCCTTCGCGGACGGCTTCCCGTCGCCCTCGCTCTTCGCCCATGGCTACTACGTCTCGACGCTGGCCGTGCTGCAGGCGCTCGATGCGGTCAAGGGCGACCTCTCGGACGGCCAGAAGAAGTTCCGCGAGACGCTCGCCGGCGAGACCGTCGACTCGCCGACCGGCGCGGTCAAGCTCGACAAGAACCGCCAGGCGGTTGCCGACATCTTCCTCACCGAGGTCGCCCAGGGCAGCGACGGCAACCTCTACAACAAGGTGGTAAAGGTGATCCCGGCGGTGCCGCAGACGCTGGGCATGCCGGAGGACGAGTTCCTCAAGCTCGGCCCGGTCAGCCGCACCAACCCCGAGTGCAAGTAGCGCCGGGCCCTATGTGCGGGTGCGCCCGTCTCCCTTCCCCGCGAGGGAGAAGGGACCCGGCCGCATGACCACCGCTACCCACCGCATCGCGCAGGCCGGCGCGGCTCACGCCCTCGTGCTCGAGGGCGTGAGCCGCAGCTTCGGCGCGCTGGTGGCGCTCGACCGCGTCGACCTCACCATCCGCGCCGGCGAGCGGCGCGGCATCCTCGGGGCCAACGGCGCCGGCAAGACCACGCTGTTCAACGCCATCACCGGCGACTTCCCGCCGACGGCGGGCCGCATCCGCTTCTTCGGCGAGGACGTGACCCGGCTGCCGCCCTTCGAGCGGATCCGCCGCGGCCTCAGGCGCACCTACCAGAACTCGATGCTGTTCCGCCGCCTGACGGTGCTCGACAACCTCTATCTCGCGGCCCGCGGCGTGACCCGCGGCCGGCTCTCCTTCCGCCGTCCCGGCCGCGACGACGCGGCGCTGGCCAGCGCCCACGAGCTCGCCCACGCCGTGCACCTCGACACGGTCGAGGCGAGCCCGGTCGCCGACCTGTCGCACGGCCAGCAGCGCCAGCTCGAGATCGGCATGGCGCTGGCCGGCGCGCCGCGCTTCATCCTGTTCGACGAGCCGGCGGCCGGCCTGTCGCCGGCCGAGCGGCGCGAGCTGGTCGGCATCCTGGGCGCGCTGCCCGCCCATATCGGCTTCACCATCATCGAGCACGATCTCGACGTCGCGCTGCGCGTCGTCGAGCGCGTCACCGTCATGCACAACGGCGCGATCTTCAAGCACGGCTCGCCGGAGGAGATCCAGAGCGACCCGGACGTACAGCGCATCTATCTGGGAGGCGCGCATGGCTGAAGCCGTCCGCGCCGCCGGGGTGCCGATCCTCGAGATCGCCGACCTGCATGTCTATTACGGCCACGCCCATGCGCTGCAGGGCGTGTCGCTGCGCCTGCCGCAGGGCGTGCTGGCGGTTGTCGGCCGCAACGGCATGGGCAAGACGACCCTCTGCAACACCGTGATGGGGCTGGTGCGGGCGACCGGCGGCAGCGTGCGCGTCGGCGGCACCGAGCTCCTCGGCCTCAGCCCCAACGAGGTGGTGGCGCTCGGCGTCGGCTACGTGCCGCAGGGCCGCCGCATCTGGGCCTCGCTCACCGTCGACGAGCATCTCCGTCTCGCGGCGGGGCAGGGGAAGAAGGGCCCGTGGACGGTCGAGCGCATCTACCAGACGTTCCCGCGGCTCGCCGAGCGGCGGCGCCATGGCGGCGCGCAGCTCTCGGGCGGCGAGCAGCAGATGCTGGCGATCAGCCGGGCGCTGCTCGGCAATCCCCGGCTGCTCGTCATGGACGAGCCGACCGAGGGTCTGGCGCCGATCATCGTCGACCAGGTCGCCGCCATGCTGCGCCGGCTGGCCGAGGACGGCGAGATCTCGGTGCTGCTGATCGAGCAGAATCTCGGCGTCGCCACCACGGTGGCGAGCCGCGTCGCGGTGATGGTGAACGGCCGGCTGGTGCGCGAGATGCCGGCGGTCGAGCTGGCGCACGACCACGAGCTGCAGCAGCGCCTGCTCGGGGTGCGCGCCCAGGACGAGGCGGAGGAGGGTCCCGCCGCGGCAGCGCCGGCCGAGACGCCCGCCATGGTGTTCCGCGTCCAGCGGGCCGCGCCGGAGGCCGATGCGCCGCTGCCGCCGGCCGAGCCGCTGGCGGCGCCGCCCCCGGTGGTGCAGGCGGCGCGGGCGCCGACCCGCTGGTCGCACTCCAACCCGATGGCCGAAGCCGCGCACCAGGCCGCGGCGCCCTCGCTGGCGGCGGTCGAGCCCGAGACCGCGGCGGCGCCGGCCGCGCCGCATGCCATGGCGGCGGTGCCTGTGGCGCGGCTCGCTGGCCGCGCCGCCTACGTCGCCGGCACCTTCGACACCAAGGGGCGCGAGCTCAACTTCATCCGCGGCTGCCTGGAGGCGCTGGGGCTCGACGTCGTCACCGTCGATCTCAGCACCAGCCGGCGGCCGTCGCCGGCCGATGTCGGCCCGGCCGAGGTGGCGCGCTTCCATCCGCGCGGGCCGGAGGCGGTGTTCACCGGCGACCGCGGCAGCGCCAACGCCGCCATGGCCGAGGCGTTCGAGCGCTTCATCGCCGGCCGCCGCGACCTCGGCGGCATCATCGCCGCCGGCGGCTCGGGCGCCACCGCGCTCGCCACCCCGGCGATGCGGCGGCTCGCCGTGGGCGTGCCCAAGGTGATGGTCTCGACGGTGGCCTCGGGCGACGTGAAGGCCTATGTCGGGCCGGCCGACATCTGCATGATGTACTCGGTGACCGACGTCGCCGGGATCAACCGCATCTCCGAGCAGGTGCTGTCCAACGCGGCGCATGCGCTGGCCGGGATGATCGCCCATCGCCGGCCGGTGGCGGCGACCGCGCGGCCGGCGATCGGCCTCACCATGTTCGGCGTCACCACGCCCTGCGTGCAGGCGGTCTGCCAGGCGCTCGAGGCGGACTATGACTGCCTCGTCTTCCACGCCACCGGCACCGGCGGCCAGTCGCTGGAGAAGCTGGTCGATTCCGGCCTGCTCGCCGGCGTCATCGACGTCAGCACCACCGAGGTGTGCGACCTGCTGATGGGCGGGGTGATGAGCGCCGGCGAGGACCGGCTGGGCGCGATGATCCGCGCCCGCATCCCCTATGTCGGCTCCTGCGGCGCGCTCGACATGGTCAATTTCGGGCCGCGCGACACGGTGCCGGAGCGCTATCGCGGCCGCAACCTCTACAGCCACAACGCCCAGGTGACGCTGATGCGCACCACGGCGGAGGAGAACGAGCGGATGGGCCGCTGGATCGGCGAGCGGCTCAACCGCATGGAGGGGCCGGTCCGCTTCCTCATCCCGGAGGGCGGCGTCTCGCTGCTCGACCGTCCCGGCGGCGCCTTCCACGATCCCGCCGCCGACGCCGCGCTGTTCCGCGCGCTGGAGGCGACGGTGCGCCAGACTGCAAGCCGCAGGCTCGTCCGCCTGCCGCACGACATCAACGACCCGGCCTTCGCCGCCGCCCTGGTCGCCGCCTTCCGCGAGGTGACCCGGTGACGCCAGCCGACCCTCACCCCGATCCTCTCCCGCAGGCGGGAGAGGCAGAGCGACGGAGACCCTGAATGCCCCGCTTCTCGCGCACCGAGCTCCTCGACCGCTTCCGCGGCATGATCGCGCGCGGCGAGCCGATCGTCGGCGGCGGCGCCGGCACCGGGCTGTCCGCCAAGTGCGAGGAGGCCGGCGGCATCGACCTCATCGTGATCTACAATTCCGGCCGCTACCGCATGGCCGGGCGCGGCTCGCTGGCCGGGCTGCTCGCCTACGGCAACGCCAACGAGATCGTGCTCGAGATGGCGCGCGAGGTGCTGCCGGTGGTGCGCCGCACCCCCGTGCTCGCCGGGGTCAACGGCACCGATCCGTTCCTGCTGCTCGACCCGTTCCTGAAGCAGCTCGGCGAGCTGGGCTTCTCCGGCGTGCAGAACTTCCCGACCGTCGGCCTGATCGACGGGGTGTTCCGGCAGAACCTCGAGGAGACCGGGATGGGCTACGCCCACGAGGTGGCGATGATCCGCCGCGCCCGCGAGCTCGAGCTGCTGACCACGCCCTATGTCTTCTCGGCGGCCGAGGCGGTGGCGATGGCCGAGGCCGGCGCCGACATCGTCGTCTGCCACATGGGGCTGACCACCGGCGGCTCGATCGGCGCCGAGACGGCGCTGACGCTGGCCGGCTGCGTGCCGCGCATCGACGAGTGGGCCGCCGCCGCGCTGGCGGTGCGGCCGGAGGTCATCGTGCTCTGCCATGGCGGGCCGATCGCCACGCCGGAGGATGCCACCTACATCCTCGAGCGCTGCCGGCACTGCCACGGCTTCTACGGCGCGTCGAGCATGGAGCGGCTGCCGACCGAGATCGCGCTCACCGAGCAGACCCGCAGGTTCAAGTCGATCGGGCGGAAATGACCGCGCCGGCCGGGGGAGGGAGGTACCGATGACGACGGGCGAGACCATCGGGACGATCGTGGCCATCGTGGTCGTCCTGGCGATCGCGATCGCGGTCGTGGTCTATCTGATGAACTGGCTCTACCGCCGCTCCTCGCAGGAGGTCGCCTTCGTGCGCACCGGGCTGGGCGGCCAGAAGGTGGTGATGAACGGCGGCGCCTTCGTGCTGCCGATCGTCCACGAGGTCATCCCGGTCAACATGAACACGCTCCGGCTCGAGGTGCGGCGCGGCCGGGAGGGCGCGCTGATCACCGAGGACCGCATGCGCGTCGACATCGTCGCCGAGTTCTACGTCCGGGTGCAGTCCTCGCCCGAGGCGATCGCCAACGCCGCCCGGACGCTGGGCCAGCGCACCATGCAGCCCGAGGCGCTGGGCGAGCTGGTCGAGGGCAAGTTCGTCGACGCGCTGCGCTCGGTCGCCGCCGAGATGTCGATGGAGCAGATGCACGTCAAGCGCGGCGAGTATGTCCGGCGCGTCCGCCAGACCGTCGCCGAGGACCTGCTGAAGAACGGGCTGGAGCTGGAGACGGTGTCGCTCACCAGCCTCGACCAGACCAACATGGAGTTCTTCAACCCGTCGAACGCCTTCGACGCCGAGGGCCTGACCCGCCTCACCGAGGAGATCGAGCGGCGCAAGAAGATCCGCAACGACATCGAGCAGGACACGCTGATCCAGATCCGCAACAAGAACCTGGAGACCGAGAAGCTGGCGCTGGCCATCGACCAGGAGAGCGAGCATGCCCGGCTCGAGCACGAGCGCGAGCTCGAGGTGCAGCGCGCCCAGCAGCGCGCCGAGCTGGCGCGCGAGCGGGCGCGGCGCGAGCAGGAGGCCGAGCAGGCCCAGATCGCCGCCCGCCACGAGGTCGAGAAGGACCGGATCTCCACCGAGCGGGCGCTCGACGAGCAGCGCATCCTGCGCGAGCAGGAGCTGCAGCGCCTCGAGGTCGACCGCCGCAAGGCGCTCGAGCTCGCCGAGCAGCAGCGCGCCATCGCCATCGCCGAGGCCTCGCGCGCCCAGTCGGAGGCGCAGGCCGGGGCCGAGCTGGCCCGCGCCAAGGCGGTCGAGGCCGAGGAGCGCGTCTTCTCCGCCCGCGAGACCGAGGTCGCCGAGCGGCGCAAGCAGATCGAGCTGATCGTGGCATCGCAGGAGGCGGAGCGCGAGGCGATCCGCGTCAGGATGCAGGCTGCCGCCGAGAAGGACGCCGCGGGCGACCGTGCGGCGGCGGCCAAGCTCGTCGCCGAGGGCGACGCGGACGCCGAGCGGATCCGGGCGCTCGCCGCGCGGCTGCGCCACGAGATCGAGGCCGAGGGCACCCGCCTGATGAACGAGGCGGCGAACGTGCTGACGCCGGAGGCGCGCGTCTCGGCCTTCCGGCTGCGGCTGATCGACCGGCTCGACGGGATCATCCGCGAGAGCGTCCGGCCGCTCGAGAAGATCGAGAGCATCAAGGTGCTGCAGATCGACGGGCTCGGGCTCGGCGGCGGCGGCGTCAACGGCAGCGGCCAGGGCGGCGTCGCCGACAACATCGTCAACTCGGCGCTGCGCTACCGTGCCCAGGCGCCGCTGGTCGACAGCCTGCTGAAGGAGATCGGCATCAGCGGCGGCGACATCGGCAAGCTGACCGGCGCGCTCGCCCCGCCGGCCAACGCCCCGGCCGCGGTGCCCTCGCACGAGGAGTAGCAACAGGGTCTCCCTCCCCGCAACGGGGAGGGATCTCAGGTGAGGAGGGATTCCCATGATCAAGGTCCATGCATCGAGCGTGATCGAGGCGCCGGCCGACCGCGTCTGGTCGGTGGTCCGCGACTTCAACGGCCTGCCGAAATGGCATCCCGCGATCCGCGACAGCCGCATCGAGGGCGGCCAGGCGGCCGACCGCGTCGGCTGCATCCGCAACTTCTCGACGCGCGACGGCGGCACCATCCGCGAGCGCCTGCTGGCGCTCTCCGACTACGACCTCAGCTGCACCTACGCGATCCTGGAATCGCCGATGGGCGTGACCAACTACGTCGCCACGCTGAAGCTGACGCCGATCACCGACGGCGACCGCTGCTTCATCGAGTGGAGCGCCGAGTTCGACTGCCCGCCGGAGCGCGAGCGGGCGCTCGCCGAGCAGATCGGGACCGGCGTCTTCCAGGGCGGCTTCGACGGGCTGAAGCAGCAGCTCGGCGGGCGCTGAGCCGATGGTGGAGGTGCGCCGCAGCACGGTGATCGACGCGCCGGTCGACGCCGTCTGGACCGTGCTGCGCGACTTCAACGGCCACGACCGCTGGCATCCCGCGGTGGCCGAGAGCGTCATCGAGGAGAGCCGGCGGTCGGACGAGGTCGGCTGCGTCAGGCGCTTCCGCATGGTCGATGGCGGCGTGCTGCGCGAGCAGCTGCTGCGGCTCTCGGACGAGGAGCGCAGCATGACCTACTGCATCCTCGAGGCGCCGATCCCGCTGATCGACTACGTCGCCACCCTCAGGCTGGCCCCGGTCACCGACGGCGAGCGTACCTTCTGGGAGTGGCGCTCGACCTTCCGCACTCCGCCGGGCGAGGAGGAGGCGATGGCCGCACTGGTCGGCGGGCGGGTCTACGAGGCCGGATTTGCCGCCATCAAGGCGCATTTCGGCCAAGCGGCCGAGGCGCCGCCGCGGCGCGGGGCGACGGTGCGGCCGCCGCCGGCCGCGCCCCGCATCGTCGGGACCGCGCCGATCGAGGGCAACGCCATCGTCGTCGAGCGCTTCGGCGGGCCGGAGGTGATGCGCTGGGAGCGCAGCGCGGCGCCGCCGCCTGGCCCCGGCGAGGTGCGGCTGCGCCACGCCGCCATCGGCCTCAACTACATCGACGTCTACACCCGCAGCGGCTACTACCCGCTGATCGAGCCGCCGGGGATCCCCGGCATGGAGGCGGCCGGCACCATCCTCGATGTCGGCCCCGGCGTGCACGGGCTGCTGCCCGGCGACCGCGTCGCCTATGCCTGCCCGCCGCCCGGCGCCTATGCCGAGGTCCGCACCATGGCGGCCGATCTGCTGGTGCTGCTGCCCGACGAGCTCGACGAGGAGCGGGCGGCGGCGGTGATGCTGAAGGGCATGTCGGCCGAGTTCCTGCTGCACCGCGTGCACCAGGTGAAGGAGGGCGACACCATCCTGGTGCATGCCGCGGCCGGCGGCGTCGGGCAGCTGCTCTGCCAGTGGGCGCGGGCGATCGGCGCGACGGTGATCGGCACCGTCGGCAGCCTGGAGAAGGCGCGCATCGCGCGCGCCCATGGCTGCGCCTATCCGATCGTCTACACCGAGGAGGATTTCGTCGCGAAGGCGATGGAGATCACCGGCGGGCGCGGCTGCGAGGTCGTCTACGACGCCGTCGGCGCCGACACCTTCATGCGCTCCTACGAGGCGCTGGCGGTGCGCGGCCACCTCGTCAGCTTCGGCCAGGCCTCCGGCCCGATCCCGCCGGTCGACATCGCCGGCTTCGTGCTCAAGTCGGCCTTCGTCTCGCGGCCGAACTTCGGCCACTACACCGGCACGGCGGCCGAGGTCCGCTCGATCACCGACCGCCTCTTCGACGCGCTGCGCCGCGGCATCCTCGCGGTCGAGGTCGGCCAGCGCTTCCCGCTGCGCGAGGCGGCCGCGGCGCACCGTGCGCTGGAGGCCCGCCGCACCACCGGCTCGACCATCCTCGTGCCGTAGTCATTCCGGCTTGCGTGCCCGGCTGCCAGGCGTGAGGCCGGAGATGTACCTGGTCACCGCGTCCGCGCTTCGGTCCCGGATCTCGGCTTCGTTCCGGCGGCGGACCGCGGCCCGCACCAGCCTGCCGCCGAGATAGCGGAACGGCTCGGGGGCGAGCCCCGTGCGGCGCTCCAGCCCGACCAGGCCGCTCCGGCTCCAGCAATCCTCGCGCTCCAGCACCAGGCTGGCCAGGATCCGGCCGCCGACCGGGGTCTGCGCGATGCCGGTTCCATTGAAGCCGATGCCGAAGACGATGTTCGGATGGCCGCGCAGAGGGCCGAAGCCCGGGACGTGCTCCGCCGTGCAGTCGATCGGTCCGGCCCAGTCATGCTCGACCTTGAGATCGCGCAGGGCGGGATAGACGCGGTGCAGCTCGCGAAGGTTGCCGCTGCCATGCTGGGGGCTGCGGTTGAAGGTCGCGCCGATCCGCGCGCCGAAGGCGAGCTCGCCGCTGCCGCGGCCGAAGATCACCCGGCCGCCGGGCGTGCGCTGGTAGTAGAGGACCTGTGCCTGGGAATCGCAGATCGATGCGCCGTCGCGCCAGCCCAGGCGATCGAGGCGATCCGGGGCCGCCGCGGTGGCGATGACCTGGCTGCCGACCACATAGAGATACCGGCCGAGCTCCGGCAGGGCGGCGAGCCAGGCATTGGCCGCGAGCACCACCTTCTCGGCCCGCACCGCGCCCCGGGCGGTGCGCAGGATGCAGGTCCGGCCCGGCGCGATGTCGCGCACCGGGCTGCGCTCATGGATGACCACGCCCTGCGCGAGGGCGAGCCGGCGCAGGCCGAGGGCCAGCTTGGCCGGATGCACGGTGCCGGCCTTCTCCTCCACGACACCGACATAGGATGTGCGCGATCCCGTGCGGCGCTCGATCTCGTCGGCGCCCAGCCGCCGGAACCGCCCGGGCTCGATCGCCTCCGTCAGGGCGACGGCAGCGTCCCAGGCGCCTTCCTGCGCCTTCGAGCTGGCGGTCCACAGCCAGCCATCGAGCCGCAGATCCATGTCGATCGTCCCGCTCCGCTGCAGCGCCTCGAGCTCGGCGATGGCATCGGCGCTGGCGGCGCAGAGCCGGCGGGCCTCGTCGGCGCCGACCACCGCGCCGAACCGGTCGAGCTCGGCGAACCAGCTATGCGCCTGGCCGCCGTTGCGCCCGGACGCGCCGGAGCCGCAGAAATCCGCCTCGAGGACGATGACGCGCGCCTCGGGTGCCTGCTCCTTGATCCGCAGGGCGGTCCACAGGCCGGTGAAGCCGCCGCCGACGATGGCGATCTCGGCATGCTCGGTGCCTTCCAGAGGCGGGGTCGCCGGGTCGGCGCCGGCATCCTGCAGCCAGAAGGAACGATCGCGCGGCGCTGCGGCGACCGGCTCGCGCAGGCGCAGGGACGGCACGGTCAGGCCCTCTCCGCCGCGCCGATCGCCCCGGCATATTTCTCCAGCAGCCAGGTCGGAATCGCGCGCGGCGCCTGGGGGAAGCCGCCGACATGCATGCAGGTCCGGGCGGCATCCGCCGTCGCCGTCCGCAGCGCTTCCGCCGCGGGACGCCGCTCGCCGCGAAACGCCGCGAGAAAGCTGGCGATGAAGCTGTCGCCGGCGCCGCAGGTATCGACCACCGACACCGCGCGGGCCGGCGCGTGCAGCACGGCGCCGCCGTCGCTGAAGTAGGCGCCGCGGCTGCCGCAGGTCACCACCGCCGCGCTCGCCCCAGCCTGCCTCAGCCGGTCGATCAGCGGGGCGACCGGCGTGCCCGGATCGTCGGGACCCGAGGCGAACACGATCGGCACTCCCTGCAGCGGCAGGGCGGAATGTGCGGTCGAGACATCGATGCTGAACGGCACCCGGTCCGCGATCAGGCGGCGCACCAGCCCGAGATAGGCATTGGTGCCGAGATGCACCCAGTCGGCCGCGGCGATGGTCCGATAGTGCGCGTCGCACGGCATGTAGTCCTGGCCGACGCCCAGGTCCTCGAGCACGATCTGCCGATCGCCCAGCCTCTCGCGCAGCAGCGTCACGGCGGTGGGGCCGGCGCGGCGCTCGACGTCGGTCGGCGCCAGGCCGGCCCTGGCGATCTCGTCGAGCACGACATCGCCCTCGCCATCCCGTCCGACCGCGCCGAAATAGCGCGCCGCGATGCCGGCGCGGCGCCAATGCACCGCGACGTTCAGGGCATTGCCGCCGACGGTCATCGCATCCTTCGTCAGATAGACGTCGAGGCAGTTGTCCCCGACCGCCACCAGCTTTGGTGAAGCAGCGATCATGCTCTACTTGCCGATCCCCTCGGAGAGGCCGCGGATGAAGTAGCGCTGGGCGGCGAAGAACACGATCACGATCGGCAGCGCGGAGATCGTCATCGCGGCGAAGACCACGGCGTAGTTGGTCCCGTGCGTCGCCATCAGCGAGGTCAGGCCCACCGGCAGGGTCTTGTCGCCGCCGGAGAAGATCATCGCGAAGAGGTACTCGTTCCAGGCGAAGAGCACGTGCAGGATGATGCAGGAGACGATGATCGGCCGGCACAGCGGCAGGATGATCCGCCAGAAGGTCTGGCTCTCCGTCGCGCCGTCGATCGTCGCCGCCTCGTCGATCTCGCGCGGCAGGTCGAGCATGTAGGCCCGGATCAGGAAGGTGCTGAACGGGATGCGAAAGGCCGTGTAGAGCACGATGAGCGCCCAGAACGAGTTGTAGAGCCCGAGCGCCTGCATCATCTTGACCAGCGGGATCACCGCCACGGTGGGGCTGAGCATCAGCCCGCCGAGGACGAAGCCGATCACCAGCGGCTTGCCCGGCATGCGCGTGCGGGTGAGGCCGTAGGCGGTCGAGGCGCTGATCAGCACGGTGCAGAGGGCGGACGCGACGGTCACGATCACGCTGATCGTCACATAGTCGCGGACGCCCTGGTTCCAGGCCAGCACGTAGTTCCGCCAGGACCAGACGACCGGAAGGGCGAACGGGTTGCCGAAGATCTCCGCGTTGTTCTTGAAGCCGCTCAGCGCCATCCAGAGCAGCGGATAGATCACGACGATGCCGAGGCAGACCAGGAAGGCGTGGAGAAACGCCCTGGCGAGCGCGCCCCAGCCATTCCGCTCCGACGTCGGCGCCGCGACCGCCATGGTCAGAACTGCACCCGGCGACGCCGCGTATAGATCAGCTGGGCCGTGCCGGTCAGCAGGGTCACCACGAAGATGACCGCCGCGATCGCCGCCCCGTAGCCGAAATTGTTCAGGGTGAAGCCCTGCTGGTAGAGCCAGGTGCCGAGGACATGGCTGCTGTTGTTGGGACCGCCCGCGGTCATCACCATGACCTCGTTGAAGACCTGGAACGCGCCCGTGACGGTGATGATGATCATCAGGCCGGTCATCTCCCGGGTCAGCGGAAAGGTGACCTTCCACAGCCGCACCAGCGGACCGGCGCCGTCGACGACCGCCGCGTCGTAGAGCTCGCGCGGGATCTTCTGGATGGCGATGGCGAAGAGCAGGGTCGAGTAGCCGAACCCTTGCCACTGGCTCATCGCGATGATGGCGTAGATCGCCGTGTGCTCGTCGCCCAGCCAGGGCTTGGCCAGGGCCGCCAGCCCCGCCCATTTCAGCAGGGCGTCGAGCAGGCCGATATTCGGCTGGTAGATGAAGTAGAACAGCAGCCCGGTCACCGTGATCGAGATCGCGGAGGGCACGAAGTAGATGGCGCGCCAGAAGCGTTTCGCGCGCTCGGATGCGAGGCCCTCGATGATCGCCGCCAGCAGGAAGGCGCCGAGCACCTGGAACACGATGGAGATCACCGCGTAGGCAAGGTTGTTCCAGAGCGCCGTCCAGACGATCGGGTCGTCGAGCAGCCGCCGGTAGTTGGCGAGGCCGACATTGGTGACCTCGCCGGTGAAGATGTCCTCGTCGGTCGTGCTGACGACGAAATTGTCGAGGATCGGATAGTAGACGAACCAGCCGACGGCGATGATCGCCACGGCCGCCCAGCGGAACGAGAGCAGGTGGCGCAGGCGGAACCCGTGGGTTCCGCCCGCACGCATCCAGCTCACGTTTCGCGACGGCGCTGCCGCCATCCCCGCTATTTGGCTTCGGCTGCCGAGGCTTCCTTGACCTTCTCCATGACCTGCTCGGGCGTCATGCTGCCGCCGGCGAGCGCCTGGAGGCTGGAGAGCCAGGCGGCCGCAGTGCGGGCCGGGTTCGCGGTGTCGAGCCAGGGCATCAGGTAGGAGGCGGACTTCAGCACGACCAGCCCGTCCACCACCGCGGGGCTCATGGTCTCAGGCGAGGCGCCGCCGACCGTGGCGCTCGGCTGGCCGTAGGGCGGTGCCGACAGGATCTGGCCATTCTCCTTGGCGGTCACGAACTTCATGAAGTCGATCGCCAGCGGGATGTTCTTCGAGGCCGTGTTGATCATGTAGCCTTCCGGGGCGCCCTCGATCGCCTTCGCATCGCCCTTGGCATTCTGCGGGACCGGCAGGACGAAGAAGCCGAAGTCCGCCTGCTTCAGCCCGCCATCGGCCGCGGTGCTCTGGTCGAACTCGATGATCTCCTGGTAGTACATGGCCGACTTGCCGTTGGCGAACTGCTGCAGGGCCGAGGCATAGGACGTGCCGTTCACCGACGCGCCGTCGATGCAGTGATCGGACAGGTCCTTGTACTGCTTCAGCGCCGCGACGTAGCCGGGATCGTCGAACTTGGCGGTCTTCGGGTCGAAGTCCTGCTCCAGGGTCGCGCGCGGCACGTTGTAGGCCAGCAGCTGACCGACATAGTGCACCACCGGCCAGGCTTCCTTGTTGCCGAGGGAGATGGGCGCGATGCCCGCCTTCTTGATCGTGTCGCAGGCGGCCATCAGCGCCTCCAGGCTCGCCGGCACGGCGATGCCGAGCTTCTGGAAGATCGCCTTGTTGTAGCCCATGAACTTGGCGTCGAGATAAAGCGGGATGCCGTAGTCCTTGCCGTTGTACCGGAAGGCCTCGACCGCCGCCGGAACCAGCGTCTTGCCCCATTCGGTGTCCGGCCCGATCACCGGCGTCAGGTCCACGGCCCGATGACCCCGGACGAAATTGCCGCCCCAGCTGCCGGTCCAGGAGAAATAGACGTCGGTCAGCGAGTTCGACGCCACCAGGGTCTTGGTCTTGTCCTTGACGCTGTCGTCGCTCTCCTGGATGAGCTCGACCTTCACGCCGGGATGCAGCTTCTCGTACGCCGCGGCGAGGTTGACGAAGTAGGGCGAGAGGACCTGCAGCCCGAACTTGGTCAGCACCCGGACGGTGCCGCTGTAGTCGACCTTGGCGCCGGGATCGGCCGCGACGTCCGAGGCGCTCCAGCCGGTGCCGGTGGAGAGCGCCAGGGCGGAGGCGGCGGTGATGGCGAGCGCCGCGGTGCGCAAAGAGCCTTTCATGGGTGTCCCTTCCTGTCTGCGATGTTGGTTGGGTCTCAGTATTCGACGCGCTTGTAGTACCGTCGCGTCGTCAGCGGATGGTTGCGCAGCACCTCGAGATGGGCGCTGAGCCGTTCCAGCCGGGTCGCGAGCAGGACCGGCGAGATCAGGCTGCGCGTCTCGGGCGAGATGCCTGGAAGCCTGGCGTCCGCCGCGTCGAGCACGCGGACCTTGTCGGTGTAGCGCCGGGCGAAGCTCTCGACCCGATCCGACAGCGGACGCGAGGCATCCTCGCCCTTGAAGACGAAGACGCTGACACCCTGCTCGACGAGCTCGAGCGTGCCGTGGAAGAAGTCGGCGGCGTGCACCGGGCGGGTGCGGATCCATTGCATCTCTTCGAGGATGCACATTCCGTAGTAGTAGGCCTGCGGCCAGACCGCGCCGGCGCCCGTGAAGATGTGGTAGCTCTCGTCCTTGATGGCGGCTGCGAGCTCCGCCGCGGTGCTCTCGAATGCCGCCTTCACATCGACCAGGAGCCTGGGCAGCGTCTGCAGCTCGGCGACGGTGGCGTCGAAATTCGCGTGCTCGCCGCGCGCCGCCAGGATCGAGAGGACGATCAGCAGGGTCTGCAGGTAGAACATCTCCGAGGAGGTGTCGTCCTCGGCGAAGTTCGTGAAGTTGTGATCGGCCTCCCGGGCCAGCGGCGTGTCGCGGTGCCCGGTCAGCGAGATTGTCCGCACGCCGCGCTCCTTGAGGAAGCCGAGCAGCTTCACGCTTTCCTTCGTGGTCCCCGAGAGCGACGGGATGACCACCAGCGAATTCCTGTCGAGGGCCGCCGGCGGATCGATCACCACCTGGGCGGGATAGGCCGCGTCGACCGGGAAGCGGGACCGGCGCTGCGCGACCTGGACCGCCGGCAGGGTCAGGAGCTGGACGCCGCCCGTGCCCATGAAATAGAGCCGGTCCACCCCGTCGGCGAGCAGGTTCCCGATCAGCGCCCGCACCTCGCCGGCGATGGCGACCGCGCCGGTCTCGATCCTCACGAAGCGGTCCTTGTCGAAATTCAGCATGCAGCCTCTTCCTTGTCCGTGCGCGATGTGAGATCGATCTCACAAAATGTCGCGCTTCGCTGTGAGATCGATCTCACGCCTATGAAGCACATGAATGCTGCTCCTCCGCAAGGCGGATTCGCGAGCGCGCGCTCCGGGTCAGGATTTCCGCGGCGCCACCGACCCGCGGATCACCAGGCGCGTCGGGAAGCGGACATGCCGGGGCGCGTCCTTGTTTCCCTCGAGGCGCTCGAGCAGCAGCCTGGCCGCCAGCGGGCCGATCTCGGCGATCGGCTGCGCCACGACGGTGATCTGCGGGTCGGTGAAGGTCGCGAGATCGAAATCGTCGAAGCCCACCAGGGACACGTCGCGCGGAATGGCGAGCCCCAGCGAGCGCAAGGCCAGCAGGGCGCCCTGGGTCATCAGGCTGTCGACCGTGAAGAGCGCCGTCGGACGGTCGCGGCGGCTGAACAGGCGGATCGTCGCCTCGATCGCATGCTCCACCGTGGATCGCGAGACGCCGACCAGCGAGTCGTCGGGCGCGATCCCATGCGCCTGCAGCGCGTTGCGGTAGCCGGCGAGGCGCTCCTGCGCGGTGAAGATCCGCGAATCGTCGCGCAGCAGGGCGATGCGCCGGTGACCGTTGGCGATCAGGTAGTCCACCGCCTTGCGCGCGCCGCCTTCGTTGTCCACCACGACGCTGTCGCAACGGACGCTCTCGGCGACGCGATCGATCAGCACGATCGGCGAGCCGTCGCGCGCCAGGCTCACGATGTGCTGATTGTCGCTGGTCGAGGTCGGCGCCAGGATGAAGCCGCGGACGCTCAACGAGCGCAGGCTCTCGAGCAGCTCGCGCTCCTGCTCGACGCTCTCCTCGCTGCTCGCGATCAGCAGGTTGTGGCCGTGCTTGCGGAGCTCGACCTCCAGGTCGTGGGCGATCCGCGCGAAGAACGCGTTCTGGATGTCGCCGGGCAGGAAGCCGACGATCGGGAGCTGCCCGCGGCGCAGCGCCTGGGCGACGCGGTTGGCGCGATAGCCCAGCGCATCGGCGATCTCCAGCACCCGCACCGCGGTGTCGTCGCCGACATAGCCGTAGCTGTTGAGAGCGCGGGCCGCGGTCGCCCGCGATACCTTCGCCGCCGCGGCCACGTCCTTCAGCGTGACATCCTTGCGCGTCACCACCCCAGGTTCGCTCCGGCCGGTTCGAGGGGCCGCTCGCCGTGACCGGGCCCCGGCACCCCCGGCCCGGTGCTAGGCGCCGCTGACCTCGAACACCGCGTCCACCTCGACGGCGAGGTCGAGCGGCAGCACGTTGGTGCCGATCGCCGTGCGCGCATGCCGGCCGGCATCGCCGAACACCTCGACCATGACGTCGGACGCGCCGTTGGCGACCTTCGGCTGCTCGGTGAAGTCGTCGGCCGAGTTGACGTAGACGCAGAGCCGCACGCAGCGCTTCACCCGGTCGAGGTCGCCGCCGAGCGCGTTGCGCAGCTGCGCCAGCACGTTGAGCGCGCAGAGCCGCGCCGCCTTCTGGCCGTCCTCGACCGTGTAGGCCTTGCCGAGCTTGCCGACATAGCGGAACTCGCCGTTCCACACCGTGACCTGGCCGGCGACGAAGGCGAGCCCGCCGGCGATCACCACCGGCACGTAGTTGGCCACCGGGGTCGCCGCCTTGGGCAGCTCGATCTTGAGTTCCGCCAGGCGCTGATCGATCCTTCCGGCCATGTCCGTTTCTCCGTTGCAGTCGCGGCAAAGGGGGCGAGCATAGCGACGGGGCTGCCGGGCGTCACCCCGTCGCTGAGCATCAGGCCCGCCCGTCGAGAGGACCCGCCATGACCGAGCCGCAGGCCGCCGTCGATGAGATCGCCGACCGCATCTACCGGATCTCCATTCCGGTCGAGATTCCGGGCGGGGCCTTCTCCTTCAACCAGTACCTGATCGAGGACGACGAGCCGCTGCTCTTCCACACCGGGCCGCGCCGGCTCTTCCCCGTGGTCGCCGCGGCGATCGGGCGGGTCATGCCGCTGCACCGCCTGCGCCACGTCTCCTTCTCGCATTTCGAGGCCGACGAGTGCGGCGGCCTCAACCAGCTGCTCGCCGCCGCGCCGGAAGCGGCGCCGCTCTGCGGCCAGATCGCCGCCATGGTCTCGGTCGGCGACTATGCGGACCGGCCGCCGCGCGCGCTCGATGACGGCGAGGGGGTCGGGCTGGGCTGGCACCGCGTGACCTGGCTCTCCACGCCGCATCTGCCGCACGCCTGGGAGTGCGGCGTCCTCTGGGAGGAGACCACCCGGACCCTGCTCTGCGGCGACCTCTTCACCCAGGGCGGCTCCGGCGGCGCGGCGCTGACCGAGAGCGACATCCTGGGGCCGAGCGAGGCTTTCCGCCGCGGATTCGACTACTTCGCCCATGCCCCCGACACCCGGCCGATGCTCGAGCGGCTGGCCGCCCTGCAGCCGCAGACGCTGGCCTGCATGCATGGCAGCGCCTGGCGCGGCGACGGCGCCACGCTGCTCCGCGCGCTCGCCGACAGCGTCGAGCAGGACCGCGCGCGCTGAACGCTGCCCCCGTTCTCGCACTTGTCATCCCCGGCCTTGCGCCGGGGATCCAGTCCGCGCCGGGCCGCGCCCGTCCTACTGCGCGCCTTGCTTCTCCAGCAGGGCGCTCACCATCTTCACCGTGGTGCCGTCGCGGTCGCTTCTGAACAGCAGCGTCAGGCCGTGCGCGTCGAGCGCCCGGTCGTAGCTCTGGATCTCGTAGGTGCCGTCGTCGAGGATGGTCAGCAGCCGGATCCGCAGCACCTTGCCGGCGATCGCGGCCCAGGCGATGCCCTTCGCCATGTCGGGCGCCCAGTGCCCGGCATAGATGCCCGGCCGCGGGCTCGGCTCGAAGGTGACGCGCGCGCTGCTCCGGGCCGGCTCCTTGCCGCTCAGCGGGTGGATGACCGTCGTCCAGGCGACGAAGAAGCCGCCATTCTCCGCCGGGCCGATCTCGACGTCCAGGTCGCGGTCCCCGAAGCCGTAGCTGGCCGCGTTCGGGTCCTGGGTGACGGCGGTCCCCTTGTAGCGGCCGTAGAACGCCTGCGGGCCGACCGCGCTGTCGGCAGCAGCGGCGACGCCGCCGAGCCCCAGCAGGGCGACCAGCAGGACGATCGCGCCGGCAATCCTCATCGAGCTTCTCCCGGGCTGCGCAGCGGAGCCTGCCGGCCGTGCCGACGGGTCCGCCGGCCAAGCCTACACCGGCCGGCCGCCGGCCGCCAAACCGGCATGCCGCCGCACCGGGCCGCCCGGCTCAGCCGCGGATCCGGTCCTTCAGCACCGCCCCGTCCTTGATCACCAGCGCGACCTTGGCCGCGCCTTCCTGCATCAGCCCGGGCTCGCGCAGCGGGTCGCCATCGACCGCGATGAGGTCGGCGAGCGCGCCTGGCTCGACCGTGCCGAGCTGGCCGGCGCGGCCCAGCACCTCGGCGCCGACCAGCGTCGCGCTGCGGATGATCTCGATCATGCTCATCGCCTCGGCGCGGATGCCGAACTCGCCGGATTGGTGGGCCTGCAGCTCGCCCAGCAGGTCGGTGCCGAAGGCGATCTTCACCCCGGCGGCCTGGGCGATCTCGAGCGAGCGGGTGCCGCCGGCCAGCACGTTCTTCAGCTTGGCCAGCCCGTCCTCCGGGAAGCCCAGCTCGGCCCCGTACTTGGCCAGCGCGTAGTAGGTCGACAGCGTCGGCACGAGATAGGCGCCGCGCGCCGCCATGGCGCGGGCGGTGGGCTCGTCGAGCAGGTTGCCGTGCTCGATGGTGCGCACGCCGCACTCGACGCAGCGGGCGATCGCCGCCGCGGTGTAGGCGTGCGCCATGACGTAGGTGCCGGCCCGCCGCGCCTCGTCGACCAGCGCCTCGAGCTCCTCGGCCGAGTACTGCAGGAAGTGGATGGGGTCGGCGACCGAGGCGACGCCGCCCGAGGCCATCACCTTGATCTGGTCGGCGCCCAGCCGGATCTCGTCGCGCGCCGCGTGGCGCACCGCCGGGACACCGTCGGCGACCCGGCCGATGCCGTTGAAGACATGGGCGCAGGCGCAGGGCTCGGCATGGTCGACCCGCTCGCGGAAATCGCCGTGGCCGCCGGTCTGGCTGATCGCCCGGCCGGAGATGAAGAGGCGCGGCCCGGCGAACAGGCCCTGCTCGACGGCCAGCCGGTGGCCGAGATCGGCGCCGCCGGCGTCGCGCACCGTGGTGAAGCCGCGCTCGAGCATGGCGCGCATCTGCCGCGCGGCATGCGCCGTGACCAGCGAGGCGGGGATGTGCATCGAGGCCGCCAGCCCGAAGCGGACGTGGCTCGCCATGATGTGGACGTGGCAGTCGATCAGGCCGGGCATCAGGGTGCGGCCGCCGAGGTCGATCCGCTCGGCGCCGGGCGCGTCGGCGCCGGCCTCCAGGCTGGCGATGCGATTGCCGCGGACGAGCAGGGCGCCGCCCCGGGCGAGGTCGTCGTTGCGGGGGTCGAGCAGGGCGAAGTTGGTCAGGAGAAGGTCGGCCATGGCAATCCGCGGGCGCCGTCTGGTGGGGCGGCTCCGGGGTGGCGGCGGTCGTTGACCGCTCCCCCGGAGGCCTGCATACTTCGAATATTAAGACAAGTCGTGCGGTCGGGGAAACTGCCGCGCGAGGTCGGCGCCCGGGCGCATCCCCGGCGGCCTACGCGCGGCTGCCCGCCACGTCCAGGAGAACGCCATGACCCGGTCGGAAGTGTTCGACGCCGTCTTCCCGTCCTTCGATTTTCCCATCGTGCCGAAGCGGACGGCGCTGCTCGTCATCGACATGCAGTATCTCGACGCCCATCGCGACTACGGCATGGGGGCCGACGCCAAGAAGCAGGGCGTCACGGCCAAGTACGACTACTACTTCAAGCAGCTCGACGAGGTGGTGATCCCCAACACCCAGCGCCTGCTCGCGGCCAGCCGCGCGGCCGGCATCGAGCCGGTCTATCCGCGCATCGCCTCGCTGGTCAAGGACTGCCGCGAGGTCAGCCTGGAGCACAAGCGGATCAACCTGATGGCGCCGGCCGGCTCGCGCGAGAGCGAGATCCTCGACGAGGTCAAGCCGCTGCCCAACGAGCTGGTGATCTCCAAGGGCGCCTCGGGCGTTTTCAACTCGACCGCCATCGACCAGCTGCTGCGCAACCTCGGGATCGACACCCTGATCATGACCGGGGTGGTCACCAACTACTGCGTCGAGACCGCCGTGCGCGACGCCGGCGACCGCGGCTACAACGTCATCCTGGTGTCCGACGCCTGCGCCGCGATGAGCGAGGAGCATCAGCGCCTGGCGCTGGAGATCCTCAACGGCGTCTATTGCGTGGTCCGCTCGACCGACGAGGTCATTCACGAGATCCAGGGCGGCACCCGGGTCGTGCACGCCCGTTCCTAGGACCGGGACAGCCCGGGCCTGCTAGCGTGGGAGACGATAAGGCCATGACACATCGTGCGTTGATGCCGAGACGGGCCGCGGTCTGGGCCGCGGCGGGGGCGCTGGCGCTGGCCGGATGGGTCGCCATCGGCCCGCAGGCCCAGGCCCAGGACAAGAAGGGCGCCACCGTCGGCTTCGTGACCGAGCTCAGCGGCCCGGCCAGCCTGTTCGGCGAGGCCGGCCTGCAGGCGGCGCAGCTCGCCGCCGACGAGGTCAATGCCGCGGGCGGCGTGCTCGGCGGCAAGCTGGTGCTCAAGGTGGCCGACGACGCCACCGATCCCAACACCGCCCGCCAGGTCTGGGAGAAGCTGGCGAGCGAGGGCGTCGACGCCTTCATCTTCCGCGAGACCTCGGCGGCGCGCGTCGCCGTGCTGCCGGTCGCCGAGAAGCACAACATCCCGGCGCTCTACGCCAACGACTACGAGGGCGGCGACTGCCGGCCGATCCTCTTCGTCTCTGGCGAGATCGAGCCGCAGAAGGTGCCGGCCTACCTGAAGTTCCTCCAGGACAAGAGCGGCGGCGGCAAGAAGTTCTTCCTGCTCGCCACCGACTACAACTGGGCCCGCATCACCGTCGACATGGTGAAGAAGGCGCTGCCCGGCATGGGGGCCGAGGTGGTCGGCGAGGAGTTCACGCCGTTCGGCACGGCCGACTACACGCCGCTGATCACCAAGATCCGCGAGGCCAAGCCCGACGTGCTCTTCCTCGGGCTGGTCGGCGGCCCGGACAACGTCGCCTTCTTCAAGCAGGCGCGCGGCGCCGGGCTGTTCAAGCAGATCAAGGTGGTCGGCAACATCGCGCTCGACGACAGCACGCTGGCCGCGGTCGGCGGCGCCGCCCAGGGCACCTACATGGCGGCGAGCTACTTCTGGACCAACGACAACGCCGGCAACCAGAAGTTCATCGAGGCGCTCAAGGCCAAGTTCGGCGGCGACGTCAAGGCACAGGGCTACCTGTCGGAGCCGAGCTACGACACCGTCCATCTCTATGCGCTGGCCGTCAACAAGGCCGGCACGACGGAGACGAGCGCGGTGCTGAAGGCGCTGACCGAGGTCTCCTTCGACGGGCCCAAGGGCAACATCCAGCTGACCGCCGACCGCCATGCGGCGATGCCGATCTACATCGCCGAGGCGAACGACAAGGGCAGCTACAAGGTGGTGCAGTCGCTCGGCGTCCAGGTGCCGCCGCAGCAATGCAACCCGCCGCCGCCCTTCGGCATGCCGAAGTAGGCGAAGCTTGCATCGCCCCGCCGCCCCTCGCGGGCGGCGGGGCCTCTGACCCGCCGGCCGGGGCATGATCGAGCAGCTCTTCAACATCGTCACCTCCGGCAGCGTCTTCTTCGCGGTCTCGATCGGCCTCCTCGTGGTGCTCAGCATCATGGGGGTGGTCAATCTCGCGCACGGCGCCTTCCTGACCATCGGCGGCTACGCCGCGGTGGTCGTCTCCGACCGCGGCTGGAGCCCCTGGTGGGCGCTGCTGCTGGCGCCGGCCGCGGGCTTCGTGCTCGGCCTCGTCACCGAGCTGCTGCTGGTCCGCCGGCTCTACAAGCGGCCGCTCGACACCATCCTCGCCACCTGGGGCCTGTCGATCGTCATCACCCAGGTGGTCGCCGACCGCTTCGGCCGCTCCGCCCATTACGTGGAGGAGGCGCTCTCCGGCGACCCGCTGCAGATCGGCGACGCCTTCCTCTCCCAGTATCGCCTCTTCACCGTCGCGGTCGCGCTCGGGCTCGGCCTCGCGCTGGCGCTGGTCGCCCGCTTCACCCAGGTCGGGATCATCGCGCGGGCCGTCATCCTCAACCCCGAGCTGGCCCGCGCGCTCGGCATCGATACCGGACGGGTCAACGCCGTCACCTTCGCGGTCGGCAGCGCGCTCGCCGCCTTCGCCGGCGCGGTGATCGTGCCGATGTCGAGCGTCGACCCCAACATGGGCACGCCCTGGGTGATCACCGCCTTCATGGTGGTGCTGGCGGCGGGGATCTCGCTGCCGGCGCTCGCCATCAGCGCGCTGGTGCTGGCCGCCGGCCAGGCGCTCGCCACCTACTACATCGCCCCGGTGGTCGGCAGCCTGGTGGTGATCGCGCTGCCGATCCTGCTGATGCGCTTCGCGCCGGACGGGCTGGCCAGCCTGCTGCGCCGGGCCTGAGGCGGTGGCGGGGGCACGCCCATGGCGCTAGGCGGCACGGCGGCGGGCGGCGGCAACCTCGGCCGCCGGGCCCTCGTCCTGCTGCTCGTCATCGGGGTGCCGGGCCTGCTCATCGGTCCCTATGCGGCGGGCCTGCTGGTCCAGGCCTATCTCTTCGCCATCCTGGCGCTCGCCACCGACGTGATGTGGGGCTACACCGGCATCCTCACCTTCGCCTCGGCGGCGATGTTCGGCGTCGGCGCCTATGCGGTCGGCGCCGTCTTCGTCCATCTCTCGCTCGGCCCCGCGGCGATCCCGGCCGCCTTCGCCGTCGCCATCCTGCTCGCCGCCGCGCTCAGCCTGGTGATCGGCTGGCTCGCCTTCTACAGCCGCATCCGCGTCTCCGAGTTCTACATCGCCCTGGTCACGCTCGGCCTCTCCGTGCTGTTCAGCCAGACCGTCTCCTATGGCGGGGCGCTGACCGGCGGCAGCAACGGGCTCAGCGGCTTCGCCACCGTCTCGCTCTCCGCCGGCTGGTGGTACGCGCTGGGCGGCGGCGCGCTCCTCGCCGCCATGGTGCTGGCGCTGGCGGTGGTCGGCAGCGACGTCGGGCTGATCCTGCGGGCGGTCCGCGACCATGAGGTGCGCTGCCGCTATCTCGGCATCCACACGCCGCGCCTGAAGACCCTGGTCTTCACCGGCGGCAACGCGGTGGCGGCTGCGGCCGGGGCGCTCTACGCCCTCTACACCACCGTGGTCGCGCCGTCGCTGGTCGGCATCGTGCTGGCGACCAACGTGCTGATCTGGGTGACGCTGGGCGGCCGCGGCACCATCATCGGCCCGGTGGTGGCGGCGGTGCTGGTCAACGCCGCCACGCCGGAGCTCAGCACCACGATCCCGCTCTACTGGCAGGGCGCCCTCGGGCTCGCCTTCATCCTGGTCGTGCTGCTGCTGCCGCGCGGGCTGCTGCCGGCTCTCGGTCAGGCGGCGCTCCGCCTCGCGCCGCGTCGAAGGGTGCCGGGGCCGGCCCGGGCGGCGGCCTCCGGCCGCGCCCTCTACGCCGCCGCCGCGCCCGGCGCGAGCCCGGGCGAGGGCCCGCTGGTGCTCGAGGCGCGCGGCGTCGGCAAGAGCTACGGCAGCTTCCACGCGCTCTCCGGCGTCGATCTCGAGGTCCGCCGCGGCGAGCTGGTCAGCATCGTCGGGCCCAACGGCGCCGGCAAGACCTCGCTGGTCCGCTGCATCTCCGACGGCGCCGAGCGCAGCGGCGGCACCGTCGCGGTCGGCGGCCGGCCGATCGGCCGCAGCCCGCCCGACGCGGTGGTGGCGCTCGGCATCGGCCGCAAGTTCCAGGGCGCCAGCGTGTTCGACAGCCTGACCGTCGGCGAGTGCCTGCGCATCGCCAGCTGGAAGGGCCGCATGCCCTCGCTCTGGCGGCGCCAGCCGACCGTCGCCCTGCCGCCCGCCAGCATCGCGGTGATCGAGCGGCTCGGCCTGGCGCCGCTCTGGGACAGCGTCGCCCGCGACATCAGCCATGGCCAGCGCCAGGCGCTCGAGCTCGCCATGGTGCTGGCGCTGGAGCCGACCCTGCTGGTGCTGGACGAGCCCACCGCCGGCCTGAGCCAGGCGGAGCGCGCGGCGGTCGGCGCGCTGCTGACCCAGCTCGTCGCGGGCGGCAATCTCGCGGTGCTGCTGATCGAGCACGACTTCGAGTTCGTCAAGCAGATCAGCACGCGCATCGTCGTGCTGCATGAAGGCCGCGTGCTGGCCGACGGCAG
Organism: Dongiaceae bacterium; assembly: GCA_046349435.1. GTDB lineage: Bacteria > Pseudomonadota > Alphaproteobacteria > Dongiales > Dongiaceae > JAXMCI01. Next base: position 99,816 of record JAXMCI010000016.1, on the reverse strand, counting down.
CGTCGCCGAGGTGGCGCACTCCGCGCTGGTTCGCGACGTCTATCTCGGCCGCACCGAGCGGGAGCCGGCGGCGTGAGCGCGGCGCTGGAATGCACCGCGCTCAGCAGCGGCTATGGCGAGACGCCGGTGCTGGAGGAGCTCGGGCTCGCCATCGCGCCCGGCGAGATCTACGCGCTGATCGGCAAGAACGGCGCCGGCAAGTCGACCCTGCTCAAGACGGTCATCCGCCTGCTGGTGCCGCAGGGCGGCCAGGTGCGGCTGTTCGGCGAGGATCTCGCGGGCTGGCCGACCCACCGCATCGTCGCCGCCGGCGTGACCTACGCGCCGCAGGACAACCCGTTCTTCTCCGAGCTCAGCGTCGAGGAGAACCTGCGGCTCGGCAGCCTGCGGCTCGACGGGCGCCGCTTCCTCGCCGGGCGCGACCGGGTCGTCGCGATGTTCCCCTTCCTCGGCAAGCGGCTGCGGCAGCGCGCCGGCACGCTGAGCGGCGGCGAGCAGGCGATGCTGAAGGTCGCCCGCGCGCTGCTGCCGGAGCCGCGCCTGATCCTGCTCGACGAGGTCAGCGAGGGGCTGCAGCCCAAGGCCGTCGACCGGGTGCGCGAGGTGCTGGCGCGCGAGCATGCCGCGCGCCCGGTCGCCATGCTGGTGGTCGAGCAGAATGTCGGCTTCGTCACCGGGCTGGCCGCCCGCTACGGCCTGATCGAGCGCGGCCGCATCGTCGGCGAGGGCCGCTTCGCCGACCCCGACGCCGGCCCCCGCATCGACCGCCACCTCAGCATCTGAGGCGGCGGGACGGCCAGGGGCCGGCGCCCCCCCCTCTGGACAATCCCCACGCCCTGTCATGCCCGGGCTTGATCCTGGGCTTGACCCGGGCATGCAGCCGCTGGGCCTACGAGCAGCCCGAGGTGCTGCCGCAGGTCGCGCACTTCATGCAGGTGCCGTTGCGCACCAGCGTGAAGTTGCCGCATTCGCCGCAGGCGTCGCCCTCGTAGCCCTTGAGCCGCGCCTCGCGGATGCGGTCCATGCGCTGGTCGACGGCGACCGCGACACCGGCCTCGAAGCCGATCGCCGTCGTCTGCACCAGCCGCTCGGCGGGCGAGGGCGGGGCGCCGTTGGTCTCCATCGAGCCGGTCGCCGCCCGCGCCAGGTTGGCGGTGCCGTGCAGCACGATCAGGTTGCTGCGGACATAGCCGGTGCTGGCGAAGCGCTTGACGACGTCGAGCGCCGGGTCGTCGCCGCGCTCCGGCAGGTTGCCCTCGTCGGCGCCCTGGCCGACGCTGTCCGGCTGCAGGTCGCTCGGCTGGACGTGGGCGAGGTCGGTGCGCGACAGGTAGGAGATGGCGAGCTCGCGGAAGATGTAGTCGACCACCGAGGTCGCCATCTTGATCGCGTCGTTGCCCTCGACCATGCCCGACGGCTCGAACCGGGTGAAGGTGAAGGCCTCGACGAACTCCTCCAGCGGCACGCCGTACTGCAGCCCGATCGAGATGGCGATGGCGAAGTTGTTCATCAGGCTGCGGAAGGCGGCGCCCTCCTTGTGCATGTCGATGAAGATCTCGCCGAGCTTGCCGTCCTCGTACTCGCCGGTCCGCAGATAGACCTTGTGGCCGCCGACGATCGCCTTCTGGGTGTAGCCCTTGCGGCGGCCGGGCAGGCGGCGGCGCTCGGCGGCGACCACCCGCTCGACGATGCGCTCGACGATCCGCTCGGCGACCACCGGCGCGCGGGCGGCCGGCGGCTGCTCCATCAGCTCCTCGACTTCCTCCTCGTCGAGCAGGGCGGAGGCCAGCGGCTGCGACAGCTTCGAGCCGTCGCGATAGAGCGCGTTGGCCTTGAGGCCGAGCCGCCAGGAGAGCATGTAGGCCTCCTTGCAGTCCTCGACCGTCGCCGCGTTCGGCATGTTGATGGTCTTGGAGATGGCGCCGGAGATGAAGGGCTGCGCCGCCGCCATCATCCGGATGTGGCTCTCGACCGAGAGCGAGCGCGTGCCGATGCGCCCGCAGGGATTGGCGCAGTCGAACACCGCCAGGTGCTCGGCCTTGAGGTGCGGCGCGCCCTCGACCGTCATGGCGCCGCAGCAATAGGTGTTGGCGGCCTCGACCTGCTCGCGGCTGAATCCGAGGTGGCCGAGCAGGTCGAAGCGGACGTCGTCGAGCTGCGCCGAGGTCAGGCCGAGCACGTCGCGGCAGAAGGCCTCGCCGAGCGTCCAGCGGTTGAAGATGTGGCGGATGTCGAAGGCGCCGGCGAGGCCGCGCTCGATCGACTCGATCGCCGCCGCGGTGAAGCCGCGGGCGCGCAGCGCCGCATGGTCGATCGCCGGCGCGCCGGCCAGCGTGGCGTGGCCGAGCGCGTAGCGGACGATCTCCTCGATCTCCTCCTCGCCATAGCCCAGCGCGGTCAGCGCCGCGGGCACCATGCGGTTGATGATCTTGAAGAAGCCGCCGCCGGCGAGCTGCTTGAACTTGACCAGCGCGAAGTCGGGCTCGATGCCGGTGGTGTCGCAATCCATCACCAGCCCGATCGTGCCGGTGGGGGCGATCACCGTCGCCTGGGCGTTGCGGTAGCCGTGCGCCTCGCCGAGCGACAGCGCGTCGTCCCAGGCGGCGCGCGCCGCGTCGACCAGCGCCTTGTCCGGGCAGTTGGCGGCGTCGAGCGGCACCGGCGCCACCGACAGCGCCTCGTAGCCTTCCTGGTCGCCATAGGCGGCGCGGCGATGGTTGCGGATCACCCGCAGCATGGCCTCGCGGTTGGCGGCGAAGCCGGGGAAGGCGCCGAGCTCGCCCGCCATCTCGGCCGAGGTGGCGTAGGAGACGCCGGTCATGACCGCGGTGATGGCGCCGGCCAGCGCGCGGCCCTCGGCGCTGTCATAGGCGAGGCCCGAGGCCATCAGCAGCCCGCCGATATTGGCGTAGCCGAGACCCAGCGTGCGGAAGGCGAAGGAGAGCTGGGCGATCTCGCGCGACGGGAACTGCGCCATCAGCACCGAGATCTCGAGCACCACCGTCCACAGCCGCACCGCATGCTCGAAGCCGCCGATGTCGAAGCTGCCGTCGGCGCGGCGGAAGGTCATCAGGTTGAGCGAGGCGAGGTTGCAGGCCGTGTCGTCGAGGAACATGTACTCGGAGCACGGGTTCGACGCGTTGATCCGGCCGCTCTCCGGGCAGGTGTGCCACTCGTTGATGGTGGTGTCGTACTGCACGCCCGGGTCGGCGCAGGACCAGGCGGCGCAGGCGATCTTCTCCCACAGGCCGCGTGCCTTCAGCACCTTGGCGGTCTTGCCGTCGGTGCGCCGCACCAGCTTCCACTCGCTGTCGGCCAGCACCGCGGCGATGAAGTCGTTGGGCACCCTGACCGAGTTGTTGGAGTTCTGCCCGGCCACCGTCAGGTAGGCCTCGGAATCCCAGTCGGTGTCGTAGGTGCGGAACTCGATCGCGCTATAGCCCTGGCGGGCGTACTCGACCACCCGCTTGACGTAGTTGTCGGGGATCATCGCCTGGCGGGCGGCCTTGATCGCCGCCTTCAGCGTGCGGTTCTTCGCCGGGTCGAAGCGCTCGTCGCCGGTGCCCGCCGCGCAGGCCTGCATGATGGCGTTGAGGTGCAGGTTGGCCAGTCGCGAGCCGGCGACCAGCGCCGCGACCTTCTGCTCCTCGATCATCTTCCAGTCGACATATTCCTCGATGTCGGGGTGGTCGAGGTCGACCGTCACCATCTTGGCGGCGCGCCGCGTCGTGCCGCCCGACTTGATGGCGCCCGCCGCGCGGTCGCCGATCTTGAGGAAGCTCATCAGGCCCGACGAGCGGCCGCCCCCGGCCAGCGGCTCGCTGGCGGCGCGCAGCTTCGAGAAGTTGGTGCCGGTGCCCGAGCCGTACTTGAAGAGCCGCGCCTCGCGCACCCAGAGGTCCATGATGCCGCCCTCGTTGACGAGGTCGTCGGCGACCGACTGGATGAAGCAGGCATGCGGCTGGGGGTGCTCGTAGGCCGAGGCCGAGGCGGTGAGCTCGCCGGTGCGATAGTCGACGTAGTAGTGGCCCTGCGCCGGGCCGTCGATGCCGTAGGCCCAGTTGAGCCCGGTGTTGAACCATTGCGGCGAGTTCGGCGCCCCCATCTGGCGCGCCATCATGCAGCGCATCTCGTCGTAGAAGGCCTGGGCGTCGGCCTCGGAATCGAAGTAGCCGCCCTTCCAGCCCCAGTAGGTCCAGGTCCCGGCCAGCCGGTCGAAGACCTGCTTGGCGCTGCTCTCCCCGGCGGTGCGCTCGGCGGCGGGCAGCGCCGCCAGCGCCGCCTCGTCGGGCGCGCGGCGGGCCAGCCAGTCCGGCACGTCGGTCTCGCTCACCGCCTTCAGGCGGGTCGGCACCCCGGCCTTGCGGAAGTACTTCTGGGCGAGCACGTCGCAGGCGACCTGCGACCAGTCCGCCGGCACCTCGATGTCGCGCTGCTGGAAGACCAGCGACCCGTCCGGCTTCTTGATCTCGCTGGTGGCGCGGCGGAACTCGATCGCCGCATAGGGTGACACCCCGGCCTCGGTGAAACGTCGGTCGATGCGCATCCTCCGCCCCCTTTCCACCCCGGCCCGCGTCCGTCCCGATTCCGCGGGTGAGGTTCGACTGCTAACTCAATGAAACGACGCCATATGTTGTGTTTGCAACCGGCGTCGATGGCCATATATTGGAGCAGCCCCGGACACCCTGCAACAACAATTTGTGGGCAATTTTCGTTCGCCCCACTAGATGTAGAGGGCGCGGCCGAATTGCCGAGTCATTTCCGGGGCTTGCGGCGCGGCAGCCGGCGATGCGATAGTCCGCCGCCGCCTGCAGCCCGCCGGGCCGTGGCCGGCGGCCGGCGATTCACGCCCGAACGACTGAGCGAAGCGGAGCCCATGACCACCGCCTGGACCTGGCTCTTCACCCGATTGCACGGCGAGCTGGTCGGCACCGATTCGACCGGCAACCGCTACTACCGGCGCCGCCGCGGCTGGGGGCCGCGCCGCGAGCAGCGCTGGGTGATCTATCGCGGCGAGGCCGAGGCCTCGAAGGTGCCACCGGCCTGGTACGGCTGGCTGCACTACACGATCGACGAGGTGCCGCGCGCCGACGCACCGGCGCGGCCCTGGCAGAAGCCGCACGTGCCGAATCTCACCGGCACGCCGAACGCCTACCTGCCGCAGGGTCACACGCTGCGCGGCGGGCATCGCGCCAAGGGAACCGGCGACTACGAGCCGTGGATCCCGTCCTGAGACGCCGGCCGGGCGACCGACCGGGCGTAGGGGCGGGCTGACGCGCGACGGGGGAGACGAGCGCGATGCGACGCAACGTTATCGAGACGATCATGGGCGGGGTGGTGCTGCTGGTCGCCGTCCTGTTTGTGCTGTTCGCCTATTCCAGCAGCAATGTCGGCCGCGTCAGCGGCTACGAGATCTCGGCGCAGTTCAACCGCATCGACGGGCTGACGGTGGGCGCCGACGTGCGCATGAGCGGCATCAAGATCGGCTCGGTCACCGCCCAGCGGCTCGACCCCAAGACCTATCTCGCCGACATCCGCATGGCGATCCAGAGCGACGTCCAGCTGCCGGCCGACACCACCGCCAAGATCCAGGCCGACAGCCTGCTCTCGGCCAACTACGTCAACCTCGAGCCGGGCGGCGACGACAAGATGATCCAGCCGGGCGGCAAGGTGGTGAACACCCAGGACCCGATCAACCTGTCCGACCTGATCGGCCGGTTCATCTTCAGCAACAGCAAGGGCCCCGGCAAGAAGCCGGAGGGCGAGGGCGGCGACCAGGGCGGTGCGGCCGGCGGTGCGGCGCCGCAATGACGCAGGCGCCGGCCGGCTTGCCGGGACGCGCCGGCGCTCCCACCTCTGGCGGATGAGCGACGCGCCGGCCGAGGGCCGCTTCCCGTTGTGGCGCCAGCCCGACGGCAACCCCGTCTCCTGCCGGGAGAAGATCAAGGTGCTGAACGAGAACCTGGCGGAGATCGAGCAGTCCGCCCAGGACGCGCTCGAGGACGCCGTCCTGATGGGCTGCGACGAGGCGCAGGTCCGCCAGGCGCTGCACGCGCTGGTCGACCGGCTCGCCAACCCCTACCGCAAGGCCTGACCGGGATGCCCCGGCTCCGCGCGGTCCTGCGCCCGGGCCTGCGCCCGGCTCTGCTGGCGGCCGCGGCCCTGCTGCTGCCGCCCGCGGCGGCCGGGCCGGCCGCCGCCTTCTCCGCCGACACGGCGGTGCTGCAGGGGCTCGACAAGATCACCGGCCGGGTCTCGACGATCGAGGCGCCGGTCGGCACCGGCGTCAGGTTCGGCTCGCTCTCGATCACCGCCCGGCGCTGCGAGCGCACCCCGCCGGAGGAGCCGCCGGAGGCCAGCGCCTTCCTCGAGATCGTCGACGCCAAGCCGGGCGAGGCGCCGGTCAAGCTGTTCGAGGGCTGGATGTTCGCCTCCAGCCCGGCCGTCTCGGCGCTCGAGCACCCCGTCTACGACGTCTGGGTGATCGACTGCAAGAACGCCGCCAAGTCCGGCTCCGCCACCTCGCAATAGAACCGCGCCGGGGCGGCGAGCGCCGCCTTGAGCTGCTGCCGGTAGGCCGAGCGCGGGATCTCGACCGTCCCGAACCGCTCGAGGTGGCGCGTCACGAACTGGGTGTCGAGCAGCAGGAAGCCGCCGAGCCTGAGGCGCAGCACGAGGTGGACCAGCGCCACCTTGCTGGCGTCGCGCTCGCGGCTGAACATGCTCTCGCCGAAGAAGGCGCCGCCGATCGCCACGCCGTAGAGCCCGCCGACCAGCCGGCCCGCCTGCCAGCATTCGACGCTGTGGGCGTAGCCCATGGCGAAGAGGTCCTCGCTGAGCGCCAGGATCTCGCGGTTGATCCAGGTGTCTGGCCGGTCGGGGGCGGCCTCGGCGCAGCCGGCCACGGTCTCGGCGAAGGCGCTGTCGCAGCGGATCTCGAAGCCGCCCTGGCGCACCGTGCGGCGCAGCCGGCGCGGCAGGTGGAAGCCGTCGAGCGGCAGCACGCCGCGCCGCTTCGGGTCGACCCAGTAGACCTCGTCCCGGTCGCGCCCCTCGGCCATCGGGAAGACCCCGATGGAGTAGGCGCGCAGCAGCAGCTGCGGCGTCAGCCGGCGCATCGGTGCCCGGCCGCGCCGGTCGTGCAGTCGTGGGAGGGGAGGTTGCGCCCGCCGCCCGGCGTCACGGGCCGCGTGCCGCGTCCGGCGTCGTGGCGTCCACCAGCCGCTCGAGCCAGCGGATGTCGTAGTCGCCGTTGATGAAGTCGCGCTCGGCGATGATTCGCCGGTGCAGCGGGATGCTGGTCTCGATGCCGGCGATGACGAACTCCTCGAGCGCCCGGCGCAGCCGCATCAGGCATTCGTTGCGGGTGCCGCCATGGACGATCAGCTTGGCGATCAGGCTGTCGTAGTGCGGCGGCACGCGGTAGCCGGCATAGAGCGCCGAATCGACGCGCACGCCCAGCCCGCCCGGGGCGTGGAAGTCGGTGACCTTGCCGGGCGAGGGCAGGAAGGTGTCCGGGCTCTCGGCGTTGATCCGGCACTCGATGGCGTGGCCGCTGAACTTGACGTCGCTCTGCCGGAAGGCGAGCGGCGCGCCGGCCGCCACCCGGATCTGCTCGCGCACCAGGTCGATGCCGGTGATCATCTCGGAGACCGGGTGCTCGACCTGCAGGCGGGTGTTCATCTCGATGAAGTAGAAGGCGCCGTCCTGGAACAGGAACTCGATGGTGCCGGCGCTGCGGTAGCCGAGCTTCGAGATGGCGGCGAGCGCGGTGTCGCCGACCCAGCGGCGCTGCTCGGCGTTGAGCGCCGGGGAGGGGGCCTCCTCCAGCACCTTCTGGTGGCGGCGCTGCAGCGAGCAGTCGCGCTCGCCGAGATGGATGACGTTGCCGTGGCTGTCGGCCAGGATCTGCATCTCGATGTGCCGGGGGTGCGACAGGTACTTCTCGAGATAGACCGCGTCGTTGCCGAAATTGGCCTTGGCCTCGGCCTTGGCCAGGCTCAGCGCCTGGCCGAGCTCGCGCGCCGCGTGGGCCACCTTCATGCCCTTGCCGCCGCCGCCGGCCGCCGCCTTGATCAGCACGGGATAGCCGATCTCGGCGGCCAGCCGCGCCGCCTCGGTCTCGCTGCCGACCGTCCCCGGCGAGCCCGGCACCAGCGGCAGCCCGACCGAGCGCGCCGCGTCCTTGGCCGTCACCTTGTCGCCCATCAGCGCGATGTGCTCGGGCGAGGGGCCGATGAAGGTCAGGCCGTGCTCCTCGACCATCGCCGCGAACTTGGCGTTCTCGGCGAGGAATCCGATCCCGGGATGGATCGCATCGGCGCCGGCGATCGTCGCCGCGGCGATGATGTTGGGGATGTTGAGGTAGCTTTCGCGCGACGGCGGCGGGCCGATGCAGACGCTCTCGTCGGCCAGCCGGACATGCATGGCGTCGGCGTCGGCGGTGGAGTGGACCGCGACGGTGCGGATCCCCATCTCGCGGCAGGCGCGGTGGATGCGGAGCGCGATCTCGCCGCGGTTGGCGATGAGGACCTTCTCGAACATCGCCTAGGACAGCACCATCAGCACTTCGCCGAACTCGACCGGCCGGCCGTCGCCCACCATGATGTCGGTGACGATGCCGTCGCGCGGCGCCGGGATCGGGTTCATCACCTTCATCGCCTCGATGATCAGCAGCGTCTGGCCGCTGCGCACCCTGTCGCCGACCTTGACGAACGGCGTGCCGCCCGGCTCCGCCGCGGTATAGGCGGTGCCGACCATCGGCGAGGTGACGGCCCCGGCGGGCGGTCCCTCGGCGCGCGCCGGGGCGGCCTCGGGGGCCGCCGGCGCCGGCGCGGGCGCGGGGGCGGCGACCGCGAACCCGGCGGCGGCGCCGCGATTGACCCGGATGCGATGGACGCCGTTCTCGTACTCGATCTCGTTGAGGCCGGTTTCCTTCAAGAGGTCGGCCAGCTTGCGAATCAGCGCGGCGTCGACGTCTAGCTTCGGCATTAACGCTTCCCCTGGGTGGCGACGATCTCGGCCAGCGCGTCGATCGCCAGCCGGTAGCCGGCGGCGCCGAGGCCGCAGATCACGCCGCGCGCCGCCTGGCTGATCAGCGAGTGCTGGCGGAAGGCCTCGCGCCGGTGGATGTTCGACAGATGCACCTCGACGACCGGCAGGTCGGTCAGCAGCAGCGCGTCGAGGATGGCGACCGAGTTGGTGGTGTAGCCGGCGGGGTTGATGACGATCCCGTCCATCCGGCCGCGCGCCTCCTGGATCCAGCCGACCAGCTCGCCCTCGTGGTTGGACTGGCGGAAGGTGACGGCCAGCCCGTGCCCGGCGCCGCGCTCGATGCAGGCGCGCTCGATGTCGGCCAGCGTCTCCCGGCCGTAGATCTCCGGCTGCCGGACCCCGAGCAGGTTGAGGTTGGGGCCGTTCAGGATGAGGATCTTGCCCGCGTCCGCCACGATTCTCCGCTCGCTCCCGCGATCCGGCAGGCGTTATAGCATGGCGTCGCCGGGGCGCAACGCCGCGCCCGGCCCCGCCGCGCCCTCAGCCCATCGACATCCCGCCGTTCACCCGGAGCGTCTGGCCGGTGATGTAGGCGGCGTCGTCGGAGGCGAGGAAGGCCATCGCCGCGGCGATCTCCTCGGGCTTGCCGTAGCGCCGCATCGGCACCAGCCGCAGCGCCTCCTCGAGGCCGGCGGGATCGATCTCCTCCAGCATCTCGGTGGCGATGTAGCCGGGCGAGACGCTGTTGACGGTGATGCCGTGGCGCGCCATCTCCGCCGCCATCGGCCGCAGCATCATGACGATGCCGCCCTTCGACGCCGTGCAGACCGAGTACTGGTTGCCGCCGAAATCGGCGACCTCGGTGATGCAGGAGCCGGTGGCGATGAGCCGGCCGTAGCGCCGCTCCATCATGTGCGGCAGCACCGCCTGGCTGACGTTGAAGAAGCCGCGCAGGTTGCTGTCGATGGCGCGGTCCCAGTCCTCGTCGGTGCTCTCGATGAAGGGCTTGTCGATGACGATGCCGGCGTTGCTCACCAGGATGTCGACCTGGCCGAAGGCGGCGATCGTCGCCTCGACCATGCGGCGGGCCTCGTCGCGCCGGCCGACATCGGCCATGGCGACGATCGCCTCGCCGCCCCGGGCGCGGATCTCGGCCGCCACCGCCTCGGCCTTGTCGCGGCTCGCCACCGCGTTGACCGCGACGCGCGCGCCCTCGGCGGCGAAGCGCAACGCGACGGCCCGGCCGATGCCGCGCGCGCTGCCGGTGACGATGGCCGCCTTGCCGGCCAGCCGCGTCATCGCCGCTCAGCCCTTGCGGGCCGCTTCCACCATCTCCTTCATCTTGGCGATCGGCACCGCCCCGTCGATCACCGCGCCGCCGATCACGAAGCCCGGCGTGCCGCCGAGATGCAGCGCCGAGGCGAGCTCGAGGTTCTTGGCGATCTGCTGGGCGATCTCCGGCTTGTCCATGTCGGCCTTCATGCGGGCGACGTCGATGCCGGCCTTGGCGGCCAGCTGCAGCACCGTGTCGTCGTCGAGCTGGCCCTTGTAGGCCATCAGCGCGTCGTGCAGCGGCACGTACTTGCCCTGCAGGTTGGCCGCCAGCGCCGCCTTGGCGGCGAACTGCGAGGCCGGCCCGAGGATCGGGAAGTCCTTGTAGACGAAGCGGATGTTGCCGTCCGCCTTGATCAGGTCGTTGAGGTCGGCGATCATCGCCTTGCAATAGGGGCAGCGGAAGTCGAAGAACTCGACGATGGTGACGCTGCCGTTCGGGTTGCCGCCGACCGGCGTGCCGGGATCCTGGAACAGGTCGGCCTTGCGCTCGGTCAGCACCTTCTGCCGCTCGGCCTCGCTGTTCGCCTGCTCGCGCGCGTCGAGCGACTTCAGCGACTCCACCAGCACCTCGGGGTGCGCGACGATGTAGTCATGCACCAGCTTGTTGATCGCCTCGGTCTGCGCCGGGGACAGCGCCGGGTCGGCGGCCCGCGCCGGCAGTCCGGCGAAGCCGGCCGCCGCGACGCCGAGGGCCAGGGCGGCCGCCAGCCGCATCGATCGCATCATGAAAACGCTCCTTGGTTTGGCGCGAGGCTGCGCTTTGCGCGCGACTATCCACCAGCCACGGCCGCCGCACAACGGCCTCACGCGGAGTTGTCCTCCCGGCCGCTCCGGCTGCCGGGTCCGGGGGGTTGTCCACGGGTCGGGAGATCCGCCGGCTGGCGCCGCCGCGGCGGCGAGGCCGCGATTTCGCACGCGGAGGCGCGGAGCCGCCGAGGAGGTGCCGCGGCGGGCGAAGGCGCGAAATCAAGAGAATGCGGCCTTGGAGAGATCGCGCCCTGCCATCCTTCGACAAGCTCGTGAGGCTGAGCCTGCTCGAAGGTCCTGAGCGGGCGAGGTCGGCACGGCCGCGCCGCTGCCCCCTCCGCGTCCTCCGCGCCTCCGCGTGCCAGCAATCTTGCGGCCTCTCCCCGCGCCAGCGCCCGCCTGCAGAGGAGGCGCCGCGGCGGGCGCACGGCAAGTCCGTGTCGCCAGCTACGACACCCTGCCTAGGGCTGCTCGTCGTCCTTGCGCTTGTTCTCGTTGAGGATGTCCTGGGCGCGCAGATAGCCGGGGGAGCCGTAGGCCAGCTGCTTCATCGCCCGGTCGGCCTGCAGGCGCGCCTCCTTGCGCTGGCCGAGCGCGCTCGCCTGCTCGGCCAGCGACAGCGCGGCGTCGGCGAGCTGGCCGCCGCGGCCATAGGCGATGGCGAGCAGCCGCCAGGCCTCGGCGTTGCGGGTCTCCTTGCGCGTCACCTCGCGCAGCTGGACCAGCGCGTCCTTGTCGAGCTCCGGCCGGTTCAGCTCGATCTCGATCTGCGCCAGCTCGAGGCGGAGCAGCGCGGAATCGGGCTTCAGCTGCATCGCCCGGCGGTAGTTCGGCAGCGCCTCGGCCAGCCGGCCGTTCTCGAACAGCATCTGGCCCTTGAGCTCGAGGAAGTAGGGGTCGTCGGGATGCTCCTTGAGCAGCGCGTCGATCATCGGCAGCGCCTTGCCGAGATTGGCGATGCGGTAATAGGCGATGCAGCGGGCATAGCGCCCCGCCAGGCTCGTGTCCTTCTCCGGATATTGGCGCAGCACCTCGCCCAGCGGCTTCAGGAAGCCGACCAGCTTGGCCTTCATGCGCTGGTGCATGACCTCGAGCTCGGCCGGCTCCCTGGCGTCGCTCATTGCCGAATGCGCGACATGCTCCTCCAGCGCGTCGATGCGCGCCTGGGTCAGCGGATGGGTCAGCACGTAGGGATCCTGGTGGCCGCTCAGGATCAGCTCCTGGGTTTCCAGCTTGCGCATGAAGTCGAGCAGGCCGCGGGTCGACTGCCCGGTCCTGTCGAGGAACTCCATGGCGGCGTGGTCGGCCGAGGCCTCCTGGGTCCGCGAGTAGCTCAGCAGGTTGCGCCGCGCCATGTCCGTCCCGGCGCCGATCGCCGTCGTCGCGACGCCCGGCTGGCCGCTCGCCACCGCGGCGCCGATGCCGAGCACCATCGCCGCCAGCGACTCGATCATCGCGTTCTCCAGCTCCTGCTGCATGCGCGCGAGATGGCCGCCGCGGATATGGCCGGTCTCGTGCGCGATGACGCCGATCACCTGGTTGGCGTTGTCGGTCCTGGTCAGCAGGCCGGTATACATGAACAGGTTCTGCCCGCCGGCGACGAAGGCGTTGATCTGGTCGTCGTTGATCAGGTGCACCTGGACGTCGTCCGGGGCGAGATCCGCCGCCTCGAAGAGTGGCGTGGCATAGGCCCGGATGGTAGCTTCGATCTCGGCATCGCGGATGAAGGAGGGCCGGTCGTCCGCGGCGGCCGACGCCAGGGCCGGCGCCCCGAGCAGGGCGAGGCTCGCCCCGAGGGAGACGAATCGGTTGAAGACGCGCGCGAAGGACATGGTTGCTCCGGAAACTGGGAGCGGCCGCCGGTCGAGTCAACTGCTGCGACGCCGCGGGGCGATGCGGGCCGGCGCGGCTCTCGCCCTGCTGCTGGCCGGCTGCGGCCCCAATTCCGGGCCCGCCGCCCTGTTCGGCGGCGAATCCGGCCCGAAGACCGGCGACATCATCGGCGCGGTGACGGCCGACGAGCCGCGCGCGGCGATCGTCGCGCGGGAGGTGCTGACCAACGGCGGCACCACGGCCGACGCGGCGGTGGCGCTCTACTTCACGCTGGCCGTGACCCTGCCCTCGGAGGCCGGGATCGGCGGCGGCGGCATCTGCCTCGTCCATGACGGCCCGTCGCGGCGCACCGAGGTGCTCGACTTCCTGCCCCGCGCCGCCGCCCGCGGCGGGGTGGCGGTGCCGGCCGCGGTGCGCGGCATGGCGGCGCTGCACGCCCGCTACGGCCGGCAGCGCTGGGAGGAGCTGCTCGGCCCCGCCGAGCAGCTCGCCCGCTTCGGCATGCCGACCAGCCGGGCGCTCGCCCGCGAGATGGCGACCGCCGGCGACCGGCTGGCGACCGACCTCGCGGTGCGCGCCGTCTTCGTCAACCAGAACGGCAAGCTCCGCGACGAGGGCGAGCCGCTGCAGCAGGTCGAGCTGGGCGGCGCCCTCGGCGAGATCCGCCAGCAGGGCGCCGGCGCGCTCTATGGCGGCCCGCTCGGCCAGCGCCTGGCCCAGGCCGCCCAGAGCATCGGCGCGCCGCTGACCATCGACGACCTGCGCAACACCCTGCCGCAGTTCTACCCGCCGCTGCGGCTGGCCTATGGCGACCAGACGCTGGTGCTGGTGCCGACCCCGGGCGGCATCGTCTTCGGCGAGATGATGGCGGCGCTGACCGCCGGGGTGAACTACCGCGGCACGGCCGCCGCGGAGCGGCCCCACCTCTTCGTCGAGGCGGCCAAGCGCGCCTTCGCCGACCGCGCCGGCTGGATGCAGCCCGACGGCACGGTGACCCGGCCGCCGGCCGAGCTGGTCAGCGACCAGCACGGGGCGCAGCTGATGGTCGGCTACGAGCCGAATCGGGCGACCCCGGCCGCCAGCCTGGTGCCGCCGCCGGTCGAGCGGCCGGAGAATCCCTGGGCGGCCAGCTTCCTGGTGGCCGACGGCAAGGGCAGCGCGATCGTCTGCAACGTCACCATGAACGACCTGTTCGGCACCGGCCGGATGGCGCCGGGCACCGGCATCCTGCTCGCCCCGGCGCCCGATCCCCGCGGCACCGGCTTCATCTCGCTGACCCCGACGATGCTGGTCGGCCAGGCCTCCGGCGCCACCTACTTCGTCGGCGCCGCCTCGGGCGGGCCGACCGCCCCGACCGCGCTGGCCGCCACCCTGCTGCGCGTCGCCGCCGACGGCGAGACGCTGGAGGCGGCGCTCGCCGGCAAGCGGCTGCATCACGGCGGCATGCCCGACGTGGCGCTCTACGAGGACGGCATCGATCCGGCCGTGCCGCAGAGCCTGACCGAGCGCGGCCAGGCGGTCGCGGCGGCCGGCATCATCGGCCGGGTGGCCGGGCTGTGGTGCCCCGGCTCGATCACCTCGGGGCCGCAGACCTGCCAGCCTAAGGTCGATCCGCGCACCGACGGGCTGTCGCAGATCATCTACAAGTAGCGGGCGTCCGCGAAGCCATGGCCCTCAAGGTCGCCGGGCGCGCCGGCATCGCCCCCTTCATCGTCATGGAGGTGCTGCGCGCCGCCAACGCCCGGGCGGCGGCCGGCGGCGCGGTGCTGCATCTCGAGATCGGCCAGCCCGGCACGCCGGCGCCGCGCCCGGTGCTGGAGGCCGCCAAGCGCGCGCTCGACGGCGACCCACTCGGCTACACCGAGGCGCTCGGCGTGCCGGTGCTGCGCCGCCGCATCGCCGCCCACTACCGCGACTTCTACGGCGTCGCGGTGGACGAGGACCGGGTCGTCGTGACCACCGGCTCCTCGGCGGGATTCCTGCTCAGCTTCCTCGCGGCGTTCGATCCCGGCGACCGCGTCGCCCTGGCCGCGCCCGGCTATCCCGCCTACCGCAACATCCTGGCCGCGCTCGGCGTCGAGCCGGTGTCGCTGCCGGCCGGGCCGGCCGAGCACTTCCAGCCGACCCCGGCGCTGCTCGACGCCGCCGGCCCGCTGGACGGGCTGATCGTCGCCAGCCCGGCCAACCCGACCGGCTCGATGCTGTCGCCCGCCGCCTTCCGGGCGCTCCACGCCCATTGCCGGGCGCGCGGCATCCGCTTCGTCTCGGACGAGATCTATCACGGCATCACCTATGGCGAGACCGCCGAGACGGCCGCCGCCTTCGCCGACGACGCGGTGGTGATCAACAGCTTCTCGAAATATTTCTCGATGACCGGCTGGCGGCTCGGCTGGATGGTGGTGCCGGCCGACCTGCTGCGCCCGATCGAGCGGCTGGCGCAGAACCTGTTCATCGCGCCGCCGACCCTGCCGCAGCTGGCGGCGCTGCCGGTCTTCGACTGCCGGGCCGAGCTCGACGCCAACGTCGCGCGCTACCGGGCCAACCGCGACCTGCTGCTGGACGAGCTGCCGCGCGCCGGCTTCGACAGCTTCGCCCCGCCGGACGGCGCCTTCTACCTCTATGCCGACGTCTCGCGCCTGACCAACGACAGCGCGGAATTCTGCCGCCGCATGCTGGCCGAGACCGGGGTCGCCGCCACCCCGGGCCTCGACTTCGACCCGGAGCGCGGCCACCGCCACCTCCGCTTCTCCTTCGCCGGCACCGCCGCCGACATGGCCGAGGCCGCCCGCCGCCTGATCGCCTGGCGGCGGTAGCACCCTCTCCCGCAGACGCGGGAGAGGGTCGATCTTCGGGCTACTCGACCAGGCGCTTCCACCAGCCGCGGCGCGGCGGGCCGAGCGGCAGCGCAGGCTCGCCGGCTCCTCGGCGGCAGGCTGCTCGGGGGCAGGCGCATGCCTCGGCCGCCGTTGCCGGCGTGGCTCTCGGCCGGTGCCGATCGGCAGGGCGGCCTCGTCCGGCACCGGCAGGCTACGGCCGCGGCCGGCGGCTCGGCCGCGACCGGGGCAGGGGCAGGGGCAGGCACAGGGCCGGGGGCTCCGGCGGCGCGGACCAGCGCGGCAGCGCCTCCGGCTCGGGGCCGGCGGCCTCGCCGGCGAGAGCCGGCGCGCTGGCCGGCTCGTCGGCGGCCGGGGCCGCGGCGGCACCGATTCATCGGCACCCGATTCATCGAACGGCGCCGGCTCGGCCGCGGCCGTCCCAGGCTCGCTCTCCTCGCCGCCCCACGACCAGCTCGGGCCGCTCTCGTCGCTCTCGCTGCCGTTCTCGGCCGGGGCGTTCTCGCCGTTGCCGCCCTCGGCACCGGCGACGTAGCCGGCCTCGCCCGGGCGGCGCGACCGGCGTCGGCCGCCGCGCTTGCCCGCGCCGGCCGGCGGCGGCCCTCGCTGTCGGCGCTGCCGTTGCCGCCGTTGCCCTCGCCGGCGGCGATCGGCTCGCCGTCGCTCTCGGCCTCGGCCCTCGGATCCTCGGGCAGTAGCGCGCGCCGGGCTCGCCGATCGCCGAGCGGCTAGGCGACGTCGGCCGGCGACAGCGGCCGGCGCTCCTCGCTCCGCTCGCCGCCCGGCGCTCGTCGCCCCGCCTGTCCTCGCCCCGGCGCTCGTCGCCCCGGCGCTCGTCGCCGCGGCGCGTCGCCCGCGCGCCCGCGGCGGCGGGCGCAGGCGGCCGCGGCCGCCATCCTCGTCGCGCGGCGCCTCGGCGGCCGGCTCGGCCGCGGCAGCTTCCTTCCTCCTCGGCTTCCTCCGGCCTCCTCGACGACCGCCTCGTCGGCCGGCTCCTCCTCGATCATCATCGGCGCGCTGACCGGGACGCGCAGCTGCTCGCTCGGCTCCAGCGCCTTGATCCGCTCGATCCGCATGTCGGGCGGGATCAGCGTGTCGTCGCCGGTCAGGTAGATGCGGAAATGGTGGCGCAGCTCGATGTCGCCGAGCGCCTGGCGCTTGTGGTTGAAGATGTAGAGCGCGACCGCCGTCGGCACCGCCACGCTGATGCCGGCGCTGCGGTTGCGGATGCCTTCCTCCTCGATCGAGCGCAGCACGTGCAGCGCCGTCGACTCGACCGACCGCACATGGCCGGTGCCGCGGCAGTGCTTGCACACCTCCATGCTCGATTCGAACAGGCTCGGCCGCAGCCGCTGGCGCGACAGCTCGAGCAGCCCGAAATGGCTGATCCGGCCGAGCTGGATGCGCGCCCGGTCGTGCCGCATCGAGTCCTTGAGGCGCCGCTCCACCATGCCGTTGTGGCGCGACTCCTCCATGTCGATGAAGTCGATGACGATGAGGCCGGCGAGGTCGCGCAGGCGGAGCTGCCGGGCGACCTCCTCGGCGGCCTCCGTGTTGGTGCGCAGCGCCGTCTCCTCGATGTTGCGCTCGCGCGTCGCGCGGCCCGAGTTGACGTCGATGGCGACCAGCGCCTCGGTCGAGTTGATGACGATGTAGCCGCCCGACTTGAGGTGGACGACCGGGTTGTGGATGGCGTCGAGCTGGCTCTCCACCTGGAAGCGCTGGAACAGCGGCACCGAGGGATCGCGATAGGCCTGCACGCGCTTGGCGTGGCTCGGCGTCAGCGTCCGCATGAAGGCCTTGGCGAGCTTGTAGCCCTCCTCGCCCTCGACGGTGATGTCGTCGATGTCGCGGCTGTAGAGGTCGCGAATCGAGCGCTTGATGAGATTGGCTTCCTCGTAGACCAGCGCCGGCGCGGTCGAGCGCAGGGTCAGCTCGCGGATCTCGTCCCACAGCCGCAGCAGGTACTCGTAGTCGCGCTTGACCTCGGTCTTGCTGCGCTCGCTGCCGGCGGTGCGCACGATCACCGCCATGCCGTCGGGAATCTCGAGCTCCTCGATGATCGACTTCAGCCGCTTGCGGTCGCCGGCGTTGGTGATCTTGCGCGACACCCCGCCGCCCCGCGCCGTGTTCGGCATCAGCACGCAGTAGCGGCCGGCCAGGGACAGGTAGGTGGTCAGCGCCGCGCCCTTGTTGCCGCGCTCCTCCTTGGTCACCTGCACCAGCATGATCTGGCGGCGCTTGATGACTTCCTGGATCTTGTAGCGGCGGGTGATCCTGAGGCGCCGCGGCTCGGCGTCGGAATCCTCCTCCTCTTCCTCCTCGGCCTCGTCGCCGCCCAGTGTCTCGACCGGGACCTCGACCGAGGGCGCCTCCAGCACCGGGCTGCCGACCGGCTCGGCCGGCGCCTCGTCGTCCTCGCCGGCAGCGAGCGCGCGAGCGCCCGCCTCGTCGGCGCCGCCGCCGTCGAACGGCTCCGGCAGGTCGGCCGCGCCGTCGTCCTCGGCGTCGTCCCGGGCCGCGCCGAAGACCGACTCGTCGGCTGCGGCCGGCGGCGGTTCCGCGCCGGCTTGCGCGAAGGGCTCGTCGTCCTCCGGCGTCCAGGGCGCCGGCCAGCCGCTCGCCCTGCACCAGCAACGGCATGGCCGCGCCGGGGGTCGGCTCGTCCTCGTCCTCGGGCTCGAAGCCGCCGGGCGCCTCGGCCTCGCTCGTGCCCCAGGCCGTGGTTGGCGGCCCGGCGTCGGGCGCCTCGTCCGTGGCCGCCCGGTCCGGCCGCCGTCTCCCGGGTCGCCGCGTCGTCGGGCGCCTCGGCCGCGCTCTCGCCGGCCTCGTCGCGCCCGCCGCCGCTGCGCTCACCGCGCCGGCGGCGGCCGCCGCGCGGCGGCCGGTCGCTGTCGATCGGGTCGAAATCGGCGTCGCCGCGGCCGCGGAAGGCGGCCTCCTCGGCGATCAGCGCCTCGCGGTCGGCGACCGGGATCCGGTAGTAGTCGGGATGGATCTCGCTGAAGGCGAGGAAGCCGTGGCGGTTGCCGCCGTAATCGACGAAGGCGGCCTGCAGCGACGGCTCTACGCGGGTGACCTTGGCGAGATAGATGTTTCCTTTGAGCTGCTTCTTGCTGGCGGTTTCAAAGTCGAATTCTTCGAGGCGCTTTCCACTGATGACCACGACCCGGGTCTCTTCCGGATGCGTGGCATCGATCAGCATTCGTTTGGCCATGAGGGAACTGCTCCGACACGCGACCGGCGCGATCCCCTCCGGGGAGGGGCGGCGGCGCGAGATAGCTGGATATATTGAGGGAAGGTGTCATGTCGACCTGTCGAACGGCGCCTTGCCGTGGGAGCGGTGGCGCCAGGACCGGGACCGTGGCGACGCCCGGAGCGCCGCCTGCTGAGGTCTTCGGGACCCGCCCGTCGATGCCCGCCGCAAAGCCCCCGAGCGCCCGGCAGCGCCATCGCCCGTGGGCGCTGGCAGCCTTATGCGTTCGGCGAGTGCACCCGCCCGCAGCACGACGCCGGGGCGGCCGGCGGGACAGAGCCGGACGGCGACCACCATAGCGGCATAGCCCCTCCGGGACAATGAATTTTGTCCGGCGACGGGCCGGGCCGGGCCACCACACGGCGCGTCGGCGTCGATTGGCCGAGGGTGCCAGCTCTGATATATAGGGGGAAGGGGCTCACTATCCTACTATATGACGGTGCGACTGCTACGCTTCCTCTGGGTGCTGTTGCTGCTGCCGGCGGCTGCCGCCGCGGCGCGGCCAGCAATCACCGACGTCCGCCTGGTCGCCCAGGGGGGCGGCACCCGGGTCGTGCTGCAGCTCTCGCAGCGCATCGACTACCGGGTCTTCGCCCTGGCCAGCCCCGACCGGCTGGTGATCGACTTCCCGGAGCTCGACTTCCGGCTGCCGGCCGCCGGCAAGGGCGGCGGGCTGGTCGAGGCGGTGCGCTACGGGCTGTTCACGCCGGGCACCTCGCGGCTGGTGCTCGACCTCGCCGGCCCGGCCGGAATCGACCGGATCGAGCAGCAGCCGCCGGCGGGCGGCCGGCCCGGCCAGCTGGTGCTCGACCTGAGGAAGGTCGCCCCGGCCCAGTTCGCCAAGCTGGTGCGCTCGACCCCGATCGTCTCCTCGACGGTGATGCAGGCGGCGGTGCCGTCCGCCCCGGCCCCGCCGCCGATCAAGCCGGCGCTGCCCAAGACCGACCCGCGCCGCATCATCGTCATCGATGCGGGCCATGGCGGCGTCGACCCCGGCACCATCGGCGCCAAGGGTACCTTCGAGAAGAACATCACCCTGGCGATGGCGCGCGAGCTGAAGCGCCAGCTCGAGGCGACCGGCGTCTACAAGGTGGTGATGACGCGCGACAGCGACGTCTACATCCCGCTGCAGGACCGCACCATGATCGCCCGCGCGGCCCATGCCGAGATGTTCATCTCGCTGCATGCCGACGCGCACGACGAGGCCAGCCTGCGCGGCGCCTCGATCTACACGCTGTCGGAGGAGGCCTCGGACGCCGAGGCGGCGGCGCTCGCCGCCAAGGAGAACAAGTCCGACATCCTGGCCGGCGTCGACCTCTCCAAGACCAACGAGGCGGTGAGCTCGATCCTCATCGACCTCGCCCAGCGCGACACCAAGAACCGCTCCTCGGAACTCGCCGGCCTGCTCGTCGAATCGCTCAAGGCCGACACCACCGTGCTGCGCCGGCCGCACCGCCAGGCCGGATTCATGGTGCTCAAGGCGCCCGACATCCCCTCGGTGCTGATCGAGTTGGGCTACCTCTCCAGCCCGAAGGACGAGGCCAACCTCAACGCCGCGAAGTACCGCGCCCGCCTGGCCCGCGCCATCCTGCGCTCGGTCGACGGCTACTTCGACTGGCAGGATCGCGCCAAGCGCTCGTGAGGGGCGGGCCGGCGGCCCCGAGGGCCGGCGTTTCTTCAGTGCTTGTCGTGGCCCTTGCCGTTGCCTTTCCCGTTGCCGTCGGCATGGCCGTCGCCGCCCTTGGGGCCGTCGCCGCCCTTGGGACTGCCGTCGCCCTTGGGGCCGCCGTCGCCCTTGGGGCCGCCGTCGGCCGGGCCCCTGCTCTTGCCGTCGGGGGCGGCGTTGCCGTTCTTGCGGGCCGCGGGGTCGCCGGCCGCGGCCGGCGCGGGATCGGCCGCCCCGGCGGGCGCCGACGCGACCGCAGCGGCCGGCGCGCCGTCGGCTGGCGCGACGGCGGCCGCCCCGGCAGCCGCCCCGGCAGCCCGGGCCGCCCCGGCAGCGCCCGCAGCCGCCCGGCAGCCGCGGCGAGCGCGCCGGACCGGCGGGTCGAGCGCGTCGCCGCCGCAACCCTCGGCCGCGCAGTCGGCGAGCAGCCGGTCGGAGCCGGTCCGCGCCGAGCGGCAGGGATCGCCGGGATGTCCGGGCGGGCAGGAGCCGAAGCCGGCCGCCAGGCCCTCCTCGATGACGTTGCGCGTGTCGCGGCGCGCGGGCGGCGTGGGAGAGACGCGGATCACCGGCGGGGCGGCGCCGCTCTCGGCGCGCGCCACGGCGGTGCCCGGGCCGCGCATCTCGCGCTGCAGCGCCGCCAGCGAGACGTAGAGGCGCCGCCGGCAGTCGGCGCTGCCCGGCAGGCCGCGCTGCCGCGCCCGGAACTGCGGCATCCAGCAGTCGAAGTTCACCTGGGCCACCGCCGCGCGGTAGGGCGCGCGCTGCCGGGCGCCGGCCCGCAGCAGCGCCATCAGCCGCCCGCGCGCGGCCGCCGCCGCCCGCGCCCGGCGAAGCCTGCGCTGGTGGCGCCGCCGGCCCCCCGGCAGGTCTCACGCGAAGGCGCGGAGACGCGAAGAGGAAGAATGCAGCGGCTTGCTGGAAGGGCGGTACGGCGGCGGCGCCCGTTGTTGGGAACTGCGCGTGCCGCTCCTTTCCTGTCATCCCGGCGCAAGCCGGGATCCATGCCGCGGCCGGCGCTACGCGTCAGGATGGATCCCGGCTTTCGCCGGGATGACAACCATAGGTGGCGCGCGATGCATTCCATCCGCGATGCGATCCGGGCACCGGCGACAGGCACCGCCTGCGCTGCCGGTCCGACACATTGCCGCCGCCGCTGCCGTCGCGCTAAGGTTGCGCGGGACCGATGCAGCCTGTCGCGGACGTGTGGGGAATGAGCGCCGATGCCGCGGAAGCCGTCGTGACCGCCGCTGACGACGCCCCGCCGCGCCGCGTCGAGATCAGGGCCGAGGTCGCCTCGCGGGTCACCTTCGCCTCGCACCAGTGCGACGTGCCGGTGCTGGCCGAGCTCGTCGTCGCCAACCCGCTGGACCAGGATCTCGACGATCTCACGCTGCACCTGTCCGCCGACCCGCAGGTAGTCGGCGCGCGGGTCTGGACGATCGACCGCATCCCGGCCGGGGCCGAGTTCCGGCCGCGCGACCGGCGGGTGCCGCTGGCCGGCGGGCTGCTCGACGGGCTGACCGAGCGGATGCGCGCCGAGCTGCGCCTGACCTTGCGCCGTGGCGAGGAGGTGCTGGCCGAGAGCGCGCACCCGCTGGTGGCGCTGGCGCGCAACGAGTGGGGCGGCGCCCGCGCCATGCCGGAGCTGCTGGCCGCCTTCGTCACCCCCAACGACCCGGCCCTGCCGGGGCTGCTCAAGGAGGCCTCGCGCCTGCTCGAGGCATCCGGCCGGCCGGGCTCGCTGGAGGGCTACCAGGCGCGCTCGCGCAAGCGCAGCTGGGAGATCGCCAGCGCCCTGTGGTCGGCGCTGGCGGCCCGCCGCGTGACCTATGCCGAGCCGCCGGCCAGCTTCGGCCGCGAGGGGCAGAAGATCCGCCTGCCCTCGGTGGTGCTGGAGCAGGGGCTCGCCACCTGCCTCGACCTGGCGCTGCTCTTCGCCGCCGCGGTCGAGCAGGCCGGGCTGCATCCGGTCGTCGTGCTGACCGAGGGCCATGCGCTGGCCGGCGCCTGGCTGCAGCCGCAGCACCTGCCCTGGGTCACCGTCGAGGACCCGATGGAGGTCCGCAAGGCGCTCGCCCAGGACGAGCTGCTGCTGGTCGAGACCACCATGGCGACCGGCGCCGCGCCGCGCCCCTTCGCCAAGGCCGTCGCCGAGGGCCGCCGCCAGCTCGCCGAGGCCGCCGAGGGCGCCTTCCTCTACGCCCTCGACATCCGCCAGGCGCGCGGCCGCGACATCCAGCCGCTCGCCGCGCCCGCCGCCGCCGCACCGCCAGGCCAGCCGCCGGAGACTCCCGCCGCGGCGCCGCCGCTCGAGGCCGCGCCCGACCTGCCGCCCTTCGACGCCGAGCCCGGCGCCGACGAGGCGCCGCAGACGCCGGAGGCGCGGCTGGAGCGCTGGAAGCGCAGCCTGCTCGATCTCTCCAAGCGCAACCGGCTGCTCAACTTGCGGCCCTCGGCGACCGCAATCCCGCTCTTCTGTCCCGATCCGGCCCGGCTCGAGGACCGGCTGGCCCAGGGCAAGCGGATCCGCCTGATCCCGCCGCCGGCGCCGCCGCCCGGCGCCGCGGCGCAGGACCGCGCGCTCTATCACCTGCGCACCGGCGACGACTATGCCGAGCGCTTCGCCGCCGAGGCGCTGGAGCGCAACGAGCTGGTCGCCGACCTCGAGCCGGCGCAGCTCGAGAAGGGCGCGATCGAGCTCTACCGCAAGGCCCGCGCCGACTTCGAGGAGGGCGGCGCCAACACGCTCTTCCTGGTGCTCGGCACCCTGCGCTGGCAGCCGCCCGGCGACTCGAAGGCGAGCTACCGCGCGCCGCTGATCCTGCTGCCGGTGCGGCTGGAGCGGAAGAGCGCCGCCGCGCTGCCGCGGCTGGCCGCGCACGAGGACGAGCCGACCTTCAACCTCACCCTGCTGCAGATGCTGCGGCAGGATTTCGAGATCGACATCCCGGCGCTGGCCGGCCCGCTCGCCGCCGACGCGCACGGCATCGACGTGCGTCGCGTCTGGGAGCTGGTGCGCGCCCGGGTGCGCGAGGTGCCCGGCCTGGAGGTCACCGAGGAGACGGTGCTCAGCACCTTCTCCTTCGCGAAATACCTGATGTGGAAGGACCTCTCCGACCGCACCGAGACCCTGAAGCAGAGCCCCTTCGTCCGCCACGTCATCGACACGCCGCGCGAGCCCTATGGCGCCGGCGCCGCCTTCCTCGATCCGCGCGCCCTCGACCGCGCGCTCGATCCCTCGGCGCTGATGGCGCCGCTCAACGCCGATTCCAGCCAGCTCGTCGCCGTGCACGCCTCGGGCGGCGAGGGCGACTTCGTGCTCGAGGGGCCGCCCGGCACCGGCAAGTCGGAGACCATCGGCAACATCGTCGCGCACAATCTCGGGCTCGGCCGCCGCGTCCTCTTCGTCTCGGAGAAGATGGCCGCGCTCGAGGTCGTGCAGCGCCGGCTGCAGGCCGCCGGGCTCGGCGATTTCTGCCTCGAGCTGCACTCCGCCAAGGCGAGCAAGCGCGCCGTGCTCGACCAGCTCGGCGCCGCCTGGCAGCGCCGCGGCGAGCGCAGCGCCGCCGACTGGCAGCGGAAGGCGGCCGAGCTCGGCGCGCTGCGCGACCGCCTCAACCGCGTCGTCGAGCTGCTGCACGCGCCGGGGCCGGGCGGCTGGAGCCCGCGCCAGGCGATCGGCCGCGCGCTGCGCCACGGCGAGGAGCATCGCTTCCGCCTCGACTGGCCGCGCGACCCCGAGGGGCGCGGCCACGCGCCCACGCCCGAGGCGCGCGCCGCGCTGGAGGATCTCGCCCGCCGGCTCGGCCAGCGTTTCGCCCAGCTCCAGCCCGAGGACCTGGCCTGCTTCGCCGCGGTCGAGCGCGAGGACTGGTCCTATGGCTGGGCCGACGACCTCGCCGCCGAGGCCCGCCGCCTCGGCCCGGCGATCGCCGGGATGGCGCAGTGCCGGCGCGCCTTCCTCGACCGGCTCGGCCTGCCCGACGCCGGCGCCGACCCGGCGGAGAGCGCGGCCGTCGCCGACCTCGCCGCCCTGGTGCCGGCCTGCGCCGCGCAGGATCTCGGCTTCGCGCTGGCGCCCGAGGGCCGCGACACGCTGGCGACGCTGGCCGGCCTGCTCGACAGGCTCGACGCCTATCGCGCGGCGCGGCAGGGCCTCGGCGCCGACTATCCCGACGAGGCGATCCGCGGCGCGCCGCTCGCCGCCTGGCGCGAGGCGGCGGCGCGCGCCGAGGCCGGCGTTCTGGCCGTTCGGCCGGCTGGCGCTCGGCCGGCTGCGCAAGGCGATGCAGGCCGGGCTCGGCGTCGCCCCGGCCGCGGCGCCGGCGCCGGAGCGCGACCTGCCGGCGCTCGCGACCCTCGCCGCGCTGCGCGCCGAGATCGAGGCCCTGGCCGCGCGCCTGCCCGCCGGCACGCCCTGGCGCGGCCTTGCCACCGAGCCGGCCGCCGCCCGCGCCGCGCTCGCCGCCGGGCAGGCGCTGCGCGAGGCCGCGACCCGGCTCGCCGGCTTCGGCCGCGACCTCGCCGAGACCCGGGCCGGCTGCGCCGCGCCCTCTGCGAGGCGCGCGAGCTGCTCGAGCCCGGCCTGCCGCTGCCGGCCGCCGCCCGCGCGCTCGCCGCCGCCCAGTCCGACCTCGCCCAGGGCCTTGCCTGGCTTCCGCGCCGCCATCGCCGGCGAGGCCGGGCCGGCGGCAGGGCAGGGCTCCGCCGGCCGATCTCGGCGCGATCGCCCGCGACGCCGAGGCGATCCTCGCCCGCCAGTCCCGGCTCAATCTGTGGTGCGGCTGGGTCGCCGTGCGCCGCGCCGCGCGCGAGGCCGGGCTGGCCGCGCTGGTCGCCGCGCTCGAGGCCGGCACGGTGCCGCCGGGCGCGGCGGACGAAGCCTTCCGCACCGCCTACGCCGCCTGGCTGGCGCCGATCCTGATCGATGCGCGGCCGGAGCTGAAGCGCTTCTCCGCCGTCGACCACGAGGCGCTGATCCAGAGCTTCCGCGACCTCGACCGCGAGCTCGCCGCGCTCGCCGCCGACCACATCCGCGCCCGGCTCTCCGGCGCCGTGCCGGCCCGCGAGGGCAGCGGCCCCGGCGGTCCCGGCGGCGGCGAGGCCGATCCCGGCTACGCCGTGCTCGCCCGCGAGCTGCAGAAGCGCGCCCGCCACAAGCCGGTGCGCCAGCTGGTCGCCGAGATGGGCCCGGCGCTGTTGCAGCTCACCCCCTGCCTGCTGATGAGCCCGCTCTCGGTGGCGCAGTTCCTGCCGCCCGGCGGCGAGCCCTTCGACCTCGTGGTGTTCGACGAGGCGAGCCAGATCACCGTGCCCGACGCGATCGGCGCGATCGCCCGCGGCCGCCGCTGCATCGTCGTCGGCGACCCCCGGCAGATGCCGCCGACCCGCTTCTTCGAGCGCGGCGCCGAGGCCGAGGAGGAGGAGTCCGAGCGCGACCTCGAGAGCATCCTCGACGAGGCGCTGGCCGCCCGCGTGCCGCACCACCGGCTGACCGGCCACTACCGCAGCCGGCACGAGAGCCTGATCTGCTTCTCCAACCACGCCTATTACGGCGGCGCGCTGGTGACCTACCCGTCGGCCGACACGCGCGACAGCGCGGTCACCTTCCGCCGCATCGACGGCGTCTACGCCAAGGGCAGCGCGCGGACCAACGAGATCGAGGCCCGCGCGGTGGTCGCCGAGGTGCTGCGCCGGCTGCGCGACCCCGGCCTCGCCCGCCTCTCGCTCGGCATCGTCACGCTCAACGCGGAGCAGCAGCGGCTGATCGAGGACCTGCTCGACCAGGCCCGCCGCGCCGATCCGGAGCTCGAGCCCTTCTTCGCGCTGGCGCAGGACCCCGCCACCGGCAAGCGCCGCGACCCGGTCTTCGTCAAGAACCTGGAGACCGTGCAGGGCGACGAGCGCGACGTCGTCCTGCTCTCGATCGGCTACGGCCCGACCGAGCCCGGCGGCCGCGCCATGTCGATGAACTTCGGCCCGCTCAACCGCGCCGGCGGCGAGCGCCGGCTCAACGTCGCGATCACCCGCGCCACCACCGAGGTGGTGGTCTTCGCCAGCCTCGACCCCGGCATGATCGACCTGCACCGCACCTCGGCCGAGGCGGTGCGCGACCTGCGCCGCTACCTCGACTACGCCCAGCGCGGCCCGGTCGCGCTCGGCGAGGCGCTGCACGTCGCCGCGGCCGACCGCTACGACAGCGACTTCGAGCTGGCGCTGGCAGAGCGGCTGCGCCGCCGCGGCTGGACGGTGCGCAGCCAGGTCGGCGTCTCGCGCTTCCGCATCGACCTCGGCATCGTCCACCCCGACCAGCCCGGCCGCTTCCTCGCCGGCGTCGAATGCGACGGCGCCGCCTATCACAGCTCGCCCACCGCCCGCGACCGCGACCGGGTGCGCCAGGCGGTGCTGGAGCGATTGGGCTGGCACCTCTTCCGGGTGTGGTCGACGGATTTCTTCCTCGACGCCCGCGCCGCGGTCGACGCGCTCGACGCCAGGTTGCGCATGCTGCTGGAGGCGGAGCGTGCGGCGGCTCAGCCCGTGGCGTCAGGCGGGGAAGGGGACACGGGCGCCGCGGCGGACGATGGCGCGGCCGCGGCGACGGAAGCGGCCCCTGAACAGGATGACGAGGGCGAGGAGGAGAGCGGCGCCGTTCCCCGCTGGGACGACGACGGCCCTCCAGCGCCGCCGTCCGGAGGGCTCGCCGAGCCCGCCGGGGCGGCCGCGGCGCGCTTCCACGACCCGTCCTATACCTCCGAGCTCGCCGCCATGGCGGCCGCGATCATCGACGCGGAGGGACCGATCACCTTCAAGCGCCTGAGCGACCGGCTCGCCCGCGCGCACGGCTTCCAGCGCACCGGCACGCAGATCGCCGGCCGCGTCTGGACCGCCTGCCGCCGCCTGCGGCGGTTCCGCGAGACGCCGGACGGCCACAAGGTTTTCTGGCCCGCCGGCAGCGAGCCGCAGCCGCAGATCCGGTTCCGCGGCCTCGCGATCGCCGGCGAGACCCGCGCCTGGCGCGAGGTCCCCCACCCCGAGAAGCTCTGGCTCGTCCGCGACTGCCGCGCCGCGGATCCCGACGACACCGCCCGCGCCGTCGCCGAGGCGATCGGGTTCGGCCGGGTGACCGCGACGTTCCGCAGCGAGATCGCCGAGCTGCTGCGACAAGCCGAGGGCGCGGGCGATGGGGTTTGAGCGACGGTCCGCCAGCCGGCGCGTCCTGGTTTCGCGGACCGGGGGGTTCTGGGGCCGATGCCCGCTCTGATGTGACGGGCAGGAATGGCTGCATCGCAATGGGCGACTGGAGTTTCGTTCTGTTGCCGATCATGCTGCTTGCGACCGACCTGCGGGCCGCCGGAGAGGCGCGCAGCTGGCGCAATTGGGTCAGCCCCTATTGGTGGGGCACGACCTGCAGCTGGTATGCGCCGACGGATGCAGCCGTGCCCGAGCGGGTGGGCCGGCCTCTCCGGACGGTGCCGGGCGCATTTGCCGGAATCTGCGATTTCCGCTCGAACGCGGTCAACGCCGTTTCGGCATCACCGCCCGCGAAGGTCCCGGCGGCGCGTGCGCGTACCGGCTGGATCAGCTCTTCGAGGCGGGCGATCGTCGCGGTTCCTGGAGCCGGGACCCGCCAACGGGATGGCCATATCCGAGAGTGTCCGCGTCATACATGGCGCTTTCGGGCGCCCCCTGCCCGAACCCTGGGGATCCTTCGTACGTCGCCGTGGTCGGCGTGCCAGACGAGGTCTTCATTCGTGCGGTTCGTTCTGGCGGACGATCTCATCATCGGCCGATGGCCTCAATACCGGCTCGTCCGCCGACGTGAGAAGTACTCCATCATATCTGGCCTTCGGCGACTGCTGATCGCCAACCCTGCCGGCGACACTCGCGGGAAGCTGTTCCTGGCGGCTGTCGCACAGGACGCCGGCGGCCAGCGGGACGGGGATCACATTCGGCTTGGCGTTCCGCGTGAGGGGAGTCCGGCCTGGTCTTGGTCCTCACCCTGCAAGAGACGGCGGCCGGGCTGTTGCTAGTTCGGGTCGACGTGGGCGTCGAGTAGGGGCGCGGTGTCTACCTGCCCGGCTCCGCCACATAGGCGCGCTCGCCGGTTCGCGGCTTCACGTAGACGGTGACGGTCCGGCCGGTCGCGTCGTCAATGAAGCGTTCGCGGGTGCGCTGCCAGCCGGGACCCGACGGCGCGCGGTCGGCGACGCGCTTGTAGGCGATGCGCTCGCAGATCATGACGAGGACCACGACGGCGCCCCAGGCCAGGCAGGGCAGGGCGATGCCGTGGCTGCCGGCGACCAGTGCGGATCATGCCGCTGGCGATCATCGCCAGCCCGAGGCCGAGCACGGCTCCTACGGGAGCACCATCACTGCCCTCCGGCTCGAGCACCACTGCGGTGCCGTAGGCGACGATCTCGGACATCGTCTCGTTGACCGCGGAATCGAAGCGCATCATCAGATGGCGTTGGCACCCATCGCCGTCGCGTTCGCGACGAGGCGGTCGATCGCCTGCCGGCGCGCTTCCTCGAGCAGCCGCGTGTATTCGTGGATCTCGCCGCCGACGATGGTGCGCAGCGAGGCCAGGATGTTGCCGCCCAGCCCGCGCGAGCGCACGACGACGCCGAAGCACTGCCCCATGTTTGCGTCCGGCGAAAGCCGGGAACGGTTTCCGTCGTGGCGACCAGCATGACCATGCCTCCAGAGCGACCGCGGCCTCCATTCTAGCAGCGTCGGCATTGCCTGTTGCGTTGCCTCCGGCCCTGTGATCTTGATTCAGCATTCACGGTGCGTGATGCGCGGCGAGGCGGGCTTTGCCCGGCGACCGCGGCGGCGCGACGGCGCCGCGGGGGTCTCCTAGAGCCGGTGGCGCCGTCGCGGCCGGCCGAAAGGTGTGTATTCCGTGAGCCTGCGCAACGCCAACGTCATCCCGTCGCTCTTCCTCGACTTCATGCAGATGCAGGAGTTCGCCAAGGACCCGCTGGTCTTCAGCGAGGCGCGCGACGGCCGGCTGGTCACCGCCGACGGCCAGGAGTTCATCGACGGGCTGTCCGCGTCTTCGTCACCAGCCTGGGGCAGGGCAACGCGGCGGTGATCCGGGCGATGACCGAGCAGTTGCAGCGGCTCGCCTTCGCGCCGCCGCTGCACGGCACCACGCCGCCCGCGCTCGAGCGACTCCAGCTGCTGCTCAAGCTGCTCGAGGGGGTGACGGCGGCCGTTGCTGAGCGGCGGCTCGGAGGCGACCGAGGCGGCGATGAAGATGGCCCGCCAGTACCACAAGCAGACCGGCAACCTGAGCAAGTACAAGATCATCAGCCGCTACGGCGCCTATCACGGCGGCACCATGGGGGCGCTGTCGGCCGGCGGCGGGCGCGAGCGCAAGGCGGTCTACGAGCCGCTCGGCGTCGGATTCATCCACGTCCACCCGCCCTACTGCTACGGCCGCTGCCCCTTCGACCAGACCTATCCCGGCTGCGGCCGGACCTGCGTCGAGCTGATCGAGAAGACCATCGAGGCGGAGGCGCCGGAGACGGTGGCGGCGGTGATCGTCGAGCCGGTCTCGATCTCCTCCGCCGGCTTCGTCGTGCCGCCGCCCGACTACCTCCAGCGGCTGCGCCAGATCTGTGACCGCCACAACGTCGTGCTGATCTACGACGAGATCATCACCGGCTTCGGCCGGCTCGGCACCATGTTCGCGTCCGAGTATTTCGGCGCGGCGCCCGACATCACCTGCTGCGCAAGGGGATGAGCGGCGGCTACGCGCCGCTCGCCGCCATCCTGATCCGCGACAGCTGCGGCGGCCGCCTTCTACGGCGAGGAGAGCGAGTTCGTCCAGTTCCACCACGGCCACACCTATGGCGGCAACCTGGTCGCCTGCGCTGCCGGCGTCGCGGTGCTGAACGAGTTCATCGAGCGCGACGTGGTCGGCAACGCCAAGCGCCAGGGCGAGGCGGCCGCGCCGCCGCCTGGTCGAGCTGGCCGAGCGCCTGCCGATCATCGGGGACGTCCGCGGCGCCGGCCTGCTGCAGGGCCTCGAGCTGGTCCACGCTGACGGCCGCCCGCTTCCCGGATTCATGTGCGCCGGGCAAGGCGATCGAGCGGCACGCCCGGCGCGCGCGGGCCTGCTGCTGCGCTGCGGCAACGACTTCGCTCGCCTTCCGCGCCGCCGCTGACGGTGACGGCGGAGGACATCGACCTGATGACGCGGCTGCTGGGCGAGAGCATCGCCGCCGCCGCCCGAGCTCGGCTGAGGGGAGGGCGGCCCGCACGCGATCTGCATCGGCGCCCCGCCGGCCGGGAGATTGCTGTTCGTTCTGGAAGTGCTGACTGCAACAGGAGGGCATCAGATGTCGAGCAATGTCGAACGTGGGGACGGACCGGAGCTCAGGATCCTGATCTCGAGCGCACGCTGTCGCGCCGCCGCATGCTGCTGTCGTCGCTGGCCGGCGCCGCCGGCCTGGCGCTCGGCGCCGGCAGCCGGCAGGCCCAGGCCGCGGAATCGGTGACCAGCCTGACCTACAGCGGCCAGCGCTGGGGGGCGGTGCAGGAGGCGATGGCGCCCGCCTTCTCCAAGGCCTCGGGGGTCAAGGCCAAGATCATCACCTTCCCGATCTCGCAGGGCTATGCGCGCATCCTCAACGCGCTCGGCACCGGGTCGAAGGAATACGACCTGATCGACCTCGACTACGGCATCCTGGCGCAGATCGCCGACAAGCTGACGCTGCTCGACGACTACCCGAAGAAGGACGCCGCCTACCGCCAGGACTACGAGGCCCGGTGCCGCCGGCGCCGTGCGCGGCCTCTACCAGTTCGACGGCAACCAGCTGGGCGGCGGCACCACCTACGGCATCGCCAATGACGGCAACACGCAGCTCGGGTTCTACCGCACCGACGTCTTCGAGAAGGCCGCATCAAGGCCCCGCCGGCGACCTGGGACGAGGCGCTGGCGGTCGCCAAGGAGCTCACCGTCGACACTGCGGCCGGCAAGCAGTACGGCTTCACCACCAACGGCAAGCGTGCGCGGCATCTATTCCTCGACCCTGTTCGGGCAGGTGCTGTTCAGCTACGGCGGCAACTGGCTGGCCAAGAACAACGCGCCGACCCTGACCACGCCGGAGGCCGAGGCGGCGCTCTCGACCATCGAGAAGCTGATGAAGTTCGCCGACCCCAGCACGGTCAACTCGGCCGACAACGAGACAATCAACGCGATGGCCTCCGGCGTCGCCGTCTACTCGCCCAATGCCTGGGGGCAACAACGCCTTCACCAACCCCAAGCTGAACAAGTACGCCGACGTGACCAAGGCCATCGTGGTGCCGCGCGGCAGCGGGCCGAACGCCAAGAACTCGCCCTGATGGGCGGCTTCGGCTTCGTCATCCCGGAAGACCCTCGCGCCAGGGCGATCGCCCGCCTGGAAGTTCATCCAGTACTTCACGGCGAAGGACAACATGAAGGCCTATGTCGAGGCGAGCGGCCAGCTCGCCCGGGTCGACGCGCTGAAGGAGTTTGCCTCCACCGCGCCGCTGTTCGGCGCGCCTGCCGAGGGCCTGCCCAACGGCGTCTACCAGCCGGGCTGGCCGCGCGACCAGTCGGGCTTCTACGAGGCGCTCGGCACCCAGGTGTCGCTGGTGATGACCGGCCAGGTCGGTCACCGACGCGCCGGAAGCAGGCCGAGGAAGACTGCACCGCCGTGCTGAAGCGCTCCGGCGACCCTGCGGCCGCCCATGCCGGACGCCTCGATGACCGCGCCGGCGCTGCTGCGCCCGGCTCGGGGCGTTCGTCTCGGCGACGGGACCGCAATTCGGCGGTCGCCTTCAAGTTCCTGGTCGGTCCCGTCGTCTTCCTGCTGCTCGTCACCGTCTATCCGCTGGTCTTCGCGCTGTGGACGTCGCTCCGCAGCTACTGGCTGTTCGCGCCGGAGAAGTCGGAGTTCGTCGGGCTCGGCAACTGCGGCGCTGTTCAGCATGCCGCTCTTCGGCGGCGCCGTGCTGCGCACGCTGGTCACGCCGCCGGCAGCCTCGCGCTGCAGCTGCTGCTGCTCGGCTACCTGCTGGCCCTGCTGCTGCATCACGACCGCCGCGGCTTCGGCGCTGCGCAGCCTGCTCGTCGTGCCGGTGCTGCTGACCCCGGCGGTGGTCGCGCTGATGTGGTTCTACATGTACGACCCGAACATCGGCATCGTGCAGTACCTCGCAGCTTCGCTCGGCCTGCCGGTGGTGCCGTGGCTCTCCAACGTCGACACCGCGATGCTGGCGGGGTGATGGTCGCCACCGTCTGGGAATGGACCCCTTTCGCCTTCCTGGTCTTCGTCGCCGGGCTTCGAAGAGCATCTCGCCGGAGATCATCGAGGGTGGCGATGATCGACGGCGCCGGCGCCTGGGCGATCGGCCGGCGCATCATGCTGCCGCTGCTCTGGCCGGTGATCGCCGTGGTGGCGCTGCTGCTCGCCATCGACGACCTCAAGGGCTTCGACCTGATCTACGTGATGACCGACGGCGGCCCGGGCGTCTCGACCTACACGCTGCCGATCATGATCTGGAAGCAGGGCTTCGGCAGCTACCAGATGGGAACCGCCTGCGCCGTGGCGCTGGTGCTGGTCATCATCAACTCGCGTCGTCGCCCTCAGCGCCGCGCTGCGGCGGACGGCGGCGTCGTGACCGCGGTCCTGGGCTTGCGGCGGTGGCGCTGCGCCGGCGGCGCGAAGCGCCTGCTGCACGCGGTGGTCGCGGTCGCCGTGGTCGCCGCCTGGCTGTTCCCGCTGCTCTGGATCCTGCTGACCTCGCTCAAGACCCGGCCCGACATCTTCAGCCGCATCCCGCTGTTCGGCTTCGCGCCGACCTTCGACAACTATCTCGCGGTGCTGTCGCGCCAGGAGTTCACCGACGGCCTGATCAACAGCGTCGAGACCGCCGGCCTCACCACGCTGCTCGCCGTCGGCATCGGCGTCATCGCCGCCTATCCGCTGGCCCGCATTCCCTTTCCTGGGCGCGACCGCGTGCTGTTCTG
Source organism: Dongiaceae bacterium (assembly GCA_046349435.1). Classification (GTDB taxonomy): domain Bacteria; phylum Pseudomonadota; class Alphaproteobacteria; order Dongiales; family Dongiaceae; genus JAXMCI01. The sequence continues at coordinate 66,145 of JAXMCI010000016.1, read as the reverse complement.
TGCTGTCGCTGCGCATGCTGCCGACCTTGGCGATCGTCGTGCCGGTCTACTTCATCCTGCACGCGCTCGACCTGCTCGACACGCTGCTCCGGCTGGTCGGCGCCTATCTCTCCTTCTCGCTGCCCTTCGCGATCTGGATGCTGGTCGGCTTCTTCCGCGACCTGCCGCGCGAGCTCGACGACGCGGCGATGATCGACGGCTGCAGCCACTGGCAGATCCTCTGCCGCGTCCACCTGCCGATCCTGCGCGCCGCGCTGGCGGTGGTGGCGATCTTCACCTTCGTCTTCGCCTGGAACGAGCTGGTGCTGGCGCTGATGCTGACCGAGGTCGACGCTAAGACCGTGCCGGTCGCGGTGATCGGCATGGTGCAGCCCGACGACATCCCATGGGGCGAGATCGCCGCCGGCTCGATCATCACCCTGCTGCCGATGCTGGTGGTGGTCTTCGCCCTGCAGCGGCAGATCGTGCGCGGCCTCAGCCTCGGCGCGGTCCGCGAGTGATGGCGCTCGCCTTCGACCTCTCCGGCGAGGTCGCGCTGGTCACCGGCGCCAGCCGCGGCATCGGCCGGGTGACCGCGCTGGCGCCTGCCGCCGCCGGCGCCGCGGTGATGCTGGCCGCCGCAGCCGGCCCGACCTCGCGCCGTCGCCGGCGAGATCGCGGCGGCGGGCGGCCAGGCCGCCTTCTGCGCCGCCGACCTCGCCGACGCGGCGGCGCTGGCGGCGCCCGTCGAGGCCGCGCTCGCCCGCTGGGGCGCGCTCGGCATCCTGGTCAACAACGCCGGCATCGCGCCCGCCGAGCCGGCCGCCCCGTCGGACGACTTCGCCGCCTGGCAGGCGCTGCTGCGGGTCAACCTCGACGTTGCCTTTCCGGCTCAGCCGGCTGGCCGGCCGCGCCATGCTGGCGCGCGGCCGCGGCAGCATCGTCAACATCGCCTGACCCGCGGCGCCAGCGCGCTGATCGCCGCGCAGCCCGCCATGCTGCGACCAAGGCGGCGCTAGCGCCGGGTCACCGCGCTCGCCGCCGACTGGGCGCCGCACGGCGTGCGCGTCAACACGGTCACCCCGGCTACATCGCCACCGAGATGAACCGCACCACGCGCCAGGACCCCGCCTTCGTCGCCGCGGTGTCCGGGCGCACCCCGATGCGCCGCTTCGGCACACCGGAGGAGGTCGCCTCGGCGGTCGTCTTCCTCGCCCGCCGCACGCCTCCTACATCACCGGCCAGACCTCTACGTCGATGGCGGCTGACGACGCTGTAGCTGGCGCACGGCCTCTCCGTGACGAGGGAAGAAAATGCAGGCCGGCACATCGCGCGAGCCCCATCCTTCGACAAGCTCAGGATGAGGCCCCTCAATGTCGTGCCCGCTTCCTTCAACCTCGTCCCGAGCTTGTCGAAGGACGAGGTCGGCACGGCCGTGCCGACCTCGCAGCCTGTCGCAGGATGAGGCCGGCGCGATGGCTGCGTGCGCCCGACGCTCAGGCCTGCGCCGCCACCAGGTTCGCGAGCAGCGGCAGCGCGCCCGAGGCCGCGTCGCCGGCGCGCTGGTCAGCACCACCTCGCCGACCGCGCTCGCGGATCCGCCCACATGGCGCAGCCGGTGGCGCCGGCATGGCCGACCGCCGCGGCCGACATCAGGTCGCCGAAGAAGGCGCGGTCGAAGACGTAGTCCGCCGCCGTCGTGACGCGGGTCGGGTCGCCCGCCGGCGGGCTCTGCGTCGCCACCGCGCCGCCGCGCCCGGGCTCCCCCGCACCAGCCAGCCCAGCCCCAGCGCCGGCCGCTCCGGCCACCCCTGCGCCCGATGTGGTCGCGGCACATAGCTGCCACCGTCGCCGGCGACAGCACCTGCCGCCCGGCCGGGCGCCCTCCCTCATCGAGGAACAGGCAGAGGAACGCTCCCAAGTCGTCGGCCGCCGCCACCAGCCCGCCCCTGGTGCTGCCCAGGGTCCGCCAGTAGCGCGAGTTCCAGTGCCAGGCGACGCTCCGCTGCTCCTTCCGGCAGCTCGACCTGCACGTAAGGCGCCGCGGCGACGAACGCATCGGCCCCGAGCCCGAGCGCGCCATGCCGGCCGGCGCGAGCAGCTCGCGCGCGACGAAGCGCCGGAACGGCTCGCCGGCGATCCGCTCGGCCAGCATGGCGAGGACCAGAAAGCCCATGCTCTGGTACCCGACGCTGTGCCCCGGCGCGTAGAGCAGCGGCGCTCTGCAGAGAGGCAGGCGAAGTATTCGTCCAGACCCGCCTGTCGCTCGCGCAGCGCCACATTCTCGGCGACCATGTCGGGCAGGCCGGAGTTGTGCGTCAGCAGGTGCCTCACCTCGATCGCGTCCCGCCCGTCGCCGGCGAATTGCGGCAGCACCTGGACGACTGGCGTGCCGAGCGCGATCTCGCCATCCTCGACCAGCCGCATGAACGCCGCCGCGACGACCGGCTTGGTGAGCGAGGCGACGAGGAAGGGACGTCGCATCGACGCTCGCTGCATCAGGTCCGTCGCCGACCTGTCCGGCCGCCCAGCGCTCGACGAGCGTGCCGCCTTCGCACCATCGCCGCCGACACGGCGCGCGCGCGCCGCTCGCTTCGCAGAGCGCGACGAGGCGCTCGGCGAGCCGCGGCCTCACCCCCGTGCGATGCCGGTTGAGCCGGCGCTCGAAGCGGCGGCCGTAGCTCGACATCGCGAAGCAGCACACGAAGAACACCATGGCGGTGAAGACGTAGCCCTCCCTGGCCATGCCGAGCCAGGCGGGATCCTTGAGCGCCAGGTTGACGGCGCCGAGCAGGTCGACCAGCCCGATGATGGTGACCAGCGAGGTGTCCTTGAACAGGTCGACGATGTTGTTGACGATGCCCGGGACGACGATGCGCAGCGCCTGCGGCAGGGTCACGAAGGCCTGCACCTGCCACCAGCGGAGCCCCATCGAATAGGCGGCCTCCTCCTGGCCCTCCGGGACGCCCTGCAGGCCGCCGCGCACCGTCTCGGCCATGTAGGCCGCGTTGAACAGGGTGAAGGCGACCATCGCCCGGACCAGCCGGTCGACGCTGATCCCCTCGGGCAGGAACAGCGGCACCATGACGGCGGACATGAACAGCACGGTGAGCAGCGGCACGCCGCGCCACAGCTCGATGAAGGCGATCGACATGATCCGGATCACCGGCAGCTGCGAGCGCCGGCCGAAGGCCAGCAGGATGCCGAGCGGCAGCGCGCCCGCGACGGTGACGAAGGAGACGACGAGGTCGAGCATCAGCCCGCCCCACTCGGTGGTGTCGACGAAGGGCAGGCCGGGCACGCCGCCGACCAGCAGGATGCCGGCGAGCAGCGGGAAGACGAACAGCAGCGCGGCGACGAACCAGCCGCGGTGCCGCGTGCCCTCCCGCATCACCGGCACCGCGAAGGCGATCAGCAGCACCACCACGGCGGCCAGCCGCCACAGCTCCTGCGGGGGGTAGTGCCCCCAGGCGAAGGTGTGCAGGCGCAGCTTGATGAAGGTCCAGCAGGCGCCGCCGCCGGTGCAGGCGGCGCGGCTGTCGCCGGAGATCGTGGCGCTGGCGACCGCCCAGTCCCAGAAGGGCGGCACGATCAGCCACAGCAATCCCAGGACCAGCAGCGTCAGGAGGCTGTTGGCCGGCGTGCTGAAGAGGTTGCGCCGCAGCCAGCCGGCCGCCCGCGCCAGCCCGCCGCGCCGCTCCTGCATCAGCTCGCCGAGGCCGCCGCCCTGCGAGGGCGAGGTCGGGGTCGGCGTCTGCGAAGGCGCCTCAACCGTCATGGCGAGAGCGCCGGGCCGGCCTGGCGGGGGCCGTGCAAGCTCAGTGCCCCACCAGCGCGACGCGCCGGTTGTACCAGTTCATGAAGGCCGAGAAGAGCAGGTTGATGGTGAGGAACACCGCCATCACGATGACGATGGTCTCGACCTCCTTGCCCGACTGGTTCATCACCGTGCCGGCGAAGATCTGGAAGAGGTCGGGATAGGCCACCGCCGCGCCGAGCGTGCTGCTCTTGATGATGTTGAGGTACTGGCTGGTCAGCTGCGGCACGATGATGCGCAGCGCCTGCGGCAGGATGATCAGGACGAGGATGCGCAGCGGGCGCAGCCCGAGGGATCGGGCGGCCTCCCGCTGGCCCTTGGGCACCGCCTCGATGGCGCTGCGCACGATCTCGGCGATGAAGGCCGCGGCGTAGATCGACAGGCCGGCCCACAGCGCGGCCAGCTCCGGCGGCACCTGCACGCCGCCCGCGATGTTGAAGCCGGTCAGCGTCGGGGTCTCGACGCGCTCGATGCCGGCGGCCAGCAGCCCCGCCGCGGCGAGCGGCAGCAGCAGCGCCCAGCCCGCGACGCGCCACCCGCCGAGCCGCAGCCGCCAGGCGAACGGCGTCGCCAGCAGCAGCAGGCCGGCCAGCCAGGGCAGCAGCGCGGTGCCCTCCCGCATCACCGGGTCGGGCAGATAGAGGCCGCGGATGTTCAGCAGCAGGCCGCCGCCGAGCGCGATGCTCTGCCGCGGCGGCGGCAGCGTCTGCAGCACGGCGAGGTACCAGAAGATGATCTGCACGAGCTGCGGGGTGTTGCGCACGAACTCGATGAAGCCGAGCGCCAGGTTGCGCACCAGCCAGTTGGCCGACAGCCGCATGATGCCGACCACCAGGCCCAGCGCGGTGGCGGCGACGATGCTCATCGCCGACACCAGCAGGGTGTTCAGCAGGCTGACCCAGAGCGCCCGCAGGTAAGTATCGAAGGTCGACCAGGAAACGAGGTGGAAGGGCAGGTCGAAGCCCGCCTTGGAGAACAGGAACGCGAACCCGAGCTGCATGTTGCGGCGCGCGAGGTTGGCGCCGAGCTCCTCGGCCAGGAGCCCGCCGACCGCGACGGCGACGGCCAGGAAGACCCACTGGCCGATCCGGGCGCGGCGCGACGGGCGCCTGACCATGAGGCTATGCCGCCCCTGAGGCTATGGCTGGGCGGCTCGGCCGCTCAGCGCCAGGCCAGCGGGAACTGCAGCCCGCCATCCTTGTAGAGCTTGTTCCAGCTGCGCGGCAGCTCCAGCGGGCCGAAATAGGCGTCGTAGTTCTCGCCGTAGTTGCCGACCGCCTTGACGATCTTGTAGGCCCAGTCGTTGTCGACGCCGAGGAACTTGCCGTAGTCGTTCTCCAGGCCGAGGAAGCCGCGGACCTCGGGATTGCTCGCCGACGCCTTTATCTCGTCGACATTGGCCTTGGTGATCCCCAGCACCTCGGCCTCGAGCATCGCCATGTGCACCCAGCGGACCAGGATGGTCCAGCGCTCGTCGCCCTGGCGCGTGTAGGAGCCGAGGAACTCGCGCGAGATGAGCTCGGGCAGGATGATCCAGTCGCCCGGCACCTTCATCGCCGAGCGGGCCGCCGCGACCGAGCCGCCATCGTCGGTGTAGCCGTCGCACCGCCCGGCTTCCGCGGCGGCGAAGGCCTCCTCCGGCCGCTCGAACAGCAGCGTGTTGATCTTGATGTTGTTGGCCCGGCCGTAGTCGGCGATGTTGAGCTCGAGCGTGGTGCCGGTGAGCACGCAGATCGTCGCGCCGTTGAGATCCTTCACATGCCCGACGCCGAGCGCCTTCTTCACCATGAAGGCCTGCCCGGTGAAGAAGTTGATCGCGCCGGTGGCCAGGCCGAGGTCGGTGTTCCGGGTCAGCGTATGCGTCGAGTCGCGGATCAGCACGTCGATCTCGCCCGACTGCAGCACGGAGAAGCGCACCTTGGCCGTGGTGCCGACGAACTTCACCTTCTCCGGGTCGCCGAGCACGGCCGCCGCGATGGCCCGGCAATAGGCGACGTCGAGGCCCTGCCACCGTCCAGACGAGTCCTGGAACGCGAAGCCGGGGATGCCCGTGTCGATGCCGCAGATCAGCTGGTCGCGCTTGCGGATCGCATCCATGGTCGGGCTCTTGACCTCGCCCGCGCGGGCCGGGCCGGTGAGGCCCAGCATCGCGGCCGTCAAGGCCGCGCAGGAAATCACCCTGAAGACATGTCTCAACATCGCAAAGCCTCCTGTCTGGTGGCGCCGGACTGTTCTCTGGCCGCCGGACCCGGCACTGCGCCGAGCCTCCCCGAGGCCAACCGGCTCGGGAGAAGCTCGGCGCAAGCAACCATCCGGGGTGCCCAAGCGCCGGCTAAACCACCCGCCAAGTGTGGTCCGGAACGGCCCGGACCGCAACCGGGATGCCGGACGATGGGCTGCCGCCGGTTGCTCGGGTTGCCTCAGCTGCCGAGCGCCTGCGCGATGCCCAGGCTGGCAAGGCGGGCCGTGGCGAGCAGGCGATCCAGGCCGTGGCCCTGGCGGGCCATGGCGGAGAGTCCGGTCATCGCCGTCACGATGTAGTCGGCCAGCACCCCGGCGGCCTGCGGGTGGGTGGCTGCGACGAAGCGGCGGATGGCGTCCGCGGCGGCGGAAGCAAGCGCACGGGCAGCCTCCCGCGCCTCGGGATCGTTGCCGCGGGCGCCCTCGATGACGAGGCAGCCCGCGGCGGCAGGATCGGCGGCGTAGCGGCGGGCGGCTTCCTCCAGCACGGCGGCGAGCGCTTCGGCAACCGGACGGCCGGGGTGAAGGATCTCGTCCAGCGGGAGCCCTTCGGTGCCGGCATAGCGGCGGAGCGTGCGGGCGTAGAGGCCGGCCTTGCTGCCGAAGGCGGCGTAGAAGCTGGGCGGGTTGATGCCGAGCGCCGCCGTGAGGTCGGCGACGCTGACCCCGTCATAGCCGCGCGCGTGAAAGAGGCGCTGGGCGGTGGCGACGGCCCGTTCCGGGTCGAAGCGACGGGGGCGGCCGCGCGGCCGCGGGGATTGTGTAGTCATTGCTAAAAAATGCTTTGACGTGACCTTCGGAGGATTTATGTAACGGTCGCTAGGTTAAATCTCAAGGAGGGCCTGATGGCCGGTTTTCAGGGCAAGTCCGTTCTCGTGATCGGCGGGAGCAGGGGGATCGGGGCCGCGATCGTGCAGCGCTTCGCAGCGGCGGGCGCGGCGGTGACGTTCACCTATGCGAGCTCGGCAGAGGCGGCGGAACGGTTGGCAGCGAAGACGGGCGCCACGGCAGTGGTCGCGGACAGCGCCGACCGGGATGCGGTGATCGCCCGGGTGCGCGACAGCGGGCCGCTGGACGTGCTGGTGGTGAATGCGGGCGTTGCCGCCTTCGGCGATCCGCTGGAGCTCGACCCGGACGCGGTCGACCGGCTGATCCGGATCAACGTCAACGCGCCCTACCATGCCGCCGTCGAGGCGGCACGGCGGATGCCGCGGGGCGGCCGGATCATCGTGATCGGATCCGTCAACGCAGACCGGATCCCCTTCCCGGGCCTGACGGCCTATGCGATGAGCAAGTCGGCGCTGCAGGGCATGGCGCGCGGGCTGGCCCGGGACTTCGGGCCGCGCGAGATCACGGTGAACGTCGTGCAGCCCGGGCCCATCGACACGGACCTGAACCCGGCGGACGGACCGATGAAGGACATCATGCACGCCGCCATGGCCATCAAGCGTCACGGGCGGCCGGAGGAGGTGGCAGGGATGGTGGCCTGGCTCGCGGGCCCGGAGGCGAGCTTCGTGACCGGGGCGATGCACACCATCGATGGCGGCTTCGGGGCCTGACAGCCGCCATGGAGCTGTCGCGGCGTCCTCGACCTTCCGCAGCCGCGCTGCCAACCCGTCGCATGACGAATCTGCGTAGCATCGCCTGCGGCGAGTCCCGAGGACGTGGGGTGGCTGGGCTTTCTTGCTGGACCGGGCCCGGCGGGCGGCCGCCTGCCGGCGTCGGCCGGCCGCTCCCCGCCACAGTCTCGCCGCTGGTCCTGCGGAGAAGTCAGGCCTCCCTGAGAGGCTCCAAAGGGCCGAAGGGCAGGTCGCAGCCGCCGCCAGAGCACCGTGACCGTGGCGGCGCTCCCGGTATTGACAACACGCCGGTGACTTGACGGCCGGGACTTGGCGCGATCCGGGCAGATGGTGCTCCACAATCCAGCGGTTGATTTCAGGCCGGCGTGAGGATGGTATCGTCCGGCGAGGAACGCTGCCGGGGGACAGAGGTCGCCGCGCAAGCGTGGAATTTTCAGGAGTTGGCCATGCTCGGCGCGCCCTTCTGGATGCTCATTGCGGTCGTCCTGGTGTTCTTGCCCGGTGTTTCGTCGGGTCACGAGTCAGAAAGCAGCCCATGTCGCTGGTATTTTAAGGACGAACTGGCGCCGGATTATGTGAAGGGAGTTTTTAAATTGGCTCCCCAGGCAACGGTAGCAGTTTGTTCCTCGCCCCGCGCGCAGACCTATATCATTAGCGGACCATTCAAGGGCAAGATGGATGTATGCGCATTTTCTATGTTGCCGGTTGTATTTGACAAGACAGCGCAGCGTTGGGTGTATGATCCTGCTATCACCGTATTTCAAGAGGCACAGAAGTTTATGCGGATATCTCCGCAGTCCTGTCCGCTGCCGAATGAAGGGGGTTACACGAGAGTTCTCGGATTTTCTGATGGAATGTTTTCTGAAATGGTGAGAGCCCTGGATGAAATCAAGGCATCGCCGAGGAGACTCGATGAGTCACTTAGCCCGGAGGCGGCTGCGCAGCCTGGAACGGCGCGCTTTAGATCCGTTCTAAAGGAGCTGCGCGCAAAGGGCACCTCGGACCATCTGTATCTGTCCGGATTGTCAATCATTTGGGGTCGGAATCAATCGCGTGGGCTCACACTTATGATGTCTCTCGAAAATCCGGATCAACCTGAGCAAGGCTGGATGATCTATGGAGACATATTCCCCGGAGGATTCCGCATTCTGAGCCTTAGCCAGCCAATTCCCTAGATAGATACGACGGCAAGTCCTCGGGTGGTGGCCCGGCTGCATGAGACACCCCTATCAAGGCGAAGGGCCAGCGGCAAGGGCGAGTGACTTCGATGCGAAGGTCTCGATGTCTGTAAGCAAGCCGCCTACGCCTAGCGCCTTATGCGGTGGGTACATATGATGTACTAAAGGCGCGATCGGTCGTGAGGGATGGGTTGGATATTCCTCACGTTGTACAGGCAAATCCCGCTAGCCAGATCATTTCGGGATATGAAAAGAATATTGCACCATCAATCGCTCTGCCGGAGCTGGAGCATACAACCATGCGGCCACTGTCGGGTTCCTATGGGAGAACTGCGCGCGATCTATTGGCTAAGGATATTCGGAATCTCCGGAGCCTTACAGACGCGCCAAACGAGGCGCTTGGGCGCTGATCGATCTTAACAAGAGAATGTTCCTGCGGCCTTCTCAAAGTGAGCCTGTGTCGTGGATAGCAAGCAGTTTTATCGATGTGCTAAAAGCGGTTGTGAGAGATTCGCTCTCTCCCAAGAACTTGCTGTGGCTCAGCAAGCCACCGGAAGACATCCTCCGCGCGAGCTTCTAGATAGATCGACGTGGTACAATTCTCTCCCGGAGAATGAGAGAGAAATTTTGCACTCCATCATAAAGGACGTGGCGGATCGATCGGTGTTTGGATTCTTGTGTGTCATTGATGGCGTTCGTGCTATCGAAGACAATGAGGAGAAAGGAAAACTAGAGTTGAGATATCTTAATCGTAATGATCAGGCTGTTCTGCTAAATCCATCAGACAAGGAGATGCTTCATGATCTATGGAATTCGCTTTAAGATTCGATGAGTGAAGTCACCTTATAAGGCATAGTTTTGGATCAACGCAATGTTGAAAAGGCCAAGGAAACTATCAAGATTGGCGGAACTCCATACGCGCATTCAATTCCATACGCGCATTCAATAACGCATACCCCCGCTGGCTCGAAGTGCTGGAGATTACGAAAGAGCGTGGTCGAGGGTGGGATCGCGCATGGGATAAATCGGAGCTTGGTCGTCGCCGTCGTAGTCTCGAAGCGTGGTGAATCATGCGACGGACAAGCGGTTGCCAAGCCTATCTGGGGCGACCGCCAACTATGGCTGGAATAGTGCGACCCATATGTACAGGAAGTAATCACCTGACAGGTTGCCGCGGTGCCCGGTCCGCGGCGGTGGGGCGGGCCGCCTTCTTGACGAGTGTCGGCTGCGGGGTTGGAAGGTGGCCGGCACAGGAGCGGGCTCTGTCGTGAGCGGTGCCGCGCCGGTGCAAGGTGATGCAGAGCGTCCGTGAGTGACAGACTGCCTAGCGAATGCGGCGGGCGATGACGAGCACTGGCCGAGGGCGACTGTCCTTGCTCGGCGGCGTGACCTGTCTCGTCACCGGAGCGATGCTGGTCGTAGACTGGTGCGCAGCCGTCGTGCCGCGGGAGCTGATCTGGATCACGGTCCCGTATGGCTGGACCCTGATAACGATTGGCGCGATTGACCTGCGCAACCATGTGTTGCACGATAGGCTTGTGCTGCCCTTGAGTGCGGCGGGGTTGGTGACGGCGTGGGTGATCGAGCCGACATCGGCGCGGGACGCGGCGCTCGGGCTGGTGGCCGGCGCCGCGGTGTTCCTGCTGATCCGGTATGGCTATCGCCGGGCCTGCGGCCGCGAAGGCCTCGGCCTTGGCGACGTCAAGCTGATGGGCGCGCTCGGGTGCCTGGGTCGGCTGGCAGGGGTTGGCCTCGGTCGTGCTGTATGCAGCCGCGAGCGCGTTCATCGTTCTGCTCGTCGGCGCCCTGCTCGGGCGGCCGCCTCGACTGGGCCAGCACCTGCCGCTCGCAGGTTGGCGGCTGAGCGCGCCGCCTGGGGCGTGGCCGCCCGTCTCCGGCCCGGGCTGAGCCGAGAGTGTCCTCGAAAGCCGCACTGCTGCCCGATCATTCGGCCTTCGAGAAGGCGCTGGGCGACCGCCCGAAGATGGCCGGCTGGATGAGCGGGGCTGGAGCGGCCGGTGAAGGCCGGCGCGACCGGCCGGGAAGGGCTGCTGGCCGTGCTCTCGAAGCTGGGGCTGGTGGGCGATCGTGCCCTGGTCGGCGTCGTGGCGCGCAACGGCGCCGGCATCGCGCTGGTGCACCTCGCCGAGGGCCGCACCCTGCAGCTGCGCGAGGGCGACCAGCTCGGCCCCTGGGTGGTGAAGTGGATCGGCGACCGCTCCGCCGTTTTCCGCCAGGGCCGCCACGACGTCGAGCTGACCCTCGACTTCAAGCGCCCCCCGGCCGCGCCCGGCGGGAACTAGCGTCGGACTGTGGCGCCAAGCACGAGGGCAGGGGCTCCGTCGCTTGCCGGATGCTCGGCATTGACGTATAATGCGTAACTGCGAACTGACAATGGGTCTGCCGCGCTCGACGGATCTCGCTGGAGGAGCATGCCCTCGCTGGACATGGGGTCGATCGCTCGGTTTCCGCCCTTCCTGCACCGTCCCGCGGGGGATCGCCGGGCGAACCCGCCCGCCGGAGTGCGAGATCCTCGCCGGGCGAGCCCAGTCTCGCCGGGCATGGGGTGCATCGCTCGGATTCGCCCGGTTCGCTCCGCCCGGCGGGACCGCGTGCCGCGGCCACCGTCTCGCCCCTGGCCCTGCGGCGATTTCCGCGCTAAGAACCCTGGATTTCCGAGTCCCCGGACCCACATCCTTCTGACGCGGCCAAGGTGGCCGGCACGAGGGCGCCCTTGCGTCGCATCTTCGGTTTTCTCTTCGGCCTGGTCCTGCTGCTGGTGCTCGCCGCGGCCGGGGCGGCGTTCCTCGTGTTCCAGCATTACGGCAAGGACCTGCCGGACTACACCCAGCTGGCCAACTACAATCCGCCGCTGGTCACCCGGGTGCATGCCGGCGACGGCCGGGTGCTGGCCGAGTACGCCACCCAGAACCGCGTCTTCGTGCCGATCTCGGCGATCCCCAAGCGGGTCTCCAACGCCTTCATCTCGGCCGAGGACAAGAGCTTCTACACCCACCCCGGCATCGACGTGGCCGGGCTGGGGCGGGCGGTGATCACCAACCTCGGCCATCTCGGCTCCGACCGGCGGCCGGTCGGCGCCTCGACCATCACCCAGCAGGTGGCCAAGAACTTCCTGCTGACCAACGAGGTGTCGCTGGCCCGCAAGGTGAAGGAGCTGATGCTCGCCTACCGCATCGAGCACGCCTTCTCCAAGGACCGCATCCTCGAGCTCTACCTCAACGAGATCTATCTCGGCGGCGGCTCCTACGGGGTGGCGACGGCCGCCCTCAACTACTTCAACAAGTCGCTCGACGAGCTGTCGGTGGCCGAGGCGGCGATGCTGGCCGCCATGCCCAAGGCGCCGAACAACTACAATCCGCTGCGCCATCCCGAGGCGGCCAAGGCGCGCCGCGACTGGGTGATCGGCCGCATGCTGGAGGACGGCCACATCAGCAAGGAGGAGGCGACCGCCGCGCTCGCCGAGCCGGTGGTGGTGCGCAGCCGCGGCGAGGCCGACACGGTGACCGCCGACTACTTCGCCGAGGAGGTCCGGCGCGAGCTGGTGCAGCGCTTCGGCGAGGACGGGCTCTACAAGGGCGGGCTGTCGGTGCGCACCTCGCTCGATCCGCGGCTGCAGAAGATCGCCGAGAAGGTGCTGCGGACCGGCCTGGTCAGCTACGACCGCCGCCACGGCTGGCGCGGGCCGCTCGCCCATGTCGCGCTGGCGACCGACTGGAAGGCGCAGCTCGCCGCCGCCAAGGTGCCGGCCGGGCTCAGCGACTGGCAGATGGCGATCGTCACCGCGATCGAGGGCGGCGCCGCCCAGATCGGGCTGGCCGACGGCACCGAGGGGCGCATCCCGCTGGCCGAGCTGCGCTGGGCGCGGCGCTGGCACGAAGGCCAGACGGTCGGCGGCGCGGTCGGCAAGGTCTCCGACGTGCTGCAGCCCGGCGACATCGTCGTCGTCGAGGCCGTCGCCAAGGACGAGGCCGGCAAGGCCTATCCGGCCGGCACGTACGGGCTGCGCCAGATCCCCGATGTCAGCGGCGCCATCGTCGCGCTCGACCCGCACACCGGCCGGGTGCTGGCGATGCAGGGCGGCTGGAGCTTCCAGCAGAGCGAGTTCAACCGCGTCACCCAGGCGCTGCGCCAGCCCGGCTCCTCCTTCAAGCCCTTCGTCTACATGACCGGCCTGGAGAGCGGCTTCACCCCGTCGACCATCATCGTCGACGCGCCGATCGTCATCGACCAGGGGCCCGGCCTGCCGCTGTGGAAGCCGAGGAACGACGACGGCGAGTTCCTCGGGCCCCTCCCGCTGCGCCAGGGCATCGAGAAGTCGCGCAACCTGATGACCGTGCGGCTCGCCCAGGCGGTCGGCATGGACAAGGTGGCGGCGCTGGCCAAGCGCTTCGGCGTGGTCGAGAACCTGATGCCGACGCTCGCCATGTCGATCGGCGCCGGCGAGACGACGCTGCTGCGCATGGCCACCGGCTATGCCGAGATCGTCGACGGCGGCAAGAAGGTGACGCCGACCCTGATCGACCGGGTGCAGGACCGCCAGGGCGTCACCCTCTACCGCCACGACGACCGCCCCTGCGAGGGCTGCAAGGCCGACAGCTGGAGCAACCAGGAGCCGCCCAAGCTGCCCGACAACCGCGAGCGGATCATCGACGCGCCGACCACCTACCAGATGGTCTCGATGCTCGAGGGCGTGGTGCAGCGCGGCACCGCCACGGTCGTCAAGGCGGTGGGCAAGCCGCTCGCCGGCAAGACCGGCACGACCAACGACGCGATGGACGCCTGGTTCATCGGCTTCTCGCCCGACCTGGTGGTCGGCGTCTGGATCGGCTTCGACACGCCCAAGACGCTCGGCCCCAAGGAATATGGCGGCGTCGCCTCGGCGCCGGTGTTCCGCGACTTCATGCTGGCGGCGCTGGCCGACAAGCCGGCGGTGCCCTTCCGCGTGCCGCCCGGCATCCGGCTGGTGCGGGTCAACCTCGACAGCGGCCAGCGCGCCCAGCCGGGCGACCAGCGGGTGATCCTCGAGGCCTACAAGCCCGGCACCGAGCCGGACGGCCAGCAGCAGGTGATCGGCGGCGACTCCGCCAGTGTCGTGCCGGCCGGCGCCGGCGTGCTGACTGGCACCGGCGCCTCGGGCGGCACGGGCGCCCCCGGCGCCGGCGACCTCTATTGACAGCGGGCGCCGCCATCCCCCAATTGCCGCCTGTCGATGCCGCCACCCTCTTGTCATGCCCGGGCTTGACCCGGGCATCCATCGCGCGGCCGCACTGGATTGCCGGGTCGAGCCCGCTGCGGGCCAGCAATGAAGCAAGAGAGAGCGCACGACGACCTGACGGGCAACTCCAGAACCGGGCCCGGCAATGACAATTCAACGAGAGCTACATGCCATGAAAGCCGAGATCGAATCCGCCGCCGCCGAGATCCGCGCCTCCCTCGCCTTGCTGCGGAGGCATCTTTGACTGGGATAAGGCCCAGAACCGCCTCGCGGAGCTGAACGCCCGCGCCGAGGATCCGGCGCTGTGGAACGACCAGTCCGCGGCGCAGAAGCTGATGCGCGAGCGGACCCACCTGCAGACCGCGATCGACCAGTACCGCCGGCTCGAGGGCGAGCTCGACGACGCGCTGACCCTGGCCGAGCTCGGCGAGGCCGAGGGCGACGAGGCCAGCATCGCCGAGGCCGAGGGCCAGCTGAAGCGGGTCAAGGCCGAGGCCTCCAAGCGCGAGCTGGAGAGCCTGCTCTCGGGCGAGGCCGACATCAACGACGCCTATCTCGAGGTCCATTCCGGCGCCGGCGGCACCGAGGCGCAGGACTGGGCCGAGATGCTGCTGCGCATGTATGTCCGCTGGGCCGAGCAGCACGGCTACAAGGTCGAGTGGCTGGAGGAGAGCCCGGGGGAGGAGGCCGGCCTGAAGTCGGCCACAGTCCGGATCTCCGGCCCCAACGCCTTCGGCTGGCTGAAGACCGAGAGCGGCGTGCACCGGCTGGTGCGCATCTCGCCCTTCGACAGCCAGGCGCGGCGCCACACCAGCTTCGGCTCGGTCTGGGTCTATCCGGTGGTCGACGACGACATCGAGGTCGAGGTCCGCGACGCCGACCTGCATATCGACACCATGCGCTCGGGCGGCGCCGGCGGCCAGCACGTCAACAAGACGGAGAGCGCCATCCGCATCACCCACGTGCCCACCGGCATCGTGGTGAAGTGCCAGGCCGACCGCTCGCAGCACCGCAACCGGGCCATGGCCATGGCGATGCTGAAGGCCCGGCTGTTCGAGCTCGAGCTGCAGAAGCGCGAGACCGCCGCCGCCGCGGTGGAGGCCACCAAGTCCGACATCGGCTGGGGCCACCAGATCCGCTCCTACGTGCTGCAGCCCTACCAGATGGTCAAGGACCTGCGCACCGGGGTCGAGACCTCGGCCTCCCAGGCGGTGCTCGACGGCGACATCGACCAGTTCCTCAGCGCCGCGCTGGCCCACCGCATCGAGTCCGCCGCCTGAGCGGCGGCGCCGGCGCCGGAAACCTTTCCGGCGGCGATCATGGCGCGGCGGCGGGTGCCGCTGCCGCCGCCTCAGGGATGATCCAGCGGATGCGCGGCGAACAGCCGGCCGCGCTCCGCCCACAGGATCACCGGCAGGGCCAGCAGGCTGCCCGTCAGGAAGCCGATGGCGACCGGCGTCACCGTGCCGTCGAAGGCCTGGCCGACCACCGCGCCGATGCCGACGCCCATCAGCGTGGTGTAGAAGCCGATCAGCGAGGCGGCGGTGCCGGCGACCGCGCCCAGCGGCTCCATCGCCAGCGCGTTGAAGTTGGGCAGCGTCAGGCCGAGCAGGAACATGGCGCCGGCGAGCAGCGGCGTGAACAGCCAGAAGGGCGGCCGGCCGCCGAAGGCCAGCGCCGCGGCCAGCATCAGCGCCGCGAACAGCGCGGCGCCGCACACGCCGCCATGCGAGATCCGGCGCATGCCGAGCCGCCGCACCAGCCGCGAGTTGGTGAAGGAGGCCAGCCCCATGACGGCGGCGATGCCGCTGAAGGCGGCGGCGAACCACAGGCCGAGGCCGTAGACCTCGGTCTGGAAGATCTGCTGCGAGGAGCCGAGATAGCCCATCAGGTTGCCCAGCATCAGCCCCATCGCCGTGGCGTAGCCGACCGACAGGCGGTTGGTGACGGTCAGCTTCAGGGCACGGGCGATGCGCGCGGCGGAGAAGGGCAGGCGGTGCTCGGGATGCAGCGTCTCGGGCAGCCGCAGCCAGATCCAGGCGATCATCCCCAGCGACATCACCAGCATGGTGATGAAGATCAGCCGCCAGCCGCCGATCAGCAGGAAGCCGCTGCCCAGCGCCGGGGCGAAGATCGGCACGGTGATGAAGACCATCATTACGAACGACATGACGCGCGCCATCTCGCGCCCGGCGAAGCGGTCGCGCACGATCGAGACGGTGACCACCCGGGCGGCGGCGACGCCCATGCCCTGCAGCGCGCGGGCGGCGAGCAGCAGATCGAAGCTGCCGGCGAAGACGGCGAGCAGGCTGGCCGCGGCGTAGATCACGAGGCCGGCGAGCAGCACCGGCCGGCGTCCCAGCACGTCGGCGGCCGGCCCGTAGACCGGCTGAGTGAAGGCGAATCCCACCATGAAGACGTAGATCAGCAGCTGCAGCCGGTTGGCCGGCGCCACCGTCAGCGCCTCGCCGATCGCGGTGAAGGCCGGCAGCAGGTTGTCGATCGACAGCGCCGACAGGCTCATCGCCAGCGCGACGATGGCGACGAGCTCGACAAAGGCGATGGGCCGGCCGGCCGCGGACGCGGCCTCGACGGTGCGGACTGACATGAAACCGGGGAAAGCTGTGCGGGCGCAAGCGCCTGAGTTTCCCCGGAACATAGGGCCTCCGCGCCGGAATTGAAACCGCCCGACCGGCGGGGCAGCCATGCCCAGGGCGCGCCGCCGGTGCTACGGGTCGTAGGTCACGAAGCGCATCGATTCGAAGCGGAACACGTCGGTGGTGTCGCAGAGCTCGTTGGCGGCGGTGACCACCGGCACGATGGTGACCGTGACGCTGTCGCCGGCGGCAGCGGCGCGCTGCAGCGGCTCGGTCACGGTCAGCCGCTTGTTGGCCGGGGTCAGCGGGTGCGGCGCGCGGCGGTCGTCATGCTCGCGGTCGTGCTCGGCGACCTCGCAATGGCCGACATCGCCGAAGCAGCCGCCATGGCCGAAGATGTGGAACGAGCCGGCATAGCCCTGCTCGGGCGTGCGCGGCGTCCCGGCGTCGGCCTTCGGGTTGTTGAGGAACACCCGGCCCTCGTAGGAGGCCTCGCCGTGATAGATGCCGCGGATCTCGAGGTCGGCGCGGTCGAAGCGGTGGCCGGCGCCGGCGAAATCGATCGCCACCGGCGGCGAGGTGTAGGTCCTGGCCGTGCCGGCCGGGCGTTCCGGCGCGCCGAGGCCGCGGCGGCGGGGGCTGCGCCGCGGCGGCGCGGGCCGGGTCGAGCGTCGGGCCATCTCAGGGACCTCCGATCGGGATGATGCCCTGGGCCGCGGCGTAGTCGTAGCCGAGGTCGTTGGCGTTGAGCACGTCGCGCACCCGCATGTTGAACGGCGCCATCACCGCGTCGAGCAGCGGCGCCGGCACGTTGCCGTTGCCGTTGCGCGCCTGCCACAGCCACCAGATCCGGTCGATCATCGCATGGTGCGCCCAGAAGATGGGATCGTAGGCCGAGGTCGCCACCACCCCCATGTCGCCGGAAACCCAGCCATGGACGCGGTCGTGCAGGTCCTCCAGCGCGTCGTTGAAGTCGGCCCAGTCGGTGCGCGACATGGCGTCCTCGACGTCGGCCTGGGTGGGCAGGGCGTCGCCCGGGCCGGGCCGCCGCACCGTGTCGCGCAGCAGCGGCCGCGGCCCGTTCGGCAGGTTCATGCGGAAGCTGGCCAGCGGGTTGGGACGGCCGGCGACGCGCCGCGGCGCGTAGGCCTGCGGCAGCCCGGCCTGGCGCGGCGGCCGCAGCGTCCAGTCCCACCAGGGCAGCGTGATGTCGGGCACGCGGTCGCGCAGCCCCATCTCGAAATTGTAGAGGTAGGCGCGATGCCAGGGCAGGAAGAGCTGCAGGCGCCGGCCGGAGCGCGCGTTCTGCTGGTGGTGCCAGCAATAGAAGCCGGGGACTCCGTGCAGCCCGGCGAGGAAGCCGTAGCCGCGATTGTCGGAGATCGCCATCAGCCCGGCATAGGCCCGGCGCAGCGCCGCTGCCTGCGCGGCGTCCAGGTTGTGCGCACCCGGCCGGATGCGGATGGTGCCATTGGCCATCGCGGCCTCCCACTACCTGCGGGTGGCCCACTCTACCAGCCTGCCGCGACGCCGGCCAGCCGGCGCCGCGAGGGCCAGCTCAGGAGGGCCAGCTCAGGAGGGCCGCTCAGGAGAGCAGGCGGGCGAGCAGGCGCTGGTTGCGCTCCATGGTCTGGCGCAGCACGTCGCCGCCGCTCACCACCAGCGGGAAATCCTGCGACTCGGCATCCTCCTCGACCTCGGGGTCGTTGGCGGCCTGCAGGAAGGCCGAGCTCAGCGCCGCGGCGGTGGCGAGGCCCGGCGCGCCGAGCACGCCTACGCTCTCGGTGAAGGCCAGCTTCGGATTGCCCGACAGCTCGGCGAAGGTCGGCGTCGCGTGGACGAAGGCGTTGCGCTTGGCCCCGAAGGTGACCAGCGCGGCCAGCGCATCGTGCTGCCTGGCCACCAGATTGGTCGGGACGATGCCGGCGGCGCTGCGGCCCTCGACGACGTCGGCGATGACCTCGCCGATGGTCTTGCGCAGCGTCTCCCGGATCGCCACGCCGCCCTTGCGCTCCAGCATCAGCTTGGCGACATAGGCGGCGGTGGCTCGCTCCAGGCAGCTCACCGCGAGCGGCGCGGCCGCCTTGACGTCGCTCCAGCCGGCCAGCCCGCCGCCCCTCTTGGCGAAGAGGCAGACCGAGAAGCCGTCGCTCAGCCGGGCCACCGGCGTCAGCTGCTCCAGCCTGACGTCGCGGTTGCCGATGGTGCCGACATATTGCGTGGCCATGATGGCGCCGCCCCACAGCCGGACCTCGCCGGCGGTCTCCTTGAGGGCCGCGTGCAGGGCGTTGTAGCTGTCGTCGCCCAGCACCGTCTCGACCTCGACGGCGCACTGCAGCACCCGGCCGAGCGCCGGCCGCAGGGCCGTCGAGGTGGTCCAGATCACCGACGGCCGGCCGAGGGGCTCGACGATGCGCAGCGCCGGCACGCCGGCGATCGCCGCGGCCTGGCCGCGCGAGGCTCCGGCCAGCGCCAAGCCGGCGGCGGCCAGCCCGCCGGCGGCGGTCATTCCCAGGAATCGGCGCCTGTTCATCGTCATCTCGATCGCACTCCCCCGAATATCGGCGGCCGGGCCGACGGGCCCGGTCCCGCGGCGGTCGAGAATAGCTTGGCTTGGCCCCCGAGGGGTAGCCGGCCGCGGGCGATGCCGCGGCCGGGACCCGTTCACGAAGCCGTGTGCTACTCGGTGTGGCGGATGCGGTCGCCCGGCAGCGGCGCGCTGCCGCCCGGCGCCGGGGCGCCGTCGCCCTCGACCTCGACGCGGCCCTCGCGGACCGTGTCGCGGACCGTCTCCACCCGCTGCTGCGCGTCGCGGTGCACCACCACCTCCTCGACGACGTCGGCCCGCTTGGAGACCACCGGTTCCTCGTGGCGCTCGACGACCTCGAGCTCGCGCTGCTGGAAGTCGCCGGGATCGACCCGCCGCCAGCCCTGGGCCGGCCGCCGCTCGATGGTCACCCGCTCGTCGCGCAGCTCGACCTGCTGCTCGACCGGGCGCTCGACGACGTAGCTGCGGATGCGGTAGCGCCGCTCGGTCGCCCGCTTGCCGACCTCGAGCGCCTCGCGGGTGACCGGGATCACCTGGTCGCCGTCCTCGCCCGCCCGGGCGGTGCCGCTCAGCTCCGAGTCGGCCAGCTCCGAGGAGGCGGTCGCCGCCTCGCGGTTCTCGACATGGGCGGTGCCGAGCGGCGAGTCGACGTCGTTGGTCTCGATCCCGGTGGTGGCGGCCACTCCGGAACCGCCGGCGGCGAGGCCGGCCGAGCTCTCGCGGTAGGCGGTGGTGTCGGGCGCGGCCCCGTCGCTGCCCGTGCCCAGCCCGGCGCCGCCGACGGCGATGCCGCCCCCGGGGGTCACGCCGGCGCCCCGGTCCTCGACGTCCACCGGGTCGTACATCTCCATGATCTCGATCACCCGGCGGTGCGTCTCGGCCGAGCTCACCTCGACGGCCACGGCGGTCCGCTCGCCATGGAGGTGGCTGCGGTAGCTGCCCGCCTCCTCGTCGTCGGAGCCGAACAGCCACGACCAGAAGCCGCCGCCGCCATCGTCGTCCCGCCGCGCGAGCGTGTCCTCGGCGGGGTCGCCCACCTCGGCGCGCAGGGCGATCGCGCTGTCCGGCACGCCCTCGCTGATCAGCCGGTGGCGGACATCGGTCGCGTCGTCGCGCGACTTGTACACCCCGACCACGGTCTGCTGCTGCATCGTCATCCTCCAGTTGGCTGGGAATGGCGATGCAACACGCGCCGGGCTTGGCCGGTTCTGGCCGGCCGGGCCGTTTAGGAAAGATTTCCGAGCGAGGCGGCTGCCGGCGGGCGCCGGCGGCCGGACGTCGGGTCAGCGCGCCGTCAGAGCGCCTTCACCGCCGCCAGCACCTCCTCGACATGGCCCGGCACCTTGACCTTGCGCCAGACCCGGCGGACGACGCCCTCGCGGTCGATCAGGAAGGTCGCCCGGTCGATGCCCATGTACTTGCGGCCGTACATGCTCTTCTCGACCCAGGTGCCGTAGGCCTCGCAGACCTTGCCGTCCTCGTCGGCGGCGAGCGTGAAGTTCAGGCCGTGCTTGACCTTGAACCGGTCGTGGCTGGCGACGCTGTCGCGCGACACGCCGACCACCGCCGCCTTGACGCCGGAGAAGTCGGGCTCGGCGTCGCGGAAGCCGCAGGCCTCCTTGGTGCAGCCCGAGGTGTCGTCCTTGGGATAGAAGTAGAGCACCACCGGGCGGCCGCGCAGCGCCTTCAGCGAGACGCGGCCGCCGCCGTCGGTGGCCATGGTGAAGTCGGGCGCCCTGGCGCCCTCGGCGATGGTGGTCATGGCGAGCTCATGCACCCCGGCTGTCGAGCGAGGCGGGGAGCATAGCCGCGCCTCGTCTCAGAGTCGCGCCTCGTGGCGCATGAAGTAGCGCGCCACCTTGCTGCGGTTGCCGCAGGCCGACATCCGGCACCAGCGCCGGCGCCGCGTGCGCGAGGTGTCGTAGAACATCAGCCCGCAGCGCGGATCGGCGCAGCAGCGCACCGGCGCGCTCGCGCCCTCGGCGAGCAGCTCGGCCGCCGAGCGGGCGATCGGCACCAGCGCCGCGGCGGCGCCGACCTCCTCGGCCGCGAAGTGCAGGTGCCAGCCATGCTCATGGTGGTCGAGCCGCTCGGCGCCCCGGCGCAGGGCCAGGACGCGGTTGATCACATCTATGTGATCTGCGGGAACCTGCCGCTCCTCGGCCAGCGCGGCGAGCAGGCCGCGGATCGCCGAACGCAGCTCGACGGCCAGCGCGAACGCCTCCTCCGCGCCCCCGCCATAGCCGTCCCCATCACGCCAGCCAGTCTCGGAACTACGTGAGGATTCGGCCATAAAGAGTTGGAAATCATCCCAGTTTTCGAGCGGACCTCCGCTCTGGATTGCGGTATTGGCGAAATCGATGCAGAGGCGGTTGCCGATCAGCAGGAAGCTCGACATGACGCGAACAAGTCCCCCGGACATGTTACTGGACCGGCCCTTGTACGCAATCGGCTGCACACCGGTTCACACCGCCAAGCTTCGATCACGCTCCGGTGAACGCCTCGACCAGGCTGGCGAAGGCGCCGCTCACCGCGCTCCGCGCCTCGGCCATGCGCTGCTTCAGCTCGGCGAAGTCGGCCGCGCCGCCGGCAGTCGCGAAGGCCTGCTTGAGCCCGGCCGGCAGGCTCGCCTCGTCGAGCCGCTTGCCGGTGGTCAGGCGCTGCAGGCTCTGCAGCCGCCGCCACAGCCGGGTCGCCGCGCAGAGCGCCGCGGCGGTGCCGGGGTCGAGCACCCCGGCGCCGGCCATCCGCTCGAAGGCGTCCGTCGTGTTGGTCGCCAGCACCTCCGGCCGGTCGGCGGCGTGCGCCAGCTGCAGGTACTGGGCGATGAACTCGACGTCGACCAGCCCGCCGCGGACATGCTTGAGGTCCCATTCGCGGTCGCCGCCATGCTGCTGGGCCATGCGGGCGCGCATCTCGGCGATGTCGCGGGCCAGCCGGCCGCGCTCGCGCGGCCGGGTCAGGATCGCCTGCAGCGCCGCGTCGATCCGGCGGCGCAGCGCCGGGTCGCCGGCGATCACCCGGGCGCGGGTCAGCGCCATGTGCTCCCAGGTCCAGGCCTCCTGCTCCTGGTACTGGCGGAAGCCGGGGAGGTTGGAGGCGATCGGGCCGGAATTGCCGGACGGGCGCAGCCGCATGTCGACCTCGAAGAGGCGGCCGGCGCCGGTCGGCACGGTCAGCGCGTTGATCAGCCGCTGCGCCAGCCGGGCGTAGTAGTGCATCGGCGCCAGCGGCCGCCGCCCGTCCGAGAGCAGCGTGTCCCAGCCCCCGGCCGCGGCGAGATCCTCCGGCGCGTCGTAGATGAAGATCAGGTCGAGGTCGGAGGCGACGGTCATCTCGCGGCCGCCGAGCTTGCCCAGCGCCACCACCGCCAGGCCGCGCCCGGGCAGCCGCCCGTGGCCGCGCTCGAACTCGGTCTCCACCCGGTCCTGCAGCGCGGCGATGACCGTCTCGGCGATGTCGGAGAGCGGCGCCCCGGCGCGGTCGCCGTCGCTGGCGTTGCGCAGGATGCGCACGCCGATGCGGAACTGGTGGTCCTTGGTCCAGCTGCGCGCGATGTCGAGCACGTCCTGGAAGTCGGCCGCCTGGCCGAGCGCCGCGGCGAAGTCGCGGGCGAGGTCGGCGGCCGGCGGCGGGGTGTCGAAGAAGCCCTGCGACAGCACCGCCTCGAGCAGGTCGGGGTTGCGGCTGAGATGCTGGGCGAGCTGCGGCGCGCCGCCGAGGATCTCGGCCAGCAGGTCGAGCAGGGCGGGATTGGCGGCGAGCAGCGAGAAGAGCTGCACGCCGGCCGGCAAGCCCGCGAGGAACTCGTCGAACTTGGCGAAGGCGGTGTCGGGCTGGCGCGTTCCCGCCAGCGCCTGCAGCAGCCGCGGCATCAGTTCGGTCAGCAGCTCGCGGGCCCGCGCGCTGCGCATGGCGCGGTAGCGGCCATGGTGCCAGCCGCGGACCACGCCGGAGATGGCGGCGCCGTCGGCGAAGCCCATCTGCTGCAGCGTGCGCACCGTCTCGGGATCGTTGTCGGTGCCGGTGAAGACCAGGCTGCCGGGCCCGCCGAGCGAGGGCGATTCCTCGAACAGGTCGGCATAATGGTCCTGCACGCGGCCGAGCCGCAGCAGCAGCTCGGCGGCGAAGTCCTGGGTGCGGTCGTAGCCGAGGAAGGTGGCGAGCGCGTCGAGCTCCGGCCCGTCCGGCGGCAGCGTCTGGGTCTGCCGGTCCTCGACCATCTGCAGCCGGTGCTCCACGCCGCGCAGGAAGCGGTAGGCCTCGATCATCTCCTCGGCCGCGCCCGGGGCGACGCGGCCGGCCGCCACCAGGGCACGAATCGCCGCCACCGTGGCGGGCTGGCGCAGCGTCGGGTCGCGCCCGCCCCAGATCAGCTGCTGGGTCTGGGCGAAGAACTCGATCTCGCGGATGCCGCCGCGCCCGAGCTTGATGTTGTGGCCGCCGACCGCGACCTCGCGATGGCCGCGCACGGCGTGGATCTGCCGCTTGATCGAGTGGATGTCCTGGATCGCCGCGAAGTCGAGATGCTTGCGCCAGATGAAGGGCTTGAGCTGGCCGAGGAAGGCGCGGCCGGCATCGCGGTCGCCGGCCACCGGTCGCGCCTTGATCATCGCCGCGCGCTCCCAGTTCTGCCCCATCCCCTCGTAATAGGCCTCGGCGGCGTTGACCGAGATGGCGAGCGGCGTCGAGGCCGGGTCGGGGCGCAGCCGGAGATCGGTGCGGAAGACGTAGCCGTCGGCGGTGCGGTCCTCGAGCAGGCGCACCAGGCTGCGGGCGAGCCGGACGAAGAAGTCCTGCAGGCTGCGGCGGCCGCGATAGGCCACCGCCAGCGGGTCGTAGAGGATGATCAGGTCGATGTCGCTGGAGTAGTTGAGCTCGCCGGCGCCGAGCTTGCCCATGCCGATGACGATCAGGCCGGAGCCGGCCGACGGCCATTCCGGATCGGCGAGCTCGAGATCGCCGGCCGCCGCCGCCCGGCTCAGCAGGTGGTCGACGGCGACCGAGAGCGCGTCCTCGGCGAAGCGGCTGAGCTGGCGGGTCACCGTCTCGACCGGCCACTGGCCGCAGAGATCGGCCAGCGCCACGGTGAGCGCGACCCGTCGCCGCGTCACCCGCAGCATCTGCATCAGCCGCGCGGTATCGTCGAAGGCCGGCGCCTCGCTGGCCAGCCGGGCCAGCAATTCGTCGCAGACAGGCTCGCCGCCGTCCGCTAAGAAGGTCCGCAGGATCGCCGGCTCGTTGATCGCGCAATGGGCGAGGAACGGGCTGTTGCCGAACAGGGCGGCCAGGAGAGCCTGCCCGGCAGGGTCGGCGGCGAGCTGCTCGCCGAACTCGGCCAGCGACGGATCGCCTGCCTGCCGGGTGCGCTCGCGCCAGCGCTCGAGGCCGATGGCGGCCCGGGCCGGGCTGGCTGGCCGTGGCAAGCGATGCGTCTCGAGGAGGGGGAAGGAGCTCGACATGATCCGCCACCGCTCGCCAGCGCCGATCGTTGACCCGGCCGGCTAGGAAGGCGCCCGCCGGCCGGACCGTGCATCGCCCGGACCGGGCGTCACCGTCAAGCAGCATCGCCCGCGCCGCCGCGTGATACGCCGCTCCGCCCGCATCCTGTACGAGGTCGTCGGCGCCGCCGTCGCCGGCATCGCCATCCTGGTCGGGCTGGCGGCGTGGCGGCTGTCGACCGCCGAGCCGATCCAGCTGCGCTTCCTGACGCCCTATCTCGAGCGCGCCCTGAACGCGCCGGACGGCAGCTTCCGCGTCGAGATCGGCGCCACCGTGCTGGCCTGGCGCGGCTGGTCGCACGCCCTCGACCTCGACGCCCGCGACGTCCACCTGTTCGACGCCCGCGGCAGCCGCATCGCCGCGATTCCGGAGATCATGGTGTCGCTGAGCGGCCGGGCCCTGCTGCAGGGCATCGTCGCGCCGCAGCGAATCACCGCGGTCCACCCGAACATCTACCTGCTGCGCGACCGCGATGGCCGCCTGCACTTCATGCGCTGGCACGACAGCCCGTCGGCGGGCGCCGAGGAGGAGTCGCCGATCCTGCCGACGGTGATCCGCACCCTGTCGCAGCCGCAGCAGGGCATGGTCGCGGCCAGCTACATCACCGACCTGGTGCTGAGCGACGGCACGCTGACCTTCGAGGACCGCCGCGGCGGCGTCGTCTGGAAGGCGCCGCAGGTCACCATCGCGCTGAAGCGCGGCAGCGGCGGCATCGCCGGCCAGGTCAGGCTCGTGGTCGACCGGCTGGGCACGCCGGCCCGGCTGAAGGCGGACTTCGCCTACGACGTCGAGCATGAGCGGGTCAGCGTCGATGCCGCCTTCATCGACGTGGACGCGCTCGCCCTCGGGCTGATCGAGCCACGGCTGCTCGATCTCGGCACGCTGGACTCCCGGCTGCGCGGGCGCGTCTCGACCGAGATCGGCATCGATGGCGAGGTCGGGGCGACCCGCTTCAGCCTCGCGGCCGGGCCGGGCACCGTCGCTGCGCCCGGCCAGCTCGACAAGCCGGTCGCCATGCAGTCGCTCGATCTGCGCGGCCATGCCGCGGCCGGCCTCGACACCATCGAGATCGACCTCGCCCAGCTGCAGCTCGACGGCCCGCGGCTGGCGATGTCCGGCAGCATCACCGGCCTCCGTCCGGGACCGGACCACGCCGGGACGCCGCTCTCCCTCAAGGGGCGCATCGCGATCGACGGCGTGCCCATCGAGCGGCTTGGCGAGTTCTGGCCGCGCGGCGCGGCGGCCGACACCCGCGACTGGGCGGTGGCGAACGTCACGCAGGGCCGCGTCGACCATGCCGAGGCGCTCGTCGAGCTCGACCTGTTCGGCGGCGCGCCGGTGGTCCGCCGGGTCGATGGCGGGTTCCGCGCCAGCAACGTCACCGTCGGCTATCTCGACGGGCTGCCGCCGATCCGCGGCGCCACCGGGGTCGCCCACTTCACCGACAAGCTCTTCGTGGTCGAGTTCACCGGCGGCCAGTCGGCCGGGCTCTCGGTGCAAGGCGGCACGGTCCGGATCACCGAGATCGACAAGGACGACCAGCACATCGCCATCCGGGGCCGCGCCGAGGGCGGGCTGCGCCAGGCCCTGCAGCTGCTCGACCGGCCGCGGTTCGCCTATGTCTCGAAGGTCGGGATCGATCCCGACCAGGTCGAGGGGCGGGTGGTGACAGACCTGTCCGTCGATTTCCCGGCCCGGGTCGACCTCCGGCCCGCCGACATCAAGCTCAGGGCCGAAGCGCAGCTGAGCGACGTGGCCCTCGCCCGCGGCCTGTTCGGCCGTCGCGTCGATGGCGGCCAGCTCAGCCTGACGCTCGACAGCGACGGGATGACGCTGAGCGGCGAGGCACGCTGCGAGGACGTGCCGACCAGGCTGACCTGGCGCGAGCAGTTCGGGGCCAACGCGGCGTTCGACAGCCGCTTCGAGCTGGCGCTCACCGCCGACGCCGCCGCGCGCGCCCGGCTGGGATTCGACCTCCGGCCCTATGTCGACGGGTCGATCCCGATGAAGCTCGTCTATACCCGCTTCCCGGCGGAGCGCTCGACCCTGCGGGCCGAGCTCGGGCTGGACGGCGCCGCGCTCGCCGCCGACTTCGTCGCCTGGCGCAAGGCCGTCGGCGAGCCGGGACACGCCGTCTTCGAGGTCGAGTTCAACGGCGAGCACCCGGTGGTGGTGCGCGACATCTCGGTCCAGGCGGGCTCGCTGGTCGCCGCCGGCGCCGGCGTCTTCACGCAGAAGGGGCCGCAGCTCGACCGGTTGCGGCTGGACCGCCTGGCCTTCGCCAACACCCGGCTCAGCGGGGTCGAGCTCGATCTCGCCGGATCGACCCCGGTGATCACCATCGGCGGCGGCCAGATCGACGCCTCGCCGCTGCTGGAGGCGGAGAATCCGGTGGGCAAGCCCGAGCCGGAGGAGCTCGCCAACAAGCCGACCCAGCCCTTCGAGCTGCGCGCCGCCCGGCTCGACCGGGTCATTCTCGGCGGCGACCGCGCGCTCACCAACGTCGCGGTCACGCTGCGCCACGACCCCTATTACTGGGACCGCATCCTGCTCGACGCGACGCTGCCCGGCGGCACCGCGCTCGGCGTCCGCTACAAGGCGCGGGCCGACCGCCGCCACGACCTCGAGATCGTCTCGGCCGATGCCGGCGACCTGCTGCGCACCTTCGACATCACCGACAAGGTGACCGGCGGCCGGCTGCAGATCTCCGGGATGGCCGACGACACGGCGCCCAACCGGCCGCTCTCGGGGACCGCCGAGATCGCCGGCTTCCGCCTGACCAAGACGCCGTTCATGGTCCGCCTGCTGTCGATCGCGACGCTGACCGGGCTGATCGACGTGCTGACCGGCGAGGGCTTCCAGTTCGACCATTTCCGCGCCGGCTTCATCAAGCGGGCGGGCATGCTGTCGGTCGCCGGGGCGCGCGCCTCGGGGCCGTCGCTGGGCTTCACCGGCGACGGCTATATCGACCTCGACCACAGCCGGCTCGACATGCGCGGCACGATCGTGCCCGTCTACCTGCTCAACAACCTGCTGGGCAACATCCCGGTGATCGGCAACCTGCTGATCGGCGGCACCGGGCAGGGCCTGTTCGCCGTCACCTACCGGGCGAGCGGCGCGCTCGAGGAGCCAGCCCTCTCGGTCAATCCGCTGACCGCGCTCGCGCCGGGCTTCCTGCGCAACCTGTTCCAGGCGCAGGTGCCGCAGGCCGCCCCGCCCGCAGCCGCGCCGCCGGTGCAGGGTCCGGCGTCGCCGGCGCAGCGCCCGGCATCGCCGGCGCAGGGCCCGGCGTCATCGTCGCAGGGCTCGGCGTCGCCCGCGCCGGGCGGGCCGCGGCCGCCGATGCGGGCACCGGGCAACGACCGCTGAGGCCGGCGGCCCCGGCTCGGGCCGGCCGGCTCAGACCGGGCGCACCAGCGCGTGCCGCTTCTTGCCGGCCGACAGCTTGACCACGCCCTCGGCCAGCAGGTCGGAGGCGGTGACCAGCTGCGTCTCGCTCGCCACCGGGCGGTCGTTGATGCGACCGCCGCCGCCCTTGATCAGGCGGCGGGCCTCGCCGTTGCTGGCGGCCAGCCCGGCGCGGCGCAGCAGCTCGAAGGCGGGGATGCCGCGCTCCAGCTCGTCGCGCGCCACCTCGAGGCTCGGCAGGTCGTCGCCGATGCCGTCGCCGGCGAAGGTGCGGCGCGCCGTCTCGTTCGCCGCCGCCGCGGCGTCGCCGCCATGGGCCAGCGTCGTGGCGGCGTCGGCCAGCCGGATCTTGGCCTCGTTGAGGGCGGCGCCGCTGAGCGCCTCCAGCCCCTCGATCTCGGCCAGCGGCAGGTCGGTGAAGAGCCGCAGGAAGCGGCCGACATCGTCGTCGTCGGTGTTGCGCCAGAACTGCCAGTAGTCGTAGGGGCTGAGCCGGTCGGCGTTGAGCCAGATCGCGCCGGCCGCGGTCTTGCCCATCTTGGCGCCCGACGCGGTGGTGATCAGCGGCGCGGTCAGGCCGAACAGCGCGCGGTCGTCGGTGCGGCGGCCGAGCTCGACGCCGCTGACGATGTTGCCCCACTGGTCGGAGCCGCCCATCTGCAGGCAGCAATCGTGGCGCCGCGCCAGCTCGACGAAGTCGTAGGACTGCAGCACCATGTAGTTGAACTCGAGGAAGCTGAGCGGCTGCTCGCGCTCCAGCCGCAGCCGCACGCTGTCGAAGCTCAGCATGCGGTTGACCGAGAAGTGCCGGCCGAAATCGCGCAGGAACGGGATCAGCGCCAGCCGGTCGAGCCACGCCGCATTGTCGACCATCATGGCGTCGGTGGGGCCGCCGCCGAAGGCGAGGAAGCGGTCGAAGATGCGGCGGATGCCGGCGACGTTGCGCGCGATGTCGGAATCGTCGAGCAGCCGCCGGCTCTCGTCCCGGCCCGACGGGTCGCCGATCTTGGTGGTGCCGCCGCCCATCAGCACGATCGGCCGGTGGCCGGCGCGCTGGAAGCGGCGCAGCAGCATGATCTGCACCAGGCTGCCGACATGCAGGCTGTCGGCGGTCGCGTCGAAGCCGATATAGGCGCTCGTCACCCGCTCGCAGAGGCGCCGGTCGAGCGCCTCGAGGTCGGTGCACTGATGGAGAAAGCCGCGGGCGACGATCTCGGCGAGGAAGGGCGAGCGCAGTTCTGGCATGGCGGTCCCGACGGGTCGCAGGCGCGGCCCCTGCCGCGCGGGCGGCGTCATGTAGCACGCGGGCAAGGGAAACGACAGACGCGAGGCGGCGCGGCCGTGCCGACCTCGCCCTTCGACGAGCTCAGGACGAGGTTCGAGGGGGCACGATCTCTCGGGCCTCATCCTGAGCTTGTCGAAGGATGAGGCTGGCGCGATGTCGGGCGGGCGCGCTACCGCGCGGCGGCCTTGGCCTTGGGGGCCAGCATCGTCTTGTCGAGGTAGTTGTCGAGCTCGTCGCCGAGCTGCTGCAGGTGCTCGTTGAAGAAGTGGGTGGCGCCCTTGATGGCGCGGTGGTCGATGGCGATGTCGCGCTGGCTGGTCAGCTTCTGCACCAGCTTGTCGACCGTCTCCGGCGGCACGACGTCGTCCTTGTCGCCCTGCAGCACGAGGCCGGAGGCGGGGCAGGGGGCGAGGAAGCTGAAGTCGTAGAGGTTGGCCGGCGGCGCCACGGCGACGAAGCCGGTGATCTCCGGCCGGCGCATCAGCAGCTGCATGCCGATCCAGGCGCCGAACGAGAATCCCGCGATCCAGCACTGCGAGGCGTTGGCGTTGTAGGCCTGCAGCCAGTCGAGCGCCGCCGCCGCGTCGCTCAGCTCGCCCTCGCCGCGGTCGAAGCGGCCCTGCGAGCGGCCGACCCCGCGGAAGTTGAAGCGCAGCACCGAGAAGCCGCGCCGGGCGAAGCAGTGATAGAGGGTATAGACGACCTTGTTGTTCATCGTCCCGCCATGCTGCGGATGGGGATGCAGCATCAGGGCGATGGGGGCGTTGGTCAGCTTGCCGTGCTGGTAGCGACCCTCGAGGCGACCCTCGGGGCCGTTCATGATCACATCGGGCATGTTGGGGAAGGACCCTCGACCAGTGCTCGCGGCGACGCCGGCCGGGCTGGCGCTCCAGCCGGCGCACGGCGTTCGGCCGGCGTAATCTTGACCAATTTAGTCGGACATACTATATCGACCGCTATGGCCCGGCCCCTGTCGCGCGTCCAACCAATGGTTCGGCCGTGATGATACCATGATGGGTGCGATGATTTTCAAGCGGCTTGTCGAAGACATCGATTCCATGATGGCGCGCGACCCGGCGGCGCGCTCGCGAATCGAGGTCGTGCTCGCCTATCCCGGGTTCCAGGCGCTGGTCTTCTACCGCCTGGCGCACGCCGCCTGGCAGCGCGGCTGGCGGCTGACCGGCCGGGTGCTGTCCAACCTCGGCCGCTGGCTGACCGGCATCGAGATCCATCCCGGCGCCTGCATCGGCCGCCGCCTGTTCATCGACCACGGCATGGGCGTGGTGGTCGGCGAGACGGCCGAGATCGGCGACGACGTGACGCTCTATCACGGGGTGACGCTGGGCGGCACCGCGCCCTCGATCAACAGCGCCGCCCAGGCCGGCACCAAGCGCCATCCGACGGTCGGCAGCCGCGCCATCATCGGCTCCGGCGCCCAGGTGCTCGGCCCGATCACGGTGGGCGAGGGCGCCCGGGTCGGCGCCAACGCGGTGGTCGTCAGCGACGTGCCGGGCGGCGTCACCGTCGCCGGCATCCCGGCCAAGGTGATCCAGCCGCGCGCCGCCAGCCGCGAGTTCATGGCCTACGGCACGCCGCCCGGCGAGCTGCCCGACCCGGTCGGCCGCGCGCTGGAGGCGCTGCTCGGCCAGATCTCGGTGCTGCAGGCCCGCGTCGAGTCGCTGGAGCAGGAGCGGCGGGAGGGCCGGCTGCCGCCGGACGACGCCTTCGACGGCGAGACCGGCGACATCATCCCGAGCGCGCCGGAGCCGCCGATCCGCCGGGTCTGCTGACCCGCCGCGGCCGCGGCCGGCCGATCATGCAGGGCACATATCTCGACTACAACGCCTCGGCGCCGCTGCGCCCGGAGGCTGCCGCCGCGATGCGCGCGGCGATGGCGATCTGCGGCAATCCCTCCTCGGTGCATCGCCACGGCCGGCTGGCGCGGCGCCTCCTGGAGGATGCCCGCGAGCAGGTCGCCCGGCTGGCCGGCGCCGATCCGGCGCAGGTGGTGCTCACCAGCGGCGCCACCGAGGCCAACAACCTGGCGCTGGCCGGGCCGGCGGTCGCGCACCGGCTGGCCTCGGCGGTCGAGCACGATTCGGTGCTGGCCGCCGCGCCGCTGGAGACGGTGCCGGTCGACCGCCACGGGGTGATCGACCTGGACGCGCTGGCGGCGCGGCTCGCCGCCGCCCCGCGCCCGGCGCTGCTGTCGCTGATGCTGGCCAACAACGAGACCGGCGTGCTGCAGCCGGTCGCCGCCGCGGCCGCGGTCGCGCGCCGGCACGGCGCGCTGGTCCATTGCGATGCGGTGCAGGCGGCCGGCCGGCTGCCGCTCGACATGGCGGCGCTCGGCGTCGACCTGCTCAGCCTCTCCGCGCACAAGCTCGGCGGCCCGCCGGGGGTCGGCGCGCTGATCGCGGGCGAGCGGGTCGCGCTCGCGCCGCTGCTGCGCGGCGGCGGGCAGGAGCGCGGCCGTCGCGCCGGCACCGAGAACCTGCCGGGCATCGCCGGTTTCGGCGCCGCCGCCGAGGCGGCCCGGGCGTGCTCGACGGCGCCGCGGCGCAGGCCGCCTGGCGCGACCGGCTGGAGGCGGCGGTCGCCGCCCGCCGGCCGGACGCGGTGATCCTCGGCGCCGGCGCGCCGCGGCTGCCCAACACCAGCTGCATCGGCCTGCCCGGCCTGGCGGCGGAGACGCAGCTGATGACCCTGGACCTCGCCGGCGTCTCGGTCGGGGCGGGCGCCGCCTGCTCCTCGGGCCGGCTGCGCCCCTCGCACGTCCTGCGCGCCATGGGCGCCGACGAGGCGCTCGCCGGCAGCGCCATCCGGATCAGCCT
Source organism: Dongiaceae bacterium (assembly GCA_046349435.1). GTDB lineage: Bacteria > Pseudomonadota > Alphaproteobacteria > Dongiales > Dongiaceae > JAXMCI01. The sequence goes on along the minus strand of JAXMCI010000016.1, from coordinate 33,940 downwards.
GGGCTGGGCGAGCGAGCCGGCCGATCTCGACCGCCTGCTCGCCGCCTGGCTCGCCATGGCCGACCGCGTCCGGCCGCTGGCGGCCTGAGGCGGGAGCGGCCATGGTCCCCTTCATCCCCGCGGCGACAGCATCGAGCTGACATGGCGAACCTACCCAACCAGCCCGTCCGCCCCGTCTATCTCGACTACCAGGCGACGACGCCGACCGATCCGCGCGTGCTGCAGGCGATGCTGCCCTATTTCAGCGAGGCCTTCGGCAACCCGCATTCCGCGCAGCATCGCTACGGCAGCGAGGCCGAGGCGGCGGTCGAGCGGGCCCGCGCCGAGGTCGCCGGCCTGATCGGCGCCGAGCCCAACGAGATCGTCTTCACCTCGGGCGCCACCGAATCGAACAACCTGGCGCTGATCGGCGCGCTGCGCTTCCGCCGCGCCCAGCCGGCGGCGCCGCGCGACCATCTGGTGACCGTGGCGACCGAGCACAAATGCGTGCTCGAGGCGGCCCGCGCCGCCGAGGCGGAGGGTGCCCGCCTGACCATCCTGCCGGTCGAGCCGGACGGCCGCCTCGATCCGGAGCGGCTGGCGGCGGCGCTCGACGAGCGCACCGCGCTGGTCTCGGTGATGGCCGCCAACAACGAGACCGGCGTGCTGCAGCCGCTGGCCGAGATCGCCGCCATCGCCCATCGCCACGGCGCCTGGCTGCACACCGACGCCGCCCAGGCGGCCGGCAAGGTGCCGCTCGACGTCGCCGCCGACGGCATCGACCTGCTGAGCCTGTCGGGCCACAAGATCTACGGGCCCAAGGGCATCGGCGCGCTCTATGTCCGGCGCCGGCCGCGGGTCCGGCTGGTGCCGCTGATCCATGGCGGCGGGCAGGAGCGGGGCCTGCGCTCCGGCACCCTGCCGACGCCGCTCTGCGTCGGGCTCGGCGCCGCCGCGGCGCTGGCCGGCGCGGAGATGGCGGAGGAGGCGGCAAGGCTCGGCCGGCTGCGCGACCGGCTGCTCGCCGGGCTGCGGGCGGCGATCCCGGACCTCCAGGTCAATGGCAGCCTGGCGCACCGCCTGCCCGGCAACCTCAACCTCGCCATTCCCGGCGTCGATGCCGACGCGCTGCTCGCCGGCTTGCCGGAGCTGGCGCTGTCGACCGGCTCGGCCTGCAGCTCGGCCGCCGTCGAGCCGTCCTACGTGCTGCGCGCCATCGGGCTCGACGAGGCGGCGGCGCGCGGCTCGCTGCGCATCGGCCTCGGCCGCTTCAGCACCGAGGCCGAGGTCGATTTCGCGGTCGAGCGGCTGGCCGCCGCGGTGCGCGCGGCGCGGCGCCCCGCCGCCTGAGCCGGTGCGAGCGGTTCGCTTGACGGGCCATCGCCGCTGTGGCACCGGATGCCGCCCCGTCCGGCCGGACGGCGGCCGCAGACGAATCCCCGGAAAGAGACCGCGATGCCCAAGATGACCTTCGTGAAGACCGACGGCACCCGCCTCGAGGTGGAGGCGCCGGTCGGGCTGTCGGTCCTCGAGATCGCGCATCGCAACAACCTCTTCGAGCTGGAGGGCGCCTGCGAGGGCTCGCTCGCCTGCTCGACCTGCCACGTCGTGGTCGACCCCGACTGGTACGAGGCGCTGAAGGACGCCACCGAGGACGAGGAGGACATGCTCGACCTCGCCTTCGGGCTGACCAGCACCTCGCGGCTCGGCTGCCAGATCATCATGACCGAGGAGCTCGACGGCCTGACCGTCTCGCTGCCGGCCGGCAGCCGCAACATGATGCAGGGGTAGGAGCCGCGGCGGCGGCGGTAACCCGGATGACCGCACCGCCGCCCCTGGAGCGCGGGCCGCAGGGCGTCGGCGGCTGGCTCGGCGGGCCGCTCGGCGGCCTGGTGGCACGGCCGTGGCTCGATCCCGTGGCGCTGTGGGCGCTGACCCGCGCCCACCTGCCGCTGTCGCGGGCCTGGGCCGCCGCCGCGGTCGCCGAGGGCTCGGTCAAGCGCTTCCTCGCCGAGCTGCCGCGCGAGCGCCTGCCGGTCGGCACCGCCGGCCAGGTCGGCCGCGCGCTCGCCAAGGTGACCGTGCTGCGCGAGCGCCACGACGCCGCCGCGGCCGCCTGGGAGGCCGGCTTCTACGGCCCCGGCGGCGACCCGGGCAGCGCCGCGCTGGCCGCGCTCGAGACGGCGCGGCGGCGCGCCAGCCACGCCTACATGACGGTCGGCCGCACCGCCTTCGCCGGCCTCAAGCTGCGCGCCGCCTGGCCGGCGGTGCGCTGGGAGATCCCGGAGCACGCCGCCGTCGAGGCCCGCTTCGAGGCGCTGCTGGCCGATCCCCGGCAGGCCTTCGCCCCGCCCGACCCGCTGCCCGAGCCCGAGGTCTCGCACGCCGTCGAGAGCGGCGGGGTGCGCGAGTTCTGGGTGCGCTTCGCCTGCCCGCTGCCGGCGATCGGCGGCCAGGCCTGGGCGCAGGTGCGCGAGCCGGTCGGCGTCGCGGCGCCGCCGACCCTGATCATGGGCCACGGCGTCTGCGTCGAGATGGACTCGCTGGCCGGCATGGGCGACGAGGCGGGCGCGCTGCCCGGCCTCGGGCTGCGGCTGGTGCGCATGCAGGCGCCCTGGCACGACCGGCGCCGGCCGCCCGGGCGCTATGGCGGCGAGCCCTTCTTCGGCGCCCAGCCGACCGGCGCGCTCGACCTCTTCGCCGCCGCGGTGCGCGAGCTGGCGGTGATGGTCGCCTGGTGCCGGCGCCGCGGCGCCGGCCGCGTCGGCGTCGGCGGCGCCAGCATGGGCGCGCTGATCGCCCAGCTCGCTGCCGGCCATTCGCCCGCCTGGCCCGCCGCCTGCCGGCCCGACCTGCTCTATGCCGTGACCACCGGCGACGATGTCGGCGGGCTGATCTTCACCAGCTCGCTGGCCCGCTCGGTCGGGCTGCCGCAGGTGCTGCAGCGGGCCGGCTGGGCGGTCGAGGACCTCGACCGCTTCCGGCCGCTCGCCGATCCGCCGCCGGCGCCGCCGCTGCCGCCGGCCGACATGGTGATGGTGCTCGGCCGCCGCGACACGGTCACGCCCTATGCCGCGGGCCGCTCGCTGGCCGAGCGCTGGCGGGTGGCGCCGGAGAACCTGTTCCTCGGCCCCGGTGGGCATTTCTCGGTGCCCCTCGGGGTGATGCGCGACCCGGCGCCGCTGCGCCGGGTGATCGAGCGGCTGAGGGCGTGACGCCCAGGCTGGGCGATTGATGCTTTCGGCGCCGGCGGGCGCCGCCTATAACCTGCCGCCATGACCTCGATCGCGACCAGCTCGCCCGGCTTCGCCAGGCCGCCGGCGGAGACCCGCATCGTCGTCGCCATGTCGGGCGGCGTCGACAGCGCGGCCACCGCCGCGCTGCTGGTCGGCGAGGGCGACCAGGTCGTCGGCATCACGCTGCAGCTCTACGACCACGGCGCCGCGCTCGGCCGCAAGGGCGCCTGCTGCGCCGGGCAGGACATCCACGATGCGCGCCGCGCCGCCGACCGGCTCGGCATCCCGCACTACGTGCTGGACTACGAGCGCCGCTTCCGCGAGGCGGTGATCGAGGATTTCGCCGACAGCTACCGGGCCGGCGAGACGCCGATCCCCTGCGTGCGCTGCAACCAGCGGGTCAAGTTCCGCGACCTGCTCGACACCGCGCGCGAGCTCGGCGCCGACGCGCTGGCGACCGGCCACTATGCCCGCCGCGTCGAGGGCCCGGACGGGCCGGAGCTGCATCGCGCCGCCGATCCGGAGCGCGACCAGAGCTACTTCCTCTTCGCCACGACGCGCGAGCAGCTCGCCTTCCTGCGCTTCCCGCTCGGCGGCCGGCGCAAGGCCGAGGCGCGCGCCATCGCCGCGGCGGCCGGGCTCGATCTCGCCGCCAAGCCGGACAGCCAGGACATCTGCTTCGTGCCGTCGGGCGGCTATGCCGCGGTGGTCGAGAGGCTGCGCCCCGGCGCCGCCGAGCCCGGCGACATCGTCGACCTGGCGGGGCGGGTGCTCGGCCGGCACGCCGGGATCATCCACTACACGGTCGGCCAGCGGCGCGGCCTGGGCCTCGCCACCGGCGGCCCCGCCGCCGAGCCGCGCTATGTCGTGCGCCTCGATCCGGCGCGGCGGCGCGTGGTGGTCGGGCCGCGGTCGGCGCTCGGCGAGAGCCGGGTCCGGCTGCGCGAGATGAACTGGCTGGCGCCGGCCCCGGCCGCGCCGCGCGCCGTCACGGTCAAGCTGCGCTCGGCGAGCCCGCCGGCGGCGGCGTGCGTGACCGCGGCCGAGGGCGGCGCCGAGGTGGTGCTGGAGCAGCCGCAGGCCGGCGTCGCGCCGGGCCAGGCCTGCGTCATCTATGACGGCGACCGGGTGCTGGGCGGCGGCTGGATCGCCCGCGCCGGCGCCGGGGAACGCGAGGAGAGGGGAAGGGCGGCATGACCATCGAGCAGCTGACCGAGGAGATCCGCCGCCGGGCGAGCGAGGGCCCGACCCTCGGCCACACCGTGCGCATCGACCTCGACGATGCCGGCACGATCTACTGGGACGGCACCGTGGTGCCGGCCGAGGTGACCAACACCGAGCGCGAGGCCGAGACGACGCTGCGCATGACGAGCGACGCGCTGGTCCGCATCATGGCCGGCGAGCTCGACCCGACCATGGCCTACATGATGGGCAAGCTGAAGGTCGAGGGCAGCCTCGGCGTGGCGATGAAGATCAGCGGCCTGCTCGGCGACTGAGCGGGCCGCGCCCGGCGACCGCCCGGACGGGCGGCGCCGCAAGGAGGAGGGGCCGATGCGAAGGAATTGCGCCGCGCTCGCGGTCGTCTTGCTGTGCGCCGGCATCGTGCCGGCGATGGCCGCAGCCCCACCTCTGAGCGCCGCCGATCAGGCCGCCGCCTTCAAGGCGGCGGGCTTCAAGCAGCGCGGCAAGGCGTGGCACAGCAGCTGCGAGGATCCCGGCACCGCCAGCTACGTGCCGGGCGAGATCGAGCCGGTCGGCGACCTCAATGGCGACGGGCGTCCCGATGCCCTGATCACCGAGAGCAGCACCTACTGCTACGGCGATGCCGGCACCGCCTTCTGGCTGGTCAGCAAGCAGGCGAACGGACGCTGGACGCTGATGGCCAACGAGACGGGCATGGCGACCTTCCTCGCCGGCAAGGGCGCCGGCGGCTGGCCGGACATCGAGGTCGGCGGCCCCGGCTTCTGCTTCCCGGTGGTGCGCTGGGACGGCCGGCAGTACCGGCCGCACGGCCACCAGTACGACGGCAAGCCCTGCACGCCCGGCTGATGCTGCGGCAGCCGGGCGGGAGACGGGCGGGCCGGGTTGCTTGACAGCCTGCCCGCCATCGCCATATTAGCCGCGTCCCGCGGCGAGCCGGCTCTCGGCCCGCCCGCGCCGCCTGGGGCGGAGTAGCTCAGTTGGTTAGAGCAGCGGAATCATAATCCGCGTGTCGGGGGTTCAAATCCCTCCTCCGCTACCAGCCGCTCACACACCGGAAGATCGAAGGCTTATCCGGGCCTTGGCGACCCGTCCGTATCCCGCGGACGCGCAAGCGCTCGTCCGCCTGGGAATTCGTCTGTGTCCGGCGGCTCGATCTCGTCTAGGATCCCTGTCGTGAGGGCAGGGGCCGATCATGTGGGTCGCGGAGGCCGGGGGCTCCGAGGAGGACAGCAATCACCAGCGCGCGGGTCAGTATCGCTAGGATGCCACTCGAAGGTCAGTCCCTGCCTGGCGCTCTGGCGGGCTCTTGTGGCCAAAGGTCACACCCATGTCGCAGCCGGCATCGCCTAGCCAGCCCTGCCAACTCAAGCGACCGAGGTTTGGAAGTTTGGAACGGGTAAGCAGGCAGACGAGCTGGGGATTCCATCCCTTCCAACCTACGATTCACTGATAGGCTTGGGAGAGAGGAAAAGAGGAGAGGGCGGCGCGCCAGGTCGGCCAGGTCGGCAAGGTTGGAATAGAGGACCGGAAGGCGAGTGGGGTCCCGCCGTGAGGAGCGCGCCGAGTGGCGCACCTACCTCATTGGCACGACCTCGAGAACCCACGGACATTATGGGTGACGGTTTGATTGCTGGTGCAGATGGAATTATTGCTGCAGCTGAAGTAGTTGGATAGGATAGATGCGATTTGGACGTTCTATGAACTTCCCGTTCTGTTCGAGGATAGTCTGGTACGCCGAGTCACTACCGAGATCATGCCGCGCGATCCCCCAAAGCGACTCGCCTATGCGGACTGGTCGGTCTTGCCCCGTCCAGATTTTATACATGGCCGGAACTTTCAGAACCGTACCAATCGCAAGTCGATTTGCCTTTTTGATCGCGATATCGTTGGGCGGCAGTAGGGTAAGAAAGTAGAACCCGCTGCCATACGCGTTCTCGGCGATCTTCCATAGGCTGCTGTTGCGATCTACGGTGTACTGCTGATCCCCGATAACCGTGCTGCTGAGCAGTCGTGCATATTGCTTGATTACGGGGCGGACTTGCCGGCAGAACGTTCCAATCTTAATGCCCGTGCCCTCCGGATGCCTGGCAACATAGTAGAATGCGTCGTAATTCTCGTTGTTGATGCTGCGTAGAGCGAACCTGGACTCGGCGATACGCAAGCGCATGCTGCCCAAAAATGCTTCCGCCGCTTCATTCTGGCCAATGAGCTCGCTCCGGCCGGGGAGGTTAGCCGAAAATGCATGATCTACGGCACTTCGAGCGTCCGAGAGTTTCGATCGATATGTGTCAAGAATCCATTTGCTACCTATGTTGAAAGTGACCACGCCGATGATATTAAGCAACAAGTTTTTTACTGGATCATGTATTGTGTATCCTCTCTCGTCAAACGTAGACGACCCGCACAGCGCCACGCCATCTACTTGGGGTCCGGTATCATCTCTTCTTCCTCGAATCACGGGATTTTGACAGATAAGCGTCTCGGCGAGTTGGTCAACGTCCTCGCGCCATTTGGATAATGCGGCTTGCCTTTTAAGCGGATCATCGATTTTCTCGGCGGCTTCCCTCTGAGCTGCCAATTGAGTTTCCGCAGTGGCATGTTCCGAGATTTTCTCTTCTTTCGTATAAAATGCACGATCAAGGACGATATTCACTCCGAAAGTATGGCTATCAATGTCCTCTTTCCATTGTACGCGGCAGGTTGTAATTTTATACCCATCTTCTATACAGGAACGTCGAATATCTGGCACGCGCGAAACGTAGTGTCGATAGAGAAGCCACCGTGCAGATCGCCATCTGCAGTCGGTGTCATCGAGAAGTCCTTCGGCGTGAGTGAGCTATTGCAGCTCTCCTGCATCTTGGTGCGGTTATATCCTCTGTTTTTATGCCGTCGATGATATTGCTGAAATCAATAATGAACTGCTCCGGAGACACGCACAATGCCCGCGGATTCAGAAATCCCAGCGGATTTCGCGGATCCGCTTGCCGTCCCATAATCCGTCTTTAGCTTTTCTGCGTACTCTGACCATCGGGCAGCTTCGTTGGGTCGGGATCGATGACGACTTCTGAATCGAGACATTCATCGGCTCGACCGAGGGAGGATGAGGTTAGTATAAGAATGCTCGTCGCGACTGCGAATGTGTACCTGCGGCTGGTAGTAATCATGGATTGCTCTCTCCCGTCCCCGGTGTGATTTTCATGTCGCCAAATAACTTGGTTAGACCGGCCTGAGTAATTTTCCCGGTGTTGTTTTGTGCATTGGTTTCGATGAGAGCGAGGAGATCTATGGCGTCCTGTATGCTGGATTGCCCGCTCGCCGCTGAACCTGCAAAAGTTGCAAGCCGATCTGCTGTGAGCTTATAGAAAGTAGGTGAAGTGGCCAGTAGATAGACCTGGAAGAAGGAGTTGGCCTGTGTGATCCATGCATCTGCCTGCGTCTCAGTGCCAAGCGCTAGTGTCGCATCGTGTGACATTCGATTACGATCAAATGGACAAAGTTGCTGACGCAGCCATGCACTTGTCGAAAGCGAATCCACGGGCGTCGGCGGCGCAACCAGGCGCAAGAGTGTCTCTGCATGCAGAGTGTTCAACAGTTTCTTAGAGGACTCCTGGAACACTGATGCAGCCTCTGACGAGAACTTAGCAGTGCATGACTCTGGCTGCAGGGCGGCTGCATTTGCTGCGTGAGCGTACAGCGGAACCAGCGTGGCGAGTGCCCGCGCCAAGGAACGGGTACGAACAGAAATACTGGCCATGGGACTTCCCAGTCTACCGTGCTATCGCGTTTGGGCGGTTTGGCGGGTGCGTTCAACGCGGAATACATAGGGGACCAGCAGGCTTAGTCGCCGGAGTGCTGAGTGTAGAAGATGATGATTCGCTTGCAACCGCTGTCGGCGCCCAATCTGGAACGGGAGCCATGGTGACCTTGCAACCATTCTTGTCGCGTTTGCCACAATTTGAATCATCGTAGCATGTACCACCTGCAATCTCTTGACAGAACTCTTTGTCACGGCACATGTATCCGCCGTATCCGCCCGTCGTTGAACAACAGCACTCACTGCCATCACATGCTGGAGCAGTGCCGGAACAAGATAACACTGCCAAAAATGCAAGGAATGTGACACTTGAGATGCGATTGATCATCTTCCGACTCCAGAGACAGACGGGAAGCTGTATATCGGGAGCTGCCAACTATGCGACGGCGGGATTCAATCCGACTTTTTTACTTGGCGGGCGGGTAATTGTAGAGGATGCATCCATTTTGGGTTGTGACAATAACGCGGACACTTGCATAGGTTACTCGTTTGATGGCGCCGCCCCAGTCATTATTAAGCACCTTGTCGTCAATCCAAAATACCGGAGTACCTTGGTGGGCGGGATCAAACTCAAACACCACCACATCTTTTTCTCTGCGGACTTCGCCGACAAGTCGGGAGGGGACATCGAAGCCCATTCTAAGGTTGCTGGAGCCGAGCAGGGTTGGTGCGGTAATCGTTATCCTGCACGCATCGACCCCAGAGTTCGTGAAAGTCCCGCCCTCGAATTCAGTTTTGCTTCGATTGCAAGGATCGTCGTGCGTGGTCATTCCAAAAAACCCTAAGAGTTCTCGGGGGCTTATGCTGCCCTTGGGAACTCTCTTCAGCGTGAACGGATGGAGGTTCCGGAGTGCCCATGGAATGTCGGGTCCCCCAACCAGCATGGGGACGGATAAGCAATACGGGCTCCCTTCCTTGTCACATTCTGTCTCGCAGGTGCCCGATTGAGACCATGCTCGCTCGGGGTACGACGCTGCGATTAGGGCGAGTAGCAGTGCTACGTCTCGCTTGCGTACTTGCAAACAGCCGACCTCGGTTTGCCATTTTCCCTCAAGGTCCAAGCGATATGACCTGCTGTACCGCAGCGTGTTGGACGATATCCGAAAAAGTGGGCGCGAGCGACCTGCTCCCCTCGACAGAGATGACGTCCCAAACGTAGAGTTGTATAGTAGGGTGCTCTCCGGGTGATATCGAGTCAATGGGGTTGGTGGAACGCTGGTGAACCGTCCCGGAGTGGGCGGCGAAAGTTTGTGAGGTTGGCACCCCGCCGAATAGCGTTTGGTCTGCGGTGGCGCACATACGCCATGGGTGCAACCCTTGCCGGCGGTCGAGGAATCAGGCCCCTCTCCGTGGTCTTGCCGGGCCACTCCGCGATTCTGGCCAAGCTTGGCTTGAAGCGCAGTGCGGCGGAAGGTCAAGGGAGGGGAGGTCTGCAATCACTCGAATAGGCTGGTGGCTCGTCGTTTGAAGGGCGCGATTTGCCCAGCCACCGGGAACCGGAGGGTAGGACCGGCATGAATTCTGCCAGCCAACCTGCTAACATAGCCTTGACTCGTCCGATCAGGTTGGGGCGCCCCGGGGCAGCAGGGAGTGGTGCTTTCTCCAACATATCTAACCTCTCCAACCTTAAGGGTCATTGTCAGACGGAGGCAGCGGGAGAAGAGGGATGGCCCCTGTGGGGGTAGGCCGGGTTGGCGAGGTTGGATGGTGGCGGGACGCTCCCGTGTGCCGATGCGCGAAATGGGGGCAAGGCCTACGCACACCTGAGAGGGATCCCGCGACGGGCGCTGGCCCGTGTGGGGTCGGGTGGCAACTCCTCAGGCCAGTCGAGCTTGAACCCGATCAATTCCTGGAACTCGGCCCGGCACTCCTTCAATGGAGCGAAGATGTAGCCATGGGGTCCATTGCCGGGTGCGCGATCCTTGCGAACGCTCTTGAAGCGGAGCAGCCGCAGCCCAAAGCTGGTGGCCGTCGATCGACCGTACGAGCCGCCAGCTTGGGCGATGTACGAGTCCCGAACCGCTTCGGCCGTATGGAGCCCCTCCCAAGGCTCCCCTGGCACTGGGGATCCGTCCTGCAAGCACCCGAGGTACCATTGCTGGACGGTGTCGAGGCTGGCGAGCTTGTGGTCGAGCAGGGCACGGGTCTTCGGCACAATGCGCAGGTTGACCCGGATCTCGTGGTGCTGGAGATAATGGAGCAGGGCTGAGGCACCTCCGTTTTCAAGCCAGTAGATCAGCCGCTCAAAGTACTCGTGGTCATTCCGGCGAGCCGGGCTCACGTCAAGTATGCAGAACCGCCGTTCGTCCCCGGCAGCGGTGACGAGACTGTCATGGTTGCCGGTGCCGGCGCTACCAACGACGAGCGGGTTGTCCTCGCGCCGAGGAATCCCGGCAAGCACTTCGAGCGCCGGTGCGTTGAGGTGGACCACCTTGACGCTGGTCTTGGAATCTGCCAGCCGAAGGCAGCGGTTCTCAAAGTCAACGTGCTCTCACCGCAAGGTGATGATATTCACCAGCGCGCAAGCCCGTCAGCGACAAAAGCCGGATTGCCGCAGCTGCGAGCGGCGCCAGCGTACCCATGCGCTCGGCAGCGGCCAAAGCGTTCCCCAGCCGCCCGAGTTCCTCCACCCTGAGAAATCGCGACATCTTGCGCTCGCGGTTGCGCTCCACGTGGCGGCATGGATTGGTGCCGTCCGGCCGCAGACCCCATTTTTCGGACAGGTTGAACATCTTGCTGACCAGCGCCAGAACACGGTTGGCCGCACCGGGCGTCGCAGCCATGCTGTGATGAAGCCGTGCGATGTCCGCCCGCACTATGTCTTGGATCTTGCGACTGCCCAGCGCCGGCAGGACGTGGTTGCGCAAGTTCATGGCGTCCGTGCGGGCGCTGCTGGCCTTCTTTTTCACGGCAGCGTGCTGGGCCATGTACTGCGCGGCCAACTCACCGACGGTTTGGGCCTGCCGATGGTGGTCCCGCTCAGCGGCGGCATCGGCGCCGTCGCGCACGTCCACAAGTTGCCTGCGGGCGCACTCCCGTGCTTCCTCCACCTTCAAGGTGCCCACCGGGCCAAGCGTGTACCGGCGGGACGCGCCACCCCGATTGCGATACTGGATCAGGAAAGACTTGCGGCCGGACGGCTTGACCCGGACGCCGCAGGCCCGGGACGTGCTCGCCTGGGACGCCGCTGTCAGCCGCTACCTGCCGCTCACACACCGGAAGATCGAAGGCTTATCCGGGCCTTGACGACCCGTGCGTATTCCGCCGACGCGCAAGCGCTCGTCCGCCTGGGATTCGTCTGTCTCCGGCGGCTCGATCTCGTCTAGGATCAGCGTCGCATTGCTTGGTCGTTTCGAAGCGGCGGGAGAGTGTGGCGTGGCGACAATGAGGGCGCACCTCGCGTGCCGGCCTTCCCGGCCGGGCCTGCCGTTACGCCGGGCGGCGAGTCGCATCCGTCCGCTTGAGCCGAGGGCTAAGGTGCAGACCGGCAGCCGCTGCGCTTGCGGCGGCGGGTGCCCCGGCTGCCGCCCGGCGGCGTCCGAGGACGCGCGCGCCCGGCTCGTGCGGGCCGACCGGGCGCAGCAGCCGGCGACCGGCCCGGCCGCGCCGAGCCCGCCCGGCTCCGCCCCGGCAACCGCGCCGGCGACACGGCCGACCAGCGTCGATGTCTGGGGCCTGCGCGTGACCGGGCGGATGTGCGGCTGCAGGGAAGGCATCCGCAACGATATCGCCTGGGCCAAGGAGGCGGCGCGCACCTATGCCGCCTGCAACATCCCGGCCAACGCCACCGGCGGCGACGTCGAGGCCTGCTTCAACAAGGCCCATCCGGAGGCGACCGTCGTCGCGACGACCGATTCCAGCGGCGTGATGAACCTGCCGCCCCCTTCGGCGGATCCATGCCAGCAGATCTCGGACAAGGCGACGCGCGTCCACGAGACCATGCATGCGCGCCATGCCGACGCCATGGCCCGCGCGCAGGGCGGCGCCTTCTTCAAGGCCTGGCAGGCTCTCGCCGGGGCGCCTGACCGGCTGGACCAGCTGCGCGCCCGCTTCCCCGAGCAGGTCGCCGCGTTCGAGGCGCAATGGAACGACGGCGCGGACTGGGCGAGCGATGAGGTCCACAGCTACACCTGGGAGCGCCGGTTCCTGGAATCCGCGCTCCAGGCGCTTGGCCAGATCTGCTGATGGCGGATCTGGTGATCGCCGGCCGCGTCGAGGCGATCACCCCGCTGCAGGGCGGGGGCCATGCGGCGCGTTGGCGGGTGACGGTTGCGGTCGAGCGGGTGATCGAGGGCGCGTTTGCCGGCCGACGCTTCGAGTTCGCGGTGCACAGCCCGACCAAGTCCGGCCTCCGCCTGGGTGGCACCTATGTGATCCGCGCCACGCAAACGGACGCCGGCTACGTGGTCGATCCCGCTCAGTGGCTCCCCGGGCGATGATCGCCCGCGGGGCTCGCGCGATGACGCCGCCGGCCCTCGACATCCGGTAGCCCGGCGCGTTCCCGGAGTCCCGCGACTGAAGCGGCTCGGCACGCGATCGCGATCACCGCGGCTCTGCACCGACCGCAGCCGCCATCCCGGCGGCTCGCAAATTCACGCGAGCACGGAGCTTCCGCTGATCGCCGAAATGGCGGCCTCGAGCTCGTCGGCGTCGATCGGCAGGCCGGAGACGAAGGGGCCGAAGCTGCCCTGCAGCGCGATCTGGGCGGCGAAGAAGGCCCGCTCCGCCTCGCTCGGCGGCACCGCCGTCAGCAGCGCGGCGCCCGCGTCGTTGGCGGCCCTTCCCTCGATGCCGAGCCGGCCGAGGAGCATCGCGCCGATCCCGACGGCGGTCGCGGCCGTGGGTGCGACGGCAAAGCAGAGCGGGCGCCCGCGATGGAGCACGGTCCAGAGCTCGCCTTCGGCAGGCACGATGTCGGTGTCACCGCCGACTCCGGTCGCGAACGGCAGCACGCTGCCGGCACCGGCCTCGTCCCGATCCTCGCACCCCATTTGGAAGACGCCCCCGGCCAGCAACTCGACGAACCCCGCCGAGGACAACGAGCGACCCCGCCGTCTTATTCCCGAGCGTCGAGGCCGAGGTGGCGCATTTCCCGGCGCTTTCCGGCCCGCCGACGCAGATCGGGCGGATCGGCCGGTTTTCTGCTAGCCTGTGCCCGAGATCCCAGCCCGCTCACCGGCGACCAGGTTCGCTGAAGGCGCAATCGTCTTGCTGAGGGAGGGTCCGAATGTTCACCTTTGGCCAGATCACGACCGACCAGAGCGGCGTCCAGGCCGACCTGGCGCTGTCCGACGACAAGCGGGCGCTCACCGTCAGCTTCGCCGGCTTCGAGGCGACGGCCGATACGGGCAAGTCGGCCGCGCGCCTGACGACGCGGCTGTTCACGCTGGTGCTGCCGGTCGAGGGGTACCAGGACAAGCTGGAGATCGAGTTCGGGGTCAGCGCCTTCGTCGCGACCAGCGGCGGGGGCACCGCATCGCTGGTCGTCAACGTCAACGGCCAGACCTCGGTGGCCGACTTCGCGACCGCCGCCGAGAAGGACTTCGTGCAGCAGCTGACGTTCACCGCCGAGGCGGCGACCGAGTGCCGGCTGGTGGTCCTGCTCGTGGCGGGACGCGGCTCCGACGACATGGAGGCGGCGGCGCTGCTGAGCGTGCCGGCGATCGACGTCGAGATCCTGCCGCGCCCGCCGCAGCCCGAGGGCAACAAGGCCTGAGGCCGGACCGCGGGCTCCGGGGCGCCGCAGCAGCACCGCCCCGGAGCCTCGCGATCAGGCCTTGACGGTGGACGCGCGGTAGATCGCCTCGACGGTGCTGGCCAGCGTGGCGTTGAACTCGGCGTCGCTCATCTGGACCCGCAGGTTGTCGACCAGGGCGCGCGAGAAGCTCGCGATCATGCCGTGGTTGCGCGCCAGCCGCCGGCAGGCGTCGTCGAGCTTGTAGCCGCCCGACAGGGCGACGATCCGCAGCGACCGCGGATGCTCGATGACCGGCTTGTAGAGGTCCGGCACCTCGGGGATGGTCAGCTTGAGCATGACCTTGTCGTCGCCGCCGAGCGCGTCCAGCCCCTTCAGCAGCTCGTCGCGCAGGATGGCCTCGGCCTCGGCCTTCTGGGGGCTCTTGATCAGCACCTCGGGCTCCAGGATCGGGACCAGCCCGTGCCGCAGCACCTGCCGGCCGACCTCGAACTGCTGCGCCGCGATGGCGGCGATGCCGGTCCGCGAGGCGAGGTTGATGGTCGAGCGCTCCTTGGTGCCGAACATGCCGCGCTTGACGCCCCGCGCCAGCAGCGCGTCGAGGTCCGGCATCGGCTTCAGCATGCTGACGCCGTCCGCTTCCGGCTGGAGCCCCTTGTCGATCTTGAGGAACGGCACGACGCCCTTCTCCTGCCAGAGATAGGCGGGGACCGGCCGGCCGGCGACCTCGCCATCCATCGTCTTCTCGAACAGGATGGCGCCGATGATCTTGTCGCCGCTGAAGGCCGGCGAGGTCATGATGCGCACCCGCATCTCGTGCATCCGCCGGAACATCTCCTCATCGCCGCTATAGGCGCTGTCCGGAATGCCGTAGGTCCTGAGCGCCCCCGGCGTCGAGCCGCCGCTCTGGTCGAGCGCGGCCAGGAAGCCCGGCTTGCTGGAGATCTGCGTCATCATCTTCGCGTCGGCCATCGCCTCATCCTCCTCGTCGATCGCGGCGTCCACGTCGGCCAGAATAGCGCAGCTTCCGCCCGATAGTTCCAGGCAGACTCGCGATCCGGCTTCGGGCCGCACCTTGGGCCCGTTCTATCGGGCCGGGCGGATCTCGCAGAGATACGCGCGGTGGGAGGCGGTGCCGCTGACCGGGTCGCGGGCGGCGGTGCCGATGAGAGCGTTGTAGTTGGCGCTGTCCGGGCCGAACGGATCGAACCCCGACGCGCCGAGCGCGTCGCAGCCCTGCCACCAGCCATGCTCGCCGACCACGACGCGCGGGTCGAGCGCGGCATTGTACCGGGCCCGCATGCGCACGCTGCCGTCCGGAGTCTCGACCGACACCCAGTCCCCGCTCCTGATGCCGCGCGCCTCGGCCGCCGCCGGATGCAGCTCGATTTCGGGATCGGGGGCGCGCCGGCGCAGGCTGGGCAGCTGGCGGTGCTGGGTCTGGCAGAACAGCGTCGACTTGGCGCTGGTCAGGACCAGGGGAAAGCGCGCCACCAGGTCGTCCCGCGCCGGGCCGATCTGCGGCTCCTCGAAATCCGGCAGGGGCTGGTAGCCATGGTCGAGGAACGTCTCGCAGTAGAGCTCGACCTTGCGCGACGGCGTGGCGAAACCCTTCGGCCGGCCGTCGGCGTCGGGCTCGGCATGCTTGGCGTAGCGGGTCTCGAGCGGCAGGTCGGTCCCGCCCGGGCTGGCGCGCAGCGCCTCCGGCGAGAGGCCGAGCGGCGCCAGCTGATGCCGGTAGGCGGCCTCGATGTCGCCGTCCCAGAAGGCGGCGCCGAGGCCGAGCCGCCGGGCCAGGTCGAAGACGATGGCGGTGTCCGGCCGCGCCTCGCCCGGCGGCGGCACGATCGCCGGCCGCAGCTGGATGCGCGATTGCGCCTCCCGGCTGATCTCGAAGCCGATCTTCAGGCCCTCGCGCTCGAACGCCGACGCGACCG
Source organism: Dongiaceae bacterium (assembly GCA_046349435.1). Taxonomy (GTDB): domain Bacteria; phylum Pseudomonadota; class Alphaproteobacteria; order Dongiales; family Dongiaceae; genus JAXMCI01. The sequence goes on along the minus strand of JAXMCI010000016.1, from coordinate 18,076 downwards.
GCAGCACGATGTCGGCCAGCGCCGCCGTCGGGTTCATGAACAGGTCGAGATGGGCGTAGAACTCCAGCTGCTTCAGTGCCTCGCGACCGGCCGCGCCGCCGGCATGGGCGAGCAGCATGTTGGCCCCGAAGCCGACCAGGGCGCGCACCGGATAGGGCTTGCCCTCGCGGATCGCCCGGTAGAGCTCGGCCGTACCGTAGAAGCCGAAGCGCGCCGGGCCGAGCGGCCGCTCGGCGATGCCGAGCCGCGGCGCCATCTCGCCGGCCGCCGGCAGCTCCTGGCCGAGGATCGAGCCGGCCGGCGCCGCCGGCAGCAGGACGTTGCCGCCGCGCTGGTCGAAGCTGCCCGTCAGCGCGTAGAGCAGGGACAGGGCGCGGGCGGTCTGGGTGACGTTGGCGTGCTGCTCATGCCCGCTCCAGGCGTAGTAGGAGACCGGCCGCGACTCCCAGATCAGCCGGGCCGCCGCCTCGACCTGGGCGCGCGGGATCCAGCAGATCGACTCGACCGCCTCGGGCGGGTAGCGGCGGCAGAGCCGCGCATAGAGCTCGAAGGCGGGGTGGCAGAGGACGCTGCCGGCGTGGGTCTCGATGCGGTATTCGCCCTCGAGCGCGGCGCTGCCGGCGTCCTGCCCGGGGCCGCCGTCAGGGACGAACGGTCGTCCCGCCGCCGCGTCCCAGGCGAGGAGCCGGTGCGGATCGCCGCCCGGCGCCATGTCGGCCTCGGTGAGGAACCGCCCGGTATCGGCGCGGACCAGCAGCGGTCCGTTGCTCCACCGGCGGATGAAGTCGCGGTCGTACCAGCCGCGCCCGATCATCGCGTTGGCGATGCCGAGGGCGAGCGCCCCGTCGCTGCCGGGCCGCACCCTCAGCCACAGATCGGCCTTGCCGGCCAGGCCGACGCGGCGCGGGTCGACGACCATCAGCTTCGTACCGCGCTTCGCCGCCTCGACGACGGCGGTGGCGTGGGTCAGGCGGGTGTAGCTGGGGTTGTAGCCCCACAGGATGACGAGGCCGCTATTGGCGATGTCCGGCATGGCGCCGCCGCCGCCGCCGGTCCCGACGCTGCCGACGCCGAAGGTGTAGCGCGTGGCGAACGCCCGGCCCCAGCCGCAGACATCGAGCGTGATCGCCGCGTTCGGCGTGCCGAAGGCGTTGGCGAAGCGCTGGATGTAGCCGAGCGAATCGCCGATCGCGGTGGTCGAGGGCGACGACGTGGTCAAGGCCACCGCCTGCGGGCCGTGCCGGTCGGCAACCCGGCGCAGCGCCGCCGCGGTGAGGTCGAGGGCCTCGTCCCAGCCGATCCGCTGCCAGCCGGGATCGGGATCGCCCTTCGGCCGGGTGCGGCGCAGCGGATGGGTCAGCCGCTCCGGGCTGTAGACGATCTCGGGCGCGGCGCGGCCCTTGGCGCACAGCGCCTGGCCGGTCGGGTGCGACGGGTCGGGCTCGAGCCGGACGAAGCGGCCTTCCTCGACGACTGCGATGGCGCCGCATCGCGCGATGCACAGGGCGCAGAAGGTGCGAATGCGCTGCGAGCCGGCCTCAGGTCCAGCCACGTCGGGCCTCATCTGCTAGCCGGGCGGGACGCTACTCCGGCTTGAGGACATGCTGCCGGGCCGCTGCGGCAAGCTCAATGACGTAGGCGATCTGGTCGCGGCGGGACCAGCCGGTGCCGTCCCGCGGCCCCGCCAGCCGGCGGATCTCGCGGAGATAGGCTTTCTTCTGGTCCGGCGGCAGCCTGGACCCGGCCTCGAAGCCGGCCTTCAGCCCGCGATTATGGGCATTGGCCTTGATCGTGCCGAGGGCCTCGTCCCAGGGGGTCGGCGTGGCGGACCAGACCCCGAAGCGGTCGACGGCCTGGTGCCGCTCCCAGCCGAGCAGGCCCATGACGAAGCCCTGGGAGAAGCCCGAGGCCGTGCTCTCGTTGCGCACGGCGGCGCGCGCCTCGGCGTAGCCGGCGCCGAGCGCGACGAAGACGCCGGCCATGGTGATCACCGGCAATGCCCCGGCGGCGTCGCGCCGGCGCCGCCGCCGGCGAGGCCCGTCAGGCCGTCGCCTCGCCCCCCGCCGCACCGGCCGCGCCGTCCCCGCGCCGCCGGTGGCCGCCGTCCCCGCGCCGCCGGTGGCCGCGGCCGTGCCGCCGCCGGCAGCCCCGCCGTGCTCGCCGGGATGGCCATGGTGCCGCCGCCGGCCAGCCCGGCCGCCGGGGTGAGGGTGGAAGCCGCCTGGTAGATCTTGAAAAGCCCGTAGGCCGTCAGCGCGCCGAGGACGAACTCCGGCCCGCGCACGCCGGCTGCTCGGCCGGGATGCAGATGCAGCCGTTCTTGACGTGCCCGACCATCGGCAGAACCCGGTCCCGCCGCCCGGCGGAACGCAGCTGCCGCCGCAATTGCGGAAGGACTTGCTCGCGCATTCGCCGACCCGCTGCAGCAGCCCGGCCGCGCCGCCGCGGCCTGCGGCGCGACGCTGCGGCCGATCGTCGGGGCGCCGGCCTCCCCTGCTGGATGGTGTGGGCGAGCTCGTGCGCGATCAGCCGGCGGCCCTCGGGGCTGTGCGGGGCATAGCGGCCCGCGCCGAACACGATGTCGCGGCCGGCTGTGTAGGCCACCGCGTCGATGCGGCGCGCCGAGCGCGCGGCGCCGGCATCGGCATGCACCCGGACATGGCCGAGATCGCGGCCGAAGCGCGGCTCCATGAAGGCCCGACCTCGCGGTCGAGCGGCGCGCCGCCGCCGCCGGCCCTGCGCCACGACTGCGGCGAGGTCGGCGTCCGCCAAGTCGGCGTCCGGGCCCGGCCCCGGAACGGGGGCGGCGACCCGGCTCACCGACGGCGGGCCTTCCTGGCCGGCGCCGGGGCGGCGCAGCGCGGGCAGCCGCCGCCGCAGCTGCAGGGCGCCGGGACCGCGGCGGCCGGGCCGCCCATCACCTCGCCGGCGACCCGGTCGGCCTCCTGCTCGTAGGCGTCGCCGGGGCTGCCGATCGCCAGCCTGGCCTGCAGGGCCGGCCGGGGCGGCGCGGCGGGCCGAACGGCGTGCCGGGCCGCCGGCGGCGACACGGGGCGCTGCCGTCCTGGCAGCGGAGCACGGAGAGCCTGCATGCCGCCTCCCTTCGAATGCGACGCCGGCCACCCACGATGACGCGATGGATTGGGTCGAAGGATACGCCCCGGCCGGCGGCGCGGCAATGCACCCGCCCCGGCAAGGACCGGCAGAGACCCGGCAAAGCGCGCGAAATGAGCTGCATTTGGGTGGAGCGGTGAGCTAGGGTCCGCCCCTCGTCATGGGTTCCGTCGCAGCGCCTTCCCGTCGAGGCGGCTCAGCAACAGGTTCGAGGAGAGATGTCGAGCTCGCTGGAGATCAGCACCGGCGCCGGAGAGCGGGCCCTGCCGGCCGAGTCGTGGCAGGGGCGCCGCACCTTCGCCATCATCTCCCACCCCGACGCCGGCAAGACGACGCTGACCGAGAAGCTGCTGCTGTTCGGCGGCGCCATCCGCATGGCCGGCCATGTCCGGGCGCGCGGCGAGCGCCGGCGCACCCAGTCGGACTGGATGGAGATCGAGCGCGCCCGCGGCATCTCGATCACCAGCTCGGTGATGACCTTCCAGCACGAGGGCATCACCTTCAACCTGCTCGACACGCCGGGCCACCAGGATTTCAGCGAGGACACCTACCGGACGCTGACCGCCGTCGACTCGGCGATCATGGTGATCGACGCCGCCAAGGGCATCGAGGCGCAGACACGCAAGCTGTTCGAGGTCTGCCGGCTGCGCGACATCCCGATCATCACCTTCATCAACAAGGTCGACCGCGACGGCCTCGACCCCTTCGCGCTGCTCGACGAGATCGAGAGCACGCTGGCGCTCGATGCCAGCCCGGTGACCTGGCCGGTGGGCATGGGGGCGACGTTCCACGGCTGCTTCGACCTGCCGGGCAACCGGTTCCTGACCTCCGCGTCCGGGCGGGGCGGGGCGTACGACACGGCTATCGCCTGCGACGGGCCCGAGGATCCCCGGCTCGACGCGCTGGTCCCCGGCCCGGTGCTCGAGAGCTTTCGCGAGACCGCGGCCCTGGCCGCCTCGGCCTACCGGGAGCTCGACCCCGAGGCCTACCGCGCCGGGCACATGACGCCGGTGTTCTTCGGCAGCGCCCTCAAGGACTACGCGGTGACCGAGCTGCTGCGGGCCCTGGCGACGATCGCGCCGGTGCCCCGCGCGCAGCCGGCCGAGCCGCGGGACATCGCGCCCGCCGAGCCGGCGGTGACCGGCTTCGTCTTCAAGGTCCAGGCCAACATGGACCCGAACCACCGCGACCGGATCGCCTTCCTGCGGCTGTGCTCCGGCCGGTTCCGGCGCGGCATGAAGCTGCGCCAGACGCGCACCGGCAAGGCGCTGTCCATCCAGAACCCGATCTTCTTCTTCGCCCAGGAGCGCGAGCGGGCGGAGGAGGCGCTGCCCGGCGACATCATCGGGATCCCGAACCACGGCACGCTGCGCGTCGGCGATTCCCTGACCGAGGGCGAAGAGGTCCGCTTCACCGGCATCCCGACCTTCGCGCCGGAGATCCTGCGCCGGGTGCGGCTCGACGACCCGATCCGCGCCAAGCAGCTGCGGCGCGCGCTCGAGGACCTCGCCGAGGAGGGCGTGACGCAGGTCTTCCGGCCGATCCTGGGCTCGAGCTGGATCGTCGGCGTGGTCGGCCAGCTGCAGCTCGAGGTGCTCGCCTCGCGCATCGCCACCGAATACAAGATCGCCGTCGGCTTCGAGCCGGCGCCCTACGAGACCGCGCGCTGGGTCTCGGGCGACCAGGCCAAGCTGAAGCAGTTCGTCGAGCGCAATCGCGGCAGCCTGGCGGAGGACCGCGACGACGCGCCGGTCTTCCTCGCCCGCAACGCCTGGGAGCTGAACCGGACGATCGAGGAGTGGCCGGACCTGAAGTTCCTCAAGACCCGCGAGCTGGCCTGAGGGCCGCGCTCCGCCGCCGCGGCGGTGGAGAGGCCGAAAGGAATGGCACGCGGAGGCGCGGAGGACGCTGAGGCTGCAGCGAAGCGGCATTGCCGTGCCGACCTCGCCCTTCGACAGGCTCAGGACGAGGTTCGGGGGGGCGCCCACCACGATGGCGGAAAAGGCATGCACCGCGATCGTGCGAGCCTCGTCATCCGACAAGCTCAGGATGAGGCCGGAGAGATCGCGCCTGCCATTTGAACCTCGTCCTGAGCTTGTCGAAGGGCGAGGTCGGCACGGCCGCGCAGCCATCCCCTTTCCATTTTCATAGCAGCCTGTCGAAGGGCGAGGTCGGCACGGCCGTGCAGCTGCCGCGGCTATGGGTCGTTGCTCCAGGGGCAATGGACCGTTCAAATTATTCTAGTAGTCACAACACCGGCGGACCGCGAGTATCGATCATGATCGCCGATCTGGCGGTCGCCGCGGACGGGACAGGGACCCGACGGCAGCCGGCCGGAGCGCGAACCGGCGTCCGGCTCGCCCGTCACGGCCCCCTTGCGAAGCCCCCGCGGGATCGCGCCGATCGGGCGAGCGACGACGGGGAGGCAGTGATGAGCATGCAGTGGAAGAGCGCGGCGCTGGCGGCGGCCCTGGCCGGGGGCTGGCCTCGGCGGCCTGGGCGGACGACGTCCGGATCGCCGGGAACATGCCGCTGAGCGGCCCGGTGGCCGCCTACAGCGGCAACTACTTCAAGGGATTCGAGCTCGGGCTGCAGGATGCCTGCAAGGCGCGGAGCGTGTCCTGCGACCAGTTCAAGCTCGACGCCCAGGACAATGCCGGCAAGCCGATGCAGGCGCTGTCGGTCGGGCAGAAGCAGATGCTCGACAGCCCGACGGTGATGGTCTCCGGCACCTCGGAGGACTCGCAGGCGATCGCGCCGCTGGTCGGCAAGGCGGGCATCCCGCACTTCGTCATCGCCTTCGACGCCTTCCTGGTCGAGCGCAACAAGGACATGCTCCGGGTGCTGCCGAACTTCAAGGTGGAGTCGCTGCAGTACGCCCGCTTCATCGACAAGGTGAAGCCGAAGAGCATCGTCGCCATCGCCCTCAACAACGCCGCCAACAACGAGATGTTCGAGGCGGTGGTGGGCGGCGAGATCAAGAAGCGCGGGATCTCGTACACGCACATCCCGTTCGATTTCGGCACGCAGGACTACAACAGCCTGGTGCTGAAGGCGAAGGACATCAATCCCGACCTCTACATCGTCAGCGGCTACAGCTTCCAGCTCTACCCGCTGCTCAAGGCGATCCGCACCTACGGCATCCCGTCGGACAAGGTCATCGCCGCGATGGACTTCGTCGACCTGCTCTACAACGGCACCTCGCGCGACGAGCTGAAGGGCTTCTACTTCACCACGCCGCTCTTCGAGGTGCCGGGCGCGCCGAAGCAGGCCGCCGACTTCCGGGCCCGCTACAAGGCCGCCTACGGCAAGGATCCGAGCTATGTCGAGGCCTACGCCTACGACACCGCCGGCATCATCGTCGCGGCGCAGGCCAAGTCGGGCAACACGACCAAGGAGAGCCTGATGGGCGCCACGCCCTATGACGGGGCGTCGGGCCCGATCCAGCTCGACAAGTTCGGCGACATCATGGGCACCGTGACGGTGGCCCAGATCGGCCCCGACGGCAACGTCGTCGAGGTGAAGTAGGCCCGTCGAGCCCCGAACGGGACTTGCCGGGCCCGGCCTCCCCCGCTCCTGACCGGCGGGGAGGCCGCTCCTTTTCAGCGATTGACCTCGGCCATCCAGGCCTCGGGATAGCGGCCGCCGGCGGCCGCGCCCGGCGGGTTGACGGCGTCGAGCGCGGCGAGCTCGGCCGGGGTCAGCCGGATCGCCGCCGCCGCGGCGTTCTCCTCGACGTAGCGGCTGCGGTCGGCGCCCTGGATCGGCACCAGGTCGGGCTGCTTGCCGAGGATCCAGGCGAGCGCCAGCTGCGGCAGGCTGCAGCCGCGCGCCGCCGCGATGCGGCGCATCTCGGCGAGCAGCAGCTGGTTGCGCTCGATGTTGCCTTCCTGGAAGCGCGGCAGCTCGCGCCGGATGTCGGTCGGCGCCAGGTCGTCCGTCCTGGCGATGGCGCCGGTCAGCAGCCCGCGGCCGAGCGGGCTGTAGCCGACGAAGCCGATGCCGAGCTCGGCGCAGAGCGCGAAGAGCTCGGTCTCCGGCTCGCGCGACCACAGCGAGTACTCGGTCTGCAGCGCCGCCAGCCGATGGGTGGCGTGGGCGCGGCGCAGGGTCTTCGGGTTGACCTCGGAGACGCCGATATGGCCGATCTTGCCGGCCCTGACCAGGTCGGCCATGGCGCCGATCGACTCCTCGACCGGTACATCCGGATCGACCCGGTGCAGGTAGTAGAGATCGATATGGTCGACGCCGAGGCGGCGCAGGCTGGCCTCGCAGGCCGAGCGGCAATAGTCCGGCCGGCCGTTGACGCCGTTCGGCCAGCCGCGCTCGTCCCAGGTGTTGCCGAACTTGGTCGACAGCACGATGCGGTCGCGCAGGCCCTTGATGGCGCGGCCGAGGAAGATCTCGTTGTCGCCGCCGCCATAGAGGTCGGAGGTGTCGAACAGGGTGATGCCGAGCTCGACCGCGCGCCGGATGGCGCGCTCCGCCTCGCCGTCGTCGCGCGAGCCGTACCAGCCGGCCATCGCCATGCAGCCCATGCCGATCGCCCCGACCGTGGGGCCGTCGCGCCCGACCCGCCGTTGCTCCATGACCGTTCCTTTCGCTGGTGGGTCCGCCGCCGCTCAGCCCTGCGAGGCGGCGGGGATCAGGATCAGGGTGGCGCCGCCGCGGTTCTGCAGGATGCGCTCCTGCACCGCCGCGATGGCGCGCGCGTCGAGCATGGCGAAGGGCTCGTCGAGCAGCGCCATGCGGTCGCCGGCGCGGGCGAGCGCGCAGGCGGCGACCACCTTCTGCCGCTCGCCGCCGCTGAGCGCGCTCATCCGCCGCCCGAGCAGCGGCCGGATCATCGCCGGCGCCTCGGCGAGGCCGGCGAGCCGCAGCGACTCCTCGACCGACAGGTTGGGGAAGGCGTTGTCGCGGCTCTGCATGATGGCGAGGCCGGCGGCGACGCGGTCCCAGACCGGCAGCCGCTCGATCGGCCGGCCCCGAGCCGGATGCTGCCGCGGGTCACCGGCAGCACGCCGGTCAGCGCCTCGAGCAGCGTCGTCTTGCCCCAGCCATTGGGCGCCTGCAGCAGCGCGACGCTGCCGCGGCGGATGCGGAAGCCGAGCCCGGCCGCGGCGCTGCCCTCGCCGCCGCCGATCACCGCGCGGCGGCCGCGCGACACCACCAGGCCGTCGACCTCGAGCAGCGGCGCGTCGCCGGCGGCGGGATCGAGCTGGACCTGGGAGAGCAGCGCGCCGCCGGGCAGCGGCTGGTCGAGGATGCGGGACTCGCCGCCGGCGAGCTCGGCCAGCCAGGGCCGCAGCGCGTCGCCGGGATCGTCGATCGCCTCGCGGCGCACCGCCTCCGGGCTCTCCACCGCGAGGCGCCCGCCGGCGATCGTCCAGACGGTGGTGGCGAGGTCGAGGATGCGCGGGATGTTGAAGACGTGCTCGACGATCACCAGGGTGGTCTGGTGCTCGCGCACGATGTCGCGCAGGAAGGCGATGACGTCGCGGATGCCGGCGGCGTCGAGCGCCGCCAGCGGCTCGTCGAGGAACAGGATCTTCGCGCCGGCCTGGACGGTGCGGGCGATCGCCACCCGCTTGGCCTGGCCGAGCGAGACCATGTCGCCGGAGGAGGCGGCGCGCTCGGCCAGCCCGAAGCGGCCGAGCAGGGAGACCGCCTCGGCGGCGAGGCGGCGCTGCTCGCGGCGCACCGCGCCGGGCCGGAACAGCACGGCCAGCGGCCGCTCGCCGAGCTGCTTCTTGATCGCCAGCACGACATTGTCCTGCAGGCTGTGGCTGGGGAACAGCCGGATGTCCTGCCAGGTGCGGCTGAGCCCGTCCTGGGCGATGCCCTCCGGGCTGAAGCGGTCGAACGGGTTGAGGGCGGCGAGCGGCGAGCGCGGGAAGGCGAAGCCCTCGCGCGCGCGCCCTCGACCAGGATCTGGATGCGGCCGGCGTCGGGCTCCAGGTTGCCGGTCAGGATGTTGAGCAGGGTGGTCTTGCCCGAGCCGTTCGGGCCGCGCAGCAGCACGACCTCGCCGCGCCGCATCTCGAAGCCGGCGCCGTCGAGCACGACCTGGCCGCCGAAGGCCTTGCGCAGCCCCTCGGCGCGCATCACCACCGGCTGGGCGGCCAGCGCCGCCTCAGTCCATGCGGTAGCGGCCGGCGATTCCTGGGGGCGGGCATGGACGAACAGGATGAGGAGGAGGCCGTAGAGGGCGAGCCGCAGCTCGGCCGCCATGGTGATCGGCAGGTGGACGAAGCGCAGCAGCTCGGGGATGGCGATGAGCAGCGCGGCGCCGACCAGCGGCCCGAGCACCGCGCTGCCGACGCCGCCGACGATGATCATCGCCAGCAGCAGGGTCGACTGGTCGAGGTCGGCCAGCGTCGGGTCGATGAAGCTGGAGTAGGAGGCGAAGAGGGCGCCGGCGAAGCCGGCCACGGCGCAGCCGATGGCGATGCCCTGCAGCTTGACGAGGTGGATGTTCTTGCCGAGGCCGCGCGCCGCCAGCTCGTCGTCGCGCACCGCGCGCACCATGCGGCCCCAGGGCGAGCGCAGCAGCACCGCGGCGAGCGCCGCCACCCCCGTCGCCAGCAGGGTGAAGAGCAGGGCGATGCGGCCCTGGGTCCCGAGATCGAGCGCGCCGATGGCCGGCGCCGGGATGTTCATGATGCCGAAATCGCCGTTGGTGACGTTGCTCCAGGTGCCGAAAGGCTGGGTCGGGTCGTGCCAGTTGCGCAAGGCGCTGATCAGCAGCACCTGGACGGCGAGCGAGAACAGCACGAAGAAGTCGCCGCGGAAGCGCCAGGAGGCGATGGCGAGCGGCAGGCTGGCCAGCGCCGTGACGGCGAGCGCGGCGACCAGGGAGGGCACGAAGCCCCAGCCGAGCAGCAGCGCCGCCAGCGCGTAGCCATAAGCGCCGAGCGCGAAGTAGCCGGCATGGGCCAGGGTGAGCAGCCCGACATAGCCGACCACGACGTTGAGGCTGATCGCGGTGATCAGGTAGACGTCGAACAGGATCAGCAGGTGCAGCAGGTAGTTCATGCGGCGGCCTCGAGCCGCGCCCGCCGGGCGAGGATGCCCTCCGGCCGGAACAGCAGGAAGACGACCAGCAGCACGAAGGTCGCGGCGTCGAGCCAGCGCGGCGACAGGTACCATTCGACCTGGGCGCGGACCAGCCCGAGCAGCAGCCCGCCGATCACCGCGCCGAGGAAGGAATGGCGGCCGCCGATGATCGCCGCCACCACCGAGAGCAGCAGCATCGGCAGGCCGCTGTACGAGTAGAAGCCGGTGTCGAGCGCCACCAGGATGGCGACGGTGCCGATCATCGCGCCGGAGATGGCGAAGGCGACCAGCCGCAGCCGGCGGACGTTGTGGCCGCGCACCGCCAGCTCGCGCGGATTGTCGGAGAGCGCGCGGAACAGCAGCCCGACGCGGGTCAGGAACAGCCAGGCGAAGAAGGCGAGCACGAGGGCGGCGCAGCCGGCGATCTGCCACAGCCGCATGCCGGTGACGACCACGCTGCCGAGCGGGATCACCGTGTCGGCGCCGCCGCGCAGCGCCTTGGGGTCGTTGCCCCAGATCACCGCGATGACCTGAACCAGGATGATGTAGAAGCCGACCGAGGCGATCAGCTGCGCCGAGAAGGAGCCGCTGCGCCGCGCGATCGGCCCGTGGTTGACCGCCTCGGCGAGCAGCGACAGGGCGACCGTGCCGAGCACGCCGAGCAGCAGCGCCGCCGGCCGCGGCACGCCCCAGTCGAGCGCCTGCCAGACGATGAAGGGCGCCGCGGCGTAGAGCGCCGCCATGGCGAAGTGGAAGACGCGGGTCGGCAGGTAGACGAGCTGGAAGGCGAGCGCCAGCACGGCCACCACGGCGCCGCTGCCTGCTCCGTTGAGGACGAGCTGCATCCCCGCCGCGGCCTCTCCCGAATCCCCAGGGCCGGCGCTGCGGGCCGGCATTCCCGGAGCAACTTGGCCCAGCGCGTCACGTTTCCACAATAAGAAAAATGCAATCGATCCGTTCTGCCGCCGGCAACGCCCGGCGCGCCCGGATCGTCCCCAGGTCGTCCCCGCGGGCGCTCAGCCGAGATGCCGGCGGAACAGCGCGATCATGCGCTGCCAGTGGCGGTCCTCGCCCGCCTGCTGGTGGGTGTCGCGGTCGCGGAAGGCGAAGGCGTGGCGGGTGCCGGGATAGATCTCGATGCGGTGGCGCACGCCGCCCTCGACCATGCGGCGGCGCAGCTCCTCGATCTGGTCGTCGGGCAGATAGGGGTCCTGCTCGGCGCAGGCGAGGTAGATCTCGCCGGCGATGCGGCCGACCGCGAGATGGGCCGAGTCGGGACGGTCCGAGACCATCCAGGTGGCGCAGTAGGCGGCGATGGCGGCGAGCTCGGGGTAGCGCGCCGCGGCGCAGGCGGCGAAGCGCCCGCCCATGCAGTAGCCGAGCGCGCCGACCGGGCCGGGGCGGACCTGCGGGTCGTCGGCGATGGCGGCGAGCAGCGCCCCGGTGTCCTCGACCGGCATGGTGTTGGTCAGGCTGAAGATCAGCTCGTACATGCGCCGCGAGTCGTAGGTGCCGTCGATCTCGGCGCGGTTGCCGTCGATCACCACGTCGCGGGCGGTGCGGTAGTAGAGGTTCGGCAGGATCACGTAGTAGCCGGCGGTGGCGAGCCGGCGGGCCATGTCGAACAGCTCCTGCCGGACGCCGGGCGCGTCCTGGTAGAAGATCACCGGCGGGAAGGGGCCGCCCTCGTCGGGATGGCACACGAAGCTGTTCATCGCGCCGTCGGCGGTGGCGATGTCGAACTTGCGCTCCTCCATGGATCCCGTCCTCCCCGGCTGGCCGTCGCGCGGAGCCTAGGCACGCTTCGCCGGGGCCGGCAAGCGCCCGGCGGCGGCGGGATCGGCGTTGCCGGGCGGACAACGGCGGGGGCGGATTTTTGCAATTGCCGGAGCGCCGCCGCATGGTGGAATGAGGCCTTTCGGCCGGGCGGGGAGCGGGCAATGGGCGAGGCGGACGCGGCGGGGCGGCGGCTCTTCTATGACGGGCGCTGGCAGGATGCGCTGGCCCCCGGCAGCATGGCGGCGATCAACCCGGCGACCGGCGCCGCGCTCGGCAGCGTGCCCGATGCCGGGGCCGAGGACGTCGACCGCGCGGTGCGCGCCGCGGCGGCGGCCTTCCCGGCCTGGAGCGCGCTGAAGCCGCTGGAGCGCGCCGAGCGGCTGAAGGCGCTGGCGGCGCTGCTGCGCCGCAACGCGCGCGAGCTGGCCGGGCTCGACGCGGAGAATTGCGGCAGCCCGATCGCCGGCATGCTGCGCGACGTCGAGGTCTCGGCGGTGACGCTGGAATACTTCGCCGGGCTGGTCACCGAGCTCAAGGGCGAGACCGTCCCGATGGGCGGCGGCCATCTCAACTACACCGTCCGCGAGCCGCTCGGCGCGGTCGCCTGCATCGCCGCCTTCAACCATCCCGTGCTGTTCGGCGTGACCCGGCCGGCGCCGGCCTGGGCGGCGGGCAACACGGTGGTGCTGAAGCCGGCGCACCAGACGCCGCTCTCGGCGCTGCGGCTGGCCGAGCTCGCCGCCGAGGTGCTGCCGCCCGGCGTCTTCAACGTCGTCACCGGCGGGCGCGACTGCGGCGCCGCGCTGGCCGCCCATCCGCGGTCGCCAAGGTCTCGCTGGTCGGCAGCATCCCCACCGGCAAGGCGATCCTGCGCGCCGCGGCCGAGCGGGTGGCGCCGGTGGCCCTCGAGCTCGGCGGCAAGAACGCGCTGATCGCCTATCCCGACGCCGATCCGGCGGCGGTGGCGGCGGGCGCCGTCGCCGGCATGAACTTCGCGTGGGCCGGCCAGTCCTGCGGCTCGACCAGCCGGGCCTTCATCCATGCCAGCCAGTACGAGGCGGTGCTCGACGGCATCGTCGCGGCGGCGGGCCGCTTCGTGCCCGGCCTGCCGACCGACCCGGCCACCACCATGGGGCCGCTGGTCGACCGCGCGCAGTACGAGAAGGTGCTGCGCTACATCGCGCTCGGCAAGGAGGACGGCGCCCGGCTGCTGACCGGCGGCGGGCCGCCCGGCACGCCCGGGCTGGAGAACGGCTTCTTCGTGCTGCCGACGGTGTTCGCCGACGTCACCATGGGCATGCGCATCGCGCGCGAGGAGATCTTCGGGCCGGTGCTCTCGGTGCTGCGCTGGAGCGACGAGGAGGAGCTCTACCGCCTGGTCAACCAGCTCGACTACGGGCTGACCGCGGCGATCTTCACCCGCGACCTCGCCACCGCCCACCGCGCCGCCGCGCGGGTCCAGGCGGGCTATGTCTGGATCAACCAGGTGGGCTCGCACTTCCTCGGTGCGCCGTTCGGCGGCTACAAGCAGTCGGGGCTCGGCCGCGAGGAGTGCCGCGACGAGCTGTTCGCCTTCACCCAGGTGAAGAACGTCAACATCAAGCTCTAGGACGGGCCGGCGGTTCGTTGCGCCCGCCGCAACGCGGCGGTCGAACTATTCTAATTGCATGACGGCCGGGGCCACGCGAGCATGGCCCGGGACCAGAGGGGAACGGGGAGCTTGGCATGAGCATCAGGCATGAGCGGCCGGCCGAGCTGGCGGGCATGTCCCTCGAGGACATCCTGGCCCGCTACACCAAGTCCTTCGCCGACATCACCCCGGACTGGGACGCCTTCGCCGATTCCCGCATCGAGGGCCGCCGCCGCGCGCAGCACCGCTTCATCGGCGCCGGCGGCTCGGGCAAGCACAACGACCCGAACTTCATCCCCGCCAAGGGCTTCACCCTCAGCGTCATGTTCCTGCCGCCGGGGCAGGGCGCTCGGCCCACACCCACGAGGTCGAGGAGGTGTTCTTCGTCCTGCAGGGGCTGGTGACCTTCTTCCTCGAGGACGAGACCGGCCGGCGCGTCTCCAAGCGGCTGGGCCAGTGGGGCTGCATCTCCTGCCCGCCCGGCGTGCTGCACGGCTTCGTCAACGAGGGGCTGGAGCCGGCCTATCTGCAGACCCTGATCGGCACCGGCCGGCGGGCCCCGTCGGCTATGCCGACGACGCGGTGTTCGAGAACGAGAAGTCGCGCCTGGCCAAGGGATTCGCCGCCAGGGCGCGGCGCACCCTCCGGCGATGGCCAGCGAAGCGGCCTTCGACTACGTCATCGTCGGCGCCGGCTCGGCCGGCTGCACGCTCGCCGCGCGCCTCAGCGAGGACCGCGACGTGCGCGTCCTGCTGCTCGAGGCGGGCGGCTCCGACCGCGATCCCTGGATCCGCCTGCCGCTCGGCTGGGGCAAGATCCTCGGCAAGCGGCTGCATGACTGGATGTATTTCAGCCAGCCCGAGCCGCGGCTGAACAACCGGGAGATCGAGTTCGCGCGCGGCAAGGTGATCGGCGGCTCGTCCTCGGTCAACGCGATGACCTACATCCGCGGCCACCGCGCCGACTACGCGCGCTGGGCGGCGGCCGGGCTGAGCGGCTGGTCCTATCCCGAGGTGCTGCCCTATTTCCGCAGGCAGGAGACCTGGGAGGGCGGCGCCAGCGCCTATCGCGGCGGCAGCGGCCCGCTCGGCGTCGTCACCTCGCGCTACGACGACCCGATCGTGGGAGCCTGGCTGGAGGCCAGCGCCGATGCCGGCTTCCGCCACAACGACGACCACAACGGCGCCGACCAGGAGGGCGTCGGGCGGATGCAGATGACGATCCGCCGCGGCCTGCGCTGCAGCGCCGCCGACGCCTATCTGCGGCCGGCGCTGCGGCGGAGCAACCTGGTGCTGGCGCAGTACGCGCTGGCCACGCGGGTGCTGTTCCAGGGCGATCGCGCCGCCGGCGTCGCGTACCGCCAGGGCAGCGAGCTGGCGGTGGCCCGCGCCGAGCGCGAGGTGATCCTCTGCGGCGGCGTCGTCAACTCGCCGCAGCTGCTGATGCTGTCGGGATCGGCGACCCCGCGGCGCTGGCGCCGCACGGCATCGCCGTGCGCCATGCGCTGCCCGGCGTCGGGCGCAACCTGCAGGACCATCTCTCGGTCGGCATCGAGTATGTCCGCAGCGGCCGCAGCCTGTTCACCGAGCAGATGCGCATCGACCGGATCGCGCGCGAGCTCGGCCGCGCCTACGCCTTCGGCACCGGCTTCGCCACCGACCTGCCGAGCGGCTGGACCGCCTTCCTGAAGAGCGCGGCCGCCGGCGCGCTGCCCGACACCCAGATCCTGTTCCGCGCCGCGCCCCTCGGCGGCAAGCCCTATCTCGAGCCCTTCACCCGGCCGGTGCCCGACACCTATGCCTGCCGCGCCGTGCTGGTGCGGCCGGAGAGCCGCGGCTGGATCGAGCTCGCCTCGGCCGATCCCGACGACCTGCCGCGCATCCACCAGAACTTCCTCGAGCGCGAGGCGGACTGGCGCGGCATCCGCGCCGGGCTCGAGCTGGTGCGCGATCTCGGCCGGCAGAAGCGGCTGGACGGGTTCCGCGCGAGCGAGCGCTCCAACGGCCTGCGGACCACGGCCGAGCTCGACGCGCACATCCGCGCCAATGCCGCCACCGCCCACCACCCCGCCGGCACCTGCCGCATGGGCCTGGCGGGCGACCCGATGGCGGTGGTCGATCCCGAGCTCAGGGTGCACGGGCTGGAGCGGCTGCGCGTCGTCGACGCCTCGGCGATGCCCGACCTGGTCGGCGGCAACATCAACGCGGTCATCATCATGATGGCGGAGAAGATCGCCGACCGCATGCGCGGCCGGCCGGCGCTGCCGCCGGAGGATCCGGCGTGAACCTCGGCGCCGCGCGCTGGGAGGGGCGGGTCGAGGATCTCCGGCTGCTGCGCGGCCAGGGCCGCTACAGCGACGACCTCAACCTGCCGGGCCAGGCCTGGGCCGCCTTCCTGCGCGCGCCGGTGGCCCATGCCGACATCCTGTCGGTCGAGACCGAGGCGGCGCGCGCCATGCCCGGCGTGCTGCTGGTGCTGACCGGCGCCGACCTCGCGCCGCTCGGCTATGGCCGGCTGCCCGACTTCCCGCCGCAGCAGAACGCCGACGGCAGCCCGATGCGGCGGCCCGACTGGCCGCCGCTGGCCGTCGGGCGGGTGCGCCATGTCGGCGAGGCGGTCGCCATGGTGGTGGCTGAGAGCGCCGTGGCGGCGCAGGACGCCGCCGAGGCGATCGTCACGCGCTACGCCGAGCTGCCGGCCCTGGTCGAGCCGGTGCACGATCCGGCGCCGGCGATCGTGCTGTGGCCGGAGATGCCGGACAACGTCGCGCTCGACTTCGCGGCGGGCGACGCTGCGGCGGTCGCGGCGGCGATGGGCGCGGCGCATCACGTCGCCCGCGTCAGGATCCGCAGCCAGCGCCTGGCCGTTGTGCCGCTCGAGCCGCGCGCCGCGGTCGCCGAGTACCGGCCGGCGGAGGACCGCTTCGACCTCTATACCGGCTCGCAGGGTGCGGCCGGGCTGGCCGGCGAGGTCGCGGCGCTGATGCGGCTGCCGGCCGGGCGGGTGCGGGTGGTCAGCCGCGAGGTCGGCGGCGGCTTCGGCGCCAAGGCGCTCGCCTATCCCGAATATGTCGCGCTGCTCGAGGCCAGCCGCCGGGTCGGCCGCCCGGTGAAATGGACGGCGACGCGCAGCGAGGCCTTCCTCTCCGACACGCACGGCCGCGACAGCTGGCTGGAGGGCGAGCTGGCGCTCGATGCCGAGGGCCGCTTCACCGGGCTGCGGGTGCGCTCGACCGTCAATGTCGGCGCCTACCAGACGCTGTTCACCACCTTCACCGCGACGCGCAACTTCCACAGCTGCATCGCCGGCATGTACCGCACGCCGGCGATCCACGTCGCGATCAAGTGCGTCTACAGCAACACCGTGCCGGTGGCGCCCTATCGCGGCGCCGGCCGGCCCGAGGCCAACCTGCTGCTCGAGCATCTCGTCGACCAGGCGGCGCGCGACCTCGGGCTCGATCCGGTCGAGCTGCGCCGGCGCAACCTGGTGCCGCCGGCGGCGATGCCCTACGAGCCGCCCAACGGCGTGCGCTACGACAGCGGCGAGTTCGCGCGCCTCCTCGACCGCGCCGCGGCGCTCGCCGACCTCGCGGGATTCCCGGCGCGGCGCGAGGCCGCGCGTGCGGCCGGCCGGCTGCGCGGCCTCGGGCTCGCCTGCTATGTCGAGATCGCCGGGGTGGTGCCGGTCGAGGATGTGCGGCTCGACCTCGCCCCGGACGGCGCCGTGCTGTTCCGCAGCGGCATGCAGTCGAACGGGCAGGGGCACGAGACGGTGTTCGGGCCGCTGGTCGCCGGGCGGCTCGGCATCCCGGTCGGCGAGGTGCGCTTCTGCGAGGGCGATTCCGCGCTGGTGCCGGGCGGCATCGGCTCCTTCGCCTCGCGCTCGATGACGGTGGGCGGCGCCGCGGCGCTGGTCGCCTGCGACGCGCTGATCGCCGCCGCGGTCGCCGCCGGCGCCGAGCTGATGCAGGTGCCGGCGGGGGAGGTGGCGTGGCGGGACGGCCGGGTGGTCCGCCCGGCCAGCGGCCAGGGCCTGTCGCTCGGCGATCTCGCCGCCCAGGGCCGGCTGCTCTCGGTCACCGGCACCGGCAACGTGCCCTCGACCTTCCCCAATGGCTGCCACGTCGCCGAGCTGGAGATCGATCCGGAGACCGGCGCGACGCGCGTCGTCTCCTTCGTCGCGGTCGACGATGTCGGCCGCGCCATCAGCCCGCCGCTGGTCGACGGCCAGCTGCGCGGCGGCATCGCCCAGGGGCTCGGCCAGGTGCTGCTCGAGCAGGCCGTCTACGAGCCGGGCAGCGGCCAGCTGCTCACCGGCTCGCTGATGGACTACGCCATGCCGCGGGCCGACGACCTGCCGTCCTTCGTCACCGAGCATGTCGAGGTGCCGAGCCCGGGCAACCCGCTCGGCAGCAAGGGCGTCGGCGAGGCCGGCACCACCGGCGCGCTTGCCGCCGGCTACAACGCGCTCGCCGATGCGCTGCGCCAGGCCGGGGTG